>NZ_CP196379.1:0-1985962 GCF_058507935.1 Bifidobacterium sp. ESL1130 | reverse complement strand
TGCCCCTCACTTTTTCATATTCCAACAAGAGTGGTTTGGATTCGGACATGCTCATGGTGTTGGCGGCTGTTGGTGGTTGGGCCGGTATCGTCTGTGGGGTCTGTGGTTTTTGCTTGGCTGGTTGCGGTGATCGACGTCGGGTCTTGGGCGTGATACGACACTGGCGGTGGTGTTGGATTGTTGGACTGGCCGGCTGGGCCGGGGATGGCCGGTGAACACAAACGCAAACACAAACACCGACACCTTCAGAGACAGCACGCTTGCAGTTGCTGCGGAAAACAATCTTCGTGCGATGCACAGCGGTTGCGAGGCTAGCATACAGAGAATTAGTGGTGTCGATACTCCCCCTATACAGTTTGGGGTATGAGCGAAGACTTCGAGACGCACAACACCGACAACACCAACTGGGGGATTGAGCGCGATGAGATGCGTGATGCTGAAATGAGCGCACCCGCAGCACCGGAACGTGGCGGGGACATGCCCGTGGAACTGGCAACGAACAACACCCCGGAACGCGTATCTGGGAGTAATGTACTTGGCGAAGAAGCATCTTCGCAGTTTGAAGCTTATCGTTCTGAATCCGAACAGGCAATGTCCGCCGAACAGGCAGTGCCCGTTGAAGAGACGGCAGCTGCAGAACAGCCAGCACCTGCTGAGGAGACTTCTGCTCCTTCGCCGTCGCAGTGGCCTGAGGTGAGTCAACTTGCAGGCTGGGTAGGTGACGTGCAGCCGATGGATGAAAAACCGACTGATGAGAGCGTTACTTGGATATCGACAGACTTCAGCGTACCTCTTAACGCAACAGCGGCGGGGCAGCAAAGCACCGACGCCACGACGGATGGTGCAAGCCAAGGCACTACCGGTGGCATGCCACAGGCGGCATCTGCCCGTGTGGCGTTGCTGGCTGATGAACCCGAAGAGCGCGAATCGCATAAACGTAAGAACAAACATAATAAGCGCAAGCACAAAAAATCTGCCGCAGCGCAGCCTGCTGCGAGCGGTAGTGGTGTTGCTGGAGTAAACGATAGTCTAGGAAGCGCCGACGGCCTTTCCAACGTGAACAAGCACGGTGCCGGCTCAGCAGGGCTTCAGAGGCTCGCCAGCGGGGCCAAGAGCGATGCAGACAACGAAGGTGCAGGATTGGCTGCATCTGCGCCACGTCTTGCTGCTGTGGCTTGGTGTGTGGTTTTGGCGCTACTGTTTTTCGCCGGTGCTGCTGGCGTGTATTGGCTGGGCGTGCAGACTTCTATCGGCCAAAGCTACGACGACATGGTGTGGACCGGACTTCGCGACAGCGTACCGGGATGGTTCCGTTCCATATGCTCGTTCCTCTCCATCCGTGTGGTTATCCCAGCCATTAGCATCACGATGGCCGTGATCGCGTTCATTGTCATCGCGGTACGTAAGCGGTGGTGGCTGCTCGGCCAGAGCCTCATCTTTGGCGGGCTGTGCTATGCGGCGGCATGGCTGAAGCGGTTGCTGCCCCGTCCCTTCCTCATTCACCAGATGTCAAGCGCTTCCAACACAGCACCTTCCGGGCATACCATGTTGGCCGTGGGCGCAAGTCTGGTGCTGCTGTTCGCGGTGCCACTGGCATGGCGTGCAGTGGTAGCGGCCATCGGAGGCACATATACCGTCATGGTGGCGCTATCCCTGGTGGTGGAACGCTGGCACCGCCCCACCGATGTGGTGATGTCAGTGCTCATAGGCACGGGCATCGCCCTACTGACGCTCGCCTTTACTCGCGCTTCGGGCATGGACGCTCCCAAGGCACGTAAATCCAGTGCAAGCGTGCAAATTGTTGCGAGCGTGCTCATCACCTTTGGTGTGCTGTTCTGCCTATATGGCGTGTATGTGCTGTGGAATATTGCGCCGGGGCTTGACTTGAGCGCCGAATGGGCGCAGTCTGGGGCCTACTCAGCGACTGTGGTGTGCGTGATCGGTTTGGCGTCGCTCGCGTTTGGCTTGGTATTGGCCATGCGGCATGTCACCGCATCTCCGCTCACTCGGTTGGGCTTGATCGGTGCTCCGCCGACTCCGCCGCACAGTGCAGCTCCACATGAAACCGGGCTGCCTGAACTGGGGGATGGCCCCGAAGTCACGGTGGCTTCACCGGCTGCTGCGGGGTTACGGTAACGTTTTGTGGCTGCGCGCCGCGCCAAATCGTACGTAATGTGCCGAGGGGGCGGTTAGTATGAGCACTGGCGGCGCATTGCCGCGTAACTGTTAAGGAGTGGTTATGGCGACTGGTACCAAGCTTGTCATTGTCGAGTCTCCCACCAAGGCGAAGAAAATCGGTGGGTATCTCGGTAAGGGCTACACCGTCAAAGCGTCGGTCGGTCATATCCGCGATTTGGCGCAGCCCAGCGAAGTCCCGGCTGCCAAGAAAGAGAAGTTCGGCCGCTTTGGCGTGGACGTCAACGACAAGTTTGAACCGTACTATATTGTCGGCGCAAACAAGAAGAAAACCGTCGCCGAACTGAAGACCGCGCTCAAAGACGCCGACGAACTGTACCTCGCCACTGATGAGGACCGCGAAGGTGAAGCCATCGCGTGGCATTTGGTGCAAACGCTCAAGCCCAAGGTTCCGGTGAAGCGTATGGTGTTCCACGAGATCACCCCAGAAGCCATCAAAGCCTCGCTGAACGATACGCGTGACGTGGATGCCGATATGGTGGAGGCACAGGAGACACGGCGCGTGCTCGACCGGCTCTATGGCTATGAGCTCTCCCCGGTGCTGTGGCGCAAAGTGGGCCCTGGGCTTTCGGCAGGGCGTGTGCAGTCGGTGGCTACGCGCCTGATTGTGGAGCGCGAACGGGAACGTATGGCGTTTGTGCGCTCGCCGTATTGGGATGTGACCGCCACGCTGTCCGCCGCTGACGCGCAAGGCGAGCAGGTGAGTTTCGCTTCGCGTATGGTGTCTTTGGCAGGCCGCAGGCTGGCTGGGTCGAAGGATTTCACCTCGACCGGTGAGCTCACCGCTGCTGGTGCCAAAGAGAATGTGGTGCAGCTGGATGAGGCGCAAGCCAACGCGCTGGCGAAGGCCTTGCAACAAGCACCGTTTACGGTGGCTTCAATGGAGTCGAAGCCGTATCGTCGTCGTCCGGTGCCGCCGTTTACTACTTCCACCATGCAGCAGGCTGCCGGCAACCGTCTTTCCATGAGTTCACGCCAGACCATGCGGGCTGCGCAAGGTTTGTATGAGAATGGTTTCATCACATACATGCGTACCGATTCGGTCACGCTCTCGCAGGAGGCCATCGCTGCCGCCCGCGACTCGGTGACGCGCAACTTCGGTAAGGAATATCTGTCTGACAAGCCCAAGCAGTATGCCACCAAAACCGCCGGTGCCCAGGAAGCGCACGAGTGCATCCGCCCCGCCGGTTCGACATTCCGCAATCCTGCGGATATCGCCGCCAAAGTGCCGCCGGATCAGCTCAAACTGTATACGCTTATCTGGCAGCGCACGCTTGCCTCGCAGATGGCTGACGCCACCGGTTCTACCGCCACAGTGAGGCTCTCTGCCCCAGCTGGTGCGCAGGGCGAAGCCATCTTCCAGTCTTCGGGAACGGTAATCGAATTCCCCGGCTTCCTCAAAGCTTCCGGCTGGCCGCGCAAGGCTGCGGCAAGCACCGCAGCAAAAGCGGACGGCGACACGAAGAACGGCAAAGCGAACGCTGATGCGGACGTGGCATTGCCTCCTATGCACACCGGTGATGTGCTCGACGCGTCTGACGTGGAAGCGGATGGGCACGAGACCCAGCCGCCGGCCCGCTACACCGAAGCCTCGCTGGTCAAGACGCTCGAAGCCAAGGAGATTGGCCGTCCTTCCACGTATGCCAGCATCATCTCCACCATCATCGACCGTGGGTACGTGTACGAGCGAGGCCGCGCGCTCATCCCCTCGTGGCTGGCGTTCGCAGTTACCAAACTGCTTGAACAGAACTTCCCTCAATACGTGGATTACCAGTTCACGGCAGACATGGAGAACGGTCTCGACAAGATTGCCCATGGTGAGGAGACCAGCAACGAGTGGCTTACCCGCTTCTACTTCGGCTCCGGCGACGGTGCTGCGCAATCTCAGGACGAGGCGCACGAGGGTTTGCAGCAGCAGGTGGCGCAACTCGGTGAGATTGACGCCCGAGCCATCAATACCATCGAGATCGGTGACGGGTTGCAGGTGCGCGTAGGCCGCTACGGGCCGTACCTGGAAGACACCAAGAGCTTGGATGCGCAAGGCAACGCGAAGCATGCGTCCATTCCCGACACCATGGCGCCCGACGAGCTGACCGTGGCAGCAGGGCACGAGCTTATTGAAAGCAACGCCGGTGGCCCACGCGAGTTGGGACAAGACCCGGTGACCGGTGGCACGGTTGAGGTACGAACCGGTCGTTTCGGTCCGTATGTGGCTCTGGTGGCACCGCAGGAAACGCCGGCTGAGGGTGAGGCTGCCGGTGAGACCAAGGCACGAACGGCAAAAACCGCGAAGTCCAAGAAGGATGCAGCCCCCAAGCCCAAGATGGCCTCGCTGTTCAAGACAATGACTCCGGAGACGGTGACACTTGAAGACGCATTAAAGCTGCTCAGCTTGCCGCGTGAGGTGGGTGAAATCGAAGAGACAAACAAGGAGACGGGTGAAGTCTCCAAAGCCAGCGTAATGGCCAATAACGGCCGTTATGGCCCATATCTCACCAAGACCGGGGCAGATGGCAAGAGTGAAACGCGCTCGCTGGCCAGCGAGGATGAGATTTTCACGGTCGATGTGGCGAAGGCGGAGACGCTGTTCGCTCAGCCCAAGTATGGCCGTGGGCGTGGTAGGGGAGCTGCCAAGCCGCCGCTGCGCGACCTGGGAGCCGATCCGGAGAACGGCAAGAACGTGACCATCAAGGATGGCTTCTACGGTGCCTACATTACCGACGGCGAGACCAACCGTACACTGCCCAAGCAGTACACTCCTGAGTCCATCGACCCGGCGGAGGCGTTCCGCTTGCTGGCTGAGAAGCGCGCGGCAGGTCCGGTAAAGCGTAAGAGGCGTACCACAGCGAAGAAAGCTGCGGGCAAAACTGCAACGGCCAAGAAGACGACCGCTAAGAAAACTGCCACTAAGAAGACCACGACCAAGAAGGCCACAACAAAGAAAACGACCACCGCACGCAAGACCGGCACAAAAGCTACTGCCACCAAAACGGCTGCTGCAAAGAAACCGGCATCCAAGTAGCAGGCTGCGAAAGCTGCACCCCAGACCACAGCCAAAGCATAGCTAAGGCGTAGGTGGCAGCATAGGAGCATGTAAGGAAAGAAGCACAGATGAGCGGGCTGTTTGTCTCTTTTGAAGGTGTGGACGGCGTGGGCAAGACCACGCAGGTTGGACGGCTGCGCGCATGGCTTGAAGTGCACGGGCGCGAAGTGGTGGTGACCCGTGAGCCTGGCGGCACCGAACTGGGCGCTGAACTGCGCCGGTTGCTGCTGCATGGTGGGCAGGTGGCTCCTCGAGCTGAGGCGTTGATGTTCGCTGCCGATCGTGCGCAGCATGTGGCACAGGTAATCGCTCCGGCTTTGGCACGTGGAGCAGTGGTGATTTCGGATCGCTACATCGACTCCTCTCTGGCCTACCAGGCTGGCGGGCGTGAGCTGACGGCAGATGACGTGAGACAACTGAGCGAATGGGCTACGGGCGGTCTGTGGCCGGCGCGCACCTATTTGCTTGACATGAGCCCACGGGCGGCTCATGCACGCTTGACGCACAGCGAAGATCGTATGGAATCCGCCGGGACAGCGTTTAGTGAGAGAACGAGAAACGCATTTGTGAGCTTGGCCGAAGCCGACCCGCAGCGGTTTGTGACCATTGATGCAGGGCTGAGTGAGGCTGATGTGTGGAGCATCATCGAGGAGGATGTGCAGCAGTTGTTGCGGTGACTCGCTGCACGTAGCGGCGCGTTATCAATGGCGATGCCATGTCCGCCCAACGAGTGGGCGAGGCGACGTATATTGGGTACAGCGATGGTACAGCGTGAGCGGACGGTGACGGTAAGGAGGCGCGGATGAGCGTATGGGATGCGATGGTAGGCCAGGGGCGTGTGGCTGAGCAATTGCGTGCCGTGGCGTGTGGAGACCCCAAAGCCATTGCACAGTCGTGGCTTATTTGCGGGCCTCCCGGGTCGGGGCGCTCGAATGTGGCGAGGGCGTTTGCGGCAGCACTGGAAAGTCCTGACCGTGGTGAGTCAGAGACGCCGACGCGCATTACCGAGCAGGTGCTGCGTGGATCTCATCCTGATGTGACCGTGCTGGCCACCGACAAGGTGACTATCGGCATCGACGAAGTGCGCGGGCTGATTGAAACGTCGGAACAGACACCGAGCATCTCGCCGTGGCGCATCATCATCATCGAAGACGTGGATCGCATGCTGGAACGCACCACCAATGTGCTGCTTAAGGAGATCGAAGAACCCAGCCCGCACACCATATGGCTGCTGTGTGCGCCCAGTGCCCAAGATGTGCTGCCCACCATCCGTTCCCGCACGCGCATTGTGAACCTCGCCGTGCCCAGTACCGATGCAGTTGCCGGGTGGTTGCAGTCGTCATGCTCGGTGGAGCCCGAGCTGGCTGAGCGCGCTGCGCGACTGGCCGAAGGGCACGTGGGTGTGGCCAAACTCTATGCGCTCAACGAGCAGGTGATGAGCGACCGGGACGAACTGGTGGCAGGCGTGCTTGGACTGCACCGTGCTTCAGACGCCGTGCTCCTGGCCGGAGGGCTTATCGACAGCGCCAAATCGCAGGCCGGTGACGACGTTGACCGGCAAGTGGCAGCGGCTGAAGCTGACTTCCGCAGGGTCAACGGTCTGGCAGAAGGGGAGCGGATTCCTCCGGCGCTGCGCGGTGCGTTCAATGCCATCGGCAAAAAAGCCGATGTGAAACGAAAAGTAACCCGTCGCAGCAGGGATGTGCTCGACCGTGCGCTCAACACGGTGTCGAGCGTGTACCGAGACGTGGCCGTAGTGCAGAACAATGCCGAAGGGGCTGTGGGATTGGTGAACCGCGAGCATCGCAGCGCACTGGTCGCGCTCGCCGGTCGGCTGAGCCGGCAGGAAGCGGTGAGCCGGCAGGAAGCTATTGCTACCGCACGGAGAAGGCTCAATGGCAACGGTAACCAGACGCTAGTGTTCGAAGCGCTGTTCTGCGCGCTGCTGGCATGAATGCCGAAGCGTGCAAGTCACAGCGCCGCGGGATACTGGACGCATGAAGATTTCCGCAGATTTCACCACCATTCCCGACGCGTTCGCCGCTGCCGCCCCACCGGAAAACAAGGTGGACGGCAAACCGGTGGTCTCCTTCCCCTTCTATATTGACGCTCTGGACCCGCGCTCGCACTACCTGCACTGGCAGCTCACCGATCCCGACTCCATACCAGTGTGCGGGTTCGAGTGGATTCACTGGGCCGTGGTCAACGTGCCGGTGGACGCGCTCATGTTTGACTTCAACGATGCGCATGCGCTCGCTGTGCCACAAGATTTCTCGCGTTCGCTGCCGTCCATGATTCCCGAAGCGGTGCAAGGGCGCAACTCTGCCGCCAGCAAATTCGTAGGTTTAACCAACCCGGCTGTCACCATGCGCTACAACGGTCCCACTCCGCCCGACAAGATGCACGGCTATGTGCTGCAAGCTTGGGCCAGCGCAGAACCTCTGCCCGGCCTGTCGGAAGGATTCTGGCTCAACGAGATGCAGCATGCGCTCGCCGCCTGCGGTACGCTGGTCAGTGCCGCTTCCATTACCCTCAATGCCGCGCCTGCGCCAGCTGCCGGCGCTGTGCGCACTGACAAGGCGTAGGTTGTGCGCCCCGTTCGGGTAGACTGAGAACAATTCAACGATGCTGATGTGCGGTGCCTGCGTGACAATACGTTCGGTGCGGCTTATCGAAGCGTATCAGGGAGGTAAACATGGCGTGCACCACGATTCTGGTCGGTAAAGACGCGAGCTGGGACGGCTCCACGATCATCGCGCGCAACGAAGACTCAGGCAACGGCGAATTCACGCCGAAACGGTTCGTGGTGGTTAAGCCCGAAGAGCAGCCGAGCCACTACACCAGCGTGCTCAGCCATGTGGAAATCGACCTGCCGAGCGACCCGATGCAATATTCCGCCGTGCCCAACGCCGACCTGAAAGAAGGCGTGTGGGGAGAAGCTGGCGTCAACGAGGCGAACGTGGCGATGAGCGCCACCGAAACGCTGACCACGAACGAGCGTGTGCTGGGCGCCGACCCGATGGTGGAATACACCAAGGCGCGCGGCACCAAAGGCGAGGCGGGCTACGAGCCTGCCAGCGCTGGCGGCATCGGCGAAGAAGACTTCCTTACCATCGTGCTGCCTTATGTGCGCACCGCGCGCGAGGGCGTGGAACGTTTGGGCGAGCTGCTCGAACGCTACGGCACCTATGAGATGAACGGTGTGGCGTTCTCCGATGTCAACGAAATCTGGTGGCTGGAGACGGTGGGCGGTCACCATTGGATCGCCAAGCGCGTGCCGGACGAAGCGTACGTGACCATGCCCAACCAGCTTGGCATCGACGAGTTCGACCTTGAAGATGCTCTGGGAGAGCAGGAAGAGCACATGTGCTCAGCCGATCTTGCGCAGTTCATCGAGACCAACCACCTCGACTTGGCCGTGGAGTCCACCACGCCCTTCAACCCGCGCGACGCGTTCGGTTCCCACTCCGATTCCGACCACGTCTACAACACCCCACGCGCCTGGTATATGCAGCGTTACCTCAACCCGTACGACGAAGTGTGGGACGGGCCGGACGCCGACCACACGCCGGAATCCGACAACATTCCCTGGGCCCGCCAGCCGGAGCGCAAAATCACCATCGAAGACGTGAAATACGTGCTCAGCTCGCATTATCAGGGCACCCCATACGATCCGTACGGGCACCGGGGTGACGAGCACACGCGCGGCATGTACCGCACCATAGGCATCAACCGTCAAAGCCAGCTTGCCGTCATCCAACTGCGTCCTTACCGCCCGCAGGCGTCACGCGCGCTGCAATGGATGGCCTACGGTTCCAACCCGTTCAACACGCTCGTACCGTTCTATCCGAACGTGGAACGTACTCCCGAATACCTTGAAGCCACCACCAACCGCGTGACCTCCGAGAACTTCTACTGGGAGAACCGGATCATCGCCGCGCTGTGCAGCGGTGCGTTCGCGAGGACCTCAAATGCCGTGGAACGCTACCAAGAGAAGACCGGGGGCTTGGCGCACCAGTCAATCTCGCGTACCGATGCCCACATCGCTGAGCTGTTGAGCGGCAAGGACGGCATAGGGACACAGAATTTGGTCGAAGCTGAGTTTGACGTGAGCAACGCTGACGGCGATGTGGAACCAATGGAACCTGAAGCAATCATTGCGGCAACACGCAACCAGGACGTGCGCGAGGCGCTCGCTGATGCCAATGAGGCGCTTGCGCAGCGTATCAAGGTTGAGACTGACAATCTGCTTGATGCGGTGCTGTACGAGGCTAGCATGGAGATGGCGAACGGGTTCAACCGATCTGATAACTGATGAGTAGTACGCAATAGCAGTGGCAACGGCTTTCGGGCCTTGACGACAGGAGACGTTCATGGCACTTATTGATGAGTTCACCACGCAGTACGGTTTGGTGCGGAAAATTGACGCGTTCGGCTACCTTGAGCGGCTGAACGCCCGCCCGGGGGAGCGGCGCAAGCATGGGCGCGTGGTGCTCGTCACCGCTGACACCCCGCTCAAGGCTTCGCGAGGCGAAGGCAAGACTACCACTACCATCGCGCTCATCGACGCCCTGCGCACGCGCGGTGTGGATGCGGCCGCCGTGCTGCGTCAGCCGAGCATGGGGATTACCGCGGCGGGGTCTAAAGGCGGCGCTTCGGGCGGCGGCAAGGCCTCGCTCACACATCCTGAACTCATCGACTGGGGATTGACCGGCGAGATGGGTGCAATAGAAGCTGCTCAGAACCTGCTTGTTTCCTTTGCTGAGAAGGCTGTTGACGAAGGCAGGCTCGACACGATTGCTGTGCCGAGAGTCAGCGAGGTGCCTTCGCGTGCACTGCGGCAAATTGCAGTGGATCGTGGGAAAGGCGATGTTCCCGAGCGTGTGGTGCTCACGCCTACATGCGAGATGATGCAGATCGTAGTGCTGTCGCGTTCGATGAAAGAAATCGAGGAGCGTGTGGCTGCCATGGTGGCCGGTACCAAAGACGGGCATCCTGTAAAATTCGGTGACTTTATTGATTTGTGGCGCATCACCGGCATTCTGGCAGATGCAGTGAAACCAGCGCTTACGCAGACGCTCAACGGCTCTCCCGTGTATGTGCACGGCGGGCCTTTTGCCAATGTTTCTTTGGGAATTCCCTCGCTGGTATCGGTGGAGATGGCATGTGCGCTGCACGACGTTGTGGTGGTTGAAGCCGGGTATGGAGCCGATGCCGGGGCGCAGAAGTGGCTTGACATTGCCTGCCGTGAATATGGAGCGTCGTGGCCTGCGGCCTGCGTGGTTGTAACGCGTGCCTCAACGTGGCGCGACGATCCGAAGCTGGCCTGGCGCTACCCGTTCCACGTGAATCGTCTGGAAGGACTTGGCATTCCTACGTTCCCGCTGGTGAACCTGTGGGATGGCGAGGATGGCCAGGTGCAGGACCTTCGTGCTACCGCCGAGTCTCTGGACTTGCGTCGGCCGATTATGGGTAACTTGTTCCGAGACGGCGGGCAGGCGCTGGTAGGGCAGATGAACGAATTGGTGCGGGTACTTGAGGACGCGCGCGGCGGCGAGATGCTTTCCGGTGCGGACGGGCGGCCTTGCTCATGCGGTATGGATGGCCGAGATGATGTTGCCGACATGGGTGGTATAGGTGATCTGGGAGAGGCGGAACGTGAGCGAGTGTCTGCCGCTGCGTCGAAGCCTCAATCGCAGGCGGCGCAGCTCAGCGGGGAAGCGGCGGCCTGTGGTGTTGATGGCGCTGCTGACGGCAGTCACAAGGGCATGGATGTGGTCGAGAACGTGCGTTGGATTGCGCGCAGTGCCTACGGGGTGCCGGCTGAACGAGTGCTGTTCAAAGAAGGATTCGAAGACTCTCTGGCTCAGGCGCGCAATCTGTGCGCCGAAGCCGGGGTGAATATCGATGATCTGGCGATCGTGGCGGTCAAATCTCCGGCTATCATGACCGACGATGATGCAGCCGCGGCCGAGGAACGCACGGTGACGCTTAAAAAAGTGGAACCGCATCTCGGTGCCGGTGTGCTGCATGTCAACCTCACCACGTCGTTGACTACTCCCATGCCCAAGATTGTGTAGCTCAGGCGCGTGATGCAGGAGGGCTGGGCATGTTGGTGATGCTCAGCCGCGCTTGTGTGGTGCCGTTCAAGCGAGTCTGCGCATGGTCATATCAGGCTGCATGAGGCACCCCAGTACCATATCGGTTATGGCAGTGAGCGGCTGAGTGTCCATAGCGGCTACGTATCTTGCATTACGTGCTTGAAGATCGAGCGATTTTGCAATAAGAGGGTGCCATGTGCTGGCCCGTTTAGTGTGCGCGGAGATTTGACGCGCACACTAAACACATGTTTTTGAATATCGAGGTACAAGAAACGCGAGTCTGCGCGTATTGCAAACCCGCCTCGACGCAGCAGTCAGAGTTGGGAACCGTTCCATCCCCAGTCTTGGGTGGCGGTGTAACGGATGTAGGTACGATCGGCCGGGATGCCGAGCTCACGGTCCAGCGCGCCCATGATCTGCTCGCTCATTGATTCCCAGACTGCGCGATCTTCGCCGTCGCCCTTCGCGTTCACCTCGACGTAGGCTGCGGGAGCGTCCTCGTTGCCGGCGAAATAGATCGGCATATTATCCTCGAACGGGCACATCAGCCAGTCTTCGGTCTTGCCGGGGATAGCGGTGATTGCCTTGCCGTAGGCTGCTTTGAGCGCGTCGCGCTGGGCTGGTGTGGTGGACGTGGACACGTGGGTGTGAATGACTGGCATGGGATGCTCCTTTACGTTGGTGTGCGGCTGCGCGGCCGTACGGTGATTCCATACTATCGTCAGGTGGGGCATGGTTGGGCGGACATCTCGCTGGCTGGCTATTCGCCGAAATGAGCTCGGCAGTGTGCGATAAAGCGCCGCGAAACTCGCTGACAGTGGGGTGGGGTTAAATAGGGAAGCGTGAAGAAATTGTTTGCTCAACTGGTGAAATTCGGCATGGTCGGTGCCATCGCGTTCGTCATTGACGAGGCGGTGATGAACCTGTTGCTCCTTGTGCACGTACACAACGTGATAGCCAGCACCACATCATTCCTCATCTCTCTGGTGTTCAACTACCTGGCGAGTATGAAGTTTGTGTTCGTCCACCGCGACGACATGGCCAGATGGATGGAGGTGCTCATCTTCCTGGTGTCCTCGGTAATCGGTCTGCTCATCAACGACGCCATCATCTGGGCCAGTACCCTCGGCATGTCCGCAGATGCCATGGTGACGCAGCATGGAGCCTATATGTTGCGCACCAACGTGGGCAAGCTGGTGGCGACGGTAGTGGTGGCCGTATGGAACTTTATTATCCGCAAGTGGCTGCTCGACGCCGGGGAGAAAAGCGGTGCCGTTGCTGGTGGCGACGGTAACGTTGCCGACGGGCGTGACAGCGCGCTAAACGTCGAAGCCAAGCGCGATACCTTCTCGCATAAACTTGGTGTGTGGTCGCTCGAGCACGGCCCTAAAGGCTGGAAATAGCGGCGGAAGCTGGTCGGGAATCGAACCGCGCACACTGCGCACCATAACCGCAGAAAACCGAGGAGAACATAGCATGTCGTCTACTACGTTGCATTTTGTGCGCCATGGGAAGGTGGAAAACCCGGGGAAGGTGCTCTATGAGAGGCTTCCGGGGTTTCACCTGTCGCAGTTAGGCCAGCGACAAGTGCAAGCCACCGCAAGGTATATCGTCGCCGATTCGCAGATGAGTCGGGCGGCAGCGGTGTATTCCTCCCCCCTTGACCGCACGCGCGAAACCGCTGCGGCAGTACTCAATGAACTCAACCAAGCACGTACGGCACGCGGCGAAGCTGCATTGGACTTGCACACCGATGAGCGCATCATTGAAGCGGGCAATGATTTTCGCGGTACCCGCATCGGGTATGGGCAGGGTGCGCTCTGGCGGCCGCGCAATCTCAAACTCATCCGCAACTTGTGGCGGCCCAGCTGGGGAGAAAGCTACCGGTCAATCGCTTCCCGCGTCTCCGACTTCGCACAAGAGATGGTGCAAACCCATGAGGGGGAGCAAGTGATTGTGGTCAGCCACGAATCGCCCATCTGGAGCTACCGCCACCTGCTGGAAACCGGCCGCCCAGAGCACAACATGCTGCTGCGGCACACCGACCTCGCGTCCATCACCTCCATCACCTACGACGGCAGCGGGCACGTCGAGCACATCGCATACGCGAATCCGGCCAAAGACGTGCAATAAAGTTGGTGCAATAGGTTGTGCTGGTAGGGGTGACGCTTGAGATGCAGCGGTTGCCCCACCGCTCGGTGTACGATGGAGTACACCAATGAGGGAGGCTGTGACATGACATTCCATATTGAATCAGGCGTGCTGGCAAGGGTTGCCATTCAACCGGAAGTGCGTCATGCCGCAGAAGTAGGCGCCAAATTGGTGTCGCTATGGCCCCTCAACGACGCGCAACAGCTCGATAACGACGTAAAATACGCGGAAAATCTGCAAGTGAGAGTCACACGCGCCGTGGCACAGCTGCTTTCCGGAGAAAACATCACTCTTGCCGATGCTGAATTCGTGTATGAGGGGGCGGAATCAATCCCCGGCCGCCCCGATGCTGTGGTGCAGGCACTGCTTATCGTCAACGACGCATACGAGCAAATGGACGCTTACTCCGAGACCGGAGACACGACGAAAGTGATGGCTGCAGCCGGCTTGCTCGGCGTGCAATGGGATCAGAATATCGTGCGCGAGATAGCTGAGGCACTCGAAAGTATCGAAGCCGCCGTGGGAGTGGGAATTGCAGACGGCGCTCGCGGTGAGGTGAGTCAAGACCCGGAAAGCGTGGCCCAACGGCTTGCGCTGATTGTGGTGGCCCTTGCTGGGTTGCTGCACATCATGAGCAATGAGAACACCGAAGAGGATAGTAACAATGACTTGGGTTGCCGTTGCACTCCGGTGCTGCTGTATGTCAACGAGCTATGTGAGCGTCTTTCCATACCGCGTATGGTGTTGAACAAGGATGACGTTCAGTCGCTGCTGTCGGTGCTGAGCGACGAGGAGCCGCACGGTGATGAGGCGATGGCCTGTGCTGTGGCATCGGTGCTGGCTCCGGTGGCGGCCAAAGAATGGCAGAAACACTATGATGCACTCGTCTTTGACCCTATTGCGGCCAAACGCGAAGCAAAGAGCGCGGAGGAAGCGCAAAAGAAAGCTAAATTGGCTGCCAAATTTGCAGATATTCCTGAAGATCCTAACAAAAAACCAGTGGAACTCTGATTGTTTGCGTTAAGGACGGTCGTATTCGAGGTTTTGCCGTGTGCTTCGGATGGCAGTGACGGCGGATATGCGGACGTGCGTTGCTGCGCTTGCGCTGCATTGATAGGGCTATATCTATTTGCTGTAGCGTTGCGGTTCAACTATTACAGGTGTTGGTGTTAGCAGCCAATTATAAAACAGCTGCGGCAGGAGCCATGTATGATGCTCCTGCCGCAGCTGTTTAGGTTCTCTTCTGGTGTGCGATTATGCTGCCGTCGGCGCTTGCGATTCCGCAGACTCGTCGTTAGACGACCCGTTGTTTGTTGAATCGTCAGCGCGGGAGGAGAGAGGTGCCGGCTGGTCAGGCTCAACCGGAGCGGGCTGTGGGCGGTCATACCCATTCATCGGAGGTTGCTGTGCTATGACCCCATCGGCAGGCATCGCAGAAGCCTGTGGCGTTGCAGCTTGAGGCGTCTCATTGGTTGGTGCAGACACGCCATATGCATTGGCTCGCGGTGCTCCGCTGTTGGGAACGGACGGATTCATCGGCGCGGAACCAAACATCACGGGTGAGGTCGGTGAGGCATTCTGTCCGTATTGCGGCTGCCAAGTCTGGTTTTGCGGCATGTTGTTGGGTTGTGCTGGTGGCATGGGCTGCCCAGGCTGCATCGGCTGGCTCATTGGTCCCGTCTGACCGTTCCAGTTCTGCTGTCCGGGCTGCATCGTCTGGCCCGGACCCATAGGAACATAACCGGAGAATGAACCGACTGGCTGTGCGTCGAACCGCACTCCTGCGGGATTGCTTTGGGCCGTCATCAGTATGACAGCAGCCACAACTGCAGCGATAAACAGCAGGACGAAGATGATGAGGCCGGAGATAAAGCTCGTGGACAGGTCGCCTGTGGATGTTCCGTAATACCTGAGCGATGACAGTGATGTAGCGGTGCCAAGCACGCCGATAATCAGTGTGGCTAAACCAGCGATTTCGAGACCATAAGGCAGCACAATCCACCAAGCGGACTTGTTGGAATCGTGCAGGCGCCGTACGGCCACTGCCAAGGTCGGTATCAACACAGCCAAGTCCCAGATGCGGGACACGGTACTATCCATCGACTCGGGCAGTACCGCCGTGATGACGAGGGAGACAAGACCGGTGAACAGGATTGACCACCAGAATTCACTGCGCGAGGCACGCCCGGTGAAGACGGCATACTTACGGAAGAAACGCTTGATGGCCTCTATAAATGTGATGCCGTAATACGGCTGATCGAGCGGCACTTGGGGCACTTGCGGTGCTTGTGGCGCCTGTGCAAACGGCGGCATTTGATTTGGCTGGCTGGGCTGTGTAGGTTGACTTGGTTGGTTGGGTTGCGTGGAATCTGGCCTGATGTCTGTCATGGGTACCTCTTTCGCATCTATGCTTACAGAGTAACGTTCAGCGTGGATGTGGTCTGCATATATTGCGCTGGAGGCGGGTAGAAATTTGGTGTCAGACGTGTGCCGGTCTTCCTATGGTGGAATTCTCACCCCTCGCTGCTGTCGAGAGAGAGCGCCTCATCCTCGCCGGCAGGGCCTAACATCATCCGCTCCACCAGTGCCACGAAAGCCAGTAGCAGCGCGGTTCCTGCAACAATCATGAGTGTGGCCGAGAAAATCATAGGGGTCTGGAACGAGTTGAACGCGCCTTGCAGCCACACGCCCAGACCGTTGGTGGCACCTAGATATTCGGCCGTCACCGCTGTGCCAAACACGTAGGCCGCACTGATGCGAATGCCGCTGAAAATCTGGCGCGCTGCCACGCGCAACTTGACATGAAACAGCGTCCACACGCGCCCGGCACCGCAGGTGAGCGCCACCGCTTCATAGAAATCCGGCACGGCGGCCAGACCTCGTGCGGTTTCCACGGCGATGGAGAAGAGGCTGAACACAGCCACCAGCACGATTTTGCCGGCGATGTTGAATCCGAACCAAATCATGAACAGCGGGGCGATGGTGATGATGGGAATGGTCTGGGCGGCCACCAACAGTGGGTATATGGCGCGGTGCAAAGTCTTGGAGATGTAGAGCCCGATGCCCAGCAGGATGCCGACGACGATGGAGATCAGGAACCCGCTGACCGCCTCGATGGCGGTAATGGTCGCCGCATCCGCCAAATCGCCCCAGGTTTGGCCGATGGAGACCGCGATATCGGCGGGGGAGGCGAGCGACTGCTCATTCACCCAACCGGCACTGACTGCCACCTGCCAAAGCACCAACACTGCACCGACGGCAAGAATCGGCGGAATTGCAACGTTTAGCCATCGCCGTGTGAGTTTGAGGTTCTGCATGCCACATCCCTATTCGAATCGTGATTTCATTCCGTGAGTACTTTTCCAGAGAATGCGACGAACAGCAAATTCCAAAACGTTGAAATTCCGCCATTCTGTAATGCCGCATATTGCGTTGCTCTCAAAAAAGTGCTCACGGAACGCCTCGAAGGCCCATATTGGGGTTTGTATTGAGATTTATTGCGAGTTACCGGGTCAGCACGTACTCGTTGGTGGAGAGTTCAGCGGCTTGCGGGGCGTTGGCAAGCTTCTGGTGCGCTTTGTCGGTGTAGGTGCCGGCGGCCTGCTGGAAGTCGAGGTACTTCTGGCCTTCCTCCACGTTCACCGTGCCTGGGAGCGTCTTCGAATCGCCGTCGGTCCAGAAGTTGTTCTCGATGATGGTCTGCATAGAGGTCTTCACCAGCTTGGGGTCCAAGTGCGAGGTGCGGGTCTCTTCCACCAAGATATCGCTTGCCTTGTCGGGGTTGGCGAGCGCGTAGTTGTAGCCCTTGAGCGCTGCGGTCACGAACTTCTTGATGTTAGCTGCGTTGGCCGGGTCCTTTGCCCATGAGCGTTTGACCGCGAACCCAAGCTGATCGGGGTTGCCGGGCACACCCCACTGGTCGGCGGCGAAACAGTTGAGCGCCGGCCCGTTGAGTTTGCTTTCCACCTCTTCCCAGTTGGCGTAGAATCCCGCAAAATCGCCCTTGCCGGAGGTCAGGGTGCGGAAGGTATTGGTGCCGGCGGTGGCGGTCTTGAACTCGCCGTTGCCGCCCGCGTACTTGATCATCTGCCGTACGGAAGCGCTCTGCTCGGCCGATCCGAAGCTGACGAAGGTCTTGTCTTGGAAGTCCTTGGGGGTTGTGATGTCGCTGCGGGAAGCCAGCGAGCACCAGCGGGCGATGGGTTTTTGCGTCAGGTCGAAGACGAGCTCAAGGTCGGCCCCTTGCGCGTCGGCATTGGCCAGATCGGTGAGTTTGGAGAAGCCGATATCGGCCACGCCGGAGTTCACGCTGGTCTCGGCGCCGGCCTGAGCGGTCGGCAGGATCTTCACATTGATGCCGGCGTCCTTGAAATACCCAAGTTTTTGCGCCACATACAGTCCGATATGGTTGGTGTTTGGCGTCCAGTCCAGCATGAAATTGATGGTGGGGGTGCCGTTGCCGCTGGTTTTGCTGGGATTGTCGTCGGCATGGCCGCCGCATGCTGCCAGCGAGAACCCAAGCGCCGCGGCGGTTGTCATGGCTGCCGCGGCGCGCAGTAAATGCTTGCCGCGCGAGGTATGTGCTGCTGGTTTGCCTGTTGCGTATGTTGTCTGTGCTGCATGTGCCGTGTTTGAGGGGCGCCCTGCAAATGCGCGGAAATGTGTGCGGAACCTGTTCACCTATTCACCTTGCCTTCTGTTCGGACCCGGCACGCGGGAGACGGAAAGGTGAGGAGTCCGCGCCGCGCATCGGGTCGCAGGGCACGCTTCGCCCTGCTTTCGATGTTTCGTAGCGCAGCTGCTGCCACCAACCGCGCGAACGGCACCATTATATAAAGTGGGCCGTGCATTGTGCGAATATACTCAATCTGCTTGGTCGCAGCGGTGCAAGTGGGGCATTTTTGGTCGGAAGCAGTGCGGGTTTTGATCGTTTTGTACCCAAGTCGCACGGTTCGGTGCAAAAGTGGGTACGTTTCGGTCGGGATTCGCTGGTTTTTTGAACGGTTTGTACGCATTTTGCGGTTGTGATAGGGAAGTGGGTACGTTTTGGACAAGATTCTTAAGGGTGTGGGTTGAGGTTTGTAATCGGTATGATGGCCGGCGAGGACGGTTGGTTCGCGGTTGGTTCGAACAGTGGGGTACATGGTTGGCGCGAGGTTGGTCCGAGCGTGGGAGTGTGCGGTTTGTGTGGTCGGCGGCACGGTTGGGGGTGATTTGTCTGTTCCGCGTGCGCTCTCCCACGTCCGAGTTGCGCGGCACAATGGATGCATGAATGAAACCACTGCTGACCATATTGATGCTGCCGATGCAGCGAAGTCCGGCAATCGCCCCAAGCTGCCCGAGCGCGTCCGCGTCCGCTTCTGCCCGTCGCCCACCGGCACCCCCCACGTGGGCATGGTGCGCACGGCGCTGTTTAATTGGGCTGAGGCGCGCCACACGCACGGCACGTTCGTCTTCCGCATCGAGGACACCGACAACGTGCGCGATACCGAGGAGAGCTACCACCAGATTCTCGACGCCCTGCGCTGGCTTGGCCTGGACTGGGACGAAGGTATCGACGTGGGCGGCCCCAACGGCCCCTACCGCCAGTCCGAGCGCGGCGAAATCTACCGCGACGTGGCGGCCAAGCTGCTTGAGGCGGGCTACGCCTATGAGTCCTTCTCCACGCCTGAAGAGGTGGAGGCGCGCAACGTTGCCGCGGGCCGTCCCAAGGAGTTTGGCTACGACGGGTTCGACCGCGATTTGAGCGACGAACAGAAGGCCGCCTTCCGCGCCGAGGGCCGCAAGCCTGCGCTACGCCTGAAAATGCCGGACGAGGACATCGCCTTCGACGACCTCATTCGCGGCCGCATCGAGTTCAAGGCCGGTTCCGTGCCGGACTACGTCATCGTCCGCCCGAACGGCGACCCGCTCTACACACTGACGAACCCGGTGGACGACGCTATGATGGGCATCAACGTGGTGCTGCGCGGTGAGGATCTCCTCAGCTCCACCCCGCGCCAAGTGGTGCTCTACCGCTACCTGATCGAGCTCGGCATCGCGCGCGAAATGCCGCTCTTCGGCCACATGCCGTACGTGATGGGCAAGGGCAAGAAGAAGCTTTCCAAGCGCGACCCGGAGTCGAACCTGTTCCTCCACCGCGACAACGGCTTCATCCGCGAAGGACTGCTGAACTACCTGGCGCTGCTCGGCTGGTCCATCGCGCCCGACCGCGACGTCTTCTCCATGGACGAGATGGTCGAGAAGTTCGACATCCGCGACGTGAAGGCCAACCCGGCCCACTTCGACATCGACAAGGCCATCGCCATCAACGCCGAGCACATCCGCATGCTCGAGCCCCAGGACTTTCTGAACCGCTCGGTGCCCTACCTGCACCGCGACGGCTTGGTTTCGGCTGATAGCTGGGACGCCCTCACCGACCGCGAGCGTGAGATTTTGACCGCAGCCGCGCCGCTGGTACAGTCGCGCGTGCGGTTGCTCGGCGAGGTGCCCGGCATGGTGGGCAGCCTCTTGAGCTGCGAGGGCTATCTCGCGCCGGAAGACGACGCCAAGAAGCAGCTCAAGGATTCCTCCGACGACGTGCTGGCCAAGGCCATCGCCGCGCTGGAAGGTGTGAGCGAGAACGGCGCTGATGGCAGCAACGGCTGGACCGCCGAGTCGTTGCACGCCCTGCTTGACCAGGCGCTCGTGGAGGATGCCGGCTACAAGCCGCGCCTGGCGTACGGCCCGGTGCGCGTGGCCCTTTCCGGCCGTCGCGTCTCCCCGCCGCTCTTCGAATCCATGGAGATCATCGGTAAAGACCTGACGCTCGCGCGTCTCAATGGTCTCAAGGAGCACCTAAGCGAGCTCAACTAGCGCAAGAATGGCAGCAGCGTTATTCAGTAGGGATTATTTTCCAATAAAATGCTGATGCTGAAATCAGGAATGGCTATTTTCTGCCATTCCTGATTTCGTTTTTGGAGGTGATACTCACAAATCGTCCCTACTGAATTAAGTTGACGCTTAAGATAAAGGCGCTGCTGGGCTGTGCTATCTGATGTGGCTTACTGGGTGCTGGGTGCTATGAGTGCTACGGGCGCTGCGAGATTGCAGGTAACTAACTAGCAGATTGCATCGCGTCTCGTCCGGCGACACGCCGTCTTGCGCTATGCTCCAATCTTACATATACTATGTATCTGTTGCTCCGCAAGGAGTGACAGGCTAATTGGCCCCCGTCGTCTAGCGGTCTAGGACTACGCCCTCTCACGGCGCCAACACCGGTCCAAATCCGGTCGGGGGTACAACGCGTTCAGCTTTAGGGCTGATGCGCTATCCATTGGGGTATGGTGTAATTGGCAACACGGCTGATTCTGGTTCAGTTGTTCTTGGTTCGAGTCCAGGTACCCCAGCTCAGCAAGAAGATACCGCGGATTTCCGCGGTTTTTCTGTATTTCAGGTGTGCTGCAGAACCCCTTGCGCAGGAACTTATGAATAAACAAACGAATACGCAGCTGCATACCTGTTGATATGCGGCTTATGCAGCGGTCGTGAGCCCCTGCCTTCCTGCTGGTACCATAGAGCCATGAGTGAATACGGAACTTCGGAACAACTGAAGGCGCGTGCCAAGGCGCCACAGTCTGGCCGCGTGGCGAAACCTCTATCGGTCTCGGCACGGCTTGGCCGTCTGCAGTTTCACGAGTCCGGAAAATTCCGCGTGCTGGTGTTCTCCGACGTGCAGGACGGCCCGAAACTCAACGCTGACACTGTCCGTCTCGTCTCCGCCTCACTGGATGTGGCGCGCCCGGATGTGGTGATTTTTACCGGTAACCAGATAGCGGGATATGACGAGGCCTATGCATCCACGTTCCGCAAGCGTACGTGGAGTCCGCAAGGCTGGGCTTTCAACTCAGATGCGGCTCGCAGACGCGAGGAAAGCACGGCAAAGCTGCGCGAGACAGTGCGTAGCTATATTGCGCAGCTGGTTGAGCCGCTGGTAGAACGCGGCGTCCCTTGGGCGGTGACGTATGGTGACCATGATTTCCAATGCGGCCTGAGCAATGCTGAACAAGACGCCATATATCGCGAATTTCCGGGATGCCTGAACCCTGAGCCGTCGGCGACGCCCGGTGGCATGGGCTCGGCTGGAGTGCAGCATTTTGACCAGTCACGCCATCAGCCTGGCTCCGGTTTGCCAGATCAACCGATCTTCCCCTGTGAACCGGGCACATTCGCGCTTCCTGTAACCAGCGTGGATCACAAGCGAGATGTGCTCTCGCTGGTGGTGCTCAATTCTGGCGACTATGGCAAGTTGGGCGGGTACGGTGCGCCCAGCACTCGTGCGCTGGAGTTTCTCGGCGCGGTGCCAGGTATGGTGCATTCCAAGTCGATGGTGTTCCAGCACATTCCCATGCCGCAGTACTACCGTTTGCTCAAGGAAGTTCCGGCAACGGCCGCCCACGCGGTGGAGGGGTACCGCACCTTTGCCGGCCACACGTATGTGATCGACGATAAGAAAACCGTGCCCGGCAGTTTCTTGGGCGAGGGAATCAGCTGTCCTGATGCCGATAGCGGCGAGTTTGACATACTCACTCGTGCGGCATTTGGATATGACCATCGCGACCGCGAGGAACTGAAGTTTGAAGATGACGTTGACGAGCGGGGCTACTTTGCCATGTTGGCTGGGCATGACCATCGCAACAGGTTTGTGGGGCAGTCTGACGGGCTGACCATGTTCGCCACTCCCACGTGTGGTTTTGGCTCTTACGGCCCGGCACCCACCCAGCGAGCCTCGCGTTTGTTGGAATTTGATATTCGCCACCCGTATCAGCCCCGCACACAGTTGTTGGAGTTCGGCGAGTTGGTAGGCAAACCCAATGCCCATGGCGCCTATACCTATGACTTGAATGGTGCAAGAAACACGGTGCGCGAAGGAACGAATCTGCTACGTCGCCCGCGCCTCATTGCGCGAGCTTTACACAAACTGCATCTCAAATAGTCCTCTGAACAACGGGCAATCAGTACCTGCGCCAGTGCCCTCTATCAGGGTTCTCTAATCAGTGCCGTCTATCAGTGCCCTGCGCTGGCTTTGCGTAACGCTTCGGTCAAGTATCTGCCGCCTGCCATCACGTATGGTGCATAGCGTTTGCCGGGTGTCAGCCCCATGCGTCCGGAAGGGCCGGAGATGGAAATCGCAGCAATCACCTGATTGGACGCATTGCGGATAGGTGCCGAAACCGAGCAGATACCTTGCTCGCGCTCGTTGGCTGAATCCGACCATCCGCGCCGGCGTACGGCGGCCAGTGTGGAAGCGGTGAACTTTGAGTGGCGCAATCCCTCATGCAGGCGGTCTTCCTCTTCCCAGGCGAGCAGGATTTGCGCGGCGGACCCTGCGCGCATGGACAGCAACGCGCCAACGGGGATGGAATCGTGCAGGCCGGTGGAACGTTCCATGGCGGCGATGCAGACTCGCTGATCGCCCTGCCTGCGGAAAATTTGCGCGGACTCGCCGGTGCGGTCCAGCAGCGTTTGCAGCACCGGATTGGCGGCGGTAAGCAGTCTGTCTTCTCCCGCAGCCGTGGCAAGTTCAGCGAAGCGTGAGCCCAGCACGAACCGACCATGCCTGTCTCGCACTACGAAGCGGTGTCGTTCCAAAGCGATGGCCAGGCGGTGTGTGGTGGGGCGTGCCAAGCCGGTCAGTTCCACCAGTTGGCCGAGTGTGGCAGGGCCGGATTCCAAGGCATCAATGATCTTAATGGTCTTGTCGAGCACGCCAACGCCGGAATGAATCTCCTCTTTCAGTGGATTCAAGGCTTCCTGATGGATGGGAGGCATGGCTTCGCGCTCGTTGGAACGGCCTGTGGTGCACGCGTTGGCGCGCTGGCTCGCATCTGTGTCTTCGGCAGGCCTGGTAACCGAAGTGCGAGAGGGTGAAGCGTCCATATGTTGATTATACGCGTACCTGTTTCCAGCATGTCACAACAGTGTTTTCTCACATATTGATACAGAAGCGTCCATATTAAGAGCTCACGATGATACTGAACATACAGCCGCCGAGCAGTTCTGCGGTGATGCTTCCGCTCGTCATGGCAGAAAGACGACGTGGAGTCTGAATGGAGGAGATATGGCTAAGACATTAGCTCAGAAAGTATGGGACGACCATCTGGTGCGCAAAGGTGAGCAGGACGCGCCAGACCTGCTCTACATTGATCTGATGCTGATGCACGAAGTCACCAGCCCGCAGGCCTTCGAAGGGCTCCGTTTGGCAGGGCGCAAGCCGCGCCATGTTGACCAGCTCATCGCCACGGAAGACCACAATACTCCGACTTTCGCCATTGACCGCCCCAACCCCGACGAAATATCAGCGGTCCAGCTCACCACACTGGAGCGCAACTGCCAAGAATTCGGTGTGCGGTTGCACCCGCTTGGAGACGCCGACCAAGGCATCGTCCACGCCTTTGCGCCGGAACTGGGACTGACCCAACCGGGCATGACCATTGTGTGCGGGGACTCTCACACGTCCACCCATGGCGCGTTCGGTGCGCTCGCTTTCGGCATCGGAACCTCCGAGGTGGAACACGTCATGGCCACGCAGACCCTCTCTCTCAAGCCGTTCAAAACCATGGCCATCAACGTGGAAGGTACCTTGCCCGAGGGAGTGGGGGCCAAAGACATCATCCTCGCCATCATTGCCAAAATCGGCATCGGCGGAGGCCAAGGGTATGTGCTCGAGTACCGCGGTGAGGCCATTGAACGCCTCTCTATGGAGGAGCGCATGACCATCTGCAACATGTCTATCGAAGCCGGTGCGCGCGCTGGAATGATAGCTCCCGACGAGACTACGTTCGAGTATCTCAAAGGCCGGCCGCACGCCCCTTCCGGTGCGCTGTGGGATCAGGCGGTTGCCTACTGGAAGACGCTCCGTACCGATGAGGGTGCGAAGTTTGACAGCGAAGTAACCATCAATGCCTCTGAGCTGTCCCCGTATGTGACGTGGGGGACGAACCCGGGGCAGGGTGCTCCCATTGCCTCTCAGGTGCCGGATCCGAAGGACTTCAGCGATCCCGAGGAGCGCGAATCCGTAGTGTCTGCACTGGACTACATGGGATTGAAACCGGGGACGCGTATCAAAGACATCCCCATTGACACGGTGTTCATCGGATCGTGCACCAATGGGCGCATTGACGATTTGCGCGCTGCGGCGCAGGTGATGAAAGGGCATCACAAGGCCGATTCCATCCACCGCGTGCTCGTGGTTCCAGCATCCTCTCGCGCCCGTCTGCAGGCCGAAAAAGAGGGACTTGACCAAGTGTTCAAGGACTTCGGTGCCGAATGGCGCAACGCCGGGTGTTCGATGTGCCTGGGCATGAACCAAGACAAATTGGTGGCAGGAGAACGTTCGATTTCCACGTCGAACCGTAACTTCCAAGGACGGCAGGGCAAGGGCTCTCGCACACACTTGGCCTCGCCTCTCGTAGCCGCCGCCACAGCCATTCGCGGAACCATTTCCAGCCCGGCAGACCTCTGATGTGCCCGGCCGAGGGAAACCGCTGCCGCGCATCGGCAGGCAAGCGAGCACTGAGACGATTATTGTAGACACGTACATGATGAATTGAGATATATTATGGAGAAACTTACCACCATTGCGGGCACGGGGGTGCCGTTGCGCCGCGCAAACGTCGATACCGATCAGATTATTCCTGCGGTGTTTTTGAAGCGAGTCACAAAAACCGGTTTCGAGGATGCGCTGTTCCATGCTTGGCGGCGCGACCCTGACTTCATCCTCAACCGGCCCGAGTATGCCAACCCGCGTGTGCTGGTGGCCGGACCTGATTTCGGCATCGGATCCTCTCGCGAACATGCCGTTTGGGCGTTGCGGGACTTCGGTTTCCGCGTGGTCATCAGCTCGCGATTCGCTGATATCTTCTACGGCAACACTGCCAAGAACGGTGTGCTCGCGGCCATCATGCCACAGGAGAATGTGGAGCAGCTATGGCAGGCACTCGAGGCGCAGCCCGGACGTGAGATGACGGTGAATCTCGAGGATCGTACCGTGACTTGCGGCGATCTCACCTTGCCTTTTGAAGTCAATGATTACACGCGTTGGCGCCTGATGAACGGATATGACGATATCGACCTGACGCTTCAGCATGAAGACGACATCGCGGCCTATGAGGCAGAGCGTGCCAAGCGTTTCCCCTTCAAGCCGACCACGTTGCCTGCCAGGAGCCTGTCCGCCGAACCGGTGGCGTCGGCTCCTGCGGTGGACGACAGTGACTGGGCAGGGCCGATTGGGGCTACGACGGCAGCGTAGGTGGCATCCGCGTTTGTGCGGTACTGCAGAATAAAGAACAGCTAGCGTAGTGGAATGGTGCTGCCTCTGGGGATGAGCGTGGTGCGGTAACGGATTGACGGATTCTCTATTTCCGCACCATTCATCAGGTAGATCAGTTGTTGTGCTGCGGTTCGTGCCATATCTACCGGGTCTTGGTGAATGGTGGTCAGGTTGGCGAGTTTGGCGTTGCTGTCGTCGTCAAATCCGATGATCGATATGTCTTCTGGCACTCGGATGCCCAGGCTGCGCAGGTTCTGTGTCAGCGCGATTGCCGCTTCATCGGTCTCGACGCAGATGGCAGTAGGTTGAACGTCTGAGGACGTGATTCGGCCGGCCAGCTCTGCCGAAGCGGTTTCGAACGATATGTTGGAATCTGCGAGCCGTCGGTTTGTTTTGAATAGCACGGTGTCTTGCTCGCTGTAGCCGAGCTCCTTAGCGGCTGCGACGAAATACGCTTCCCTCAGTTCGGAGTTTGACGGGAAGAGATTCGGGTGCGGATGCTGTACGTAGCCGATGGTCTTGTGCCCTAGCCTTTTGAGGAACCTCACGGCGTTGAGCATGGAATGCTCGTTATCTACCGATACGCTGGCGTCAAGCAGCTCGGAGTTCATGGCGTCCAGCCCAACTACGGGAATGCCGAAGGAATCAAGGTTGGTGTCCGCATAGTTGTCGATTCGAATCGACGTGATGATGAGGCCGTCCATATTGCGTTTGTTGGTGGGCAGATTTGCCAAGAAGGTATGCAGATCTTGCTCCGTACGCACAATGTTGGGTACGGGGTCGTATCCGTTTTTCGATAGTACTTCGTAAACGCCTTCCATGCAGTTGGCGCTGAACCATGAGTTGAGCGGCGTTCCCAAGAGGATGGTGACGCGCATGGTTTTGCCTGTGGCCAGTGAGGAAGCGTTGCGGGAAAGCGTGAAGTTGAGGGAGCGGGCGGCTTGCATGACCTTCGACCGGGTTTCGCTTTTTACTTTGCCGACCCCGCGCAGTGCCCGGGAGGCGGTGGCGTCTGACACTCCTGCGGTGAGAGCTACGTCGTGGAGTGTGGTCATAGGTTCCCCTTTGGTTCGCGATGTGTACCTAACACTATTATATTCTGTACTAAAGAAAGCGCTTTCTTTATTTATGTCTCCAAATTGATAGCACGAGCGTTGAAAAACGTTGCTAAAACAGCGAAGAGTTTCGGTAACTCTCCGCAACGCGCCCGATTTTGTTTTCTAAAGTGTAAGCGCTATCATTTATGTAAAGCGCGTCATCATCGCAGATTGACTCGTTTGATCGAACCCGCAATACGCTGCGGATTTCGCATTTCCGAGCAGGATATCGCATTTTGTAAGGAGGCAAAATGAAGAGAAACAGATGGGCTCTTCCCGAACGGTTGTTGTGCATTCTTTCCGCAATCGCCTTCACTCTAGGAGTGGCTGGCTGCGGAGCGAGTGCGGCACAAGGCCCCATCACGCTCGAGTTCTGGAGTTTTCAGACTGGATCTGAAGGCGAGTATCTCGACAAAGCGGTGAAGGACTATAACAACAAGCACACGGATGTTCATATTGATCATAAAGTGATCAACCAGAGCGACTACAGCACTACAGCCATCACCATAGCCTTTGCCAACGGTGCGGCGCCTGACATTTTCTATGTGGAGCCTGCCACCTTCACCAAGTTTGCAGGAGCCGGCATGCTGGCCGACCTCGATCCGTACTACAGCCCCGAATTAGAGAAGGACATCCTCCCTTCGATGCTGGAGTCGGCTAAATTCGGAGGGAAGAAGATGGCCCTTCCCTTTGAGATGGATCTGCTTGGACTCTACTACGACAAAGACGTTCTGAAAGAAGCGGGGATCTCTCCGCCCACCACGTGGCAAGAGCTGCAGGAAGACGCAAAGAAACTGACCAATGACAAGCGATACGGCCTCGTGCTTCCTGTTGAAAAGTCAGGGTACACACTGTACGACTTCTACCCGTTCATGTGGATGCAGAATGCGGGTGTGACCGACGAGAAGGGCAACGTGACCGTCAACTCGCCGGGCATGGTCAAAGCGCTTGATTTCTGGGGGTCATTCTTCAAAGACAAGACAGCTCCGCGATCCTTGCAGATCGGCCCTTGGGACAGTAGCAGCCTGTCGACGCACACTTCGGCGATGCAGGTATCCGGTTCGTTCGCCATCAACGATTTGGAAACCAAATACAGCAACGTTCATATCGGCGTAGTGCCGCTTCCCACTCCCGACGGCAAGCATCAGGTGACCGTCGCCGGCGGCCAGAAATTGGCCGTCAGCTCGAAGTCGAAGCACATCAAAGAGGCTGCCGCATTTATCTTCAGTCTGTACGGCGATACCGAAAACGAGGATTTCGCCTCGCAATGGGTGACAAAAGCCAAGTTCGCGTACCCGGCCAGGCGTTCCATCATCAAGCGCAATCAGAAGCTGTACAACAAAGGGCTGCGTGCGGAGTTCACCAAAATGTACGACGGAGCCAAACCGGAATTGAGCTTGCCGGCAGAGGCGACCGACGCGATGGGTGATGCTTTGCAAGGTGTCATGTTCGCCGGGCAAAGCGGCAAAAGCGCCGCCGATCACGCCCAACAGGTCATAGAGAAATCCATCGGGTCGAGAATCGAGCAATGACATGAAGACTTCACCTCACGAAAGGACATTTCTGCAAACAAGAAAGGAGGATACGTTATGAAATCGTTTTCCTCAACATCATCGGTCTCAGGTGGCAAACCTGTGCATGCCCGCGCCAAGCACGACGCTCGGGCCGGGATACTGTTCGTACTCCCTGACGTCATCGGCCTCGCCATTTTCGTGGTCGTGCCGATACTCTTCGCGTTCTACTATTCCTTCTTTGACTGGAATATGGTGCAGACGCCGAAGTTCGCCGGGCTGAGCAATTATGTGAAATTGTTCGGCGACGAAAAATGGTGGGCGTCACTATGGCGCACACTGGTGCTCGCACTGGAATATGTGCCGCTGGTGTTCGTGTTCTCGCTCATTCTCGCCGCAGTGGTGAACTATCTTCCCAAACATTTGGGCAGTTTCATCAAAACGTCTTTCCTGCTGCCGTTCTCGGTGACTTCCGTAGTGGCGGCCACGTTGTGGATGTTCCTGTACAGCGAGAAGAACGGATACCTCAATAGTCTGCTCAACATGCTTGGCATTCCCGACCAGCAGTTTATAGGGTCCACCAAGCAGGCGCTGGTTTCCATCGTCGTGGTAATGGTGTGGATCAACCTTGGTTATGTTGCCATTCTGTTCAACTCGGCGATTAAGAACATCCCGTCTGAATATTACGAGGCGGCACAGCTTGACGGTGCCTCCAAGATTCAGCAGTTCTTCAAAATCACCATTCCGCTGATCAAGCGCACCAGCGTTTTCGTGTTGGTGACCACCACCATTACCGCCTTCCAGATCATGGACATCATCCTGGTCATGACGCACGGCGGCCCGAACGAATCCACCCAGGTTGGTGTGCTGTACATATTCGACCAATCGTTCGGCATGCTCAAGATGGGTTATGGCTCGGCGATGTCGGTCATCATCTTCCTGATACTGCTGGTTATCTCGCTTATCCAGATGAAGCTGACACAAGACAAGGATGAGGATTGAAATGCACGCAAAAATCGCTAAGACTCTCGTATACGCATTCTTGATAGTGATGGCGGTCGCTTTTATTTTCCCCATCATTATCCTGTTCATCAGCGGGTTCAAGACGAGCGGCGATGTGTTCACCATATCGCTGATTCCCCATCCCTTCACGCTCGATTCCTACCGCGACGCCCTCACGCCAGAATTCCTCAGGGCGCTGGGTAATTCCCTGTTTATCTCGATAGTGGTCACGCTGCTGGCCATGATTCTGCACTCGATGTGCGGGTATGCGCTCGCACGACTTGAGTTTCCCGGGCGGAAATTGGTGTTCGGTCTCATCGTTGCAACACTGATGGTGCCGCTTTCCGCGATTTTGATTCCCCAGTTCATGGTGACGAAAATGCTCGGCATGACGAACTCGTATTGGGGCCTCATCATCCCGCAGCTGTTCAACGCGTACGGCATCTTCCTGTTCAGGCAGTTCTACATGGACTTTCCCAAAGAGCTGGAAGAGGCCGCGGAGCTTGACGGATGTGGAGTGTTCAGAAGGTTCTTCACCATTGTGCTGCCACTGTCCCGGCCCATGGTCGTGCCGCTGATCATATCCTTCTTCCTTGCGTCCTGGAACAACTACATGTGGCCGCTGATCGTCAACAAGAACGACAAACTCAACACGCTGCAGGTATACCTCGCGAACTTGGTATCGGGATATTCCGTGGATTGGAATATTTTGTTGGCCACTGCCGCGTTGTCGGTGCTACCTGTGTTCGTCTTGTTCTTCTTCGTGCAGAAGCAACTCAAGGAGGGGGACGCAACCGTGGGAATCAAGTAGTAAATGTAGCGCTGAAACCACAGCGTGTGAAAGCGGCTGCACAGGCTGCAAATGATGTGAGATATCTCAAGGAGTTATAACAATATGAAATCGTACGATGTTGCCAGTCTCTGCTCAGTGCCTGCAAAAGTAGAGACGCGTTGGGCCACGCATGAGAATCCGTTCGGAGAGAAAGGAAAGGGCGGCAAAGCGCGCAATGGCAGGAAAGGTTCGGCGTGGTTCACGCTCCATCAGGGAGAGGAGTCTGTGCTGGCTCAGGTCGGTGAAGGCTCTGGTGTGGTGCGCCGCATTTGGATTACCGTCGATCCGCTCGACCCGCAAGTGCAGCGTGGCACCATTCTCAGGATGTATTGGGATGGTGCCACCACCGCGGCCGTTGTGGCTCCGCTCGGAGACTTTTTCTGCCACGGTCCCAAGCACATGGCTACGTTTGACAACGCGCTGTTCTCCAGTCCTGAAGGGCGTAGCTTCGTGTGCATGATTCCTATGCCGTTTGCTCATGGTATGAAAATTACCGTCGAGAACTGTTCGGGAGAGGACATCAAGCACTTCTATTATGCGGTCGATTACACGGTCGGCGATGATGTCGATGAATCCGGTCTGTACTTCCACGCCTTCTTTAACAGGCAGAATCCCACACAGTACCGCGAGGACTTTGAGATTTTGCCGAAGATTAGTGGAGAAGGCCGTTTCTTGGGCACCAACCTGGGTATCGTCTGCGACACAGAGCGGTACTTCCAAGCCTGGTGGGGTGAGGGCGAAGTCAAAGGCTTTATAGACGGAGACGAGGATTACCCTACGCTGTGCGGCACCGGAGTGGAGGATTACGTTTCGACCGCTTGGGGGCAGGACCGATTCTATTCGCAATACCACGGCAGCCAATACTATGACAGTGAGAACATGGTTGTAGGCTGCTATCGTTTGCATGTGCCAGATCCTGTGTACTTCCACAAGGATATTCGGATGACGATTCAGCAGATTGGTGGTTTTGACACGAACGATGAACTCAATAAGGCATTGTTCCACTGGCACCAGCTGCAGACCGGCTTTGAGTATCCTTCAGTCAACGGCGGCATGATCGATATTCCGGCGATCAATCCCAAGATCGTGCAGCCTGAACTGTTCGAACGTCAGGATGACTGGTCTTCCTGTGCTTACTTCTATGTCGACTCTCCCGAACAGCAGTTGGAGCCGCTGCCGGTGGAGACGTGGCTTGAGTAAGCCGCTGTGATACCGCGGGCTGGCTGCCTGGCTCTGGCTGTCTGCCAGCCGGTCTGCCAGCAGCCAGCCTGTGGTAGCTTGTCTGTCTGCGGTAGCCCTCGACTTCGGCCCGTCTTTGAGCGAGGATCGGGCCGGGGTCTGGCATCCTGTGGGCTGTATTGCTGGGGTGAGGGCGCGGGGCGGTGCAACGTTGCTTACGGCTTGCAAGAGCAGGTATAGTTAGGGTGTATTGGCAAACGGTCTTAAAGGAGCGAACATGGCTGACGCTGTCGTACTGATTACCACCGAAGCAAGCAAAATTACCGATGCCGCGCAGGCCATCACCGAAATCCCCGGTGTGACGCGTGTGTATTCGGTGGCTGGCGACGTAGACCTCGTGGCGCTCGTGTCCACTCCCGACTTCGACGATTTGGCGAAGATCATTCCTGGCCGCATCTCCAAGGTCGAGGGTGTGGAGTCTACGCAGACGCTGATGGCGTTCCGCCAGTATTCCGCAGCCGACGACGCCGCGGCGTTCGATTTGGGTATGGACTGAGTGCTTTCTTGCTCATACGCTGGATTGACAGATTGCCGCAGCATGCGCGGATGAGGCTGGAAGGCATGGCGCTGCAAGCATAAGCGTGTGTCGCTGTGCATGCTGCTAGTTAAGCTTGGACGAGAGCTTTCACGGTGACGAAAGAGGTTGACAGTGGCCAAAGAAACGCAAGATGTGCTGCACGTTGAGGGTGGCAAGCCGCTGAGCGGTGAGATTCAGGTGCGCGGCGCGAAAAACTTCGTGAGTAAAGCCATGGTGGCGGCGCTGCTGGCACCAGGGGTCTCGGTGCTGCGCAATGTGCCTGAGATTCGCGATGTGCGTGTGGTTTCCGACCTGTTGCGCCTGCACGGTGCCACCGTTGATTTCGACAAGGTCGCCGGTACGCTCACCATTGACGCCACCAACGTACAGCTGGCCGACGTGGCCGATGTGGACACGCTCTCCGGCTCCTCGCGCATTCCGATTCTCTTCTCCGGTCCGCTGCTGCACCGTTTGGGTGAGGCGTTCATTCCGCAGCTTGGTGGCTGCAACATCGGCGGCAGGCCCATCGATTTCCACTTGGAGACTCTGCGCAAGCTGGGCGCGAACGTGGATAAAGAGCACGCCGATGGCATTCACATCACCGCGCCCGACGGCTTGCATGGTGCCAAGATTCACCTTCCTTATCCATCGGTGGGAGCCACCGAGCAGACGCTTCTGGCCGCGGTGCAGGCCGAGGGCAAGACCGAACTTTCCGGCGCGGCAACTGAGCCGGAAATCATGGATTTGGTGGCCGTTTTGCAAAAGATGGGCGCTGTTATCTCGGTGGATGTGGATCGTACCTTCCGCATCGAAGGTGTGAAACATCTCAAAGGATTCAGTCACACCTCGCTTACCGACCGCATCGAGGCTGCCTCTTGGGCCAGTGCTGCATTGGCCACGCACGGTGACATTGTTGTCAAAGGTGCCACCCAGCCTGAGATGATGACCTTCCTCAACGTGTTCCGCAAGGTCGGCGGCGAGTTCGACATCACCGATGAAGGCATCCGTTTCTGGCATCCTGGCGGCGATCTGAAGCCCGTGGCCATCGAGACCGACGTGCACCCTGGTTTCATGACCGATTGGCAGCAGCCGCTCGTGGTTGCGCTCACTCAGGCCAAAGGGCTTTCCATTGTGCATGAAACGGTATATGAGGAGCGTTTCGGGTTCACCAAGCCGTTGGTGCAAATGGGCGCCACCATTCAGCTCTATCGTGAGTGCCTGGGCAGCTTGCCGTGCCGATTCCAGCAGCGCAACTACAAGCATTCTGCGGTCATTTTCGGCCCCACTCCGCTGGAGGGTCGCGACATTGACGTGCCTGATCTGCGCGGCGGATTCAGCCATCTCATCGCAGCGCTCGCGGCCAAGGGGCCGAGCAATGTGCAGGGTATCAGCCTTATTGACCGTGGTTACGAGGACTTCCGCACCAAGCTCACCGCCCTCGGTGCGAATATCGACTGATTTCAGTGTTGCTCAGTAAAAAATGGCTCCGAATCAATGCGATTGGAGCCATTTCCTGTTCATAAGCACTATATTTTCACTGTCGCTGCTTTCCGTGAGTACTTTTGCTGGGTATCGTGGTTGATGGAAATTTGAGAGTGACGGGATTCCAACGTTCCTGTTTTGCGGGTTTGTCGAAGTGCGACAAGAAAGTACTCACGGAACGAAATGGGAGGCGATGAAGGTGTCGTATTAGTGGGAAGAGGCTCATGCGAGTTGAGGTTGCGGGCTGAAATTCGTGGGGTTTGGTGGTTTATGAGGTGGGTGATGTATGAGATGTGGTGTTGGGGAGATTGAGAGCGGTGGAGAGGCTGCGGGCGGCCGGGGCTAGGGCTACAGCCATAAGGGACAGGCAGATGGCGGTTCCGGCCATGATTGCCGAGACATGCAGATGGTCGAAGAGTAGGCCGTAGACAAATTGCCCCAACGGTGCGGCACATATAGCGAGGGTGTTGGCAAGTCCGCCGACCTTGCCCATCATATGGTCGGGCGTGAGTGCCATGATGCTTGGGCTGAGCATAACGTTGGTAAAGTCGATGCCGAGTATGCCGTCGCTGTACCCGTACACGTCGACTCACGTTCCAAGCCTCGCGGCACAATGGACGCATGAGTTCTAAAGGCAAACCGTCGCCGCGTTCCGCTGTGAAACCGCTGAGCGATGAGCAAGTGGCTAAGTTGGGGGAGCGCCACCATTTGGTGGATTCCACCTACTACTATCCCACTGGAGTGAAACGGCCCAACACCGCCGAAATTGAGGCGCAGAACCCCAAAGCCACTGAACGGCTGCTCGAAGGAGTCTCAAAGGTACTGCGCGCTCACAGCAAAGTGCGGGCATGGGGGCTGGAACGGGTACCTGAGACTGGTCCGTTCATCACCGCCGCCACTCATGTCACGCTGTACGATGTGTTCGTGCCGATGTCTGCCCTGTTCCACATGGGGCGCCGCCCGCGCTACATGGCCAAGGCCGAGATGGCGAAATGGCCCATTATCGGCAAATGGTTCCAGCTGGTCGGCATGCAGCCCGTACCGCGCAACAGCGGCAAAGCGCACCAGATCGAAGAGGAATCCATCAATATCCTCACCTCGGGTCGTCCGCTCACCATTTGGCCCGAAGGTACGCTGTCGCGTGACCCGCTCAAATGGCCGATGAGCTTGAAAGAGGGCGTGGGCATCATCGCGCTCGAAGCTTCACGCAGGCTGGGATACCAGGTGCCGCTGTTCTGTGCGGCGACCTGGGGTGCTGCCAGCATTAACCATTGGTGGCCATGGCCGAGGAAGAACGTGGTGATGTGTTTCGACGAACGGCTCGATTACGCTGATTTGCTGGAAGGCATGGATCAATGGGGCGAAGAGCCCCCGAAAGAGGCCGTGGACGAGCTGACGCAACGGGTGCGCGAACGTTTGGAAGCCGTGATGGCTGAGATACGCGGTGAGGAGCCGCCGCGAGAAGGATACTGGGATTTCCGTACCATGCGGCGCGTGCCCAGGCGTGTGCTGCCGGCAAGCCAGCGCAATGCTATGGGTGCGGTTGGCGGCAACAGTCCGCAGGCGTGATAGACAACAGGAATAATCAGAGGCAACAGAAATAATAGAGACAACGGGTACAAGCAGGTACATAGACACAGCGCAGGAGGAACCATGAAGGTAGCAGTATTGGGAGCCGGAGCATGGGGTACGGCATTCGGCCAGGTGCTGGCTGATGCCGGCAACGACGTGACGATGTGGGGGCGTGAAACATCCATCGTCGAAGACATTCGCGACAGGCACCGCAACGAGGCGCGTCTGCCCAGCGTAGACCAGCTGCCGCAGTCGATGACCGCCACCGGCGACCGTGAAGAAGCGGTACGTGGCGCTCGCATCGTGGTGGTGGCCATCGCGGCTCAGCACGCCCGTGAGGCGTTGGAACCGTTCCGCGATTTCATAGATCGAGACGCTGTTGTTGTGTCCCTGATGAAAGGCATTGAGCGCAGCTCGGGCAAGCGTATGGACGAGGTGGTCAGCGAGGCTTTGAACTTGCCAGACACGCGGTTCGCCGCTGTTTCTGGCCCTAACTTGAGCCGCGAGGTGGCTGCGCGCGAGCCTTCCGCCACCGTGGTTGCGTCGCACAGTATCAGCGCGGCCAGAATGGTGGCCGAGGCCTGCTCCACCCCGTATTTCCGCGCGTTCATCACCACTGATGTGGTGGGAGTGGAAATGTGCGGATCGCTCAAGAACGTAGTGGCGCTTGCCGTAGGTATGGCCAGAGGTGCCGGGTTCGGCGAGAACACTGCGGCAACCATCGAGACTCGTGGTCTGGCAGAGCTCACTGCGCTTGGACAGGCTTTGGGTGCCGACTCCAAAACCTTCTCCGGTCTCGCCGGTGTGGGTGATTTGATTGCCACATGCGGCTCTCCGCTGAGCCGCAATTACACGTTCGGCGCCAACTTGGGGCGCGGTATGAGCGTTGAGGAGGCCACGCAGGCCAGCAACGGTGTGGCAGAAGGGGTTCCCACCACTGGCGCTGTGGAACGTATGGGTCGTGAACTCGGCGTACCCACCCCCTTGGCCAGTGCTATGGGCCGCGTGCTGAACGAGGGTATCTCCTGCGATCAGATGCTTGCCGAGCTGCTCGGCGAGACCGTTGGCGAGGAGTGAAACGGCGCGTTCATGTTTCCTTCCTCGTGTAGGCTTAAGGGCACGACAGGGGTGGTTGGAAACGGTGTGATTCTACGCTGTCAGCAGCTGCGAGGCCCCTATGGTTGGTGCCGCTTGGCACATGCTACTGGAGGAAGATCATGCGGAAAAAACGCGTTGTGGTACTGTACGGCGGTAAAGCCGATGAACATTCGATTTCCTGTGTATCTGCGGCCGGGGTGCTGAACGCCATCGACACTGAGCGGTTCGACCCTGTGCCGATTGGCATCACTCGCTCCGGTGATTGGGTGATGGGTGGTGCCGATCCCCGCAGTTTTTCTCTGACCGGCACTGCTGACGGCGCCGTTGCCTCCGGCGCTGGCGAGAACGCCGAGGCTTCGGCCATGCCGCAGGTGGATGCTGAAGGTGCCCGACCGGTAGTGCTCAATATGGCGCAGGGCAACAATGGCTTCTATGTTCGCGAAGAGGACGGTTCGCTCACTTCTCTTGGCTACATTGACGAGGTGTTCCCCGTGCTGCACGGTCCCTTCGGTGAGGATGGCACGGTGCAGGGCCTGCTGGAGATGATGGGCGTGCCGTACGTGGGCTGCGGTGTGTTCGCCTCGGCTGCGGCGATGGACAAGCACTACACCAAGGTGCTGCTGCGCGAGGCCGGTATTCCAGTGGTTCCGGGCATCACTGTAGATACGCGCGCTTTTAACAACGAGGACGAGTTCGCCGATGACGCGGCAACGGTGATGGAAAGCGTGCGTAAGGCGAAGCTGTCTTATCCGCTGTTTGTCAAGCCTTCTCGTGCCGGTTCGAGCTTCGGGGTAACGCGAGTGGAGCGCAAGGGAGACGTTGCCGAGCTTGCTGCGGCGTTGCAGGAAGCCTCTCGGCATGACTGGAAGGTGCTGGTGGAGCAGGGTGTTGACGCACGAGAAATCGAGTGCCCGATACTTGCCCCTTCGGCCGGCAGTGAACCGCAGGCCAGTATGCCGGGCGAGATTGTGCTTGATCGCAAGGCTGATGGTGCCGACCAGTTCTATGATTTCGACAGCAAATACACCGATGCCGAGGCTTCGCACGTGCAGGTTCCGGCCGACTTGCCGCAAGACACGCTGAGCCGGGTGCAAGAGGTTGCGGTGAAGGCGTTTAAGGCCATTGACGGCACGGGTTTGAGCCGTGTGGACACGTTTGTGACACCGCGCGGTGAGGTGCTGGTCAACGAGATCAATACCATGCCTGGCTTCACGCCGATTTCCATGTATTCAAAAGCGTGGGAGGCTTCCGGGATGAGCTATCGCGAGTTGATTACCGCACTGCTTGATGGCGCAGTGAAATAGTGTCTCTGAGCGCTTCCTGGAGATGGATTAAGGCGGCGCTCAGGTTGGAGCGATACATTGAAATCCGATATACACCAACTTGGGGAGGGTCATGAGCGACGAGCAGATACATGATGAGCACGCAGACGGCAGCCTGCTGGATGACGCTGTGACGCCTGATACGAGCCCGGCTGATAGCCAAGCCGAGTCGGGATTAGACACGTCGGAATCGGTGGGTGATGCGCGGCTGCCGGTGGGGGTGCAAGCACCTCATGTGCAGGAATCCTTCTCGGGAGCGCCTGATCAGGTAGCGCAGCCGGGGCAGCCGGTACAACCCGGCCAGTATGCGCAGCCGCAATACCAGCAGTACCCGCAATATGGATATCAGCAAGCTCCTCAGGTTCCAAGCCAGGTGCCGCCGGCAGGCCAGACGTCCCAGCTGCAGTCTCAGCAGTCTCAGCCGCAGCAGCCTCAATATCAGCAACAGTTCCAGTACGGGTATCAGCCCATGCAGCAGCCATTCGGGCAGATGCCGGGGCACAATCCCGCTCCGTTCGGTCAGCCTGCTCCTTTGGGGCCGGCAGCTTATGGTGCCAGTCGTAATCCGGCATGGTTGCGATATCTGAGGGAGCATCGCAAAGTGTTCTCTCGTATCGGGTTTGCGCTCATTATGGTGGCGTTGGTCTGGAATGTGCTGACTGGCGCACTGTACGGCTGGCTGGAACCGGTATTGAGCAACGCGGGTATGGGCGAGGGCGATATCAGTACGTTGCTGAGCGATGTACCGAACTATCTCATCGCCACTCCGCTTGCATTGCTGGTTTTCCGTACACTGCCCAAAGTGAAGCGCAAGACCTCGAGTATGAAGCCGGGTGCGTTCCTTGCCATGTTCTCGCTCACGTTCCCCATCAGTGTGATTGGCAGCGATCTCGGCAGCTGGATATCCGACGCATTGTCTTCCGGGAGGTCTTCCGATCGCCTGCAGGATGCCATCACCGGCACGAACCCCGTGCTCATGGTGCTCACTACGGTCGTCTTTGCGCCGCTTGTTGAGGAGTGGCTGTTCCGCAAGCAGATTATCGACCACACGCAGCAGTATGGCGAAAAGACTGCCATCGTCTTCTCCGCGCTGGCGTTTGGTCTTTACCATGCCAACCTGTACCAGTTCTTCTACGCGACAGGCCTGGGCTTGGTGATGGGATATGTCTACGTGCGTACCGGCAAGATGCGCTATAACGTGGGACTGCACATGCTGTTCAACCTGTTCGGCGGGGCGTTGCCTCAGCTGTGCCAGATGGGCTTGTCCTCTTCGGTGATGGATGATTTGTCGAGCGGTAATTTTGCTCGCATGCAAGCTGCCGTCAGTGTCGGTGGTTTTGCGGCCGTGATGCTGATATTGCTCCAATTGTTCAACGTGGTGATGTTCGTGGTCGGCATTGTGGTGGCGATTGTCAACTATCGCAAGCTGCGGTTCCATCGTGCCCCCGATGAACTGCCGAAGGGGGCTCGCGTGAGTGTGGTGCTCGCCAACCCTGGTGTGATTGCAGCGCTGGTCATGTTTACGGCCTTGACGTTTGCGATGGTGTGGGCATAGTGCGGCTATGCGCAATCTCATGGCTGAGACGCCTGTGAGCATCGGATATTAAAATTTAGGGGCCTTCCGGTAAATCTGGAAGGCCCCTAAATTATTTACGCTCGCGTTGTGTTGTCAGCACTAGTTGGCTGTCAGCGTTGGCTGGCGTCATTGCTGCTTAGCATCAGTGCTGGTTGCCAGAGGTGTGTTCTGGCGCATCTCCTGTCTGCTGTGGCCTGTTGTCCGGTTGCTCCTGCTGTCCGGGAGCAGTGCCGTTGCTGGCGTTACCGGCGATGTTCGGTGCGCCTCCGGGTTGTGGTGCACCTGAGAGTGGCTGGTTGGGATTGTACGGCTGACTTCCGTAAGCCGGCTGACCTGGATTGAACGTCGGAACCTGCTGCGGAGGGTAGTATCGCCCGTCGGCAGGGGCGTTGTACTGCGGGGCGCCATATCCTTGACCGCCATATTGCCCGTACTGATCCATGCCGTCGTGAGTGTACGCACCACCCTGCGGTTGCATGGTCGGGTACTGAGCGCCGTAGGGTGATGCACCTGGAACCGGGCTGCCGCCATATTGCTGTCCGTTGTACGGTTCCGTATTGCCATAAGCGTCGGAATGCGGGTAAGCGGATGGGATGGCACCGTACTGCATGTGCGAGGCGGACTGAGGCAGCGCAGTGCCATTCGCGGCAGCGTTCACCTGATCAAGCAGAGCCTGCACCTGAGCCTTGAAATTGTTGTTCTCGGTTTCGATTTGCGTCAGAGCGTCGAGCGAGGAATGGTCCTGGCTGCGCATGGAGGCGCGGAAGAGTCGAATCCAGAAATCAGGCATGTTCTGGTTTGAGATGGAAAGGTAGAGCGTGCGAGCCAGCACGGCGCCGTCGACAGTGACGAGCTGGTCCAGTGTGATGTTCTGAGAGAGGCGCGGCCACATGCCTACGAGGGCTATGAGGCCACCTGTGGAGAACTCCAGCAGTACGTCAGAAGTGAGTGACATGTTGTTTTCGTCGAGATGCTGCCCTTTGATGAACGCGGCACGGATGGAGTCGCGCGCCAGCGTCAGCAGGAACGGGTCGCTGTTGGGGCTCAAGACGAGTGACAGATGATCGATGTGAATGCGGTGTGCCGGTATGCCCAACAGTTGGTTGACAATGCGCCGCCAGGATTCAGTAGGGTCTTCGACGAGTTCCGGCATGGCTTTCGCAATGGCGTCCACGGTCGATTTGACCGCGGCGGTGGCAAGGTCGGGCAGCTTGTCGTAATGATAATAGAAGGAGTTGCGGTTGATCTTGGCGCGCGTGACGACATCCGTGACTGTGATTTTGGTGTAGTGGGTGTCTTTGAGAATGTCCCAGAAGGCGTTCTGCATGCGCTGGGTGGCGGTAGGCTGGCTGGAGTTTTGCCGAGGTCGTGACATCTAACACTCTCCTCACATGTTGTTTCGACAGATGCAACACTTGTCTCAAGTGCATAATTCTAGTTGAATCGGTTGAGAAAAAATCAACAAGTTTATAGAAAACGTTGCAGAATGTACAATGCGTAATTATGTACTGGTCATTTCTGCTGCAACTGTATAGTAAGGGTTTGACGCGATATTGCTGAGGTAAGCCCGAATTTCCGGCATTGGGGCGATTTTGAAGAGGAAAAGAAACAAGGTTGAAATATTGTATTGGTTATTTGCTTTGTTGATAACTAAGCACAAGTATGTGGAAAACCTAAATATTTAGGCAAATAAATGCCCGGCGTGTCGTGCATCACTTACCAACCGGTCAGGTACAGGCGTATCGTTGTGAATTGCTTTAAAAAATTTGCATGAATTTAGTACCTTTGCACAAATATTGCATTTCTGCTTGTTGTGGAAAACGTACGTCAGGCTACCTTGCTATACTACTGCAATAGTTATGTTCTGGCTGCATGCAACGCGTGTGGTGCAGAAAGACTCAAACGTTTAAGTCAATAGTAATAGGAGTTCATCATGGCAGCTCGTTGCGCAGTGTGCGGCAAAGGACCTCGCACCGGTTACAGCGTTTCGCATTCACATATCCGCAATAAGCGCACGTTCTCGCCGAACCTGCAGTCGGTGCGCACCACCATTGACGGCCACAACCGCCACGTGCGCGTGTGCGTGAAGTGCCTCAAGGCTGGCAAGGTTCAGCGCGCAGCCGCGTGAATGTTCGCATAAACACGAAGCAGCGCTGATAGCTACAGCGTTGTAAAGCCTCCGGATGGTTCCGTCCGGAGGCTTTTTCGTACCCGAGGGCAAGCGGGAGTGAGGGTTCGTGATGCGTGATGCTGCACACGGCGGTAATCGTGATTTAGCAAGAGATGTGCTGGTAGAGGCGTGCACTTTGGTATGCGTCGTACGTGACTTTCCGCGTATGCATCCGCTCGAATGTCTGCCGGGGCGCTAATAATAGGGAACTTGCTTGAGGAATTGAGGGGTTCCTGTATGTAAGCGGACGCCGAGTGCGTCACTCTCGATAATGAAATGCGTCGCCGCGGGACAGGCAGCTTTTGCGCGCCCGAAAATCGATGCGAACTCTACCAAAATAATTAGAGAAGGGAAGTCATGGGGACCACCATGTCTGAAACTACCATGCCCGAAAAGGCAAACGGAGGCGCCGGGAACGCGGCGCACAATCACAATGAGTCGGGGAGTGCGCCTGCCGGTGCACCGAATCCGATGAAGGCACGCTTCGGTGTCAAGCATCCGAATCTCACCATGCTCGGACTCTACTTGGGCGCATTCCTGGGCATGCTTTCCGAAACATCCATGAACATCGCACTGCCCGACCTGATGCAGAGTTTCAACATCTCCGCAGGCGTGGCGCAGTGGATGGTGGTGGGCTACATGCTCGTCATCGGCATCGTGCTGCCGTTCACCGGACTGCTGCTCAAGTGGTTCAAGGCACGTAACATCCTCTTCGTGGCGCTGTCCGCGTTCTTCATTGGCTCCCTGCTTTCCGGCTTCGCGCCGTCGTTCGCCGTGCTGCTCATCGGCCGCATGATTCAGGGCATCTCCACGGGCTTGGTGCTGCCGATGATGTTCTCCGTCATCCTTGAGGTGTTCCCGCTCAGTAAGATCGGCGGTGCCATGGGTACCGCGAGCCTGGTCATCATGTTTGCTCCGGCCATTGGCCCCACCCTTGCCGGCGCATTCATCGGCGCTCTCTCATGGCGCGCCATCTTCTTCTTCTTTGCCATCATCGCCTTTGTGGCACTGGTTTGCGCGGCTATCTGGATGGTAAACCCCTATGAGCTCACCAAGCCAAAGATTGATGCGCTTTCCGTCATTACTTCCATCCTCGGCTTCGGCGGTCTGGTGCTGGGCGTGAGCCTCATCAGCGAGCTCGGCTTCAGCTGGCCGGTCATTGTCATCCTCGTGGTGGGCGTGGCTGCGATCGCTTGGTACAGCTACCGTCAGCTGCACATGACCAACCCCATCATCGACCTGCACGCCATGGGTATCCGCCAGTTCACCGTCGGCGCGCTCATCGTCATGATGAACTTCGGCATCACCCTCGCTTCGATGTACCTCATGCCGCAGGAACTGCAGAAGGGCATGGGCATCGCCGCGGCCATGACCGGTTTGGTTATGCTGCCCGGTGGTGTGATCAACGCGCTCGTCTCGCTCATCTCCGGCAGGCTCTACGACAGCATCGGCCCCAAGTGGCTGGTGCGCGTCGGCCTGGTGCTCTCCATGGTCGGCCTGGTACTGCTCATGCTCGCCGGCCCCAAGAGCTCCATCGCCTACATTATTCTGGCGCACGTGGTGCTCATGATCGGCGTGCCGATGGCCATGAGCCCGGCACAGTCCTCCGCACTCGGTGCGTTGCCTGAGCATCTGTCCACCGACGGCTCCACGATTCTGAACACGCTGCAGCAGGTGCTGGGTGCGGTCATCACGGCCGTTACCACGGTGCTGCTCAACGCCGGCCAGCAGTCGGCCAGCAAGGGCGGTGCCAGCACGGCGATGTCGTTCGTCAGCGGTTCACGTTGGGGCTTCATCTTTGCTCTGGTGCTTGCGGTGGTGGCCTTTGTGGTCTCCTTCGCAATGAGCCGCAAGAACACCGCGGACAAGGCCTGATTAGGCCGGTCGATTTGCTGGTTGGCTGATCGCTGATTGGCGCATGCGACGGCACTCAACTGAGGGGTGCGGAAGATTCGTCTTCCGCACCCCGTCGTGGTATATAGGCGGGGTGACATCGGTGGGATGTATGCTGCGGTTGTGCAACTGTATCTTATATGATACATTCATAAGATGAAGTGCAAAGTCGAGCTTAATGATTTCCGGGTTGAAGATTATCTGGAGAGCGAAGAAGATGTGGCGCAATATCTTGATGCTGTACTTGAAGAGGCTGAGAGCATCGAGGATGATGGGCAGGCGGCAGCTTTCTTTGTAGCGGCCTTGGGAGATGCCGCTAAGGCAGAAAAGAAAATGACTAGCATTGCGCAGCGTGCTGACGTAGGGCGTGAAAGCCTCTACAAGTCACTGAGTAACGATGCAAATCCCTCGTTCAGAACGGTACTAAGCGCTATTCGCGAACTTGGTGGGCAGTTGCACATCTCGTCGGCAACAGTGTAACCGTACCGTGTAGCGGTGTCAGTGGTCTGAAGCGCAGTCTCAGCGGTCGATGCTGCTGGTACTGGTCTCGTCGGTGTCTGCGGCGGGCTTTTTCTTACCGAACTTGGCTTTGACCAGGCCGATGATGGTGGGCAGCAGCGAGACGAGCAGAATGGCCACGATGACCAGTTCAAAGTTGTTCTGCACCACCGGGATACCGCCGAAGAAGTAGCCGAGCAGGGTGAACAGCGTGGACCAGATCAGGCCGCCCAGCACGGAGAACGGGGTGAATCGAGCCCAGTGCATGCCCGAAAGTCCGGAGATGAACGGCATGAACGTGCGGATGAAGGGGAAGAAGCGCCCTAGGAACACTGCCAGAGGTCCCCACTTGTCAATCATCCCCTCCGTCTTGGCAAGACGCTCGGGGGTCATGGCCTTCACCTTGCCCGAGGCGACGATTTTGCGGCCGAAGAAGCGGCCGATGAAGTAGTTGCACTGGTCGCCGATGATGGGGGCAAGCCAGACGATGGGCAGCAGGACCGCAAGGGGCAGGGCGGACTTGCCGGTGGTGGCGTCCGGTGCGGCGAAGAAGCCGGCTGCGAAGAGCAGCGAGTCGCCGGGTAGGAACGGGAAGAAGACCACACCGGTCTCGACGAAAACGATGAGGAAGATGAACGCGAGCGTGGGTGTCACTCCCATCGAGATCCATCCGGCGATGATAGTGCGCGGATCCTTCAGCAGTTCGATGAGGAAGGTGATAAAGCCCATAAGTTCCTAAATCCTATCGTTCGATGCGTGGCGGCGGCAGGTCGCTTGCGGGCAGGCTGCCCGGTTTGCTGGTACAGCTCCGCCGGTTCGGTTCCGTTGGTTTCGGCCGCGCGTAAGTCTGCCCACACTCTACCAGCTCCCGCAGTCGTGCCTCACTGGCGCATGTAATTGCCGGTGGACTGTAGACACTTTCGATTTGATGTATGCGTTCAAGACCTGTTGCGTAGTGGTTGACACAATTTGACTAGAGCAGCCCATCGTGGGTGCCGGTGCGCGCGAGGGTTACCTGCTCGCCCTCCACGAAGTAGACCAGGAGCCAGTCGCCTTGAATGTGAAGTTCGCGGAACGCGCTGAGGTTGCCTTTGAGCTGGTGGTCGCGGTACCGGGTGGTAAGCAATGCTCGGTCGTTGCGGCGCAGCGCAGCCTCGGCCTCCAGCAACAGCTGCATGTCGTAGTGCTTTTGCTTGAGCCTTTTGATGTCCCGCAGAAATGCGGGTTTGACCTGTACTTTACGCATGAGCGATCATTTCGGCAAACATGGTGTCATCTTCCACATCGATTGATGGCTCGTCAAGTGATGTGAGTACAGCGGACTCAAAAGATGGGGCTTTCGGTTGGAATGGGAACTTGCGTTCGTTCACGATTTCCTTGAGCAGCATGTTGACTGCGGTGGTCATGTCGAGCCCCATGTCTTCAAGCAGCGCTGCGGCTTCATCTTTGAGTAGTTGGTTGCTGCGCACTTGCACGCGTGTGTTCATCTCCATAATGCCTCCATGTGGAATCACAGTGTAAGGTCATTGTACTCTACAAAATGGTCACAAGAAAACGCTGCTCCAAGTCAACGCGCATCGAGGATGAACGCTCAGCGTGCGGTGTGCCGTGCTCGCCGTTGTCTGCTGCGCAGCGCCACGGCGACGCAGATGAGCATCGCGGCGGTTATGGTGGCGCATGCCGCAGCCAAGGTGCCACCGGTGCCACCGGCCATAGGTAGTGCGCTCGCTGCATCTGATGGAGGTGTGGGTGCAGTGGCGGCCTTATAGGTGAACTGGAACGTGTTGGTGCGAGTCGCTCCTCCGTTGAGTGTCCAGGTCACGGTGGCGTCAATCGCGCCAGCCGCGTGGGCCGGGGTATCGGTGCGCCAGGTGCCTGAAGCGGCGTCCAAGACGGGAGCCGTGCCAGGGGTGCCGTCGAAGGCTACGGAAAGAACCTGCAGGTCGGCGCCGTGCAGCAGTCCGCCCGAAGGTGCGGACACATATACGGCCGTTCCGCCGGATTCGGACCCGGAACTGGGGATGGCGGTGAACTGTTCCCAGTGAGCGGTCAGCGTGATGTCGGAGGTGACCGGACTGCTGAAATCGTAGAGGTGGCCGCCTTGCGCTGCGGTGAACCAGCCGGTGAACACCCAGTTGCTTTTCGCAGGTTCCCCAGGGTCGGTTGCTGTGCTCCCGTCGGTCACGCTCTGGCAGAACGTGGAGGAGCCGGGGGAGCAGGGTGTGGTGCCGGCCGGCGGCGCGTCTGCATCGGGGTTGAAGGTGACGGTGTGCACGGTGGCGGGAGGTGCAACATAGGTGAACGCGAATGTGCTGGTATGCTCCACACCGTCTTCAAGACTCCAAGCAATCGTTCCGGTCACGTTGCCTTCGGCATGCGCCGGCGCGGTGACGCTCCATACTCCCGAAGTGGGGTCTTGCGCCAGACCTGTGCCGGCAACGGCGTCGAAGGTGACGGACTTGACGGTTATTGCGGCTCCGGAACTGAGCGTGGGAGCGGTGATGTTCACAGTGGTGCCGCCTGCGGTCGTGCCGGAGGTGGCGGAGAGCGAGAACTGCTTCCAGTGCGCGGTGATGGTGATGTCGCCGGTCACGGGCTTGGTGAAGTCATATTGTGCGCCGGTGCCGTCAGCGTCGTTGAACCATCCGTCGAAGATAAAGTTCGACTTGGTGGGCTCTCCTGGGTTGAGGGCCTGGTCGCCCTGGTTGAGACCTTGGCAGAAGGTGCCGGAGTCTCCGGTCGGGCAGGGCGAGATGCCTGCTGGTGCCGTGCCGCCTTTGAGCTCGAAGGTGACGGTGTGGTAGGGCGTGTAGGTGAACGGAAGCACCATGTCCGGCTGGGTTGTGCCGCCGAGTGTCCAGCTGATGCGCACGTCCACTGCGCCTTCGGCGTGAGGAGGCGTGGTGGTGACCCAGTTGCCGAATACAGTGTCGAAATGCGTGTTTTTGCCCGGTGTTCCGTCGAACGTGACTGCGGTGACGGCGGTGTCCTTCTTGTCGGCAAGTGCGGAGATCTTGATGGGTGTGGTGCTGTTCTTGACGGTGTCGCTGCCGATTTCGAAGTCCTGGCCTCCCCAACCGTAGAGGGAACCATCGTTGCCGATGGCAAAGGAATCCCGCTCTCCGGCGCTGACGTGAGTGAAGGTGACGCCGCTCGGGGTCTGCACCTCAACCGGCGTGTTGATTACGTCGAAGGTCTGGTTGCCGTCGCCGAGCTGCCCCTTGTCGTTGTAGCCCCACGCGTACGTCTTGCCGTTGGAACAAGTCACCAGCGTGTGCCCCAAACCGGAAGCGATGCTGGTGAATGTGGTGCCTGCGGGAGCATCCACCGCTGTGGGCACACCTGCATTGCCGCCGGACGGATCCCACATGTAGGCTTTGCCGTCCTTGCCTAGCGCTGCGACCACGTAGCTGTCGGAGCTGGGAGCCAATTGGGTGAACGTCATGTTGTTCGCAGGTTTCAGCTTTACAGGTTCTTTCCGATCAGCGCTGCTGCCGTCTCCGGGCAGGCGGCCGATGCTGCCCCAAGCATAGACGTCACCGGTGGTGCTGAGCGCGAATGACTGGTATTTGCCTGCGTTGATACGGCTGAAGGTGACGCCCGCAGGGGCTGCGATGGCGGTCGGCGTGAGTTTGTCGTCCAAGGTGCCGTTGCCGAGCTGGCCCGCATAGTTCGTTCCCCACGTGTAGATGGTGCCGTCCGCCGCGAGGGCCATGGAATGGTCGGTACCGGCGCTGACCTGGGTGAAGGTGACGCCCGCAGGGACCGCGATGGCCGTGGGCTTGAGCGCATTGGCAGTGCTGCCGTTGCCGAGCTGGCCGTATATATTTTTTCCCCACGTGTAGATGGTGCCGTCCGCTGCGAGCGCTGCGGAATGCGAATATCCGGCGCTGACTTGCTTGAATGTGACGCCGGCGGGCGTTGCTGCTTGAACCGGAGTGAGCTGCGTGTCTGTGCTGCCGTTGCCGATTTGGCCGTACATGTTGTCCGAGCCCCAGCCGTAGATCTTGCCGTCGTTGGTGAGGGCGAGGGAATGGCAATACCCGCCTGCGCTGACTTGCGCGAAGGTGGTGCTGAGCGCCGGCTGGGTGATGTGCACGTCGGTGCCGCCGGTGTCCGGACCGGTGCTTGGGGTGAGGGAGAATCCGCTCCAGCGGGCTTGCAGGGTGATGTCTTTGGATACGGGCGTGGAGAAGTCATATGGGTGGCCGTTCGCGTCGTCCCAGCCTGCGAACACCGCGTTCGCTTTGGTGGGGCTGCCCGGGTTGGACGCCGTGCCGCCGTAGTGCACGCTTTGGCAGAACGTGGTCGTTGAGCCCACGCATGGAGTGACTCCCGCCGGCGCCTTGCCTCCCTTGAGGTCGAAGGTGACGGTGAAGTCCTTGCTGTATTCGTAAGTATAGGTGAACACGAGGTCGGGTTGCGCCACGCCGTCCTTCGTCCAGCTCGCCTTCACGTTGACCGTGCCGGGAGTGTGCGCCGGGGCGTTGGTGTGCCAGGCACCGTCGACCTGGCTGAGCTGCGGCGTTGAGCCGGGCACGCCGTCGAACGTGATGCCGGTGACGACGATGGTGGAAGCGTCTTGCAGGCTTTCGACTTGGACGGGTGTGGTGGCTTTGGTGCCATTGCTTGAATTCGAACCGGCAATGGATCCCCACACATAGATGTTGCCGTCGGCATCGAGCGCAGTGCTGCCGTTGCATGCTTGGGCGAACGTGACGCCGGCTGGGGCCAGGGCCTTGGTGGGCAAGGCGCGATGAGTTGTGGTGCCATCTGCGATCTGACCGTCACCGTTGTATCCCCATGAGTATGCGTTGCCGTCGGTGCCTAGCGCTGTCACGCCGTTGGAGCCGGTCGAAACGGAAGTAAACGTGATGCCGGCGGGCGTGGTGGCTTTATGGCGGACATAATCACCCTCCTGCAGCCAGTCGTTGGGGTTGCCCATGACGAGACCGTCGCCATACTGTCCGTACTGGTCATACGCGCCCCACGTATAGACCTCGCCAGTGGTGGAGAGCGCTGTCGAGAGACGGGTGCCGGCGCTGATCTGCTTGAAGGTGACACCCTCTGGGGTCTGGGCGGCAACAGGTGAAGTGCAGTACCACGAAGGCAGGCCGTCGCCTTCTGGCACGCCGCATTCACCGTGCTCGAAGGGGTAGTTGATGCCGTTCATGTAATTGCTTCCCCAGGTGTATATGGAGCCGTCGGAACTGAGTGCCATGGCATGCTCGGTGCCTGCGCTGACCGAGGTGAAGGTTACGCCTGCAGGCGTGTTCACCGGCTTTGGGTCAAGGCGGCTGGTCTGTGTGCCGTCGCCGAGCTGCCCGGAGCTGTTGCTGCCCCACGCATAGATACGTCCGTCGTTGCCCAAGGCGAGAGCATAACTCTGATATCCATAAATGCCCGTGCCAAAACTGATCTGCGTAAAAGAGACTCCCGAGGGCGTGCGTACTTTGACCGGTTCGCTCTGACCAGCGTAGTCACCGGTGCCGAGCTGCCCGTCGCTGTTGTCTCCCCATGCGTACATGGTCCCGTCAGCGGCGAGTGCGGCCGCGCTGTAGCCGCCCCCGAAGATCTTGGTGAATTTGACGCCGGCAGGTGTGTGCACTTTCACTGGTGCGAGGCGGCTGGTATGGGTGCCGTCACCGATCTGACCCTGGCCGTTGCCGCCCCAGGCGTAAATGTCTCCGTCCTCAGTCAGTGCCGCTCGGGTGATGTACTGGTACTGAACAACCTGTTTGAATTTGATGGTGCGCGGAGGGGGAACGATGGATACGTCGGAGCCGGTGTCCGGGCCGGAAGCGGGGGTTATTGAAAAGCCCTGTTTGTTCTCAGGCTCGAGTGCGGCCGCTGCGTGGGGGGGGGGGTAATCAATGCAAGCATCGAGGCGACGGCGGTGCATGCGGCAAGGAACAATGCCAGCCGGTTGTTGTGCTGGGCGGTGGCATGTTGGGGCTGTCGTTGGTGTCCGTGTCTCATGTATGTACCTATCGCGCTTGTACTCTGCAAATATGTGAATATTATCTACTAAAGTATCGATATTGTGTGATATAGGTTACAGATGTTGCGCAGCTACAATGGCTGTCATCTGGCCTGTGGCCTTGCCAAGGAGATGGAAACGTACGGTGTGGGCAATATGCAGTAGGCGGTGGGATATGCCTTGATGGGTGCTTGTGACTATTCGTAGTTGTGCTGTATGTCGTGTAGTCCTAGCGTCCTTGTGGCGCTGTGCTCTGTCGGTGGTGCGGTTGGCGAGTTGACAAACCGGAAATAGTGTGATTAAAATAACAAAAGCGAAACGTTTCGACGATGAACGTCACGCGTACCACTGGCTTCGTTCGGCGCACTGCGAGCGAGGCTGCAGGCTCTCGCAGTGGAGAGGAGATGACATGGCTGGCATCAAGGATGTGGCGCAAGACGCCGGTGTCTCGGTCAGTACCGTCTCGTATGCCCTGTCGGGAAAGCGCTCCGTTTCCAAAAAGACAACCGACCGCATCATGGCCTCCATTGAGAAGCTGGGCTATATCCCCGATGCCAGTGCGCAAAAGCTGCGCGGTGGAGGCAACCACATCATCGCCATCGCCCCTGGGCGTCGTGAGGTCAAGCAGGCGCGTTTCAGCGTGTACTTCATGCAGACCGCACTTCAGGCAAAAGCCGCCGGCTACGACGTTCTGTTGCTGACCGGCGAGGATGCCGTGGCCGACATCGAACGGGTGACCCGCAGCAACCTTGCGGACGGGGTGGTGCTGCTTGATGTGGAAGAGGACGACGCACGCACCGCCGCGGCGGCGAACTACGGGAAACCGTGCGTGGCGATCGGATATCCGGCCAATCATGGCGGCTGCGCATGCGTTGACATCGATTTTGCGGCCATGGGTGTGGAGGCTGTGCGCATGTTGCACGATGCCGGGCATGACCGGGTGGCGTTGCTGCGCAGCGTGGTTGACATTCACGAACCCATTCCGGGATACATGGAGCTGTTCCGCGATGCGTTCTTGCGCGCCGCGCGCAGTTCCCGCATCGAAGTCGTGGTTCCCGAGCTGGTAAGTTACGCTGATTTTGATGCCGAACGGTTCGTTGACGATGTGTTCTGCGGGGCGCATGCCCCGACCGCCATGGTCAATGAGGCCGATGGGTCGTTGCTTTCCCTAGTGCTTGCAACCCTGGACGCCAAGGGTCTGCGGGTGCCGGGGGACGTATCCGTGATTTCGTGTGGCACGTTGCTGGAAAGTCAGTTGCCCAACCGGAACATATCCGAAATGCCTATCACCCCTGCAAAGCTGTGCGAACGGGCCATGCGCATGCTGCTTGACTCCATCGAGCGGCATGAGGACATCCGCGGATTGGTGGAGCTGCATCAGCCGGTGTTTGTCGATCGCGGCTCGCTGGCCGATGCTCCACGACGCAGCGGAAGGGGGCGGCGTATGTAAAGCAATGTCAACACTCAGCAAGGTATGTCAATGAGGACATCGTAACCATGTCAGGCTCTGCAGTATAAGAGTCGATGCAATCAACAGTGAAACGCAACGAGGCGTGCAACTCTGCCGATTGTCGAAACGTTTCGCATTATGCATGCAATGCGCGTTTGTGACATCGCGGGCCGTGCGGCTCAAGGACAAAGCAAAAGGACAAAGCAATGAATGCGAAGAAAAAAATAGCCGCCATCGTCGCGGCCGTGACGATGTTGAGCCCACTGGCGGCCTGCGGCAGCGGCGACACGCAAAAAGGCGACTCGGGAGCCAAGCCCGAGTCGATCTCCTTCTGGTACTACGAGGATCCGACCTCCGCCGAGACCGCAGCCTGGAAGAAAGCCGCGGACAAGTTCACCAAGAAGACTGGCATCAAGGTGAAGTTCGAAACCAAGTCATTCACCCAGATCGCACAGAACGCCAGCCAGTTCCTCAACTCCGACGAGGCGCCGGACATCATGGAATCCAACCGCGGCAACGGTTCCGCCGGCATGCTCTCATCCATGAACCTGCTTTCCGACCTCGGCCCGTACGTGGAGAAGTATGGCTGGGACAAGGACATCTCCAAGGGTGACGCCACCATCGCCAAGTACGACGACAAAGGCGTGATGGAAGGCGACAAGTGGGTCGGCCTGCCCAGCTACGCCGAATACCAGCGCGTGTTCTACAACAAGGACATGTTCGCCAAGCAAGGCATCAAGATTCCGACCACCATGGACGAATTCGAAGACGCCTGCGCGAAGTTCAAGGCCGCCGGCATCACTCCCATCGCCGCGGATGCCCAGGACTACGGCGTGCTCTGGCTCTGGTGGTCGCTGGTCGGCACCAAGGCCGATAAGAAATTCATCGACGCCTGGCAGATGTACAAGCAACCCGTCGATTGGAATTCCGAACCGTTGACGTACGCGACGAACAAAATCGACGAATGGCTGCAGAAGGGCTACATCTCTCGCAACGCCACCGGCCTGAAGGGCGAGGACACCACGGTGTCCTTCATCAAGGGCGAAAGTCCGATCTACCAGACCGGTACCTGGACGGAAAGCCGCTTCAACAGCCAGATCAAGGACTTTGATTGGGACGCCTCCGTCATGCCCGGCACCAAGATGCTGCAGGGCTGCACCGGCAACCTGCTGGTCATTCCCGAGCGCTCGAAGAACAAGGACTGGTCCGCCCAGCTGCTCAACGAAGTAATCTCCCAGGACGTGCAGACCGGTATCGGCAATGCCGGCAATGTGCCGCTCAACGCCGACATGAGCAAGATCACCGATGAGAAGAACAAGAAGATGATCGAGGAGTATCAAAGCTTCTCGTCCGAGAGCGCTCTTTCCTACTATCCTGACTACCCCGCTTCGAGCCTGACGGACGCCATGTCCGCCGAGTTCCAGGAACTGGTCAACGGCACCAAGAAGCCCGACCAGATTTTGCAGGATCTCAAGAAGGCCTACAACTCCGGCGTGGAAGATATGGGTGTCAAAGACTAACCGCTCTCCCTACTTGCCTTCCGGTTATGCGCAATTGCAGGATCGGAAGGCAAGAGGCCCGCCGCGGTGGGTGCCAATGCGCACAGCACGTGCCCACCGCGGCTCACATCATTACCGTATCCGTTTGGAAAACTGCGCATTGCATAGGAGGCTTGTATGTCTAAACGAAACGCAAAATCAGGAGTCACGTATTCCCGGTTGCCGGGCAACAAATCTTCCCGATTTATCCCCTACCTCATCCCCGGATTGCTCTCATTGCTGGTGATCATCGTCGTTCCTGCACTGTGGAACGTCTTCTTGAGCTTCACCCGTTGGCGTGGCGTGGGCCCCGTGAAAATCATCGGGACGACGAATTGGCAGCGCCTGTTCCAAGACGGCATGTTTTGGAAGTCCTTCGCCAATTCGCTGTGGATTATCGTTGCCATCGTTATCATCCCAACGATTCTTGGCCTGTTTATCTCCTCGCTGCTCACCGATGTAATACAGAAAAAGTTCGGGCCACGCATCGCTTCGTTCATCCGAGCGCTCTACTACCTTCCCCAACTGTTGCCCGTCGCGGTCGCATCCATCATTATGGGCTGGATTTTCAGGCCGGACGATGGCGCTTTTAACGCATTGCTAGAAAAAATCGGCCTTGGCATGCTGCAGGGCAACTGGCTGGGCAGCCAGAAAACGGCGCTGCCAGTGCTCATGTTCATCCTCATTTGGATTCAGCTCGGCTACCCAATCGTCATCTTCATGTCAGGTCTGCAAAGAGTTGACCCCGAGCAGTACGAAGCCGCCAGCTTGGACGGCGCGAATTGGTGGCAGAAGTTCCGCGTCGTCACCCTGCCGGCCATCATGCCGGAACTGCTGGTGGTGATTCTCACCGCCACGATCGGCGCCCTGAAAACCTTCGGCCCGGTGTATCTGCTCACCAAAGGCGGGCCCGGCACCTCCACTATCGTGCCGTCGTACTATTCCTACAACCAGTTCTTCCAAGTGCAGCAAGTAGGTTACGGTGCGACTATTTCGACTGCTTTGACGGTGGTCATCATTGTCTTCTCCGTGGTGTTCACGCTCGTGCAGGGGCACGTCGAAAAGAACATGGATTGAAAGGGGTTCATCATGGTAAAAGAAACGGCTGCAACAACTGCAATAGCTTCAACGATTTCAACGGCTTCGGCAACTTCCGCAGTTTCACCATTGACGCGTGGCGGCGCGGCACATGCCAAGGTGGCGTCTGCTTCTGCGTCTGTGCCTGTGTCTGCATCAACGGCGGTATCAATATCGATGTCAAAGGCACAACCAAAATCAGTGTCACAACCAACGCCAACGCCAGCGCCGACGCCAGTGGCACAGTCGCATCCAAAGAACAGGACGAAGGCTCCGCTGAAGGCGCAGCGCATCCGCTCCTGGAGCGATTGGTTGGTGCTCATCCTGCTCATCGTCGGGGCAGTCGTCATGCTCAGCCCGCTCATCATCCTGACGATGAACGCGTTCAAGACCATCAGCGACTACAACTCCACTGGCCCGCTTTCCTGGCCGGCGCACTTTACCGTCAGCGGCATCGTCTCGTTCTGGAAGACGAGCCATTTCCCGACGAAATTCGTGAACAGCCTGGTCATCTCACTGGTCGTCGCGTTTTTCGGGGTGCTGCTTGCGGTGCTCAACTCCTTTGCGCTGGGAATCGGTAAGGTAAAGGGCAACCGGTGGATCATCCTGGTTATCATGCTGGCCAATATGATGCCGCAGGAGGCCCTGCTCTACCCGCTGTACACCATGTTCAAGCGAGTGGGGCTCTATAACTCCCAGCTGGCCATCATCGTCATCTTCTCGGTAATTCAAAGTGCTTATGGAACCTATCTGCTGTCGTCGGTCTACGGCACCTTCCCGCAGGCCATCCTCGAAGCCGCAACGCTGGACGGCGCCACACGCTGGCAGACGCTCATCAAGGTGGTGCTGCCGGTTTCGTGGTCGACCATCAGCGTGCTCTTTGTGTTCTTCTTCGTCTGGACATGGAACGAGTACATGATGCCGATGGCGTTCCTTATGGACGACAAAGTGCAGACTGTGCCGTTGGCCCTTGCCACGCTGCAGGGGCAGCATACGATGGATGCTACCACGCTGGCTGCGGCCTCGCTGCTGAGTATTGCGCCTACGATCATCTTCTATATCATCTTCCAGCGCAAGCTCAACCAAGGCATTGTATCCGGTTCGGTGAAGTAAGCGCGTCGGTGACGTAAGTATGGAAGTAAGCGCATCGGTAGCGTAAGCAACATCGGCGACGTCGGTGGTAGCGAAACATAAGGAAGGAATATCAATGAACGAGCGAGCACAAGAATCGCGACCCACAACGGACACGACAGGCGGTTCCGGCCTAGGCTTGGGCTTTGGTGGCGGATTGAGCTCCGGGGGTGGCTTTGGCTCCGCGGGCGGCTTCGGCTTAGGTTTGCTCGACGGCGTCGCCATGGCCTCCAGCGCTCGCTCGCGGTGCGTCAATGCCGAAAACCCGCGCGGGCAGAAGGGCAAGGGGGCCATGAGCGCGAGCAAACTTGGCCCCAGCCGCAAAGGCACGCCGTGCCTGGGCACGGTGCCGGCCGGCGCTTCGGTGACGCTCATGGACGTGGACGGGCCGGGGGTGATCCGCCATATCTGGATGACAGTGACCGACAAAACCTCGCCCACCGGGCCGAACGTGCTGCGCAACCTGATCCTCGAATTCTATTGGGATGGCGAGGAAAGCCCCTCCGTGGTGGCGCCGATCGGCGACTTCTTCTGCTGCGGGCATGCACAGGACTGCCGCGTCAACTCGCTGCCCATCATGGTGGCGCCTAAGCGCGGCTTCAACTCCTACTTCTCCATGCCGTTCGAGCACGCCAAAATCGTACTGCGCAGCGACCATAACGAGGACGTGCCGGCCTTCTTCTACCAAATCGACTACACCGAGTACGACGCTCTGCCCGTGGGCGCCATGCGCTTCCACGCGCAGTGGCGGCGCGAGCGGGTCACTGAGCTTGGGCGCGACTACACCATTCTCGATGGCGTGCGCGGCAAGGGGGCGTATGTGGGCACGTATGTGGCGCTCACGGCGCTCGAAAGCCGCTGGTGGGGCGAGGGCGAAATCAAAATGTACATCGACGGTGACGGCGACTATCCCACGTGGTGCAGTACGGGTAGTGAAGACTACTTTGGTGGCGCATGGAGCTATGGGGCGTTCGGCGACGGGGGTGAGGGGAACGGTGCGGCCGGCTGCGATTTGGGCGCGCCCACGCATCCGGGGTCACCCACTCCTGCACGCGGGCAGATGTACGAGCAGACCTACTGCAGCCCCTTCGTTGGCTTCCCATTCTATTCGCAACGTTTGGAAGGGCGCAGCAGCGACTATTGGGATCTGGCCACGCCGGTGATGCGCGGACTGTACCGTTGGCACCTGCCTGACCCCATCTATTTTGACCACGACCTGCGCGTTACCATGCAGCAGATCGGCAGTCAGGAGGCGGGGCTGTTCGAGCGCAGCGACGATGTGGCCAGTGTGGCCTACTGGTATCAGCTTGAGCCGCACGCCCCCTTCGAGCCGATTGGCGACCGCCACTTCCGCCAGCCGCGATGATGGTGCTGCCACGGTACTGCCGGCTGCGCGACAAAACCGTCGCTAGCGCCCGCTCAGCGTCGGTTTTGTTGCGTTTGGCAGTAGAGTCGCAACTAATCCGTCGTTGAGGCAGTGCTAGCGTCGGTTTGGTTGCGGTGGGTGGTCGTGCAGCAGCTGAATCGTCGCTGGGATGGTGTCAGTGACGGTTTTGTTGCGCGTTGGGGTGTGGCTAGTAGGTGGCGTAACGCGTAACCGACGTATACCCCGGTGGTGCGCAGTTAACCTGAATGTTATCGCAACAGAACCGTCGCTTATCGAATGTCAGAGACGGTTTGGTTGCGTTGGGTGACGTGGTTGCGGCGAAACCGTTGCTTGTTGGACGTGAGCGTCGGTTTGGTTGCGTTGGGCGGCAGTGAAGCAGCGTAACCGTTGCTGAGGTGATGTGAGTGACGGTTTTGTTGCGTTGGGTGGTCGTGCAGCAGCTGAATCGTCGCTGGGATGGTGTCAGTGACGTTTCTGACGTGTTGAGTATGGGTGAAGCGGCGAAACCGTCGCTGAGGTGAAGTCAGTGACGGTTTTGTTGCGTTGAGTGTTCGGTTGTGGTTTGTTGGCGGCATAATCATGTGTGCCCCGGTGATTGGGGGTTGTTGGATCCGTGCAATCGCTGCTGATAACGGGTTAGTGACGGTTTTGCTGCATGACTTGCTATTCAATGGTTGTGCAGGTGGCGCAGGAGATGGTCAAGCAGTGCTTAGACTGCATGGCGCGTTATTCAAATAGGTGTGCAGGTGGGTTTTACAGGTCTCGCGCGATACTGGGGATATGACGCATGATTTCGGGGACATAGAGCACGGGATGACAGATAAGATGGATGGGGAACCTGCTGTTGCTGAGCCTGACAGCCAAGTAACCAAGGGTCATCAGTATGGCACTGATGCTGCGTTGAGTGTGGATACCGAATACTCTTGCGGTGCCGGTGGTGATACTGGTATGTCTGATGTTGATGTTGATGAGTCTGGCACCGGTATGGCTGGTATGGATGTGGCTGACAGCGATGTGGCTGATGCTGCGGTGAGTGCTGATACCGAACATTCTTGCGTTGCTGATGGTGATACGGATGTGGTCGGCAACGATGCGGCTGATATGGTTGCTTCTGGCAACGATATAGCTGATGCTGGGGCAGATGCGACTGGCACTGATATGGTTGGCACTGATGTGGCTGATGCTGCGGTGAGTGCCGATTTTGATCACTCTCGCGTTGCTGATGACGATACTGATATGGCTGATACTGATATGACGGACAGTAATACGACGAACACCGATATGATCCCGCGCGGCACGGTGGTGCTTGCGGCCACGCCCATTGGCAATACTGGCGACGCGTCCGACCGGCTGAAAGCCTTGCTGGAACATGCTGACATTGTGGCTGCCGAGGATACGCGGCGTCTTTACGATTTAGCACGTCGACTGGGTGTTTATGTCAACGGTCGTGTGGTGGCGTACCACGATCATAACGAGCGCAACCGTGCAGACGGTCTGCTGGATGAGGTGGAATCTGGTGCCACCGTGCTAGTGGTGTCAGATGCCGGCATGCCTACCATCAATGATCCAGGGCTTGCGATTGTGCGCCGCGCTATCGAGCGTGGCATTCCCGCCACCTGTGCGCCCGGACCAAGCGCGGTGCTTGACGCGCTGGCGTTGTCTGGCCTGCCTACCGACAAGTTCTGCTATGAGGGCTTTCTGCCGCGCCGTCACAGCGAACGTGTGCGCTATTTGCGTACTATGCTCGCAGAGCGTCGCACCATCGTCTGGTATGAGACGCTGCATCGCATTGATGAGTCGATGGCTGACCTGTTGGAGGTGTTCGGTTCGGATCGTGCCATGGCGTTATGCCGAGAACTGACGAAGACTCACGAGGAGATTCGGCGAGGTACTGTCTCGCAGATTCGCAGCAGTGTGGAACAGGACCCGCCGCGTGGTGAGCTTGTGTTGGTGGTCGCCGGTGCAAGTGATGAAGAGGCGCAGCAGGCCGCCGATGCCCAGGGAGGTTCGCTGAGCATCGTTGATTTGGCGCAGTTGGCGATGGAACGTGCGCAGGCGAGTGGGGTGCGCGTCAAGGATGCCATCGCCGAAGTGGCGAAGGAACATCTTCTGGCTGACGGTTCAATGCCGGCACGCAAGGAGATATACCAGGCGGTACTTGAACTCAAGCAGCAGTAGGCATCAGGCAGTGCGAATTTCAGCGGCAACCGGGTGTATGTGCTGCCTATGTAGGGCAGCGTCTGGCTGGTAATCGCGTGTATCGAAGGTACGATATACGCAAGTCTGGCATGCTCTACCGTTGTGTACGGCCTCCTTTTCCGCACTGGCTAGTTCCAAGTTGGTCTGATTATTGGTGTGGTTTCTCCTTGGTTGGTGAAACAGCTGGCCCAGACTCCTCATGTTTTGGTGGCTGTGTGGTATTGGATATCTGCCGTTGAGCCGCCGTTTCATCGCCATTCGCGGGTTTGACTTCGGCGCGGGTTTCAGGTTTTCGCGCCAATCGTACGTTTTCGGGCTGTTGTGGCAGTATCTGTCCGGCGGGAATCTCTACCGTTACCAGCGGCATGGGCATGGTGCTGGTGTCGATAAGCGGGTTCTCTCGCTGTGTGCGCACCAGTTGTTTGGCTTCGGCCTCGCTTTCCACAGTAGGCATGGAGCCGGGTAGAGGTGAGCGGGAACTTTCCTTCATGCACAGTGCCGCAATGCCGCTGAACAATGCGAAGAACATGATGTAAAAACCTGGCATGTCATGGTTGCCGGTCACTGAGATAAGCGCCTGCGCCACCAGCGGAGTGGTGCCGCCGAACAGGGAGACGGCAAAGTTGTAGGACAGTCCCATACCGGAGAACCGCGATTCGGTAGGGAAGAGGGCTGGCAGTGTGCTGGCGGAGACACCAGCGTACAGGGCGATGGGAACCGCAATCATGGCCAAGGCTGCTTGAATCGACCAGAAGGTGCCCTGGTGCAGCAGCTGGAATGCCGGATAGACCAGTATGAGCGTGGCGATTGAGGCAGCGAGGTAGATCGGTTTGCGGCCGATGCGGTCGGAAAGCGCGCCCACCAGAGGCAGGCACAGCGACATGACGATGAGCACTGGCACGGTGGCTGCGGCTGCCATGGTGGTGCTGGTGCCAACTTCTTCTTCCAGATAGGTGGGCATATAGCTGGTGAGCACATATCCCGCCGTGTTGGTGGCGGCGACGATGGCGACTGCGATGAGTAGACGGCGCCAATAATGTTTGATGACATACCGCATTGTGCCGGTGCGGTCCCACGCGGAAACATTGGTTTGCGGCTGCGGTTGCGCTTGCGATGTGGTGCGTGTGCTGGAACCGGTCGTTCCGCTGGCCTGCTGGGCCTTGGCGGTCTCCTCGCGCTTGACGTGTTCGGAGAACTGCGGAGTCTCGGGGATTCTTGACCGCAGCAGAATTGCCAAGATACCCAAGGGGATGGTGAGCAGGTAGGGGATGCGCCACCCGCCGTTGACCATGGAGTTCGGGCCTGCCACATGGTTGGTGACGACTGTGGTGATGGCTACAGTTGCGGCGCCGAACGCGGAGCCGAGATAGGAACCTAAGTCAAGCCATGCACTGTAGAAACCGCGCTTGCGGTCGGGTGAGAATTCGGAGATGTATGTGGTAGCGCCTGCGTATTCGCCGCCGGTGGAAAAGCCTTGCACCATCTTGAGCAGGTAGAGCGGCAGAATAGCCCAGCCGCCGATTTGCTGGGAGGTGGGCAGCAAGCCGATAAGCCCAGTGGAGATGGCCATCATGCTCATCGTGACCATCAGCACTTTTTGCCGGCCAACGCGGTCTCCGATGGGGCCGAGCACAATACCGCCAAGCGGGCGTACCAGAAAACTGATGGCGAAGCCAAGCAACATGACGAGCAGCCCCATGCTCTCCGGCATATCTCCAGTGAACACTTTGCTCATGGTGACGGCGAGATACCCGTAGACGCCGAAATCATACCATTCCATGAAATTGCCGACCACGGTTCCAGCGATGGCTTGCTTGAGCACTGTGGGCTCGACGATGGTGACGTCCTTTTTGCGCAGGAACAGCCTGCGAATTTGGATGCGGCGCGTCTTTTTCTTTGGCTTGGCACTCGTTTTTATACCTGCGAAGGCGCGTTGATTGTGATATTTGCGATGTGTGTTCTGCACTTCTGCTGTCACTCCTCTGTCCTTGTCGATCATCCGGAATAATCGGACTCTCTTAGTGAACTCGGGTTGGGAAGCAGCGCCGTGACGGCTCCCTCCTTAATGTCGATGGCGACTTTCCACTTTCAACTCGAACATAACGGTACGGGTGAGTCTATCACCGTTATGTTGCGATAATCGTGGAATGCCGGCTGGCACGGCGCAATTTTCTGCTCCAATAGCCTGTTCTCACAGGCTTTTCGTTGTCTCCTCTGAGAGCTGATCTTGCATCTGAGAGTTGATCATGCGTCGGAAGGCTGTCGAAGGCTGGATGGTGACGATGTTGCACCGTCACGAGACCGCCTAGAAGCAATACCGTATGGTTTTGAAAAACTCCTTTGCTTGCCCGCTATTTGGCCAGAACCGATTTTCTTCGAGAATGTGCAGACAGTCTGCAGGGTCGAAATGATATTCCTGAATGAGCGCGCAGGCGTTTTCCCGGGCTGCCGCACTTATCGTCCCGGTCTTGGCGGCACATGCATGGCATACTTTGCCCATTCCTCCAGGCATGTTCTCCATGTCTCGTAATGGTTCCGTCTTGTCGTCTTGTTCAATCTCCACGCATGACGCCAGCACGATATCTACTGCGGTACGCGCAGGAGTGGTGATGTTCAACCCGGCGATGTTGCTGATTTCGGACGCGCATGCATTACGTTCGCAGCTGTGCACCTTGCGCCCGTAGGCGAGCGTGCGGTAGTGGGAGGTCGAGATGACATCCACAGTCTCAGGGAACTCGCCTCCCAACCACACCCATGCAGCTGTGCCTGCACAAGCGGTAGCATGTGGGGGAACCAGATTCGCCATGATGATGCCGCGCCCGAACAGTGTGTCGGCATATTGCGACAGGTAGGCATTGATATCGTCAAGACGATGCAAGGTTCCGGAATCTCCCAATATATTCATGCTCATGGGGCCGGGCAGACTTTTCAGCTTGAGCAGTGTCGGCGCAATGCTTGCCTCACCGGGGAAAGCGGGGGCAGAAAGGTTTCCTACCGCTTTTGTATGGGGAACTTTGGTATGCAAACCGGTGCTGTGCACCTGTTCTGCGCCATGAATTGAAGGATTGCCGATAGGTATGTTGGGAGGAAAAAGCGGTGAAGAGGGCACCTCGAACCGCTGTTGTTGTGTGTGGCCGGAAGAGACAGCCATCGGAGAGGCTGTCGAACCAGTCGAACCAGTGGGAGTAAGGGTTTTCATGTTGGGTGCGGTCTGCATATTGCTCCTTGGGTGTGGTGGTTGCCGGTCGTGCCGGTCAGTGCCGTTGGTGTGCGCCGGTATGGATTGGCTGTGTCCTTCCGCTGGATGCCGGAGGGATTGCGCTTGACTGTAACCGCTGCAGCATGAGTACGCCAGCCGGTTTTGCAAATCCGTGGATATGTGGATAACTTCTGCGAGCAAAAAAGATTTGTGGACGACACTGCGAACAACTTGCTCGGCAACAGCCCTGATATAGGTGCATCGCACTGTTTACCATTGTTCCGATGAAGTTTGGTCAGCGGTAGAGCCGGTCTGGCTGTCCTCGCTCGGCCCGATAATCGGGACATGACTCATATCTTGGTAAATGTTGCCTGGCCCTACGCGAACGGCCCTCGCCACATCGGACACGTCGCGGGCTTCGGTGTGCCCTCCGACGTGTACGCGCGCTACGAGCGTATGAAAGGCGACGACGTGCTCATGGTCTCCGGCACTGACGAGCACGGCACCCCCATTCTTGTCGAAGCAGACAAAGAAGGCGTGGGGCCACAAGAGCTGGCCAACCGCTACAACCGTGTCATAGCGCAGGATTTGTGTGACCTAGGCCTGAGCTACGACCTCTTTACTCGCACTACTACCGGCAATCATGAGCAGGTGGTGCAGGAGATGTTCAAGCAGTGCCTAGAGAACGGCTATATCTACAAAGGCACGCAAAAGGTTGCGATTTCACCCTCTACCGGGCGCACGCTGCCTGATCGGTACATTGAGGGCACCTGCCCTATCTGCGGTGCTGACGGCGCTCGCGGCGATCAGTGCGACAACTGCGGCCACGAGCTTGACCCAGATGAGCTCATCAATCCGGTATCCAAAATCAACGGCGAGACCCCGCGTTTCGAAGAGACCGAGCACTTCTTCCTTGACTTGCCGGCGCTCGCCGAGGCGAATCTGGCTTGGCTCAAGACACGTGAAGGATGGCGCACCAACGTCATCAACTTCTCCATAGGCCTGTTTAAAGAGGTCAAACCCCGCGCCATCACACGCGACATCGACTGGGGTATCCCCGTGCCGGTGGATGGTTGGATCGACAATCCCAACAAGAAGCTCTACGTATGGTTTGACGCGGTGATCGGCTACTTGTCGGCTTCTGTGGAGTGGGCGCGCCGCAAAGGTGAACCCGATGCGTGGAAAGCGTGGTGGAACGACCCGCAGGCACTGTCCTACTACTTCATGGGCAAAGACAACATCACCTTCCATTCCCAGATTTGGCCTTCCGAGATGCTGGCTTACAACGGCGAAGGCTCCAAGGGCGGAGAACCTGGTGAATTCGGCAAGCTGAATCTGCCTGAGCAGGTGGTGGCCAGCGAGTTCATGACTATGGAAGGTAAGAAGTTCAGCTCGTCTCGCGGCATCGTGATCTATGTCAAAGACATTCTGGCACGGTACCCCGTGGACGCAGTGCGCTACTACATCTCTGTAGCCGGCCCTGAGACCAGCGATGCTGACTTTACATGGTCGGAGTTTGTGCGCCACAACAACGAGGAACTGGCTGCCAGCTGGGGCAATCTGGTCAACCGTGTGGCTAACCTCATCTATCGCAAGTTCGGTGAGATTCCGGAGCTTGACGAGGATTCCATGACTCCCGAAGACCGTGCGCTGCTCGAAGAGAGCGCCTCGGCCTTCGACACGGTCGGCGGTCTCATTGAGCGGCACCGTCAGAAGAACGCATTGAATGAAGCTATGCGTGTGGTGGGTGACATCAACAAATACATTTCCGCCGTCGAACCTTGGAAGATTAAGGACGACGACAAGCGTTTGGGCACGGTGCTGCACACCTGCGCGCAGGCGGTTTCTGATGCGAACCATTTGTTGGCGCCGTTCCTGCCGCATGCCAGCCAGAAGGTGTGGGAAGCGCTGGGAGGTACCGGTGTCTTCTCGCCGTTGCCGCGAATCGAAGAGGTGGAGGATCTCGATAAGCCGGGCTTCACCTATCCCATCATCACCGGAGACTATGAGCTGGGCCGTACGGTGCACCCATGGCGCAGTGAAACGTTGACGGCAGGTACCCCCGTGCCGCAGCCGACTCCCATCTTTGAAAAGATTCCTGAAGAAGCTGTGGAAGAGGAATTGGCTCGTTTTGAGGCTGATCTCGCTAAACGTCAAGAAGATGAAGCGAAGCGCTTTGAAGAGGCGAAAGCCAAACTTGATCAAGCAGAGTAAGTAAACCTTGAAGGTTCTTTCAGAGATTTTTGAGGTGTGACCATCGTTTTTCCAAGAACTATGAGGTTATATGGTTCTTGTCAGCGGGTAACACCGGTGATGGAGTTTCTTCGGGATCTTCATAACTGAATTTCTTCTCTCTCAGCCCGGCGGGTACCCCCTGCCGGGTTTTCTCTTGTCTATGTTCAACCCGATTCTTGCCCATGCGCGTTATTCCTTGAATTCTGGCCACTTTGCGGAACAAACTTTGATGCTGGACCGTTTTTACTTTAGATGTTGGCTTTTAATCAAGGCAATGGGGCGAGCTGGCTCTTTGCAAAGGCGGGCGTGGAAGTTCTTGCGGAGCGAGGTGCCGGTCGAATATCTCGATATAACACAGTGTGGCCCTGCCGCGAACACGACAGGGCCACACTTGCACACGCCAATGAGACAGAGAAACCTCAAAACAGACTACAGACTATACGGACGATACAGACTATATGCTAGCTCGAGTTTCTGCTTGGTTCCGGTTACTTTGCTGCGTGCTTGGCGGACGGATTGGTGGATGCCTGAGAAGCGTTCACTACGCCCGGCTTCTTGGCGGTTTGCACGTAGGGAATCAAATCTTTGACGCCTTCGACCACGTGCGAGGGGCGGAACGGGTATTTGTCGATAGACTCGCGGGTCGAAATACCTGTCATTACCAAGAACGTCTCCACGCCGGCCTCAAGACCTGCACGAATGTCTGTATCCATCCGGTCTCCGATCATCGCTGTGGTCTCGCTGTGTGCACCCAGCTGGTTGAGCGCGGTGCGGAAGAAGACCGGGTTTGGCTTGCCGATGAAATATGGTTCGAAGCCACTTGCCGTCTTAATCATCTCAGCCACGGCGCCGGCTGCCAGCAGATCGCCGTCTGAGGAGGGACCGGTGTAGTCCGGGTTGGTGCAGATGAATCGTGCGCCGTGCTGGATAAGACGCAGTGCCGTGGTGAGCTCTTCGAAGGAATAATTGCGCGTCTCTCCGATGATCACGTAATCCGGATCCTGGTCAGTGAGGATGTATCCCATCTCGTGCAGGGCGGTGGTGAGACCGGCCTCGCCCACCACATAGGCGCGTCCCCGGGGAATCTGCTGGCTTACGAAATTCGCGGTGGCCATGGCGCTGGTCCAGATGTAATCCTCCGGAATATCAATGCCGCTGGCGTGCAGCCTCCAGCTCAGGTCTCGCGGCGAGAAAATGGGATTGTTGGTGAGCACCAGGAAAGGCACGTCGGCCTTCTTGAGCGCGTCAATGAATTCCACGGCTCCGGGCAGTGCCTCGTTCTCGTGAACCAGCACACCGTCCATGTCGGTGAGCCAAGCTTGAATATGTTCTGTCTGTGCATGTGCCATACTTTCAGACTACTCTACTTTGCGCGCATATGCGCCTTCTGATGGAAAATTTCAATGAGAAAATCAGAGGAGGGTGCATGATGGTTGAGGTCGGTGTGGTGAAGGAGAAGACATGAGTGAACGTGCTACAAGGCATATTGTGGTGATGGGAGTGTCCGGCTGTGGCAAAACGACTGTGGCAACAGGTTTGGCGGAATATTTAGATTACCGTTTTGCCGAAGGCGACGACTTTCATCCGGCTGCCAACATCGCCAAAATGAGCGCTGGAACCCCCCTGACCGATGACGACCGGTGGCCGTGGCTCCGCTCTGTGGGCGAGTGGACGGCTGAGCGGGCTGCGCAAGGAGTGTCCACAGTGGTCTCCTGTTCGGCGTTGAAGCGTGCATATCGAGACGTGCTGCGCGACGCTTGTCCGATGTACTTTGTGCACCTTACGGCAAGCCGCGAGTTGTTGACGGCCCGTATGGAGGCTCGTCAAGGACACTTCATGCCCTCAAGCTTGTTGGGCAGCCAGCTTGCCACTATAGAGCTGTTGGAGCCTGACGAAGCCGGCTGCCAGATTCCGGTGGAAGGTTCGCCGCAAGATGTGCTGAACCGTGTGATTGCAGCATTGCAGCATTGCGGTAAGGCGGTAAGGCGGTAAGGCGGTAAGGCGGTAAGGGGTGGGACTGTATGGAATCAGTACTGCATACCCATCGCTTCGCGTACCTCGCCGAGCGTCTCTTCGGCAATTGCGTTGGCGCGTTTGTTGCCGTCTCGAATGACGTCGCGAATGGAATCCATATCTTTCGCCAACTCCTCACGTCGTTCACGGTGTGGTGCCAAGAAGTTGTTGACGGATTCGATCACATAGGCTTTGAGCGCGCCGGCGCCGGCATCGCCAATCTCCTCGGCGATTTCAGCGGGGTCGCGGTCGGTGACCAACCCTGCGGTGGTGAGCAGTGCCGAAACCTGAGGGCGGTTGGTAGGGTCGAAGGTGATGCGGCGTTCGGAATCGGTGGGGCTTTTCTTGATCAGCTTCGCGGTCTCTTCGGCGCTGGCGCCCAGCATGATGGAGTTGCCGTACGATTTGCTCATCTTGCGTCCATCGAGCCCGGGAATCTCGGGAGCTTCAGAGAGAATCGCCGCAGGCTCGGGGAACACGGGGTTCTTTTTGGCGTAGCGCTCGTTGAAACGGCGGGCGATGGTGCGTGTAATTTCCACGTGTGGCAGGTTGTCTTTGCCGATTGGCACCACGTTGGCTTTGCAGAAGAGGATGTCGCACGCCTGATGCACCGGGTAGGTGAGTAGCAGACCGGTCAGCGCATGGCCTGATGCTTCTTTCTCTGACTTGACGGTGGGATTGCGTTCCAGCTCGGCTTCGGTAACCAGGGAGAGGAACGGCAGCATGAGCTGGTTTTCAGCCGGTACCGAAGAGTGTGTGAACATCATGGTTTTGGTCGGGTCAATGCCGGCGGCCATGTAATCGAGCACCATATTCAGCACATTCTCGCCAATGTGATCGGTGGTGTCGCGGTCGGTGATCACTTGGTAGTCTGCAATCACCACGTTGGTGTGCACGCCTTTGTTCTGCATTTCCACGCGTGATTTGATGGAACCGAAATAGTGGCCAAGGTGCAGGCGACCGGTGGGGCGGTCTCCAGTGAGCATGGTGAACTTGCCGGGGTTGGCTTCGAGCTTCGCGCGTGTCTTCTCCGAGCGCTCCTTGGCGGCGAGGAAACTGGCGCTCATCTCGTTCCCAGCGGCGGTAACCTGGTGTTCTTCGTGCTCTGCGTCTGTCATGGTGATCCTTTTCCAGCGCCGCAAACCTTGCGGGATAATAATGATTTCATGCTAAAAGTCTGAGCCGACAATGAAACGAGCATACCAAGTGATACTCTGGTGGCAATGAAATGTCACTGGTAGAAGAGCATGCAGGGGGTCAAATGGGCCGCGGACGTCAGAAGGCTAAACAAAAGAAAATAGCCCGAAAGTTGAAGTATCTGACAACCGATACCGATTATGACGAGCTCGCCAAAGAGTTGAACGAGCAGGAGCCGGGTTCAGGGTTGGTGGATCCTTTCGAGCAGATCGAGGGAACGCAGGAGTCTGCCGTGACTTCTGGCACTGAGGCTGTCGAGTCCGAGGGGGTCGCTGCGGGAGCAAACGCCGATGATGCGCTGTCACAGGACGATTTGGACGAGTATGCCCAATGGGCGGCTGAAGCTGCTGCAAAGGCCACCAGCACCGAAGCCAAGGCTGCTCCCAAAGCGGTGAAGCCTCGTAAACCGTTCCCCATGCCGGTGCCGGGTGCGTTGCGCCGAGCCAAGTCCGGAGAGTAGCTGGCACTAGGAGTAGCTGGCGCAGCTGGACTGAGTTGCATACCGCTATAGGGTCGGTGCATATAATGGGCGCATGACGTTGGCGACCCCGGAACGATACGCGCACATGCTTGATGCAGCCAAGCAAGGCGGCTACGCGTTTCCTGCCATCAATGTGACCAGCACGCAGACGCTTAACGCTGCGCTGCAAGGTTTTGCCGAGGCCGAGTCAGATGGCATCATTCAGGTTTCGGTAGGTGGCGCTTCCTATCTGTCGGGGCAGAGCGCGCAAAACCGTGTGGTCGGTTCACTTGCCTTTGCAGACTTTGCTCGCCGCGTTGCTGCACAATACCCGCATATTGCTGTGGCGTTGCATACTGACCATTGTGCCAAGCCCTACCTTGACGAGTGGGTGTTGCCGCTCTTGGAGCATGAGGCCGAGCAGGTGAAGCGTGGAGAAGAGCCTGCGTTCCAGTCGCACATGTGGGACGGATCGACGTTGCCGTTGACGGACAATTTGGATATTGCACAGCGGCTGCTTGACTGTTCACAGGCGGCACGCACAGTGCTGGAGATTGAGATCGGTGCTGTTGGCGGCGAAGAAGACGGCCACCGTGCAGACATTGATGAACGGCTTTATTCCACGCCTGAAGATGGGTTGGAAGTGGCGAGAAGGCTTGGTCTGGGCGAGCGTGGACGATACCTGGCGGCATTCACATTTGGCAATGTGCACGGTGCTTACAAGCCTGGGGTGGTCAAGCTACGTCCGGAACTGCTTGGTGAGATTCAACACACTGTGGCCGATGCGGTCGCGTCCGGTCGCTTGGAAGGTAGCTCGCCGGTTGGTCGATTCGTCGCAAAGGGCTTGAATGGTTCGGCCGGTTCATTCCCGGCAGACAAGCCATTCTCCATGGTATTCCATGGCGGTTCCGGTTCGAGTGCGGCGGAGATTGCCGATGCGGTTCGCGCCGGCGTGGTCAAGATGAACATTGATACCGACACGCAGTATGCCTTCACGCGCGCCGCTGCCGGCCACATGTTTGCGCACTATGATGCGGTGCTCAAAGTGGACGGCGAAGTGGGCGATAAACGCTACTACGACCCCCGTTCTTGGGGAGCAGAAGCGGAAACTGCCATGGCAGCGCGCGTGGTAGAGGCCTGCGAGATGCTCGGCAGCGCCGGCAAAGCTCTGAAATAACCTTCTCTTTCCACCATAGTGAGCTCCGCCGGGCAGGCGTGGGCTGTAGGTATGGCTGCGAGTAGGCTAGGAACGGCCAAATTCGGGCGTTTGGAGGTCTGCTATGTCTGGAATCATTCTTATCGGTACCCAATGGGGAGACGAAGGCAAAGGCAAAGCCACCGACCTCATCGGTACGCAAGTGGATTATGTGGCGCGGTTCAACGGCGGCAACAATGCCGGCCATACTGTGGTGGTGGGTGACGAGAGCTATGCGCTGCACTTGTTGCCGAGCGGTATCGTCAACCCGAATGCCACTCCGGTGATAGGCAACGGCGTGGTGGTGGACCCGCAAGTTCTGTTCGAGGAAATCGATGGGCTGGAAGCCAGGGGAGTGGACTGCTCGAAGCTGCGTGTCAGCGAATCGGCGCAAATCATCGCCCCGTACCATCGCGTAATCGACAAGGTGACCGAACGGTTCTTGGGCAAGCACAAAATCGGTACCACCGGTCGTGGCATCGGCCCTGCCTATGCGGACAAGATCAACCGTGTTGGCTTGCGTGTGCACGACCTGTTCGATGCCGAACGTTTGCGCGACAAAGTGGAAGCGAGCCTGCACCAAAAGAACCAGGAGTTGGTCAAGCTCTACAACCGCCGCCCCATCGATGCCGGCCAGACCACCGAAACACTTCTCAAGCTCGGTGAACGCCTGCGCCCGTACGTGGCAAACACGTCGCTGCTGCTCAACCAGGCGCTAGACGAGGGCAAGACCGTGCTGTTCGAGGGCGGTCAGGCTACCATGCTCGACGTGGATCACGGCACCTATCCGTTCGTCACGTCCTCCAACCCTACCGCTGGTGGTGCGTGCACAGGCACCGGCGTTGGGCCCACCAAGATTTCGCGTGTTATCGGCGTGGCCAAAGCGTACGTAACCCGCGTGGGCGAAGGCCCATTCCCTACCGAACTCAATGACGACTCGGGCGAGTGGCTGCGCACCCAAGGTCACGAGTTTGGCGTGACCACCGGCAGGCCGCGCCGCTGTGGTTGGTTTGACGCGGTAGTGACGCGCTATGCTACTCAAGTCAACGGGTTGACCGACATCGTGCTCACCAAGCTTGACGTGCTCACTGGCCTGAGCGAAATCCCGATTTGTGTGGCATACGATGTGGATAACGGCGACGGCACCCACACCCGCTACGACGACATGCCCATCGATCAAGATGCATTCGCCCGCGCCACTCCGGTCTACGAAACCATGCCCGGCTGGAGTGAGGACATCTCACAGGTGCACCGTTTCGAAGACCTGCCCGCCAACACGCAAGCCTATGTGAAACGCCTCGAAGAGATCTCCAACTGCCGTATCTCCGCCATCGGCACCGGCCCGGCCCGCGACCACATCATCGAGGTGCGCTCGCTGGTGGAGTAATTGCACACAGCCTGAGCATCAATGCACCAGCCAAGAACCAGTGGTGAGCGGGTTCTACTCCAGCAATGCGCCGACATGCGCACTGCCTCCTTGCGTCCCACCTCGTCGGCGATGGCGGCATCCGCCAAATCGTCGATGTTGGTGAAGTGACGGTAGAAGGTTGTGCGAGTGATGTGCGCGGCTGCGGCGACCTGAGTGACTGTGATGTTTTGGTACGGTGTGGTCTCGCGTTTAATGACCTGTGTTTCTTCGTTAGATGGTTGTATTGCGTCGTTTCTGTCATTGTTGGGCTGTGAGTGACGTTTTTGTTGCGTGAGACAGTGGTGTCGCGTCATTTCCGTCGCTGACGAGCGGTAAGTGACGTTTTTGCTGCGTTGGGTAATGATGTTGCGTTGTTTCCGTCGTTGAGAGCTTGTTAGCGACGGTTTTGCCGCGTCAGGTTTTGCGTGTGCAAATACATGGTTTTATGTGTTCAGTTAATTGGCCTCCGAGGATTTGCTTCTGCTGGGATGAAAGGGATAACAGCAGAGATAAACCACGTTTCGTGAGTCAATTACTTCGCCGATCATGCAAGTTGTTTGACAGTTGTCCTGCCGCTGGTGATGGGGATGATTCCCATCGACGCCGTGCAAAAGCTGCGGCGTTGCACCTAGTATAACGTTGATTAGAATTTTCGAGTCAGCTCTCTCCAAGTAGCCGCATCTAAAGAAGGCTCATCAAAAAATCGTGCATCTGCTTGCTCTAATGATTTAACTGACTCGGTATGAGAATTGTCACCAGCGAAGCGGCGGAAAGAAATCTCATTTTGTCACTTTCTACTATCTCGACAGCCTCGACTTCAGTCTCTTCTGCGATTCTGTCTTCATACTGGTCGTCAGTTTCGTCCGATTTTTTCTGCACCTTGTATGTTGGCCACGCCATGAAAAGGTGTTCGTGGGAGCAGACGTCGTTAATGCCTATCTCTTTCTTTCGCCAGTCTATTATATCTGCAACGTATTTAACGTTACTCATCTGTGTGAATACTCCCTCGTATACCCATATGTAAAGTGGAGCTGATGGTAATCGAAACCACGACCTCTTCGATGCGAACGAAGCGCTCTACCAACTGAGCTACAGCCCCAGTGTCTCACAGAGACAACATCACATATTGTAATACTGCCGAAGTACAAGCGCAACACCTGCGGGTTACAGTAGAGCTCGACACTCACAGGGCTTCAAGTTAGCGCAGTCGAACACTTGCGGATTGCCACGCAACGTGTGCTCAATCCTCAGGAAATCTTCAACCTCAACCAAACACCCAAGTCGGGTATGTCGCCCAACATATGGGACCCGGCGCCATACGCTCACATGTCCAACAGTGCTTCGGCGGTGTTCTGGTCGGTGACCAACGCAGAAACGTAATGCCCCAGCAAGCATGCGCGAATCGCCTTGAGCTTGACTTGCCCCCACGCCACACCGATGACGAGCGGGATGCGTTTGAGTCGTTCCATATCCACAGAGATGGTGCGGTCGCACAGGTCGCCATGAATATGGCGGCCGCGAGCGTCGAGCAAATGCCCGCAAATATGGCCCACCACGCCGCGCTGGCGCATATCGCGCACAGTAGGTTGGTCCACGTACGCATCGAAGATGTGGCCAAGGCGTTGGTCGGTAACGGCACCGATGCCGACGATGGCCACGTCTGCAGCTCCGCCCAGCGCCAGCGTGGTGGCGATCTGCTGCTCGTGCCGCATGCTCTTGGCCAGTGCTACGTTGGAGAGAATCATAGGCGCCGGCAGTGTGGTGCATGTGCCGCCAAGACGGCTGGCAAGCAGCCGGCATATGTCCGGTGAATCAATCATGGAATTGGTGGGGCTCAACGCCCCGATCATTTGCGTCACGTTCGTTTTAGGCCAGTCGCTCACCGGAACTTCGCGCACTGTGGCCGCTACGGCATGACCGTTGGAAACCGTGATCAGCGAGTTGGGCTGGCATAGTTCACTGAATAGCGCAGCGGCGTACCCGGGTACCACTTGGCTGGTGCTTTCACCCGGGCGCACCTCGGCCACACGCACATGTTTCAACTTATATTTGTCGCTAAGCCCTTGCTCAAGTTCGCGTAGGCGTTCCAGACTATGGCTGATGGTGATACGCACCATGCCAGTGCGCCGAGCCTCCTCCAGCAGGCGGGAAATGCTGGGGCGTGAGTAGCCGACCTCGCGTGCCACCTGCGCCTGGGTCTTATTGTCTTCGTAGTAGGAGCGCGCTACACGCAGCATGAGTTCCACATGATCGCGTGCCGTACTGGACGCTAATGATTCATCGTTGAACATGTGTTCATTCTATCGCCGGTTTTCCGGATGACGAGCGCTCGCGAAGTGGTAAACGCCATTGTTCCGCGAAAAGTCACACTTCGATGATGAACATTTGTTCACGGCGGGTGTCGCCAACCGCTTCTCGAGGCGCTAGATTGACAATCACAGGCGGCGCAACAGGTGCCAAGCCTTCAATGAAGAAGTCAATACTAAGGAGCAGCAATGGCGTTTGCACGTACCATTCTCGGAGACGTAGATCCCAGTACCCTTGGCGTGGTGGATTGCCACGACCACCTCATCCGCGTTGGCGCAGGTGAGGTCTACATCGATGGCGACCACCAGCTTGATTCCGTGCCCAAGGCCGAAGAAGAGGCCACGCGCTTTGTGGACGCTTCCAAGAACTGGAGCAAGAACGGCGGCACGGTGGTTGACATGTGCCCCATCAACTGCGGCCGCGACCCGGAGAAGCTGGCCGAGGTGGCTCGCGACGTTGACGGGCTGCAGGTCATCGCCGCTACCGGTTTCCATCGTGAGCACGTCTACCTGGAGACGCAGTCCCACTGGATCAACCGTTATTCCGTCGACCAGATTGCCGAGCTGGTCATCGCGGACATTCGCGAGGGCATTGACCAGAACGATTATTCCGGTCCGGTCGTTAACCGCAGCAAGTACAAGGCCGGTGTCATCAAGGTGGGTACCGCATACGGCAAGATCACCCCGTTCGAGCACAAGTGCCTTGAGGCCGCGGCCATCGCGTCCATCGAGACCGGCGCCCCGATCAACACGCACACCACTTTCGGTACCTGCGGCTTGGAGCAGGCGCAGGAGTTCATCAAGTTGGGCGTGCCTGCAGACCAGATTGCCATCGGCCACATTCAGCGCAACGCCGACGTCTACTATTTGGAGCAGATTCTCGATCTTGGTGTTTACCTTGAGATCGACGGCACGTACCGCATCAAGTATCAGCCGGATGTGAACCGCATCAACGAGCTTGCCGCCTTCAAGAAGGATGGCTACGAGGATCGCATCCTGCTGGGTACCGACTCCGGTAAGCGCTCTTACCAGAAGGCGTACGGTTCGGTGACCGGTGTGGACTACAACCCCGCCGTGGACGGCCCGCGCATGATTGCCGAAGGCTTCGACCCCGAGTATGTGGACAAGCTGCTCATGAAGAACGCGCAGACCTTCTTCACTATGCGTAAGGATGCCTGAGATGAGCGGAAACATTACGAGTCTGGAACGTCCCAAGCTGCAAATCGCGCTCGACACCACCGACATGCCCAGTGCGCTGCGCCCGCTCAACCAAGCGATCGATCAGATCGATGTGATTGAGTGCGGCACCATTCTCATCATTGCCGAAGGGCTCAAAGCAGTGCGTGAAGTGCGCGCGCTGTACCCCAACAAGACGATTCTGGCGGATGTGCGCATTGCCGAGGCAGGTGCGCTCATTGCCCGCAACTGCTTCGAAGCCGGTGCGAACTGGGTTTCCGTGGTGGCCGGGGCCTCCATGACCACTGTCGAGCAGGTGGTGAAAGTCGCTGACGAGTTCGGCGGCGAGGTGCAGATCGAACTCGGTGAGACTTACGACCCGGAGCAGGCGCGCGAATGGCGCCGGCTGGGGGCCAAGCAGGTCATCGTGCACCGTTCGCGTGACGCCGAGGTGGCAGGAAAGCTCACTTGGGGTCCCAACGACATCGCCCGGATCAAGGAGCTGCACGATATGGGCTTCATGGTTACCGTCACTGGCGGCGTGAAGGCCGAGGATCTGCCCTTCTTCAAGGGGGCTCCGGTGGGTGTGATCATCTCTGGGCGCGGCATCGTCAAGGCGGACGACCCGCTGGCGGCAGCCACGCATCTGCAGGACGTGATTGGTGAGGTGTGGGCCTGATGAGCAGCGTGAGGCTCGGCATCTACGAGAAAGCTCTGAAACGCGCCGATGATTGGGATTCGTTCCTCTCCGGCGTGCGTCAAGGCGGCTTCTCCTTCATGGATTTGTCTGTGGATGAGACCCCGGAGCGTATGGCGCGGCTCGACTGGACGGCCAAGCAGGCGCGTCAGTTCCGCGAGGCTGCTGACCGGCAGCAGGTACAGGTGGGAGGCATGTGCCTGAGTTGCCACCGCAAGGTAGGGCCTGGTTCCGCCGATCCGGAGGTGCGGCAGGAAGCGGATGACATCTTCCGCAAGGCCATCGACCTGTGCCACGAAGCCGGCATCCCAGTGGTGCAGGTGGCAGGGTACTACGCCTACTACGAAACCCCTGATTCAGGTCAACGTGAGCGCTACGTGGATTCGCTACGCCGCGCGGCCGCCTATGCGGCTCAAGCCGGCGTGATGCTGGGCATCGAGAATGTGGACGGCAACGACGTGACTTCCATCTCCAAAGGGTTGGAAGTCTGCGACGAGGTCGGTTCTGCATGGCTCACCATGTACCCCGACATCGGCAACTTGGCCGAGCAGGAACTCGATACTGTGGCCGAACTCAAGGCAGGGCAGGGGCGCATGCTGGCCATTCATGTCAAAGACGTTCGCCCGGGAGAGCCGCGCCGAGTCCCTATGGGAGAAGGCACGGCTGACTTTAAGGCCGCATTTGCCGAGCTGAAGCGGCAGGAGTGGTCGGGGCGCATGATGCTCGAGATGTGGAACGATGACGCACCCGACTCCAGTGAGATTTCCGCAGCTGCGCGGCGTAAGGTCGAAGGCTGGCTTGATGAGGCCGGCATTGAGATCGAACGACCGTAGCTGGCATGGTCTGCAGGCTGCCGCTGTGCCGCCGCCTTTCCGTGAGGATGGCGGTGCGGTGGCTTCCGTACCGGCACAAGCATTGCGGCCCTAGGCTTGATGAGCCTGTGCTGTTACCAATCAACCAGTATCAACCACAACCACAACTCAAAAACCGTATCAATCGCCGCGCACCGCAGCGGTAGCACGGCGATTGCGCTGCTGTTCGGAACATGGATGCCCCGAACGGCAGCACAGACATAGCGATATGCACACGCATGGCGCCCGCGCGCCACACACGAGGAAGTGTAAACTCATGGCAAAATATGATGTCTCTACTATTGGCGAAGGCCAGATTCGATTCACGGTGAAGAACGGCGAACGCCTCATGTTCACCCGTTCCGTACACATGAACCCGGCCTGTTCCGAAGCGAACGTGGCCGGTCTGCTCTCGCAACTGGGACGCAGCACGCTGTGGACGAGTTCGCTGCCCAAGGGCGACTTGGGCGATTACATCCTCTCCGAGTATCGTTCGGTCGGCGTGGACATGAGCACCATGGTGCGCAAGCCCGAAGGTCGCACGGCACTCTATTTCATGGAGCCGGGTGCCGGCCCCATGCCCGCCAACGTCATCTATGACCGCAACTGGACAGCCTTCCGCGAGACCGGGGTGGAGGACTACGACTGGGACACCATGCTCGATACGCGCATCATGTTCCTCACTGGCATTACCGCCTCGTTGACGGACACCACCGCCGAAGTGGTGCGTTACGCCTGTGATGAGTCGATCAAACGTGGTGCGAAGGTGGCACTCGACGTCAATTTCCGCCGCAAGCTGTGGAGCGGGGAGAAGGCGCGCGAGGTGCTGACCCCCATTGCCGAGCAGGCCAGCATCCTCTTCTGCTCTATCTCCGACGCGCAGAAGGTATTCGGTATCGAAGGTACGCCCGAAGAGGTGACCGATGAGCTGATGAAACGGTTCAATCCGGAATATGTGGTGTCCACCAACCATATGGAGGGGCCGTACCTGCGCACCCATGAGGGCTTCAGCGAGTACCACACCACTGAGGTGCCGGTGATCGACCGGCCTGGCGCCGGGGATTCGTTCGTGGCGGCCACACTGCACGGGTATCTCTCCGACGAGGTATCTGAGGGCGTGAAGTGGGGGCAGCGTGCTTCCGAGTTCGCGCTCACTCACAAAGGTGACTTGACCCGTATTCGTCCCGACGAGCTGCACATCCCGCTCGGCGCAGACATCGACCGGTAAATATTAAGCCGGTGATCATCAATCCGGTAGATGTCAGTCGGTAAGTATCGACCGATGAACGCTGGCTGGTAATCCCGATGGCGACTGTCCGTGCCGCTGCTGACGGTCGCCATTTATCCGCTCTATCTCCTCCGCTTCGTCCCATCTGCGTCTGCTGGCGCGGTTTCGGGAGGGCCGGCCACACGTGGGCATGCAGACTTGCACGGTATGTGTCAATGAGCATGTTTCACGTGAAACAACTGCAAATGTCACAGCGGAAGGGTGAAGATCTTCCAGCTTCATGCTTCCGCTGTGTCGAACCCTATGGAATACTAAGGAAATATCATGAGTAATACCGCTAATGCCGTGGCGCCACCGGTCGCCGCGTACGAACAGATGGACGCCCGCCCGCTGACCGGTCATCAGAAAAGTTTGGTGACCTTGGCTATCTTGGGTAACGTGTCGGAATTCTTTGACATGTTCCTCATCGGCTTTGTTGTCTCTCTGCTCACCTCCGCCTGGAATCTGACCGGTACGGAGGCCGGAGTCATCCTGGCTTGCTCGGGCTTGGGCACTGTCATCGGGTCGATTATGTGGGGCCGTCTGGCCGATCGCTTTGGCCGCAAGACCGCTTTCCAGTGGTGCGTCATCTGCTTCGTGCTGTTCACCGCGCTCTCCGTCTTCCTGCCCGACCGTGCCTGGGTGCTGCTTGCCATACTGCGTATTGGCGTCGGTGTCGGTGTTGGCGGCCTCAACATCACCTCTATCCCGTACGTGCAGGAGTTCGTGCCCAGCAAGAACCGCGGTATGCTCTCCGGCCTGACCTCCGTGTTCATCCCTCTCGGCCTGCTGCTCGGCTCCATTTCCCAAAGCCTCGTCGGCGACAACTGGCGTGTGCTGGTTGCCATCGGCGTGATTCCAGTCCTGCTGCTCGTCTGGCTGCACTACGTTCCTGAATCGCCCCGCTTCTACCAGAGCATCGGTGAGGATGCCAAGGCGCGTGAGTCTCTGGCTTGGGCCATGGAAATCCCGGTCGAAGAGGTCGGCACGCTGCCACAGCTGAAGGCCGAGGAGAAGGCCGGCTACCGCGAGTTGATCCAAGGGCATACAAAGTCCCTGCTCATCATCAGTGTCGGTTCCTTCTGCTTTATTCTCGGCAGCTTTGCCATCCAGTCCTGGGGTCAGACCCTGCTCAAGGATGCGTTCGGATTCTCCACCCAAATGGTGGCGTACCTCTTCATGGGTGTTTCCGTGGCTGACTGCATCGGTCGTTTCGGCTCCGCTTGGCTTGCCGACCGCATAGGCCGTCGCTGGACGCTCTTCATCTTCGGCATCATCGGTGCTGCCGGCTGCTTCTATGCCGCCTTCTTCCACACCTCCGGCTGGGCGTTCTACATCGCCGTGCTCATCATCATGACCTTTGCGGACGGTGCCTTCGGTATTCTCAACGCGTTCGGCGGAGAGCAGTTCCCCAACGATGTGCGCTCCACAGGTTTGGGCTTGGGCTACGGCATCGGCGCGCTGGCCAAGGTAGTGGGACCGGCGCTCATGGGCGCTCTGGTGGGCGGCAGCTTTGTCGCGACGCACATCGACATCTCCGTGGTCACCACGGCGTTCTCCTTCTTCGGTATCTGCTTGGTTATCGGTGCGATTGTGTACCTCTTTGCCAAGGAAACCCGTGGCAAGGATTTGGAAAGCCTCTAAACTAAGCCTGGTAACAATGCTTGTTGCATCGGCTCGTCAACAATAGAGCCGATGCAAGCGGCACGTTGTGCCAGTAACTCCCATACATACGCGAATATGCGTGTGTATATCACATTCGATGGTGCAGTAGCGGTAGCTTTAGCACCTACTTATTCTCATTCGGCAGTCGAGCAGCTATGTCGCAGTGTTCGGTGACGGTGTCGACGCATGCTTGGCTGCCGAGGTGATTTTAAACATACCAAACAAAGGTGTTTAACTATGGCTTCTTTATCTGATTTTTCTCCCGAAGTGCGCTCCGAAGTGAAACTGGTGCGCGAGCAGGTAGCCGCGCTGCACGACCAACTCATTAAATGGGATTTGGTGGTGTGGACGGCTGGGAACGTCTCGCAGCGGCTTCATTCCGCCGATTTGATGGTTATCAAACCTTCCGGCCTGCGCTACGAATACTTGACCCCCTCTTCGATGGTGGTTACCGATCTGGAAGGTAACGTGGTGGACGGTGCCGAAGCACCCAGCTCCGACACGGCTTCTCACGGCTACATCTACCGCCACATGCCGGACGTGTACGGCGTGGTGCACACGCACTCCACGTACGCCACCGCCTGGGCGGCCACCGGCCGGAACATTCCCTGCGGTTTGACCATGATGGGCGACGAGTTTGGCGGCCCGGTCCCGGTCGGCCCGTTCCGGCTCATCGGTTCTGAGGAGATCGGTAAGGGCGTAGTAGAAACGTTGAAAGAGTACCCGCATTCGCCGGCGGTGCTCATGCAAAACCACGGCCCATTCACTATCGGCAAGGACGCGGAAGGCGCGGTGAAAGCCGCCGCCATGACCGAGGAGGTGGCGCGCACCATGTGGGCTGCCGAGCAGCTCGGCGGTGCCAAACCCATCGCTCAAGCCGACATCGACAAGCTCAACGACCGCTACCAAAACGTATATGGTCAGTGAGGCAGCACTTGCTTGGCGCAGCGTGAGTTTGCGCGTGCAAACCGTGGAATGAGCGCGAACTGAATATACAGGCCGACCGGTAGTCATGTGGTGTTGCCGGCCGGCCTGTTTGCTGCGGGGCAACAATTTGGAGCGGTGAAGGTCATCATCCTGTGCTGCGGAATGTTATTTGCATCAAATTTGTATCGCCTTGAGATTAAAATTAGCGATGATATAGGCGTGTTGTCTATACAAATAATGAAGGAGTCGGCTATGACACATACAGTCAGTGCTGCTCTCAACTTGCAGAATTGCGGGGGGGGGGTATTTCTAGGCTTTTAGTCTGTAGTCATCACTCTCGTTCTCGCAGTCGAGAAATATAGGAGAGATGATGGGTAATAGTGCCTACAAAAGTTCCCTCGAGTCGTTGGATTTCGACCGTTCGTCCCAAGTGAATGACGCTTATCAACTTGCCAAGGGGCAATTGGCGAACGTGCACACGCAAAATTTGGAAGGCGTTAATCGCGCCAGACCAAGTGAGCTGCAAAGCAGCCTTGAGAACCTGAATACAGACTTTGTGCAGAAGCTGAGTTCTGAGAAGGCGTCGATTGATGAGCGCAAGGCACAGGTCAAGCAGAAGCATCTCATTTTCCTAGCTGTTGAATGGGTGCTGATCATTCTGGGCGTCGTGCTGGCCATGCAGATGGATAGCCCGGCCTTTGGTGTCATTCTTGCGGTGATTGGTGTTGTTTGCATTTTTGTATTCAAGTCAATTAGTGGAAAAGAAGCAGCTGCTCTGGCTTCCGAGTGGCAAGGGTTCTTTGACTCGTATATAGCACGGTTCGGTGGTGCGGAGACGCTGCATGAGCCTGCTACTGGTTTGTATAAAGACATTGATGACCTGTACTTGGCCAGCATGACGGAGCAGGAGCGCGGTTTCGAGATGCAGAGCCGCCAGATGAAGAAGCAGATGGAAGCCTCGGCTGAGCAAGCTGCCCAGTCGCAGGCCATGGCTGCCGCTCAGATGGAACAGCTGAAGCAGATGAACGCCAATCAAAAGGCAAACAATATGATCACCCTGCTGAAGAAGTAGATGCTGTTCATGAACGGCATAACTGGACAGGTGGTATAGGCCAACTATGCCAATGGTAGATGAAGAAATGGTCTGCCCCGGTTGCGGGGCAGCCATTGAAAAAGAGCAAAAAGTCTGTGAATATTGCGGTCGTAAATTGACCGTTACGGCGCTGACGTTCAAGAGCATGCGCAAAGCCACGCTTCGCGAATCCGAGCGCTTTCTTAAAACGTACCAAGGTGCGCTTAAGGATTCGCCTGATAATCCGCAGGTGCTGGCTTCGCTTGGCTTGGTGCTGATGGGGCGTGGTCAATATCAGGAGGCTGCCGCGAAACTGGAACGCGCCATGAGCAACGGCTCGGACAATCCTGATGTCGTGTTTCATGCTGCCTTAGCGCGGTATAAGTGCAAGAAACCGTTCCAGATCAAATTGGCAGAAGGCAAATCGATTATTTCGACCATAGATTCTGCGATAACAATGAACCCGGATCCGCAGTATTTCTACGCGAAAGCAGTGATTATTCGAGAAGTCTTCGAAAAACGGTATTTGAACTACCGCGAACGCTCGAGTGATGTGCTGGCTCAGGCTGGCGACTTGACGGAAAACGATCAGGCTGAGATGGATGCGATACTCGCAGACTAGATGAACGGCGCTATATGAGAAAGGGACAACAATGTCAGGTACTTCACCTGCAATCCTAGCTTCCATGAGACAACGGGCCATGGCCGCGTGCAATATCTTTGATGAAGAAGAGGTTGGCGACATTGCGCCAATCACCTATATTGAACCGGCCGGTGCCCGCGATTTCGTTACGGTATGGATGTTTGGCAACAACCGCATCCTTTCTGCGATGTTCGAGTTGACGGCCGAGCTGGATTCCATGGGCAAGCCTCAAGGAGCCTTCATTGAGGAATATCTGTTCCAGAATGTGGATTCCATCAAGGTTGATGACTATGGATGCGTCATCTGCTTGAATGGCGGCAAAAAAATCGAGCTTAAATCCAACAGCCAAGAAGGTGTGGAATCGTTCAAAGCTTCGGCAAATGGACTTTCGGCATTGTGGCGTGAATATGTCAACAAGCCGGCGATGAGTGCGAGCGACATTCAAGCACTTGTTGCAGCACTGCAGCAGGCAAAGTAGTACGCGCTTCACTTACGCTACGGCAGCGAGCGACCCCATTAGTGTCAGGCGAAAACAGCTTGGCTGATGGGGCCTCTCTAAAGCGTACGGCACTACCATATGGAAGAAGGACTGATGTCATTATTTGGAAAGAACCCCAATGAGGTGGCGTATGAAGGTGAGCAGAAGCACATTGCAGATGTGCTGAAAAATCGTTCCACCAACGATACGTTGATTTTCAAAAATCCCGAGGAAGACTTTAACAACGGCAGTACGCTGGTGGTCGAACCTGGTGAGCAAGCGATATTTGTGAATGAGGGACGGATCGAACAGGTATTTGACCCGGGAACATATACGCTGCTTTCCGAAAATTATCCCTTTATTTCGCGTCTTCGTAATGCTCTTTCTGGAGCGGTTTCGAGTTTTCACTGCCTCGTTTTCTTCGTGCGCACAGCGTCTGGGCATGAAATCAAGTGGGGTACTGATGCGCCGATCAAGGTATACGACAAAGCGTTGGCCGATCAATTTACCGGTATCGGCATCGAAACTGAGGTCAGAGCGCGAGGAGCGTACCGCGTAAAAGTGAGTGATGCCGGCGTCTTACTCACTAATCTGATAGGCAGCAATTATGATCTGACGCAGCAGGAATCGCTGCGAGATTTCTTCCGCAGCCAGTTCTTAGGCAATATTGTTTCGTTGCTTACCCAGGAGTTAACCGCGTGGAATGGCCCGCTTCTGGCGGTTCCTGCCAATGCGGTGACGTATGCGGCTCAGATTGAGCAGGCGCTGGCACCCATCATTGCTGACTATGGTCTGCAGATGTTGAACTTCTCCATTTCCGCTTTGGAAATCGTTGATAATGAGCAGCGTAGAGAAGCACAGGATCTTGCTTCTGAAAACAGGCGCAACTACTTCGGGAAAATGGCTGAGGGTGCTGGGAATGCGGCATTTGCGCAAGGTCAGCAGCAGGCGTATCAGACATATGGCACTAATTATCAGCAGGCAGAAGTGCTTAACGCGATGAACGAGACCGCAGCAAATCCCGGGTCAGATGGGTCAGCATTGCTGGGTGCTGGTATGGGTCTTACGATGGGCGCTGGCTTGGGGCAGGTTGTTCCCGGTATGTTGAACGAGACCATGCAAGCCGCCAGCGGTCCTGCTTCCGGGATGCCTGGTACACAAGCGGGTGCGCAAGGTCAGCAATCGGCACAAGCAAGCGCCGAGGCAGCGGCACCGCAGACTGAGGACTCTCCAGTGGAACGTCTTGGCCAGTTGAAGAAACTGCTTGATGCAGAGTTGATTTCGCAAGAAGAGTTTGATGCGAAAAAAGCAGAGATTCTGAAGAGCTTGTAAGGAGAAGGTGATTGGTATGCAGTATTTGGCTTCTATAGTGGTCAGCGCATTTTGCCTAGTGGATGTTGTTGCATTCGTTATGCAGATTTCTACGTACGGTTTTGTTCCGCCAGCCCAAATGGTGGTTATGGTATTTTTGCTGGTGTTTACAGCGCTGGTGTGGGCGGCCCAGCTTCAGCGCGACAAGGCCGATCCTGCACAGCCGGACAGCAACAACTTGTATTACCGAGTGATTGCTGATAACGGCGTGTTCCCGATCGTTGCGTTCATGGTTCAGTTTGTGATAGCTTCGCTCTACCTTGGCGCTTGGGATCAACCAGCTGATAATGCGATGGGGCTGGTATTCCGACGTGTGTTACCAACAGGCATTTTTGTGCCATTGGTTATTGAATTGGTGCTTGCTGTTGTTGTGGTGGTTTTGTGGGTTGGTAATGATAAGGCCAATCGTCATACCGTTGCAGTACAGCAGGTGAGGCAGCAGAAAGTTGCGCACGATCAGCAGATTGCTTCGCTAGTTACTATGGCGCAGTCTCATGTTGACGAGTCCAATCCGGCGGCTGTAGCGAACATGCAGTTTATTGCGCAGAAAGTGTCCGCGCTGCCGCTCAACATCAATCCTGCGACGCAGATTTACTACGATCAAGCCGTGCAGGCTTTGCAAGAAATGTCTATGCAGTCAGGTCCTGCCAGTGCAGAACTAGTGCAAAGCGTTCGCGACAATATTGCGCGCGTGCGGTAGAAAGACACGGTAATCGGTGGTGCGGCTGTTATGGTGACGGACGCACCACCGATTATTGTCTGGGGTATGTAACAGTGCTGCGATGCGGCAGACATTTAACCTGCTAAGTTGTTATGGTAATTGCTTTACCTCAAAATGGCGGTGAAACGAATTCCACCGCCTACAGTAAAGACTCCGTACGAGGGCCTTCTGCCGAGCCACCTCGGACGAACCAAAGTTGCTCTACGTGCAAGGGTCAATTTAGCAAATTCTAATTACAAACGCAACATAAACAGGCCATTCATTCAGCGATTCGCTGTTTTGCTGTTGCAAGCAAATTGTCTTCGTGGAGCTTTTCGGTGCCCTCGGGCTCGCTCGTGCTCGTGCTTGCCGTGTACCGTAATCGTCGTATGGCTTAGTGATGTCCAACTTGGCTGAGTAGTAACGCAACATAACCGACGCTGAGATAATGTAGGCGACGGTTGTGATGCGAAAAGTGAGTGGTGTGCAGCGTAACCGACGTTGAGCGAATCTAAGCGTCGGTTACGCTGCGAAAAGTGAGTGGTACGCACCCAAACCGTCGCTGAGTTGGTGTGAGCGTCGGTTTAGGTGCGTAGTGCCACAGTAGTGATAGCGATTCCGCCCTACATATCCTCCACAACCAAGTAGGTCATCTCCAGTGGGCCGTGCACGCCGACTACCAGCACCATTTCGATGTCGCCAGTGGAGGAGGTGCCGGTGATGAAGTTGAGGTTGGAAGTCTCCAGCCTGCCGGCCTTGATTTCCGCATCGTAATAGTCCATCGCCTGGCGGGTGCGCGGCACGATGCTCGACTTGGCGATCACGCTCAGATAGTGCACCGGCAGGAAGTGGAACGCGCGCCCTTGGCCGGGGGTGGTGGGCGCGGTGATGGTGCAGCTTTCCGCGCACAAGAAGTCCGCGAATCCGATGGCCGCCTGCGCTTCGGACGCCGTGGTTACGTTCGCTTCGCGCCCGGCCCCCGGAGTCCAATAGGTGGGTGCCGGGTCGAGAGATTCGCGCCACTCATTGAGCCCATAGTCGGCAAAACGCTTGTCGTCCGTAGGCAGCATGAGGTGACCGTCGGCTTTGTCGTCAACGAAGCGGCTCAATGTTGCGGGCAGGTCGGCTTTGCTGCATGTCTGGAAGTCCACGTGCACGGCAGGCGCGTTTTTGCGGGCGATTTCCAGAAGCTCATCCTGGGTGTGGCCAGAGAGAGTGGAATCAGGCAAATCGTTGACCGGCACCAGCGGATTGTCGGCCAGCTGGTGGCGTGGACGGCCGCTTTTCTCGGCTAGATAGTTGAGGAATGTTTCGCGATCAGTCATCTCAGGCGTCCTTTCCTTGGGGTGAGGCACTGCCGGTTCCGGTGCTGCTGTTCTGCGTGCTGCCGAGGTTCGGCTTTGAGGCGGTGCTGCCGCTGTTTGCGGTGCCTGCACCGTGGCTGTTGAAAGCCGGTTGGTGATCTGTCTGAGTCGAGGCGGTGCGGTCTGCTTGGGCCTTGCGACTGCTCATCTCCTCGCGCACCACGTCGGCGGTGCGTTTGCCGTAGGTTTCGGCCTCGATGGAACCGAGCGAAACCGGTACGGTGTCTGCGCTGAGCGGACTGGTCTTGTCGTTTCCTTCGCGGCGTTTGGAAACGCTGTTGTCGTATGACCCAAAACCATTGCGACTGGTGCTGTTGCGGCCAGCGTTGCCGGTGTCGGCACTGTTAGCGCTGCCGAAATCGTTGCCGTCGATACTGCCGTTGCCAGCCCTGCGCTCGCTTAACGGTGCGGCATTCGGGTTCTTGGCCAGCACCGCAGCTTGGGTGCGGCTGAACTCCTCGGCCGAGCCCTGCGCCTTCTTGCGCTGGTTGAACCAGGTGCGGAAGTTCTTGGAGTGGGCGGGAGGTTCGGGCAGATCTCGCACCTTGGTCCAGCCGCCGAACACGAACGGCATCCATTCCTCGTGCTTGCCGTTGGAGTCGAAGTTCTTGGCAGTGTCAGGCATACGTGTGGTGTTGCCTGCGGCATCGGTGGCCTTGTGGCCCTTCTTGGCCAGCGCGTTCATGGCCACGTGGTCGAACGTGAGCGCGGTGCGGAACAGCGAGGAATGACCGGTGCCCATACCCACCACCTTCATCACGGTATCGGCGATGAGATCGGCCTGATGGTTGTCGTTCATCTGAATTTCGCGGTGCTTCAAAATAAGCTCGTGCAGCGGAATCTTGACCGGGCAGGTGGCCGTGCATGAGGCGCACAGGCTGCACGCGTACGGCAGGTCGTGGAAGTCCTCGTAGTCGCCCTGCAGAATCGGAGAGAGCACGGCGCCCACGGGGCCGGGGTAGATGGAGCCGTAGCCTTTGCCGCCGATATGGCGGTAGATGGGGCACACGTTGAGGCATGAGGCGCAGCGGATGCACTGCAGGATTGGCTCAAAGTCGGTGCCCAAGGCGTTGCTGCGGCCGTTGTCCACCACGACCACGTAGAAGTCCTCCGGCCCGTCGCTTTCGCCCTCTACCTGCGGTGAGGTGAACGTGCAGTAGGAGGTGAGCTTGGAGCCGACGGCGGAACGAACCAGCAGGTTGTCCATCGTTTCGGCCTCTTTGAGACTGGGAACCATGCGCTCCATGCCCATTACGACCACCTGGGTTTTGGGGATGGCCATGGAAAGATCGGCGTTGCCCTCGTTGGTGACGATGTTGACCATGCCGGTGTCGGCCACGGCGAAGTTGCAGCCGGTGATGCTCATGTCGGCCTCGAGGAAACGTTCGCGCAGCACCTTGCGGGAGAAGCGTGCCTCCTCCTGAGGATCGTTGCTGCCCTCGTAGCCGAGCTTGTCGTGGAACACCTGCTGCACGCGGTCGCGATCCTTGTGGATGGCAGGGAAGACAAGGTGCGTGGGCTCGTCCCAGCCGTCCTCTTCGAGGATGAACTCGGCCAAATCCGTTTCGGTGACGTTGAGCCCCGGCACGGTAAGCAGCGCAGGGTCGAGTCCGATTTCGGAGGTGACCATGGACTTGGATTTGACGACGTGCTTGACCTGCTTTTCGCGCGCCAGGTTCACGATGAAATCGCGTGCTTCCACGTCTGTCTGTGCAAAGAAGACATGCCCGCCACGCTTCTCGACGTTGTCGCTGAACTGTTCGAGATAGTCGGGCAGGTAGCGGATCACCTGCTGGCGAATCTGCTCGCCCAGGTCACGCCAGCCTTCCCAGTTGCCCAGTTCGGCGCGTGCGGTTTCGCGTTTGACCCACTGGGCATCCTGCGCTTTGGCCACGGCGCGCTGGCCGAAGGTGTCCTGTTCGGCTTCTTCCAGACGCTGAGCGAAGGGCAGTTCGCTGCTGCGGATCATGGTGCCGGTTTTCTTGCCGGTGCGCTTGAACATTGTGTCGTTCGAGAATGCTGTCGTGCTCATGCCACTGCCTCCTGTGCTTCCTGCGCGTTGGACTTGGCGAGATATTCGCGGTCGAGTGCATCGCGTTCCTCGGCGCTGATATAGCGCACGCGGCTCATGTCCACGTTGCTGTTGAGCACTTCTGCCAAGTGCATGATGGTAATCGGCTTGCCTTCACGGTTGAAGCGCCCGCCGATGTTCATCAGGCATCCCGGATCGCAGGAGATGAGTACGTCGGCACCGGTGCTTTCCACGTCGGCTACTTTCTCGTCCACCATCTGGCGCGAAATTTCCGGCATCTTCATGGAAAACATGCCGCCGAACCCGCAGCAGTTCTCGATGTGCGGCAGTTGCGCCAGGTTGAGACCCTTGACGTGCTCCATGAGAATGAAGGGGCTTTCGCGCTCGCCCAGCAGGCGGGTCATGTGGCAGGAGCGGTGGTAGGTGGCGTTCACGTTGAGTTCGGCGCCGGCGTCGAGCACGCCCAGCACGCGGTACATGAATTGCGAGAACTCGTAGACCTTGCCGGCCAGCTCATGTGCTTTGGCCTGGTATTCGGGGTCGTCTTTGATGTGGAACTGCAGTTCCTTGAGCATATTGACGCAAGAACCGGCAGGGCCGACGATGTAGTCCGCATCCACGCTCAGCAGGGCGTCGACCTCGTTGTGCATGGTCTGTTTGGATTCCTTGACGTAGCCGCTGTTGTAGGTGATCTGGCCGCAGCAGATCTGCTGCATGGGCATGAACGTCTCGCATCCGAACCGTTCCAGCACCTCGACCATGGCTTTGCCGACGTTCGGAAACATCAGGTCGACCAGGCAGGTTGAGAAAATGACGACTTTCATTTCTGCTCCTTGCGTCTTCGGCGTTGCCGCGCGAGGTGGTGGAGCTGACCCATATCGGTGAGACTGAAAGGCCGAACTGGAAGACGCCATATGCCGCGTAACAAGCCGTTTCATACGACTTCACTACAACCTTAGGGTAAGCCTTTGCGTTGATTGTGCGGCGGCGTGTTGCTCATTTCCGCTAAATGTCAATGTGATATTGATTACATTTTGTGGGGTTGAGCACGCTTGCTGGGGTTAGATGCGCTCCGCTGCCCGTGCGTATACAAATCCGTCGTCGCGGACGCTGACGACAATCACCTCCATGCAGTGTGCGGTTCGGTTGAGCTGGTACACGATGCGAATGCCGTCCGCGCGCAATTTGACCTTAAGGAGCGTGCCACAGCATTGATTGAGCTGACACATATATGGACATTGACGCAGATATCGACAGAAAACGGGCTATTTTTGTCGATATCTGTGTCAATGTTGCCAAGCATGTGCTTGCTGTGCCGGCATGTGGCAAGGAACGCGTGGGCTGTTGCGCAGGCCGGTGTCGGTGCATTTGGCGGGTTGAGTGCTGCGCAGGCGGGGATTGGGTGCGCTTGGTGGGTCGACCGCCGATAGGCGGTGTGTCGGTGCGCCCAGTGGTGTCTGATGCGCTGAGTGAGGGCGGATCGCAGCCCTGCCGGTAGGCATCGCTCTTCGCGCCGTCAATAAGACCGGTCTGCTCCATACAATAGGTGCATGGACGCTTCGCTTGACACTCCGATTTCCTCGCTGCTCACCAACAAACGGCGGGTGAGCGCGCTCAAGGCTTTAGGCATAGTGAGTGTGGGCGATGCGCTTACCTATTATCCGTTCCGTGTCACTGAGCCGGTACCGCTACGTGCAGTGAGGGAAGCGCGTGCTGGGGAGGCTATGGCGTTTGCCGGCGTGACGCAGATGGTGCGCGTGGTGCCGATGGGGGGCAGACGCGGTTTCCGGCTGGAAGCGGTCGTGGGCGATGAGGATTTCGCCGCCTCTCGTCACGTTGCGCCGTCGAGTGCGAGGCTGGTGTTCTTTTCTCATAAAAAGCCGTATATGGACTGGATGAGTGCGCGGCTGCGGGGCGGATCGCATGTGGTGGTGGCCGGCAGCCCCAGTGAGTTCAACGGGCAACTGCAATTCACCCACCCCGAAGTCCTCACCATCGCACCGCATGCTGACGGTGCCGGTGCTTTTGATGGCATACTTGGCAGCGCGGCCAAGGGGCAGGGCACTGTGCAGGGAAATGAATCTGATGCTTTTACGCTCGACTCCGCAGGTGCCATGTCTGCCACGTCCCTGCCGGCCAGCGGTTCGAATCTTAAGTTCGACGCAAACACCGAAGAAGAAGCGCTGGGGCGAGTATGCCGCCCACGCCCGGTCTATCATGCCAACTCCCGCATCTCCAGTGAGCACATTCATGAGTCGATTCTCAGCATGCTTGAAACGGTGCAGGACGCTGATGCCATTGCTGATGTACTGCCGGCTTCAATAATCGATGAACGTCGGATGTTGCACCGTGCCCAAGCCTTCGCGGCTGTGCATAACCCGCAGTCCACCGGCCAGTTCAGAGAAGGTCTTGAGGCCTTGCGCTACGAGGAAGCGTTTGTTTCACAGGTTTCCGTGCTGCAGGCGCGGCTTGCCTCGCGGCAGGCTGACGCGTTTATGTGCGCCAATACCGGCCTGCGGGAGCGTTTCATCGATTCTCTGCCGTTCGCATTGACCGCCGGGCAGCGCGAGGTCATCGATGAGATGGGCGAAGACATGCAGCGCGACTACCCGATGCAGCGGCTGCTGCAAGGCGAGGTGGGTTCCGGCAAAACGGTGGTGGCTCTAGCCGCCATGCTGCAAGCGGTAGGGTCTGGCGGGCAAGCGGTGCTCGTGGCGCCCACCCAGGTGCTGGCCGAACAGCATATGCACACCATCGCCGCGCTGGTGCAAGCGATGGCAGGCAGTGCACACGAGGGCAGCGTGCGCGATGACGGTGAAGATGCCGCAGGCAGCGGCAATGGTGAGCAAGACGTGCCGGTGGTGCTGCTCACCGGAGGCATGAAACTCACCGAACGTCGCCAAGCCTTGGCGCAACTGGCCAGCGGCGAGCCGTGCATAGCCGTCGCCACGCACGCTGCGTTCTCAAAGCATGTGCAGATGCCGAACCTGGCGCTCGCCGTCATCGACGAACAGCACCGGTTTGGTGTGGAGCAACGCGAGGCTCTCAAAGCCAAGGGCGAGAAGACTCCGCACCTGTTGGTCATGACTGCTACCCCCATCCCACGTACCGCTGCAATGACCTGGTTTGGCGATCTCGAGATTTCTTGGCTTACCGAACTGCCCGGGGGACGCAAGCCGATTCGCACAGTGGTGGTGCCCGAGGCGGACAATGCCACTATGGCGCGTATGTTTGCTCATCTTCGTGCGCGCATCAATGCAGGAGAGAGGGCTTACGTGGTCTGCCCGCGCATCGAAACCGATGAGGAACGTGCGGCGCAGGCAGAGGTGGGTGGCAGCACAGGAGTTGGGGCTGCCAGTGTGGCTGACACGAAGCGTGGTCGGCGTGCTTCTGTGCATCGCGATGAGGAAGAGCCTGATTTCGTTGAGGTGGATGCGGACTTGGACGAGGGGGAAGAAAGCGAACCCAAGCCGCCGCTGCACGCGGTCAGTGAGATTGCGGCGCGCTTGTCGTCGCTGCCCCAATTCCAAGGCGTTGCGTTCGATACGCTCACAGGGCGTGACGCCGACGAGGATAAGCAGCGGGTCATGGCCGGTTTTAAGGCCGGCGATACGCAGATTCTGGTTGCCACCACGGTTATTGAGGTTGGTGTGGATGTGCCACAGGCAAGCTGCATTGTCATTTTCGATGCCGACCGGTTCGGCCTTTCGCAACTGCATCAGCTGCGAGGCCGTGTGGGCCGTGGCGGTACCAATGCTTGGGCGTTTTTGGTTTCGCGAGCTGAGCCCGGCAGTATCGCTGAACAACGGCTTGGCGTGATTCGTGATTCGCTCGACGGTGCTCAGATCGCACAGGCCGACTTGGAGTTGCGCGGCGCGGGAGACGTGACCGGAGATAGTCAGTCGGGCGGTAAATCAGGCTTGAAGCTGCTGCGCGTGGTCAAAGACGCAAAGATTATCGCCGACGCGCGTGCTGCGGCAGAAACATTGCTGGAAACCAACCCTGACTTGAACGGTGAACCTGAACTGGCCGGAGCGGTCTTGGACTTCACTCGAGGGGGCGAAACGCAGATTCTCAGCAGCTGATGGAATCCTGTGTGTGCGACCATTGGCCGGGAGAACGGTTACAGTGGCCATATGCGTGTTATTTCCGGCAGATTCAAAGGTTTTGCCTTGCCCCAAGCCAAGCCTGGCACCCGGCCTACCACCGATCGCACCAAAGAAGCGATCTTCTCGCGGCTCGATGCCCGCGGTGCTTTTGACGATACGCGGGTGCTTGACCTGTTTGCGGGCACTGGGGCGCTCGGCGTAGAAGCGCTCTCCCGCGGAGCACGGGAACTGGTGTCGGTGGAAAGTGCCGGTGCGGCAGGGGGAGTGTTGTCTCGCACTCTTTCGTCGTTGCAACACCAGCAATCATGGGAGTCGGGCATGGTGGCGCAAGTGCGCAGGCAGAAGGCTGAACGATTCGCGGAAAGTTACCACGGCCCAGCTTTCGACGTTATTTTCGCCGACCCGCCGTACGCCTTCGAAACTTCGGCATGTGATGCACTCATGGCGGCTCTGGTGGGTGCCGGTGCGGCGGATGGCAACACGATGATGGTCATCGAGCGTTCCACCCGTTCCGCACCGCTCACACCGCCTGAAGGCTGGGAGATAAGCGAGCGGCGCGACTATGGGGAAACCGCCGTGTACTTCATTGAGTGTGCCATACATCACAACACCTCTCGGTGAAAATCGCGGCCTTTTCCTTGCCGGGCGCATGTGCTCTGGTTATGGTGGCACCATGCGCTCCCGGCCACTCGCCGGTCGAAGCGAAGACCATACGTTGCGGTTCGGCCGCGAATAGAGGAGTTATCTATGAACGATTTCGTGAAGGCGCTGGAATCACGCCGCTCGCAGTACGCGTTGAATGCTGAGTCTCGGTTGAGCAACGCGGAGATCACCGACATGGTGAACCGCGTTACCGTAGCTACGCCGAGCGCGTTCAATTCGCAGACCCAGCGCGTGGTGCTGCTCTTCGGTGAGGAAAACCAGAAGCTGTGGGGCATCGTCAAGGATGCGCTCCACAAGGTGGCTGCCAGTGAAGAAGCGTTTGCCAAGACTTCTGCGAAGATCGACTCCTTTGCGGCCGGTCGCGGCACGTTGCTCTTCTTTGATGACGTTGACGGCACGAACAAGCTCGCCGAGCAGTTCCCCAGTTACGCCGAGTCCTTCCCGACCTACGCTGAGCAGTCGTTGGGCATGCTCGAGCTGAGCGTGTGGGCGGCGCTGTCTGAGGCAGGTCTCGGCGCTTCGTTGCAGCACTACAACCCGCTGATCGACGATGCGGTGCGTGACGCGTTCACTCTGCCGGCGAGCTGGAAGCTGGGTGCTCAGATGCCGTTCGGCGGCATCGTCGAGGGTGCTGAGGCTCAGATGCCGGAGCGCGTTGACGTGGCCGAGCGTGTGAAGGTGCGCGGCCTGTAATTAGGCGTATGGCCTGCTGCTTACCGTTGCACGGTTAAGGGTGTCTGCCTGCGGGTAGGCACCCTTTTGTGTTGTGTTGTGTTGTGTTGTTTGGGTATGTTGCGGTGCATTGCGTTGTTGCGGTGCGCGATGTGGTGGTTGTTGCGTTGCGGTGTGGTATTTGGTGTTCTTCCGGCAATTGCGTTTAGAGCCGTCACAACGCATATGAGAGTATGACGGTCATCGGTGGGACCCATCAGTATTGCTGCTGAATCAGCAATCAGAGGCGCTTGGGGTGAGCTCCGGAAACTTCCCAGCCAAGTGCCATCAGTGTTTTACGGTCGGGTTTAGTGAGCTCGCTGCAGTCAAGTCGCTCGATAATGTCTGGACGAATATCGCTGGTATGTTGCAGTGCCTCATCGCGGCGGAACCGATCGACCTTGCCGTGATCGCCGCTGGTCAGCACTTCCGGTACTGCCATACCGCGCCATACTGCCGGTTTGGTGTATTGCCGGTGTTCCAGCAGCGCATTCGCGCCGGTGTATGACTCTTCAACAATTGAGTCCGGATTGCCCATAAACTCAGGGATGAGCCGGGTAATGGCCTCAAGCATGACTGATGTGGCCACTTCGCCGCCGTTGAGCACGTAGTCGCCAATCGAATATTCGCGCACTTCCACGCCCTGAGCTCGGTAATACTGCGGTATGCGGGCGTCGTAGCCTTCGTAGCGGCCGCAGCCGAAGATAAGGTGCTGAGCATGGGACAGTTCGGTGGCGTCGGCTTGGGTGAACACCGGTGCCGAGGGGTTCGGGAAAATAAGCACCGCGTCAGAGGAGGAAACGACGGCAGCGGTTGCGGCAATGCTGGCCGAATTGCCGTCAACGTCTGGTTGCGCATGAAACTCGTGCGCTTCCAGTCCGAGCAGCTCGTCGAGGCATTCGGCCCACACTTCCGGCTTCATCACCATGCCGGCACCACCGCCGACCGGAGTGTCATCGACCGAGTGATGTACGTCGTGAGTCCAGTCGCGCAGATTGTGCGTGGTGACGTTGACCAGCCCGCGCTCTTGCGCTTTGCCGAACAGCCCCAAGCTGAGCGCACCAAAATACTCCGGGAACACGGAAACGATGTCAATGTTCATAGCGCGTGATTCGTGTGTCACTCTGGTCCCCTAAATTGAAAACGATTATATTGCCCAGCAAAGCCTCGGCAGGATAATTGTAAGCAGAGGCTGCACTATGGCGCGCGCAAAGCATAACAAGGGTGTAAGTGACTGAAGTGGCTTTTGCCTTCCCATCAATCACAGCCCGGGAATCAGGCCTCCGGGCGGGTCAAGGGTGAGAGTGCGCGCGTCTAGGTCGATGTCAGGCACGATTTCGTCCACGAAAGGCACCAGGGCGGTGGCTACGCGGCGTCCATTTGCGCTTGCCGCATCTTTGGATTGAGCTGGTGCCGCATCCTCTGCAGGCTGCGCGGGTTCAGGCAGGAAACTGCCGTCTGCTTGCTCAAGCATGGGCTGCGCGAGACGGATTTTGAGCAGTGTTTGTGCAGCGCCGTCAATCACATCAACCACGGTACCCACCGTGCGGCCGGCCGGCGCTCCCACAGCATTATCTTTGGCAAGCACTGCTGTCAGGCCGATAAGGTCCTTAGGGTACCAAGCGTCTTCTTCCTCCAGCTCTTCACGGCTGTCGGCTGGGGTATAGAGCTCGGTACCGTTGAGTGCTTCGGATGCGTCGCGGTTGTTCACGCCGTCCAGCCGCAGTATCCAGCGGTTTTTGAACGTGCGAGACGACGCTACAGTATATTCGTGCTCGCCATCTTTGGAGAAGAGTTGCGCACCTGGCTCGAAGCGGCGTTCCGGGTCGTCGGTGAAGACCTGCACGGTGACCTCGCCCTTAAGGCCTTGTGCGCGGCCGATACGGCAGACCCGCAACAGGTCGAGCTGCTGCGGGTCTGTGCTGCGCTGGGAACTTGCCGCGCTCACCGGCGCACGTCCATGATGTCGACGCGCACCTTGTGGTCGGACAGCGCCTGCACTACAGTGCGAATGGCGTTGGCTGTGCGACCGCTGCGGCCAATCACTCGGCCGATATCTTCGGGGTTGACGCGCACGCGGAGCAGTTCGCCCCGCTCGTTAGTGTGCGACTTCACCGAAACATCATCGGGAAAATCCACGATGTTGGTGATGAGGTGTTCCACAGCTTGCTCGAGCATGACTACTCAGCCTTTTCCTCTTCTGCAGCGGGCTCAGAGGCCTCTTCTGCAGGCTGCTCGGCTTCAGCTGCCTGAGCGGCGGCTTCGGCTTCAGCTTTGGCCTTCGCCTCGGAGTTGGCGGCCTTGAGCTTCTGTGCCTGAGCTTCAACAGCCTCGACGCGAGCGGCGGCATCCGGACCTGCTTCAGCGGTCTTCAGCGTGCCCTCGGCGCCATCGATGCCCTTGAACTTCTGCCAGTCACCGGTGATCTGCAGCAGCTTCTTGACCGGGTCGCTCGGCTGTGCGCCGACGCCCAGCCAGTACTGTGCGCGCTCAGAGTTGATCTGGATGAGTGAAGGCTGCTTGTTCGGGTCGTAGATGCCGATCTCCTCGATCGACTGACCGTCGCGCTTGTTGCGCGAATCGGTGATGACCACGCGGTAGAAGGCATAGAACTTCTTACCCAGGCGCTTCAAACGAATCTTGGTTGCCATAACGGCTCTCCTTGTAAATGCAATGCGACATCCGCCAATGTGTGGGGCACAACGGCTTGCTTCGCGCGTTCCTCGGGTCGAACGGTTTGAGAGGGCCCGCCCAGCCACGAATAACCGTTCCACTATACCGCACAGCGTGGATAGAAAATTCGGTGCAAATTGAGGGGTTGATTGCTGACAATAGCAATGCCTGAGCCGGTTTGCGTAACATAGCAAACGGCTGGCGCGGTTTGTTTGCCGTACCAGCCGATTGTGTGATGAGGCGCTACTGCGCTGCATCATTGCGTTACTTCGCTATTGCGCAACGTATGAGGCGCTTCCCTCATCCCAGGAGAAGGTGAGGCTGCTGCCGGGCAGCTCCAGCGTGACCTGCCGGTAGACCGGCTCGAAACCGCGATGCTCCAGCGTTACGCTAGAGTTCTCGCCGTCGGCTTCGACGTGATACACGTTGTATTTGCCTTCCTCGTATCCGAAGCTGAAACCGTCGTCCTGGTAGTGGTCGGTACTGCCGGCATCGCCGAAGAGACGGAAGGTCATCGCTGTATCCGGTTCGTCGCGCAAATGTTCCACCACCGGTCCCACGGGCAGCATACTGTCCGCTTTGATGAACAATGGCAGTACATTCAGCGGTGCGTCGACCAGAATATCGCGGCCGCCAGTATGGCGCTCGCCGCTCCAATAGTCGATCCATTCACCCTGCGGCAGATAGACCGCACGGGACACCTGGCCTTCGTTCACCACCGGGGCGACGAGTACCTTGTCTCCCACCATGTATTCATCATTGCAGGTGCGTGTACGTGGGTCATCCTCGTAGTTGAGCACGAGCGGGCGCATGATGGGCAGGCCGTCATGCTGTTCGGCGGCGAAGCAGTCGTAGAGGTAAGGGATGAACCGGTAGCGCAGATGCAGGTAGTCGCGGTAGATGTTCAGCACATCCTCACCGAATACCCATGGCTCCTGGTCGCGCACTTGCAATGCTGCATGGTTGCGCAGCATGGGGCTGAAGATGGCGGCCTCAATCCAACGGGTGAGTAGCTCAGCTGTGCAGTCGGCGCTGAATCCACCGATGTCTGCGCCCACGTAGGCGAATCCGGAAAGTCCCATGTTGCTCAGCTGCGGAACGGACATCTGCAAATGCTGCCACAGGCTTTGGTTGTCGCCGGTCCACACGGCGGAATACTTTTGCGTGCCGGCGTAGGCGGCGCGGGTGATGACGTACGGGCGCCGGTCACTCGCGGCGCGGATGCCCTCGTAGGTGGCCTTGGCCATGTTGTGCCCGTACACGTTGTTCATGCGGCGCAGGTCGCTGGGCTGCCCTTCGTCGCTCATCACCACGTCCTCGGGCATGTCGCCGTCGAATGTGGCCGGCTCGTTCATATCGGTCCAGATGCCGGCGGCGCCGGTATCAAGTAGGAACTTGCAGTGTTTGCCCCACCATGTGCGCACGCGTTCGTCGCCGAACGCCGGGAAGGCCGACTTGCCGGGCCAGACGCGGTTGATGTAGATTTCTCCGGTCTCGGGATCAGTGGCGAAGTAGCCTTCCTTGACCCCCTCTTGGTAGATTTCATAGTCTTCGTCCTGTTTGACCCCCGGGTCGAGAATCGGGATGACGCGCACGCCACGGCTTTTAAGGTCGGCAAGGAATCCTTTGGGGTCTTTGAACTTGTCGGTGTCCCAAGTGAAGACACGGTAGCCGTCCATATAGTCGATGTCGAAGTGCACAGCCTCCAACGGCAGGTGGTATTGCGCGAACTTGTCGACGATTTCTTCCACGCGCTCTTGGCTCATCGAGTAGCCCCAGCGTGACTGCTGATAGCCGAGCATCCAACGCTGTGGCAGGGGTGTGCGGCCGGTCAGGTACGTGTAGTTGGAGACCACGGATTTGAGGTCGGCTCCGCCCAGAATGTAATAGTCAAGGTTGCCGTCCACTGCTGAATAGAAGTAGTATCCGTTGTTTTCCTTGCCCAAGTCGAAGTGACTGCGATAGGTGTTGTCGAAGAAGAGGCCATAGGCATGGCCGCGCTTCAACCCCAGCAGGACGGGAATTGACTTATAGAGGTTGGTGAAGCTTTCGATATGCGGGCGCGGCTCGTCGTAGTTCCAGTTGTCGTATTCGTAGCCGCGCTTGTCGAGGAACCCGGTTTTATCACCCAAGCCGTAGAAGTGTTCGTCGGCATCCAGCTGGTTGATGATTTCGTAATATTCGCTTGTTCCGGCACCGACCTCTGAGACCTCATGACCTTCGGCGCGCACAATGCTTTGATGGCCGGCATCGAGCGTCTTGTTGATGGTCTCACCGCGACCTTGCCGATGAGTGAGTACGAGCGGGTTGCCATCCGCGTCGTAAACATCCACGTTGAATCCTGCATCCACATTGACCCGGAGCGCGTCCGTGCGAATTTCGACGTGATCGCCTTGGTCGGTGGTGGTGAACTGGGTGAGTTGGCTTTTATCCCCCTCTATGGCATAGGAGTTGGTGTGACGGCCTCGGTCCTGGAAAACCCGGATGATTTCAGGGGTGAGGATGGTCAGCTCGAGGTTTCCCTCTTCGCAGCTTAGGGAGATGGTTTGGCCGCTGATGGCCTGTTTCAATGTCTGCATGATGGTGTTCTTTCCTATGTGCAGTGTGTGGATGGTCGTGTATTGAAATCGTCGGTGTTATGAACACCGTATCGATTATGGACGGGGGTTCACGCGCGCTGGTGGCTCTGCGCCCTGCGACGCGGATGAGCCGCAGGGCGCAGAGCCAGGCTTTGGTTTACTCCTTGGCAGCGAGTTCCTTGGCCTTCGTGTCCTTGATAATGCCCATGAAAGCACCACCGAGCAACCAGGAGACACCGCCGATGACGAGCATGGTGGGCATGGAGCTGCCGGTGAGCGGGAAGATGATGAAGCTCAGGAGCGAGGCCGCGATTTGCGGCAGGCAGATGAAGATGTTGAACAGGCCCATGTAAGCGCCGTCGTTTTCGCCGTCGGTTTCAGTGGTGAAGATAGCGAACGGTTCGGCGTGCATGGTCAGGTAGCAGATGCCGATCAGGGTGAACGATCCGATGAGCATGTACTGGTTGTGGCAGAACGCCGTCCAAATCATGCCTACGCCGCCGCACAGCAGACCCACGCGGTACCAGAACTTGCGCTTGTACTGGCTGGTGCGCGAGAGCACCAGGAATCCGTAGACGATGCCCACGATGGACTGCACGAAGGTGAGGATGCCGTACCAGTTGCCTGCCGCTTGGAATCCTGCGGAGGAGGAGTCGGAGGTGCCCCACACGTTCTTGGCGATGGCGCCGGTAGCGTAGGTCCACAGGTACTGGATGCCGAAGTAGGCGAAGAACTGGATGACAGCGACCTGCCAGAAGGTGGCCGGAGCCTCCTTGATGAGCGTCCAGTAGGACTTCTTCGGGGTCTTCTTGGACTTCTCATAGTCGAAGTTGTGGTAGTCGGCGTAGGTCTCGGGATCGTATTCCTTGACGGAGAGAATGGTGTAGATCGAGGTGACGAGCAGCACCACCGCAGCGATGTAGAAGGAGAGACGCACGGACATGGGTACGACGCCTTTGCGGTCGACGTTGGCGATGCCCAGCCAGGTGAGCACGAACGGGCAGAGGTTGGCGAGCACACCGCCGAGGTTGCTGAAGGACTGCTGCCAGCTCCAGGCCTTGTCTTTCTGCTTCTCATTGACCATGTCGCCGATGATCATGCGGAATGGCTGCATGCAGGCGTTGTTGGACAAATCCATGAGGGCCACAGCTACCGCGCCAAAGAGCAGCGCTGCGGTGGAACCGAAGCCGAATCCCAGAGATCCCGAGTTGGGCAGCAATACCATGACGATGGCGGCCAGCGGAGATGCGACGAGCAGTATGGGCATGCGGCGGCCGAATCTTGGTGACCAGAAGGAATCGGAGAATTTGCCGAGGATGGGCTGCACGATCATGCCGATGAGCGGAGGCAGAAGGAAGAAGAGGCTGAGCTTGTTGGGGTCAGCACCCAGGGTTTGGAAAATACGGCTCATCTGTGAGGTCTGTAGCGAGAATGCCATATTGACGCCGCAGTAGCCAAAGGTGAGGGCGAACATCATTTTGGAGGTGATGTCAGGTAGGGAATGATGTTTGGCGTGGGTTGTCGCCGATGGTGTATTGGCCACGTTGCTCCTTCGGAAGTGGGTAATGTAAACGTCTACCGTAGACGTTTACAGAGCATTACTGTACTCCTTTTTTGTCGATGCGCAACTCTGCCGCTGTGCTACCGATCCGCGCGTTGACGCCCTGCCATTCGTGAGATAACGACCCTTCACTAGAATGAGCATGAGAAGAGCCGGTTAATGAGGAAACGTTTACTGCAAGGGGATGTGCGGCATGGCAATGCGATCGCGAGTTACGATCAAGGACATCGCCGAGAGGCTGCACCTTTCAACCGCCACCATATCCAGAGCGCTCTCAGGCAGAGGCGAGCACAATGATAAAACGGTGGAACTGGTAAAGCAAACGGCCAAAAGCATGGGATATGTGCGTAACATGGCCGCCTCCGATCTCGTGCAGCGCGAAAGTCATATCATCGCGGTGGTCATGTCGAGTACCAAATCGAACTTCGGCACCAACATTGTGGGTGAGATTGAAGCCAAGGCCGCACAGCACAACTTGGATGTGTTCGTCATTCATGTAGGTAACAATGATTCCCAGGCTCAGCAGCGTGCCATTCGTGCAGCTGTCGAACGTGCGGTGCGTGCGGTGGCGCTGGTCTCTCTGGAACTGGATGAGCAAACCGTACGTATGCTGCACGATTCTGGCATACCGTGCGTGGTGCTGTCTGCCCCAGTGGTGGACAACGCGCTGCCATTCGTTACCTCCGACAATTTTAAGATGGGCTACGAAGCCACCGAATTTCTTGTTTCCCGTGGGCACACGGCGATCGGTCTTGCCGGTATTCCCGACCAAGGCGCGGTACGGCTGCGCGTGGATGGCTACCGGCAATGCATGAAGGACCACGGTCTTGCTGTTGAGGGGCGGTGGATTCAGTACGGCACGTGCGTGTATGAGGACGGTGTGGCGGCGGTCGATGCCTATAGCGGGGCCGGTATGGACGTGACCGCCGTCGTCGGAGCCAGTGATTTGACGGCATTCGGAGCGATGAACCGCGCGTCGGAACTGGGGTTGAATGTGCCTTTGGACTTGAGTGTTATGAGCTTCGACGGCACGGAACTGGTAGATATGGTGCGGCCGAGTCTGACCAGCGTGACCCAAGATTTTGACCGCATGGGCAAAGACGGATGCGACATACTTGCCGCGGGGGAGCAGGGCAATTTCCCGCACTACGTGCCCTTTACCGTCATCGAGCGCGAGTCAACCGCAGTACGTGGCAGGGCGTGAGCGGCGTGTGATATTTGGTGGGCGCCGGCGTTGGAGAGTGCTGTCGTTGTGTCTGCAACGCTTGTCGGCGTGTCGCGCCGAGATTGCTGATTTTGCATATATTTTAAGCATGTGGAAGCAAAAAAAATATTTGCTATTTTCATATACATATTTGCTCTGTGAGAAATATTTTGTTATTCTCTTAACAGCTCCGGCTTGTTGTAGGAGCTGTTCGGATAGCACAAAGTTGTGTTTTGTCTGTCTGAGCCCACACATGAGTGGACCCGACAGCAATGTGGGGTGTACTCACGAAATAAAGGAATAAAAATGAAGACTATGAATATAAAGCATAAGGCTATGGCCTCGCTCGCTATTGTAGTCTCCATGTTCAGCTTCGCTGCTCCGGCGATGGCTAACAATCATGGTGATACTGGCTGGTCGGCGACCACAAGCGGTTGGAATACTGTTGATACTCCGAATCGGCAGAAGCAGGATGCCTCATCTGGGTATATTCGCACGCAGTATGCTAACAAGACTGTTCGTGCATGGATGCTTGGCTATCACAATGAGGATGTATCTTCGGCAACGGTTTATATGACTTCTGGGCAAGCTCGAAAAGTAAGTAATTTTACTTACGAGCGGTACGGGCGAAAGCAAGTTCATATGCGAACCCAAAGTAACAGTGGGAATGGCTACACCGGATATGGTGTGTGGAGCCCCGACTCTGTGTGATGTATCTGGGGTGCGCAGCTATGTTCAATAGCTGCGCACCTTTTATAGAAGAGAGGTGAATGAGGATACATGTGGGCAATGATAAAACGACAGCTTATTCGTAATCTGTTCAGTGTGCGCATACTAATTATCATCGCAGCATCTGCTGTGCTTATTTTCTTTAACCATTGGTCGTACTGGCATGCAGGATTCATGCCGACGGCGAGTGCCCCGACTTTTCTGCGTGAAGTAATGCTATTCAGTCGAGATGGCTCGTCCGGTCCTATATATTTACTGCTGCTGCCATTCTTTGCAGCGCTGATTGGTGGCAGTGTTTTTTCTATTGAGCGTTTTACGGGGCGAATCAATAGTTTGTATACTCGTAAAAGCAGAAACTCAGTGCTTCGAGGATCGATGATCTCTGGCTTTCTGCTTGGTGGCATAGGAGGTACGATGCCTTTGCTGCTGAACTTGCTTGTGGCAGCTGTACGAGATCCGCACATGACATTCATTGATGGAGTTGATTGCGCGCCTGATGCTGCTACGTATATGACAGAAGCTGAGTATAAAGCGGCTGGATGTTATCGATATATTTTGATTGATTCAAAAACGTGGTTATATGATGTATATAAAACTAATCAGGTGCTGCTCATTGTAACTGTACTGCTAATGGTATTCCTTATTTCAGGGCTTTTCGCTACCCTTGCCGTCGGAGTTTCCTTCTTTACCAAAAAGCGGTTTGTGGAGTTGCTGATTCCATTTGTTGTCAGTCTGGTTTGGTGGGCACTGCCGGATATTACGCTTGGGGCTGTTCCCAATGAACTTAGTCATGTTACGTTTTTGAATATCGCTTCTGCACAATCCGCCACGGGAGGCCGCAATTACAGTGCGACTGGTTTTGTGATTACCGTGTTGGGTTTGGCGTTCTTGTCGTGGCTTTGCGTGTTTGTCGAAAGGAAGTGCGATGTCAGTTAGTGAGGTATTGGCACCGCTGCGAAGGTCCTCGAATCTGAAGAAAATCGTGGTTGCCGTGGCGCTGGTATATGCGATTCTGTATTCAGTTGCTTCGTTCTTCTTCTCTCAGCAGTCCGATTTTGCCGGTGACTACGACACGTACATGAGGCAAGCCTCCGTAGTAGGATGGTTGCCGTCCATACTGATACTGCAAGCCGCTGGCAGCACGCAATATCCGGCTTTCGAACGTGTGAGACAGCAACCCAAACGAGAGCTGGCCGTCAATATGGCGTGGGTGCTGGTGGTCTCAGTGCTGCAAGCAGCCCTCGGCGCGGTTCTGTTCGCGGTCATGGAATTTGCCGTGTTCGGCAATCCTGCCGTTGCCAAATGCTGGTCGGTGGTCATAATGGTGTTCGCTCAGCTGGTGATGATGGGTGTTGCCGTGCAGCTGCTCGTGTTGTTATTGGTCAATCTCGGGTTTTCGTTCGGTCAGGTCGTACCGTGGGTCACCATCATTTTTGTGTTGGGAGGCTGGTTTCTGCTGGCATTCCCAGGCACCATGGGACGTTACTTGTACTACTTCTGGTATCCCGTCGGCATGGACTGGAGGCAAGTTCTCTTCGATCAGGTCGTGCCGTTCGTCGGATATGGGCTGCTGATGATTTTGGCAAACCAGACGGCGTTTGAGCGGCTTGACTACATCGACAAAGTCGGGTGATTGCCGTGCATCAAGTTCATCGTGCCTGGCAGCAACTGAGCGGGCGCACCGGTATTCGCTTGCTCATACTCGTTCTGCTGGCGCTGCTGACATTCCAGTTCTACACGGGTGTACTCTCCGGGCAAAACAATGGCGTGTTCATTGGCATGTACCACCTCTCGAAAGATGTCGGAGTACCAGACCTGATGGTCAATGCGGCCGCCATCGGCTTCATGGCCTGCGGCGTCGCGATACCTCTGGAGCAGATGTCAGAGTATTTGAGTGTGCCTGACTACTATGTCTACGTTCGTGCGCGCCGCGGCATCATGCATTTCGTTCGCTATCTCGCGCTGGTGATTGTCTATTGCCTGGTGTTCACCGGGTTGCAGACGGTGATTGCCGTTATGGTTCTTCCAAGTTCGTACACTGCTCGGATATTGGTATCCTCCGTGTGTGCGGCATGGACGCTTCTGGTGCTCATGCTGACTGCCAACGCAGGCTATCTGTTGGGGAATCGAGCCATAGGGTATTTCGTTGCGGCATTGCTCTACGGTTTGCTTCTTGCCGTTCCGAATTTCACCAAATGGTTCGCGTTCGCAACGGTAGGCGCGGTGCCGGCTTGGGTACCGGTACTGGCTGGGGCCACGGTGCTGCTGGTGGTGGGCAATGCAATTGTGTTCAACCGCTATGAAATTGAGTGAGCAGGGATGCGGCGAAGGTAGGCATCTTTACTACGCACCGTCGTTTCCGTGATACAGCATATGCAAACCCGGTATGTGCATTTCATCCCGTGTAGACATGCGTCAACCAGAAAAACAGGAGTCATCCTACAGATGACCAATCGATAAAGGAATTATCATGTACGTTGAAGTCAATAATATTTCGAAAACCATCAAGAAGAAGCCGGTGCTCACCAATGTTTCCGCGAAATTCGAACGCGGTCACATCTATGGCATTGTTGGTCCCAACGGTTCGGGTAAGACCATGCTGCTGAGAGCCATATGCGGGTTCATACAGCTTGATGAAGGCGAGGTTCTCATTGGTGATAAACCAGTAGAATTCAACGAAAAGCTGCCGGATTCTGTTGGAGTAATCATCGAAAATCCCGGTTTCGTCACGTCTGAGACTGCCATGCAGAATCTCGAGTACCTCGCCGGCATCAATAAGGCGTTTGACCAGGCAGAGGTGGAACGGTTGCTGAAGCACTTTGGGTTGCAGGGGCATGAAAACGAGAAAGTCAAGGCATATTCGTTGGGTATGAGGCAAAAGCTAGCCATCGTGCAGGCGCTGATGGAACATCAGAATCTGGTGCTGCTTGATGAGCCTACTAACGGTTTGGATGAGCGTTCCGTAGCCTTGTTCCTCGATGAGATGCGTCATCAGCGAGAATTGGGGCGCACCATCGTCATCGCCTCGCATCACAGTGATGAGCTGAACCAGATTGCCGATTGTCTCTATGCCATGGCTGACGGGCGGCTGAGCGCAAAATCAGTGTGAGACAGTTGCCGGTGGTACATTATCGCCGCCGCACGCGAGCCACCAGCGCCAGATGGTCGGTGCCGGGGACCGATACGGCCATGGCATCTGTGGGAATGAGTGGCGCACTCGCCAAAACATGGTCGAGTTCGAGGCGTGGCCAGCGCAGCCAAGCAGGGAAGCTGGCCACAGTGCGGTGATGTTCGGCCAGTCCGGCATCGGTAAAGCCGGACCGCAGCAGAGCACGGAAACTGGGGTGCGACAGGCTTGAATTGAGGTCGCCCATAATCACCACTGCTGCGGGTACGGCGGTGGCGGCAGCAGCGCTAGTAGAAGTCTTGTTGCGGCTGGCCATGCCGGTATCTCTTGCGGCAACGTCATGTGCTGCGGGTGTGCCGCGGTCAGCGAATGGCTGTTCTGCCAGTGTTCCCAGTGCGCGGATGCCGGCCGACCACTCACGACACCCACGCATGGGGGACTTGGGGTGAGCGCTGACGAAGGTGATGCCTCCAACCTGGGCGTACGGGGCGTCGGCAGCTTCAATATCGACGCTGCGCGCAGCAGAGTCCTCGGGTTTGTCAACAGTCCAAATGCCGTTGAATCCGCCGTTGTCGCTTGCTTGGTGGCGTCCAAGCTGACGGTAGGGCAGCAGCTGCGCCAAGCCAGCATCGTCCAGTGCGCGAACCAGTTCAGGAGTGAGCTCCTGCAACGCCAACACGGCAATGTTTCGTTCCCGAACCTCAGTGACAATCGCCCCCGCATCAGCTTTGCCGAAGCGGCAGTTCAGCGTCATAACGTTGAGCTTGGTAGACAGGCCATTCGCGGTTTTGCAGGCGGTCTTGTTATCGTTATCGCTGTTGGTGCCATTGTTGTTGCTACTACCAGTTGTAGGTACAGTTGCATCTGCAGTTTCAGTTGCGGCCTCGGTACCGTCAGTGTGCGATTGCGCCCCGCTATCTAGCTGTATGCCGCGCCCCGTTGCGCGAGACACCCGCCTGCGATGCCACGGCGAATTTACGAAGGCAATCACCACCATGATGCCCGCGCTGAGCAACGTAGCAAAGGTGCTACCGGTGACAGCGCCCAGCACCAAGCACACCGCCGCCGGAATCCACAGGAACCGCACAAACGAGATGAAATAGGGCAGTGGCGCACGGCCGTCCCAGCCCGCCGGCAGGAAACGTAGCAGCGTCCAAACGGCGAGTAGACCCGTCACGATATTCAAAGCAATCATGACGACTCCGTTTCCGTCAGGCAAAGGATGAGATGACTCATCTCACGGACGAGTACGAATGAGCCAATAAGTAGAAGTAGTAGGTGTTTGAGGTCGTGCGGTGACTGGCGGCATTCATGTGCCAGTCACCGCGGCGAATAAGTGGCAACTGGCACTGGTCAGCCCAGCAGCCCCGACAGTCCACCACCGAAGTTCGGCGGCAAATCAGGCACGCCGTTCTGCGAGCCTTGACCGCCACTCCCTGCTCCCAAAGCCTCCTGGAGCTCAGGTGGCAGACCATTCGGATCCTGCTTTTTGGCGAACGCCGAACCGCCGGACTTGCTGCCGCCCTTGCCGGACAGCTTGTCGCGCAACGCCTTTTCCTCAGCCTCGCGCTTCATTGGATTGCCGGACTTCGACTTGCCCTTCTTGCCTTTTTTGCCCTTCTTGCCGGCTTTGCCTCCGCCCATGGCAGGGCCGCCGAAGCCTGGGATACCGCCCGAAGCCTTGTTGGTCACTCGCTTCATCATCTTGGCTGCCTGCTCAAATCGCTGCAACAGACCGTTGACCGTCGACACGGTGTTTCCTGAACCGTAGGCGATGCGCGCACGGCGGGAACCGTCGATGATGGACGGGTCGCGCCGCTCCTCAGGGGTCATGGAGTGGATAATGGCCTCTGTGCGGTCAATTTCGCTCTCATCAAACTGCTCAAGTTCCTTGCGGTGTGCGGCCATACCTGGGATCATGCCCAGAATGCTCTTCATGGAGCCGAGCTTGCGCACTTGCTGTAGCTGCTCGAGGAAGTCGTCCAGACCGTACGTGCCCTGCGCCATCTTCTTGGCTGATTCGAGCGTCTGCTGCTCGTCGAATTCCTTCTGCGCCTGCTCGATGAGCGTGAGAATATCGCCCATGTCAAGGATTCGAGAAGCCATGCGGTCGGGGTGGAACACCTCGAAGTCCTTCAGGCCTTCGCCGTTGGAAGCGAAGAGAATCGGCTTGCCGGTCACGCTCGCCACAGAGAGTGCTGCGCCGCCTCGTGCATCGCCGTCGAGCTTGGAGAGCACCACGCCGGTGAAGTCCACGCCTTGGTCGAACGCCTGCGCGGTTTTGACAGCATCCTGGCCGATCATGGCGTCGATTACAAAAAGAATTTCGTTGGGGTTGACAGCGTCGCGAATGTTGCGCGCCTGAGCCATGAGCTCTTCGTCTACGCCCAAACGACCCGCAGTATCGATGATGACCGTATCGTACAGCTTCTCATTGGCGAATGCGATGGAGTCCCGTGCCACCTTGACCGGGTCGCCGGACGTGCTGCCCGGAGTTGCTACAGCCTCGCCGCCGGCTGACTGCACGCCGCGCTCGGGAGCATATACCGGCACACCGGCGCGTTCGCCGACCACTTCCAGCTGGGTCACAGCGTTCGGGCGCTGCAAATCGGCAGCAACCAGCAGAGGAGTATGACCCGAATCCTTGAGCCAGTAGCCCAACTTGCCTGCCAACGTGGTCTTACCCGCGCCTTGCAGACCTGCCAGCATAATGACGGTAGGCGGGTTCTTGGCGAAGTTCAACGGGCGATCCACACCGGCGCCCAACACGTTGGTGAGCTCCTCGTTGACGATTTTCACCACCTGCTGGGCGGGATTCAGCGCCTCGGAAACCTCGGTGCCTAACGCGCGCTCGCGGATGGTGGAAGTGAAGGAGCGCACCACGTCGAGCGCCACATCGGCGTCGAGCAGGGCACGGCGAATCTCGCGGATCGTTCCGTCGATGTCCGCCTCGGAAAGTTTGCCCTTGCTCTTCAGGTGTTTGAAGGCATTAGAGAGCTTGTCTGTTAAAGAACTAAATGCTGCCATAATGTCCACAATTCTAGCGGGCGCGCGGGAAAAGTTTAGGAGCCGCTACTTGAGGCTCCACGTGGAACCGTCACGCCCGTCCTCGATGGTGATGCCCTTGGCGGTCAGATAGTCGCGGATGCGGTCTGCCGCCTCGAAATTCTTGGCAGCGCGTGCGGCGGAACGTGCATCGAGCGAATCGTGCACCATGGCGTCGAGCACCTCATGTTCGGTGGCTGCTCCGTCCGCCTGCGCCGAATCGGACTGACCATGCGCCCCCGCTGCCCACGGTTCGGCGAGCGGGTCAAGACCGAGCACATCAAGCATGGCGCGCACGGAAAGCAGTGTGGCGTGCAGCCTACCTTGGACGTCGGTTGTGCTCTTACCTGCCGCCTGTGCTTCGGCAAGCTCGCTCATCTGTGCATTGCCTTCGCGGATGGCGCTAAATATCGCTGCGGTCGCACCAGATATACTGAAATCGTTGTTCATGGAAGTCACGAAGTCCTCGGGCAGCTCCGTGGCACTTACTGCTGCCACCTCGTCGCGAGAAGGCTGGGCGGACAGCGCCTCGCCGGCTCTCGTGGTGAAATTATTGATGCGCTCATATGCCGCCTGCGCTTCGGCCAGAGTCTGGTCACTCCACTCCAGCATCGAACGGTAGTGGACGGTTCCTAACGCGTAACGCACCACCCAAGCTGAGTGTTCCGCCAATACCGCCGGCACGGAGAGCCCGTTGCCCAGCGATTTGCTCATTTTCTCGCCCTTGGCCGTCACCCAAGCCGAGTGCATCCATACGTTTGCGCTGTCCCATCCGGCGGCCAAAGACTGTGCCATTTCGTTCTCGTGGTGCGGGAAGCGCAGGTCGAGCCCGCCGCCGTGAATGTCGAACATGCTTTGGCTCGGTTGTGCAGGGTTGTAGAGGTAGCGGTGACTCATGGCCGAGCACTCGATATGCCAGCCCGGCCGCCCCTCGCCGAACGGGGTTTGCCAGCGTGCGGTCGCCGGGTCGCTGGGCTTGGAGGCCTTCCACAATGCGAAATCGCGCGGATCTCGTTTGCCGTCTACGTTGTCGGCTGGATCTGCGGGGTTGTAGCGGTCGTTTCCTGCTCGATCCACACTCGGGCCCATTTGATCAGTAATCGCAGTGTCAGCGTCTCTGTCGGTGTTAACCTCTGCGTTTGCGTCTGTGCCGGCCGCTGCGCCTGTCTCTGCGGCATCGGTATGCCGCGCCGCTTGAGTCGGGATATTGATGGCGCTCGCATCGCTGCCTTCGGACGGGCGCGCGTCGTGAGTCTCATCGTTCTGTTTCTGCCGCGTCAACTCGCCATAGCGCGGCCAACTGGCTACGTCGAAGAACACGTTCCCGGTCGGCTTGCCATCCGCATCCTTAATAACGTAAGCGTGCCCGTTGTTGATGAGTTGTTCGATGAGCTCCACCATGTCACCGATGTGCCCGGTCGCGCGCGGCTCATAGGTAGGAGCCATCACGCCGAGTGTTTCGTAAGCGTGCGTGAATTCGCGCTCGTAGATGTAGGCGCGCTCCCACCACTGCTGCCCGGCAGCGTGCGCTTTGGTGAGGATTTTGTCGTCAATATCGGTCACATTGCGAATGAAGGTGACCTTGAATCCCAGCTTTTCCAACCAACGGCGAACCACATCGAACGCTACTCCTGCACGGATGTGGCCAATATGCGGTGAGCTCTGCACGGTGGCGCCGCACACGTACATCCCTACCTGCCCTGGCACGATTGGTTCGAACGGCTCTACGCTGTGCGTGGCCGTGTTGTAGACGGCCAGCTTGTCGGCAATCTGTTGGTTTTCAGGAGTTAAGCTCATTGGAGTGCGGTTCTTTGCATCGGAGTTCTCACCCATTGCCTTGGAGGACTCTGCGCTAGAGCCTTCGCGCACATCGTTGCGGTCGCCTGTCGTGGCCAGCTTGCTGCTGTGCTGCTCTGCTGAAGTCATATCACGCCGCCAATCTGGGTAAGGCCTGTGCCGATGTATGTAAATTACTTAAAACCTGAAATCTCGCGGTTCTTAAGCTTGTGTAATGTCCTTTAAGCCTATGATGTTTGTCAGACAATCCACGGCGCGACGCTCCACACACCACGGCCAACGCCTCGTTTTTGTTCCGTGAGTACTTTTCCAAATATCGAGAGCTATGCCCGAATACAAGAATGGCGAAATATCAACGATCTCGGCTTCGAGCAGATATATGACTGTCAGATTTCCAGTTTGAGAGGATATTTTGGGGGTATGGCAGGAGCGAGGTGGGCGGATGGGCGGTTGGGGGTGATTGTCGTGCTTGATCGTGCGCGACTGTAATGGCACTTGAGGGATGTGCGTGGCTGGATTTGTGGTTGAAGTACTGCGACAGTTTTGTAGATGAAAATGACTGTTTGAGTCAATATTGAGTGCATGCACAGGCTATGGCAAGACAAAATGGCATAATGGTGGTATGACGACGGCGAAAGTGCTTATTGTGCAGCATGTGCCTTGGGAGAAACCGGGGAGAATTCTCGATAGTCTCGACGACTACGGGGTGAATTCTCAAACGGTCAACCTGGTACAAGATGAGGCTATGGAAGACAGCGATGTCAACGATTTCTCAGGTTTGGTGCTGATGGGCGGGCCAATGGGGGCTGCCGACACGGAAACCTATCTAGGGTTGAAGACCGAGGCGAAAATGGTGCGCCGGGCGGTAAAGGCTGGTATGCCGGTGCTGGGTGTGTGCTTGGGGCATCAGATTATCGCTACTGCGTTAGGCGCGAAACTGGAACGCGCCAAGCATGCTGAGCTGGGGTTTGCTCCCATCAGTAAGGTGGCGTGCAATGACTACTTTTCGATGTGGAACAAGAAGCTGAATGTCTTGCATTGGCATGGCGATAAGGTTTCACTGCCCGAAGGCGCGCAGCTGCTCGCCAGCTCCGAGCACACGAAGAATCAGGCGTTTTGCTACAAAACAGCCATCGGATTCCAATTTCATATGGAAGTCACGGCAACGTTGCTGGATGAATGGCTTGCTGAGCCGAAGATGACGGAAAACCTCAAGAAATCGCAGATTGCGCAAATTCGTGATGATTTTGCGCGCTATGACTGCGAGGTGCAGCCACTTGCCGAGCAGGTGTTCTCAGCCTTCGCCACGCGCTGCAGTACCTACGCGCAGTCGATGGAATGACTGTGAGGTGGGCGTCAGTGCAGTGTGGGTGCCGGTGAAACCTCACGATGAGACTGTAGTTGTTTTGTCTTTTGATGCTTTGCTGTAGTAGGTGGGCAGCCGTTTGAGGAATTCTTTCAGCCACGCTGTCTCGGCCATGATGGCGGCTTTTTCGTAGTGGAAGATTTCTTGGGTATAGGAATTCGACGCAGCTGCGTTTGAGGTGTTCGAGACGCCCGGAGTGTCTGCGGTGCCCGAATCGTACGAGGCATCAGAAGCGGCTGTTGGAAACCAAGTTTCCATGGCATCGTCAAATGCTTCGAGAAATGCTGTGTTGTTCTGTAGCCGTCTGCGGCAGGCGCGCGTCACGTCTTCTTCGGGGATGTAGGGGATGAAGCACAGCACTGGCATGAGATCGCCGGGTTGGGGTTGTGGATTGTCGAGCTTTTCGTGCACCAATGCCAGAAACTCTTGCCGGCCTTTGTCGGTGATGCGGTAGCGGTATTGCGTTGGCCTGTTTTCGGTTTTGCTGGTGGAATCGAATTGCAGCATCCCGCTTTTACTCAGGTGTTTGAGCTGGTTGTAGATGGATGCGCGGGCCACGCCGGCCCATCTGTCCGCGTTCCAGGCTTTGAGTTCCTTCTCGATTTCATACCCGTACGTTGGCTCGCGGAGCATGACCACTCCAAGGACGAGTAGTTTAGTATCGCGCGCGCCCACACCTGCTCCATCAAATAGGGAAAATGATAGAAAATAATTATAGCTTATCCAGTTGTTGACAAAGGAAGCGTTTTCCTATATAGTAAAATTTACCTATTTAAAAAGGTGAGGATTTCTCATTTGGATGGAGTCCTTTCCACTAGATTTGTTCGGTTCTCGTACCTCGACGGAACGGTCTTAGACCGTTTAATGAAGAAGCAAGGGCAGGTTATATGACGGATAATTCCATATTCGAAGTGCAGAGCCGCTCAATAGATGCCATGATAAGTGGCCTCTATATGAACGGTCAGGTGTGCCAGCTGCCTGAACTGTCCCAGTGAGAAAGAAGGACCATGCTCGGATTGGAACGATATGGCAAGCTCATGAAACTGGACACGATTGACTCTTTATCGGTGTCCACCGGGGACGTGCGACTGATGGTAAAGCAATCCAATCAGCCAGGCATATATCTTCGTTGTTGCGCTTCAGATTGCTTCACGGTAACCGTGAACGACTCGCATGCGCTGACTATAACCCAGAAAACTTCAGCTTGGAAGAAGAAGTCTCAGCAGGAAAAGCCTTCGCTTTCATGGTTGTGGACTACCCCGTCCCTGGTGGTGGCGCTGCCCGCGTTCAAGCCGCTTCATATCTTGAATGTGGAGACGTCTTCAGGAGCTGCCTATGTCGAGGACATTGAAGTTGGCACCTTGCATTGTTCGGTAACGAGCGGATCGCTGCGGATGCGGCGCGTACAGTGCGCAAATGCAGCGATTTCGGGCGTGTCCAGCAGCATCGTTTCCCAATCTCTGCGGGTCCGTGAACGATGCGAACTTTTCGCCTCCTCGGCACGAATATCCTTGCGTGGCAGCCTCACTCCCGCAACCGGGTACCACGTGGAATCGAATAACGGCTCGGTGGCTCTGGGAGCCGAGCGTCTGACCGGTACCGTAACCCGTGATCGGCAGGGCTCGCCCTTCTATTCCATTGTCGGCAATGCTTCGCGGGTGGAAATTCTCTAGGCTGGCCCTATCATCAGGCTGCCGCGTTGTGTCTTCGCCAAGCCCTGCACCCAAGAGCGCAATGCCCTGCTCTGGCGGTAGCATGAACTTATTATGCCTACTTTTGATTTGGGATTCGAACACGTTTCGCTGGAATTCGCTACCAAGACCATCTTCACCGACGTTACCATCGGCGTGAACGAAGGCGATCGCATCGGCATTGTGGGCAAGAACGGTGACGGCAAATCCACGCTGCTGCAGCTGTTTTCCGGCGCTCGCCAGCCAGATAGTGGCAAGGTGAGCCGGCGCGGCGGTCTTACCTTCGGCATGCTTGACCAGCGTGACCCGCTCGACGACAATGCCACGGTACGTGAAGCTGCGCTCGACGGGCGTGAGGACTACGAGTGGGCTGCCGACACGCGTTCGCGTGATGTGGTGGAGGCTCTTCTGGGCGGTCTGAACCTGGAAGTCACAGTCGGCTCGCTGTCCGGAGGCCAACGCCGCCGTGTGGATTTGACCCGGCTGCTGCTTAAGGATTGGGATATTCTGGCACTTGACGAGCCTACGAACCATTTGGACATCGTCACCATCCACTGGCTTGCCGAACACCTGAAAAACCGCTGGGGCAAAGGGCAGGGTGCGCTGCTGCTGGTCACCCACGACCGCTGGTTCCTTGACGAGGTGTGCGAGTCGATGTGGGAAGTGCACGACGGGGTGATCGACCCGTTCGAGGGCGGTTACAGCGCCTACATGCTCCAGCGTGTGGAGCGCGACCGGCAGGCTGACATCCGCGAGGAACGGCGTCGAAACTTGGCTCGCAAGGAGTTGGCTTGGCTTACCCGTGGTGCTCGGGCTCGCGCCACGAAGCAAAAGTTTCACGTGAAACAAGCGCATGCGCTTATCGACGATGTGCCGCCGATGCGCAATACGCTTGAGTTGCAGCAGATGGCGACCTCGAGGTTGGGCAAACAGGTGGTCGATCTGACCGATGTCACCCAGATTTTCGAGCACGAGCAGGGAACAACGGCATCAAGCCAAACGGCTGAGGTATCGGGGAATGGTGTTCAGCACTCTGAACCCGAGTCCGAGAGGGTTTCGCCGTCTCAGGTTGACACGGTGCATGCGCTGTACGAAGAGCCGAAAGTGTACGGTTCGGTGGAGCTGGCAGTGGACGACCTGACCGACGAGCGGATTGTCGAGGCTCGGTCGGGTGCGGGGATTGACGGTCATGGTGCCGACGGCTCTCACGGTGATGCCGACGGGCAGAACGCTGCGGAAGGTGTCGGTTGCGATGCTGCTGACGGTGTTGATGGTACGGACAGTGACGGTGTGAACCACCCCACTTCAGCCGCTCAGCGAGTGACGGTTTCGGGCCGCAAAGTGCTCGACGACGTGACATGGCTTATCGGTCCGGGTGACCGGTTCGGCGTGGTCGGCGCGAACGGTGCTGGCAAGTCAACATTGCTCAGCATTATCGATGGTACGCTGCAGCCCACGGTCGGCCGTGTGAAAATAGGCAAGACCGTCAAGTTTGCCGTGCTTACCCAGCGTCTTGATGAGCTGGAAAAGTTGGGCAAATACAAGATCAAAGAGGTACTCAGCCGTTACAAACCCACATACGAGGTGGGCGGCAAAGAGGTGACGACCGGTCAGCTTATGGAGAGGCTCGGCTTTGAGGCCGCGCAGCTGATGACCCCGATTCGTGACCTTTCCGGCGGTCAGAAGCGCCGCATGCAGCTGCTGCTCATTCTGTTGGACGAACCGAACGTACTCATTCTCGACGAGCCAGGCAACGATTTGGATACCGACATGCTCGCGGTAATGGAGGATCTGCTCGATACCTGGCCCGGCACGCTCATCGTGGTCTCGCACGACCGGTACTTGCTGGAGCGAGTCACTGATCAGCAGTTTGCGCTTATCGGCGGCAAAGTACGCCATTTGCCCGGTGGGGTGGATGATTATCTGGACATGGTGGAGCGCATCCAGCGAGGTGAATCTCTGGACGAGTTGGATGCGCGGCGCGCAGGTCGGCGTGGTGCGGCTGGGGGAAGTGCCGGTACTGGCAAAGCGAAAGACAGCAATGCCGGAAACAGTCGTGCCGGAAACGACAGTACTGATGCTCGCCAAGAGGCGGCCAATGCGGTTTCGGGAAGCAACAACAGTTCGACGGATACTCACGATTCTGGCGGTAGTGCTTCCAATAGCGTAGGTTCGCCGAAACTCACCGGTAAGGCCTTCCATGATGCCACTCGACGTATCTCGGCCATCGAACGCAAACTCGCCAAGATTGAACAGACCAAAGCCGACATTGAATCGCAGATGGCCACGCATGATCCCAGCGACTTTGAGGGATTGGGGCAGCTGAACAGTCGTCTTGCCGAAGCTGCGGACGAGGCGGAAGAATTGGAGATGGAATGGATGGAGTTAAGCGAGCAGATTGAGTAGGTAACTGCGCTGAGTAGGTAGAATTGCGCTGGGCAGGCCGCAGCAATCACACCAACGGGCATCTGGTTCTTGGTTTAGGCAGCGGCGGCGCTACCGTTGCCTAAACCAAACATGCTGAACTACGATGCCAGCCTGACCGTGCAGCAAATCAGCGTCTAGCGTCCTTTTATCGCCGATCCGGCGACCCGCTCGCTCAGTGCGTGAGGCCCGCGCGTCACTGCGACGGCACCGGAACGTACCAGTTCAATAACGCCATACGGCTGCAGCAGCCCTAGCAACGCTTCGATTTTGCCTTCAGCGCCTGTGGCCTCCACCGTGAGTGATTCGGAGTGCACATCCACCACGCGCACACGGAACAGGTTGACGATTTCGAGGATATCCGATCGGTTTGCTGCGGTGGCGGCCACCTTGATGAGCACGAGTTCGCGTTCGACCGCTGTTTCGGCATCCAAATCCACGATTTTCAGCACGTGCAGCAGCTTGTTGAGCTGTTTGATGATCTGCTCAAGCGGGCCTTGTTCCACGTCAGCAGTGACGGTGATACGTGAAATATCGGGCCGTTCGGTGGGGGAGACGGACAGCGAGTTGATGTTGAACGCGCGGCGTGCGAAGAGGCCGGAGACCCGGGCGAGTACGCCGGGACGGTTCTCCACAAGCACCGAAAGGGTATGACGGCGCGAGTTGGGCTGGGACGCGGGGTAATCGGTCATGTCAGGCCTCCTTGGCGGTGGAATCGGTGTTTTGGCTGCCTTCCGAAGCGTGCAGCAGCGGCTGGATGCCGGGCATATAGGTCATCTCATCGTTAGATGTGGCTGCCGGAACCATAGGCCAGACCATCGCGTCTTTCCACACCACGAAGTCGATGAGCACCGGCCGGTCGTTGATGGCGTTGGCCTGCTTAATGGCGGCGACTGCCTCTTCCTTGGTACGGGCTCGCAACCCAACGCATCCATAAGCTTCGGCGAGTTTGACAAAATCAGGGATACCGACCAGCTCGGCACCGTTGTTAACGTTATCGCCGTTTTCAGCGTTACCGGCATTGCTGCCATTATCAGCCGTACTGTTGCTGTCGGTCGTGCCGCGCTTCGCCTGTGCTATGCCGTCGCCCTCCTGCAGATTGGTCTGCGAGTAGTGCTGCTGGTAGAACAACGTCTGCCATTGGCGCACCATGCCGTACACCTCGTTGTCGAGGATGGCGATTTTGACAGGTGTACCGTCTACGGTGGCTGCGGCAAGCTCCTCGGAGGTCATCTGGAAGCTACCGTCGCCGTCGATAAGCCATACGGGCCGTGGCGTATGGCTTTCCTGCGTGCCCACACTGGCGCCAATCGCGGCGGGCAGACCAAAGCCCATAGTGCCCAAACCTCCGGAGGAAAGCCAAGAGTGAGGTTGTTCGAAGTCGATGAGTTGAGCGGCCCACATCTGGTGCTGGCCAACCCCTGAAGCCCAGATGGTGGACGGGTCGGCGAATTGAGAGAGTTGTTCCACAACCCATTGCGGGGCCAGTGTTCCGTCACTCGGGTCGGCGTATGTGGTGGGGTAGTCGCGCTTCCACGAGTTGATGAGCTGCCACCACGCGCTCAGATCTGGCTTGCCGTGCTCGTGCTGTTGGGTTTCGATGGCGGCGATGAGTGCAGTGAGCACTTCCGCCACGTCACCCACGATAGGCACATCTGCTTGGCGGCGCTTGCCGATTTCGGCCGGGTCGATGTCGATGTGGATGACTTTGGCGCTGGGGGCGAACGCGCTGAGCTTGCCGGTGACCCGATCGTCGAACCTGGCGCCGATGGCGACCAGCAGGTCGCACTGCTGCACCGCTCCCGTAGCTGGTACGGTGCCGTGCATGCCCAGCATGCCAAGGTTATGCGGGTCGCTGTCCGGCAGCACGCCGCGTGCCGGCAATGTGCAGGTGACGGGTGCGCCGGTCAGATCGGAGAGTTTCTTGACCAGAGAACCGGCGTCGCTGCGCGCAGCTCCGCCTCCCACGTAGAGTACGGGGCGGAATGAGCGCTCGAACAGTTCGGCGGCGGCGGTGATGGTATTGCCATGGGGCTTGGTGGTGGGGCGGTAGCCGGGCAGAATCATGCGCTGTGGCCATGAGTAGTGCAGTGTGCCGTTCTGTGCGGTTTTGGTAAGGTCGACCACCACTGGTCCGGGGCGTCCGGATTGGGCGATGTAATAGGCTTCCGAGAGCACTCGTGGAATGTCTTTCGCGTCGGTGACCAAGTACGAGTGCTTGGCCACGGGATAGGTGATGCCCACGGTGTCGGCTTCTTGGAAGGCGTCGGTGCCGATGGCGTCGGTGCCTACCTGACCGGTGATGACCACGAGCGGTATGGAGTCCATGTTGGCGTCTGCGATGGGGGTGACCATGTTGGTAGCGCCCGGCCCTGAGGTGACGATGCAGACGCCCACCTGCCCTGTGGACACTGCGTAGCCTTCTGCCGCATGACCTGCCGCTTGCTCATGCCGCATAAGCACAAACCGGAACTTGGTACTGTCGTCAATGGCATGATACACCGGCAGAATCGCGCCGCCGGGAATGCCGAACACACTGCGGACACCGAGATCTTCGAGCGTGCGTACCAGCGCCTGCGCCCCGGTCATGGTTTCGCCGTTTGACCGATCCTCGTCACTCTCCGGCGATGGCCCTTTTGCCATGCTGTTCAGTGCTTGCAATGGTGTTGCTGCCACAATTCCCCCGTTCGCTGCGCCGACGTGTTGGAATCATTGTAAAAGCAACACCCGTATAAGGTGCGTTGGTGTTTCGGATGGTGGAAGGTAATGTCTGTTCGGCTCGGAGAAAGCCAAACGGCCTAAATGCCTGCTGTCAGTTGCGTTGTGTCGAGTCGCGCTTGTCGCTGTGCCTGCCGCCCTTGTTTCCCGTATGTTGTTCTGGGTGCCGGTCGAGTTCGGTCCAAGCCAATTGCGCGGCTTTGAGCTGTGCCTTGCGCTTGCTGGGGCCAGTGGCGGTGCCCAGCACCTCGTCGCTGCCTTCGAGCATGGCCTGAGCGGTGAACTCGGGTGCGTATTCCGGTCCTCCGACCGCCATGCGGTAGTGCGGTTCTCCGAGTCCAAGCTGGTGCGCTTTGACGGTGAATGAGGTCTTCCAATCCAATGCGGGGCCTTCGGTTGCCACCTCGGCGAGTGTGTCGTCGATGAGATTGTGCACCACGCGTCTGGCTTCGTCGATACCGTGCTCCACGAATGTGGCGCCAATGAGCGCTTCGACGATGTCGCACAGAATCGAGCTTTTGTGTGCGCCGTCGTCATCCGCCTCTCCTCGACCCAGCAGAATGTATGGGCTCACCTGGAGTTTGGTGAGTGCGATGTTCGACAGCGATTCCTCCGATACGGCTTTGGCACGCATTTTGGCCAGCTGCCCCTCATTCATGTCGGGGTGAACGCGGTACAAGGTCTCGGTGGAGACGAACTCGAGGACCGCATCGCCGAGGAATTCGAGTCGTTCGTAGTTGGGGGCGCCCTCGTGCTCGTGGGAGAAGGACCGGTGGGTGAGGGCCTGCACCATCAAGTCGGGTTGCAGCGTGGTGCCGAGTCGTTCCAGTAGGGCGTTCGGTGCTGCCGTGTCGGCTTGGGGACGGTCAGGATCGAGGTTTTCGGTCACTTGGCTTTGGTTCTGGCTGGCCTGATTATCAGGCTCTGCTTGGGCTTGCTGATGTTGCTGCTTGAGCTGGGATTCATCGGTCATAGGGACTCCTGTGCGACGCTGTGGCGTTTATATGGTGCGGGTCTGAACGTAGTGGGTGTCAATGCGTGCTCTGGCGCCAGTGTTGGTATCAGTGCTTTGGTGTGACTGCGAGGTCTGGTCGGGAGCGCTCACTGCGGTTGTGTTGATGTTGTCTGCCTTGCGATTCACTGCTCCTCACCCATGGCAAAGGCCCTGCCACCCGTCGATGGCAGGGCCTTTGCAAAGCGATCTGTGCCGCTTGGCTGCACGCTACTTGCTGAGCGTGGAGCTGATGGCTTCGCGGTATACGCGACCGCGGAAAGAACCGCAGCTCGGGCAGGCCATGTGCGACAGCGTCGGGGCGCCGCAGTTGGGGCAAGCGAAGGTGTTCGCCGCCTGTGCCTTCCATGCGGAGCGACGGGTGTGCGTGTTGGCTCGCGAAGTCTTGTACTTTGGCAGTGCCATGATTTCCTCTATTTCGTTCGAACTAGGTGCTTAAGCGTGGTTCATTCTACGGTAAGCCCAGTACAAGAAACGGCATGATAGTGCCATACCTGTAGTTTTGCACGGTTTGCCGGATGCGCGTTTTGGCTGATATCTACTTGTTGGCGGATTCTTGTTTCGCTTCTAATGAACTTTTCAGTCCGGCCAATGCGGAGAACCGGTCGTCGATTTCATCGTGACCGTGATCGGGGTTGTCGTTGAGATTCACGCCGCATTTCGGGCACAGCCCTTTGCAATCTGGCTGGCACAGTACTTGCAACGGCAGGTTTTCGACGAGTGTGTCGCGCAGCAGGGCTTCGAAATCGGCGATGGTGCCTCCTGCGGCCAGCGGATACACGTCAGCCGATTCATCTTCTTCCGCGATGATATCGACCTCTGACTGTTTGGAGTTTTTGCTGTGCTTGCCTTGTTCTTCTGCGCTTTCGTAGGGGAAGAACGTGGTGACGTTCACGCTCCAATCGCGCTGTATGGGATTGAGGCAGCGGGTGCATTCGGCGTGCACCGGCGCGCTGAACGTGCCGTTGAAAATCAGGCCATCCACGATGGAATCGAACGAACCGCTTACTGCGACCTGACTGCCCTCATCAACGCCTACAATGTTGTCGCCGATGCCGCTGGGGGCAGGGAAACTGGTGTCGACGTCCTGGCTCTGGCCCGTACGAGACGCTACTTGAGCCACATCGAAGGCCCACGGGGAATCCTGTGGGCGGCCGGGCTTTGCAGAAGCGTCGTTCGGTTGGTTGTGTGTCATTGTTCCTCCGGCAATACCTGCTGATCATGATTGCTCTTGGCCAACTGGCGCGCGGCGACATCCTCGCGTTCGGCGAGCACGTCAAGTCCGTTCTGCACATCCTGCCCGAGTTTGTTGATCTGTTCCTGCAGGCCATTCATCACTTGTGAGCAGTAGTTGTTGGCGCCTTGGGTGAGCTTGTTGGCCTTATTCTGCGCTTCGGTCAGGATTTTGCGGGCACGCTGCTGAGCCAGTTCGGTGACGCGCTCGTGGCCGGCCAGGAACTGAGCCTGTTCTTCGGCATCCTGCTTGGTCTGCGCGGCGGTGCTTTGTGCACTCGCAATGATGGATTGTGCCTGTGCCTGCGCGTTTTCCAAACGGCGTTCGGCTTCGCGCATCAGTGAGGAGGCGCGCTCAAGCTGAACTGGAAGCATGGTTTTCAGGTCGTGCAGTTGATCGGCGAGTTCGTCACGATCCACGCGCACCGTTCCCGGGGAGAAGATGCTGGTTTTGGCGCCATCGAGCATGGCTTCGAGCTGGTCGATGACGTCATACACCGTGGTGAATTCGTCACGGCTTTTGCGTATCTCCGGGTCTTCGTCCTCGCTCTCGCGCAAATCGGGCAGATCCTGCGAGGAGAATGAAGCCATGTTCGGCGTAGCTTGTGCGGGTTCGGACGCGGGCGCGTACTGCGGCTCTTCCGGGAGTTCCTCCTGGAGCTTTGGCGCACTCGAAGCCTGCTGCTGCTCGGCTTGCGCGGCAGCCTCGGTCTCATTGGCCTGTGCGGTTAACGTTGCCTGCGCGGCCAAAGCTGCTTGTGCTGCCTGGGAAATATTGCCGTCGTTGGTCTCGTCGAGGTCTGTTTCAGTGCCAAAGCTCGTGTCCCCGTACCCGACGGCTTCGGTCTCGCCTGCCGTGGTGTGGTTTTCCGTCGCTCGGTCTGTGCGTTGCCCTGAGGCCATGTTGGAGAGTGTGAAGGTGTCGTCTGTCATGTCGTCGTCCAGTTCCGTTCCTTGATTCGGATTAGCCATGATGCCTCGTTTCTGTGTGTACCTCGTTGTGCAAAGCTTCGATAAGCAGCGGTGCCACGTTGTCGGGCACCATGCCGGTGATATCGCCGCCGTGGCGAGCCACATCCTTCACAATGGAGCTGGAGATGTGTTCAAGAACAGGGTCGGCGGGCAAGAACAAGGTTTCCACGCCGGAAAGTTTACGGTTGACGAGGGCCATGCCTAATTCGGCCTCGTAGTCGCCGTTTTGGCGCAGTCCCTTGACGATGGTGGTGGCGCCCACTTGTGAGCAGTAGTCGGTAATCAAACCGGTGCTGGAGGTGACGGTGATGTTGTTGTATCCGTCTCGTGCCAGAGCTTCTTTGATGATGGACACGCGCGTCTGCGGTGCGAACAGGGGCGTTTTTGCAGCATTGACCGCTACGAGCACGTGCACTTCTCCGAAAATGCGCGCGCTACGCTCGATTACATCCAAATGCCCGGCTGTGACCGGGTCGTAGGAGCCGGGGCACACTGCGATAGTCATACGCACCAGATTAGCGCTTGAGGCTGATAACGACAGGTGGGTAAATGCGTCAAGTAAGATGGAAATGTATGGTAAGAATCGGCGCGTGAAGGAGTACATGATGCTTAGAACCGAGCGGAGTGCGGCGAAGATGTTTGATGACGAGAACGAAGGGGGAGCGGGAATTCCCAATGATCCCAATGCGCCTGGCGAAGGCGGCGGCACCGCAGTATTGGAACGTCCCCAGACCGAGGATCAGCGCCAGCAAGACGGGACCGGGGATGCCGATCGTTTCTCGCACTATGTTTCCAAAGAGAAAATGGCTGAATCACGCCTGACCGGGCGGCCGGTGGTGGCCTTATGCGGCAAGATCTGGGTACCGAAGCACGATCCTTCGAACTATCCGGTATGTCCGGACTGCCAGCGCATCTACGAAGAGATGCAGGGCTGATATTGACTTCGAGCGCATGAAGCAGGTTTACTGGGAAACTACAAACTGAGGGAGGCTTTTATGAGTGATATGGGTGCTACGGCAACGGCTACAGCGAGCGGCAGCACAATGCGTGCCGCCGTATTTGAAGGTCCGGGGCAGATAGCTGTGCGTGACGTGCCCATGCCGGTCATCGAGCAGCCCACCGACGCCATCATCAGAGTGATTCGTGCATGCGTGTGCGGGTCGGACTTATGGTGGTACCGCGGGCTCAACCCACGCCAAACCGTTACCACCACAGGGCATGAGGCCATTGGCATCGTCGAGGAGGTGGGATCTAGCCCCACGTTCCAACAGGGAGTAAACGGTGCGGAGCCCATCCGCCCCGGAGATTTTGTCATCGTCCCCTTCACGACCGGCTGCGGGCATTGCGCCGCATGCCGAGCCGGCTTCGATGGAAGTTGCCTCAACCCAGACAAAGTGGGCAAGAAGGGTTACCAGGCTCAATACCTGCGCTACCCACACGCCGACTGGAGCTTGGTGAAAATCCCCGGGCGGCCGCAGGACTACTCGGAAGAGACCCTCAACTCCCTGCTTGCGCTCTCCGACGTGATGGCCACCGGCTATCATGCCGCTGCCAGTGCCGAAGTGCGGGAAGGCGACACCGTGGTGGTGATGGGAGATGGTGCGGTAGGCCTATGCGGCGTGATTTCAGCAAAGCTGCGCGGTGCCGGGCGCATCATCGCCATGAGTCGTCATGAGGATCGGCAGGCGCTCGCGCGTGAATTCGGAGCTACTGATGTGGTCGCCGAACGCGGCGACGATGCGGTGGAAGCGGTGCGTTGCCTGCTGGGACAGAACAGTGATGGTGTGGGTGCGGCGTTGGAGTGCGTGGGTACCGAGCAGTCGCTTGATACTGCCTCCAAAGTGGTGAGACCTGGTGCTGTGGTGGGTCGGGTGGGGCTGCCGCAGATGGGCAGCACTGATACCACGAGCCTGTTCTGGCGTAATGTCGGGCTGCGCGGCGGCATTGCCAACGTTACTTCTTATGATCGGGAATTGCTGCTGAATGCTGTACTGAATGGGGAAATCAACCCGGGGAAAGTGTTTACGCAGCGCTTCGATTTGGACCATATCGCCGATGCCTACGCTGCGATGGATGAGCGTCGCGCCATCAAGTCGCTCGTGGTGCTCTAACGGCATACAACAGTGGGGATTGTGAAACTTATTGTTCGCAATCCCCACGGTCGCTACCATCGGTGTGCGTCTTTGCCTACCGTACGGTCTGTTTTCAGTTATGCTGAGACGACATCGTCTTGGTATCTATCAGTCCGCTGTGGCCTCGTGGACGGCTTCCTTTGCGTCATCTACTGCTTCACCGCCCTTGTCTTTAGCGGTCTCGGCGGCATCTTTGGCTTTGTCTGCCACATCTTCACCCTTGTCTTTGGCCTTGTCGGCAAAATCGCCGGCCTTGTCCTTGACGTTTGCAGCTGCCTCTTTCGATTTATCGGCTACGTCCTCAGCCGCATCTTTGGCCTTGTCTGCAACCTTACCGGCCACATCCTTGGCTTTCTCGGCTGCGTCGCGGGCGCCGTCCTCGACTTTGTGGGCCAGCTTAGTCGCTTCATTCTTGATGTCCATGATGTGTCCTTTCTCCCTTGGTTACTGACACCTTCAGTGTAGCTCTCAGTGGCTTGCTGGTGCGGGTTTTTACCAGCGGGCAAGCGTACGTGACAGTGGTATAATGTGACGCGTTTCACTTTTTGAGGATGGTGTTGTTGCGGCGACATACTTCGATTATGTGTTGCTTGGTGTGGGTTGTGGTTTAGCTTGCGAATGTGTCTGAAATGTACGCATTCGTGATGGTGAAGCCAGAAATGAGTACGTTTTGGTCGTTTTGCGGGGTTGTGCTTGTTTTGTGTGCGTTATGGTGTTGGTTGTTGCTGGGTGGTGAGGTTCGGATGGTCGCGTGAGCGTGTGGGTTCAGTATCGGTCACGCATATCTGCTGGTATATGGCGCATGATGTCGCCACGGGTGAGGTAGATGTGTGATGCAGGAATTACGGAATCAGGTAAGGATGTACCCCAGGCCTTGTGGCATAAACGGACAAGTTCTGTGCCATCGATGAGTTGCACTCCCGTTTGGCTGGCGAACTCGATGGCATCGGCAGTGAACGAGCTCGTGGTGACGACCATCATTTTCTCAGCATGAACAACTGCATTGGCACCCTGCAATTTTTGTATGATGGGGCGGCCGATATGGTGACGACGAGCGTAGCATTTACATTCCACAATGGTTTTGAGACCATTGGTTTCTGTGAGCATGATATCGAAGCCTCCGTCGCGCACGGGAGAGGTGACTCGAGCACTCTGATACCCTAGACTGCGGAACAGGTCGGCACAGAACTGTTCGAAATCTGTTGGCCGCTCTTGGAATTGTGCAATGATACTGTCTATGGAATTAATGTTGCGTCGTGATTGAATATGATTTGATCTGAACTGCCGCTTGCTCTGTTCTGCCGAGTTATACGGGATGGTCGCGCCATGAGCGCGGAAGTCGTTGACGCAATCGTAGAGTTCGAAGGGGCTTTTGCTTTCTAACTGCCAGGTGTCCAGTTTCAGTGTGCTTTTGGGCTGAATCACCGTCATATCATTCGTTCGTCTGTCGCGGGTTCCGTTGCGTTTGGCTGATTGCCAGTAGGGGTATTGGAGTTGGAATATGCCTATGCTGTAGGTGTTATTGGCATGTTTGACTTTGATGGATCCTGATAGAGTGACTCCGTATTGCTTGCGAATATGATGTTTACGCATCAGTTGCACGACGAATAGGAATGACCATACAACTACTGCGGCAATGATAACCAGCAGACCGAGCTGTATGGCGTACGTGACGTAGATTTGCTCGTCGCTGGTTAATACAGGTATGCTGCTCATGCCATATTCCTATCGATATTCGTTCAATATCTGCTTTCTAGTAGCCTCCGAACATTATAGGGTATGCCGCGTGCTGAGTGGGGCGATGGCGGACACGCAAGCTGTCTCTTGTGTATTACAGAGAGGTGCGGTTTCTCCTTTTGACGGATGGCGGACCCATAGGTATGTTTTCGGACATGTATCGACGGTATTGTGTCGGGATTCTACGTGTTGCTGATGAAGCTGAGAATGTGGATATGTTTTAGTTGGGCAGAGATACAGGTTTTCTTATTGATAGGGAGCAGTGCTAGTTATGAGGAAGGCCCGCACTGTTATAGTGTGGGCCTTCTGATTATGGTTGCCGGCTGGGTTGGTGGTTTATTTGTTCACTCGGCAGTCATGGTTATTTGGTGGTTCGTTTATTGCGTAGGTGGGTGAGCAAGGCTGCCATAGTGAGGAGTCCTAGGGCGATGAGGGTGCCGAGTAGGATTCCAGAGCCGCCGGTGAAGGGCATGCGTTGGACGGTCTTGTTGTACACCACGGTCACGGTCAGAGAGCGGTCGCTGGTGTCCGGGTTGGACGGATCCGTGGCTGTGAACGTGGTGCCGGCTATGTCGGTGGCGCCGTTGTGTTGGATGCCGGTGATCTCGCTGACGACCGGGGTCTTGGCGATATAACCTGACACAGTCGGGCTGTTGACCTTGGGCATGGTGGTGGCCGGGGTGTTGGCACTGCTGGCCTGCCACACGTACTTGCTCCAGTTGGCGGCACCGTCGATGCTGTCGTAAGCGACATTGTGGATTTGGTGTTGTGTCCAGGTGATGGTCTGCACGTTGTCTGCTGGTGGGGTGTCTATTGTGTTGTGGTTGAGTTTGTAGTGGATGGTTCTCACTGTCTTCTTAGTGATGTCTTTCTCAGGGTTGGCCTGCACGTACACGTACTCGTCCTGATCAAGGTTGTTGTCCATGTCGTAGGTGGTGTTCAACTGGAAGGTGATGGTGCGCTTCGCATCGGTGCCGGGGGCAAGCTGAGTCAGGCCTGCGCTCAGTTCTGCTGCATGGGCATGGCCGCCGAGTTGCACACTGTACTTTGAGAGTACGTTGGTTGCGGCGGTGCCGGAGAGTCCGGTGAAGGTTTCTCCTAAACCAGTGTTTTCGGTGCCGTCGGATGGCTGCCAGGAGGTTCCGTTGCTGGGAGTCGCGTCGCAGTCTTTACCACTGGTGGCGTCCGCAGAATTGGCATAGCAGGGCACTTGCACCACATGTACGTTGAGTTTCTGCGTGGCGAGGGTGTAGAAGTAGTACACATCCGTGGTGCCCCAACCGGCGGTGGAGCCGGCTGTTCCGGCTGCGACGATGTCGCCTGCCGTGTTGTAGGTTTTGCCGGTTTCTCCCGGGTAAGGAACGGTGAGGTTGCCTGTGGCCCATACGGTTTTACCACTGGTTTTGTTAGCGAGAGCTGTCAGTCCGGCCACACTGGAGTCCGTGGTGCCGAGGGTGGAGGCTATGGCCTGCCGTTGTGCCGCGGTCAGCGAACCCAAATCAGCGACGGTTAACGGCCGGTAGCCAGCCACATCAGCAGGCGAGGTAGGAGCGGAAGCAGTACCTTTGCCTCCGGTGATGCTGTTCGCCTTACCAGTCGGGTCGTCTGCGGTAGCGGCAACGGGACTCATATTAGCGCCGTCGAGCCCGACATAGTGGGATTTCACCATCGTCTGGCCGGACGCTGCGATGTTGACGGGCTGGGTGCTGCCAGTCAGGGCAGTATCTCCGCTGGGTGTGTTGATAGGAGTTCCGGTATCGTCGAATGACTTGAACGTTATCGTAGAGAGTGTGTACTGATCGGAGAGATTGAACTGGGGAATCATGCCCACGTAGGTCGCGCCTCGGTGCAAAATACCGTTGAAATATGTGATGGTAGCTTGCACGTCGGCATCCACGTTCGCATTGGGTGCTGCTGAAGAGATGCTTTTGCGGATGCTGTCTTCGATTTCTGCGTTGGTGAGTACCGTGTCTGCGAATTTGACGGTGGTGGCGCACCGGTAACTGCCGTCGGATTGACGGGAATACATGGCCACCGTCTTGCCTGTGGCATCGGCTTGTGTTCGCAACGCCACCTGGCTGATGTTATCGCCCGCGTTCGTCCAGTCTATGCTTCTCACCTGTGTGGAAGGCTCGTCGACGATGGGAGTGTTGTATCCAGGGTCGCCCTGGATTTTGTTGTTGCGTGCGGACACGTAGTAGACGCCGAGCTCATATTTGAAGTAGGCCGGTGTGATGCTCTGGTTGTTGGCGTTGATTTGGAAGTTCTGTTTAACGTCGTTTTCTGGCAGGGCGCCGACTTGGCCGCCGTTGCTGTTCATGTACGTCAGGTCGCTGTCAGAGCGGATGTGTTCGTGGTATTTAACGTTGTACACGTTGAATGTTTGTGAGGAGATGTTGTAGTTGAGCTGATCGACGCGCAGATGTATAGCATCTATGAGGTTGCTGAGTGCGTTGATGTGGAACGTGTAGGAGCGAACCGTGCCTGTCAATGTACTGTTGGTGCAGCTGCGGACGGATATGGTGTTGTCGTAGGGCAGTGCGCGCATTGCTGTCGGGTCGGTGGGCCAGTTGAACACCATGAGCACTTGGGCGCTAAACGAGAAGGTTTCAGTACCGACGTCGTGGCTGGTTTGGGTGACGTTTAAGACGAGTGCTTGCAGTGATTCGTCGTATTGGACTGTACCGACTTCATCGCCGCTGCTGGTTTTCAGCACTGCAGGGGTGCCGCCGCTGACGAATTTTGCTTTCGCGCCCGATGGGGCTGTAGTGGTGTGCGAGACAGTGGCAAGGGTGATTGAATTGCCGGCTACTAAAGAACTGGCGTTGACGCTGAACGAGCCGGTAGCGCCAAGGCGTTGGAATTGTTGTGCGAGCACTGTTTGTTCAGCTGGCTGGGCTGTGGTTGTTTCGCCTTTGAGCAAGATGATGTCTGATGTGGTGGCGTTGATGCTAGCGCCGCGTGTGGAGATTGAGGCGGCTGGTTCAGTTCCTAATGTGCCAAGTTTGCTGGGGGGGGGGGTAATGCCGTTGCTATTTTGAGCCGACCCGGCTGCTACTTGAGCTTCGCTGGCAGCGCCGTCTGCATAGGTGGAGGAGCCAGCGGCGAAAGCGGTGAGCAGTGTGGCTGCGGCAGCGATGCCGGCGACCAGGCGCGTGCGAGTGGATTTTGTGGCGCTGTTGGCACGTGTTGCGCTGGTGTGAGGCATACTCATGATGCATCCTTTACTGTGTTCTACATTGATTGCCGGGCTTAGCGCTGAATAACGTGCACTCGTGGAGCCGTGTGGCAATATCTTCATTTATGCGTCTTGCGGGTTCCTGTATCAAACAACATGCGACAGGTTCCGAACTGTAAAATATATTACATATAAATATCGACAACTATCGCATATTTATTGCATAAGGTTGATGATACGGGAATGCCGAGCATGATGTTCAGCATTGTGCAACAACACTACTGAGTGCGCAGCCAGTATTTTGACAGTACTGCTGCCAGTGTTATGAGTGCTGCTGCAAGCAGCATAGGAATGAGGTATGCCCAAGTAGCGCTGCTTCCGGTCAACGGCAGGCTGCTTGCTGTTTTGACATACGTGTATGTAAACCCGCTGGCAGTCTGTGATTCACCGCCACCAAGATTCCATGTCACCGAGACGTTGACTTTGCCGAGCTTGTGAGCCGGAGTCTTGGTCATCCACTGGTTGATGGGCTGTTCGAACGCTGGCTCAGCGCCGGGCAGTGTGCCGAAGGTGACGCGTGTGACTTGCGGGGCAGGCAGGGATAGCTGCGTGGGTTGGGATTGTGTGGTGTTGTGTGACAGCACGGTACCCCATGAATAGGTATTGCCGTTCTTGCCTACTGCTGTATTGCAGTTGCCGCTGGCACTGACTTGCTCGAATGCCACGCCTTCTGGCGCGCTTACTTTGACAGGCTTGCCGTGGTTGGCGGTGCTGTCGTTACCGAGCTGGTTGTATCCGCCCAAGCCCCAAGACCAAGCGGTACCGTCAGACGTGACTGTTACGACGTGGCTTGCACCTGCGCTGACCTGTGTGGGCTTGTCGCTGCTGGGAAGCTCGACTTTGCCTGGAATCATGCGGCTTGCAGTGGTGCCGTCGCCAAGCTGACCGAATTGATTCTTGCCCCATGCCCAGATATTGCCGTCGTTGCCGATGGCTGTGCTGAAGTCATTTCCTGCGCTTACTTGCGTGAGGAAAATGCCGGTCGGCATGGAGACTGATGCGGGTATGTTGCGGTTTACGGTGGTGTCGTCTCCGAGTTGTCCGTACGCATTGGAGCCCCAAGCGTAGGTCGTTCCAGTGTTGCTGATTGCTAGAGAGAAACCGTTGCCTGCGCTTATGCTGACAAATTGCGTACCATCAGGAGCTGCTGTTTTCACGGCCACCGGTTGGGATGTGTTGCTGCCGTCACCGAGCTGACCGGAATCGTTGGAGCCCCAAGCGTAGATGTTACCGTCTGCACCGAGCGCCAAAGCGTGGGAGGAACCGGCGCTGATGTTCTTTGCCTTGATGTCAGAAGGAAGCGTCACTTTGACTGGGGTGTTGCGATTGGTAGGCGTATTTGCGCTGTTGGGTTGCGTATCGGTGTCTGGCACGATGCCGAGCTGCCCACTCTGGTTGGTGCCCCAAGCGTAGATGTTGCCGTCATCGCCGAGCGCCAGAGAGTAGGAGGGGCCTGCGCTCACCTGAGTGAACCGCACTCCTGCCGGGACACGTACTTTCACTGGTTTGTTCATGCCTGAATCTGTGATGGTGGTTCCTGAATCTGCGGTGCTGCCATCTAAGGTGTTGCTATCTACACCGTTGCCGAGCTGCCCGGATTCATTGTTGCCCCATGCCCAAGTTGAACCGTCTGTGCCGAGCGCGAGTGAGTGGTCGGCGCCGTTGCTCACGTGGAAGAACCTGACTGGTGATGAGGGAGTGACGCCTACTGGTGTACCGCCTTGGCTCGATCCCTTGTCTGGTGTGACGGAGAACTTGCTCCAGTGTGCGGTAAGTTTGAGAGTGCGGGTTACGTTTTGTGTGAAATCGTAGGGTGTGCTGTTGATGAACCAGCCGTCGAATACCCAATCTTTGCGAGTTGGAGAGCTAGCAGGCATGGATACCGTGTCGCCCTGAGCGATGGTCTGGCATGTTTTTCCCGGTGCAACGCCAGAGCATGGAGCGGAGCCTTCCGGTAGCTTGCCTCCGGCAGGGTCGAAGGTGACTTCGTAGGCGGGTACGTCCAGATAGTTGTAGATGAGCTTGGCTTGTGGCTTTCCGGTGCCGCCTTGGGTCCAGTCGATGGTCATGGTCACCGGACCGGAGGCATGGGCAGGAGTGACGGTGGTCCACGTGTCGGTGGTGTCGTCGTAAGCGGGAGTGGTGCCTGGAGTGCCGTCGAAGGTGACGGAGATGAGGCGGATGTCGCTTTGAGAGGTCTTGGTGGGGTTGGCGGTGCTCGTGTCTGCTGAAGTTGGGTCGGAAGCGTCCGCTGGTTCCTGAGTAGAATCGTCGTTTTTGGCCTGTCCGCTGCTGTTGGGCTGTGATTCAGCGCTGCTTGGGGGAGTGATGCGGACGGTGTCGCCGCCGGAACTTGAGCCGGTGCGTGTGGAGGTGATGAACCCCTGCGGATCTTCGGGTGTGGTGAACTCTGCTACCGCAGGATGTGTCACCAAAGCCATGGAGAAAGCTGCGATGGCCACTGCTGCGAGTAGGAGACGGTTGGTGCCCCGCTTATCTGCCGTTGCAGCGTGTCGTATTGGTGAAGTCATCGGCACGTCCCCTTCTGTCTGTGTGGCCTCGGCTTGGTCGCAGAGACAAACAATCTGTATTCATTATTATAGTGATTTAGGACACATGCTGGGAGTCTAAATTGGGCTTGATGCAATGAACTGACCGGCATTCCGGTGAGGTTGGAGTAGCGCGCGTAAACGTGAAGAATGATAATCGGCAAATAAAGGTGAATTGTTTAGTTACCTATATAATTTAGTGACTTAAATCACATTGAGATGCACTTGCACAGAGCCGACCGCCGCATCTGCAGCTAGATATGTTGTTGAAATATTCTGTCTATGCAAACTGGAGCAGCCAGCTGTGGCAGAGATGAAATCTTAGGTAAGAAGCCCGGAACGCCAGACTTCAGCGTTCTGGGCTATTGAGCGGAGGATACGAGATTCGAACTCGTGAGGCTGTAACACCAACACGCTTTCCAAGCGTGCGCCATAGACCACTAGGCGAATCCTCCACAGACTGGTCTGTGTTGCCAAGAACACCTGCCCAATCAGCTTGAGTACTGTACCACGTGCCCCCGGACTTCGTTGCTGCGGTGTGGCGCAGGTGTGGTGTGCTCGGGCATGGTGTGGGTGATGAAGGAGTCTGATAAAGCGATGTCGCGGTAGGCAAAGGAACAGATGAAATGTGCGTTCGTCGGTTTGATGTGGATAATGAGAGTGGACGTATATGGTGCATGACGCGGCGACTCTGGCAGTTAAGCTGAGGCATCATTGAGGAAGATTTGCTGATAAGTGGAGGCAATATGGCTGAGACGAACGAGGGAACCAAGGCGGCGTTGAGCGATGCTGAGCTGCCTGATTTGGTGATTGTAGGCGCAGGCCTGTTTGGTCTGACGGTGGCGCAGCAAGCTGCGGAACTTGCCGGTGCGCGCGTACAGATTATCGATGTGCGTGACCATATCGGCGGCAATGCATACTCCTACATGGACGAAGAGACCGGCGCAGAAATTCACCAGTATGGTGCGCATCTGTTCCACACTTCCAATCAGCGGGTGTGGGATTACGTTAACCGTTTCACTGAGTTCACCGACTATCAGCACCGTGTCTATACCACGCATGACGGTGAGGTTTACCCGCTGCCCATCAACCTGGGCACCATTAACCAGTTCTTCCATGCACACTACACTCCTGCCGAAGCCAAGCGTCTTGTCGAGGAGCAGGCGGGTGAGCTGGCGGGCACCGATCCGCAGAATCTCAATGACAAGGGTGTGCAGCTCATCGGCAGGCCGCTCTATGAGGCGTTTATCAAGAATTACACCGCTAAGCAGTGGCAGACGGCTCCTGAGGATCTGCCTGCGGACATCATCAAGCGTTTGCCGGTGCGTTTCAACTACGATAACCATTATTTCAAGGACACTTGGGAGGGGTTGCCGAAGGACGGCTACACCAAGTGGATGGAACGTATGATCGACGATCCGAAGATTTCGGTCAAGTTGGGCGTTGACTTCTTCGATGAGAGCCAGCCGTGGAACAAGAAGGCTTTGGTGGGGCGTGTGCCGGTGGTGTACACCGGGCCGGTTGACCGTTACTTTGACTATGAGCTGGGCGATTTGAAGTGGCGTACCGTGGACTTCAAAGAGCAGCGCTATGACGAAGAGGATCACTTCGGCACAGCGGTGATGAATTACGCAGATTCCGATGTTCCTTATACCCGTGCCATCGAGTTCAAGAATTTCAACCCTGAACGCAAGGATGCTCAGAACCCTAACAAGACCGTTGTGTGGGAGGAGTACAGCCGTTCTGCCGAGCGTGGCGATGAGCCGTACTACCCGGTGAACACGGACGAGGATCGTAGCCTCTATCAGTCCTACAAAGACAAGGCGGCAAGCGAGCCGAAGGTGGTATTTGGCGGACGTTTGGGCACGTATGCCTACTATGACATGCATCAGGTCATCAATTCCGCGTTGGTGGCCTATGAGAAGCAGATTGCGCCGTTGCTGGCGTAGTGTGCTGCAACGTGTTGCTGTGCGCTGAATTGGTATGAGTCCCGCGCTGACCTGTCATGGTTGGTGCGGGACTTTTGTATGGTGACAGATGTGTTGCAAGTCACTGAGTTCACAAATTCTCCACAATCTTTCCATAATCTTCACAGCTTTCCGCGTGAGTCCACACCAAGTTCACAACTGGTCGCATAGACTTATGGACGGAAAAGAAGCGTGTGCTGATTGCGGTGCACAGGATGAGAGGGGCCCTATGGCATCGGTTGGATATGGTGAGACGTGGGCCAAAGCCATCCTTATGGGTGAGCATTCTGTAGTGTACGGTTATCCGGCTGTAGCGGTGCCTATTCGTCAGCTCACCATGCGTGCCTGGGCCAAGCCGGTGGCCGGAGAGCATTGTGGTGAAGGAGGAGTGCTGCGGGCGCTTGACTATTCCGGGCCGCTGCGTCAAGCAGGTGATCGTTTCGGTGGTGTGGTGAGAGCGGTGGATGTGGCTCGCCGATTTGCGGGTAAGCCGGATGCTGAGTTTGACATTATGACCGAATGCAGTTTTCCGGCAGGGCGAGGCATGGGGTCCTCGGCGGCTTCGGCTGGTGCGGTAATTCGTGCCGTGCTTGATTCGTGTGGGGTGCATGCTGGGCGCAGGCAGCTCATGGAACTGACGCAACAGGCGGAAGTCGTGACGCATGGCAATCCGTCGGGTTTGGACACCGTTACCACGTGCTCGCCGGTGCCGGTGTCGTTTACGATGGGCAAGGCTCGGCCGCTGAACCTCAAGGCTGATGCACACTTGGTCATTGCTGATTCCGGTGTTGTTGGCAGTACCCGTGAGGCTGTGAATCTAGTAAGGAAACAGCGCGAACATGATGAGTCTCGCGTGGTGTCCATCATGAACCGTCTGGGCCGGTTGGCGAAAGGTGCGCAGGGGGACTTGGAATGCGGGGATATGCCTGGGCTGGGTGAGCGTATGACTGCGGCGCATGGCCTGCTGTCTCGTTTGGGGGTCAGTCACCCGGTGCTTGATGTTTTGGTCGCGGCCGCTCAAGGTGCTGGTGCGTTGGGGTCTAAGTTGACCGGTGGCGGCTTGGGCGGTTGCATGGTGGCATTGTGTGCGACGCGCCGTGAGGCGAGTGATGTGCGTGAAGCGCTGCTCTGTGCTGGCGCGGTCGATGTGTGGGTGCATAGGTTGCGTGATGCGGCGCTGCCTGATGGGCAGGAACCCAGTGAATTTGCGGGAACGGGGCATGCCATCGGTGAGATGCAGCATACGCATGAGGCTCGTGTAACGGGTGCTCGTAAACCCGGGAAGTCAGGTCTTGTTGGTGCGGGAACCACTGACTCGCTGGTAGCTGTTCCGGTGCGTTAATGCTGATGATAGGCTCAAACATATGACTGACGGCTTATCTATAGCGCGTGCCAATGCGAATATCGCGCTTATCAAATATTGGGGCAAGGCTAATGAACGGCTGATGATTCCGATGGCTTCAAGTCTGTCGTTGACGCTTGAAGGCTTGGAGACTCGTACCAGTGTTGAGTTTGATGAAAGCGCTGGCACGGTTCGCTCTGGCGCGATTGCGGACGAGCTGAGTATTGACGGCAATGTGCAAACAGGGGCTTCGTTGCGGCGAGTCAGTGACTTTCTCGATATTGTGCGCAATATGGCCGGCATTGATGCTCCTGCTCGAGTGGTGTCAACCAATACGGTGCCGTATGGTGCCGGTCTTGCCAGTTCGGCGTCCGCCTTTGCGGCTTTGGCTGCCGCGGCGAGTAAAGCCGCGGGCCTGAATCTGAACAGCCGTGAGTTGTCGCGGCTTGCGCGGCGTGGTTCGGGGTCTGCATGCCGATCGATTTATGGTGGTCTGGTGCAATGGCATGCTGGCACGAACGATGAAACGTCGTATGCGGAGCCAGTTGATTCTGATATGGATTTGGCTATCGTCGTGGTTGAGATCTCGGGGAGGCAAAAACCGATTTCCAGCCGTGAGGCCATGCGACGTACGGTGGCTACGTCCGCGCTGTATGCGGCGTGGATTGAAGAATGTGCTGACGATTTGCATGATGCGTTGGTTGCGGTGCATGCTGGTGATGTGGCAAGGCTCGGGGCGATTGCAGAGGCGAATTCGATGGGAATGCACGCCACTATGATGACTTCGCGACCTGCGGTATTGTATTGGCTGCCTGCCAGTGTGGCGGCATTGCGAGCTGTGGCCGAGGTCCGCGAGTCCGGTCTTGGTGCATGGGCCACGATGGATGCCGGTCCCAATGTCAAGGTGCTGACGGAGGGGCGTGATGCACAAGCGGTTGCGCGGGCATTGCGCGAATGCTTGCCGGAGTGCGCCGTGAGTGTGCATCATGCCGGTGGTGGAGTGCAGTTTGAATAGTTAATTTGCATGTTATGCATTTTAATGGTATAATGAACTTATAAAGAAGGCTGTGCTGAATAATTAGCGTAGCTATGCATTTTTGGTACGCATACGGGAATGGGAGTGATTATGAATGGGGTAGGGCAGGGGTTGGAAACGCTTGTGTCTCGCGATGGCGCGGCACAGGGGCTGCCTGCTGAGACTCTGGCTTCCGCTCCTGGCAAACTGTATCTTGCGGGCGAGTATGCAGTGGTGGAGTCTGGGCATCCGGCGCTGTTGGTCGCCGTCAGCAAGATGCTTACCGTTCAAGTTTCGTTAGTCCGTGACGGGCAGCGTTTTGGTAATGGTGAGGCCGTCGGCCGCATCCATTCTGAGGGTCATCCCGAAGCTTCCGTAACATGGCGAAGGCGTGGAGGCAAGGCTGTTCCCGACTTGGAACAACCGGGCGCAGCGTTCGTTCTAGGGTCGATTCATGCAGTTGAAGAGCTGGCTGTAGCCCAAGGGCGCCCAATGCGAATGTACGATATTTCCATCGAAAGCGAGTTGGATGATATCTCAGGGCGCAAGTATGGTCTAGGCTCCTCGGCTGCTGTCACTGTTGCGGTCACACGGGCATTGGTTCAGTTCTACGGCTTGTCCCTCACCCCTATGCAGCAATACAAATTAGCATTTGCGGCGTCAAGCAGGGCGCAAAAGGTTGGTTCTGGCGGAGACTTGGCAGCCAGCCTGTTCGGAGGCTGCATCAGGTTCACTGCAGTGGAGAGACAGTGGATTACGGCCAGACTGCAGGATACTCCACTCGCAGATGTGATTGACATGCCGTGGCCGGGTTTGAGCGTGGCCAGAGTGGATGCACTCAGTGGGGCGCATACCTTAAGTTTTATGGCCGGTTGGACCGGTAGCCCGGCTTCCACGTCGGCATTGGTGTCTCGAGTGCAAGGCCATAGTGTCGCTGACCATGAGCAACGTTATAACGCGTTCTTAAACAGCAGTGATGAGGTTGTTGACGCTTTGGTGCAAGCATTGTCGGCGGACGATGTGCAAGCCGTAGGCCATTTGATCGCACGCGCCCGAGCTCTGCTGGGCGACTTGTCAGAGTTTTCGGGGACACTCATCGAGACACCTCAGCTGACCAAATTGATTGCAATTGCGCTCGAGCATGGTGCCGCGGCGAAAAGCTCCGGAGCGGGTGGCGGTGATTGTGGCATTGCCATTGTGTCGCAAGGCTCCCAGCGCGAGACAATAGCTCGGCAATGGCAACAGGCCGGCATCGTACCGCTCGAAGTGCACGTGACTGAACCGCTTATGCCGTTGTCGGCTTGGGGAGAGGGGCCGTATGCCACCGGCTCGGGCGCAAATCGCAAGGATGACCATGTGCGCTTGGCTTTGGAACAGCACGAGCACGAGGGGAACAATGCGTTTGACGACATGCGCTTTGTGCACCACAGTTTGGGCAGTATCTCTGCGAGTGCGGTGAGCGCACAGACCTGCGTGTGCACGGCCTCTTGGGATCAGCCTTTTTATATCAATGCCATGACTGGTGGGTCGGCGAGCACCGGCAACATCAACGAAGTATTGGCCCGTGTGGCCGGTGCCACCGGAGTGGCGATAGCTTCAGGCTCTCAACATGCCGCATTGCGGCACCCTGATTTGGTTCCGACGTTTTCGACCATTCGTGACCATACCGACGGCTTTGTATTCGCCAACATCGGTCCCACCGTTTCGCCTCAAGAGGCTCAGGCTGCGGTGGAGATGATTCATGCCGACGCATTGCAAGTGCACATCAACGCCGTGCAAGAGACCGTCATGCCTGAAGGTGCTCGTGATTTTAGTGACTGGCTGGAACGTATCCAAGCCATTGTGAACGCCGTGTCTGTGCCGGTGGTCGTGAAGGAAGTTGGGTTTGGTATGAGTTCCCGTACCGTAAACCGACTTGCTCAGTTGGGAGTGCATACCGTGGATGTCAGTGGCAGGGGAGGCACTGACTTCGCGCGGATTGAAAACGGTCGGCGTCGTCAGCACGAATATGGTTTTATGGCAGGCTGGGGGCAGTCTACGCTGCTGAGTCTGCTTGACGTGACTCGTGAACAGGCGGAAGGCAATGCGCGAGATATGTCAGGTTGCGCTGGGGAAGGGCGTAGCCGGCAGATGTCGATTCTAGCCTCCGGTGGTGTACGCAATCCGCTCGACGTGGTAAAAGCCTTGGCATTGGGGGCTGATGCTGTCGGGGTTTCAGGTCATTTTCTACATGTGTTGAAAGTACAAGGTGAACGAGCCCTGACTGAAGAAGTAGAGCGTTGGAAAGAAGAGATTCAATCGCTGATGGCCTTACTGGGGGCGCCCACCGTAGCCGATTTGCGCCACACGGACTTGCTTATCACTGGTACCAGCGCACAAGAGGCAGAGCTGCTCGGCATTGATCTGCGCGCTTACGCACGTCGTTCGGCCTGCTGACCGCAGCAGCTACAAGGTCAGCACGGCTACCAGAAAGTTCATCAGGCTGGTGGCAATCTCCACCAGACCTACATGAACAGGCTTTAACCGTGCGCCTATTTTCGGTAACACCGCGGCTCTGGCAAGCAGAACCAGAGCCGCGATTCCCCAGGCCGTATGCCCAGCGAATGCAAGAGGCACCAATGCAATGTGATACACCACTGAAAGCGCGTAATATTTAGCGTGCCCGCGCTCGCGAATCATGGTTTTCACGAATAGCACCGAAGCGTATTCGGTGGTAATAAACAGCAAGGCCGTCACCACGGCAGTTTGCGGTATGGATTGTGCCTGTGCGGGAATGCTTGAGAAGTAATGCGCGCCAAGTGTCACCGAGATGCCGCCCAACAGTCCTGCGCATAGGACTGATACCGCATTGCCGAGCAGTGTGCGTTCAGTACGCGTGTAAGCGGTAACGAAGGAGAGCACCGCCAAAAGCATCAATATCGGCAGCCACACTAATAGCGATGGGATAGTGGCCAGTAGAGGGATACCCGTGATGGCAACACCGAGAGCATAGGTTGCTGCAGGAACCAGGTAGAGGTGCAGTCGTGTGCGCGAAGCTTCGCTGAGCGTGCTTGCCTTGATGGGCTTCGTGGTTTTGGTTCGTTTGCGCAGCAAGTGGGACAGCACTGCGAGAAAACGCGCGGTACTGAATTGGAAGCAGTAGCACAGCGTCCACACGGCCAGAAGCCACAGGTTGCGCCAACTCGGTCCGCCGATGAACACGCCGGCCAGAGCAGGCGCCAGCGCCATAAACCAAGCCCCGGGCTGATCCGGTATCCAACGTTTGACGTGTTTTCCGGTTCCGCTCGGGGCTTGCTGTGATGGTGTCGACTGTGTCATGGTGCTGAATTCTAACCGAATTTCAGCGAGACTTCTAGAGTGTCATGCCAAAATATTAGTCGATGAGACCGTAGAGACGGTCGCCGGCATCGCCCAGGCCCGGCACGATGTAACCCTGCTTGTTGAGGCTCTCGTCCACACCGCACACCACGACCTTGAAGTCGATGCTCGGGTCGATGGTCTCTTCAACCTTTTTCAGGCCTTCAGGAGCGGCGATGATGTTGATGGCGGTGATGTCCTTTGCGCCACGCTCCGCCAAATAGTGGGTGGCTGCCACGAGAGTGCCGCCAGTGGCGAGCATCGGGTCGAGCAGGAAGCACTGACGGCCGGTCAGGTCTTCGGGCAGGCGGTTCGCATAGGTGATGATGTCCAGCGTGTCTTCGTCACGCTTCATGCCTAGGAAGCCGACCTCGGCGGTGGGCAGCAGCTTGGTCATGCCGTCGAGCATGCCCAAGCCTGCGCGCAGCACCGGAACCACCATGGGGCGCGGCTTGGCCAGGTGCTTGCCGGTCATGGTGCAAATGGGGGTTTCGATTTCGCGATCCTCGACGTCGAGGTTGCGTGTGGCTTCGTAGGCTTCGAGCGTGACCAGCTCGGAGACCAGCTCGCGGAAAATATTGGACGGGGTGTTCTTGTCGCGCAGTACGGTGAGCTTATGCTCCACCAGCGGGTGTTCTAAAACATGAAGTTGCATGGTTTCAACTCTAGTACCAGCTGTGCCTTTTGTTGGATGACCTCGCTACTAGAGACGAACTGTTGTCACCTTTGGTTTACCGTTAAGGCCGGCAAGAGCGTGCCTTCCTGTCACCGGCCCAGTCGTTTGCTCCCCGCTTGCCGACATCCGCGTCATTTGTGCGATTCAATCTCCGGTTCGGTACTGAATAACAGGATGCCAACACCTCTTCTTACGCCTCCTTTATGGAATCCGTGATATCAGCATGGCGATGGGCTATAAAGCAAACGTCGCCTTGTGTGCATGGACTTCTGTATACTGTTCGAGGTGAAACTGATTCGTCCATTTTTGAAACAGAGAGAACTTTGCCTGTTTCTACGGAAAGAACGATGTGCATCTCTTCGTCTCCGAGGCCGTGCGTGAGTAGATCTTGAAGTTCTTTCGAGTTGTGAACGTTAAGATCTCGTGAAACTTCAGTGCCGTCGATGATGATGGTATCGGTTTGAGCAGCAGAAGCGGTTAATGGGGTGATGGCAAGTACGAGCGCAATGAGCGCTCCTGCCGCGATTGATAATTTCTTGTTCATGGGAATTCCTGACTATGGTTGGAATCTCAAGCACTACTCCCTGAGAAGGTTTGGTTTGTTGGGTTTCATGCCCCAATGCGTGATGCATGTCACCTATTGACGAGCGTAACAGAAGGTTATGGGATGCACAATATATTGCCTCAAGTCATGTAGAGCAGTTGTTTGGTGCGATCGACACCTTGTTGGTGAAACGTCTATCTTTGCAGCAATATCACAAAAGTTTCGTCAGTCTATTGATGAAACTTTATATTTTGGCAAAGTTGTTTCAGTAGATTGACAAAACTTTGTAAAATAGCCTAAACTTTTCAGTAGACTGATGAAACTTTCTGAGGAAGCGAGGCGTATATCCCATGGCATCACCTGAAACCAATATCAAGCGCCCGTATTACAGCAACTGGCTCAACCGTTGGCAAGACAAAAAGGTCATCAAGGTGGTTACCGGCATGCGGCGTAGCGGCAAATCCACCATATTGCAGATGTTCCGCGAAAGCATCGCAGTATCACAGCCGTCCGCCACCATCATCACCATTAACTTCGAAAGCATGGATGCGGACTATCCGACTGATGCCAAAGGGCTGTACTCATATGTTGAGCGTCAGCTGCAGCCGGGACGCAACTATGTGTTCTTGGACGAGGTTCAGCATGTGGATCATTTCGAGAAGGCGGTGGATGCACTCTATGTTCGTCCGGATATTGACCTGTATATCACTGGTTCCAACGCATACCTGCTGTCGAGCGAACTGTCCACGCTGCTTACTGGAAGATACGTGGAGCTGACCATGCATCCGCTCTCATTCGCAGAATACCGGTCTACACGTTCTGCAGAAGAGCCTGTTGACCAGTCATTTAACCGGTACCTAACCTATGGCGGGCTGCCATATACTGTTTTTCTTGACGATGACCAAAGTATTGCCGACTATCTCAGCGGCGTGTTCAATACCATTTTGGTACGTGATATCGCCGTGCGAACGCCGACAATGAATGTTGCCGCATTCATGGAAGTTACCTCGTTCCTGGCGGACAATATCGGCAATATCACGTCCGCAAACGGAATTGCCAAGGCCATGAGTCAGAGTCATCGTATTTCGCAGAACACCGTGCGTGAATATATTGCTGAATTGCAGCGCAATTTCTTGCTGTGGAGAGCCGATCGGTACGACATCAAAGGCAAGGAATATCTTCGTACACTCGAGAAGTATTATCTTGGTGACCTCGGTTTCCGCTTTTGGATGTTGGGGAAGGATGGCGATGACGTGGGACATCGCATCGAGAACGTGGTGTACCTCGAGCTCAAGCGACGGTACCGCACCGTGAATATCGGCAAAGTGGGCAGTGCAGAAGTTGACTTTGTTGCGCAGCGCAACGGTGAGAAGCATTATTTTCAAGTGTCGCAGACGGTATTGGACGAGCGCACGCGAGCTCGTGAACTGGCACCGTTTAACAACATCGACGATCATCATCCTAAAACATTGCTCACCCTTGACCGTATCGGTACTGGTAACTATGAGGGTGTTGCGCACCTCAACGTGCTGGATTGGCTGTTGGACGTTGAGGGTACCGAGAGCGAGTTATGAGCCATGGCTGTGTGCTGTGTACCGCCGGTAATTCACTCGGCCCGGTAATCTCTGAACCTGCAGCACATAAAGTCCATTTTGCTGCATGGCCTGATACTAGACCTAAAAGAAAAAGCACCGAACCGCGAAAGCGCCTGTCGGCGCGGACGCCGCTCGCAGCGGCAAAAAATGAAGCCCGGGGCTTAAGCACGGTCCAGTGCTTTCTCCCAGTATAGCGGCAACGGTGCGTTACACGCCCAGCAAAAGGCAGGAACATATGTGCACTATATGGTGATATGGGTCACTCAATATACCGGTCATTCGAATTCGCGCTCTAGGGAATGCAGGTCGCTGTGCGCGATCTGCTCCAGCCGTCCTGATCTCAGCATGAGCACGCGGGTGGAAGTCTGCGCGGCCAAACGGATGGAATGCGTGGAGACGATAATCAGCCTCCCCTCCTCGCGCAGTGTGGCAAGCAAGTGCTGAAACACGGCGAATTGCGAAGGATCAAGACCATTAGTGGGCTCGTCGAGAATGATGATTTCCGGCTCATGCAGCAGTGTGACCAACAAGTGGAACCTCGCCTTGCTGCCGGTGGACAGCGTGCCGACGGGACTGTCGCGATACTGTTCCAAGCCCAGCAAGGACTCGTACCTGCGCAGTGCGGCCTGCATCGCGCGGCGAGTGAGACCTCTCAACGATGCCACCATGCCGGTCATCTCCGAGACGGTCAAGCGGTCGTACGTAAAGAACGAGCTGCTCATATAGCCGATGCGATCGGTCGGGTACTGTACCGCAAGGCCATCGACACCATACCCGACTGAGCCTCCCTGCGGTTCCAGATTGTTGGTGATGAGGTCAAGCAGCGTGGTCTTGCCTGCGCCGTTCTTGCCCAGCAGGGTAGTGACGTCGCCGCTGTGAAAATTGGTGGAAGCATGGTCGATGATCACCTGCGAACTGGGGTAGGAGAACGTCAGATCCTGCAATGAGATGGTCCATGGCATTTATCGAATCTCCTTGACTGCACAATATGCTCGCACTGCTGCACGTGCGCGGTAGCTGCTGACCGTCGCTGCCGGCAGTACGAGTACGAGCGCCACCACGGAGGGGAGCGCCAGCACTGCGGCGATGACAATGACGAGGTAGGTTCCCGCAAAAATAAGTGCAACATGTTGCGGTATGGCATACATACCCGAAGGCCTACCGCGGTAGCGAACCGACAGCCGGACGGCGAGAGCAAAACCGATGAGATACATGAAGCAGGCACCGACCGCACCTGCCAGTGCTTCCATGACGGAGACAGACGGCCTGAGGGCGCTCGCCGCTGCTGCGAAGAGGCTTGGAAGACCAACGCATACGGCAGCGATTGGCATTAGTTGCTTGCGCAACAGTATGGCAATGTTCATGCCTTCGCGCCGCAGCGTGGCTAGCTCGGCATGCTGCCCTGCAATCGCGTTCAGCGCGAACTGGTCAAGCGCTGCAAGCGAGACGAGCAGCCCGCATACGAACCACAAGCCAGAGATATGAGGTTCGAGCCACACCATTATCGCCATTGCGCAGGCGGCGAAGAACACTATTTGAATGACGGCGGCCTTGGGGTGGGGGATAGGTGCCAGTGCGAGGCGGGCGTTGAGGCGCCAGCCTGACGAGGAGTGTGAGATGATGCGGCGGGCGGTGCGCAAGTGGTAGCGCGCACGGTCGCGGGCGTGCAGCGTCTGTGCGCCGGTGACCGCTGTCAGCGCGATGACGGTGATGAGTACTGCTGGCAGAGTGCGATTGACGAGCATAATGGCGCACGCTGCCACGGGTAGGGTGAGTTCTACAACCGGCACGCTTTGACGGCAACAAGATATATCGGCAAGAGCAGTGCTGACGCGGTGAGGAACCAGTAGAGCGTGGATGCTGAGCGGAATATCAATGCCAGCGGTGCCAGAAGCAGCATGCCGGAAAGAGTGGTGACAACGAAACGAAGCCATCGATGCGCGCCAACGCGAAAACCGGCGACAGTGTTGGCAAAGAAGCGGTCTTGCTCAGGGTCGTCGGTGTACATGACATAGAACAGAACGGTCATCGCCGAGAGCAGACTCAGTATGGCTTGTACCATGGTGAGGTTGATGCCGCTGCCGGCACTGTTGGCTCCGATGCTTAAGCCCCACGCGGCCAAAATTGCGGTTCCTTCGATGACGATGCCAGGGATAACGGTTTCGCTGAGCAGCTGCTTAATACTGCGGTGTTGGTACCGAAACTGCGTGGAGCGCGCCCGGGCGGAAGCCGCCCACGGTGGCGGGCCTGATGCCGCTCGATGGTTGAGCGAACGTTTGCTCACTGCGGCGTGTTTTCCCATATGCCTAGCGTAAATGATGCACTGCACAGCATGGTGCTGGAGTCTCGGATGCTAAGCGTGGAGCAGATGTGCAGCGCGTCATCAGGATAATGGATAACGGTTATCGTGATTGCTCTTGACATGCATATGATGCGTCGTTCATAGTGGTTATGGCGATTTTGCTGTAAAGGATATTGATATGAATCCCAATTCTCAGGTTACGCAGGCGGAGGTTGCGTATTTGCGTCACGAAATCGAAGGCCTTCGTGAGGAGGTTGCCAGTTTGCGTGGTCTCATACGCTCGTTTGCGGTCTCTGTCAAGTTTCGCCCTGATCAACCGTATGAGGCTTTTATGGCTGAACATATGATTGAGGACGATCAAAGGGGCACGCTGGGCGTTTTGATGCTGATCATCTTGAACCGCGCGGCTGAGGGTGACCCGCTCATTCCTTTAGGACCGCATGCGTCGAAGGTTGAGATTTATCGCGAGGCATACAAGAAGGAGCCGATTACTACTGATGAGGCGTTGCGCCTTATCGGCAAGCTGCTCGGTGGTGATACAGAGTTTGCGCGCAAGCTGCTGATCGCCCATCGTGATGCGGGTTTCGCTCCAGAGGCCTACGCGAAGCTCGACCTGTGACTATGCGCAGTCCGTGAGACAGCGGCCGTCCATCACTCCAGCCGTCCACGCCGCCACAGGTTGGCGCCGTGATGAAAGTCCCGGGCGGTGGTGTTGAGGTTGGATGCGGTGGCGAGTAAACGTGAGGCGTCAACGGCGTCACTGCTTTTGCCTCGGCGTTCCAAGGCTTTTGCCCGCAGACTCAAACCGCGCACGATGACCTCCGTGAACGCGGACGCGCGTTCGAGTGCCACGGCGAAATCACCGGTGAACGCTCCGGAGAGAATCGAATCGGCAGTACGGGCGATGTCCGCCTCGTCGGGTGCCTGGTCGACCCCGGCAATGGCTGAGGCTGCACTCAAGGAAGGTTCTCCCGCACGCCATAAACGAGCGATGAGGTCGCTGTGCCGGCGCATCCAAGTGCGTAGCAAGTAAAGGCGCCAGAGGATGCCGGGCAGCGATTCCGGTTCGGAATGGCTCCACAATTCGGCGATGATGTCCACGCCTTCGGTATCGACCAGCGTGACCACGCGTTCCACGATGTGCGGATCCTGCGTGTGATGTACTCGGTCGAGCAGCGCCGCGGCCGACGCATGGCTCATCTCGCTGATCTCCTCGGGATCGAGCCCGCCGGCCATGTGCTCGGTGAGCGCCGGATCCAGCTGAGTGGGACGGGACGGTCTGGATGAGCCGGTGCGGGCAGGAGCAAAGCCGGGGCGTGCAGAATTGACCGAGCCGGAACTGTAGTGCGTGGAGGAAACGGTGCGCACGTGGAAGCTGGAACCGCCAACGATGCCGAGGCTGCCGAAACCATTGAACACTGCGGGGAAAGCGAACGAATTAATAGACAAGTGGGGCCATTCTTTGAATATCGATAATGCGCGGTCCGTCCGGGGTTCGAACCAGGAACAAGGCTACGGCATTGCCGGTGGCCATGTACGGGGATTTCGCAACGAGCTGCTTTGCGTTCATCTTTGAACGGCATAAGGTTCGTAGATGTTCGAAAATGCCGCCGATGACCGGACGATGCAAGCAGATGAGTGTGGATCCGCTGCGATACGCGGCACCGGTTTCAAACATGCCGTCTTCGCCGCATTCGGTGCCTAGGGTGGTTTCGATTTCCTGCTCGATGCGCTGCCAAGCGGCCTGAGGGGAGTCGGCGAAAGCGTCTTCGGTAAGTTCTGGCGCGGTGGTGATGCTTAAACCGGTGTGCCATGCGTAGGATTCGATGGTCTCCATGCACCGCAGCCAAGGCGAGGAAACCAAGTTGGAAGGGTTGAAGCAGGCGAGTTCGCGTCCCAGCGCATAACTGGCCGCCGCCCCTCGCGGGGTGATGGGGCGATCGGCATCAGTGCCGTTCCAACGTTTGCGAGGTTCTGCCTTGCCGTGGCGCACGATGATGAGCGGGTGAGCGTTCAACGCCCCGTCTTCGACCCGAGCCACAAACTGGTCAAGTACGTCACGGTCGATGGAGTGCGAAAGTTTTTTGCGCGCTTTGGGTACAGAAAGCCATATCACATCATCTACTTCAGACTGTTTGGCACGGCGAATCGGCCCCAGCACTGGCCTTCGGCGCTCGGCTTCCTCGCTGCTGATAGGTTGCGCCATCCAGTAGGTCACGCGTTTAATAGTGACCGCGGACTTGCTTTTGGCCTTGGTGTGCTTGCTGTTCTGCCCCTCAGCTCCCAGCGCGTATTCCACCTGTCCCAATGTCGGGCCGAGCATCACCGCGGTGCCGCTTTCCTCCTCAATCTCGCGTACCGCAGCGTGTATTTTTGACTCTCCCTCTTCCAGTTTGCCTTTGGGCCAGCTCCAGTCGTCGTACTTTGGGCGGTGCACCAAGCACACTTCCAAGCCCTTGTAACGATTGTGCTCATCTGGTTCTGCCTTGGCGTTCCATCGATAGGGGATGCCACCTGCTGCTTCCACGACTCGTGGAGGTTGCGTATTCATGATCGTCCTGGCTTTCTGGAGTGGTACGTCAGCTGTGCTGATGTGCTTTGATGAGAAACTCTTGACAATCGATCAGTGGCTTGCCGTCCTCACTGCGAGCGTGGCGCACGTATGTGCCGTCGGGCTGCATGTGCCAGGAGGCAGTGGTGTCGGCCATCTGCAGGTCAACATAGTTGACGAGCGCTTCGACCTCATCCGGATCGTTGATACGCACCAGCGTCTCCACTCGGCGGTCGAGGTTGCGGTGCATCAGGTCTGCTGAACCGATCCACACCTCGGGGCCTTGGGTCGGTCCCTCACCGATCTGCGGGCCCACCGTGTTGGCAAACGCGTAAATGCGGCTGTGCTCAAGGAACCGGCCCAGAATGGAACGTACGCGAATGGTTTCGCTCAGCCCTGGCACCCCGGGTTTGAGCGCGCAGATGCCGCGTTCCACAATGTCGATTTTCACCCCGGCTTGGCTGGCGCGGTACAAGGCATCGATGGTCTGTTCATCCACTACCGAATTCACCTTGATTTTGATCCAGGCCTCATGGCCGGCGCGAGCTGCGTCTTCCTCTCGCCGGATGCGCTTGATAAGGCCGCTGCGAGCGGTACGCGGTGCTACCAGCAGGCGGTGGAAGCTGGACTTGGGCGCGTAACCGGAAAGCTGGTTGAACAGTTTGGCCACATCTTGGCCGACCACCGGGTCGCAGGTCAGCAACCCCAAATCGGTGTAGAGCCGTGCAGTCTTCGGGTTGTAGTTACCGGTACCCACGTGGCAGTAGCGGCGCAGCCCATCGGCGTCTTGTCTCACTACAAGCGAGAGTTTGCAGTGCGTCTTGAGTCCTACGATGCCGTACACCACGTGTACGCCCGCACGTTCGAGCTTGCGTGCCCACGCGATGTTGGCGTCCTCGTCGAACCGAGCCTTGATTTCCACCAATGCCAGCACCTGCTTGCCTGCCTGTGCTGCGTCAATCAGAGCGTCGATGATGGGCGAGTCGGCCGATGTGCGGTAGAGCGTCTGTTTGATGGCCAGCACGCGCGGATCGGCCGCAGCTTGGGTAAGGAAGGCCTGTACTGAGGTGGAGAATGAATCGTATGGGTGATGAAGCAGAATATCGCGCTCGCGGATGGCGGCGAAAATGTCCTGCTGTCGGCTCGACTCCACCGTGGCTATCTGGCGGTTGGTGATGGGGATGAACGGTTTGTTCTTCAAATCCGGCCGGTCCAGACTCTGCAGCTCGAACAAGACCGTGGCGTCGAGCGGTGCCGGCACACGGTACACCTCGTCCTCGCTCACGCGCAGCCTGCTGGCCAGCAGTTGCGAGAGCATCGGGCTGGTCTGATCGGAGAGTTCGAGGCGAATCGGCGGTCCGAACCGGCGGCGCAACAGCTCCTTCTCCATGGCATTCAGCAGGTTTTCGGCATCGTCTTCCTCCACGTCGATGTCTTCGTTACGTGTCACGCGGAAGGAACGTGCCTCCTTGATGGTCATGCCGGGGAAGAGCGACTCCAGATGGGAGATGATGAGGTTCTCCATGGTGATGAAGCCGTAACGCTCTTCGCGGCTCTCCTCGTCGGTCAGATCGTCGACGGGCACCAGGCGGTTCAGATTGTCGGGAATCTTGACTCGCGCAAAGTGTGTCTTGCCGCTTGCCGGGTTCTCGACGAGCACTGCCAAGTTGATGGAACCGCCGGAGATGTACGGGAACGGGTGTGCCGGATCCACGGCCAAAGGGGTGAGCACAGGGAACACCTGCTGGCGGTAATACTTGGAAAGGCGCTCCTGCTCGGCGTTGGAGAGCTTGTCCCAACTCAACAGCACGATGTGTTCGTCGGCGAGTTCCGGCAGCAGATGATTGATGACCTGATCGGCGTGCTCGTCCTGAAGTTCGTGCGCGCGCTCGCTGATGGTGCGTAGCTGCTGGCGTGGGCTCAGGCCTGATGCTGAGGTGACGGCGATGCCCGAGTCGATGCGGCGTTTCAGACCGGCTACGCGCACCATGAAGTATTCGTCGAGGTTCGAGGCGAAGATGGCGGCGAAATTGGCGCGTTCCAGCAGCGGTTGATCCGGGTCTTCGGCAAGTTCCAGCACGCGCTGGTTAAATTTGAGCCAGCTGAGTTCGCGGTCGAAGAAGCGGTCTTTGGGCAAGGGTTGCTCTTCGGGCACCCCCTCACGTTTGGCGGGTTTTTCCGTCTCGGCGATATGCTCGGCGATCTGCTTGCGCAGCTGCGCTTTCGAGGGTGCATCAAATATCTGGGCCATGATCCTAGTGTAGACGCACGTATAGAGGTTGTGTGATGTTTATCTCGCGCCGCTTCGCGTCTGATTCCAACCGTTGGAACCCTGCTGCTGCAAGGTGCCCCAAGACCATGTGGTGCCGTTCTGGTCTATGGCCAGAGCATAGGTGTCTCCAGCGGCCATGTCGCTGAATGCGGAGTGGCTGGGCATACGTACTTGCACTGGGCTGTCTTGGTTTTCGCCGCTGCCGTCCCCGAGTGCTCCCGCATTGTTCTTGCCCCACGACCACGCGGCCCCGTCTCGGCTCAGTGCGAATGAGTTGTTGGTGCCGGCGTGTACTTCACTGAACACGGTGTTTGCGGGCATGTGCACTTTGGTGGGGCTGATTTCGATGGAAGTGGTGCCGTCGCCAAGTTGGCCAAAGTCGTTATATCCCCAGCTCCAAACTTGCCCCTTGCTGTCAAGTGCCAACGAGTGCATGCCTCCGGCGTCGACCTGCATGAAAATGGTTTGTTCCTGTGTGCGTACTTTGAACGGCACGGTGGAGTCTGCAGTGCCATCGTTGCCCAGTTCGCCGTCGCTGTTGTATCCCCACGCGTAGATGTCTCCGGTGTCGTTCAAGGCAAGCGTGTGGTAGAGGCCCGCCCTGATTTGTGTGAATTTGCCGTGTGCGGGCATGGTGACTTGTTGGGGGCGCAAGGAGTTGGTGATGGTGCCGTTGCCCAGTTCGCCCTCTCCGTTGTATCCCCATCCCCAAGCGTTGCCGTTGCTATCAAGCGCCAACGATTGTTTGTATGAGGCGCTGATTTGGGTGAAGGTCAATGAGGAGGGGGTTTTAACCCGTACCGGCTTGTGCCGGTCAGTGGTGGTGCCGTCGCCGAGTTGTCCGGCATTGTTCAGTCCCCAAGCCCAGATGTGGCCGTCGGAGTCGAGCGCGAGGGTGTGCCAGTTCCCGGTGCTGATTTGGGTGAAGGTGATGCCGCTGGGGGCATCGGCTTTGACTGGTGTGGTGGTATCTTGCGTGGTGCCGTTGCCCAGCTCGCCCTTGAGATTGAGTCCCCAACTCCAGGCCTTGCCGTCACCGGTGAGCGCGACGGCGTGGTAAGTCCCTACGGCGACGTCGGAGAAGGTGCTGCCGGAGGGGGTCGGTGCCGGTCGCATGGTGATGTTGCTGGAACTGTTGGGATTGGCTTCCTGCGCGCGCTTGTCGGCGGCTTGCCGAACGGAGAATACGTCGAAAGCGTAGAGCCCTATGGCGAGCATCGCCAGAATCAGTATTATCGCGATGATGGTGTGGAAGAGGCGCCGACGTATGGGATGAGCGCTGTGGTTTGCGTGGCCGCGTTTATGTTCGCGCCTACGCCTTCTGGCGCGCGTATCTTTGATGATGAAGTTACCGTCGTCATCGTCACCGATGCCGGTGAAGTCCGACGTGGTAATGCTGTGCGGTTGCCTGTTTTCGCTCTCGTCGAGCCAGTTCAGCGTTGTATCGCTGTTGGTGATGGCGTGGCGTGGATCGTTTGTGTGGCTGTCCGCTTTGGCGGTATGGGGCGTTGCGTGTGAATCTTCGTGCGCACCGTTGGTCCCCATGTTCTCCTGCTGTTCGTCTATGCGTATGTGACCCAGTAACAGTGTTGTGCGTCACAGATAAATTTTATACATCTTAGAATGCTGTCACTTGTGGACAGTGCGCACGGCCGATGATGGACATATTGGCGGCGAATGTCCATAAGCGGCGCATGTGGAGGCGAAGAATCGCATAATATGAGGGTTTGCTGAGATGTTCTGATGATTTTCATGGAAAAGCGCGTGTCCGCCCAAAGGGTTGTGGGTGCAGGGTAGGCTACCTAAATATCAGCTGTCACGGCATCGTGCGCGTCTGGATTCGCTCCATGGCTGCCGACGCTGGATGATGGAATATATGAATTTATGTAAGGGGTGTCCATGAGCGAGAATACTAAAGATGATTACTTGGACTACATGCCTGAAGGCGACGGGCGAGGCGTTGCGCTTGGCGATGTCCCCAATGCCCGAGGTATAGGAGGGTACCCCACCACCGACGGTCACACCGTGCGTAGTGGTCTGTTCTTTCGTTCCGCAGGGCTGAATTTCCTGGGCGATAACGGACTTGAGGATCTGCGTGCGCTTGGGGTCAAGGAAGTGGTTGACCTGCGTGACCCGGCCGAGGTGAAACTGTGGCCTTACGAGTTGCCCGAAGACATCACTGTGGAGAATATTCCGCTGATTAAACGCGATACCGAAGCGCTTGATGCGGATGCCCTGCAGTCCAGCGACCCTGCCACTGCACAGCGTGCGGTGGGGGACATCAGTATGGAAGCGATGTATCACGACATTGCATTCAAATCCGGTGAGGAAATCGTCAGCATTCTCAAGAGGCTGCTTGAAGAGAATGGTCGCCCCATGCTCATCCATTGCACGGCGGGCAAGGACCGCACCGGTATCACTTCCGGTGTGCTGATGAGCCTGCTCGGCGTGAGTGACGACATGGTGGTGTCCTGCTACGCACGTTCCGGTGCCAATCTGGGTGAGGCGTTCAAGAAGACGGTGATGGGAGGCCTGGCGCAGGATGAGTCCGGTGCCGCAGAGGTGGATGCCGCCCAGACCGCGGTGCTGGCTTCCCCGCCCGAGCTGATGCGCGGCCTGCTGGGCGAACTTCATGAGGCGTATGGCACCGTTGAAGAGTACTGCCTGCAGCATGGCATGGCGCAGAGCGAAGTGGATGGTCTTAAGGATTTGTTCCTGCAATAACATGCAGTTGGCTTGCGGGCTGTAACCAGACTGATGGGTGACGTTGCTGTAGCCGGGACATGCGCAGGGCTGTCTGAATGATTGCTTGTCGCTGTGTCCTAGGCCACGTTTCGCTGGAAGGTAAGACCCTACTTCGTTTGGTGGCAGTAAGCTAGGAGACAGTAAGACTTAACGAAAGGCAAACAATGGCAGAAGCAAAGGCAAACATCGGTGTTGTGGGATTGGCGGCTATGGGCTCGAACCTGGCGCGTAACCTGGCGCATCACGGCAACACTGTGGCGCTCTACAACCGTCACTACGACCGCACCGAGACCCTCATCAACGAGCATGGCACCGAAGGCGACTTCGTGCCCGCCAAGACGGTGGCGGAGTTCGTCGGTTCTCTCAAGCGTCCCCGCACCGCCATCATCATGGTGAAGGCCGGCGGCCCCACCGATGCGGTCATCAACGAGCTGGCGGATGCGATGGAACCGGGCGATATCATCGTCGACGGTGGCAACGCCTACTTCAAGGACACCATCCGCCGTGAAAAGGACATCCGCGCTCGCGGGCTGCACTTTGTGGGCTGCGGTGTTTCCGGTGGTGAAGAGGGCGCTCTCAACGGCCCCTCGATGATGCCCGGCGGCACCGATGAGTCCTGGGAGACCTTGGGACCCATTCTGCGTTCCATCGCCGCACAGGCCGAGGGTGAACCCTGCGTCACTCACATCGGCGAGAACGGTGCGGGTCACTTCGTCAAGATGGTGCACAACGGCATCGAATACGCGGATATGCAGCTCATTGCCGAAAGCTACGACTTGATGCGTCGCGGCCTTGGACTCAACCCCGACGAGATCGGCGACGTGTTCGCCAAGTGGAACGAGACCGAACTGAACTCCTACCTCATCGAGATCACCGAGCAGGTGCTGCACCAGAAGGATGCCAAGACTGGCAAGCCGCTCGTTGACGTCATCGTTGATCAGGCCGGCATGAAGGGCACTGGTACTTGGACCGTGCAGACCGCTCTGACGCTGGCCACTCCGGTTACCGGCATTGCTGAGGCCGTGTTCGCCCGTGGTCTTTCCGGCCAGTCCGAGCAGCGTGAAGAGGCTCAGAAGCAAGAACTGACCGGTCCGACCGGTGACCTGCGTATCCCCGATTCCGAGCGCGATGCGTTCATCGAGGACATCCGTCACGCACTGTACGCGTCGAAGATCGTGGCCTATGCCCAGGGCTTCGATGAGATCAACGCCGGTGCCAAGGAATACGGTTGGAACATCGATCTGGCTGCTGTGGCGCGCATCTGGCGCGGTGGCTGCATTATTCGTGCACAGTTCCTCAACGTGGTCTCCGACGCATTCGAGTCCGGCGACGCCAAGGTGTCCCTGCTCTTCGCTCCTTACTTCAAGAAGGCCGTGGAAGAGGCTCAAGCTTCCTGGCGCCGTGTGGTGGCCCGCGCTGCCGAGTACGGCATCCCGGTTCCTGCCTTCTCCAGCTCGCTGTCCTACTACGACGGTCTGCGTTCCTCCCGTCTGCCTGCGGCCCTGATTCAGGGCCAGCGCGACCTGTTCGGCGCACACACTTACGGACGTGTGGACGAGCCTGGCGCCTTCCACACCCTGTGGGCGGAAGAAGGACGTAAAGAAATCAAGATGAGCTGACTGCTGTAGTAACTCCCGGTAAGGGAGTGTGGCAATAAAAATGGGGTCGGACACGCACAATGTGGCGTGTCCGACCCCACATTGTTTCTATGGATACGTGTGGGTTTCTCGCGGTTAATCGCAGTAGGGTTCGTTCCAAAAACCGCGCAGATGCCCGTCATGTTGCCGGCTCTGCTGCAATCGGTCGAAAACGGCATTGATGGTGGGTGCCATGGTGGCGAACGACATGGTGGCCGGCTCGTCCACATTGCGGCGGATGAGCGACAACAGGCCGCCCAACACAAATTCGATGGTGGTGTGTGTTTCAGTGTCGTCATCTTCAAAACTGATGCCGAGCATGGTCATCAGAGTAATGCGAAGAAATGTGCGTAATGCGGTTGCTAGGCGCATGGTGCTGTGTGAACTCGCCAACAGATTGATACGGTTGAGTTGGTGTTGCATACCTGGGTGTTCTATGGCTTTCTCGAATTTGAGGCGCGGTGTGCCATCGCTGTCATCAATGAATTCTTGTGTCAGCGCCAACGTTTTAATCTGGTCGATGACGTGTGCGATCGATGCGTCCGCCAAGTTCTGCAGATTGTCGAAATAATGGTAGAACGAGGTTTTGCTCACACCTGCCTGCGCAAGCACATCCTGCAGTTTTATGTCTGCGTATGGTTTGTCCGCCAGCAGCGTCCAGAAAGCATCCTCGAGCGCGATTTCCACGCTGGGCTGAGCGGTAGATACTCGCTTGGCGGAATGCGACACAGATTACCTTTCGTTAAAAATCGTTGATATTTCAATGATTCTGTGATGAACAAAATCCAGTGTATGACTTTTTATGGCGTTTCGTCAATTGTTGCCTCTGCGCGAGTCAAATATCGTGTCCTCTTGCGAAAAGAGCAGTTGGCGCAAAGCCTGTGAATCTCTGCTCGGCAGTGCAATACATTGATCAGTAAATTATAAGAGAGGCAACGTGTCGCAAACAGCGAACATAACGGATACCAAACGTACATCAGGGGGCAAGGGCTCCCTTATCGGCGGACTGATGCCGCTGATTTTCATCCTGTTCATGGCCTTCGGCATGACGTTGATGTTCTACCCGATGATGCACATGAAAATCGAGGGACTGCCTGTGGCGGTGGTCTCCTATGACGCTGGCGCGCAGAGCCCCCAAGGCAAGCTGAACGCCGGTGCGCAGATGTCTGAAAAGCTTATTGAGAGCGGTAAGCAGGCGCATGCTGCGATGGTATGGAGCAAACTTGACAGCAAAGCTGCGGCAGATAAGGCGATTGCCGATCACAGCTATTACGCCGTGCTGAGCATTCCCAAGGATTTCTCGGCCAAGACGCTCGCAGCCAAGCAGGCGCAGGCACAAGCCCAAGCTCAGGGCGCATCGAGCGCTGCGGCGCAGCCCCAGCAGGGTGCCAAGCAGCAGGCCGCCGGCCCCTCGGTCGATGTGACCGTGGACAACGGCAAGAGCCCGATGGCTGCCACGATCATCCAGTCCGCGCTGCCGCAGGCCATGCAGCAGTCCGGCATCACCGCGAACGTCAAGACCATCAACACCGGCACTCCCAGCAAAGACGGCGGCTTCAACTCAGCGATGATCGGTCAGAATGCCATCATTATCCCCGTCTATGTCTTCTCCATGCTCGGCGGCATGCTCACCGCCACCGTGTTCTCTCGCAAGAAGGTCTTCTCGAAGGGGGCGAGCTGGAAGAAGATGTTCACGCAGCTGCGTAACATCGTGGTGCTGTCTCTCATCGTTGCGCTCGTCATGGAGCTTATTCAGCGAGTGCTGACCGGCAATTGGATGAACGCCGCAGCCATCCCGTTCTTCTGGCTCTCCAGCTTCGCCGTCATGTCGATCGTGCTCTCCTTGGGCAACATCACACCGATGCTTGGCCAGTTCTCGGCCATGCTCATCATGTTCTGTGGTGTCAGCTCGGCCATGTTCCCACCCGAGATGCTGCCTGAATTCTGGCACAAGTGGCTCTACCCGTGGGTGCCTCACCACTTCATCGGTGATGGCTACCGTGCCATCAACTTCGATGGTGATGGCTTCTGGAACACCGGAACCGGCCCGATGTGCATCTTCCTGATTATCGGTCTGGTGCTCTTCGTGCTCGTCGGCCTGCTCAATGCGCACAAGGCTGAGAAGGCCGGCAAGGCCGAGGCTGACGCGTCTGTTGAAGCACAGGCGTGAGTCGGTTCGTCCAATGCGGACGGCGTAGGAGATATGGCTGTACGGTTGCGCGCGTAGGCGCGTAGCGGTGCAGGCAACTGTGGTGGCGGTGACCTCTATTGCTGGGGTTGCCGCCACCGTTTGTTTGGATGGGGCGGTCGAATCTCATGCTGCTATAGGTTCTGCCCGTTCAATGAAATCGTATGTACCGCGCGGCATTGCAAGCCTTACATGTGATGTGAGCGTGATAACACCGTATCGTATATCGCCCAAAGCGATACCTTGCGGCCTGCAAGACGCTAAACTGGAGACCATGACTGAACAATCTTGGGTAAACCCCTTGCGAGACCCTCGCGACCTGCGCCTGCCGCGCATCGCCGGCCCCTGCAGTGTGGTGATTTTTGGCGTCACTGGTGACTTGGCGCGCAAGAAGCTGCTCCCCGCCATCTACGATCTCGCCAATCGCGGCCTGCTCTCCTCGAGTTTCGGCCTCACCGGTTTCGGGCGTCGCGACTGGAGCAACGAGGAATTCGCTGAATTTGTGAAGGACGCCGTCAAAGAGCGCTGCCGCACACCTTTCCGCGAGTCAACGTGGGTGAACTTGGCCAAGGGCATCCGCTTCGTGCAGGGCACGTTTGACGATGCCGAGGCTTTCGAACGGTTGAGCCAGACGGTGAAGGAACTCGATCGCGACCGCGGCACGCGTGGCAACCACGCCTTCTACATGTCCGTTCCGCCTAGCGCCTTCCCCAAGGTCTCCAAGCAGCTGGCTGATTCCGGTCTGGCCAAGTCCAGCGAAGATGCCTGGCGCAGGGTCATCATCGAGAAGCCGTTCGGCCACGATTTGGAAAGCGCCAAGGAACTCGACCGTGTGGTCTCCGAGGTCTTCGACCCCAGTTCCGTCTTCCGTATCGACCACTACCTGGGCAAGGAAACCGTGCAGAACCTGTTGGCGCTTCGCTTCGCCAACTCCATGTATGAGCCCATCTGGAACTCCAACTACGTGGATCATGTGCAGATCACCATGGCCGAGGACATCGGCATCGGCGGTCGTGCGGGCTATTACGACGGCATCGGCGCCGCTCGTGACGTCATTCAGAACCACCTGTTGCAGCTGATGGCTCTCACTGCCATGGAGGAGCCGGTGAGCTTCTCGGCCAGCGACTTGACCGCGGAGAAGAAGAAGGTGCTTTCCGCTGTTCGTCTGCCCAAGGATCTGGGTGCGCACACTGCTCGCGGCCAGTACTCTGCCGGTTGGCAGGGCTCTCTGGAAGTGCCTGGATACCTGGACGAAAAGGGCATCGATCCCAAGAGCATTACCGAGACTTACGCTGCCATCAGGCTCGATGTGGACACCCGCCGCTGGGCCGGCGTACCGTTCTACCTGCGTACCGGCAAGCGTTTGGGTAAGCGCGTCACCGAGATCGCCGTGGTCTTCAAGCGCGCTCCGCATCTGCCGTTCGAGCAGACTTCCGTGCGCGAGCTCGGCAACAACGCCATCGTCATTCGTGTGCAGCCCAACGAGGGTGTCACCATTCGTTTCGGAGCCAAGGAACCAGGCGCTGCCAGCATGGAAGTGCGTGACGTTTCCATGGACTTCAGCTACGGCCGTTCTTTCACCGAGAATTCTCCTGAAGCTTACGAGCGCCTGATTCTTGACGTACTGCTCGGCGACCCGCCGCTGTTCCCCACCACCGACGAGGTGAACTTGAGCTGGAAGATTCTGGACCCGATCGAGCAGTACTGGGCGACGCTCGATCAGCCGCAGCCTTACCGGGCCGGCACTTGGGGGCCGAAGGAAGCCGATGATATGCTGGCGCGCGACGGCCGCCATTGGAGGATGCCATGATTATCACAATGCCGAACACCAACACCGGCGCCATCGCCCGCAAAATCGACGAACTGCACGCCGAGCGCGGTGAGGCCGCCAACGACCGCGTGCTCACCCTGCTTATTTCCACGGCCCAGTCTGACCTCGAACAGGCGCTCGAAGTGGCCAATGCAGTGAGTCGAGAACACCCCTGCCGCGTCATCGCCATCGTTCCCGACGCTTCTGCAGAAGCCGACAGCGTTGCAGATAGCACAGAGAGCCAGGCTACCGATTTAGATGCCGAAGTGCGTTTCGGCGCTGATGCCGGTGCTGGTGAGGTTATTATCCTGCGCCCGCGCCGTGGGCTGATTAATCATGCCGATACGCTGGTCATCCCGCTGCTCGTGCCCGATATTCCCATTGTTACGTGGTGGCCGACTAATCCGCCGGCCAATCCGTCTGAGGACCCGCTCGGTGCCATGTCAGCCACGCGCATCACCGATGCGCTACGTGCAGACGATACCGATGTGACGTTTGCTCAGCTGCAACGCAACTGGGGGCCGAATGACATTGACTTGTCTTGGACGCGTCTGACCATTTGGCGTGCCATGCTGGCCACCATGATTGACCAGCCCCCGCATCTGCCAGTCACGGCTGTCAAAGTGACTGGGCAGTCGGATTACCTGCCGGTACCGATGCTGGCAACTTGGCTCGAGCAGAGCTTGAATGTTCCGGTTGAGGTTGAGACCAGTGCGGATGCCACTGCTGTCACCGGCGTATATCTGACGCGCGAAGACGGTGTGATTTCCCTGGAACGCCATAGCCAAAGCGAGGCGGTTATCAGCCAGCCGGGGCAGAACCCGCAGCCGGTCGCGATGCCGTTGCGCACGTTGGAGGACTGCATGAGCGAGGAACTGCGCCGCATCGACCCGGACGAGATCTATGCCGAAGTGGTGAAGCGCGATCTGAAGCGCTGAGCTGCTGATGTTGGGCCGTTGCGGCTTGAGTGTAAACGAGAGGAACGATTATGAGCGAACGTACCCTGATGGTGTACCGGGATGCGAGCACCGTCGCCGAGGCGGTGGCTCAGCGCACGCTGCTGGCCATATTGGAAGGTACCAGCGAGCGGGCAGGGAGTGGTGCCGGCACCGCCGAAGTCTTGACGCGCAAGCGTTTTGACGTGGGTCTGACCGGTGGTTCCGATTCTCTCCTTTCGCTGCAATGCATGGCTAGGAATCCCTTGGTGGAGTCCATTGACTGGAGTCACGTGCACTTCTGGTGGGGCGACGACCGGTTCTCCGCTCCCGACAGCGATGACCGTAACTGCCTGCAGGCGCGTCATGCGTTCCTCGATTCATTGGTGGAACGCGGTCTGCTGCCGGAAGAAAATATCCACGAGATGGCTGCCGACACCCGTACCGCAGCGCAGGTGGCTGCTGCCAGTGACGAAGAAAACGATCGTCTGCTGGCTGCTGCGGCTGCGGCATATGAGCGGGAATTGATTGCTCAACTTGGTGGGGATTTCCTGGCTTCTCATGGCGCTGTCGATGCTGTGGACGATGGTCTTGACGACCCCACCCCGGCTGCCCAGGTGGAGCTTTCCCCCCAGGATGCTGCCCAGGCATTGGCAACGATCAAGCCGCTTGATGTGCTAGTTCTTGGCATGGGTCCCGACGGTCATTTTGGTTCGCTGTTTCCCGGGCACGATGAAATCAACGTTACCGATCGTCTGGCGGTCGGTGTCTCGCATTCCCCGAAAATGCCACCGCTGCGTGTCTCGCTCACCGCACCCTTCATGGCTCGTTCGTATGCCACATGGATGATGACCAAAGGTGAGGGCAAAGCGGCCGCCACAGCCGGGGTGTTCGGCAAACGCAACAACCCCGAGTTCCCCTCGAGTTTTGCCGATGGTCAGCACGAACTCATCTGGTTCACTACGCCAGATACGTTGACCCGGCTGGAGCGCTGACGTTCCGGAATGTGGCTGAGGGTGCCTGCCGACTGCGGTGGGCACCCTTGTGTATTCCGGTGTGCCTGCACGGTTTTGGAACACTGATCGTTCCATAGTTGTGCCGGTCTCTGCTCCTGCCTGGCCCGGTGACTCTGCCGCGCGTTAGGGTAGAGGGACAAAGTGAGGTGAATGATGGCAAAGGCAACGGACGAGACCGCAGGTGAGGCAATCCAGAAGGACGACCAGCGCAACGCCAATCAGGTCGTGGAGATCGTGCACGGCAAGGTGGCAGCGGTTCCGGTCTCCAAGCATCCCGTGGCCACCATTCCTGAGACCGATCTCTCGTGGGCTGATATTCAACGCCGTCGTGCCAACCCTTGGGCGTGGGCTGTGTACGTGGTGATGGTATTGCTTGCCATTGTGGTGCCCTACTGGTTGGGGCGTAATCTTGCGGTGAACCATACCGCAGGCGTGCTGCGCTTGATGAGTCCGTTCTCGGCACAGGGTATGGCGCTGATGTCCTGGACGGTTACGGTGGTGGCGTTCGCCTGCCTGGCATTGGCCATCGTGGAGTCGCACACGTGGGTGTGGCGCATTCTCTTCGCCGTGGCGTTGGCCGCAGTGCAGCTGGTGAGCGGGGTATCGCTGTTGAAATTCAACTTCTGGTATTCCACGCGCGTGGTCTACGGTGACGCGGCTTTATTACCCAATGCCGTTAACCTTGGGGTCATCGCCGCGCTCGCGGCTATAGCGGTTTATGCCGTCCTGTTTGTGGGGCTGCTGGTTGCCATCCGCAAAGATTCTCCGCTTAACGTGTTGACGCGCAGCTGGGCCTCGTTTATCTTGTTCTTTGTGCTTGAGGCTGTGGCACTGCTTATTGTGCTGTTTACCGGTATTCCTTCAGTGGGCTGATTCTTGGGTTCCTGGGTTTCTGGCTTCTTGGGTTCCGGGATGCGGATGGTCGAGGATTTCTATGTGAAGTCGGCTCTTGTTAACGGTGTTTAGACTGTTGTGAATTGTGCTGGCGTTTCTCTATGCCTTTCGCTAGTATGAGTGGTCTGGCGTGATTTCGCCCGCGGAATCAGAGCGCTTCTGGCATCGGGCCAGGGGCACCGCGCAGCAACAAAGGAGGATGCCGTGGCACTTACGGCTGAAGAGAAGCAGAACATTATTTCCGAATATGCGACGCACGAAGGTGACACCGGTTCCCCCGAGGTTCAGGTTGCGCTGCTCACCAAGCGTATCGCGGATTTGACCGAGCACTTGAAGATGCACCAGCATGATCACCACTCCCGTCGTGGTCTGCTGCTCATGGTCGGCGATCGTCGCCGTCTGCTGGACTACCTGAAGCGCGTTGACATCAACCGCTACCGCTCGCTTATCGAGCGTCTTGGTCTGCGTCGATAGCTGATATGCGCCCGAGCCCTTGTGCTCGGGCGTTTTGCATCGGTGGGGAAGCGGTCCGCACGCTGGAATCGTTCGGCTCCAAGGTGAGAGCCGGGGCTATAACTGAATGTGTACAGGTAACTGAAGCTGAGAAGTGAAGAACGGCATACGGAGCGACGTTTGCATATGCGGCAGGTGCCGCGGTCGGTTCGCTGCAATGGACATTTTGAAGTCTGTAGGATACAAGGAACAAACAAAGGAGGAGCCCGTGGAGGGTCCCGAGATTAAGGCTGTAGAAGCCGTTATTGACAATGGAACATTCGGCAAGCGCACGCTGCGCTTTGAGACGGGTCGCTTGGCCCAGCAGGCTGACGGCGCCGTGGCTGCCTACCTGGACGATGATTCGATGGTGCTGTCCACCACCACCGCCGGCTCCAGCCCGAAGGAAAACTACGATTTCTTCCCCCTCACGGTTGATGTGGAAGAGAAGATGTACGCTGCGGGCAAGATTCCCGGGTCGTTCTTCCGTCGTGAAGGCCGCCCCTCGTCCGAGGCCATCCTGGCATGCCGCATCATCGATCGTCCGCTGCGTCCGCTGTTCCCGCACACGCTGCGCAACGAGGTGCAGGTTGTTGAGACCGTGTTGTCCTGCAACCCGGAAGATACCTACGACATGATTGCCCTGAACGCGGCCTCCGCTTCCACTATGATTTCCGGACTGCCGTTCGACGGCCCGGTCTCTGGTGTGCGCCTGGCGCTTATCGACGACCAGTGGGTCGCCTTCCCGCGCTGGAGTGAGCGTGAGCGCGCTGTCTTCGAGATCGTGGTGGCCGGTCGTGTCGTTGACAACGGCGACGTGGCTATCGCCATGATTGAGGCCGGTGCCGGCAAGAACGCTTGGACGCTCATCTATGATGAGGGTCAGACCAAGCCGGACGAGGAAGTTGTGGCCGGTGGTCTCGAGGCTGCCAAGCCCTTCATCAAGGCTATTTGCGAGGCGCAGAACGAGCTCAAGGAGCAGGCTGCGAAGAAGACTCGCGAGTTCCAGCTCTTCCCGGAGTACACCGAGGATCTGTACAACTGCATCGACCAGATCGCGCACGCCGATCTCAATGAGGCGCTCTCCATCGCCGAGAAGCTGCCCCGACAGGATCGCATCCACGAGATCAAAGAAGGCGTCCGTACCAAACTGGCCAACGAGTTCACTGATATGGACGAGGCAGAGAAGGACAAGGAACTGGGCAATGCGTTCAAGGAACTGCAGCGCCAGATTGTTCGCCGTCGCATCCTCACCGAGGACTTCCGTATCGATGGCCGCGGCCTGAGCGACATTCGTACGCTTTCCGCAGAGGTCGGTGTAGTGCCTCGCGTCCACGGTTCTGCGCTCTTCCAGCGTGGTGAGACTCAGATTCTCGGCGTTACCACGCTCGGCATGCTCAAGATGGAGCAGACCATCGATGCCATCTCCGGACCTGCCACCAAGCGTTACATGCACAACTACGAGATGCCGCCGTATTCGACCGGTGAGACCGGACGTGTCGGTTCCCCCAAGCGTCGCGAGATTGGCCACGGTGCGTTGGCTGAGAAGGCTCTGACTCCGGTGCTGCCAAGCCGTGAGGACTTCCCGTACGCCATTCGTCAGGTCTCTGAGGCCATTGGTTCCAACGGTTCCACTTCCATGGGCTCGGTCTGCGCCTCCACGCTGTCGCTGCTGTCCGCAGGCGTGCCGCTCAAGGCTCCTGTGGCGGGCATTGCTATGGGCTTGGTGTCCGGAGATGTGGATGGAGAGCATGTCTACAAGACACTCACCGACATTTTGGGCGCCGAGGACGCGTTCGGTGACATGGACTTTAAGGTGGCGGGCACATCCGAGTTCATCACCGCGCTTCAGCTCGACACCAAGCTCGATGGCATTCCTGCCGACGTGCTGGCATCTGCGCTGCAGCAGGCCAAGGAAGCGCGCGCCACCATCCTCGACGTGCTTGAGGATTGCATTGACGCTCCGGCTGAGCTGAGTGAGAACGCTCCGCACATCATCACCACCTCCGTCCCGGTGGACAAGATTGGCGAAGTCATCGGACCCAAGGGCAAGATGATCAACCAGATTCAGGAGGACACCGGTGCCTCGGTCACCATCGAGGACGACGGCACTGTCTACATCTCCTCCGAGGGCGGCACTGGTGCCGAAGACGCCAAGGCCACCATCGACGCCATCGCCAACCCGCATGTGCCGGAAGTCGGTGAGACGTTCAGCGGCAAGGTAGTCAAGACCACGAGCTTCGGCGCGTTCGTCAACCTGACCCCGGGCACCGATGGCCTGTTGCACATCACTCAGATCCGTAACCTCACCGATGGCGAGCGTATCGATGCGGTCGAGGACGTGCTGTCCGAAGGCGATCAGGTTGAGGTCGTGGTGCAGAGCATCGACGAGCGCGGCAAGATTTCTTTGGCGATTCCCGGCTTCGAAGAGCAGCAGGATTTGCGCAATGAGCGTCGTCGTGATGACCGTGACGATCGTCGTGGCGGACGCCGCGAAGGTGGACGTGAAGGCGGGCGTGGATATCACGACCGCGAGCGTGGCCATGGTTATGAAGAGCGTCGTCGTGATGACCGTGACGATCGCGATGATCGTGATTTTGATGATCGTCCTCGCCGTCGTCGTGATGACCAGGATGATCGTGGTGAGCGTGATGACCGTCGCCGCGATTCCCGCCGCCGTGACCGTGATGATCGCGCAAGCCGTGATGATCGTGATTTTGATGATCGTCCTCGCCGCAGTGAAGGTCGTTATTCCGATCGTCGTGGCGGTGGCCGTCGTGATGGTGGACGTGGCGGCTACCGTGGTCGTCGTGACGACCGTAATCCGCGCTACGCATCTGATGATCACTATGATGAGTACCGTGCCGAGCGCACGGAACGCTCCGAGCGTCCTCGCCGCCGTGTGGTGCGCGACTTCGATCCGTACGAGGACTGACATGTTGCGCTGACACGCCTACAGGCGTGTCAGCCATGTCATCTTCTCCAGCCGTGTCACCTCCCTGCCATGCCACCTTGAGTGGCCTGTCACCTCCAACTGTGTCACCTTGACGCGGCATCAAGCAGATTGCAGATGGAGGAGTTACGGAGAGTGAACGCGTCGCAGCAACTACTCCAGTGAGTAATTCGTCTGGCGCCGAGATGACGGCAGATATATAACAACAGGGGTGCAGCCCACGCTGCCCCCTGTTCGTGTTCATGCAGATGACCTTGTGTTGACTTGCCTCATGTTGACAATCTTGTGCAGACGGCCTTGTGCAGACAACCCTACGTTGCTGGTCTTGTATGTCTGGTTCTGCGTTTACTGACTTTGTGTGCACTGACTTCGTCTTGACTGGTCTTGTGTTTGCTGTTCTTGTACTGACTGACTTTGTGCGCACTGATCTTGCATTGACTGACTTCGTGCTTACCGGTCTTGTATTGACTGGTCTTGTGCTCACTGATTTGTGTCGGCTGGCTTTGGTGCTCATAGCGTTGGATGGTCGACTTACGTCGCTTCAGTCGTTGCTGAGTTGTGAGTGACGTTTCTGTTGCGCGAGACGGCGACGTCGCATCATTTCCGTCTCTGATGGGCTGCAAGCGACGTTTTTGTTGCGTTAGGTAGCGGTTATTGCATCGTTTCGGTCGTTGAGAGCTTGTCGGTGACGGTTTTGTTGCGGCAGGTTTTGCGTGTGCATCGTTTCCGTTGATGATATCTTCTGAGCGACGTTTTTGTTGCGTGAGAGGGTGGCGTCGCATCATTTCCGTCTCTGACATGCTGTCAACGACGTTTTTGTTGCGTTAGGTAGCGTCATCGCATTATTTCCGTCTTTGCCGGGTTGTAGGCGACGGTTTTGTTGCGTTGGATGGTGGTATTGCGTTGTTTCCGTCTCTGACGGGCTGCAAGCGACGGTTTTGCTGCGTTAGGTAGTGGTTATTGCATCATTTCGGTCGTTGAGAGCTTGTCAGCGACGGTTTTGTTGCGGCAGGTTGTGCGTGTGCATCATTTTCGTCGATGGTATCTTCTGAGTGACGTTTCTGTTGTGTGAGAGGGTGGCGTCGCATCGTTTCCGTCTCTGATGGGTTGTCAGTGACGTTTTTGTTGCGTGAGACAGTAGCGTCGCATCATTTCCGTCTCTGACGTGCTGCCAGTGACGTTTTTGTTGCGTTGGATGGTGGTATCGCGTCGTTCCCGTCGTTGATGAGCTGTCAGCGTCGTTTTTGTTGCGTTGGGCAGCGGTGTCGCATCGTCCCCGAAGTCACGCTCGGCAAGTGACGTTTGCGTTACGCGGTTGCCGCCATATCGTGAGTAAACATCAATCAATGTGGACGAATAGACGCCGATTTGACACGCCGCTGTGCTGCGCCTCGTTTCCGCTGCACTGCGCGGCTTTTCCGTTGCGCTGTGCCTCGTTCCCACCGTGCCGCTCTTCTTTCCCACGAGTTGCTTGGACAGCAACGTTTGTTGACCGCGCGCTTACTTGGGGACAATGACAATGAATGCCCGGCAAGCAATGTGTTGATGTGGAACGAAAATCCAGTGCGCTTTCTACGCTGGAATCAGGATTATCGCGGCACCTGTCGCGTGCGGATGAAGAAACGGATGGGACATCATGGTGATGCACAGAAATCTGGGAACGGTAGATACCACAGCCATTGGCTTGGGAGAGATGCCGCTGACCATCGAGAACAATCTTGGTGAGGCTAAAGGCATTGAAACCATTCACGCAGCGCTTGACGCCGGGTGCCGTCATATTGATACTGCTTGGGCGTACTACTGTTCTGGTGGTGAGGAGCAGGCCGGCGAGAAGCTGGTGCGTCGTGCTATGGAGACGTGGGACGGTCCGCGCGGTGAAGTCACCATAGCCACCAAAGTCGGGCATTATCGCACGTTTGATGAGGCCGGAACCCCCATTTGGAAGGTCGATGGTCGCCCTGAGCGTTTGATTGAACATGCGAAGCAGTCGGCTCTGGCGCTCGGTGTCGACGCCATCGATCTGCTGTACTTCCACCGTCCCGACCCCTCGGTTCCGTACAACGAGTCCATCGAAGCCATCAATCAGCTGGTCGATGAAGGCGTGGCCAAGCAGGCGGGCATATCCAATGCTTCCGTCGAGCAGATTGATATTGCTCGGGGCATTTTGGGTGAACGTTTGGTGGCGGTGCAGAACCAGTTCTCACCTTCCTTCCAAGACACTCGCGATACGTTGGATTACACGGCCGGCAAGGGTATTGCATTTGTGGCGTGGAGTCCGTTGGGTGGATACCGCAAGACCAAGGATGAGAGCAAATATGATGTGTTCCGTGAGGTTGGCGAAGCCCATGGTGTGAGCTACCAGCAGGTGGTGTTGGCATGGGAGCTTGCGCTCGGTGACCACATGTTCGTCATTCCTGGCGCGCACCGTCCCGAGACGATTCTTGACAGTCTCCATGCCGGCGACTTGGCGTTGAGCCAGGACGAGATGGCGAAGTTGGGTGCATGAGCGATATGACGCAAACAGTACATGCAGGTGACAACGCGGCAGACGGGCGTGAGTTCGACGAGGCGATCATGGACAGCAACGCCATCAGCCCGGTGGATAAAGCCGGCAATCCCATCCCGGTTACCATTCCGATCGCCTTGGCGCCCGGCATCACAGCGGTGTATACGACCAGGCTTGGGGGAGTCAGTGAGGGTGATTGGGCCTCATGCAATCTCGGCGGCAAAGTCGGTGACGATGCCGTTGCGGTGACTCGGAATCGTGAGGCTTTGTCTCAGGCGCTTGGCATGCCGATCTCTTTGGTGAACCAAGTGCATTCCGGTGAGGCGGTTGACGTAGACGAGCTTGGTATCGACACCATTGGTACGATGGCTGAGGGCGGTGTTCTGAGCCTGAGAGTTGATGCCGATGCACAGGTGAGTTCTCGCAGTGGTGTGGCATTGGGCATGTTCGCTGCGGACTGCTTGCCGGTACTGTTGGCAGATCCGCAAACAGGCGTCATCGCCGCCGCGCATTGCGGTCGCCGCGGCTTACAGGCTGGTGTGCTGCGGCACACGGTAGAACTCATGGAAACCAAGGGTGCCAGCCCGGAGCGCATCGTGGTCACACTCGGCCCGAGCATCTGTGCCGATTGCTATGAGGTGGGCGATGAGATTGCCGACGAGTTCGATGCGCAGTTCCCCGGTACGTTCAGCCTGACTCGTTTCGGCGGACCGGGTATCAATATTTCCGCTGCTGCGTTGCAGGAGTTGCGCCAAGCCGGCGTGCCTGCCGACAATGTGGTTTCTTCGCTGCCTCGCGTAGCTGCCGCCGCGCAATATTTGGCAGAAGATCCGGAACTGGAAGGGTTGTGTGCCACGGATGGTGAGGGTGATGCCAGTCTGCACAAGCGAGTGCAGTCCGTTCGCGAGGGCATGTGCACTGTGGAGAACCCGTTGTGGTACTCGCACCGTCGGGCGGCCTTGGCTCACAAACCTCATGAGGGCCGTATGCTGGCACTCATCATGAGGGAAGGATAAAACATGACGCGAATCAACGTGGTGATTTCGGGATTTGACCCCTACGAGGGCGTTGAGGACAACCCGTCACGCATTGTCATTGAGCGGCTTGCTGAGCAAGGAGTCAGCGCCGACGGAAGTGACGATGTGCTGCATGGCGTTGATTTCGCGCTTACCTCGGTGTTGCTGCCGGTGAGTTTTGAGCGGGCATGGCCCGAGCTGAAGCGCACGCTGGACGAGGTGCACCCGGACATTGTGGTGGCGACTGGCCTCAAACGCACCGCCCGTGGCATTCTGCTCGAGCGGTGCGCCACCAATATGGTGGATGTGGTCCAGGCGGGTGCTGCTTCCGTCTCGTCTGACCTCGCCGAGGTGCGCGACCGCTCCGCTGACCGGCAACCTATCGATGCCAGTGGTCCAGCCGCTTTGTGGACGCGCCTGCCGTTGCGCTCCATACTCCACGATTTTGGCGAGCATGGTATTGCTTCGGCGCTGAGCTCGGATGCTGGTACGTTTGTGTGTAATACGCTGTTCTACCATCTCATGAACTGGACGGCTTTGCGTCCGCGTGTGCTTTCCGGGTTCGTCAGCCTGCCTGTCATCTCCCAGCATGAGTTGGACGCCATGGGTTTGACTGTCGAACAGCAGGTCGCCGCATGCCGGGACGTGGTGCTGGATACGGCACGATACTATCTCGAGCCCACATCGGCTGATATTCTGCTTGCCTGATTTTCAAGCATCAGAGTGGCTTTGACCTTTCTCGAGGTGCAAGGAACCATTGGGCAACGAGGATGAGTACGAAATATATTGTCAAAATTTTGTGTGCGGAGCGAGTTTTTTGGTCGTCCGTGCATTAGAATTGAAAACAACGATAATCGGTGTGCGTGCTCGGCGGTTGTGAGCCCGGCTTTCCAATGAAAGGAACCAATATGGTGGATCAGTTCCCAATTGTCATGCGAGGTTACGATAAGGCTAAGGTGGACGAGGCGCTTGCCGCAGCTCAAGATACCGTAAACCGATTGCGGGAACAGGTTAGTTCAAGCGATGAGACGATTCTGCGCTTGCAGGCCAAGTTGCAGGAAGAGAAAAACAACGTCAAGAAAGCGTCGAAGGGCGGTTCCTTCGCCTCCTTGGGTGCCAATGCGCAGCAGGTGCTCGCTTCGGCCGAACAAACCAGTGCCGAGTTGGTGAACCGTGCCAAGCAGGACGCCGCAAGCACTCGTGCGGCCGCTCAGTCCCAAGTGCAGACGCTCATCAACAACGCCAAACTTGACTCGCAGCACATCATTGACGAGGCCAATGCCAAAGCCGCCACGATTCTCGCCAAAGCCAAAACCGAGTCGGATTCCATCTCCACCAGCGCCAAGGAGGATGCTGCCAGGCTGCGTGACGAAACCGCAAAGGCGGTCACTGAGCAACGAGACACCGCCGCTATCGAGGTGCGTAACTCCCGAGAAGAGCACGATAAGCGTCTTGCATCCGAGAAGGCAAAGCACGAGCGAGAGATGTCCGATTTGAAGGCCAAGACCACCGAAGAGGTCGCCACACTGCGCAAGGACGCCAACGACGAAATCGCCAAGCTCAAAAGTGATGCCAGCGACCAGATCGAGGCCGCCATTGAGGAAGCCAACAAGAAGTTGGCCAGCGCTCGCGATCAAGTCTCTCGTATGACGTCTACTGCCCAGCGCAAAGCCGGTGAGATTACCGACGAGGCGCAGTCCAAAGCACAGGAGATTACCGACAAAGCTCAGGTCGAGGCCACCAAGACCAAAGCGCAGGTCAATGCCGAGGTGGAGCAGATTCGTGCTGATATCTCCGCCCAGCAGGACGATGCCACCAAGAAGGTGACCGAACTGCTCCAGCAGCTTGAAGAGCGCCGTGCTGCCGCCAAGGCTGAGGCTGACGGCCTGGTTTCCAAGGCCAAGGATGTGCGTGACGAAGCGGATGCCTATGCACTTTCCAAGCGCAAGGGTGCTGATGCGGAAGCGTCGAAGATTGTGGAGCAGGCCGGCGACGACGCACAAAAGAAGATCGATGAGCGTCGTGCTGCCGCTAAGGAGGAGCTGGATAGTCTTGACGCTCGCATCGCACAGATGCAGAACCGTGAGGCTGATATCACCAAGCGGGTCACGGAACTCAAGTCCATGTTCGCCAACGCCTTCTCAGGGTTCAACTTTGATTTGGAAAGCAAGCCCGAAACGAGTCCAGCACAGCCTGCGCAAGCCGAGCCGGAGCAGAGTGAGGAAGCCGCAGGGCTTGCAGCGTTGAGTGCTGCAGCGAACCAGGCGAATGCCGAGGCTGCACAGGATTCCGAGCAGTAAGCCGAATAAGAAAGAAAGTCAAATCGCATGGCTGACACAGCACCGGGCAGCAGGAACAATAATGAAACTCGCTGGGAAGACCAGATGGGCATGAGCCGAATCATCAATCGGAGGGTTTTTGAGCTTGAACCGCTGCCCACTCCGGCTGAGGTGCTGTCGAGTTACCCCCTCAGTGAGCAGTCCCAGGCGTTGGTGGCGAGTTCTCGTGATGAGATTTGCGCATGCCTGCGTGGAGAAGACGACCGGTTGCTTGTGGTAGTGGGGCCATGCTCGGTGCATGACCCCGAAGCCGCCCTCGACTATGCGCGTCGTCTTTCAGCACTGAACGGCGAGCTGAAGGACCGTTTGCTCATTGTTATGCGGGCGTACTTTGAGAAGCCACGCACCACCGTGGGCTGGAAAGGGCTGATTAACGACCCCGATATCGACGGCAGCTACCACATCGTAAAAGGTTTGCTCTTGGCGCGGCAGACCATACTGGGTGTGCTGGGTGCTGGGCTACCAGCCGCCACAGAGTTCCTGGAGCCTACCAGCCCTCAGTACATCTCTGATGCAGTGAGCTGGGGTGCCATCGGCGCGCGCAACACCGGTTCCCAAGTGCACCGGCAATTGGCCAGTGGCCTATCCATGCCGGTCGGTTTCAAAAACGCCACTGACGGTTCGGTGAAAGTGGCTGTTGACAGCTGCTTCACTGCGGCTCGTCGGCAGACATTCTTCGGCATCGACCACAATGGGCGTGCCAGTGCCGTGGAGACGCTGGGCAACCCGGACTGCCATGTGGTGTTGCGCGGTTCGAGTACCGGCCCTAACTATGATGCTGATTCGGTACGTCAAGCCATGGAGATTGTGCGTTCGCAGATGCCTGAAGATTGTGCGGCCTCACGAGGTCTGGTCATTGACTGTTCGCATGGCAACTCCGGCAAGGACGAAGAACGTCAGGCGCAGGTGGTCGAAGAACTGACTGAGCGTATCGCACACGGCGAGCCGGGCATTACCGGTTTGATGATGGAAAGCTTCATCGAAGGCGGTAATCAAGAGCCTGCACCGTTGAGCGAATTGGAATACGGCAAGTCTATTACGGACCGTTGTATCTCGTGGGAGCGCACCGAAGAACTACTGCGTGGCCTTGCCAGCGCGGTAACGTCTCGTCGCACGCGCCAGGAGTAGGGCTATTCTCACTTATCCATCAACCATCAACTCGAGAGGAATCTCATGAAGACCATCGCCATCATCGGAGCCATGGAAGAAGAAGTAGCCCACATTGCCAAGTCACTTGACGATGTTCGCCACGTCAAGGCCGCCAGTCTCGACATGCTCTCAGGTACCATCACCAACCGTGAAGGCGAACCTGTGCGGGTAGCGGCCACGGTCGGTGGCATGGGCTTGGTGAATGCCGCGGCTACCACTCAATGCCTTGTCGACACGTTTAGCCCCGAAGCGGTCATCTTCACCGGCATTGCCGGATCGCTCAACAAGAGCATGCATATCAACGATGTGGTGCTCGGTGGCACGCTGCGGTACTTGGATTCTGATATGCGCCTGATCGCTCAGTGGGAGCCGGTGACCGAGGAATTCCACAGCGACCAGCACCTGCTGGACGTGGCTCAGGACGCTCTGAACGATATGGGCATCCACCACATGGTCGGCACTATTGCCTCGGGCAATTACTTTGTCGATACTCCGCAGAAGATTGCTGCGGTCATCGAGGAGACCCAGGCGGATGCTGTGGAGATGGAAGGCGCTGCCGTGGCGCATGTGGCGGTGCGTAACGGTGTGCCGGTGCTGGTGGTACGTGCCTTGTCTGACAATGCAGACACTGATTATGAGGAATTCAAGGAGTTTGACATCTCCGAGTACGCCGATACGGCGGCCAAGTTGGCGGTCGATATCGTCACTCGCCTCTAGCTAAGTTCCGACCGAAGTCGCACTATTCTCGGCGTGTCGCGGCTTTCGGAGCGCGTGCCCAGCCCGACCGACACCTGTTTGGTCGCGCTGGGCTATGTGTTTTGAGACAATAGGGAGTAATGAGCATCAAGCGAACCTCCATATGGTGCCGCGCCTTGGCGGCTGTGTCGTGTCTCGCCCTGCCGCTGTCTTTGGTGGCATGTGGCGACAACGTAGACGATTCCGATACTGCGAATCGGCAAGCAGGTCAGGCCTCCGGCATCTCTGGTGAATTCTATGGTGCTGGCGCGTCCTCGCAGCAAGGTGCCACTGAGGCATGGATCGCTTCATACCGCAAGACCAACAGTCAGGCGAACATCGCCTACAATCCGACCGGTTCGGGTGCCGGAGTCACTACGTTCATGACCGGTGCCACCGCTTGGGCCGGCAGCGATGCACCGCTCAGCGATGCCCAGGTGGATCAGTCGGCAGCTGTCTGCGCCTCGGGCACAGCGTTTGACGTTCCGGTCTATATTTCTCCCATCGCCATCGTCTTCAACTTGCGGGGTGTCTTCTCTACAGGTGCAACGGCGGGGGAGCGGCATCTCAACCTCGATGCTGTCACGGTGGCTCGTATGTTCGATGGGCAGATCACCCGCTGGAACGACGATGCCATTAAAGAACAGAATCCGCTCGTGGACTTGCCCGATACTCCCATCACTGTGGTGCATCGTTCTGATAAGTCCGGCACCACGCAAAGCTTCACATCATACCTCAAAGCCGCAGCGGGGGAGGCGTGGCCCCACGATCCGCAAGAGAACTGGCCAAACGACGTGGGACAGGCTGCCAAAGGTACTGATGGCGTGGTGACCACCGTCTCTCAGGCTGACGGCACCATCGGCTACGTAGATGCGGCGAAAACCGGTGATTTCGGCACCATTGCAGTCAAAGTCGGCTCTGCTTATGTGCCGCCTTCTCCCGATGCGGCCTCCAAAGTGGTCGATGCATCCGCACTGCGTCAGTTCCCCAAGTCGAGCGGGCGCGTAGTGGTTGACGTCAATTATGCTACCCAAGCCAAGGATTCCTACCCGGTGGTGCTCGTCTCCTACGCAGTGGCCTGCCCGGCATACAAGGACGCCGGCACCGGTCGTTTCGTCCGCTCATGGCTGGAATATGTGACCGGCAGCCAAGGGCAGAAAGTGGCTCAAGACAACACCGGTTCCGCACCGCTGGGCTCCTCGCTGCAGGAGAAAGTGGCACGTAGCGTGGCAAAGGTTCAAACCTCATGACGCGTCCCGAGTCCAGCATGGCGCAGTCCGCGCCGACCGATTCCCCAACGCAACGCGCGCCGGAGAATAGCTCGTGGGCAGGGCGTGGAGCTGGCGCAGACAAGGCATTCCGCACGCTCGCGTTTGCTGCGGGAATCATCATTACTCTATTGCTCGGCGCGGTGTTGATTTTCCTTATGGTGCGCGCCTGGCCGGTACTTTGTGGCGATCAGAGTGAGGTCTCGCATACCTTCTCGGAACTGTCTGGCGGTAAGGCTTCAAACTTCTTGGGGTATGTGGGGCCGTTGCTTTTCGGCACTGTGCTCATCGCTGCTGTGGCTCTGGTTATTGCCTTATTCGTCTCCATCGGCGTCTCACTGTTTATCACGTTTTATGCGCCCAAACGACTGTCGCGACTGCTGAGCATGGTCGTTGACCTGCTCGCTGCCATCCCTTCGGTCATCTACGGCTTGTGGGGGAGCATCGTACTGGTACCGGCCACATACGGCTTCTGGAAATGGCTGTCCCGAGTGTTGGGTTGGATTCCCATGTTCTCCGGCCCAGCTGCCAACCCGCCTCGTACTGCTGCCACTGTGGCATTGGTGCTGGCCGTTATGATCATGCCCATCATTGCCTCCATGACGCGGGACCTGTTCCAAAGTTCCTCGCAGATCGGCATGGAATCGGCGCTGGCCTTGGGCGCCACCAAATGGGAAATGATTCGTCTTGCCGTGTTGCCGCAAGCCAAGTCCGGCATCGTCTCGGCAGCTATGCTCGCACTGGGGCGCGCTTTGGGTGAGACGATGGCCGTCATGATGATTCTCTCGCCCGGTTCCAGCTTCTCGTGGCATGTGCTGCAAGCTTCGAAAACGCAAACCATAGCCGCCAACATTGCCTCGCAGTTCCCTGAGGCCAACCCGCTGGGCGTGTCGGCTCTCACCGCCACCGGTTTGGTGCTGTTCGTTATCACATTCGTGGTCAACGTGGTGGCTCGCCGAATAACCGGCAAGTCCGCAGCTCCCAAAACCACTGGTCTGCGCGCGCGGTTGGGAACGGTGCTGGGAACGGTGCGCAGGCAGCGCAAGTCGGATGCTGTAACGTCCACTGCAATGCCGCCTGCTGTCGGTGAGCCCAAGCGCGGTGCCGATGAGGGGATGGTTTCAGACGCTGCAAAAGCACGCGTCCCCGATTTTTCCAAGCTGCGCCCCTCCGCCAGCCGTCTGCGGTGGCGCAAGATCGTTGATCTGGTCATGCGTTTGTTGATCATCGTTGCGTTCCTTGCCGCTCTCATCCCGCTCATCTCGCTATTGTGGACGACGGTTTCCAAAGGCATCGGCAGGCTTAACTGGAACTTCTTGAGCTACAACATGTCCGGTGTTATCGGCGGCAAGCCCACACCTTCGGGAGGGCACGGCGGCGTGGAGCATGCCATCATAGGCACGCTTGAAATCACGTTGGGAGCCATGGTCATCAGTGTGCCGCTGGGCTTGATGTGTGCGGTATATATCACCGAATATGCGCGCGACGGCTGGTTCAAGCGCACTGTGCTGTTGTTGGTCAACGTGATGAGCGGTATTCCCTCCATCGTGGCCGGCCTGTTTGCCTTCTCCATGTTTACGCTCATCTTCGGCCCCGGCACGCTCAACGGCTTCGAAGGCTCTGTGGCGCTATCCCTGCTCATGATTCCCACCGTGGTCAATTCGAGCGTGGAAATGCTGCTGGCTGTTCCTGTTGATTTGCGTGAGGCTTCTGTGGCGCTCGGCGTCACCAAGCAGCGCACCATTACCAAAGTGGTGTTGCGTACCGCTTTGCCTGGCATCGTTTCGGGAGTGCTGCTGGCTGTGGCTCGTGTCATCGGCGAGACCGCGCCGCTGCTCATGACCGCCGGCTTCATCTCCACCACGAACTTTAACCTGTTCTCCGGGCAGATGACCACTCTGCCGGTGTACGTCTACCAGGAATACACCAAGCTTTCGGTCACGTGCCCAGCCTCGGCCGGGCCGTCATGCGTAGAGAGTATCCCCATGGAGCGGGCGTGGGCCGCAGCGCTGGTGCTCATTGTGCTGGTGCTGCTCCTGAACTTCGCAGGCCGTGCCGTGCAACGCGTCTTCTCCCGTCAGCAAGGCAGAAAGTAGGAACCGATATGGGGCAACGTATAGAGGTGAAACACCTGAACGTCTACTATGGTGACTTCCTCGCCGTCCAGGACGTGAACATCACTATTGAGCCAGGCAAGGTGACCGCATTCATCGGGCCTTCCGGCTGCGGCAAATCGACGGTGCTGCGCACGATGAACCGTATGCATGAGTTGACGGCGGGTGCCCGTGTCACCGGTCAGGTGCTGCTCAACGGCGAGGACTTGTATGGTCAAGGGGTCGATCCGGTGGCGGTGCGGCGCGACGTGGGCATGGTGTTCCAGAAGGCCAACCCATTCCCGACCATGTCCATCAGGGACAACGTGTTGGCCGGTGTCAGGCTCAACAACCGCAAGATTTCCAAGGGCGATGCCGACGATTTGGTGGAGTGGGCGCTTAAGGGGGCAAACCTGTGGGCCGAGGTGAAAGATAGGCTTGACGCTCCGGGCATCGGCTTGTCCGGAGGTCAACAGCAGCGGCTGTGCATCGCCCGCGCGGTGGCGGTGCGCCCCAAGGTGCTGCTCATGGACGAACCCTGCTCGGCTCTCGATCCGATTTCCACGCTGGCTGTGGAGGATCTGATCGATGAGCTCAAGCGCGACTACACCATCGTGATTGTCACGCACAACATGCAGCAGGCCGCCCGCGTGGCCGACTACACCGCATTTTTCAATCTGCAGGCCGTGGGCAAGCCCGGTCATCTGGAATATTTCTCCGATACCGCCACCATGTTCAACAACCCGCGTAACGAGGCTGCCGAGCGCTACATCTCCGGCCGTTTCGGGTGAGTTCAATCCGGCTGTAGCAAGACGGTGCTGTCAGGCCGGCACTGTCAGGTTAGGTGAGGGGGGGGGGAGTGTCATGGTGCATATGGATTTGCATATGGGTAAGCGTGAGCAGCGCTTGCTATATGTCAAGAGATTGGCCGTTGCGGTAGTCAGCGTGATTGTGGTGTATGTGCTGTGTTAGATTGCTGCGGCGCGTCAGTTTGAGGCTGCGTCGCAACGATATGAGCACAATCAGATTGCGCTGCGCTACTCACTGAATGTGTTGGTAGGGGTTAATCTGCAGTTGGAGCGGCTTCCGCAGGCAGTACGTGATCAGGTCGATCCAGGGGAGCCATATTCGACCATTGATCCGAAGACGGGAAATCAATTTGGCACAAGCCTCCGGCTGATGTGTCGTGGGCTGTGTGGACGCTGTATATAGACGCGTATAGAGCTAACCGAGATGCACAAGAAGATGAGGCGGCCCGCTGCAATACAGAGCGTACGCTGTCGGTCATGGATGAGATGGACCGTGTGCAAGCCATTGTGGAGAACGCGCGCACGAGGCGCAGGACTGAGTCCCCATGTGCTTCATGAAGCTTTATGCTCTGAAGTGCTGAAAGTGCGATTGCTGTTTCAGTGAGATGTGGCGCACTGTATCGTGCGGTCGGGCAAGCTGCATCTGGCAACCCAATGCCGGTATTGCACGGTGCATGGTGGTATTTGTAATTCCCAGTATCGTAATAGGCGTTTCCTCGGGCATTTTGTGAAGTGCGTCATGGTAGGATGAGCGTATCCGCTGTTGGCGGGAACTGGCTTGGTTGTGTTGGCAGCTGGGCGTTGGTGCCCGCTGGTTTCGGACGAGTCGCAGCAACCTCTGCACGGCTCCGGCCAATCCCAAGTTTCCCTGTCGCACTTCAATGCTTGAACTGGCGTTGCCGGCTCAGGGGTTGATTTTCAGTGTTTGGTGAGGTCTTCCTGGGTGTGCCGGTCGTGCACAAACCAAGGAAAAGAGCATGATGGACAAGTTCTTCCATCTCAAGGAAAACAATACCAAAGTATCCACTGAAGTAGCCGCAGGTATCACCACATTCTTCGCGATGAGTTACATCGTCGTCGTCAATCCCCAGATTCTCAGTCAGACCGGTATGCCATGGGGCGGCGTATTCCTCGCAACCATCATCGCCTCAATCGTAGGCACGCTTATCATGGGCTTGTTCGCCAATGTGCCGTACGCCCAATCAGCCAGCATGGGTCTTAACTCTTTCTTCACCTACACGGTCTGCTTCGGTCTGGGCTTCACTTGGCAGGAGACGCTGTGCATGGTCTTTCTGTGCGGTCTGATCAACATCGTCATCACCGTCACCTCCATCCGTAAGCTCGTTATCGCCAGTATTCCCGAATCCTTGCAGCATGCCATCGGCGGCGGTATCGGCCTGTTCATCATGTACGTCGGTTTCCTTAACGTCGGTTTCATCAACTTCACCCCCAAAGATGCCAAAGAGGCCGGCACTGGTGTCGCCACCGCTGCAACTCCTGGTCTGGCAGTACTCAACAAGCCCGAATTGTGGGTCTTCCTCATCGGTCTGGTACTCGCCATCGTGCTCACCGTCCTCAACGTACGTGGCGGTCTGCTTATTGCCATCGTCGTAGCTGCCATCGTCGGTATCCCGTTCGGCATCACCACCATGTCCAGCTCCATGTCGGTCGGTCAGACCTTCTCTCAACTGCCTCAGACCTTCGGTGCCATTTTCAGTCCGCAAGGCTTCCCGGCACTGTTCTCCAACGTTTCACGACTTCCGCTCGTACTCATCACCATTTTCGCCTTCTCTATGTCCGACACGTTCGACACGATCGGCACGCTTGTTGGCACCGGCCGTCACACCGGAATCTTCACCGATGAGGACATCAAGAATATGAGCAGTGGCAAGGGCTTCAGCTCAAAGATGGACAAGACGCTCTTCGCCGACTCCATCGCCACGTCGATCGGCTCGGTCTTCGGCACCTCCAACATCAGTACCTATGTGGAATCGTCTGCGGGCATCGCCGCCGGTGGCCGTACCGGCCTGACTTCGGTTGTGGTGTCCTTGTGCTTTGCGGTCACCATTTTCCTCTCGCCGTTGGTCTCCGCCATCCCGTCTGCAGCTACTGCCGGCGTGCTGGTTGTCGTTGGTGCCATGATGGCCTCCAGTCTCAAGGAAATCGACTGGGGTGACATAGCCGAAGCTATTCCGGCTCTCTTTGCCTCGGTGTTCATGGCGCTGTCGTACTCCATCTCCAACGGTATTGCCGCAGGCTTCATCATGTACTGCCTGGTCAAGGTGAGCAAGCGCAAAGCCAAGGAGATTCACCCCGTCATGTGGGTGGTTGTCGCACTCTTCATCGTCGATTTTGCCTTGCAAGCCGTGCTATAACTGGCGCTTTTGTTGTGCAGATTTGTTCGAGGTAGTGACTTTGTCTTGCGCGTCGTGTTATGGCAAGCGGTTTTCCTGTACAAGCCGTGTTCTGGATGGTGACTGTGCCCTGCAAGTCGTGTTCGAACTGTTAACTTGGCTTTGCAAGTCGTGTTATGACCGTCCACTTTCCTGTACAACACGTGTCGCAACTGGCGATTTTGCTGTGCGAGCCGACTCTGATCGTTGGCTTTGCTTTGCAAGATGTAATTTATAGGCGGCTTTCCTGTGCAGCCCGTGCTATAACCGGTGACTTTACGGTGCAAGTCGACTCTAAATCATTGGCTTTGCTATGCGAGTCGTCGTATTCTCATGGTCGGCTTCCTGTATATGTCGTGTTGTAACCGACGAGTCTTGTCTGCGATGCCGTTGCATGATTCCATCGGCACCGCAATGTGACTCCTACAATCGTTCCCAACCTCCCGCCATCCCATCTTTAGCAACAGAACCGTCGCTGATTATCGATAAGCGACGGTTTTATTGCGTACGGTATCTGGTGCGCATCATTTCCGTCGTTGATTTCCAATTAGCGTCGGTTTTGTTGCGTATGGGCCTAGGCGCGCATTATTCCTGTCGTTGATTATCGATAAGAGTCGGGTTTGTTGCACGCTTTCTTCGATGTGCATTATTTCCGTCGTTGACTTTCGATTAGCGTCGGTTTTATTGCGTACGGTCTCGGGTGCGCGTCATTTCCGTCGTTGACCAGCTCGTAGCGACGGAAATGATGCGCTGCCGTACCCCTCAGCTCTCTGTAAGGTCGGTGCGGGGGATGCCGGCATTGATCAGTTTCTGTGCCATTGGTCGTTTTCTTACCATTTCGCGAAAGTTGATTCGTACGAGCCGGTCGATGCCATCATGGTACAACGCTATTTCACGATTGCGTTCATCGTGCACCGTTTCCGGGATCGTTTTGCCGCCGGTCATGGCAGGATCGGCATATTTTTGCTCGCCGTCGAACTCCACTGCGACAGTTGACCCATCGATGGCGGTAAATTCGAAGTCTACGCGTAGAGGACTGCGCGGATTGTTTGGGTTTCGGTGCGGTACCTGCAGTCGTGGGATGGGGAATCCGAGCTCGAGCATGGTGGCGCGGCACATCGACTCTCCGCCGTTTTCGCTGAGCGGATTTGCGTATGTGACCATGCGTAACAACCGTTTCAAGTGCCGTGAGCGCATAGGCAGGTTTAGTGAGCCAATATTCTTTTCGAGTTCTGAACGTTGTATCAGGCCGCTGCGCAGTGCGGAATCTACGAGGGGAAGTACGTCTGTGAGAGGGTATCGACTACCGCAGCTGATGAGGGTGTGCGCCACGCAGGTCACCGGCAAAGAATCGTATCGTGAGTCGCATGGCGTGTTCATGTAGATGTGCCGCAAGTGTGATTGTGCTCGTTCGCCATGTTGCCCACGGTGCTGAACGATATGTATGTTGCATGCTTGGTTGAGTCGATGATTGATCCACAATCCATAGATCGATGCTGCGGTTAGATCGGTGAAGACCCACTGCGGGTGTATTTGCGCTACTGCTCGAGCGATCCACAGCGTGCGTTCGCCGGTGGACAATGCATCCCATATTTCTGGTTCGATGAATGTTGCGGGGTAAGGGCTCACTAGTTCCCCGCACTGTCTGCGACGTTGCATAGCGCGTGCCATATGGCTGTTCGGAGCGGTCGCGCAGCGTTGTGCGTGGTGCGCTTGGTTCATGAGCGCGCAGAGTTCAGGATGACGTTTCATGCTCATACAGTATGCGATTGTCGCCGTATCGAGGGTGAAAATCAATCAATGTGGACGAATGGTCACCGATTCGACACGCCGGTGTGCTGCGACTCGTTCCGCTGTGCTGAGACGTGTTTCCAACGCGCTGCGTCTTGTTTTCGCCCGCGGCTTGTCAGTGATGTTTTTGTTGCGTGGTGTAGCGACTTTGCGTTGTTTCCGTCTCTGCGAGCTTGTCAGTGACGTTTTTGTTGCGTTGGATGGTGGTGTCGCGTTGTTTCCGTCGTTGATGGGTTGTGAGTGACGTTTTTGTTGCGTTGGATGGTGGTGTCGCGTCGTTTCCGTCGCTGGCGGGTTGTGAGCGACGTTTTTGCTGCGTGATGTGGAGCGTTGGATATTGAGCGCTGGACGTTGTATTGCGGTTGAGTGTTGCGCAGGTGTGGAGCACTGGACATGAGCATTGGACGTTGTATTGCGTCGGATGTTGTGTTGCGTTAGACGTTGCGCTGTGCTGCTTTAGGACGTTGGCTTGAGTATTACGCATTAAGTGGTTGAATTGCCTTGAACGTGACGTTGCATATTTGGCCGCGTCCTGCCATACTGCGACTTACCGCGTCATACTCGACAGAACACGTCATACTGTGCCAGATCACGCCCAATCACGCCCAATCACGCCAGATCACGACATGCTGCACTGCTTTGGAGAGATGGAAAGTCCTCGGCTTGGCGTACAGTAAACACCCGTAAACCACAGACTGTTGGTTAGGAGCGTAAGCTCCTCGAAGTTCGGTTCACCGAGCCAGCATAGGTTGCGCAAGTAAGAAGCCCCGCATGGGGTCGGTTTCGGCCGTTTGTTTGCTCTGCCTATGTGCAGGGCTTTTTTATTGCTCTGATGGCGCGGTTCGGACTTCCCGGTCAACGGTCGACTTAGGAAGGAACGCCATGAAAAGGCCCGAAAAGGAAGAGGTGATTGCGCAGCTGACGGACAAGTTCCGCGAGGCTGATGCCGTCTACCTTACCGAGTACCGCGGGCTTACCGTTCCGCAGATTTCCGATCTGCGCGAAAAGCTAGGCCGCGATACTTCCTACGCCGTGGCGAAGAACACTCTGGCACGCATTGCTGCTAAAGAGGCTGGCTACGAGGGCTTCGATGAAGTTCTCTCCGGCCCCTCCGCTATCACCTTTGTAAAGGGTGACTATGTGGAAGCCGCAAAGGTGCTGCGTGACTTTGCCAAGGACAACAAAGCACTCGTCATCAAGGGTGGTTTCGCAGACGGAACCATGTACGATGCCGAAGGCTTCAAGCAGCTCGCTGATCTCGAATCTCGCGAGACGCTGCTCGCCAAGATGGCTGGCGCGCTCAAGGGCACTATGTCCAAGGCCGCTCGCACGTTCAACGCACTGCCTACCAAGACTGTGCGCACGATCGACGCTTTGCGCGAGAAGCAAGAAAAGGCCGCCTGATTCGTTCCGGCTTAGCGCCGGTGCATCAACGGTTCTACATAATAAGAATTTTGGCTTGGGGTTACTAATTCACACCCGCAGGCCGTTACAGAAAGGAAGCCATCATGGCTAAGCTCTCAAGCGATGAGCTCTTGGACGCGTTCAAGGAAATGACCCTCGTTGAGCTCTCTGACTTCGTCAAGAAGTTCGAGGAAGAATTCGACGTCGAGGCTGCTGCCCCCGTCGCCGCTGTTGCTGCCGCTCCGGCCGCCGGCGGTGCCGCTGAGGAAGAGAAGGACGAGTTCGACGTCGTTCTCACCGCTGCTGGTGACAAGAAGATCCAGGTCATCAAGGCTGTCAAGGCCATCACCAACCTCGGCCTGGCCGAGGCCAAGGCTCTCGTCGACTCGGCTCCTAAGGCCGTGCTCGAAGGCGCCAAGAAGGACGACGCCGAGAAGGCCAAGTCCCAGATCGAAGAGGCCGGCGGCACCGTCGAGCTCAAGTAGTTCTGAAGGGCACACTTCGGTGTGTCCTTGGCTATTTTCTGCAAAAACCCACCAACGGTTTTCCCCGTTCGGTGGGTTTTGTTTATTTCTGCGGGTATCGTATAGGTTAAGCATGCTTTTGACAAAAGAAAGGTGGATCGAGGTGGCAGAACAACGAGCTGCGCAATGTTGGATCATCAAGGTCAACGGAGCGGAACAGGTTTGCGTCAACGCCGGCGAGGACGTGGAAATAGGACGACGTCCGCTCAGGCCGCTGCCTGAGGACGGGCATAAGAGGCTTGAAATCGAAGACAAGACTCGATCCATGTCGAAGCGTCACGCGGTGTTTGCCGTGGCGCAGGACGGTAGCGCCGAACTGACTGATATGAAGTCCACGAACGGCTCGTACCGGGTCAATGAGTCCGGCAATCTGGAACCGGTGAAGCCGGGGGTGGCGTTCTCGCTGCCGTCGTCTTCCGAGCGTTTCCAGTTCGGTGATGTTCCGGTCGATTTCGATCGCACGGACAAGCCTGAAGGAGAGGACGGCCCCACGAAGGTGGCTGACCTCTTCAACAACGCCTCTTTGACGGCAAAGCAGGAGCCAGACATGTCTGACATGTCGGTTGACGATATTCTCAACTTGCGTGCCGGTGAGCCTACGCGTGCGTTCAATGCGAGCGAGGTTGCCAAGCGTTTGAAGCAGAACGCGAAGGCACAGGCCAAAGCAAATGAGGAAGCCGACCAGGCTGACCAGGCTTTGGCTGCGGCCGCTGCGAAGAAGATTGACACGGTCGAGGGGATTTCCGTCAATGTGACGGCTCCTGGTGCCGCGCAGAATGGTGAGCGTGACTTGTTCCGTGATGCCATGGCGGCTGCAAGTTCCGATGAGCTGAGGGTTACTTCCACCGGGTCGAATGTGCAGAGCGTAAGCGAACATGCTTCTGCACCGGAGCAGAAGCAGAGTGCTGCCGCGCAGTCGGTGGAGCATCATCCTCGTCACCAGCGCGCCGAGCAGCAGACAGAGGAGTCTGTGAGCCAGCAGCAGGGTGCAGCACAGCCGACAGACGGGCAGACAATTGCTGCCGATGTCAAGGCTCAGCAGCCCTCCTCCGAGCAGCCGCAGACTGCAGTGCAGAACAGCAACACCCAGCAGCAGGCTGCAGCGTCTCAGGAGCAGTCCCAGCCGGTGCAGGTATCTCGTGGTCCAAAGGAGGAGGACTCTCACAATCCTCCCACCCAGCAGATCAAACGCGTTGATGCGCCGGAGCAGGCACAGAACCCGGCAGTTGCAGCCTCTGCGGCTCAGACGGCAGGTCAGAGTGCCCAGGCAAAGCCTGAGACCAAGAAGCACGAGTCTGCTGAGGAATCTCGTCCGCAGCCCAAGTTTGATTGGTCGGAATCAGATGATTTCCCCGAAGTGAAGCAGTCTGTCGCAACGCGTCCTTCTACCCGCCGTCCGGCAGCACAGCAGGCTGCCGCAGCGGCTCAGCCGGCGCAGACAGCCGGCAAGCAGGATTCCGGCGCCTCCTCCTCGCCGGTTGCAGCCGAAGCACAGCAGGGTGAGGCTACTGCGGTGTTCGAACCTGGTTCCATCTTTGACAAGGTGCATAAGGGTGAGTTTGATAAGGCGGCACAGGTCATCGAGGTCAACGGGCTGACGTCCGAGGATGCCAAGAAGACCACGGACTATGCCATCCAGTTCGAAATGGCCAAGCATCAGCCCCTGCTGCCGTTCTTGGCTATGAACCCCTCGTTGTATGACGACCTGTATGTGTGGCTTGAGTCTCAGGCCAACCAAGAGATTGACGCTTCGCTGTCCCGTAACCCCGGGTATGCCAAGTACCGTGAGTCGGTTGGGGGAGGATTCGCAGGATGAGCGAAGCAACGCAGGCTGGGTCGCGACTGAACAGACTGCGCGAATGGCGTGATGACTACCGCAGCGGGCTTGCCCCGTCTGCGCTGCAGAACATCGGGCAGCTTTCCGCGCAGTTGGACATGACGCATGCCCATCCCTCGGGGATTGCGCAGTTGTTCGCAAGCGGTCATGCCAAACTCGACTCCATGTTTCGTGATGCCGGCATGCTCCGTGCAGCCGGCCGTCAGCTGGAGCGTGTCTTTGCCGATCAGGAGGCGAAGGCACGGACTCAAGGCGTTGCCGATCTCTCTCTTGTAGTGGGTGTGGCGAAATGGAAAGGCAATGCCGTTCCAGTGCTGCTGTACCCGGTTGAGGTGGATTGCGATGCTGAGGGCCGCGAGGGCGATTCCGTGATTCGCTTTACCGGCAGTGTGCAGCTCAATCCTGCGTTTTCGACGCTGATGCGAGATCAGCGTATTGATTTGAATGAGGCCGAACTGTTCGACGAGAGACGCTACGAAGGTGGCTCCCCCGACACATCGGCCGTATTTGAGGCCATCAGCGATAAAGCCGCTACGGTGTTCGCAGAGTTTGACATTGAGCGTGACATTGTGCTGGGTTGCTTTATGGATCCGGCCATGCAGATGTTCTCGGAATCTCAGCGCATCATTGATGAGTTGGAAGACGGGCCAACCGGCAACGTGGTACTCGATGCCATCGCCGGAGACGAACAGTCCGCGGCGGAGCTTGACGAGGAGCTGCCCCCATACAGCCCGTTCGATAACGATCCTCACAACGAATATGAGGTCGGCGATGTCGATAACGTGGTGCGATATGCGGCGAATTTGGCTGGGACTGGGCATTCGCTGTTCGTCAACACCGGTATAGGTAACGATACTGCTCTTGATGCGGTGACCATCGCCTCGCGTTGTGTGGCAGCCAGCCGCTCCGTGCTGTACGTGCCGTGCGTGGACGAGCAGAAGCGTCGGTTCGTGCGTGCCGCGAGCCAGCAGTCCATCAGCCCGTTGGTGCTCGATGTGGCCGGCTCGAATTCGGCGCATAGCCTCGACAAGCGCCTCATCGGTGCGGTGAGTTTTCAGCCAGGCACGGCAACGGCTCACTTTGACCAGCTCGCCGACGAGCTGGTTGGTGTGCGTTCCCGCTTGACCCGTTACCTTGGTGATTTGCACACCCGCAACGAGCGTTGGGGCGTCTCCGCATACGAGACCATTCAGAACTTGGCTGAGATTTCCGCACTGCCTACGCGTCCGGTCACGCAGGTGCGCTTGCCGATAGAGACCGCGCAGAGCATCGCCGACGAACTTCCCAAGTGGTCAGGCAAGCTGCAGCAGGCCGGGGAGTATGGCGAATTCACCGTCAATCCAGAAGATACCGCTTGGTATAACGCCTCGCTCTACACCGAGCGCGATGCGGAAGACGCGTATGAATGCGTCGAGAAGATGTTGGAAAGTCTGCTGCCATCGATGCGCAGTCAGGTCACGTCCATCGTGGAGACCTGCGGATTCCCGGTGCCGAATACCATTGACGAGTGGAATCAGCAGGTTGTCGTGCTGCAGAACTTGCGGCGCGTACTCGATATATTCCAGCCTGAGATTTTTGAGCGCGACATCGACGCGATGATCGAAGCCACGGTTCCCAAAGAGGAGCGTAAGGCACAAGGCTCCGATATGAGCTTCATGGAGCGCAAACGCCTTGAGAAGGAAGCACGCAAGCTTGAGCGCGCCGGTGCGCATGTGGAAGATCTGCATGTGGCGTTGAAGATTGTGGCCAAGCAGGCTGCGGAATGGCGTACACTGTCTCCCCATGGCGGATGGCCAGTGCTGCCTGCCAGGCTTGATGCCATTCAGGAGACACAGGATGTGCTTATGCAGTGCATCACCAAGCTGAATTCGGTTCTCGCCACCACGGCGCAGGGAGCGAATTTGGAATCCGCTGAGCTGGCAAAGCTCGACGGCCGGCTTCGTGTGCTGTATTCCGACCATGAAGCGTTGGAGACGCTGCCGGGGAGAGCAAGCTTGGAGCGTGAGTTCCGCAGTGCAGGTTTCACGGATTTGGTTGAGGATCTGCGCGCTCGTGCGGTGCCGGTCGAGGCAGTCGATGGCGAGCTCCAGCTGGCTTGGTGGACGACGGTGTTCGAGGACATTGTCTCGTCCTCGGAGATTATCTCGAACCAAGACGGTATGGCTTTGGAAAGCGCGGCAGACCGGTTCAACAAGGTGGATCAAGAGCATTTGCGTGCAGTCGGGCCGATGATCGATCAGGAGTCGATGCGGCGCCTGAGCGATATGCTGTTCTCGAACACGCAGGAAGCGAACCAGCTGCATACTGAGTTGGCGAGTGGAACCCGTTTCTCGCTGGAACGTACTCATCGCGCGCATAGCACCATTCTGGCCATGGCCAAGCCGATCATCGTGGCTACGCCTTCCACGCTCGCGGCGTTGAGCGATCCCGAACCGCTGGCTGATGTCGCTATCATCGATGCAGGAGCACATATGCCCTCCATTGCGTTGTTGAGCGCAGTGAGCCGGGCTAAGCAGGTTGTGGTGCTTGCGCATCGTGATACGGTCACTTCTCCGGCGTTGAAGATACTCATCGACATGTTGCCGACTGTTACTGTGGAGCCGCGCCCCATGGGTTGTGATCCGCGTTTGCTGACGTTCTTGACCGATCATGACTACGGCAAAGTCCGGTATGATGTGGCCAGTGCCGACAGGCAGGGCAAGATTCGCCTTCATCAGGTAGAAGCCAATGGTGTACCGGTGTTGGCAACCGGGCTCATTGAGAGCAGCCAGCAGGAGATCGATGAGGTTATTCGCATCATCACCGAGCGTTTCGGCGAATTTACCTCTTCGATTCCGGTCGATTACACGTTAGCTGTGGTAACGCTTACTTCGGTGTTCCGTTCCCGTTTGGGTGTGGAACTGAAATCGTTGGCGGTCAAAGACAAAGCCATGTCCGGTTTCCTGAGACATGTGCGTTTGGTGAGTGTCGATGAAGCGGTCGGAGCCAAAGCTACAGATGTCATCCTTTCGCTGAGTGTGGCTAAAACTGCGCACGGTAGGCTGATGCAGCACTTTGGTACGCTTGAAGGCGTTGGAGGCGACAACAAGCTTCTTGATGCCTTGGCCTTGACCAATCGAGATCTTGATATCGTGGCAGCATTCGGCTCACAAGATATGGAAGCTGAACGTCTCCATCAGTCTGGTCCGCAGCTGCTGAAAGTGATGCTGAGCTGGGCTGAGCAGCTTGATGGTGCTCCGGTTCGACCTGCGGTCAAGTCGCGCGCTGGTAATGTGATTTTCAACGATTTGGCTTCTCGTCTCCGTGTCAAGGGCTTTGATGTCGCTGTCGATTATGGTTTCGACGACGGCATCCGCATTCCTTTGGTGGCAGGCAAACATGGCGAATCGTTCTCTGTTGCAGTGCTTGCCGACGACGAGGAGTTCATGAGTATGAGTTCTGTGCGTCGCCAGCATCGCTTGCTACGCCAGGATTTGGAACTGCTTGGTTGGTCGGTGATAACCGTGTGGGGTGTGGCCGCCTTTGTTAATCCGGACAAAGAGGTTGATCGCATTGCCAGCCATGTCGATGCACTCTTCAAGGATGAGCGTTGACCCGCTACGATCCTGATCGACGCTTGCCGCGTGGCCATCGTCGTACCGTCAAGCCCGGGACTGAGCGCTTCGATGTGGACGGTGTGAAGGTTGAACCGGAAGCGCAGCAAGCGCAGATGCGGCGTATGGCAGATGACGATGCACGCATACTTGGCGAGTTGCCGCCGCACTGGGGAGTGTTCCAAGAACGCATTTGATAGTGTCCGTTCCTGCGCGAGAACCGGATATCCATATGGAGAGGCGTGTAGGAGCGGATGGCAGTTCTCCTGTAGGGCCGGTTCTTGGGCGTTTCTTATTGTGGCGGTTGCTTTTCCGACGGTTGTGACGATGCTGGAACCACCATGATTGCAGATTGCTGCTGTGCGAGAGAGACGGTGGCAGCTTCCTCGGGAGGCAAGGCAAATTCCATCGCAATGCTTTCTCCGGACTGTTTCTGTTTGACTTCGCCGAGCACCAGGGCAGTTTTGGATAGCGTACAGGTGCCGCTGCCGGAAGGATTGCGCGGAACCGCTGCGTCGGGTGTGCCGGGTTGACGGCTTTGCTCGCAGTTGAGGGGTGATATCAGTGTTACCGTATCTCCGGCGATTACGGTCGATGAAGACTGTGTTACTCGCGCCTGTACCGCAGTAAGACCGGTCGGCAGTATTGGAGCTTTGCCTATCATGCTGTTGATGAGAACTGACCCAGCTGTGATATTGGTTTGCGCAATGAGCCCTTCTGCCTGTTCGCTATGGGAGAGTAGCGCGCTGAAAGCGCCATTGGCAGGAATGGTTTGTTCTGAAAAATCACTGGCCGTCAGTTTCTCGCCGCGCTCTATGGCATGTGAGGCAACGAGTGCTGTTTGCGTGCTCTGTGCGCCAGTGATAGCGCTCAGGCTAAAAAAGAGCGTTAATGCCGCAAATATGGCCATGGCAATACCGCGTATGCGCGCGATCCGCCTTCGCTGTGACAGTGAGTACCGTTGATGCGCTTTGCCACTGCGGTGCTGTGTACCGTTAAGAATAGTCATGCGCTCTATTGTGGGGCATGGAGAGTGGATGGCACAGAGAAATCGATCATTGTGGACGAATGGTCGGAGTTATCCACATTCCGGGCGTGTCGCTCTATTTTGTTCACTGAAAGGTGTGGCAATACTGGGGTTATGGCACTAAAAAGCCTCGGCCGTTTGAGGTCCGAGGCTTTGACAACAATGCGCTGTGTGATCGCCGGTCACTCGCCTTCGGAGGATGAACCGCCTTTATCTGTGCGGTAAAACCCGTGCCCCTTGAACTCGATCGGCACAGCGGAATAGACCTTGCGCACCTGTGCTTCACCGCACTTGGGGCACACCTCGATAGGGTCATCTTCAAACGACTGGTGCTCGGTAAAATCGTATCCGCACTGCTTGCAACGGTAATGATAGGTAGGCACGTTTCCTCCACGGTCCAGCATTTTCGGCAAGGGCTGTGAGCCCCTGAAATCTCACTGTTTATATCCTAGTGCCAGGGCGGACGAGCAAGCGATTTTGGGCTGAAGGCGTCGCGCGACACGCACGGAAAATTCTGGGCAAAAAGTCAGGAAGTCTCCTTATTCTTAAAACATGAATTACGAATGGATGAGCAGTTTGGTCGTGCTCGCCATTCTCGCTATCGCTGTTGTCGGATGGTTGCCTAGGCGTACGTTGGACAGCATGAACAAGGTGGTGGAGCATCGGGAGGATAAGTACTCGTCGTCCTTGCATCTTGTGGATGCTAACGCGAGCACGTATTCGTGCGATGAACACCAGTCGGCTCCGGGGGGAATAGGCATGCGCTCTAGAAGTGGTAACGATGCGGGCATCTCTCCGGAGCGTGTCAAACAGATTAGACAAGCCAGGCATAAGGCAACAGTACGTCGCCGTGTTCTTGCGGCGTTCCTGTTCGTCGCTACAGTGGCTGTTTTTGTTGCTTCGCTTTATCTTCCCTTCAGCGCGTTATTCTCGTTAATCCCCGCCGTACTGCTGCTGGTGGTTCTGATACTTGGTGCCAGGGCGTCCAAGAAGGCTCGGCAGTGGGAACACAAGCTTCATGAGCGTACCCGTTCCGTACCGTTAAAGTCGGGTGCTGCCTTGCATCATGAGCTTGGTGCGCGCGATGCGCAGACGCGTAAACGCCCCCAGTCCGCTTCCAGCACCAATACGCAGACAGCTGTTTCGCCATCACATACGGCGCCATCACACACGTCGGCATCGCGTCAGAGCGAGCAGCGTACGCGTCGTCGAGGCGAGAGCGCAACTTCCCAGCCGAAGCAAACAGCACAACAGTCACCGGCAAAGCAGCACTCATCGCAAAGCACTGCTGCTCATAACGGCGCGGTAACTGTCGAATTAAGCAAGCAGAAGAGGGTGCAGAAGCATAGCGCTGTACCGCAGCGTGTTCCTGCCAAAGAGACGGATCGTGCTGCAGCCAAGCCCAAGAGCAGCTCTCGTAAGCAGGATCTTATATCGTTCTCTCTTGGTTCTGCTTCTGCACAGAACGATGAGGTCAAAGCCGCACAGGCTCCACAGAGTCTCGAAATCAAGTCTTCGCGTCAGGTGACCAAGGTCAAGGTTAAGCCGATTGAACCGGTGACGTTGAAGAAGCCGACCGCAGATGAGACTGTACAGGTCCAGGATGCGGCTGCTGCAACAGCTTCTGATGGTGCCCAGCAGCGTACGAGCATGAAGGCTCACGCAGAGAAAACTGTTGCGCCGGAACTTCCTGAGACGAAGTCTGACCGCGCAAACGAGCAGATTCCTGTTTCACAGGCACCACGAGAAATGACAGCGCGTACCCGTCAGCCTGCGCAAGTAGCTTCGGCGGCTCCTCAAGGGCGTGACCGTGTGCACGCAAAGCCAAATACTGAGGCGAAGCGACGCTCACGTCGAGCGGCCAAGTCAGTGCAGCCGTTGTTGCATCTTGATTTTGCGGCCACGCGTCCTGCCGGTCTGGGCAATGTGAACGATCACGTCGCTTCGTTTGCTGACGCAGCCGCGTTCCATGACACTGAGACCAAGGCCGTGGTTGAGCCGCCGGCTGTTTCCTCGGACTCGCTGGGCACCGGATTGCAAGCAATTCTGGGGCGCCGGAATGCCGAGCAAGAGCGTGTTCACTCTCAGCGTTAGCACTCGGTTTGGCAGAGTGCTAATTTTCGCGCTACGATAGACAGGTAAGCGCTATGGGACGGTGCCAAAGTGATCGTCAGCCTCTTCAGCGGTGTCCTTGAGCGTACGATTGATATCTCTTTAGAAAGAGGGACTCACAGTGTCGATTTCACTTACACCGTTGGAAGACAAGATTATCGTCAAGCAGGCTGAGGCCGAGACTCAGACTGCCTCGGGACTGTTCATTCCCGAGAACGCCAAGGAGAAGCCGCAGCAAGGCGAAGTTCTTGCTGTAGGCCCTGGCCGCCGCGACGATAACGGCAACCGCATCCCCGTGGATGTCAAGGTCGGAGACAAGGTGCTGTACTCCAAGTACGGCGGCACCGACGTGAACTACAAGGGTGAGGATTACCTCATCGTCAGCGCTCACGACGTGCTGGCAATCCTTGACTAATTCACAGTTCTGGGTAAACCGACCTTTGGCTTACCTGGGCAGATAAGGTCATGCTTTCAGGGCGTGTGCTGCTAAGCGGGAAACCGCGAGGTGGCGCACGCCCCGATTGGTTTAGTGGGACGGATAAACCTATACAAATCATGTGTACGATTCACATTTTCCGTCTACAGCGTATACAATCGTAAGGTATGAGTTTCAAACATCGCGCGATCATTGATACCATTCCGTCATACAAGCAGGGCAAGCCGGCCGCTCTGGCTACGGGGCGTAAGGCATTTAAGATTTCCAGCAATGAGAATCCCTTCGCACCGCTGCCGTCGGTGAAGGAGGCGCTGCAGCTCGACGCCTTGGGCAGCATCAATCGATATCCGGACATGCACGGCACCGTACTGGTGGAGCGTTTGGTTCAGGAGTACAGGGTGTACGGCATTGAGTCGCGCAACGTAGTGTTGGGATGCGGTTCCACAGAGGTCATCACACAGCTGGTGAATCTGGTGTCCGGTCCCGGAGACGAAGTTATCTTCCCATGGCGCAGCTTTGAAGCGTACCCCATCATCGTAGCTGGCGCTGGTGCGACAGCTGTACCGATTGCGAACCGAGCGGACGGCGGGCACGACATTGACGCCATGATTGCCGCTGTCAATGATCGCACGCGTCTTGTGGTGCTCAATAATCCAAACAATCCCACTGCGGTTTCGCTCAGCGATGCCGAGGCGCGGCGTGTGATGGACGCTGTCCCCAGTGATGTGCTGGTGCTGGTCGATGAGGCGTACTTACAGTTCAACAATGCGGCTGACACCAACGTAGGTATGGATCTGTACCGGGACTACCCGAACGTGGTGGTAGCCCACACGTTCTCCAAAGCCTACGGCCTGGCGGGCTTACGTATCGGTTTTGCTGTGGCTCCCGCAGATGTGGCGGAGGGGATGCGCAAGGTGGCGTTGCCGTTTGGCGTCACGCAGTCTGCTCAGGTGGCCGCTTTGGCATCACTGGATGCAAACGAGGAGCTGATGCGCCGTGTGGAGTTCATCAAGGTGGAACGCAAGCGTGTGGTTACTGCTTTGCGGGCTCAGGGTTGGGAATTCCCGGAGCCCTATGCGAATTTCTTCTGGCTGGAGCTCGGATCCAGGACCGCTGCCGCTGTGCCGAAGTTTGAAGCCGCTGGCCTGTCGGTGCGAGCGTTTGCCGGAGAGGGGATTCGTATCTCCATTGGCGAGCCGGAGGCAAATGATGCGGTGATTGAGGTGTGCGCTCAGCTGAAATCTGAGGGCTTGGCCTGATTTCGACACACTTGCGCGTGTCGCGGGTTGCATGAGTCGCGACCTCGTGGCATTATGGTCAAGTTGCCTGCGCAGGAGTTTACGCTCTTGTGTGAGTAATGGCGGATTTCCCAAGCGGTCAAAGGGAGCTGACTGTAAATCAGCCGCTGTAAGCTTCAGTGGTTCGAATCCACTATCCGCCACGCCTCGATAGCTCAGTGGTAGAGCACTTCCTTGGTAAGGAAGAGGTCGTGAGTCCGATTCTCACCCGAGGCTCTCTGGCGGGATAGCTCAGCTGGCTAGAGCGCACGACTCATAATCGTGAGGTCAAGAGTTCGAGTCTCTTTCTCGCTACAAATACACCGGTGCCAGCCGGTGACGAACAAACGCAGAGGTGAAGCTATGGCAAGCAAGAGTGCCGCAGTCCGTCCGGGCATCACGCTCGCATGCACGGAGTGCAAGGAGCGCAACTACATCACGACCAAGAACCGTCGTAATACACCGGATCGCCTGGAGCTGAAGAAGTTCTGCCCGCGCTGCGGCAAGCAGACGGCGCACCGCGAGACTCGCTGAGTGTTTCGCTAACAGTAGTTTGTTGGAAAGGGTCTGAGGGAAACCTCAGGCCCTTTTGTTTTCCGGTGAAGTTTCCATCTCTCCGGTTTCTGGAATAGGCCAGCCTGTCTGCAGCTGCTTATGCCTATCATGAACCCTGCACAGTGGCAGTAGGTGGCGCAATTATGGACATTGACACAAATATCGACAGAAAACGGGCAGTTTGTGTCGATATTTGCGTCATGTCTAGGGATGGGGCTGAGGTGATGGCCTAGTTGGGTCATGGCTTTGGTGACCGAATGGTGTCAGCTAGAGTGGTTTGCGCAGAATGAGTGGGGTTTGGTGATTGAAGTGTACTCACTGTTGTGGTTTGTGATGGAATGTGGGTACGGTTTGGTCATAAAGGGTAAGCGGCAAAGTGTGTTCCATGATGGGCAAGGTTCAGCTGTGTCCGGCTGGGTGGGTTAGGGCTCACCGATTCGTACATCTCTGGCACATGGTCTGTTCTTTCTTCTCATGATTCCCTGCCGTCTGGAAAATGACGCGGAAGTCATTTCGCTCGCCTTGAGACCCGCCCGGGCAGAATAGTCGTGGCATGGATTTCGATGTGCATGTTGACTTGCAACAGCACCTGTTCGGCCACGGCGTTTCAACGAAACCAAGCCTTTTGAAGAGTGCAGATTATCGAGTAGTGACTACCGACCCTAGACAAGGCTTCTCATATGTGATACGTTCTTCAAGACACGGCGTTAAGTGGTTCATCGGTTTAGTAGTCCAGCTGTGTCACAGGCGATGCTCCGTGTCAGGTCCGAGTCGTGAATGATCGGTACGTGCAACGCCGCTTGTCGATTGGGACTGTGTCTTACGCAATCCCAACCATGTACCAAGGATAAGGGCTACCGCCAATGAGTGTATTCATCGAAAATTTGCAATATCGGTATCCTAAGGCGTCGTCACCGGCCGTAGATGTATCGCGTCTTGAACTGCGTGATAACGTTACGGCAGTCATTGGCTCGAACGGTGCTGGCAAGAGCACGCTGTTTAAATGTCTCGAAGGTTTTCTCAAGGCTCAATCCGGTTCGATATCGAAGCAGGGCGGGAGCGCAAAAGAGTTTCGCAGCGCGCAAGTGTTCCAGACCGAACAGTTCTTCGACCACATCACGGTACGCGAGTGGATTGAGTTTCATGCCCTGCTCAAAAGGATTCCGCTGGACGATGAGGGGATAGACGACTGCCTTGAGAGGTGCGGCCTTTCTGGCGAGGGGCACCGCATCGCGTCGCAATTGTCCGGCGGGCAGCAGCGAAGGTTGAATCTCGTGTGTGCACTCATTGGCTCTCTTGACCTCTTGATTCTTGACGAGCCTACCACCGGTCTCGGGCTCGACTATGTTGCGCAGTTCAGTGTTGAAAAGATGGGTAGATTCCATGCGTTCGAGGACTATGACAGATTCGAGGATTCGGGTATGGTCACCTTGTTCATCCCTCAGGAGCGAGATTTCTTTGCTCGCTTCGGCAGTCTGGAATCGCTGATCGCGCAGGGAATCGCTCTAAGACGGCCGGATATGAGCGACGTGTATACCCGTCACTACAAAGAGGTGATCCGATGACCGAACTCGTGAAACTCACACGTATCCTGTTCAGGATGGAATTGCGCAACTTCAAGATCTCCAGACTGCCGATGCGCATCATTGCTGTATCCATACTCATTACCCAGCTACTGTTCATGCTGTTGCAGACGGTGTTTGTGCTTGCCTTCGCATACTTGTTCTTGGGTGCGCGCTTCACGTTTACCGGCACTTCGTGGCTTTGTATTCCTGTGGTGCTGGTCGGACCGTTTGCGATGCTGGCTGTCGGTTTCTTGGTTTCGGCACGTACGGGCAACGCACGGGCGGCTACGATGATCGGGAATATGATCAATCTGGTGGCCATTTTCCTCGGCGGTGTCTTCTTTCCGTCGGATATCTGGCCGAAATTCATGCAGCCGCTCACCTGGATCAATCCGCTGACGTGGATTGTTGAAGCGCTGAGGAAATCGTGCCTGTACGGCACTATGGATCTGGCGGCATTCTGGCCGGAGATTGGTGCTGTTTCTGCAATCGCAGTGGTGTGTCTCGTTGCCGGGCTTAAACTGTTTCGCTATGAATAAGAAGCGGTGGCACGGCCGAAGTGTTCTGAACTGGTGCTGCGTGGCTTGGCTTATCAAGATTGTGCAAAGAGCTTGATTGAGGGCGCGCGATAGAGTTGTGGCATGGCTGATTTTTCTCGAGATACGAACGCTTGCCCTCGGTTTGCCGACCTCACCACCATGGGTGTTGGAGGCAGAATCGCGCGATTCGTGGAGCCGAGGACGGAGGATGAGTTTATTGCGGCAGTGCAAGATGCTGATGCCTGTAACCTGCCGTTGTGCGTGATTGGCGGAGGATCGAACATGCTGGTCTCGGATGACGATTTCGATGGGGTAGTGGTGCGGGATGCGAGGTGTGACCCACAACGTTATATCGAATTCGATCTAGAGGATGAGCGTGATGCGAGCGGTGAACAGCATACGAACGGTGAGGTGCGTGCGAATGCCGAACTATACGTGAGTGAATCTGCCGGTCTGATTGAGCGCGGCGAGCATGCTGGCGAAGAGGCGTTGACTGGCTCGGATATTCGGCCGGGGCGTCTCATTCCCAGCTCGGATGCTTATGGATATGTCACTGTTGCCGCTGGCGTGAATTGGGATGACTTCGTGGCTTGGTGTGCGGAGCGCGATCGCTCGCAGATTGAGGCGCTTTCAGGCATTCCGGGCACTGTCGGCGCGTCTGTGGTGCAGAACATCGGTGCCTACGGGCAGGAAGTGGCCTCCTTTGTGAACTCAGTGACGGTGTTCGACCGTCAGACTGGACAGAAGCGAACGCTGAACCACACGGATTTGAAGTTCGGGTACCGTATGTCGCTGCTCAAGCAATCCATGTACTGCGATGACGGAACCGATACTTCTGGCGGAACTGATACGTCCGTCGGGGTTGTCGCAGGCGTTGCGGCTGATGCGGATGCTCCGACCGGTGTGCCCGATACAGACGGCATATCCTCTGAACGCAGAGCCAATCGCTTTTTCCCCTCGCCTCGCTACATCGTGCTGGACGTGACATTCGGCCTGCCCAAAAGCAGAACCAGCATGGTCGGCGAGGTGAGCGCGGTGGACGGTGTGGCCGGCAACGGTGCCGGCGAGCGGCAGAGCGCTTCCGGACAGTTGTACCGCGCGCTGCTTGCCGAGGGGCTGGAAATTTCCAACAGCAATCTTGAAGTGCCCAATGCGCTTGTGCGCCAAGCGGTGCTTGCCATTCGCGCGCGCAAAGGCATGCTGGAAGATCCATACCGCTACGAGTCTCCTTGGATGCGTGGTACGAAAGACGAGGCCAATGTTGCCGAAGCGCAACGTATGTTTGACAAGACGGTGCAGGATAAGGCGCATGGGCTGTCTGAAGCTGAGTCTGCCAGCATCGCTGCCGAGCTGCGCGCCAACCGGCACAGCTGCGGCAGCTTCTTCACCAACCCGGTGCTGAGCAAGGAACAGGCGAAGCTGCTGCCAGAAGACGCGCCGAAATATCGCGTGGCGACTGGCGAGTATGGCGAAGATGAGCATCGGATATATCGCGTGAAAACTTCAGCAGCGTGGCTCATTGACCATGCGGGTTTCCATAAAGGCTTTGCGTTGCCATCAGACAGTGAGGGTGTTGGTGACATTCACGAGGGTGGCGATGAAGGGGCGAGCCGGTCTGCGGTCGGCGGTGTGAACGATGGTGCTGCCTCTGGGAAGGGTCACGCGGCTGGGGCTTCGCTCTCGACGGTGCACACGTTGGCGCTGACCAATCGCGGCGGGGCTTCGGCACAGCAGATCGCCGAGTTGGCGCGCGAAATCGTGCGCGGTGTGCGCGAGAAGTACGGTGTGCAACTGGTGCCGGAGCCTGTGGTGATAGGACTTGACCTATAGGTATCGCCGCAAGCACGCTGTGATTCGGCGAATTGTCGCAGTTGGATTAAGAGCGGTCTCGAACGGTTTGCAATTTGGCTCGCGGCTGAGGCTATTGGCTCTTGCCGTGTCGTATATTGAGCTGACGCACTCTGGTTTCGGTCAAAAGCGGTAGTATTGTCTATATAGCGAGGCTTTAAATTTTTAAACGTCTTTTCTGAAGCGTGCGTAAAAATAAAAACCTCTTTTTATTTTTTTTAAAACACTCGATATTGTTTTATACTTTTCAAAATTCCTGATACGCTATTGATATTCGTCATAGTTGACCCGATGCGCAAAGGAGAGATCATTGGTCACCTCAGAGAAACAATCGTTGGCCGGTATCCTGACCGACCGTAAGACGCTGGTGAAGGCGGCGATTTGCGTCGTTGTCGGCCTCGTCATTTTCCTTATTCCTGCTCCTGCAGGTGTTGACCCGCGCGGCATGCACTTGCTGGGCGTGTTCGTCGGCACGATTCTGGCGCTCATCCTTCAGCCGCTGCCCACCCCGGCCGTGGCGATCGTCGGCCTGGCGATTGCGATGCTCACTGGTTCCATGGATGTTTCCAAAGAGGCGTTCGAGGGCCTGGGCAGCTCGTCCATCTGGCTGATCGTCTCCGCGGTCTTCTTTGCCGAAGGTTTCGCTGCGACAGGTCTGGGACGGCGCATCGCTTTGCTGTTCATTTCCCTGCTGGGCAAGTCGTCGTTGGGCATCTCGTATGGTCTCGCCGCGGCCGACTTGGTCATCTCCCCGGCAACGCCTTCCAACACGGCGCGTCTGGGCGGTATTCTTTTCCCGATTATCCGCTCGATCAGTGATGTGCAGGGGTCGAACACCAAAACCGACGAGTCGCGTAAGAAGCTGGGCGCCTTCCTTGCCGCCACGGCGAGCAACGTCAACGTCATCACCTCCGTCATGTTCATCACCGCATGTGCCGCAGGTTCGGTGATGGCGGGCATGGCCGATCAGGCCGGCGTCCATATTCCGTGGGGCACGTGGGCCATTGCCTGCATCGTGCCTGGCCTGCTGTGCCTGCTCATCATCCCGGCTCTGATCTACAAGATCTTCCCGCCGACCATCAAGCATGTGCCCAGCGCCAAAGCCGACGCCAAGCGTGAGCTGCATGAGATGGGCAGTCTGACCGTTCAGGAATGGATCATGACCTTTACCTTCGTTCTCATGATTGTGCTGTGGGCCACCGGTTCGCTCACCGGCATGGCCGCGGTTACGGTCGCCTTCCTCGGTGTCTCGATTCTGCTGGTCACCGGCATCATCGACTGGAAGACGATGGCCGCCGACAAGTCCGCTTGGCAGACCCTTATCTTCTTCGGCATCATGGTCGGCATGGCCAAGCCGCTGAGCTCCTTGGGTGTCATCACCTGGATCGGTGACCGCATCACCGGTCTGGTAGGCGGTATGCCGTGGTATGCCACCATGGTGATCCTGGGTATCGCCTACGTGCTCATCCACTACCTCTTCGCCTCCGAGTTGGCGCAGGTCGTGGCTTTGTACACGCTGTTCGTCACTGTCACCATCGCAGCCGGTGCCCCACCGTTCGTGGCCTTCCTGGAGTTCGCTTGCATCTCCGGTCTGATGGGAGCCATGACGCATTATGCGTCCGGCCCGGCGGCGCTTATTTACGGAGCCGGGTACCTGAAGACCTCTGAGTTCCTGCGTGTCGGTATTATCTGCTGTGCGGTCACGGTCACTATCTTCCTCACGCTCGGTGTGGGCTGGTGGAAGGTGCTGGGCCTGTGGTAAATAGGTGAGCGCACAATGCGTTCGTGATATGTTTTCTGCGGCGGTCGCCCCTGTGTTCATGTGCACAGGGGCGACCTTTTGTTGGGCTGCCTTATATGCGTCCGCGTTCCTTCATGACCGCCGCGACGACCCGCAGGGCAACCGACTCGCTCATCACGATGTCGGTGAACAGTCCGCCACGCAATGCCCCGAGCAGTGCTTTGGTCTTGAATTTGGAGTTGATCATGGCGAAGCGTACCGGCGTCTTCATGATGGTTTCAAGATCCAGGCCGAAGGTGGTGTCGTGATCCTGATTGAGGAAGTTGCCGTGCACGTCGAACGGGCGCCCGTAGGCGAGCCCGGCGATCTGGTCGAGGCTGACACCGGGGAATACTCGGTCGATGTTCGTCCACCAAGCCGGGATGGATTTGACGGAGTCCAACGTGCCCAGGCTAGTAAACAGCAGTTCCATGTGAGTCGCCGTCTCAAGCGTCTCTCGGGTGGCGATTTCTTCTAGCATGCCTTTTCTGGTCGCATCGTCCACGATGTACAAGGGGCCGGCGAGGGTGCAGTATTTGCTGGAAAACTGCTTGGCGACACGTTCGACCATGCGCATGGAGCCTACTTCTGACTCGTATTTCATATTTTCGCCGATGAACTGCGTGAAGGTGACGGATTCGAGGATTTCGCGGCTGAATTCATCGGTCATGTTGTACACGGTGGAACCCCATGTCGTGCCAACGACGGAGCTTTGGCGGATATAACGCTCGATGCTGTGCGCTGCATATCGGTTGATATTGGTGTGATTGCTGGTGGGGTTGCCGCTGTTTTGCAGGATGTGCAGGTGCTTGATAGGGAATTCCTGCTGCAGCTGCTGCTCGAGCCGGTGGTTGCGTGCCTCGGGGGATTGGATGATGAACGTGACGATGCCGCGCTCGCGCGCCTCCTTGAGGTATTTGTTGACCAGGTAACGGCTGAGCTGGTATTTGGATGCAATCTGCTCGAGGTTGAGCTCCGAGAGATAGTAGTCCTGGGCGATGTTGGCGAGCAGTTCCTGTGGTTCCATGATTGGTCCTTTCGGTGGTGCCGGCAAACGCAGCAGACGATTTTTAATATTTTAAACCTGCTTGCGGTAATTGAGTAAAGAGTAAAACGTATTTTCGTTATTTTAAAAATTTATAGCTCAGATTTACAACTTTTAAACTTCTTGCTACACTTGTGCACATCGGGATTGTTCACTATCGAGCAATGCTCGAAGGTTGTTTGTCCATGAAAAAGGAGTTGGGTTTGATGGACCAAGAAAAGATTCTGCAACTGCATCGTTCGCACACCGGTGTGTTGGATATCGCCGCCGATTTGCCGGTGACGAACAGGGCAGAGTTGGCTGAGGCCTATACCCCCGGAGTGGCTGGTCTGGCCAAGCTTATTGAGCACGATCCCCACGCCAAGGATCTGTACACGGTCAGCGGCAAGCTGGTTGCCGTCATCACCGACGGTTCGGCGGTGCTGGGCTTGGGCAACATAGGCCCTGCCGCGGGTCTGCCGATTGTGGAAGGCAAGTCGTTGCTCTATAAGCAGCTTGCCGGCGTTGATGCCATCCCCATGACGGTCGAACAGGTGAGCGCCGATGAATTCGTCGATACGGTAGTCAATATTTCACAGTCTTTTGCCGGTATTCACTTGGAGGACATCGCGGCTCCGAAGGTCTTCGAAATCGAAGAGAAGCTTAAGCGGCGTGTGAATATTCCGGTGTATCACGACGATCAAACCGGTACGGCCATCGTGGTGCTTGCGGCGCTCATCAATGCGGCCAAAGTGGTCGGCAAGCCGCTGAAGGACCTCAACGTTGTCATCAATGGTGTGGGCGCTTCGGGCGTGGCGACGGCCAAACTGCTCTACGCCGCCGGCATCACCCACCAAACGCTGGTCGACATTGACGGCGTGGTACGAGCGGATGACGACCGGTTCAACCCCTACCAGCGTGAAGTGGCGGGACGTATGGAATCGGCTGACGGTTCAACGCTCGACGAGGTGATTGACGGTCAAGACGTATTCATTGGGCTCTCTGTCGACCATGTGCTGTGTGCAGACCAGGTGCGCCGTATGGCCAGCGATCCCATTATCTTTGCCTTGGCGAACCCGGTTCCTGAAATCGACCCCGACGAGGCGCATGATGCGGGAGCTGCGGTAGTGGCTACCGGTTCGTCGCAGTGGCCGAACCAAGTCAACAACATTCTTGCTTTCCCGGGTCTGTTCAAAGGGTTGCTGCGCTACGGGGTCAAAGAAGTGAGTGTCGAGTTGCAGCTCGAGGTATCTGCCAAGCTGGCTGCTCTTGTTGAGCGACCGGACGCACAAAATGTTGTTCCGGGCGTGTTTGCGGATGGTGTGGTTGAAGCCGTTGAAGTGGCGGTTTCCCACTTCGCTCCAGCGCAAGAGCAAGCTTCCTGAGCTTGTGTAGGAATTTGCACGGTATGCGGAGTTAGCCGCATACCGGGAGGAATGTGGTGTAGGAGTGTGAGGAAGGGGTGCCATGGCTACCGTCATCAGGGATATATATCTCGACAATGCACAGTCAAACCGGCGCTGGCGCCAATTCCTTGCCCAAGCCGGCATTGAGCGGTTCCTTGAGTCTGAAGTGACCTCACTGGATCAGACCGTAGGCGTCTTTGACGATGACCGGCTGGTTGCCACTGGTTCCATTGCGGGATCCATCATCAAGTACATGGCTGTGTTGCCAGGGGCTGGCGTTCACGGGGCGCTGTTCAATCAAGTGTTCAGCGAACTTGTCTCGCGTTTGGCGGCTCGTGGCATCTTCCACTATTTTGTATTCACCAAGCCAGGTTATGTTGCTTCGTTTGAGCATGTCGGCTGTACGTGCCTGGCTCAAGTCGATGCCGGAGCCGTCCTGGAAGGTGGAGTTCCGGGCATCGAAGCGTATCTGGATCGTCTGCCGCAGGAACGTGAAGACGCTGACGTGGCTGCCATAGTCATGAACGCAGACCCGTTCACACTGGGACACCGCCATCTTGTCGAACGTGCCGCCAGTGAGCATGAACGAGTGTATGTCTTCGTCTCGCGCAACGACGCGTCGCTGCTTACCAGCGACGAGAGATTGATGCTGGTGCGTCAAGGGCTTGCTGACTTGGGGAACGTGGCTGTGTGGAGCGGAGGGGACTATCTCGTCAGCTTTGTGACCTTTCCCTCCTACTTTCTGCATGCCTCGCAGAACGTGGTCGATTACCAGACGCGTCTGGACGCCACGGTGTTCGCTCGCTGGTTCGTTCCACGGCTGTCGGTCCGTGCTCGCTACGTGGGCGAGGAGCCCTTCTCTCCCGTCACCGCCACCTACAACGCCGCCTTGCGTCAGGTATTGGAACCGCAAGTGTGCGTTCAGATCGTGCCTCGTCTTGAAGTCGTGGGAATCCCCGTCAGTGCCAGCGCGGTGCGTCGTGCGATTGGCGGAGATGAGCGTGGAGATATCGCGACGCTGGTGCCGCGTACCACTGAAGATTTTATCCAACAGCATTGGGCTTCATTGAGGTCCAGAATCAAGAAAGGAATAGCAGCACATGAACGTGAAACGTAATGCGACTGCGGGGACGCTGGAGTCTTCCGACATCCAAGTGACCATTGCCCCAGGTAGCGCCGGCGTCAACATTGATCTGCAATCCGATGTGATGAAGCAGTTCGGCACGCAGATCAAGGAGACCATCTCCGGTGTGCTTGAACGCTATGGCATCGATAACGCAGAGGTCAAGGCGGTCGACAAAGGGGCGCTGGACCTGGTCATACGGGCACGCACCATAACGGCGGTGCAGCGCGCGCTGGACATAGTAGACGAGCCGAAGTGGGAGGTGCTGTGATGGCTGAGAATACTGAACGGTTACGGCGCACCATGATGTTCGTGCCTGGCAACAATCCTGCAATGCTCAAGGACGCCGGGATCTACGGTGCCGACTCCATCATGTTCGACTTGGAGGACGGCGTCGCGCTTGAGCAGAAGGATGCCGCCCGCTATTTGGTGTATGAGGCATTGACCGGGATCGACTACGGTGACGTCGAGCTGGTGGTGCGCATCAACGGCGATGACACCCCCTTCTACGAGAACGACATCAAAGCCATGGTAAAAGCCGGCATCGAAGTGATTCGTATGCCCAAGGTGGAGTCTGCCGCGATGATGCACGATCTCGAAGAGCGTGTGGCGGCTGCTGAACAGGAGTTCGGCAAGCCGGTGGGGTCCACCAAGCTCATGGCCGCCGTTGAGTCTTCCGAGGGTGTACTGCATGCCGAAGAGATTGCCAAATCTTCGGACAGAATGATTGGCATCGCCCTGTCCGCCGAGGACTACACCACCGACATGAAAACGCACCGTTACCCTGATGGGCAGGAGCTGTTCTTCGCGCGCTGCATGGTGGTGCATGCCGCCCGCGCGGCAAAGATCGCGGCGTTCGACACGGTGTTCTCCAACATGAACGACCCGGAGGGCTTCTACCGCGAGACGAAGCTCATCCACCAGATGGGCTTCGACGGCAAGTCGCTCATCAACCCCCGCCAGATTGAGATGGTCAACGAAGTGTTCCTGCCCACCGCCAAAGAGGTGGAGAACGCGCAGAACGTGATCGCCGCCATTGAACGGGCGCGTGAACAAGGATCAGGTGTGATCTCAATGAACGGCAAAATGGTCGATCGCCCGGTGGTGTTGCGTGCCGAGCGCGTGATGAAACTGGCTGAAGCCTCCCATCTGCTTGACGAGGAAGGAAACTACCTTGGAAAATAACGTAGGTCGGATTTTGCCCGACGATATCATGAACAATCTGGGGTTTGAACCTTACCGGAGCGCTGACTATGGCGACCCCGTGGTGACTCGCGTCGCGCCGAAAGTCCATGCCTCCAAGGGAGAGGGCAAGCTTTGCGATTCCCTCGAGGACGTGGTGCGTCAGAGCGTGCGTGACGGCATGACCATTTCCTTCCACCACCATTTGCGCGGCGGGGACTTTGTCTTTAACCAAGTCATGCGCATCATTATCGATGCAGGCTACCGAGACCTCACCTTGGCTCCGTCCTCGCTCACCGGAGTGATGAACGACATCGTCGTAGAGGCTGTTGAACAAGGCGTGGTCACCAACATCACCTCCTCGGGTATGCGCGGTTCCCTAGGCGAGGCTGTCTCTCATGGGCTGATGGAAAACCCCGTCATTTTCCGTTCCCATGGCGGCAGGGCCCGGGCAATCGAAGAAGGCAGCATCAAGATCGATGTGGCGTTCCTCGGTGTGCCCAACAGCGACGAGATGGGCAACGCCAACGGCATGGAAGGCAAATCGGCGTTCGGCTCTCTGGGATACGCCATGGTCGATGCAGCCTATGCCGACACGGTGGTGCTCATCACCGACGAGATCAAGCCCTACCCGAACGCACCCGCTTCCATCAAGCAAACGCAAGTGGACTACGTGGTCAAGGTCGACACCATCGGTGACCCCGAAAAGATCGGTTCCGGCGCCACCCGCTTCACCAAAGATCCCAAAGAGCTCAAGATCGCCAAGTCGGTCAACGAGGTCATTACGCATTCCCCGTACTTCAAGGATGGGTTCTCCTTCCAGACCGGTTCCGGCGGTGCGGCGCTCGCAGTAACGCGTTTCCTGCGTCAGTCCATGATCGATGCCGATGTGAAGGCTTCGTTCGCTCTTGGCGGCATCACCAAACCGACGGTGGATTTGCTCGAAGAGGGGCTTATCGGCCGCATCATGGACGTGCAGGATTTCGATAAGGGTGCTGCGCAATCCATGCATCTGAACGCCAACCAGCAGGAGATCGACGCATCTTGGTACGCCGATCCTGCCAACAAGGGTGCGATGGTTGACAAGCTTGACGTGGCCATTCTCTCAGCACTGGAGATCGACACGAAGTTCAACGTCAACGTCATGTCGGGGTCGGACGGTGTGATTCGTGGCGCGGTCGGCGGACATCAGGATGCCGGCACGGCGAAGCTGACGATTATCTGCGCTCCTCTGGTGCGTGGGCGCATCGCTACGGTGGTGCCTGAAGTGACTACGGTGGTTACTCCAGGAGCGTCCATCGATGTGCTGGTTACCGAGGTGGGCATCGCCATCAACCCGGATCGTCAGGACTTGCAGAAGGCGCTTGGCGCCATCCCGGGTCTGCCGGTCTACTCGATCGAGGAACTTCAGCAGCGTGCGCAACGCATCGTGGGCGTGCCGGAACCGTTGAAGTTCACCGATCGTACGGTGGCGCTGATTGAATACCGCGACGGTACGATTATCGACACGATTCGTGAAGTGGCTGACTGACCGTTGATCTGTATGCCTGCCGGCATGTGCTGTGGGCATACGGGTCACCGGTTCGATCTCGTACATTCGGTCACGCCGGCACGTGTTGCAGTGTGACCGGGTGTGTGGGACATGTATGCGGTGGGTCGATCGATAATCGACTCACCGCGTCCCTCGGTTCCTTGTGAGCTGAGGGCTGCGCCTTGATGGGAAGAAGGAATGTATGTTGTTGGATGCGGGGGAGCGCCAGACGCTCCCGGCCATTCTTGAGAACCGGCAGTGGCGTGAGCGTGAACAGCGCAAGCTGGCAGAACGGTTTCCGGGATGTTGTGTTGTCTCGGTGAAGATGAATATTCCCGGGGCGGTGAAAACGAACGATGGCATCCGTGCGATGTTCAGCACGGGCATGGAGGAATTCGGGCGTCAGCTGAGTGAGCGTGGCATTGAGCTCGTGGAATATCATGTCTATATGAAGCGTGCCACGGGGCCGGAAGCATTCATGGTGCTCGACGGCGGAAGCCTGACGGTCAAGATGGAGGCCATAGCGTTTGAAGATGATTATGTCATCGGGCGTCTCTTCGACGCGGATGTGATGACTGCTGCTTCGCAGGACCAGCTTTCGCGCAGTAGCCTAGGCATAGATCCGCGGGAGTGCTTGGTGTGTGAAAAGCCGGCCAAGGTGTGTGCCAGAGCACAGGCGCACAACGTGTGGCAGATAGGCAATGCGGTGGACGGCTATTTCAGGCAGTACCGTGACATGGTGCGTGAGACACAGTGCGAGACGGTAGGATGACTGCGCATAATGACGTGGTGAGTGTTGTGGGTATTGCGCGTTCGGCGCAGCGTGCCATGCTGTACGAGGTTGTGGTGCATCCCAAGCCCGGCCTTGTTGATCCTGTGGATTCAGGTTCGCATCGCGATATGGATGTGTTCACCTTTATTGACAGTTCGGTCGCACTGCGGGGATATTTCGAACGTGCGGCGCAGGCCGGAGCGGATTTTCGCGACGATAATCTGCCGCTGCTGTTCGAACGGTTGCGTGATCTGGGACGGCAAGCCGAACGGGAGATGTTCGCAGCCACGAACGGAGTGAACACCCACAAAGGCGCGGTTTTCTCCTTGGGCATTGCAGTTGGGGCCACGGCATGGTGGTGCCGGGAGCACATGTACGACACCTGCGCCGTGCAGCGTGTGATCCGGCAGATGCTGCAGGGGCTGTCCGAACATGATTTTCAAACAATGCGGGAAGACCGACACCCTCTTACCGCAGGTGAGAAGCAATTTCTAGAATCCGGCAGAACGGGAATCCGGGGGGAAGCCGAACATGGCTTTCCTGCTGTCGTCGATGTGGCGTTGCCTTTTTTGAGGCATCGTTCCGGCACGCTCAACGAGCGTCTGCTGGACACATTGATGATGCTTGCCACAGTGACACAGGACTCCAACCTGATCAAACGTGCCGGGAACGAGCATGTACTGGAATGGCTGAAAAGCAAGGTTGACGAGTATTTCAGCTTTGGTGGTGCGTGCAGTGAGCGCGGCATAGCGTTTCTGGACGATCTCAATGCCGAATTCGTACAGCGAAACCTCAGTTTGGGAGGCTGTGCGGACTTGCTGATACTCACTATTTTCTTCGCTCTGTTAGAAGGTGCCATCGGCGATGATGGGATTGATGGCAATGGTGATGCCGATGGCGGTAACTGAGTGAAGCCTCAGGCCGGCAGCCAATCAGTGAATCAGCGAATCAGTGAATAAGTCAGTCAAGCGACCAGTCAGCCAACCAATAAATACGTGTCCAATATATGAGTAATTGTGACGAACCGCATATTTTTGTGGTTATCTTGTATCCAGCCGCGCAGCTGATCGGTGCGGCTCACGAGTTGGCAATAGCATGGGTTGGAGCACAACATGGAGTTGTTTAGAACGAAATCTGTGGAGCAGACGCTCGCGGAGACCACAAGTGGCGACAGAAAGCTCAAACGTACGTTGGGGCCTTGGGATCTGGCTGTCATGGGTGTTGCCGTCGCCGTGGGCGCCGGTATTTTCTCGGTCGGAGCGCAGGCTTCGGCCTTCCACGCAGGACCTGCTGCCATTCTCAGCTTCATCATTGCCGGTGTGGTGTGTGCGGCGGCGGTGATGTGCTATGCCGAATTCGCCTCCATGATTCCGGCGGCCGGCTCAGCGTACACGTTTACTTACACCACTATGGGCGAGTTCATGGCGTGGATTGTGGGCTGGGACCTCATCCTGGAGACGCTCATGGCCTCCTCGGTCATCGCCAAATATTGGAGTGTGTATCTCAATGACTTCATGCACCTGATGGGTGTGAACTTCAGTACCGAACTGCACTTCGGTTCCTTTACCTTCGATTTCGCCCCCATCATCGTGGTGGCGTTCTTTACGGTGCTGCTTGTGCTTGGCACGAAGATTTCGGCACGCGTGGACGGTGCGTTCACCGTGCTCAAGATCGGCATTGTGGCGTTCGTGGTCATCGTTGGTTTCTTCTACATCAAAGCGTCGAACTATTCGCCGTTCATTCCGCCGTCGCAGCCCGCGGATTCGGTGCCCGGTGCCGCAGCCGGCAGCACGATGATGCAGCCGCTCTTCCAGTGGATGACCGGCCAGCAGCCCACCATTTACGGCATTTCCGGCATCATCTCGGGAGCCGCCCTCGTCTTCTTTGCGTTCATCGGCTTTGACACCGTAGCCAGTGCCTCCGAAGAGACCAAGAATCCCAGCCGCAACGTGCCGCTGGGCATCGGTATCGGCATGGCCATCGTGATTGTCATGTACATCCTGGTGGCCATCGTCACCACCGGTATGGTTTCCTACAAAGACATGGCCAAGGTCAAGAGCCCCTCGCTGTCCACAGGTTTCGAAATGGTGGGTGCCACGTGGGCGGCCAAGATCATCTCATTCGCCATCATCATCGGTCTGACCACCGTGGTCATGGTGATGCTGCTGGGCCTTACTCGCGTCATCTTCGCCATGAGCCGTGACAACCTGCTTCCCGAAGGCCTTTCCAAGGTTGGCAAGCACGGCACGCCCGCACGTTTGCAGATTGGTGTGAGCATCGTCGTCGCTTTTGTCGCTTCCTGCTTCGATGTCGGCATTCTGTCCGACATGGTCAACATCGGTACGCTTTCCGCATTCACGTTGGTGGCCGTATCCGTTCCGATCATGCGCAAGAAGCGTCCCGACCTCAAACGTTCCTTCAAGATTCCAGGCAACCCGGTCGTGCCGATACTCATTGCCGTAGCCTGCCTGTGGCTCATGCTCAACCTCACGGTGCTTACCTGGATCCGCTTCCTGGTTTGGCTGGCTGTCGGTTTCCTGGTGTATTTCGGCTACTCCTACAAGCATTCCCGGCTTGGGCGCGGCGACCTTGACGAAGCGTCTTTGCAAGCCGCCGAGGTCTGAGAGCAGAGGTCTGCTGAACCGCGTACTCTTGGGGAAGACTTAGAAACCTGGAGGGTGAAAATGGCATATGTAATTGCCCAGCCGTGTGTTGATGTGAAAGATAAGGCGTGCGTGGACGAATGCCCGGTCGACTGCATCTATGAAGGCGACCGTTCGCTCTATATCAACCCCAACGAGTGTGTGGACTGCGGTGCCTGCGAGCCGGTGTGCCCCACCGAGGCCATATTCTATGAAGATGACGTGCCCGAGGAATGGGCATGGTATGCGGATGCCGCAGTCGAGTACTTCAACGATCTCGGTGATCTGGGCGGAGCTCAGGGCGCAGGCCCCTCTGGTAAGGATCCGTCCCAGGTGGCGGCTCTGCCACCGCAAAACCAGGAGTAAGCATGGGCTTCCACCGTTTCTCCTCTCCCTACGACTGGAGTCGCGTCGCCGGGTTCAAAGACCGGGCGAGAGCAGTGACGGGCGGCATGATCGACCTGTCCGTCGGATCTCCGGTGGATCCGGTGCCCGCTTCGGTGCAGCAGGCGCTCGCCTCCGGTGCCGACGCTGCGGATGCGCATGGATACCCGCTGACCGCAGGGTCGACGGCATTGCAGGATGAGTTGGTTCACTGGTTTGTTCAGGCTCGCGGTGTGGATCTGCAGGCGATCGGTGCTTCGGTGGTGCCCACGGTCGGATCGAAGGAAGCGGTGGCGCTTATGGCGTCCCTGCTGCATCTGAACCCGGGGGACGCGGTGGTGCAACCGCAGGTGTCCTATCCCACGTACGCCATCGGCACCCAGTTGGCCGGTGCCAAAGTAATGACCGTGGCTGATGTGGCCGATGTTGACTCCTGGCTCTCTGTGCCTCGTGTCAAAGCCATATGGGTCAATTCCCCTAACAATCCTACGGGCGAGGTGCTGTCCGCCGGGCAACTGCGGGATATTGTGGCCGCTGCGCGTTCTATCGGTGCGGTGGTGCTCAGTGACGAATGCTATGCGCAGCTTGTGTGGAGTGAAGATGGCAGCCGTGCCGGCAATGCACCATGCGTGCTCAGCTCGGATGTGTGCGGTCGCTCGTCACAGGGGGTATTGTGCCTTTACTCGTTGAGCAAACAGTCGAACATGGCTGGGTATCGTACCGCCTGCATTGCGGGCGATTGCAGCATCGTTGACGATATGACCGTCTACCGTAAGCAAATCGGGCAGATTGTGCCCGGTCCGGTGCAGGCCGCAATGGTCGCGGCGTTGCAGGATGAGGATGCGGTGTCCATGCAGCAGCTGCGCTATGCCGGCCGTTTGCGCAAACTGGTGGTTGCGCTGCAACAGTATGGCTATGATGCCCGCATGCCGCAAGGCGGCCTGTATGTTTGGGTCAAGGCTTTGGGGTGCGACTGCTGGGAAGACATGGAACGGTTGGCGACTCTTGGCGTGGTGCCGAGTCCCGGCGAATTCTATGGGGATGCCTCGCACCTGCGCTTCTCGGCCACGGCCACAGACGAAGACATCGACGTGGCTGTGCAACGGCTGATGCGCTGAAGTTCCTGCTGTCTGAGTCAGGCTATCGCCCTCGCACGGCGCTGTCCTCCTGCCACGTGTTATCTTCCAATCCCAGGCTTGCCACGGTTTTGCCGTACCGTTGATGCACTGCGTCAAGTGCGGCTTCGGCCTTGCGCGTGCGTTCCGATCTCACGTCGCGCGTGCTCGGCTGATCTGCTTCTTCGATGAGATCGTCGATGGTAATTTGCACTGGCGTCTCGCTTTTCTTAGTGAACGAACTCGCGCTCACCCCGGCCAGCCGCACCTCGCGAGTCAGCGGGGTGCTCATAACGGATTCCTGGGGCATGCCCAGCATGGCTTTGAGCAGGTGCATTGATTCCGGGTACATCTCTTCGGTGGTGTCAACCGGGCGTTCCAGCGTGTGCGCTTTGGTGGAATAGCTCAGGTTGGTGTAGCGCAACTTAACGGTGACGGTTCTCGCCACAAGCCCCTTGCTGCGTAGTTCTGCCGAGACCTCATTGCAGCAGTGGTGCAGAAGACGCGCGACTTGCGCCATATCGCGGGTGTCTCTCTCGAAGGTGATTTCGGCGCCTATCGACTTCTCCACCGCGTGTGTCACGATTGGTCGTTCATCCTGTCCTCGTGCGGCCAGGTAGAGGTTGTGCGCAGTTACCTTCGAGCGTGTGGCATGAATGAGTGCTTCCTCGTCGGTGTCGGCCAGCTCTTCCACGGAATTGATGCCCCAGGCGGTCAGGCGCCGTTCGAGTGCCGGGCCGATGCCGGGTATGCCTCGCAGAGGCATCATCTGTACGAAGTGTGCGTGTTCGCTGGCGGGAATGAGCAGCATACCGTCGGGTTTGGCATTGGTGGAAGCCATCTTGGCCACGAGCTTGTTGGCGGCGATGCCCACTGAACAGGTGATGCCGAACCGGTGAAACACTTCGGCTCGTATCCACTTGCCGATGGCGGTGGGGCTGCCCCAGCGCAGCAATGCGCCGGAGACATCCATGTACCCTTCATCTACGCTCACCTGTTCGATTTGGTCGGTTACCTGTTCGAATACCTCTTTGAATATGCGCTGTGACATCTCGTGATAGTACTTCATGTCCACGGGCACATAGGCGCCTTCCGGGCACAACTGCCTGGCCCGAGCCATGGGCATGGCTGAGTTCACCCCGTATTTGCGAGCCTCGTAGTTTGCTGCGGATACCACACTGCGCGGTCCCACAAATCCGATGATTACCGGGCGGCCTCTCAGTTCTGGGTGGCGTACCGTCTCCAGAGAGGCGTAGAAGGCGTCCATGTCGATATGCAGCACATTGCACCCCGTCTCATCGTGTCCCCAGTCGCGTTTCGCGGCCTCAAGTCGTGGTGCTGTACTCATGCTCCTATTCTACGGCTCCGTCGGATTGCTGTGGGCGGATGGGACTGCGTTTGAAAGCATCGGGTTCCCATAGTGCGCTTACCGGCAGCGCCCACAGGTTGCCCGGCCATTTGAGGATCTGGGAACCGGTATATATCAGGTATCCGCGGTGGAACCCCGGGGTTTGTGCCAGTGCTGCGAGACCTTTGAAATCCCGTCGCTCAACGTGCGATGAGGCCTTGACTTCGATGCCGAGTGTGCGGCCTCGCCGGGTAAGTACCAAATCGACTTCTTTGGCGTTGCTGCCCGGAGTACGCCAGTAGAAACAGTCGGGGTGCATTGTGGACCATTGTGTGGCAGGTACAATCTGGTTGACTACGAACGATTCGAGTACTGCTCCGAACGCGGTCGGGTCTTCGCGCGCGTTCTTGCCTTTGGACAGCAAGGTCTGGATGCTGAACGATGTGTCAACCGGGTGTATCTTGGCTCTGGCAAAAGTCTGCCGGTTTGGCGTGGTGCGCACGTTGGGTAGCGCATACACCAAGAAGCGGCGCATGAAAATGCTGATATAACGTTCCACCGTGCGCCGGTCGAGTGCCAGCTCGCGGCCGAGCACGCTTGTATTGAGGATGCCACCGGGGGTGCAGAGCATTTTATCCAACACGTTTGCAGCGATGGAAATGTCAAGTTTTTCATCCGGGAGAATGGTGTTTCCTAGGGCGCCGCGTATATCGTCGTTTACCAAGTTCTCGCGTTCCCAATCTGCAAGTTCTTCGTATTGCGTTGAATATTCGGGAAAGCCTCCGGCTGCGATGAGCGTGTACAGATCATCGTTACGAAGAGTGCTCTCATATCCGGTGTTTGGCTCGTCGTTCCATAAGTCATCTACGATGCTCTCGGTGGCACCATGGATTTCGCGACCGGTAAGCGGGCTCATGGTGTAGTGCTGCGCGCGCCGTGCGAGAGGATCCTGCCCATCCAAGCCAGTGCGATTGATGATGGCGCTGCCGGTAAGTAAAAAATAGGTACGTCCCGAAGGTAGTGCGTCGACGATCTCCTTAACGGCCATGGGAAGGTCTGCGATGCGCTGTGCTTCGTCGATGGCAACGGGGAGTGTCAGACTTTCGAGCCAACCGCGCAGGTCGGCCTGAGCTGCGGCGAAAACGCTGGGGTCGGCCAATGTCGTGTACGAGTAGCCCAGGGGGACAAGCTGATGGCGCACCATCATGGTCTTGCCGACCGCGCGAGCGCCTTCAAGAATAACGACTTTGCGTTTGCTGTCCTGCAATGGTGTGGACAAAGCGCGTGTGATGTATGAGCTCATAGTCATGAGGATACCAGAATTGTAATTTTTGTACATCGGATGTACAAAAATTTGCGCATCCGATGTACAAAATTACATTTTTCCTCTGTGTTTGCTCTGTACTTTTCTCAAACAACGTCCACTGTGTGCTGTGTCTGTGGGCGTGGTGCACGCTTGGGATCCAATGGATGCCTCGTTCTCGGTGGCTGGATGCACGTGTATTGGGTTCAGCGGCGCTTGGTCGGCAAGGTGTGCGCTCGCGGGCTGCGGCATGTGTGCATGGCAACGTTCCCGCGCGCACCGGTGTGTTCCGTCGCGGAGGACTGCTAAAGTACAAGACGTTGCTTATGCAACACGGAGCCGTGCCTGAGCGGCCGATAGGGGCACCCTGCTAAGGTGTTAACTGCGCAAGCGGTTCGAGGGTTCGAATCCCTCCGGCTCCGCGAACAGACCCGAAACGTTGAAATATCAGCGGTTTCGGGTCTTCTTGTATCGCTCGATCGGTGGAGGAATCGGTATGACGGTAGGCATGTTCCCCGGTGTGGGTCGCGTCTGTCTAGCGCAGACCTCAAGCATCTCAATGATCCCTGCCATGGTGTCATCGTGCCGGTACGGGAGTGTGCATGAGTGACTCCTCCCTGTTCTCCACGCTTACCGACACGCCCGAAATTCCGGCGCACGATTCCTTCGTGGAGCGCAAATCTGAATTCATCGGCGACGCCTGCCACGTAGACGCGCTGGACGAGGCGCTCGCCTTTGTGGAGCAGATTCGCCAATCCCACCCCAAAGCCCGTCATACCTGCTATGCCGCCATTGTCGGTGCCGCAGTCGGCGCGTCCAAAGAACGGATGAGTGACGATGGCGAGCCTTCGGGCACTGCGGGCAAACCCATTCTGGATGTGCTGCGCGCTAACCGGCTTACGGATTGCGTGGTTGCGGTCACACGCTATTTCGGCGGTGTCCTGCTTGGTTCCGGCGGTCTCATCCGCGCATATTCCACCGCCGCTTCGATGGCGATCAAACAGGCGACTGCTGTGCGCATCGTGCCTAAGAAAATCTACCGTGTCACTCTCGCCTATGCGTGGATCGGCAAGTTCGAGCAGATTGTGGCCGGCCTGTCGGGTGAGTGCCTGAGTCGCGACTTTACCGATCGGGTGAGGGTGAGCGTGGCGGTGCCTGCAAGCGCGGCCGAACGTTTCGAGTTGCAGGTGCGCGAGGCGTTCAGTGCCCAAGCGAAGGTGGAGTTCACAGGGCTCGCTTAGCCGGGCCGCCGGCGGGCTATGCTGGAAGCATGACTGATGAGGAAACCGAAATCGGCGACGGCCAGAGTGGAACGCAAGGTGATGTGCAGACGCCTGAGGCAGCCATGCCCGCATCTGTGCCTGATGCTGCGGCGGCAAGCGGTAGTGCAGACGAACAAGCCTCGGTTGAAGTGCCGGTCGGGAGCGTTGATGATGCGCCGGCTGACGCGACCGAAGCGTTGACCGACAGCTACGAGCGTCTACGGCATTCCACTGATGCTCAGGAGTTGAGTGAGTTTGCGCGTCGTCCGCTTCCTCCGCGCTCCGAACAGTCTGCGTTCTCTCGTGCCACGGCATTGCTTGAGGCCGTAGCGGGCAACGTTCATACCCCTCTGGAAGATCGCATCTTTTTGGGCGAGACCATGCCGTTCCCGAATATTCTGGTCAAACTTTCCGAAGACAGTTCGGTGCAGGTGCGTATGGCTGTGGCTGCCAATAAGGACGACAAGAACTGGCTGGTCGGTCGGCTGACCAAAGATCCTGACATTTCTGTGCGGCAGACCGCGTTACGCAACCCTCAGACTTCGTGGAAAATGCGTCTGGAAGGCGCACAGGACACCGAAGTAGATGAGCAGACGCTCGATTTTCTGGCTTGCCTGGGTGTGGAGAGTGAACAGGGAGCCCCCCAGGTTCTCTCAACCATGGTGCGGCGGGCTGTGGCTCTCAACCCGAATACGTCTGAACAAACGTTGCGCCGGCTGTCTTCGGATAGCTCCGCGGAGGTGGCGGCGGCCGCCAATCGTGCGCTCGAATCGCGAGGGTGAAACAAGCTTCTGTTAAGTCAGGGGTTCCTATACAATGGAGAAGTGTTGTGTTTCCCTACGGGGTCCTTCAAAGCGCTTTCCCACTCGCACTCGAGGACTTTCAGGGAGCCCACGGATAATGAGGCACAAACTCTCGCTGTCTTTCAGGCGTGTGGTTTGGCCCGGAACACAATATAAAAGAAAAGGTACACTCGTGAAAACTTTCACACCGAAGCCAGCTGATCTGACTCACGACTGGTACATTATCGACGCCGCTGACGTGGTGCTCGGTAAGGTAGCGACCAAGGCTGCCACGCTGCTGCGCGGCAAGAACAAGCCGACGTTCGCCCCGAACGCTGATTTGGGTGCGCACGTCATCGTCATCAATGCTGAGAAGATTGCTCTGACTGGCAAGAAGATGGACAAGGTGCTCTACTCGCACTCGGGCCGCCCCGGCGGACTGCGCGAGGACTCCTACGCCAAGCTGCTGGAGACCAACCCCACCCGCATCATTACTGCTGCGGTCAAGGGCATGCTGCCGAAGAACCGTCTGGCTGCCGTTCAGATGAAGCGTCTGCATGTCTTCGCTGGTGCGGAACACCCGCACACCCCCCAGAAGCCTCAGCCCGTGGAGATTGAGAATATCTCCCAGCAGGCCAAGTGAACCGAGAGGAGATAACACATCATGGCTGAAAACACCGAAAACTCCGCGGTTCAAGAGACCGAAGAGGAACTGACTTCCTACACTACCGAGACCAACGCCGGCGTCGGCACTGGCACCTCGCAGATTGCTCCTGGCTACGGCACCGGCCGTCGTAAGGAAGCTGTCGCCCGCGTGCGCCTGACCCCGGGTTCGGGTAACTGGACGATCAACGGCCGCAAGCTCGAGGAGTTCTTCCCCTCCCGCCTGCAGCAGCGTGAGGTCAACTCGCCGATCGTTCTGCTCAAGCTTGAGAACAAGTTCGATATCAACGTCATCGTCGAGGGTGGCGGCACCACCGGCCAGGCTGGAGCCATCCGCCTGGGTGTGGCCCGCGCGCTCAACGAGATTGACCGCGATGCGAACCGCGCCACCTTGAAGAAGGCTGGCTTCCTGACTCGCGACGCCCGCGTCGTGGAACGCAAGAAGGCTGGTCTGCACAAGGCACGCCGCGCGCCTCAGTTCTCGAAGCGCTGACGCTCTGCGTTTACTGTTGTGTGCGATGGCCCCGGGGTTTTCCTCGGGGCCATCGTTGTATTGAGGCGCGTGTGTCTCGGTGTGTTGCATATCTGTCGGATGGGCGAGATGAGGAAGGTGCGCTGGTGTCGTCGAGAAAACACGCTGTAGGAGATACGCAAACATTGCACAGGCTTGCCTTTGCATTGATGTAAAACGTTTCTAATGTCATGGTTCGGGTGTTGCATAAGAATTGTGCACTACGATGTGCTCACTCACATGTTACGAAAGGAAAACGGCCATGAAGGCTCTTGTACTTACTGGTGTCAAGCAGTTCGAGATTCAGGATCTTCCCACCCCTCAGATCGCTGCGGACGAAGTGCTGATCAACACGGCTTATGCAGGCGTGTGCGGCACGGATCATGACCTCTATGCTGGACGTCCCGGCTCTGCCTCCGCTGTTCCTCCCATCGTGCTTGGGCACGAGAATTCCGGTACCGTAGAGGCAGTCGGGGAGGCTGTCACCAACGTCAAGCCGGGAGACCGCGTGGCAGTGGATCCCAACATCTACTGCGGTCAGTGCGAGTTCTGTCTCACTGGTCGTCCTGAATTGTGTGACGCGCTGAGTGCCGTAGGTGTCACCCGCAACGGCGGCTTGGCCGAGCAGTTCACTGCGCCGTCCACGGTGGTCTACAAGCTTCCTGATTCGGTGTCGTTCAAGTCTGCTGCTGCTATCGAGCCGATCTCCTGCGCTGTGCACGGCGTTGATTTGCTTGAGCTGCACCCCTACCAGAAGGCGCTGGTCATCGGCGACGGATTCATGGGGCAGCTGTTCGCGCAGATTCTGCAGGCGTACGGTGTGCACCAAGTGGACATGGCCGGCCTGTTTGACGAGAAGCTCGATTTGAACCGTGAGAAGTTCGGTGTCAAGCGTACCTTCAACACCACCAAGGTCGCAGTGCCCGAAGGTGAGTATGACGTTGTCATTGAGGCCGTCGGTCGTCCGGAGACCCAGCATTCCGCAGTGCTGGCCACCAAGAAGGGTGCTCAGGTGCTCATGTTTGGTGTTGGGCCGCAGGAGGCGCACTTCGAGATGAACACGTATGACATTTATAAGAAGCAGCTGACCATCAAGGGCTCGTTCATCAACCCGCTCACCTTCAATGATGCCATTGCCCTGTTGGACAGCGGTAAGGTGGACGTCGATCCCCTGATCAGCCATGAACTGGAGCTTGAGCAGGTGCAGGACTTCCTGGACGGCAAGATTACCGGCGTGTCCAAGGCCGTCGTCAAGGTGGCGGAGTAGCGAGCTTTGCTGGTACGGCAGAGGGAAGGAATCAACATGCAACCGATGACAGCGTTCACCACTGACTTCCAGCACTCCGGCATGCCTGCCAGGGATTTGGATGAGACCATCGAGTTCTATACCGATAAGCTTGGTTTTGAACTGGTCAAGATATTTCCCAACGGCGAGAATCGATGTGCCTTCTTGCGCTACGGTCATCTGACCATCGAGACCTGGGAGGGCGATCCGGTGGCCATGAAAGACGGTGCCATCAACCACTGGGCACTTGACACTCCGGACATCGAGGCGGCGTTCCATCATGCCAAGGAATTGGGGCTCGAACTCAAGGATCAGGAGATTCAGAGCATTCCCACGTTCTGGGACAATGGCATCCGCTATTTCAACGTGTACGGGCCTAATCGGGAGACCATCGAGTTCTGCCAGATCGTCTGATGCAGCGGCGTTTCTTCTGCTACGTTATGTAGAAATGTGACTCACGACACATTTGTTGGTGCAGTGCACTATATTGTGTCGTGCGTCACATACTGGCTTTCTGCCAGTAGAAACAGGAGAAGGAGCGCCGATGGCAAGCAAGGCACCAGCCGCACCAGCCAAATCAGTCGAAGAACAAGCAAACGAAGAAGTAGACGCTCTGGTCGCGCGTGCACTGCATGCGCTGGATGAGTTCGAGCTGCTCAATCAACAACAAATAGACCGCATAGTGGCCAAGGCTTCGGTCGCCGCGCTGAACAAACACTTGGTATTGGCGCAGATGGCGGTCGATGAAACAGGCCGTGGCCTGGTAGAAGACAAAGCCACCAAGAACCTTTTTGCCTGTGAGCATGTCACCCATTATCTTGCCGGGCAGAAAACAGTCGGCGTCATCAAGGAAGACGACGTACTGGGCATCGACGAGGTGGCCGAGCCTGTAGGTGTGGTCGCCGGCGTCACCCCGGTAACCAACCCTACTTCCACCGCTATCTTCAAGTCGCTTATCGCGCTCAAGACACGTTGCCCTATCGTGTTCGGCTTCCATCCGGGAGCTCAGAACTGTTCCGTGGAAGCTGCACGCATCGTGCGCGACGCCGCAGTGGCGGCCGGCGCTCCCAAAGACTGCATCCAATGGATTGAGCATCCCTCCATCGCCGCCACCGGTGCGTTGATGAAACATCCCGGCGTGGCCACCATCTTGGCCACCGGCGGCCCCGGCATGGTAACCGCTGCTTACTCCTCTGGCAAGCCTGCTCTGGGTGTGGGCGCAGGCAACGCTCCTGCATATGTCGACCGCGGTGTGGATATCAGTCGTGTGGCCAATGACCTTGTGCTTTCCAAGCATTTTGATTACGGCATGATTTGTGCCACCGAGCAGGCCATCATCGCGCACACCGACGTCTACGATCAGCTCAAGAGCGAGCTGCAGCGCCGCAAGGCTTACTTTGTTAATGCCGACGAGAAGGCGAAGCTCGAGCAGTATATGTTCGGCTGCACCGCCAAGTCCGGCGGAGAGCCAAAGCTCAACTCGGTCGTTCCGGGCAAATCCCCCCAGTACATCGCTCAGCAGTCCGGCTTCTCCATTCCTGACGATGCCACCATCATCGTGGCTGAGTGCGGTGAAGTGGGGGAGCGTGAGCCACTTACCTTGGAGAAGCTGTGCCCAGTCCAGGCCATGCTGCGTTGCAAAGACAGTGAGCAGGGATTCGACATGTGCGAGCAGATGCTCAAGTTTGGTGCCGGGCACACGGCCGTGATTCACACCAACGACCAGGATCTCACCCGTCGCTATGGTCTGCGCATGCATGCATGCCGTATCGTCTGGAATCAGCCGTCCTCACTGGGCGGTGTGGGAGACATCTATAATTCCATTGCTCCTTCGCTCACCTTGGGTTGTGGCTCATACGGTGGCAATTCGGTCTCCGGCAACGTCCAGGCAGTCAACCTCATCAATGTCAAGCGTATTGCGCGAAGGAACAACAACATGCAATGGTTCAAGGTGCCCGCCAAGACGTATTTCGAGCCCAATGCGGTTCGCTACCTGCGCGATATGTACAACATTCAGCGCGTTGTCATCGTGTGCGACAAAGTCATGGAGCAGCTTGGCATCGTCGACAAGGTCATCGATCAGCTGCGTGCGCGTCCCAACCCCGTCACATTCCGTACCATCGACTATGTCGAGCCCGAGCCGAGTGTGGACACCGTTGAGCGCGGGGCGCGCATGATGCGTGAGGAGTTCCAGCCAGACACCATCATCGCGGTGGGTGGTGGTTCTCCCATGGATGCGGCCAAGATCATGTGGCTGCTGTACGAACACCCGGAGATTTCGTTCGACGATGTGCGCGAGAAGTTCTTCGATATCCGCAAGCGAGCGTTCCGCATTCCGCCGCTGGGGGCCAAGGCCAAACTGGTGTGTATTCCCACATCCTCAGGCACGGGTTCCGAGGTTACGCCATTCGCGGTGATCAGCGACCACGAGACCGGGTACAAGTACCCCATTACCGATTATGCGCTTACGCCGTCCGTGGCAATCGTGGATCCTGAACTGGCTCGTACCCAGCCCAAGGAATTGGCGTGCAACGCAGGCTTCGACGCGCTGACGCACTGCTTGGAATCCTATGTATCCGTCTATGCGAACGATTTCACCGATGGTATGGCGTTGCATGCCGGCAAACTGATTTGGGACAATCTTCCCGTTTCGGTCAATGCCGAACCTGGCTTGGCTAAAACGCGTGCCCAGGAGAAGATGCACAACGCCGGCACTATGGCAGGCATGGCGTTCGGCTCTGCCTTCTTGGGTATGTGCCACGGCATGGCTCACACTATTGGTGCGCTGTGCCATGTAGCACACGGCAAGACCAACGCCATTCTTCTGCCATTGGTCGTGCGTTACAACGGTTCGGTGCCCTCGGAGCCCACCAGCTGGCCGAAGTATGACCATTACATTGCGCCGGAGCGCTACTGCGAGTTCGCCTCCGAGATCGGTCTCGAGGTCAAGGGGAGCGCAGAGGAGGGTGTCGAACAGCTGGCGAGTGCCATCGAGACGTTCCGTGACGATACATTGGGTATGGATTCCAGCTTCCAGCAGGCCGGTGTCGATGAGGATTACTACTGGAGTGTTCTCGATCAGATCGGCATGCGAGCCTACGAAGATCAGTGCGCTCCGGCTAATCCGCGTGTGCCGATGATCGAGGATATGAAGGACATCGCCATCGCCGCTTACTACGGTGTTTCCAAGGAAAAGGGACATGCTCTGCGCGTGCAGCGTAATGGCTCAAAAAGCGACACACCCGGAGTAATCAAGTAGCCCCCAAATGGTTTAATAGAACAGTTGCCTGTAAAAGGCTCGCAAATTGTTAATCATAAGAGCGAGTGTAGTGGCGCCTGTCTTCGTCAGAAGGCAGGCGCTTGCTGCACACTGATGTAAATCAGCCACGAGCGTTGCTCGGGGGCTGTACGCGCCGGTGTCCTTGAAGCAGGTTGGTAATGTAAACGAATCGCTAGAAAGGGCGGACGGCAATGGCGGGACAAAAAATCCGCATCAGGCTTAAGTCCTATGACCATGAGGTCATTGACCAGTCGGCGAAGAAAATCGTCGAGACGGTCACGAACGCGGGCGCCACTGTAGTGGGCCCGGTTCCTCTGCCTACCGAGAAGAACGTGTATGTTGTCATCCGTTCTCCTCATAAATACAAGGATTCCCGAGAGCATTTCGAGATGCGCACTCATAAGCGCCTCATTGACATCGTCGACCCGACCCCCAAGGCCGTGGATTCGCTGATGCACATCGATCTGCCCGCGGACGTCAACATCGAGATCAAGCTGTAAGGAGGGGAGAATCAATGTCGAAGCAGAAAGCGAATCGCTCTGCTCTGCTGGGCCGCAAGCTCGGTATGTCGCAGGTCTGGGACGAGAAGGGATTCTTCGTTCCCGTCACGCTTGTTGATGTGTCCACAAACGTGGTCACTGGCATCAAGACCGAGGCTACCGACGGTTATGCCGCCGTGCAGCTCGGCTACGGCCAGATTGACCCCACGAAGGTGACCAAGCCTCTGGCAGGTCACTTCGCGAAGGCTGGCGTTACCCCGCGTCGTCACCTCGTTGAGGTGCGCACGGAGAACGCCGAAGAGTTCCAGCCCGGCCAAGAGTTGAGTGCTGACCTCTTCGAAGACGGTTCCGAGGTCGATGTCACCGGCACGACCAAGGGCAAGGGCTTCGCCGGTACCATCAAGCGCTGGGGCTTCAAGTCCTATCGCCGTACCCACGGCTCGCACAAGAACGAACGCCGCCCCGGCTCTGTCGGTGCATGCGCGACTCCGAGCCGCATTCTCAAGGGCAAGCGCATGGCAGGCCGCATGGGACACGATACGTCCACAGTGCAGAACCTGACCATCGTCTCGACCGATCTCGAGAGCGGCGTCATTGCCATCAAGGGTGCCCTTCCAGGGCCCAAGGGTGGCATCGTCCTGCTCCGTTCGGCTGTGAAGGGAGCCTGAAATGACGCAAGTTACATTTAACGTAAGCGACGCCAAGGGCAAGTCTTCCGGCACCGTTGAAGCTCCTGCAGAGCTGTTTGGTTTCTCCAATGAAGAGGTCGAGGCTCACGTCCCGATGATTCATCAGGTAGTCACCGCTCAGCTGGCGGCAGCTCGTCAGGGCACGCACGCGGTCAAGTCCCGCGGCGAAGTCTCCGGCGGCGGCAAGAAGCCATGGAAGCAGAAGGGCACCGGTCGTGCCCGTCAGGGTTCCACCCGCGCTCCTCAGTGGGTGCACGGTGGTGTGGTGCACGGACCGGTTCCGCGCGACTACTCTCAGCGCACTCCCAAGAAGATGAAGGCCAGCGCTCTGCGCTACGTGCTTTCCAACCGCGCCAACGCCGGCCGCATCTCCGTGGTCGATTTCGGTGTGGAGAAGGCTCCGTCCACGAAGACCGCCGTTGCGGCGCTCTCTTCGGTGTGCGGCACTTCCTCTGCGGTTGTGGTGCTCTCCCGCGAGAACACCAACGAGTGGCTCTCCGTACGCAACATCCCCTCGGTGCATGTGCTCTTCGCAGATCAGCTCAGCACCTACGATGCCGTCGTCGCTCAGTACGTCGTCTTCAGCAAGGAAGGCTTCGATGCCTTCGTCGCTGCGAAGACCGAGCCGAAGGAGGCCTGAAATGGCTGCTATTCATAATCCAGCCCACGATGTCATCTTGAAGCCCGTCGTCTCTGAGAAGAGCTACGCCGGCTCCGACCGTGGCCAGTACACCTTCGTGGTCGCACCGAATGCAAACAAGGTGCAGATCAAGCAAGCTGTCGAAGAGATCTTCAACGTCCACGTCACCAACGTGAACACGCTCAACCGTGCAGGCAAGCGTCAGCGTACCCGCACCGGTTTCGGCTCCCGTGCCGACCAGAAGCGCGCTATCGTGACCGTGGCAGAAGGCCAGACAATCGACATCTTCGGTAACTGAAGGTTAGCCGAGAAAGTCAAAGGAAGAACTACATTATGGCTATCCGCACATATAAGCCGACGACTCCGGGCCGTCGCAACGCCTCGGTTTCGGACTTCTCCGAAATCACGCGTTCCACGCCCGAGAAGTCGCTGGTTCGTAAGCTCAGCAAGACTGGCGGCCGTAACTCTTACGGTCGTGTGACCTCCCGCCATCGCGGTGGCGGCCACAAGCGTCAGTACCGTCTCATCGATTTCAAGCGTTGGGACAAAGACGGCGTGCCTGCCAAGGTTGCTGAGATCGAGTACGATCCCAACCGTTCCGCACGCATCGCTCTTCTGCACTATGCAGACGGCGAGAAGCGTTACATCATTGCCCCTGAGGGCGTGAAGCAGGGCGATCGCATTGAGACCGGTGAAAAGGCTGATATCAAGCCCGGCAACAACCTGCCTCTGCGCAACATCCCCACTGGTACCGTGGTTCACGCTATCGAGCTCCGTCCTCTGGGCGGCGCGAAGATCGCACGTTCCGCAGGTGCGGGCGTTCAGCTCGTAGCCAAGGATGGCGCCTACGCTCAGCTGCGTATGCCATCCGGGGAAATCCGCAACGTGGATGCTCGCTGCCGCGCCACCATTGGTGAGGTCGGCAACTCCGAGCACGCCAACATTCAGCTTGGCAAGGCCGGTCGCGCACGGTGGATGGGCAAGCGCCCGATCACCCGTGGTGAGTCCATGAACCCGGTCGACCACCCGCATGGTGGTACCACTCGCGGTGGTAAGCCGCCAGTGTCTCCGTGGGGCAAGGGCGAAGTTCGTACTCGCCATCCGAAGAAGGCTTCGAACAAGATGATTGTTCGTCGCCGTCCAAATGGCAAGAACCGCAAGTAGGAGTGTCGAAGAGATGACTCGTAGCATCAAGAAGGGCCCTTTCGTCGACGCCCACTTACAGAAGAAAGTCGACGAGCAGAATGAGAAGGGCACGAAGAACGTCATCAAGACGTGGTCGCGCCGTTCGATGATCACTCCTGACTTCATCGGTCATACGTTCGCCGTTCACGACGGACGCAAGCATGTTCCGGTGTTCGTCTCGGAGTCGATGGTTGGCCACAAGCTCGGCGAGTTCGCCCCCACGAAGACCTTCCGCGGTCACGTGCATGACGACAAAAAAGCCCGCCGCTAAAGGAAGAGAAGATTATGGAAGCTAAAGCAATCGCCCGTCACGTCCGTGTGACGCCGCGCAAGGCTCGCCGCATGGTCGACCTCATCCGAGGCAAGCAAGTGAGTGAAGCCATCACCATCATGAAATTCGCTCCGCAAGACGCATCGGTTCCGGTGCTCAAGGTCCTGCAGAGCGCCGTCGCGAACGCACGCGTCAAGGCCGAGAAGGCCGGCGAGGCATTCCGCGAGGACGACCTGGTGATCAAGGAGACCTATGTGGACGAAGGCGTGACGCTCAAGCGTTTCCGCGCTCGTGCGCAGGGTCGTGCTGGCCGCATTAACAAGCGCACCAGCCACATCACCGTCGTCGTGGCAACCAAGGAAGGAGACCGCTAAAGATGGGTCAGAAGATTAATCCCTTTGGCTATCGCCTGGGCATCACCGAAGATCACCGTTCCAAGTGGTTCTCGGATTCCACCAAGCCCGGTGAGCGGTACAGCGACTTCGTGCTTGAGGACGACAAGATTCGCAAGGCAATGAACAAGGACCTGGAGCGTGCCGGCGTCTCCCGTGTGCTCATCGAGCGCACCCGCGACCGCGTGGATGTCAGCATTCACACTGCTCGTCCGGGTATTGTCATCGGCCGCCGTGGCGCCGAAGCTGAGCGTGTACGCGCCAAGCTCGAGAAGATTACGGGCAAGCAGGTCCGTCTTAATATCTTCGAGGTCAAGAACGCAGCGCTCGACGCACAGCTCGTGGCTCAAGGCATTGCCGAGCAGCTCACGAACCGCGTCACCTTCCGCCGCGCAATGCGCAAGGCTCAGCAGGATGCTATGCACGCAGGTGCCAAGGGTATCCGTATCAAGCTCTCCGGTCGTCTTGGAGGCGCCGAGATGAGCCGTTCTGAGTTCTACCGTGAAGGCCGCGTGCCGCTGCAGACCCTGCGCGCTTTGATCGACTATGGCTTCTTCGAGGCCAAGACGACCTACGGCCGCATCGGTGTGAAGGTATGGATCTACAAGGGCGACATGACCGAGCGTGAGTTCGAGGAGCAGCAGGCTCAGTCGAACAACCGCGGTCGCCGTGGTTCCGATCGTCGTCCGCGCCGTGGTGCGCGCCCTGAGGGTGCAGCAGGCCGGAGCTCCAAGCCAGCAGTGGCTGCCGCTCCCGCAGGCGAGGCTCCGGCCTCTGCGTCCGACGCGCAAGAAACGAAGGAGTGAGCAGATATGCTTATCCCAAAGAGGACTAAGTATCGTAAACAGCAGCGCCCGACCCGCCGTGGCATGTCCAAGGGCGGCAACGAGATTTCGTTCGGCGACTTCGGCATCCAGGCTCTGGCCCCTGCCTACGTCACCAACCGTCAGATCGAAGCCGCGCGTATTGCCATGACTCGTTACATCAAGCGTGGAGGCCGTGTGTGGATCACGATCTTCCCTGATCGCCCGCTCACCAAGCACGCTCTCGGCTCCCGAATGGGTTCCGGTAAGGGTACTCCCGAGTACTGGATCGCCAACGTGCGCCCCGGTCGTGTGATGTTCGAGATTGGCGGTGTGTCCGAGCCAGTGGCCCGTGAGGCACTGCGTCGCGCCATCGACAAACTCCCTATGAAGTGCCGTATTATCGCACGAGAAGGCGGTGACATCTGATGTCAGTGGGAACTGCAGACTACACCATTAAGAATCTTGGCGAGAAGACCAACGACGAGATCGAAGGCTTCCTGAAGAAGTCGAAGGAAGAGCTGTTCAACCTTCGCTTCCAGAACGCCACCGGTCAGCTTGACAACTCCGCTCGCCTTAAGGCTGTGAAGCACGACATCGCCAGAATGTACACCGTTCTGCGCGAGCGTGAGCTTGGGCTTGCCCAGGCGCCTGAGTCGAGCGACACGAAAGAGGAGAAGTAAGCCATGGCCGAAAAGCAAGAGCGCAACTTCCGTAAGACTCGCAGCGGCTATGTCGTGTCCGACAAAATGGACAAGACGATCACCGTTGAGCTTGAGCAGCGTTCCACCCACCCCCTGTACGGCAAGGTGGTCCGCTCCACTCGCAAGATCAAGGCCCATGATGAGCACAATGACGCCCACGTTGGCGATTTCGTGAGTATCATGGAGACTCGGCCTTTGAGCAAGACCAAGCGTTGGCGTCTCGACTCCATCGTCGAGCGTGCCAAGTAACAAGTTCGGCAAGGCTCCGCTGGTCACCCCTTCGGGGGTGCCAGGGGAGAACCAGCGCGGCTAAGGAGAATCAATGATTCAGCAGGAAACGCGGCTTCATGTCGCCGACAACACGGGTGCCAAGGAGATCTTGGCCATCCGCGTGCTCGGCGGGTCGAAGCGACGCTATGCCGGCATCGGCGACGTGATCGTCGCCTCCGTCAAGGACGCCATCCCCGGCGGGTCGGTCAAGAAGGGCGACGTGGTCAAGGCCGTCGTCGTCCGCACAGCCAAGGAACACCGTCGTAACGACGGCTCCTACATCAAGTTCGACGAGAACGCAGCGGTAATTCTCGGCTCCGGCCGTGAACCCAAGGGCACTCGTATCTTCGGACCGGTCGGTCGTGAGCTGCGCGACAAGCGCTTCATGAAGATCGTGTCCCTTGCCCCGGAGGTGATCTGAGATGGTAGCCAAGATCAAGAGCGGCGACCAAGTCAAGGTCATCCGCGGCAAGGACCGCGGCAAGGAAGGCAAAGTTCTGCGGGTGTTGCCCAATGATCGCCTGATTGTCGAGGGTGTCCAGATCGTCAAGAAGCACGTGCGTGCCACCCAGCAGGGTCAGCAGGCCGGCATTGTCTCCGCCGAGGCTTCGATCCATCGCTCCAACGTGATGGTCATCGACCCGGAGACGAAGCAGCCCACCCGTGTTGGTGTCAAGGTCGAAACCGTCGCGAAAGACGGCAAGGTCAAGACCGTGCGTACGCGCATCGCCAAGAAGTCCGGAAAGGAGCTGGCATGAGCGAAACAGCAGTAGAAGCACCTCAGACTCCGCGTCTGAAGCAGCGTTACACCGATGAGATCGTGCCTGAGCTCAAGAAGGAGTTCACGTACGCCAACCCCATGCAGGTGGCGCGTCTCGAGAAGATCGTCGTCTCCATGGGCGTCGGTGCCGCAGCTCGCGACTCCAAGCTCATCGAAGGCGCGATTCGCGACCTCACCGCCATCACCGGCCAGAAGCCCAAGGTGACCCGCGCCAAGAAGTCCGTGGCTCAGTTCCACCTTCGTGAAGGCCAGGCCATCGGCGCCTACGTCACCCTGCGTGGCGACCGCATGTGGGAGTTCCTCGACCGTCTGCTTACTCTGGCCCTGCCCCGTATCCGCGATTTCCGTGGCATCAGCGGCAACCAGTTCGACGGCCAGGGCAACTACAACTTTGGCCTCACCGAGCAGTCCATGTTCCACGAGATCGATCCGGATTCGATCGATCATCAGCGTGGTATGGATATCACTGTGGTGACCACTACCAAGGACGACAAGGAAGCTCGGGCGCTGCTCAAGCACCTTGGCTTCCCCTTCAAGGAGAAGAACTAATGGCAAAAACCGCTCTGAAAAACAAGTCGGCTGCCAAACCCAAGTTCAAGGTGCGTGGCTACACACGCTGCCAGGTTTGTGGTCGTCCCCACTCCGTGTATCGCAAGTTCGGCCTGTGCCGCATCTGCCTTCGTGAGAAGGCTCACCGCGGCGAGCTGCCCGGAGTTACGAAGTCCAGTTGGTAAATATCGACGCTGAAGGTCTGTTGCCTGCGTCCGGCATTGTCGGAGCAGGCTGCAGAAACCACGGCGAGAAAGGGCGTTAGCCCACATGACAATGACAGATCCAATCGCAGACATGCTTACGCGTCTGCGCAACGCGAGTGCGGCAAAGCACGAGACAGTCGTGATGCCGTATTCCAAATTCAAGGCGAACATCGCCGCTATCCTCAAGCGCGAAGGCTATATCGTAGACTTCGCTGCCAAGGAAGCACGCGTTGGCCAGGACCTTGAGATTACGCTGAAGTATGGCAAGAATGGCGAACGCGCCATCCAAGGCATCAAGCGCATCTCCAAGCCCGGTCTGCGCCGCTACGCCAAGTCCGACGCGCTGCCTATGCCGTTGGGTGGCATGGGTGTCGCCATCATCTCAACGAGCTCAGGCCTGTTGACTCAGAAAGAATGCCTCGACCGGGGCATCGGCGGCGAAATCGTCGCTTTCGTATGGTGAGGAAGGAGAGCTAGACATGGCATCGCATATTGGAAAGCTCCCCGTCGCCATCCCGGCAGGCGTGGAAGTCAGCATCAAGGGCCAGGAATTCAGCGTCAAGGGCGCCAAGGGTTCCGACTCCTACACCATTCCCGAAGGCATTACCGCCTCGGTGAATGACAACGAGATTCAGCTCGTCCCGGTCGACGATCTTCGTCCCACCCGTGCCAAGCACGGCCTGGCTCGTTCCATCGTAGCTTCGATGGTGCAGGGTGTGCACGAGGGCTTCACCAAGACCCTGGAAATCGTCGGCACCGGTTACCGTGCGCAGATGAAGGGCAAGGGCATTGAGTTCTCGCTCGGCTACTCGCACACCATCACGGTGAACCCGCCCGAAGGCATCACCTTCGAGCTGCCGGACGCGAACCACGTGGTCGTCAAGGGTACCGACAAGCAAGCGGTGGGGCAGATTGCTGCCAACATCCGTAAGCTTCGTGCCCCGGAACCCTACAAGGGCAAGGGCATCAAGTACACTGACGAACACATCCTCCGCAAGGCTGGAAAGGCTGGTAAGTGATATGACGGTCAAAGTTTTCGGTAAAGGCAAACGAGTTGCCCGCCTCCGTCGTCACGCGCGTCTGCGCAAGCACATCGCGGGTACCGCCGAGCTTCCACGTCTTGTGGTCACCCGTTCCAACCGCCACATGGTGGCTCAGATCATCGACGACACCAAGGGTGTCACCTTGGCCAGCGCCTCGACCGTCGCTCATGACTTCGACGGTTTCGAAGGCACCAAGACCGAGGCGGCTCACAAGGTCGGCGAGCTGGTAGCCAAGAAGGCCAAGGATGCCGGCATCTCCGCCGTCGTCTTCGACCGTGGCGGCAACAAATATCATGGTCGCGTCGCAGCTGTGGCTGATGGCGCCCGTGAGGGAGGTCTGGCACTGTGAGCGATAACGAGAAGGAAACCCAAGTGGCGCAAGATTCTCAGAACACACAGGCGACACAGGACAATCAGTCCCAGGGCCGTGACGGCCGCCGTTCGGACCGCCGTGGCGGCCGCGGCGAAGGCCGTCGCTCCGAGCGCCGTGGTCGTCGTGAAGACAACCACCAGGACGATATGCTCGATCGCGTAGTCACCATCAACCGCGTATCCAAGACTCACAAGGGTGGACGTACGTTCAGCTTTGCCGCCTTGGTTGTGGTGGGCGACGGTAACGGCACCGTTGGTGTTGGTTACGGCAAGTCCCGTGAGGTTCCCGCGGCAATCGCCAAGGGTCAGCTGGACGCCAAGAAGCACATGTTCACCGTTCCTCGCGTGCGTGGCACCGTGACCCACCCGGTCATCGGTCACGACGCCGCAGGCACTGTGATGCTTCGCCCCGCAGCTCCAGGTACCGGTGTAATCGCCGGTGGCGCTGTCCGCGCCGTCATGGAGTGCGCAGGCATCACTGACATTCTCACCAAGTCCATGGGCTCGGCGACTGCTGTCAACGTGGTTCGCGCCACGGTGGACGCACTCAAGAACTTGGAAGAGCCGGAAGAGATTGCCGCACGTCGCGGTATGCCGCTTGAAGAAGTGGCTCCCGACTCCCTGCTCCGCGCTCGTGCCGAGGGCATCGCCGAGGCCCGCAAGGCCCGTGAAGATGCCAAGGCCGAAGCTGCTCAAGCAAAGGACGGTGAGTGATGGCTCAGCTGAAGATTACGCTTACCAAGGGTCTGGTGAACCGCAAGCCCAAGCAGCGCGATACCGTGCGTACGCTTGGTCTGCGCAAGATTGGCCAGAGCGTTGTGCGTGAAGATACCCCCGTGATTCGTGGGCAGATTCAGGCAGTCCGCCACCTGGTCACCGTTGAGGAGGCCTGATATGGCAGAAGAAGAAAACACCATCCTGCAGATGCATGATCTGCACCCGGCTCCAGGTGCCAAGAAGAACCGTATCCGCGTTGGTCGCGGTGAGGGTTCCAAGGGTAAGACTTCGGGTCGCGGCGACAAGGGTACGAAGAAGCGTTACCAAGTGCGTCCCGGCTTCGAAGGTGGACAGCTGCCGCTGTACATGCGTCTGCCCAAGACCCGTGGCTTCAAGAGCCCGTTCAAGAAGGAATACCAGGTCGTCAACGTTTCTGCGCTGGCCAAGGCATTCCCCAAGGGCGGCGAGATCAGCGTCGAAGACCTGGTCAAGCAGGGTCTGGTTCGCGCCAACCAGCCGGTCAAGGTGCTGGCTGACGGCGAGACCACCGTTGCCTTCAAGCTTTCGGGCGTGAAGGTTTCGGCTTCGGCTCTCAAGAAGATTGAGGCCGCAGGTGGCTCTGTCACCGAAGCCTGAACCTGTGCGTTTAATATAAACGCAGACAGGTGAGGATGATGCCCCTTTCCGCTGAAGCGGGGAGGGGCATCTCCATTGTGTGCTGCACCACTAGTAGACGCTCTACGCTAAACTAGGCAGCTAGACTGTGTAAGCAGCGTTGCACGCAAGTGCGCGTCAAGGAAGGAAACCCCACGTGAGGACGCTAATTCAGGCTCTGAAGACGAAGGAACTTCGCCATAAGATTCTTTTCGTCATCGGCATGATCATCATTTACCGTATCGGGTCGTTCATTCCCGCACCAGGTGTTGACTACAATGTCGTGCAACAGTGCGTGGGCACCATGAACAACGCGCAGGAGAACTTCGTTGGCTTGGTCAACCTCTTCTCTGGCGGTGCCATGCTGCAGCTTTCTATTTTTGCGCTTGGCGTGATGCCGTACATCACGGCTTCCATTGTCATTCAGCTTCTGCGTGTGGTTATCCCGCGCTTCAAGGAACTGCATCAGGAGGGTCAGTCCGGTGAGGCCAAGCTCACGCAGTATACGCGTTACCTCACTATCGGTCTGGCAATCCTGCAGTCCACCACCATCATCGTTACGGCACGTTCCGGCGCGCTGTTCAACTACCAGTGCGGTCAGGTCATCCCTGACGGCTCGGTGTGGAACATGACGCTCATGGTGCTGGTGCTCACCGGAGGTACCGGCCTGATCATGTGGATGGCCGAGCTGATCACCGAAAAGGGCATCGGTCAGGGTATGTCCATCCTCATCTTCATGTCCATCTGCTCCGGCTTCCTGCCGCAGCTGTGGGAGATTGGTTGGGGCACCAACGGCAAGGACGGCAATTGGAAGGACTTTGCCATCGTCGTCGCCGTGCTCGTCGTGATTCTCATCTTCGTGGACTTTGTGGAGCTTTCCCAGCGTCGCATTCCCGTGCAGTACACCCGCCGCATGGTCGGTCGCAAGATGTATGGCGCATCCTCCACCTACCTGCCGCTGAAGGTCAACATGAGCGGCGTGATTCCTCCCATCTTCGCTTCCTCCATTCTGGCCATTCCTACTTTGGTGGCGCAGTTCGGCAAGAAGGATCAGTCCTGGGTCAAGTGGATCAACGACAATCTGGCGGATACCACCTCTTGGGTGTACATTCTGCTTTACTCGCTGATGATCGTCGGCTTCTGCTTCTTCTACACTTCGATCACCTTCGATCCCGATGAGACCGCAGACAATATGAAACAGTACGGCGGCTTTATCCCTGGTATTCGCGCAGGCAGTGCCACGAGCCGTTACCTTCAGTTCGTGATGAACCGTCTCAATACGGTCGGTTCCATTTACCTGCTCTTTGTAGCTCTTATCCCCACAGTGCTCATCATGGCACTCAAGCTCAACGCCAAGCTGCCGTTCGGCGGCACCACGATCCTCATCATCGCTGGCGTCGGTCTGGATACGCTGCGTCAGGCCAAGGCTCAGACCGAACAGTTCCAGTATGACGGGTTCCTGCTTGAAGGCGACTTCAAGGAAGGCAAGGCTGTCAAGGGTAAGGATGCTAAGAAAAGCAAGTCCTCCAAGTAGTGCTGTTGTCTCGTTCTGTGTATCAGGATGAGACGAGGGGCCAAGCGGGCATCGAGAAGGCGACTTCTGGTGCCCGCTTTTGTATGTGCGAGGTGCTTGGGGGTGCTGTGAGCCTTGGGAACGGCTTCACGTAGACTTTGAGCAAGACAGACAATGAGTTGACGAGAGAAAGGTCGGTTGATGAGACTGTTAATTATGGGGCCACAAGGGGTTGGCAAGGGTACACAGGCCAAGCGCATTGCAGAGCACTACGGCATCCCGCACATCTCCACTGGCGACATCTTCCGTTATAACCTGAAGAACAGTACTCCTCTTGGGTTGGAAGCGAAGCAGTATACCGAAAAAGGCCAGCTTGTCCCGGACGAGCTTACCGACAAGATCGTGGAGGATCGTCTCGGGCAGGATGATGCCAAGAACGGTTGGATTCTTGACGGCTATCCCCGTAATGCCGCACAAGTGCAGTCGCTTGATGCGATGCTGGAACGTTTGAGCGTCTCCATTGATCGCGTAGTGGCGTTGGATGCCGACCGTGACGTGCTCATGAAGCGCATTGCCAAGCGTGCCGAAGATGAGGGCCGCGCGGACGACACCCCAGAGGCCATCGCTGTGCGTCTCAAGACCTACGACGAGCAGACGGCGCCATTGTTGGACACCTACAAGTCTCGCGGAAACCTGTTTGCCATTGACGGCACTGGCAGTGTAGAGAGCATTACCGAAGCAATCGTCAACGAGCTGGGTGAGTAATCGCGGCATTCGGTAGGCTGCTGTTTATCCTCAAGCCCTTCGCGAGGAGGGCGAATAGCGCTGGGAGCGAAGAGACGACACGCAAGTGTACGCTTCTCTTCCCCTAGCGCTATATTTGTAATTTGGCGTATCTCGTATATGCCGACATGTAATACCAGCCGGAGATAGGACTAGGGCTTATGGCAAAAGACGGTGTGATTGAAGTCGAAGGTCAGGTGGTGGAAGCACTGCCTAACGCGATGTTTCGCGTGGAACTTGAGAACAAGCATATCGTTCTGGCCACGATCTCGGGAAAGATGCGGAAGAACTACATCCGTATCCTGCCTCAAGATCGAGTGGCGCTTGAGATGAGCCCCTACGACTTGAACCGTGGTCGTATTACGTACCGTTACAAGTAAGGTACAAGAAAAGGAACACCATGAAGGTCAGCCCTAGTGTGAAGAGGATCTGCGAAAACTGCCGCGTGATCCGTCGTCACGGTCGCGTCATGGTCATCTGCTCCAACCCGCGCCACAAGCAGCGTCAAGGCTGAGCAGAACCGCGACAACATAAGATGCTGAGTCACAGCGAAAGCTGAACCTTGGGCACGCAGGCCCAAGCTGGGAAACCAGGAGACTTCAGTACACACCTGCGGAGAACAGAAGGAATCGCAATGGCACGTCTTGCCGGAGTCGACATCCCCAATGAGAAGCGCATCGAGGTTGCCCTCACCTACATTTTCGGTGTGGGTCGCACTCGCGCACAAGAAACGCTTGCCGCCACTGGAGTTAATCCAGACACGCGCGTCAAGGATCTGAGCGACGAGCAGCTTATTACACTGCGCGACTATCTTGAGGCAAACTACAAGATTGAAGGCGATCTGCGTCGTGAAGTTGATGCAGACATTCGTCGCAAGATTCAGATCAACTGCTACCAAGGCCAGCGTCACCGCCACGGACTGCCCGTGCACGGCCAGCGCACCAAGACCAACGCACGCACCCGCAAGGGTCCGAAGCGTACGGTCGCCGGTAAGAAGAAAGCAACAAAGTAGCAGCTAACGGAAGGGCAGAGGCCGTTATTGGCTAGCAATCCTTCCGGACGCAATACAATCGTTATTAGGAAACGAGGATCAATGGCAGCTCCCAAGCAGTCCGCGCACAAGGCGCGTCGCCGGGACCGCAAGTCGGTGCCGGTCGGGCAGGCTCATATCAAGTCCACATTCAACAACACCATCATCTCCATCACGGATCCCTCAGGCGCAGTCGTGGCCTGGGCTTCCGGCGGCGATGTCGGTTTCAAGGGCTCTCGTAAGTCCACTCCCTACGCCGCAGGCATGGCTGCCGAATCGGCAGCTCGCAAGGCGCAGGAGCACGGTGTAAAGAAGGTTGACGTGTTCGTCAAGGGCCCGGGTTCGGGTCGCGAAACCGCCATCCGTTCTTTGCAGTCCGCAGGTCTCGAAGTCGGTTCCATTTCCGACGTCACTCCGCAGGCCCACAACGGCGTCCGTCCCCCCAAGCGTCGCCGCGTCTGAAGCACTTCATTTATTATCAGTCCAACCCGCTTATGATTAGTGAGTGCACCACAATCAGAAGCTGAAAGGATACCACAGTGCTTATTGCACAGCGTCCGACACTTACTGAGGAATCGTTGAGTCCTCAGCGTTCTCGCTTCGTCATTGAGCCCCTTGAGCCAGGCTTTGGCTACACCCTGGGCAACTCTTTGCGCCGCACTTTGCTGAGCTCCATCCCCGGGGCTGCCGTCACTTCCGTCCGCATTACCGGTGCACTGCATGAGTTCACCACGTTGCAGGGCGTTCAAGAAGATGTGACTGAGCTGTTGCTCAACATCAAAGGCATTGTGCTCACCAGCGAGTACGACGAACCTGTCGTTATGTACTTGCGTAAGAGCGGCAAGGGCGAAGCTACGGCGGGAGACATCACACCTCCGGCCGGTGTTACTGTCGCCAACCCCGACATGCACATCGCCACGCTGGCGGAAGACGGAGAGCTTGAGATCGAGTTCACCGTCGAGCGCGGCCGCGGCTATGTGCCGGCACAGATGAACAAGCAGGAGGGTGATGAAATCGGCCGTATTCCGGTGGATTCCATCTACTCCCCGGTGCTCAAGGTGAGCTACAAGGTCGAAGCTACCCGCGTGGAACAGCGTACGGACTTTGACAAGCTCATTCTGGACGTCGAGACCAAGCCAGCTATCTCCCCGCGCGATGCAGTTGCCTCCGCAGGTTCCACATTGGTCGAGCTCTTCGGCCTGTGCAAGGAACTCAACGAGCAGGCAGAAGGCGTCGAGGTGGGCCCCGCTCCCGTAGAGGAAGAGGAAAGCCCCGAGATGGCAGTGCCGATCGAGGAGCTCAACCTGACTCAGCGCAGCTACAACTGCCTGAAGCGTGAGGGCATCCACACGGTCGGCGAGCTGGTGGCTCACACCGAGCAGGATTTGCTCGACATCCGCAATTTCGGCATGAAGTCGATTGACGAAGTCAAGGAGAAGCTGGAGTCCATGGGGCTCTCGCTTAAGGCATCGCCGCTCGGTTTCGATACCAACAACCTGGAAGGTGGCACGTTCTTCTCGCCTGAGGACGAGTAAGCGTACCGCTTCAAATAAAGCAAGCCACTGGCCGTCCGGACGTTCGGGCGTATGCCCACCTGGACAGGTCAGCGGTATAAGGAGAAACAATGCCAAAACCAAGTAAAGGGCCTCGCCTCGCTTCGAGCCCGGCGCACGAGCGCCTTATGTTGGCAAATATGGCGACGAGCCTGTTCCGCCATGGCCGCATCGTCACGACGCTGCCGAAGGCCAAGCGTCTTCGTCCGCTCGTCGAGCGTCTCATCACGTTCGCCAAGCGTGGCGATCTGTCGAGCCGCCGTCGCGTGATGCGTGTGATTCGCGACAAGCACATCGTGCACCTGCTCTTCACGGAGATCGCCGAGAAGATGGGTCAGCGTGAGGGTGGCTACACTCGCATCATCAAGATTGCCCCCTCCAAGGGCAACAACGCGCCGCGCGCCATCATCGAGCTCGTCACCGAGCCGGTGAGCGCCAAGCAGTCTGTGGTCAAGGAAGCCGAGTCGGCTGCCAAGACCGTTGCTGCCGAAGAGCCGGAAGCGCCTAAGGACGAAAGCGCGGAGAAGGAAGCCCCTAAGGCTGACGATGCCGCTGCTGAGACCGAAGAGACGAAGGACGCCGAGTAAGTCGGGTCTGAAGTCTGCAAGAGGGCCGGGATAATAATCCTGGCCCTCTTTTGTATGTTGAGAGGCCATGGTGAGGCCGTGTGGAGGTCGTGTGGAGGGCATGTGGAGGGCACGCTGATATCTGTTGAGGCCATGGTGCGGTCATACTGAGTATCTGTTGAGCAGCTGTCTTTAGTCCAAACGCTGGTGGCCATTTCGTACTCGTCATGAGGGCTGCGAAACTGAAACCACGATACGCAAGACACATGCTGTGCGTATACTGGGGCGCATGCGATTACGGTTGGATTTGGCGTATGATGGCGGCGACTTTTACGGATGGGCGATTCAGCCCGGGCGCCGCACAGTGCAAGGTGAAGTAGAAACGGCGATATCGAAGATACTACGTGTCGAAGCGCTGGGCTTTGACGATGGTCTGGGGGAGAGCTTCCACGGAACGGAGAGCACCGAAGCTGGTGATGCTGGCGCATCTGGAGAATTGCTTGACGGGAGGAGTGCGGACGAGTCGTCAGATACGTCGAGTTCGGGTGAGGCGTCTGCGAATGAGACTCGTTCCGCAGACACAGTGAGCAGCGTTGCTAGTGGTAAATCTTCCGAACCCAACATTCCTGTTTCACACGGCAAAGTGCGTCTTACCGTCGCAGGCCGAACTGATACCGGGGTGCACGCCAACCATCAGGTGTGTCACATTGATGTGGCGCAGACAGTGCTTGCACGAGTGAACGGTCACATGGATGTGGGTGCGGTGAAAGCGTTTGAACGCCGTCTGCACGGCGTGCTGCCGGACGATGTGGTGTTGCTGAACGTTAGTGAGGCGCCGGCAGGGTTTGATGCCCGCTTCTCGGCGCTCGAGCGCACATATGTGTATCGGATAAGCGACAACAGCCGCCCGGTGGACCCACGCATGCGCAACTTTGTGCTGCATGTGGATGAGCTGTTGGATGTTGAGGCGATGAATCGTGCGGCGTCGTACGCGGTCGGCTTGCACGATTTCGGCTCATTTGCTACCCCCAACCCGGGAGGTACCACGATTCGCGAGGTAAAGGTGGCACGGTGGGACCGTATCGGGGCTCAGGCAGCGGCTGCTGAATATTGCGCTCAACCTGGTGGGGGCAGGACACTTGACGGTTCGCCTGTTATGGACAGAGCGCAGTACTCGCAGAGTGCGGTGCAGGCCGAACAGCCCGGTATGCTGCCTGTGGACCGGGACGTGAGGGTTGAGGAGCTTGTCGGAGATGAAGGCGCGCAGTACGGAGAGAATGAAGCTGCACAGCAAGCATCACGACATTATCAGGTACCTCAGCTGGAGGAGGGAATGCTGCATTTCACCATTGTGGCAGACGCGTTCGCTCGCAGCATGGTACGTTCTCTGGTCAACGCGCTGGTGAGTGTGGGGCGTGGCAAGAAGAGTGTGGCGTGGTTTGTGGATAAGCTGGAACACCCCTCACGCGAGGGCTTAACTGGGCCGATTGCAGCCAAAGGCCTGACGCTGGAACATGTGGACTACCCAGCTGACGCCGAGCTGGGAGAGCGGGCTCAGACCATTCGCGCCAAGCGCACGTTGCAATAGAGGCGGAGACCAGGCGGAGCGCTGCAAACCGGCGTTGCTTGTGGCCTATTACTCGCCACGCCCAGTGCTGATAAGGAGTTGCCATAGGGTAGGGGCTGACTTATACTTGAAAAGTTGCGTAAGCAATGGATAAGTGTCCGAGCGGTCTAAGGAGCACGCCTCGAAAGCGTGTGAGGGGAAACCCTCCGCGAGTTCGAATCTCGCCTTATCCGCCAAGGCCTTCCGGATTCCACCCCGGGAGGCCTTCTTCTTTCTTCAGGTTATGTAGCAGAACGTGGGCTTTATGGATTGGTTCAGCGTGTCGCTTGTTGTGCTCAGCGATTACGGACCCATCCTTTCCTCTGACATATAGCCCATCTCCGCTGCTGGATCCGATAACGGTACTGCTGACAGATACAGGTGTGATGGTGCGGGACGTCGTTGCACTGTGCACGTTGGTGCTGTCGGTTCCGTTGCGTGGAGGTGTGCGTGCGCGGTGGAACCGTCGGTGAGGTGGGGTTAGCGTCGGTTTTGCTGCGCAGAGGTGCTAACGCGCGGCAGAACCGTCAGTGAGGTGGGGTTAGCGTCGGTTTTGCTGCGCAGAGGTGCTAACGCGCGGTAAAAACGTTGGTGAGGTGGGGTTAGCGTCGGTTCTGTTGCGCAGAGGTGCTAACGCGCGGTAAAAACGTTGGTGAGGTGAGGTCAGTGACGGTTTTGTTGCGTGGAGCGCCGATATACGGGGTATGTAACAAAACGAGGGTTGCCGCGGACGCTTATTCGCACGCGGCAACCCTCGTTTAGGTTACTGTCGGTTATAGTACGCTCTTCTGACCGTCCGGCATATGCGCTGGCTTGGCAGGAAGACGGTGCAGCACCACAAGGTTGTGGATGGCGAAGCCGATAGACACCACGCCCATCATATAGAACCACGGGTTGTTTGCCGGGGAGAAGTACGGGCTGATGAGATTCCACATGTTCGTTGGCAGGAACGAGTTGACTGTGCCGACGAGGATAATCCACGCAAGCACCCACGAGGCACCTGTACGAGTGCCGCGCTTTGCCCAGTAAATGCCCGGTACAGTGGCCATGATGACGTTGGTGAAGATGTACCACTTGAACATGCCTGGGTCGTTCATGAACACACGGAAGAGGTTGATTGTGGCGATGAAAAACACCACTTGCTCGAGCACTTTTTTCCAAGCGTAAGAGACCGGCACTTGGCCGCCGCCGACTGCCGGATCGTCGCCCCAGATGGACTGCCGCTCAGTGTAGATGGTCTTATACAGGCAGTAAGTCTCGAAACCTACCCACACGCACTCGGCGATAGAACCACCCACGAAGAACCAGAAGCCGCCAGTTGCTGCAGCTGCGGTGCCGAAGACGAAAATGCCCATTGCGTCGAGTGCAAAGTAGTAGGTGTGCATAAGGACCGGGTATGGAGAATGTCCTTCTCTACGTACGAGTAGGAAGCTCCATATGTATTCCAGGAAGCCGACGATGAAGGTGATGATCACCACCGTCAGTGTTAGTGCAAACCAGCGATTGCTCGGGTCTAGGGCTTTGACGAAGTCCTGAAGCGAGTAGTTCGATGGATTGCTTGGATATGTCGCGAAAATCTTCTGAATCATCGTACAGCCTCCTTGCTATGAGGTGTGATGTATGCTGTACCACCTGTGCTGATGCTATGTTGCCGCAGCACTGGCATCGCGCCTCAATACCCAGCATATGAGGGGAATGTTGAAGGTGCTGAGCATTTGCCCATGAGGGCAAGTATGGCCGTCGGTAGTATAATGTGATGCGTCTCACTTTTTGAGAATGACGCTGGCGTGTGGTGCGGCTCCGCGGATGTATTTCCCGTCCCGAATCGTTCCGTGAGTACTTTTCCGCGTGGTGTGTGGTGTGCTGGTTTTGGAGATCGCCGGAATATCAACGTTCTTGGTGTGGTGGTAACTGTGCCATCCGTGGGAAAGTGCTCACGGAACGAACTGATTGTGGTGTTGGTGCGTTCAGTAGGGACGAAAAGCAGGATATGGCGTTGTGTCAATATTGCAGTTTGGTGGATTTTCAACGTTCTGGGTTTGGGCATAGGGCGTTTTGAGTGGTTTTCCCCTACTGAATGAGTACGTTTGGTCATTATCGGGCATCGTTGTGATTGAAATGTACGCAACTCTGCTGGTTGGTGGTGTTTTTGCGTACGTTTCGGTTGTTTACAGGTGTTGCTGTTGGGGTTTGATGGAATATCAACATTTTGTTGTAGTGGTCATCGTGCAATCTGTGGAACGTTACTCATGCAATGAGGAGCTTGTGGTTGGGGTGGTTATGGGGAAGGCCCGCACTGTTGTAGTGTGGGCCTTCTGATTATGGTTGCCGGCTGGGTTGCTTGTTATTCGTTCACCGCATAACCAATGTAATCAAGGGTTATTTGGTGGTTCGTTTGTTGCGTAGGTGGGTGAGTATGGCTGCCATAGTGAGGAGTCCTAGGGCGATGAGGGTGCCGAGTAGGATTCCAGAACCGCCGGTGAAGGGCATGCGTTGGACGGTCTTGTTATACACCACGTTCACGGTCAGAGAGCGGTCGGAAGTGTCCGGGTTGGCCGGGTCGGTGGGTGCGAACGTCACTGATGGGTTGTCGGTGGTGCCGTCATGCTTGATACCGGTGATCTCACTGACGACCGGTGTCTTGGCAATATAACCTGACACGTTGGGACTGTTGACCTTCGGCATGGTAGTAGCCGGAGTATTAGCGCTGCTGGCCTGCCATACGTATTTGCTCCAGTTGGGTGAACCGTCGATCGAGTCATACGCGGTGTTGTGGATCTGATGCTGTGTCCAGGTCACTGTCTGGGTTACGTCTGCTGGTGGGGCGTCTACGGTGTTGTGGTTGAGTTTGTAGTGGATGGTTCTCACTGTCTTCTTAGAGATGTCCTTTTCCGGGTTGGCTTGGATGTACAGGTATTCGTCCTGATCAGTGTTGTTGTCCATGTCGAAGCTGGTGTTCAACTGGAAGGTGATGGTGCGCTTGCTATCGGTGCCGGGGGTAAGCTGAGTCAGGCCTGAGCTCAGTTCTGCTGCATGGTCGTGGCCGCCGAGTTGCACACTGTACTTTGAGAGTATGTTGGTTGCGGCGGTGCCGGAGAGTCCGGTGAAGGTTTCTCCTAAACCAGTGTTTTCGGTGCCGTCGGATGGCTGCCAGGAGGTTCCGTTGCTGGGAGTCGCGTCACAGTCCTTGCCACTGCTGGCGTCTGCACTGTTGGTGTAGCAGGGTACGGTGATGACGTGCACGTTGAGTTTCTGGGTGGCGAGCGTGTAGAAGTAGTAGACGTCGGTGGTGCCCCAGCCGGCAGTGGATCCTGCTGTGCCTGCGGCGACGATGTCACCGTTGGCGTTGTATGAGCGTCCGGTTTCTCCTGGGTAGGGGACGGTGAGGTTGCCGGTGGCCCAGACGGTTTTGCCGCTGTTCTTGTTCGCCAGGGCAGTCAGTCCTGCAACGCTGGAGTCTGTGGTGCCCAAAGTCGAAGCGATGGTTTGCCGTTGTGCCGCGGTCAGTGAGCTCAAATCAGCGACGGTTAACGGTCGGTAACCGGCCACGTTGGTGGGTGTGGCAGGAGCGGAAGCGGTGCCCTTGACCCCAGTGATGCTATTCGCCTTACCGGTCGGATCGCCTGCTGTGGCGGTGACGGCTGACAGTGGTTGTCCGTCAGTGCCTACGTAATGGGACTTGACCACTGTCTGACCAGAGGCTGCGACGGTTTGGATTTGGTTGTTGTCGCTGATGGTGTTGCCGATAATGGTGCCTGCGGTGTCGGTGGCGACAATGCTGAGCTTCGTCAGCGTGTAGGGGTCGGAGAAGCCAAATCGGTAGTTTTGGGCAATGAGCGTGGCCGCATTGCGCAACGCGCCGTGGTAATAGTTGAGAGTGGCCTGTACATCGGCCTCGATGTTGGAGTTTGGTGCCGCTGCTGATGGGCTGTTGCGGGTGTTGGTTTCGATTTGCGCATCGGTGAGCAGGGTATCGGCATATTTGAGGTTGATGGCAAGCCGGTAGTTGCCCTTGGAAAGACGCGAGTAGTAGTATGCGCTTGTGCTGCTGTTGTCGGCGAGCTGCCTGAGCGTGGCGGCACTTTGGTTGTCTCCGCCATTTGTCCATGGAATCCACTTGGTGGAGCATGCGCTCGAGTCGTACCCGGTGGTGGCGCTGCCGGGCCAGCTTTGGATGGTTCTGCTTGCTGCGGACACGTAGTCGCTGCACAGCACCAACGGTGAGGATTGCGGAATGAGATCCTGAGTGTTTGACGTGAGCAGGAAGTTTAATTTCAGGTCATCCTGCTTGATGGTTCCGGTCTGGCCGCCGCTGCTCTGCAACTGCTGAAGCACGGTGTTGTTGGCGATGCGCTCACTGAACCGCACGTCGGCTATATCGGTGTGTTCGGTGTAGGTCACGTAGCCGAAGGCGTTTTGGGCAAGTTGGGTTATGGTGGTGGTCGCCGGAGCGGAGGAGAAGGCGAACGTGTAGCTTTGTGGCGTTGGCAAGGGAGTGTTGTTGTTGAGGCTGTACACGTCGATGGTGTTGTTGAACGGCATTTTGCGTCGTACGTCGGCAGGCGTGCCGAAATTGAGGTCCATGACCCATTGGCCGCTGACGTTGAACACTTCGGTTCCCATGCCGCCGCTGGTTTGCGTTACTGCGAGCGTGATGCACTGCAGTGATGGGTCAAACCCGACGGTGCCGACCTGGTTGCCGTTGTTGTCGGTGAGCGCTACCCTTCCGCCCCATTCGCTTAGTGTTGCCTTGGCGCCTGTGGGGTCGGTGCTGGTTTGCCTGATGACGGCGATGACAATGGTGTTTCCTGCTATGAGGTCCGATGCGTTGACGGTGAATGCGGCGGTGACGCCCAGTCGTGCTTCTTCGTTGTACGCTTTGGATGCGTAATTGGGTTGTGCAGTGCCGTCAAGACCGTTTAGTAAGGAGACGCCGGAGCTTACGGCGTTGACCACGCTTCCTTGCGTGGAAATGGTAGGTGCGCCGCCGGCGGGGGAGATGGCGGCACTTGGTTCAGTGCCTAGAGTGCCGGTTTTGCTGGGGGGGGGGTAATGTCATTGCTATTTTGAGCTGCTCCAGCTGGAACTTGAGCTTCGATGGCGGAACCGTCCGCATAGGTGGCAGCACCGGCGGCGAAGGTGGCGAGCAATGTAGCTGTGGCAGCGATGCAGGCGACCAAGCGTGTGCGTGCGGGCTTTGCGGCAAGTGCTCGCGTTGTGCTCGCCGTGGTGGGGGACATGCTCATGATTCGTCCTTTGCTGTCTGTTGTCCACATGTTGCCGTCGCTGCCGACCGGTGCGTAGTGCTTCTGACGGGTACGAAGGTTCTTATGCATTTTCGATTATGTGATTATGGATTTGCGGCAACGATAGACGCCAAATCCAATGCTTCAATCAATGTACTCTGTAATATTGACAATTAATGCATATATCTCGCATAAGAATGCGGGACACTGTGCACTGTTCAAACTGCGATCAGGCAAATTTTTGTTGGGATTTCAACGTTTCCTTGTTCATCGGCTTCACATTATGTATTACTGAGCAAGCAAATTCGGCTTCAGCTTTCTTGTGCGCTCGCTGATGGATGGGCCATCATGTGTTGGTTGTTGGTTGTGTGCGGCGGTGTGATAGCAATAGGTAAGGCCCGCACTTTGAGTGTGGGCCTTGTGGCTATGGTTGCTGGTTGGTGGGGCTACCGGTTGGTGGCTGTTTTCTTGTTGCGCATATGAGTGAGGAGCGCTGCAAGAGCAAGGAGTGCTAGGGCTGCTGCACCACCGAGCGCCGCTCCCACGCCGCCTGTGAAGGGCATGCGGGTGATAGCTTTGTGATAGATCACGGTCACGTCCAGTGTGCGGTTGGATGTGTTGGGGTTGGCGGAGTCGGTGGCGGTGAACGTGGTGCCGGGGTCGTCGGTGGTGCCGTTGGCTGTGATGCCGGTGATGGCGTTCACCGTGCGCGGGTTGGTCAGGTAGCCGGCTTTCGACGGGGTGACGGCATCGAACCCGGTGGTGTCGGTGTTGTGCCAGTTGTTGTAATGCTGGGGCGGCTCGTTGGGGTAGATGACATCGTAGAAGAGGTCTTCTTTCCATGTACTTGTTTGAATGGTGTCTGGGGCTGCGCTGGTGCCGTCGGCGTACTGGTGGTGGATGGTGCGGGTGATGGTTTTCACTCCGGCGTCTTTCTTGATTTGGTTGTTTTTCAGGTAGATGGTGATTGTGGTGTCATTGTTGGGGATGCTGGTGTTCAAAGTGAACGTGCGGGTTTTGGTGGTGTCGCTGCTTTCGGCGACCGTGACTTCAGGGGGTACGCCGACTGCGCGGTCTGCTCCGAAGAGTTTGTCGGTGTAGTTCAGGATTTCGTGCACAGGGGTTCCCGGTATGTTGGTGAACGTTTGTTGGTGGGCGGTGACGGGTTGACTGCCGGTGCAGGAGGCCCAGTCGTTGTTGGCGGGCGTGCAACTGTCGGGGACTTTCAAATATTGGATGGTGATGGTGCGGTTGTCTGGGATGTAGAAGTAGTACACGTCGGTGGTGCCCCAGCCGGTGGTGGAGCCGGCTGTCCCTGCTGCCACGATGTTTCCGGCGCTGTTGTAGGTTTTGCCTGTTTCTCCCGGGTAGGGGACAGTGAGGCTGCTGGTGGCCCATACGGTTTTACCACTGTTCTTGTTGGCGAGAGCGGTCAAACCGGCGACACTGCTGTCTGAAGTCCCGAGGGTGGTGGCGATGGTGGCTCGTTGTGCCGCGGTCAGTGAACTGAGGTCAGCAGCGGTCAATGGTCGATAGCCAGCTATATTCGCAGGTGTGGCGGGAGCGCTAGCGGTGCCTTTGCTGCCGGTAATCGAGTTCGCTTTGCCGGTCGGGTCACCCGCGGTGGCGGTGACTGGTGACATTGCGCGTCCGTCGAGCCCTACATAGTGAGACTTCACCGCTGTCTGGCCGGAAGATCCCATGCTTACTGGCGTACTGGTCTGTGTTCCAGTATGGGTTGTGTTAATGGCGGTGTCGTCGAGTGCTGTAATGCTGTTGGTGGCGCTGCGGTATTGATCGGGAACGTTGAATCCGTACTGGAAGTAGAAATAACTGGCTCTGTTTTTGAGTGCGCCGTGATAGTACTTGACGGTTGCGTCGAGGTCGGCTGTTGGATTGATACTGGCGGCGAGTCCTGCGTTCGCTCTGGCGTTGGTGCGAATCTGGTCATCGGTCAGAACGGTATCGGCGGCTTTGAAATTCATACCTACAAGGTAGGTGTACTTGCTTGCGGTATTAGTGCTTGACTGTCGAGAGTAATACACCACAGACGTAGCAGACTGTGAGGCTTGAGATTTTAGCGTCGACCATGGCACGTTGTCTCCAGCATCTTTCATTGGTATAGATGTTTTGATTTCAGGGTCGGGATATCCAGCTAGATCATTGACTTGTCCGGGTCTTCCCTGGATAGTGTTTGATTCGGCTGAGACGAGATAGTTGCCAAGGTAAACGGTGAGATAGCTTGGCGAGAGGTCTTGCGTGGACGTGAACTGATAAGCGCGCACAATATCGGTATTCGGGTTGACCGATCCTGAAGCGCCTATGCTGTTCTGCAATTGCATGAATACGGTATCGTTGGGGATACTGTTGTCAAATATCATGGGGCGTGCGATGAACCAATTTGGATTGGCTTCTTCGTAGAAGTAGTTTTTTGATTGAGAAGTCGCATAATGGGTATCGGCGACTTTGTTGAAATGGAACGGATAATCTCGCCTGACTCCGAGAGTTCCACTAATGCCTGTGTTTGAATCGTACGCGCCGATTTGAATGGTGTTGTCGAAGGGCATTCTGGCGCGGATCATGTTGTCAGTCCACTGGTTGAATACCATGCTGCGCGGTACGGAGAAGCTGAGTGCTTGTGAGCCAACACTTGTTGAGGTTTTGGTCACTTCAAGCACAAGCGCATGTCCCCAAGTGGGGTGAGATTCTTGGAAACCAATGTTACCTATGGGGTTGCCTGTGGCGTCGTTGATGGTTGGGGATCCGCCGTTACCTACGAGCTGTGCTTTATCGTCGGGTCCGCCGGATGTGGCGATGGTGAACGGAGAGATAAGAATTTCGTTGCCTGCGACAAGAGCGCTGGAGTTTACTGTGAATGTACCCGCAACGCCAAAAACGGTGCCTTCGTTGCCTGCTTTGGTTTGCAGTGTGGTTGGCTGATCTACAGTTGAATTGAGCTGGAGCAGTCGTACATTGGGATTAGTGGCAGTGATACGCGCACCGCGCGTTGAGATGGATGAGGTTGGTTCAGTTCCTAGCGTGCCGGTTCTGCTGGGGGGGGGGTAATGTCATTGCTATTTTGGGAGGCTGCGTCTGCTGTTTGGGTTTCGCTGGCGGTGTTGCCGGCAAAAGCATCCGAGCCTGCGGCGAAGGCGGTGAGCAGGGTGGCTACGGCGGCGATGCCGGCGACCAAACGCGCGCGTGCGGACTTTGCGGCAAGTGCACGCGTTGTGCTCGCCGTGGTAGGGGGCTTGCTCATGATTCGTCCTTCTATAGTAGTCGTCGTCTGCTGTCCAAATTCGGAAGGCTTGCTGCCTACTGGTGTTGATCACTTTTGGAAGGTGATACGACGGTTCTTTTTATAAGTTTCGGTTATGCAATAATGGCGTTTGCTGCAAACCAGAACAAGCAAAACCAATACTCAAACAAGAGTATCCTTTAATATTGACAAATAATGCATATACCTCGCATAAGAATGTAGGGCAGCGAGCGTTTTGCAAACCGCCGTCAAGCAAAAATCCGTGCAGCTAAGCGCAATGCCGCGGCCAATGTCCAATGTCCAGCACTGTCAAAAGAGATACAGCGCGGCAAATCCGTCGCCCGGAAGACGCCAGCGACGGAACATGAGGGGTGAACCGCACTGGTGGTGTGCGGCTCACCCCTCATGGTCATTGGTTGCCGATTATTGATTTATTGATTGGTTTGCTTGTTGCGTAGGCGGACCAGCACGGCTGCCACGGCAAGCAGCGCCAAGGCGATGATGCTACCGAGCAATACCCCCGTGCCTCCGGTGAAGGGCATGCGTTGGACGGTCTTGTTGTAGACCACGTTCACGGTCAGGGTGCGGTCGGAGGTGTTCCGGTTGGCTGGGTCGGTGGGGTCGAAGTACACGACTTCGTAGCGGCCTGATGCGTCGTAGCCGGTGCCGTTTCCCATATTGTCGAGGCCGACGATTTTGCTGACGACCGGTGTTTTGGCGATATAGCCGGGGATGGTGGGGCTGTTGACCTCGCTCATGTTGACCAGGCCTTTACCGGTGTCGGCGGTGCGCCATGCGTTTTTGTCCCAGTTGGGTGAGCCGTCGATCTGGTCGTAGGCGACGTTGTGGATTTGGTGTTGCGTCCAGGTGATGGTCTGGGTCACGTCGGCTGGTGGGGTGTCGATGGTGTTGTGGTTGAGTTTGTAGTGGATGGTTCTGGTTGTGGTTTTGGTGATGTCTTTTTCTGGGTTGGCTTGGATGTACAGGTATTCGTTTTGGTCGGTGTTGTTGTCCGTGTCGTAGGTGGTGTTCAATTTGAAGCTGATGGTGCGTTTGGTGCCGGCGGTGCTTGGTGCCAGTTGGGTGATGCCGTTGCTCATGCTGACAGGGTGGTCTTTGCCGCCGAGTTGCACCGTGTATTTGGTGAGCGTGTTGGTGGCGGTGGTGCCGGAGAGTCCGGTGAAGGTTTCGCTGCGGCTGGTGTCTTCCGTGCCGTCGGAGGGTTGCCAGCTGGTGCCGTTGCCGGGGACAGCGTCGCAGTCCTTACCGCTGTTGGCATCGGCAGAGTTGGTGTAGCAGGGGACGGTGATGACATGTACGTTGAGTTTCTGCGTGGCGAGTGTGTAGAAGTAGTAGACGTCGGTGGTGCCCCAGCCGGTGCTGGAGCCTGCGGTTCCGGCTGCGACGATGTCGCCTGCCGTGTTGTAGGTTTTGCCGGTTTCTCCTGGGTAGGGGACGGTCACGTTGCCTGTGGCCCATACGGTTTTACCGCTGTTCTTGTTCGCCAGTGCGGTCAGTCCGGCCACACTGGAGTCTGTGGTGCCGAGGGTAGAAGCGATGGTCTGTCGTTGTGCCGCGGTCAGCGTGCTGAGATCGGCGACGGTCAACGGCCGGTAACCGGCAACATCGGCCGGCGAGGCGGGAGCGGAAGCAGTGCCTTTGGTTCCGGTGATTGAATTGGCTTTCCCGGTCGGGTCGCCGGCCGTGGCGGTGACGGGATTCACGGAGCTGCCGTCGAGGCCGAGGTAGTGGGACTTTACCGCTGTCTGGCCGGCTGCGGCAATGGATACCGGGCTGGTATATCCGGTTCCTTTACTCCAATCAGCGTCATCAATATTGCACATCGTATAGGTAATTAATGATTTTTTGTACTGGTCGGTAAGTTGGAAACTCGGGACGATGAAGATGTAGGTGGCACTGTTGCCGAGTGCTTTGGAATAGAAGTTTTTTGTAGCCTGCACGTCGGCCTCGATGTTTGAGGTTGCCGCTGCCGGGTCGGGGTTTTTCCTGGTATTCGATTCCAACTCTGCTGGAGTGAGAATGGTATCGGCGTATGTGAGGGTGACTGCTATCGCATATTGTCCATTGTCTTGCAATGAGTAATAGGCCCCGGACTTCCCGGTCGCTGCGATTTGAGCTTGCATATTGGCGAAGCTTACGTTGTTGCCTGCGTTGGTATAGGGGATTGTTCTGGTTGTCATAGCGGATTCATTGTATGCTGGATATGTGCTTCCTACGGCAGCTTGGATGCGACCGGTGGCGGCGGAAACGTAGTAGGAACCTAACTCTACAGTGATGGTGCTGGGGATAATGCTCTGATTGTCGAGCCATGCGAAGTAATTACGACGGATTGCGTATCCTTGTGAGGATACGCCAGAGGCTCCTCCGGTATTTTGCAAAGTCTGGAATGCTGAGGCGGACGTGATGCGGTCGGTGAAACGATTGTCCATGAAGTTAAAGCTTGTGGTGCGTGCGTTGATCATTGACACGTTGGAGTAGTAATTGGTTGCATCGGTGGTTTTTTGCGGAGCGTTGAAGTGGAAGTTGTAGTTGTGCGGTGTGCCGAAGGTGCCGGTTCTGCCGCTGCTGGCATCAAAGGTGCCTACTTTGAGTGTGTTGTCGTAGGGCATGCGGCGCAGGACTTCTGGAGGAGTGGCCCAGTTGAGATCGAATAGCCATGTTGTGGAGAAGGTGAATGTGATGATGCCGCTTGCCGCGGATGTGTTGGTGACATCGAGCACCACCGACGGCCCCCATGAGGGTTGATCTTTGACGTATCTGACGATGCCGAGCTCGTTGCCTGAGCTATCGTTGACCTTCAGACCGCTGCTATTGCCGGAAAAATTAACCTTGGCTCCGGCTGCGTCTGTGGTGGTTTGCGCCACGGGGGCAAGCAGGATGGTGTTGCCTTGTGCTGCGTCGATGGCATTGATGGTTGCCGTGCCGCTGATGCCGAGTCGAGCGTTCTGAGCTGCACTCAGTGTGACTTGTGCAGGGACTTCTGTGGTGGTCTCGTTATAGAGAAGTTTTACGTTTGCTTGGGTGGCGACTGCTTCGGCGCCTTGTGTAGAGATGCTTGCGGTTGGTTCAGTTCCTAGCGTGCCGGTTCTGCTGGGGGGGGGGTAATGTCATTGCTATTTTGGGAGGCTGCGTCTGCTGTTTGGGCTTCACTGGCGGTGTTGCCGGCATGGGCGACTGAGCCTGCGGCGAAGGCGGTGAGCAGGGTGGCTACGGCGGCGATGCCCGCAACCAGGCGCGTGCGTGCGGACTTTGTGAAATCGCCGTGTTCGGCGCGGTTGGTGGTGGGAAGCGTGCTCATGTTGTACGTCCTCTTGGTCTGTGGTTGTTCCGTATATGTCCGTATGCCGGGGTGTATGGCACTACCAGTGCTTCAGGCCGCCGTGCGGAATATGTTCTGTTGTATTGTGGTGTCTGCGTGAACAATCGAGATGAACACTCGAGAGTGAACATCGGAGCGGAACCACGCTGTGTTCTACGATACTCGTGAATATTGACAATTAATGCATATACGATGCATACGAACAACTGTTGGGGAATGATTCTTAAACCGGTAGGTGTTGCGTGATGAGGAAAAGGCTGTGGTACTGAGGGGCGCAAGTGCGGTGCGCGTAACCGGTCGGCGTTGTGTTGTCGTTGTTGTGTCAATGGCGGTGCTACCGTGGAATCACATCTTCAAGGAGGAGACGATGATCCGCATAGCTGTGGTGGACGATGACGAGCACGACGCCTCGCAGACCAAATCCATGATCGACCGCTACTACGAAGGACGGGAGTCGGCGTATTGCGTATCCACGTTCGGTGACGGCGAGTCTTTGCTCAAGGCCTACAATCCTCAAGATCGGCAGCTTGATGACGGCGGACAGCGCGACGGCATCCACGAGCGTCGTGATTCGTACCGGAATCCTAAAGCGGCCGAAGGCTCTCTGGCAGCGGCATCCTCCGCATCGTCCCGCTCTGTATTCGATTGCATTTTCATGGACATTGAAATGCCCGGCATCAGCGGTCTGGAGACCGCACGCAAGCTGCGCTTGATAGACACCGATGTGGTACTGATCTTCACCACGGTGATGGCGCAGTACGCAACCGCCGGCTACGACGTGGATGCCATAGGCTACCTTGTCAAGCCGCTGCAATATTACGGTCTGGCGCTCAAAATGAGCAAGGCAGAAAGCCTGATGCGTGAGCGCCGCGGGGTCACTGTCCCTATTCACAGTGCAGGCGGGGTGGAGTACATCCGTTCGGCTGACGTGCGGTATGTGGAGGTATACAGCCACGAGATCCTCTACCATGTGGGAGCGCAGCGGGTGCTCAAGGCGTGGGGCACGTTGCGCTCCACGGCACAGGCCTTTGAAGGCGAACCGTTCGTGATGGCTTCGCGCTATTGTCTGGTCAACTTGCGGTGGGTGAGTGGGTGCGGCGGTGGCACCGTGAGTGTGGATGGTGAGGAGCTGCAGGTGAGCCGCGCCAGAAAGAAACCGCTGATGCAGGCGCTCGCGGCATATTACGGAGGCTGACGTGCATTACGACATTCGGCTTTCGTTCTTCATAGTGGAACTGATGGTTGCCACGGCATTGTTCAGTTCGCGTCGGCAGTGGCGTTGTTCGTGGAGGCTGCTGGCCGTTCCGGCAGTGGTGTTGGTTTACGGTTTCGGTGTTGACGGTGAGGGGTTGGGGCGGTTTTCTCCGGTCTCTCAGACCTGGTATGAAGCCTTGGTCTACTACGCCTCGTGTGTGGCGGTTCTCGTGCTGCTGACGCGTTTGGTTACGCATGCCTCATGGGTGGAGGCGCTTATTACCGTATGTGCCGGGTATGCAGTGCAGCACATCGCCTATGATGTGCTTAAATTTATCCTCATCGTTGCCGGCGCTCGCGGAGACGTGTATTTCACGCTTCCTTATTACGTCTTATATCTGTCAGTATATGTGCTCACGTATGCACTATCGTGGCTGGTGGTTGGGCGTCGATTCAGCGCCAATCATGAGGCGCTTCGGCACAAGCCCATGTGGGTACTCGGGGCATTGGGTCTCCTGCTCTTCGTGATTGTGGCGAACCTGGTGGTGGGTGTGGGCTGGCCGGTGCAGGTACAGACCTCGCTGGTGTTGTACGACGCCATCTGCACAGCGCTGGTGCTCACTGCTCTCAACATCGCTGCCACGAACGACAGGCTTAAGGAAGACCTGCTGAGCATGCGCCGGACCGCACGCATGCAACGCCGCCATTATGAAATGTCGCGCGCCGGCATGGAACAGATCAACATCACCTTCCATGATCTGCGCAAACGGCTCAACGCCATATCGGGCAGTGGTGCGGCACCCGCGCTGGTGGATCAGGCGCAGCGTGCGGTGACCCAGGTCGATTCGCTCTTCCACACCGGCAACCCGGCTTTGGACGTGGTGCTTTCGCAGCAGAGCCTGTACTGCTCCAAGCACGGCATTGCCTTTACCTGCATGGCAGACGGGTCGGCGCTGGATTTCATGGATGATGACGACCTGTACTCCCTGTTCGGCAACATGCTTGACAATGCGGTTGAGGCGGTGATGAAGCTGGACGATTCGCACCTGCGGGTCATTGACATGAACGTGGAAGCCAAGGCGGGCTTTGTGCGAGTGGAGGAACGCAATTACTTTGCGGGTGAGTTGACCATGGTGGGCGGTCTGCCGCGCACCACGCATGCGGATGTGAATCTTCACGGTTTCGGCATGCGCTCCATGGCGCAACAGGTGAAGCATTACGACGGGACGATGCGCGTGCGCACACAGGATGGGGTCTTCACACTATCGGTAGTTTTTCCTCAGGCATCGCGCTCCTGAACCATGTTCCTGAACCGTTGGCGCGGTGGAGATGCCAGTTCGCGCGCTCGCCTCCCTGTGGCTCCCATTCCGTCCTAGCCTAAGACCGTACTGTAACGGCTGCGTTCGGCGACAAGCCATGGCTGCGGTCGGAATCGTCAAAGGAGAGGAGAGGTCATGGCGCGCGAAGCGAAGGGCAAGAAGCTCAAGATGCGCAACAGCACCTTCAAGAAAATCTGGATAACCATAGTGGCCATAGTGGTCGTGGTGGCGGTGGCACTCACCATTGCAGGGAGCATGTTCTCCGGCGTGCTCGACAGCTACCTGGGGCGTGGCAAGGTAGAGGTGCACAAAGCCAGTGGCACCTCCTCCTGGGACGCCACATACAACGCCAAGACCACGTCGTCGATGAAGGATGCCAAGGCGGCCAGTGACAAGGTCTCGCAGCAGGTTACCGACGAGGGCATCGTGCTGCTCAAAAACGACGGCGTGCTGCCGCTCAAGTCCAAGAGCGCGGTCACTCCGTTCGGCTACGGCTACCTGAACCCGGTCTACTCCGGCTCCGGAGCGGCGGCCACCACCGACAAGAGCATGGCCACTCCGGACAAGGAGCTCGCCAAGCATTTCCAAGTCAACGATGCTGCGGTCAAAGCCATGAAGGGTGCCAAGCCCTCCTTCCCGGGCGCTGCTGACGGCACACCGGCGTTGGACGCCGATCACAACTCGCTGCAAGCCGTGATGGACAAAGGCAAATCAGCGCAGATCAACGAGTACGACCCCTCGATCTACAACGCCCTTGACGGATCCACTAAGGACTCCACAGGCCTCGTGTTCATCGCACGCAACGGCTCCGAAGGCATCGATAAGCGTTCCACCGGTTACAATGACGGCACCCCGCACTATCTGGCGCTCACACAGGCCGAGCAGAACACCATCAAGGCTGCCAAGCGCACCTGTGGCAAAGTGGTTGTGGTGCTGAACACCGCCAACCCCATGCAAGTGGCTCCGTTGATGAGCGGCGACACCCAAGCGGACGCCGTGCTGTGGACGGGTACGGCCGGTTCGCGCGGGTTCGCATCGCTGGCGGATGTGCTGGACGGTACCGTCGATCCCTCCGGTCGTCTCACCGACATCTATCCCACTGATTTCACCAAGGACCCCACCTACGCGAACTTCGGCGAATATCATTACACCAACGCCACGGTCAAGGACAACACCCTGCTGGGCGACATGATTCCCGGTGCCAGCTTCGGCACCATCCAGCGTCCCTTCGTAGAGTATGCCGAAGGCATCTATGTGGGCTACAAATACTATGAGACCGCAGCCGCGGTGGATCCCGGCTTCACCTACGGTGCGGTGGACGCCCAAGGCGCGCTCGCCCAGCCCGGCGCTGTGGCATATCCGTTCGGCTACGGCTTGAGCTACACCACCTTTGATCGCAAACTTGACTCGATCAAGGCTGACGGTGCCAACATAGAAGCCACGGTCACGGTCTCCAACACCGGAGACAAACCCGGCAAAGACGTGGCGCAGCTCTACTACACTTCGCCGTACACCGACCTCGACAAGAGCTCGAAGATCGAGAAGGCCGCCACCAACCTTGCGGCATTCAAGAAGACCAAGCTCTTGAAGCCCGGTGAATCGCAAACGCTCAAGCTGAGCTTCAAGCGCGACGACATGGCCTCCTACGACTACCACCACAAGAATGACGACGGCACCACCGGCGCCTATCTGCTCGAAGCCGGCGACTACGACGTGGCGTTGAAGAACAACTCCCATGATGTCATCGACTCTCAGAAGGTCAGCGTTGCGCAGACCAAGGTGTTCCAAGGCAAAGACCCGACGCAGAGCGACAAGGACGCCCAATCCGTGCTTGACGACAAAGGCAACCCCACCGGTAAGCCTGAAGGCAAGTCGTTCAAGGCCGCCAGCAACGAGTTCCAAACCATGAACGACTACATGGACACCACGGTCAAGCAGCTCAGCCGCAGCGATTGGGCCGGCACTCAGCCCGTCGGTCCGCAGAACCGAGAGAAGGCCGCCCCGCAGATGGCCATCGACGAGTTCGACCGTTACCAGAACTTCGATCCCAAGAGCGACAAGACGCTCGGCAATGTCAAAGGCAGTGACGTATACGCTGCTTCCGACCCCGCCAGCGGTGCCAAAAACAAGCTTTCGCTCATCGACCTGCGCGGGTTGAAGTACAACGACCCAAAGTGGGATAAGCTGCTCGATCAGCTTGACTGGGGCAAGGACAAGGCAAACATCCAGTCTCTGCTGTACATGGCCGCTTACCAGACCAAGGACATCGAGTCCATCGGCAAACCGCTCACCGTCGACAAGGACGGTGCCATGGGCTGGAGCGTCAAGGGGGCATCCTCCTGGGCCGGAGCCAACGTGATGGCAGCCACCTGGAACACCGACCTGCTCAAGAAGGTGGGCTCCAGCATCGGAGAAGAAGGCTTGCAGTCCGGCATCAACGGCTGGTACGCTCCCGCGGTCAACATTCACCGGTCGGCCTTCTCTGGGCGCGACTACGAGTATTACTCGGAGGACGGTGTGCTCTCAGGCAAGCTGGCCGCAGCCTCGATCTCTGGTGCGGGCGACAAAGGTGTGTTCAGCTATTTGAAGCACATCGCGCTCAACGATCAGGAGACCTTCCGTTCCGAAGGGCTGTCCACCTGGGCCAATGAGCAAGCCACGCGCGAGCTGTACCTCAAGCCCTTCCAGATTGCTGCCGAGGAAGCCAAGAGCACAGAGCGTTACCTGGATTCCGAAGGGCACGCACACACCAAGGTGATTCGCTCGGCGACCGGCATGATGAGCGCCCAGAACCTGATTGGCGGTGTGATCGGGTTCGGTCACAAGGGCCTGCTCACCGACGTGCTGCGTGGCGAATGGAACTTCCATGGAGCTGTGGTCACCGATCTGTTCATGGAGAAGTCAAAGACCCAGCGTGACTTGACCATGCGCGCCGGCAGTGACATGTACATGATTCAGACCCCCGGCTACAACGCCACCGACTATGACAGCCCCACGGCCAAAGCGTGCATGCGCACAGCGGTGCACAATGTGGCTTACATGGTGGCCAACTCGAACGCCATGAACGGCATGACCCCAGGCTCGACCATGAGCATTTCGATGAGCCCGTGGCGCAAGCTGCTGGTGGCTATTGATGTGCTGGTGGCGCTCTTCGCGGTCGCCATGGTGATTGTGATGATTCGCCGCGGCAAGAACGAGCGCGAGTTCCCCGAACGCTACCGCGCCCCCAAGGCAAAGAAAGGAAAGGCCAAGCAGTCTCAGGACTGATGCCGGCCATGTTCCGGCAAGGCATCGGTAGTTCCAACGGCACCCGCAGGTGCCATCCTCAGCCCCGTCTGAAGCGCTTCGCAGCCTTCAGGCGGGGCTTTTGCAATCATTTTCGTTCCGTGAGTACTTTGGCGAGCATATGCGCAATACTGTTCAATCAAAAACGTTGATATTTCGCCATTCTCTTGTTTTGACATTGCTGATGAGCGGGGTAAAAGTACTCACGGAAGGAAAAGGATGCGGTTGGAGTGTTCCGCACTCTGTTGGGGAAGTCTGGAACGCGATATTCTGCATTGCGACATCCCGCATAATTGGACAGCAACAGGGTTGATGCATAGACTGAGAGGGATTCTTTGCCGCTATGGTGCGGCAGCTGCGCTGAAGCAGCAAGGTTGCATGGCAGGGAAGTCATGAAGAGAAGGAGCAGTGATGCTTGGTATAGCATGGTCCGACGTCGTAGGCGTCTTCCAATCAATTAAATGGTATTTGGCGTTTATTGTCGCCGTGATTCTTATTGCCGCTGTGGTGGCGGTCGCCGTGCGCAAGGTGAGCGTGCCCGCTCGCAAACTCATTCGTTCGAACACCATCGTGGTACCTGCATTGGCCATTGTGGCAGCGGTGAGCATGATGCTCACCGGCCCCATGTCCACGCTGCTGAACCTGGCTGCCTCGGGCGGTACGAGCCAGAAGGTGTCCGACGCCACTACGGCCAAGGCCTCTGATCTGGCGCGCGACATCGCCGGTGAAGGCTTCGTGCTGCTCAAGAACGACGCTGACACCCTCCCGCTCAAGCAGACCAAGAACCTCAACCTCTTCGGCTGGGCTTCCGAAAACCCGGTCTACGGCGGCACCGGCTCCGGCGCCATCAACGAGAACTACCAGATCGAGTCGCTCAAGGACGGTCTGCACAAGGCCGGCTTCAAGACCAATGACGCACTGACGAAGGTGTACGACAAGGTCGGTCACCGCGCCGTGGTCAACACCACGTCCGGCTCCGGCTGGTCGCTGCCCGAGGCGACCAAGGACATGCTCAACGACCAGGTGATGAGCCAAGCCAAGCAGTTCTCCGACACCGCCATCATCACGCTGGCGCGCGTGGGTGGCGAAGGCTACAGCGACATGCCCACCGATATGAGCAAGGCTGAATATAAGGACAATTCCAAGTCCTACAAGGATTTCAAGCCCGGCGAATCCTACCTGCAGCTGTCCCAGACCGAGAAGGACATGGTCGACACGGTGTGCGCGAACTTCGACAAGGTCATCGTCGTCTACAACGGCTCCAACCCCATGCAGCTCGGATTCCTCAACGAACACCCGCAGATCAAGTCGGCCCTGTGGGCTCCGGCCCCCGGCAACGTCGGTTTTGACGCGCTCGGCGACATCCTCACCGGCAAGGTCAATCCTTCCGGCCGCACCACCGACACGTTCCTGTATGACATGAGCAAGGCGCCGTGGTGGAACAACTCCCAGCCGATCAAGTACAGCAACTTGAAGGACAAGGCCATTCACCTGCCCATCTCCAAGACGATGACACTGAACCTTGATCCCTCGTTCATCAATTACGTCGAGGGCATCTATGTGGGCTACAAGTATTACGAGACGGCTGCCAAGGAAGGCTTCATCAACTATGACGACGTGGTGCAATACCCGTTCGGCTACGGCTTGAGCTACACCAAGTTCGAGCAGAAGATGGGCAAGATCTCCAAGAGCGGTGACAATCTCACCTTCACCGTGGATGTGAAGAACACCGGCAAGGTGGCAGGCAAGGACACCGTGGAGGTCTACTCCGACCCGCCATACACCAACGGCGGCATCGAAAAGGCTTCGGCCAACCTGCTGGTTTCCAAGAAGACCGACACCATCAAGCCCGGCGAGTCCGTGAGCGTGAAGGTTTCCTTCCCCGTATCCCAGCTGGCCTCCTACGATGAGAAGGGCGCCAAGGCCTACGTGCTCGAGCAGGGCGACTATGGCATCGCCATCAAGTCCGACTCCCACCACGTGTTGGACTCCGCCACCTATACGGTTCCCAAGACCGTCACCTACGGCAAGGACAACCCGCGCCCAGGCGACAAGACCGCGGCGACCAACAAGATCTCCGAGGTGGCCGGCGACGTGACCTACATGTCCCGCAAGGACCACTTCGCCAACCATGACGCCGTCGTAGCGGCTCCCGCCAGCGACGTGATGCCCGAGAAGTACGCGAAGGACTACCACCTCAACGCGGACTTCGACCACTCCACCTACAACAACCCGGACGACAAGATGCCCACCACCGGTGCCAAGAACGGCCTCAAGCTCAAGGATCTGCGTGGGCTTGACGCCAACGACCCGAAGTGGGACAAGCTGCTCGACGAGCTGAGCGTGGACGACATGACCAAGCTCACCTCGCTCGGCGGCTTCCAGACCGCCGCGGTGGACTCCATCGGCAAGGTAGCCACCACCGACTGCGACGGTCCGGCCGCCATCAACAACAACTTCACCAAGCAGGGGTCGATCGGCTTCCCGATCGCCGTGGTGCTGGCCAACACCTGGAGCCAGAAGCTGGCACGCCAGTATGGTGAGATGATGGGCCAGATGGGCAAGGAGATGGGCGTGACCGGTTGGTATGCGCCGGCCATGAACACCCACCGCACCGCCATCGGCGGCCGTAACTTCGAGTACTACTCGGAGGACGGCCAGTTGGCCGGCGAGATCGGCGAGAACGTGGTGGCAGGCGCCAAGTCGAAGGGCATGTACGCCTACATCAAGCACTTCGCGCTCTACGACTCCAATGCCATGATGGTCAGCGTCTGGTCGAACGAGCAGGCGGCCCGCGAAGTCTACCTGCGCCCCTTCGAGCTGAGCGTGAAGAACGGCAAGTCCGACGCCACCATGGTCGCCTGGGCGTTCGTGGGCAGCAAGTGGTCCGGCGAGCAGGGATGGGTCAACACCATCATGCGCGATGAGTGGGGCTTCAACGGCATGGCGCTCACTGATTCCTTCGGTGAGGATGGCCGTGGCTTCATGAATGCCGACAATGCCTTCCCGCGCGGCGTCGACATCATGCTGTCCACCTACGGCAAGGGCCCCAACGTGGTGAAGGACAAGAAGAACGCCACGTCGGTCAAGTCGCTGCGCCAAGCCAGCCGTCACATCCTCTACGCCGTCGTCAACAGCGGCGCCTACGCGGAGGACAGCTCGGCGATGAAGACCCCGGCATGGAAGATCGCCTTGGTCGTCGTCGACGTCATCCTCGTACTGCTGCTGGCAGGCGTGGAGATTGTATCCATCCAGCGCTACCTGCGTCGTCGTCGCGGATAGCGGCAGAGACGAAGGTATGACGGCATAGTGCCGTTCTGTGGGCGAGTGCTTCGGTGCTCGCCCACTTGCGTTATAGCAGGTGCTTACGTTTGCGCGCGTTTGCTTATGGCAATGGTGACAGGCAGCGGGGCCGAGTCTAATGTCGCTTCGTTCCGCCGATTATGCGCAGGCCATGCCCGTGCAACGCCGTGCTGTGAAGGACGACCCAGATGCGGTGCTTGGTAGTTCGCAGACCGGGGACACTATGCGCTGTGAGTGAAGGCTTGGGCGTTGTCTGGCGTCTCCTCTTCGATTCATGCGTGCAAACCGACAAGTTGAGTATGGCGGTTCTGTGCGCTGCGTGCAAGCTGATTTAATAGCGTTGAGACATAGTAGTAGTGAAGCGCAAAGTGGCACTGAGTGGCGCATGCGCAGCGATTCGCGGAGGGTGCAATGGAACTTGAGCAACTTTCTGTAGCAGAGAAAGCGGCGATGCTTTCTGGTGCTTCCGAATGGGATTCTCGTGGCAACGAGCGAGCAGGTATTCCCAGTTTCGTGATGAGCGACGGGCCGCACGGCGTTCGTCGTCAGCTCGGAGCTGGCGACCACCTCGGTCTGGGTGGCTCCAAGCCTGCCACATGCTTCCCCACGGCAGGCACCGTGGCCAACTCTTGGGACCCCGAACTGGCTGAGACCATGGGCGAGGCGTTGGGACGCGAGGCGCACGACCTGGATGTGAACGTGCTGCTTGGCCCTGGCATGAACATGAAGCGCAACCCTTTGTGTGGCCGTAACTTTGAATACTATTCCGAAGACCCTCAGGTGGCCGGGCATATGGCCAGCGGTCTCATTCGAGGCATCCAGAGCAATGGTGTGGCATCCTGCCCGAAGCACTTCGCGGTCAACAGCCAGGAGCTGCGCCGTCAGGCGTCGAACTCGATCATCGACGAGCGTACACTGCGTGAACTGTACTTGACTGCCTTCGAGATTGCGGTCAAGCAGGCTCACCCATGGGTCATCATGACTTCCTACAACCAGGTCAATGGCGTCTACGCCCACGAGAACAAGCACCTGCTCACCGACATCCTGCGCAAGGAGTGGGGCTTCGACGGCATGGTGGTCTCTGATTGGGGCGGGTCGAACTCGGCCGTTGCCGCGGTCAAGGCCGGCGGTTCTCTGGAGATGCCGGCTCCCGGCTACACTTCGGTGCGAGAGCTCACTGCCGCGGTCAAAGCCGGCACGCTTTCCGAAGACGATATCAACGCCCGTGCCCGCGAGGTGGCGAAAACCGCCGAGCGCACCCGCTTCGAGGGTGTGGGTCGTGATGACCTGCTCTCGGACGAGGTGGCGAAAGCTCATCACGACGTGGCTCGCAAGGTTGCAGAAGGCACGAGCGTTCTGCTCAAGAACGACGGTACGCTGCCCCTCAAGCCTGGTGCGCGTGTGGCGGTGATCGGCGACATGGCCAAGACCGCACGCTATCAGGGCTCCGGCTCTTCCAAGGTGAACGCCACGAAGGAAGAGAACCTGCTCGACGAGCTCAAGGCGATTGACGGAGTAGAGGTCGCCGGCTATCAGCAGGGCTATGACCGCCAAGGTGAGCCGAACCGCGCACTCATTGAGGATGCTGTGGCATTGGCTGCCGCTGATACCACCGATGTGGTGGTGGCTGTGGTCGGCTTGGATGAGCGCAGCGAATCTGAAGGCCTCGACCGCTCCACCATGGCCATTCCCCAGGTGCAGAATGATTTAGTCAAGGCGTTGGCGGCCACCGGCAAGCCTGTCGTCATCGTGCTCGTAGCCGGTTCTCCGGTGGAGCTTCCCTGGTTCGATAGCGTGTCCTCCATGCTGTACATCGGTCTGTCGGGTCAGGCCGGTGCTTCGGCCACCGCACGTGTGCTCACCGGCAAGGTGAACCCGTCCGGTCATTTGGCGGAGACTTGGCCTCTCAAGTATGAAGACTGCCCAAGCGCCGAGTTTTATCCGGCCGCAGATCGCGATTCGGTATACCGCGAAGGCCTGTTCATGGGCTATCGCTACTACGAGACCGCCGGCGTTCCGGTGCGTTTCCCCTTCGGCTTTGGTCTGAGCTACAGCTCGTTCTCCTATTCCGATTTAAGCGTGGACGACAAGGGTGCCACCGTTTCGGTGACCAACGATTCCGCAGTGGCCGGCGCTACGGTGGTGCAGCTGTACGTCTCAGGACCTACCGGTGGCATGATTCGCCCGGCGCGCGAGCTCAAGGGCTTCAAGAAGATTTTCCTCGAAGCGAGGGAAACGCAGAGCGTGCGCATCGATTTCGATGAGACCACGTTCCGCAACTTTGATACGGCTTCCGACTCGTGGTGCACCGAGTCTGGCGCTTGGACCGTGATGGTGGGCGGCGACGTCGAACATCTTCCGCTGTCGGCTTCTCTCGATGTGCGTGGCGACAAAGAGCTGACCCCGGCTGATCCGGCCTTGGGGCACTATGCGACCGGTCAGGTCAAGCAGGTCACCGACCAAGAAGTGAACGCCCTGTTTGGGGGAGCGCTTCCTGAGCCATACCAGCCTGAGGTGTTGGGTGAAAACGATCCGATTTCCTCTTGGGTCACATCGAAGGGCTTTGTGGCACGACATGTGGCGCAGTTCCTGACAAACCGCGAGAAGAAGGTGCGTCAAAAGACAGGTTCGCCTGATCTGAACACGCTGTTTATTCTCAACATGCCTCCGCGCGCCATGTGCAAGATGACGCAGGGCATGATCGACCAAGACATGGTGCAGGCAGTTGTCAAGATCGCCAACGGTCACACCTTCCGCGGAGCAGGTTCGTTCATTGCGGGATTCTTCCGCAATTCCTCAGCCAACAAGCGCATGGCCAAGGAGCTGGGCGAGAAGTGAGACTCTCGGCTGCAAGCCGACCCGAACGCACAATTTTGATAAGAATGGAGCAATGACGTGAGCAACGAGAACAGCAACAACGCTGGCAGCGCAGACACCGAGAACGAGGGAACCGGCTTCATGGCCGCGTGCCGTCGTCTCATCGCAAAGTACCCGAACCTGTGGGAGTTCATCAAGTTCAATGTGCTTTCCAACATTTCCACCATCACCCGCTTTGTGGTGGTGTGGATCTTCACGGCCGTCTTCGTGACCGCCATGCACATGACGCAGCCCTTCCAATTCCTCATCTTCAACTATTCCACGCCTGATACCAACGGTTTGGGCGGATTCCTCACCTTCCTCATCGCCGAGGTGGCGGCTCAGGCCGTCAACTTCGTGGTGCAGATGAAGTGGGTGTTCAAGTCCGACTCCAGCTTCAAGGACGCTGCGTGGAAGTACGTGATTCTGGCCATCATCATCGTGATCTGCAACCTGGTGCTGCCGGGTTACGTCACCAAGCTGTGCACCAGCTGGGGCTGGAACAATGCCATCTCCTCCACCATCTCCTCGGTGGTCAACACCTTGCTGGCCGTCATCATCAGCTACCCGCTGCTCAAGTGGTGGATTATGCCGAAGAACAAGGAAGAGAAGAAGGACTGAACGTCTAACTGACACGTTGCCCTGTTGTGGCAGTGGTTGCTATTGAAGAGCCTGTGGAATGTGTATCGACATTCCACAGGCTCTTTGTTTTGCGAGGATGTAATGTCCGCTGCAGTTGGAATGGTTGGAAGCGCGCCTCTGATAGGCAGAATATGTGATGTATAACACACCTTGTAGAGTGAGATTTGACTTCGCTGCGTCATGACAATGAATTTCAGTGTGAGTGGCATATGTGCAGTGAAGCGTTGTAATCCTTGCTCTAGGAGGTAGAGATGGAAGGTCGTTTAGACGGTAAAGTAGTGATTATCACCGGGTCGGGTTCGGGGATGGGTGCCGCTATGGCGCGTCTGTTCGCGAAGGAAGGTGCCAAGATTGTCGGCGCTGACATCAACCTGGAACGTGCAGACGAGGTAGCGCACGACGTGCGTGAAGCTGGCGGAAGCATTGAAACCATCCGTACCGATGTGTCCAAGCTCGAGGATATTCAGGCCGTGTTTGCTTTGGCCAAGGAGAAATTTGGCGGTGTGGATGCCGTTGTCAACAATGCCGGCATTATGGACGACATGTCGCCGGTGGGGGAGATGAGTGACGAGATGTGGCGCCGTGTCTTCGCCATCAACACCGATAGCGTTATGTATGCGACTCGAGAGGCAATCAAGGAGTTCCTGCCTAAGAAGAGTGGCGTCATCCTTAATATTGCCTCGGTGGGTGGTACCAACGGCGGTCGTGCCGGTGCGGCCTACACGGCGGCTAAGCATGCAGTGGTTGGATTGACAGAAAACACCGCTTTCATGTATGAGAGGGAAGGGATTCGCGCCAATGCCATCGCCCCAGGCGGCATCAACACCAACATCTCGGAGTCGATGAAGAATGTCAATGAGTTTGGCATGAATCGGCAAAAGGCAGGCATGGCACTTATGCCTGGTGTGGGGTCGTCACAGTCCATTGCACAGGCTGCGTTGTTCCTGGTGAGTGACGAATCCGAGTTTGTCAATGGTGCCGTTGTGCCGGTAGACGGAGGATGGACCACATTCTAACGCGTCTCAACTGGTGAGCGCGTTACATCCCCTTAATCGAATTTATGTATGCTGTATCACATAGTGCTTGTTTATCCAGCGGAACCGTTTTGTCTGTTGGTCTCAGGGCACACCCATACCAACCCCAGCGAAAGTGGGCTTTATGAAGGAAGAACAAACCAAGACCGGTGAGTTGTCTCGGACGGCGCGCAGCAGTGCTCCGCTCATTGTGGCATTGATGGCCGGTTATTCGGTGGTGTACATGGATAAGAACATGATCTCCACCGCCATCATCCCTATTTCCAAGCAGTTCGGCCTCGACTCGAGCAAGACCGGCCTGATCATGTCGCTGTTCTTCCTGGGTTACTCGATCATGCAGATTCCGTGCGGCTGGCTGGCTGACCGGTTCGGCGCCAAGCGCGTGCTGATGACCTCCATGGTGGTCATCGCCGTATTCTCCTACTGCTTCGGCGCGGTGGGTAGTATTGCCGGGCTCGGAGCCGCAGGCAGCCTGGCCATGTTCATTGTTATTCGCTTCTTTGCCGGAATGGGGCATGGCGGCTACCCGCCAAGCTGCACCAAAGCGGTTTCGGAGAACTTCGAGCCCAGGCGCCGCACGTTCGTGCAGTCACTCATCCTTTCCACCTCCGGTATCGGCGGCATCCTGGCCTTCACCTTGGGCGCTCAGCTCATTTCCTACAACTGGCAGCTGGCCTATGTGTTGCTCGGCAGCCTCTACTTGGTCTCGTTCGTACTCATTGCGTTCTTCGTTCCCAAGGATTGTGGCACCAAGCCGGCTGTGAAGGCTGAAACACAGGATGCCCCCGCCAAGCTCGGGTTCCGTGACGTCATCACTAACCGCAATGTCATCGTGCTCTTCGTGGTCATGCTTCTGCTCAACGTGGTGCTTTATGGCAACATGTCTTGGCTGCCCAGCTACATCACCGCAACGTTCAAGCTGAGCGTGGGGCAGGCAGGATGGATCTTGGCCGGCAACTCGGTGTTCTCCACCATCGCCACCATCTTCTCCGGCTCTCTGCTCTCCAAGTTCTTCTTGGGGCGTGAGAAGAAGGCCATCACGTGGTCCGTCCTCATCGTGGCAGTGCTGCTGGTGCTCTTTGTCACCTCGCACAATTTGGTGCTCACCATCGTGCTCATGGTGTGCATCAGCATGCTCAGTACCCTTGCTTTCACCGGTGTGTTTACATGGCCTCACAAGATCATGGACGCGCAGGTCATCGGTTCGTCAATCGGCATCATCAACACCGGTGGCACCTTGGGAGGCTTCCTGGCTCCCATGATTATCGGTGCCTTGGTGACGGGGGGCAACTTCACTCCCGGGTTCCTGTTCATGGCGGGTGTCGGTGTGGCGGCTGCAGTCGTGGTGCAGCTCGTGCGCATCGAGAAATAACATGACGGGCTCGCCCTTGCGGCGGGCCCGCACTGATATGTGTGGTAATCAATCATTCACAACCCATTGACTCGTCGGGCCAATGGTATGAAAGGTGGCGGCCATGGCTGCAACACAAGACAAACAACGTATTATCGACATCGTCGATGAGAAAAAAGGCGAGTTCATCGAGGCTTCGGACCGCATCTGGGAAACCCCGGAGACCCGGTTCACTGTCCCCAAGTCGGTCGAGCAGCATTACAAAGTGCTGGAGAACGAAGGGTTCGAGATCACCAAGGGCGTGGCCGGTATGGATTACGCCTACATCGCCACGTACGGTTCGGGCAAGCCGGTCATCGGCATCACCGCGGAATACGATGCGCTCGACAATCTCAGCCAGGAGGCCGGCAACCCGCAGCGCAAGCCCGTGATAGACGGCGGGGCAGGTCAGGGCTGCGGCCACAACGTGCTGGGCACCGGTGCGCTTGGTGCCGCGGTGGCGCTCAAGACCCTCATGGAAGAGCGGAACCTGAAGGGCACGCTCAAGCTCTTCGGCTGCCCGGCCGAAGAAAGCGGCTACGGCAAGGCCTTCATGGCGCGCGACGGCGTGTTTGATGACGTGGACGCGGCGTTCACCTGGCACCCAGCGGACAATACCGCGGTGTGCGGCGGTTCGGGCCTGGCCGTCATGCAGGCGAACTTCGCTTTCAAGGGCGTCGCCTCCCACGCTGCGGCAGCGCCCGACCAGGGCCGTGACGCGCTCGACGCGGCCACGCTCATGACGGTGGGTGTGCAGTTCCTGCGCGAGCACATCATCGACGAGGCTCGCGTCCACTACGCCTACACCGACGCCGGCGGCGAGTCCGCCAACGTGGTGCACCCCTCGGCCAACCTGTACTTCTTCGTGCGTGCTCCCAAGCTTGATCAGGCCAAGGAAATCTACGACCGCGTGGTCAAGATCGCTGAGGGTGCGGCCATGATGACCGACACCGAGCTGAGCATCGACTTCGACTCGGCCTGTGCCAACTATGTGCCGAACCACCCGCTCAGTGAGGCGATGGACTTGAACCTCCGCTTGGCAGGCCCGCTCGAGATCACCGATGAGGAGCAGGACTTCGCTCGTTCCATCGCGGCAAGCAACGCCCCCGGCGCTACTGAGCGCATGGCTGCCCGGGCCAGGGAAGCCTTCCCCGGCAAGAGCGACGAGGAGATTGACCAGATGGCCCGCGCCGGCATCGTCACCGAGATTTTCCCGCTGACCTACCCCACGAGCACCAAAGGTCAGGCCTCCACCGACGTTGGCGACGTAAGCTGGTGCGCGCCCACGGCGCAGTATTACGGCGGTTTCGAGCCGCAGGGGGCCAGTGCGCACTCCTGGCAGTGGGTGGCCAACGGCCAGTCCAGCATCGCCCACAAGGGCTTGGTGCAGGCAGCCAAGACCATCGCGCTGACGGCCTACGACGCGCTGACCGATGCGGATCTGTTGGCAAAGGCCAAGGAAGCGTACGCTCAGGACTTCAAGGACGAGCAGTACAAGTCTGTGATTCCCGCCGACGTGCAGCCTCACGGGTGATGTGACTACTCGTATGGCTCTTCGTTGAGGGGCCGGTTGGGAGCCGGCTGAGAAACCGAATAAAGCGGCAGGTTGACTTATTTGTCAGCCTGCCGCTTGCGTTATGTGTGACTGATACGTGACTGATGTGTGGATGATGCGCGACTGATACATGACTGATTAAACAGTGACTGATTGAATCATGACTGATCGAATCGCGTCGGGTGGGAATTGTTATGCCGTCTCCAATTGCTGTTTGGGCAGGAGCACGGTGAGGGTAAACCACTGGTTCTGTGCTTTGATGGTGAGGGTGCCGCCATACTGTTCGGCGATGTGGCGTATGGACTTCACGCCGTAGCCGTGTGAATGGTGGTCGGCCTTGGTGGTGCGCAGGTTGCCTTTCCCATCCTTCTTCAGCTCGGTACGGTAGTAGTTCTCCACGCGAATGACCGTGAAATCGCCGTATGTGTAAAGCGCCAGTTTGATGAGACGGTGCTGCGGGTCGTCAAGCTTCGATGCCGCTTCGATGGCATTGTCCAAAGCGTTGCCGAATAGGGTGGCGATGTCCATGGAGCTCAATGTGTCAAGCAGCTTGCCGTCCGCAACGGTGGTGAAGGTGATGCCTTGACGATCGCACGCCTGCATCTTGGTGGTGAGAACCACGTCGAGTACCGGGTTGCCAGTGTGCTGCTGTGCGCTGTACTGGCGTACCGAATCCTCAAGTTGTTCGAACCCAGCCGCCACATGCTCGGGGTCGACTTCGGCTCGCAGTGCCGTTATCTGGTGTTTCAGGTCGTGAGAGATTCGCCCGAGTGACTCTATGTTTTCCTTGGACTGCAGGTATTCGCGGTGCTCGCTCTCACGCTCGGCATCAATGGAAGCCAGTTCGGCGCTGACCTGCTGCGCCCGCAGCTGCTCCTGCTGGGCGTAGAGCACGGCGTAGCCGCACAGATCCACCAGTGTGCGGATGTAGAACACCTCTTGTCCCATCGTGCCGGAGAAAGGCGTGTTTGTGGAAACGAAGCTCAGGTTGCTCATGGCAAAGGTGACGATGGTGATGGCGATGGCTCCGAATGTGGCGGAGAGCGTGGGATTGGTGGGGGCGGAACCGTCGAAGTTGCGGCGTTCCAACGTCCATGCCAGGATGAAACAGGTGAGATAAGTGACCACGAGCAGCACAGTGTTGAAGCCCATCAGGCGGTGGTCATGCAGGTTCACGCCCGCGAACATGGCTAGTTGCCAATGTAGCGAGGCCACCAGTTCCGCAAGTACGAACGCCCGGGCGGTGATATAACAGCCTTCGCGCAGTGCTGTTCCGGTGGCGAGCATGATGATCGTGTACATTACGGCGAACGCCAGCAGCATGCCGAACATCCAAAAGAGCGCCGGGGCGATGCCGTTGATGTATTGTACGGCGATGATGACAGGCAGACCCAAGGCGGCCACGGCAATGGTACGTGCCTTGGAAACCCTGCGGTTGATCACCAGCAGATAGACCATGCACGCCGCCCATTCGCTGAGGGCCGTGAATACGCGGGGAATGTCTGGCAGGGCGTTGGTGATGGTTTCGTTCATGGCAGCCTACTTGTTGGCGGTACCGCTGATGTAATCGGCTAGAGCGGCGACAAAGGCTTTCTTGCGCGGCCTGCTGATGCGCAGGCGCTCACCATTGCTCATCAGGCACTCCTGGTCTTCTATGCCGGCAACGTGGCGCATGTTGACCAGGTAGCAGGAGTTGGAACGGAAGAAGTCGTGCGGGCCGAGCTGTGCCTCCAGCTCCTTGAGTGTGGAGGTGATGGAGATCTTGCTGTTGGAATTGTGGATGATGATGTTGTGGCGTATGGATTCGATATAGAGAATCTCCCGCAGTTCCAAACGGGTCTGCTTCGATCCGGTTTCCACAAGGATGGAGTGGTGGCTGCGCCGGCGTGCTGCCTCAATGGACCGTTTTAGCTCCTGGCTGAAAGCAAACCAGGGTACCGGCTTGAGCAGATAGGAGAGAGCCTGGACCTCGTAGCCGTTGATGGCGTACTGGGCGGCGGCGGTGATGAAGATGATGGCCACCTCGTTGTCCACGTTGCGGATTGCTTTGGCGGCTTCCATACCGTTCATCTGCTTCATTTCGATGTCGAAGAGCAGAATGTCGTAGATGGGGCGGTATTGTTTGACGATTTTTGCTCCGTCGTCGAAGACGGAAACCGTGAAATGTTCATCGTTCTCGCGCTGGTAGCGATTGAGGTAGTCGAGCACCTGCTGGCAGGCTGCGGGGTCGTCTTCGATCACTGCGATTCTGATGTCGTGCACCACTCCTCCTTATCTCATCCGTTCGGCGCATTGGGTATCGGCGGCATTGAGGCGTTCATGATTGGACGTGATGCTGCAACGGTACGTTTATACAGTTTATTAGTAACCGTCTATTTATAGCACGATTACTCTTTATATATACCCATTGTAGGGGAAGATGTGCGTTGTATCACGATTATGCGCTCTTGGTGGAGCGTTGCTGATGTCAACTGTGGGCAGGCAACTGTCGGTTGAGAACTCTAGTCTGGAACACATGGATATGAATGTGATTATCGGCGTGGTCGTCGTAGCAGCGGTTGTTGTGGCGCTCATCGTGGCCGGTGTTGTTGCAAGTCGTACACGCAACAAACGTGCAGCCTCTTCTGGTAGCGGTACCGGCGGTGAAGGTGGGAACCGTGTCAGTGACGATGGCGGCACCGATGGTGGCTCTGAGGGTAGTGCGGAGGGTGACGAACCTGTTCGCAGTGAAACGAACCTGAAGCCAGGGGAAGAGACTGAACAAGACGGTGATCGTCCCGAGTCTGCCGGTTCACGCGCCACACGTCTCAAAGCCAAACTCGCCAAGTCGTCCAATCCGTTCGGCAAGGCGCTGTTCAACATTCTTGCCAAAGACAAACTTTCCGAGTCCGATTGGGAGGATGTCGAAGACACGTTGCTGCTGGCCGATGTCGGCAGCGAGGCGAGTGAGACCTTGGTTCAGGGGCTGCGCACCGACGCACGCGTGACCGGTACTGCCGATGCGGCTCAGGTACGAGAGGCGCTGCGCTCCAAGCTCGTGGAACAGGTCGATGCCATTTCCGGCGAGACCGTGACTCAGGCTGAGGGTGAGAGCGCTGCATCCGGAGCGGTGATTGCTCCCGATCGCGAGCTTAACGCCAACAAGCCCCAGGCTTCTCGCCCCAGCGTCATCATGATGGTGGGAGTCAACGGCACCGGCAAGACCACGACGGCCGGCAAGCTGGCACGCCTGTTTGTGGCACAGGGCAAATCGGTGATGTTGGCGGCTGCGGACACCTTCCGTGCTGCCGCTGCCGATCAGCTCGAGACCTGGGGTGCCAAGGTGAACGTGCCGGTGGTGCGCTCGCACAAAGAGGGGGGCGATCCGGCTTCCGTGGCGTTCGAAGCGTCACAGCGAGCCAAGGAGGAGAATGTCGATGTGCTCATCATCGACACAGCCGGACGGCTGCAGAACAAGTCGAACCTCATGGACGAACTGGGCAAGATTCGCCGGGTCACCGAGAAGAACCTGCCGGTGGATGAAGTGCTGCTGGTGCTTGACGCCACCACCGGCCAGAACGGCATGACCCAAGCCAAGGTGTTCGCTGAGGCGATTGGATTGACGGGCGTGGTGCTCTCCAAGCTCGACGGCTCGGCCAAGGGTGGTATCGTCATCTCGGTGCAGCGCGAACTCGGCGTGCCGGTCAAACTCGTCGGCTTGGGCGAAGGGCCGGACGATCTGGCTCCCTTCGATGCAGCAGGGTTCGTGGACGGCATCCTGGCCTGAAACGACCGCTGTGTGGATTGCGCCATCAACGTGTCGCACCACGTTTAGGCGTATCGTTACGTGGGCGTAACGGCGGCGTAATCGTGCGTAATGTGGCGTAATGCCGTCGTCATATGAGCGGCGTTCTATGGTTCCCATCCCGTAGCCGAGACTGAAGGGGAATCATATGAACAACGGAATCGATACCGGCAACGCCGCGTGGATGCTCATGGCGGCATCCATGGTGTTCCTGATGACACCCGCCGTGGCGTTCTTCTACGGCGGCATGGTGCGCCGCAAGGCCATCCTCAACATGCTGCTGCTCTCCGCCGGTGCTCTGGCGGTTGGCTCCATCGTCTGGGTGCTGTGGGGCTGGTCCATCGCCTACGCCGGCGACGATATCGGCGGTGTGTTCGGCTCTCCGGCCTCGGGCCTGCTGCTCAAGGACGCGGTGAGTGCCCAAGGCGACAGCGGGGCGCTGGGTGCCACCGAACTCAACGCCAACGGCCACTATCCGATCACCATCGACGTGGCCTTCCAGATGGCGTTCGCCATGATTGCGGTGGCGCTTATCTCCGGGGCGCTCGCCGAACGCATCAAATACACCACATGGCTGATCTTCGTGGCCTTGTGGGTAACGTTCGAATACTCGCCCATGGCACACATGGTATGGAACGGCGGCCTGCTGTCCGCCACCGGTGCCATCTCTGAGGCGCTGGGTGCGCCAGCGCATGATTTCGCTGGCGGCACGGTCATTCATATCAATGCCGCTGTGGCAGCGCTGATGATCGTACTGCTCACCGGCAAGCGCAAGGGGTTCGGCAAGCGCACCATGCGCCCGCACAACGTGCCGTTCGTGATGCTGGGTGCGTTCCTGCTGTGGTTCGGATGGTTCGGGTTCAATGCCGGTTCGGCGTTTGCGGCGAACGGCACCGCAGGGTACGCATGGGTGAGCACGTCGGTGGCGGCCGGTGCGGCCATGCTGGCATGGGGGTTCACCGAACGTGTGCGCACCGGTCATTACACCGCCATGGGCGCTGCCACGGGAATGGTGGCGGGACTGGTCGCCATCACTCCGGCAGCCGATGTGGTGGGGCCGTTGTGGGCCATCGTCATCGGCGCTGTGGCCGGGGTGCTCACATGCCTGGCGTGCGATGTGAAGTTCCGCTTGGGCTACGATGACTCCCTCGACGTGGTGGGCGTGCACGGCGTGGGCGGACTGGTCGGCACGGTGATGGTCGGTCTGTTTGCCCAAGGCACCGGTCTGTTCACAGGCGGATCGTGGCGGCAACTTGCGGTACAGGTGCTGGTGTCGCTGGTGGCGGTGCTGTATTCGGCGGCCGTGACGTGGGTCATCGCGTTTGCGCTGGAAAAGACGGTGGGTTGGCGCGTCAGTGAGGATGAGGAGCTGCTTGGCGTGGACGAGGCTCGCCACGGAGAGTTCGCCTACGGTCTGTTCGGGGGTCAACTTGCGGATGAAGTGTGAATGAGTAGCTATCCTTCCTGTGCTGGCTGGGTAATGAATGCCAGACGTAGGTAGGAAGGTGCTGTTGGTGCCGTCGTATGCGTTGCATGCGGCGGCACTGGCGTTTGGTCGTGCGGGGGAGTGAGTAGGGGGGCTAAGGTCGGCAAGTATCCGTGTGCGGGAGACTGCATGCGGATTTTGTTTTGTCTAATTATGAAGAAGTAATTCGTTATGGGCATAGTGAGATGTATCATAAATGTGTGATTGGTAACTATGTCAATACGTAATGCGGCACCAAACTCGGCAAATTGAAGCCGTGCTTGATGTAATGACGGCATTTTGTGCAAATTTATACCTGACATTTGTCTAGTATTGCGATATTCTTATTATCTGGCGTAAAGAAGGCGAATTCTTTTCATGCTAAAGCTAGGCAAATAATAGAAAACTGTACATACTCAGTACATGCTACGTGGCGCGCGGTGTGACTTTGCCTCCGGTACATGGCCATGCTGCACAGCCTGAGGGGCGACTGCCTATTGGCGCGAAATGCCATCGTGAGTCCCCTCGTATACAAGATTTCCCAATCAGTTTCAGGGAAAAGGAGAAATATCAATGAACATGCAATCACCATTGCGCAAGCTTGCAGGAGCGGCTGTAGCGGCCGCTTCCCTGCTGGCTCTCGGTGTGCCGGCCAGCGCGTTCGCTGCCGATGTCCCCGCGACGCCCAAGCCGATCGCCATCAGCGACTCCGGCAAGGAGACCATCGCGATCACCGGTATCAGCGCCGCAGTGAAGGGCCACAGTTTCAAGGCCGTGCGCGTAGGCGAATACGCCAACGCCGAAGGCACTGCCGACGGCAACCTCACCAACGTCGCCGTCACTACGGTAAGCGACTTCAACGAGGCCGCCACTTCTGCGTTCACCAGCGTTGCCGGAGCCGGTCTTGACCCCTCCTACGCGGGTAACCCGATCGGTGCGGTGTCGTCCAAGTGGCTCGGCTACGGCACCACCGGTGATGACACCACCTCAAACAGCGGCACCGCTTCCAACGCATGGGGCAAGAACGGCAAGCTGCGTGCCTTCGTCACCAACTTCTCGAAAGAGAAGGCCCTCACCTCCGCATTTGACAGCACCTCCAACGCCGAGGTGACCTCTGCGGAATCCGGTGCCAACACCACGGTGACGCTCACTGGCCTGAACCCCGGTGTCTATGTCGTCAAGGATGTCACCCCGACCTCGGGCGCAGGCAAGGCGGCGGATTACACCAACGCCATCCCCATGCTGGTGAGCACCGGAGTCACTTCCGGCAGCACGGTCTACAACAAGATCAACGGCACGGACCTGGGCGTGATCACGATGAAGAACGACACGGTGCCGTCCATCGTCAAGACGCTCGACTCCAGCAAAAGCAACGATGCCTCCATCGGCGGCAAGCTGCACTACCAGCTGAGCAGCAAGGTGCCGCTGACCACCGGCTTCGATCACTACATCTTCACCATGACCGATACCCCGAAGCAGGCGGGCCTGAGCTACAACAACGACGCGGTCGTGACGGTCGGCTCCCAGACGCTGTCCAAGAGCCAGTACAACGTCATCGTTGATACCGATGCCGCCAACAACACCAAATACGTGGTCTTCGACCTCTCCTCGAGCATCCGCAGCTTCACTTGGCAGGATAAGATCACCGTCACATACAGCATGACGGTCAACGACAATGCGCAGGGCGGTTCGCTCGGCAACGGCGTCACGCTGTCCTTCAGCAACGACTCGGACAAGCAGCCGACCTCAGACAAGCCGACCATCAGCGACGGCAGCAACGGCAGCACGGACAACGGCCTGGTCAACCCCAGCGATCCGGGCAACGGTTCGGTTGACACGGTCACCGACAAGCCAGATGCGGAGCATCCGAACGCGAACTCCACCGCATACCTGCGCTCCTTCACGCTGGCAAACAAGGACAAGACCAGCAGCGCTCCTCTGCAAGGCACCTTCCAGGTGAGCCAGGGCGACACCAAGGCCGCCGCTCCCATCAAGTTCCTCCAGCTCTCGGACGGCTCGTACAAGAAGGCCGCCGCTCAGGGTTCCCCCTCGGCCACGGCTGATCTGAAGCCCGCACAGGACGGCACGCTGAAGGTGGACGGTCTGTCTGACGGCACGTACACGGTCAACCAGACCGCGGCTCCTGCAGGCTACTCCGACATGTTCAAGCCCAGCTTCACCGTCACGCTTTCGGGCGACTCCAGCGATCCCACCATCTCCGTGGCAACGAACACCGGCGACATCTGGGGCTTGGTCGAGGAGCGCAAGACCGCTACGAACACCAATGACGGCACGAACGCCATCGTGGTCTTCAACGTCACCTCCATCTCCTCGCTGCCGATGACCGGCGGCGCCGGCGTACTGCTTGCAGTCGTCGTGGCGCTGCTTCTGCTGGTCGTCGCTGTGGCGCTGATGATTGTCAAGCGTCGTCAGGCGGCTACTCTCGCAGGATTGCGCTGAAACTAGGCATTTGAGGGAAGCGCATGACGGTTAGGCAATAAAACCGGATGAGCTTCCTGCTCTGCTTGGCGAACTCATATAGGCGGACGGTCTACTTCACGGTAGGCCGTCCGCTTTTGTATGGAAGGGTGTGGGGGAGCGGGATGTGCGCTGTGCTTCTCATCACTCTATAAAACAGCCAAAGAACTAGAATTTGTATAGCAAAGTGCGCTCTGTGATTGCTTCCACAAAGAATCAGTGAAGCACGTAACACGGTAAATATATTAAATCATCTGATTTGTTTAATATTCCTTTCTTCTTTTATGGGTAAATAGTGATATATTCGTAATTGTCTACGCAAGAAAGCTCACTCTTTGCTGAGGACTGATATGTTTGACTAATAAAGAACGATGCTTTGCCTAAATAGCGGTCGGTATGACGCGAACGGTACACGGTAAGTCTGTGGATGCACCACAGCACGTCGCGCAATCATCTGTCGGCCTGCGATTCATGCACACGCGGGCATCGCATATTTCCCGATGAAGTGTTAGGGAAAAGGAGAAAGATGATGAGTATCCGATCAAGGTTCCGCAACATTGCGGCAGTGGCCGTAACGGCGGCCACCCTACTGGCTCTGGGGGTTCCGGCCAGTGCATATGCGGCTGATGGCGGCGAGTCCGCTTCCGCGCCCGTCGCCTTTTCGGACGACAACAAGGTGGCCATCGCCATTACCGGCACAAGCGCGGCGGTCAAAAACCACGTGTTCAAGGCTGTGCGCATCGGTGACTATGCCAGTGCCGACGGCGTTGCCTCCACCGGCACACTCAACCATGTGGCGGTCACTACCGAACCGACGCTCGTGTACGCCGCCCAAGCGGCAAGTGACGGCATTGATGCCGATGCAAGCTATGACGACAATCCGGTGGGAGCAGTGGCTGCCACATGGCTCGGTTTTGCGGCGCCCGGCAGCGAGGACACCATTTCGAACAGTGGCACGGACAAAGACGCGTGGGGCAAAGACTGTACGCAAGCCAGCGATGGCGAGGAGTGCGAGACCGGTGGCCTGCGCCGGTTCGTCACGCGGCTGATTCGGCAGCGGGACTTCAAGGCCGCCATCAAGGACACCGCCGCAGCGCCCGTGACGTTCACCGACGCCGGTGCCAACAGCACCGCCACGATCGCGGGTCTGGCTCCCGGCATCTACGTGGTGGAAGACACCACGGGGACGCAGCCCGACGAGACCCATACCAACTCGATTCCGATGCTGGTGAGCACAGGCATCACCTCCACTGCAGGGGTGAGCTACGGGAACATCAATGGGCAGCCCCTGGGCACCATCAATATGAAGAACGACGCAAAGCCCACCATCACCAAACAGCTGGACACCTCCAAACACAACGATGCCTCCATCGGCGGCACACTGCACTATGTCATCACAACCCAGGTGCCGCTGACCACCGGTTTCAGCGAGTACATCTTCGCCATCACCGATACGCCCAAGCAGCCCGGCCTGACCTACAACAGCGATGACACCACGGTGACCATCGGCGGCAAGGTCATGCAGGAGGGAATCGACTATCAAATCGATTTCGACGGTGCCGCCAATGACGGCAAGGGATATGTCACCTTCAACCTCTCGTATGGCATTTGCACCAAGGTATGGCACGATCCGATCAAGATCGAGTACAGCATGACCGTCAACGATCAGGCTCAGCCCGGTGCGCTGCAGAACGGCGTCACGCTGGCCTTCAGCAATGACAGCGCCCATCAGTCCAGCGGCACTGGCGAAATCGACGGCGAGACCGGTCAGATTAACACGGATCCAGTCAGCGAGAACGGTTCCTTTGAGACCGTCACCAACGACCCGAGTTCGACCCCCACTGCCTACTACCGCTCGTTCACCTTAGTCAACAAGGACAAGGCTACGGAAACGCCGATTCCCGGTGGCCCGCAGGGCGCCACGTTCCAAGTGAGCTCCAAGGGCGGCAAGCTCATCAGGTTCCGGCAGCTGGCTCCGGGCTCCTACCGGAAGGTCGTCGATCAGTCGGATGACAGCGGGGATGGCGAAACCTCCACCACCGTCAACCTGCAGGCTAACAGTCAGGGACAGCTCACGGTAGACGGACTGGGTGAGCAGGCCTATGATGTGGCGCAGACCGAAGTTCCGGCCGGGTACGCCGCATCGTTCAAGCCATCCTTCGAGGTCACGCTGTCCGGCAACGGCGCTGACGGGCAGGTGTCCAACACCGGCGACATATGGGGGCTGGTCGAGGCGCATCGGGTACCGGTGGCTGCCGACACCGCCATCGTGGTGCACAACGTCACCGCTGTGTCCCAGCTGCCGTTGACCGGTGGTGCCGGTGTGGCGCTCGCGGTTGCGGTCGCAGTGCTGCTGCTGATGGTCGCAGTGTCGCTCATGATGTTCAAGCGTCGTCAGGAGGCTGCGGCGGGGATACGCTGATGGCGCGACGCTTGGCTTTGATGTAGGCCTCTTTAATTGGCTGAAACAGTACAGGCTCCGTTCTGCAATCGCGGAACGGAGCCTGTAGTGTATGTGCTGGTATCAACTAGTTACTAATAACTGTCAGCTGTCAATGACGATTAGTGCAACAGCCGTCGGTGCAGCCACAATGCCAATCCCAAGAATGCAAGCGCGATGGCCGCTCCTGCAATGGCGAGGCCGAGAGCTGTGGTATTCGCTCCGGTAATCGGCAATCTGCTGAGGGGAGGTGCTGCGTAGGTGAACTGTTGGATGATCGGGGGTTGCGCGTCGCCGTTGGACCAACTTATGGTCATGTCGGTGGTGCCGCCGTGATAGGCCGGCGTGGTGACCTGCCATACCTGCTTGGCGTTGTTCCAGGCCAGGCCGACGCCTGGCTTGGCGGTGCTGCCGGTGCCGAACGTGACCGCGGTGACGGTGACGAGCGGCAGACTGACGGTGACGGGCGTGCTGCTGCTGTCGGTGGTGCCGTTGCCCAGCTGGCCGTTCCCGTTGTACCCGAAGGCATGGGTGGTGCCTTCGTCGTCGATGTAATAGGAGGCACAATCGTTGATATCTATGTCTACGGCCTTTACCGGCTGTCCCAGACTGTCGTCGACTGCGGTGGGTGTGCTGTTGGGCCGGGTGGTGCCGTTGCCCAGCTGCCCGTACTGGTTGTTGGAACCCCAGGAATACAGAGTACCGTCGGCACTGCGGGCAAGGGCGAATCCTCGGTTGGCTTTGACGGTGGTGAAGGAGGCTCCTCCGGCCTGGACCCGCACCGGAGTGGGCTGGTCAACGGTGGTGCCGTCGCCCAGGGCACCGTTGCTGGAGAAGGTGTTGCCGCTTGCGGTGGTAGTGCCGCTGTTCTTGCCCCAAGCCCATACGGTGCCGTCGCTTGCTATGGCGAAAGCGTCGTTGTAACCTGCGCTGATGGACGTGAAGGTCATCCCCGATGGTGTGTTGACTTTGGTGGGGATGAGGGCAGTGCCTGTGTATTGACCGTTGCCGAGCTGCCCGTTGGTATTCGATCCCCACGAATAGATGAGGCCGTCGTCACCCAGTCCCAAGGCGAAGTTGCCGCCGGCGCTCACCTGGGTGAACCGGACGCCGGAGGGTTGAACGACTCTGACGGGGGCTGACCGGTTGATGGTGGTGCCGTCGCCCAAGGTGCCCACGCCGCCGGCTTCATCGCTTCTTGAGGCTTGGTTGTTGTTATTGCCCCAAGCCCATGTGGCGCCGTCCGAGCTGATGGCGAGCGAATACTCGTTGTTGCAGTACGTAGGGTCGCTGATGGAGACGGTGTTGAAGTGCACTCCGGCCGGTGTGGTGACTTTGCTCGGGGTGCTGAGGTTTCCGGAAGCTCCTGAGATGCCGGTGATGCCGCCTTCGGCGTAACCCCAGCTGTAGAGGTTGCCGTCGGAGGCTTTGGCTGTGGCGCTGCATGCTCCGGCAGCAAGTTTGGTGAAGGTGGTGCCTGCTGGCGTCTTGGTGGGCGTGGGAAGTATGCTCCCGTTGGAGTCGACTTTACCGTTGCCGAGTTGGCCGAGGTGGTTGAGACCCCACCCGTAGGTTTTCCCGGTGGTGCTCCGCACCAATGAGTAGTACCCGCTGGAGCTGATTTGCAGGAACTTGCTGTTATGCGGCGGGGTGATGCCGACTCGCGTGCCGCCGCTGGCCGGGCCTCGCGTCGGGTCGGCGCTGAATGCACCCCACATGGCGGTGATGGTGATGTTCCCGGTGACGGGTTTGTTGAAGTCGTAGGGGGTGGTGCCGTCCAGGGTCCAACCGTTGAACAGGGCGTTCTCTTTGGTGGGAGTGGTGCTCGGCCATGTGGGGGTGCTGCCCTTGAGGACCTGTTGGCTGGCTGGTGGTGCGCTGCCGCCTGCGGTGTTGAATGTGACCGTATATGACGGTGTGAACGTGTAGGTGTAGGGGATGGTGACCGCGGGCTGCGGCACGTCGGCATTGGTCCAGTTGACCGTCATGGACACGGTGCCTGCCGGGTGTTTCGGGCTGTGGACGATCCAATGGCCGTCGGCCTCATGGAAGCCGAGGTCGATTCCTGCGGTGGTATCGAAGGTGACGGAGGTGACCTTTGCGTTGATGGAGTTGATCCTGAGCGGGACATTGCTGTTGGTAGTGTTCGAGGTACCGAGCTGACCGTAGCCGTTGCTGCCCCAAGCGTATAGCTCACCGTTGGTGGCGAGGGCGAGCGTATGCATGTTGCCGCCTGCCATGATGCCGGTGACGCTGAGGCTCCTTTGGACTCGCTGCGGCACGCTGCTGTTGTCGTTGGTGCCAATGCCCAGCTGCCCGGAGGTGTTGTATCCCCATGCGTAGAGGGTGCCGTCCTTGGTTCTGGCCATGGAGTGGTTGCCTCCGGCGGCGATGTCGGTGATGGTGGCTGCTCCCGGGATGGTGACCTCGACCGGCGAGTTCTGGTTGGCGGTGGTGCCGTTGCCCACTTGACCTATGGTGTTGTATCCCCACGCGTAGATGCGCCCGGTCGAGGTGAGGAGAAGATTGTGATAGTTGCCGGCTGCGATGGACTTGATGCTGGGGTTGCCGGGGATGGTGATGGGTTTGGGGCTGTTGTTGCCGTGGACGGTGCCGTTGCCGAGTTGTCCGTAGGTGTTGTCTCCCCATGTCAGGACGTTCCCGGTGTCGGTGAGGGCGAGGTTGTGGTAGAAGCCGGCTGCGATGGACTTGATGGTCTGCTTGCCGGGGATGGCGACTGCTTTGGGTCTGCTCTGAACGGCGAGGCTGGTGGTGCCGTTGCCCAATTGGCCGTAGTCGTTGTCTCCCCATGTGTACAGGGTGCCGTCGTTCGTCAGCGCCATGGACATATAGCCTTTGGCGCTGACGGCCTTGAAGGTGAGACCTGCGGGGGTGATGTCGGTGGGTCTGGTGCTGTTGCTGGTGGTGCCATTGCCCAGTTCGCCATGGGAGTTCGATCCCCACGCATAGATGTGCCCGGTGTCGGTGAGGGCGAGACTGTGGTAGAAGCCGGCTGCGATGGACTTGATGGTCGGGTTGCTTGGGATGGAGATGGGTGTGGGCGTGGTCTGATTGGCGCTGCCAGAGGTGCCGTTTCCTAGTTGCCCGTAGTTGTTGCCGCCCCACGTGTAGAGGCGGTTGTTGGCGGTGAGCGCTATGGAATGTATGGCGCCGGTGGCGAGCTGTGTGATGGTGCCGCTGATATGCGGCGTGAGGTTGATTCTGGTGCCGCCTTGGTCCGGGCCGGAGGTGTTGTCAGCGGTGAAGGCGGGTTGATCGTCGTCTTGCGCGTGTGGGGCGGGTGAAGGGTCGGTGGTGCCGTTGCTGTCGTTGTCGGCATGGCCGATTTTGGTGGAGGCGTCGATGTTGGCATCGATTGGGTCGTCGCTGCCAAGGGTGGCGTCGGTCTTGTCGTTGTGGTCTGTTGTGCTGTCCTTGCCGGTGCCATCGGTGGGTTTGCTGCCGCCAGCGGTGAGTGTGGATTCGGGCTGCGTGCCGAGTGCTGGCTGGTTGGGGGAGGTGCTGTTCTGCGGCGATGAGGGCAGGGGCTGACCGGAGGTGGTGTTGGTGGAGTCGGCATTGCCGGAGCCGTGCGTGGAAGGCATTGCGCTCTTAGTACTGTTTGACGTTGCGCTCGGTGAGGCGAGATGCGTTTCGGTGGCGTCCGCGCTGGGGGCTGTGACGGTCAGGATGGCGGTGCATATGGCCGCGGTGAAGAAGGCGGTTGCATGTGAAGAGCGGCGTGTATGCTTCGGAGAGGATGAACGATTATCGGTACTGTGTCTCATGTGCGGTTTCTGTATGGTCTTTTTCTGGTATGGAGATTTTCAACCACAGTGTCTAGTGCTTGCCAATCTTGTGTCTAGTTTCTGCGTATAGAGGCAATATAAGAGTAGTGCATAAACGTCAGATAAGATGCATTCTTCTTCGCAATAAGTGCATAGTGCGCTATTCTGTCTAAATAAATTTGCAAACAATGATGGGTGTCACAGTCAAGTGGTTTTTATTTAGTCATCCTGAAAAAGATGTTCTAATTTGCTGACTTGCAGATGTGCGGCATATAACGTTAGGTATTTCGCGCAGTGCGATATGCCCTGCGCACATTAGACTGAGCGGCATGGGCAAGAAGCATAGGGACAGAAACTGGGCGCCGCTGCCGCCGCCGCTGCCGCAGGGTGTCACGGTAGTGGACAATCACACGCATGTGGCGTCGGTGCCTCCGTTTGCAGAGGAACTCAGCCGTCAGGCCGTGGAACGCGGGCAGGGCGAGGTGACGGTGCCTACGGTGGACGAGCTGCTCGACCAAGCCGCGTCCGTGGGGGTGGAGGGCGTCATCGATGTGGGTTGCGAGCTGCCGAACCTGGGCACCGCCGTGCGCATGGCACTCGACCATCCCGGCCGGGTCCACGCCGCCTTGGCCATCCATCCCAACGAATCCGTGCTGCATGGGCACCGCGGTGCCGCCGGGCCCGACGGGCTGCCGGTGACGTACCGGCCGTGGCATGAGACCAGTTTTGACGACGCACTGGCCGAAGTTGAACGCCTGGCTCGCGCCCACCCACGCGAGGTGGTGGCCATAGGCGAGACCGGCATGGATCTGTTCCGCACAGGTGAGGCTGCCAAGGAACTGCAGCGCGAAGCGTTCCGTGCGCACATTGCTCTGGCCAAGGAACTCGACCTGCCCATGCAGATTCATGACCGTGACGCCCATGCCGAGGTCATTGAGACCTTACTGGCCGACGGCGCACCCGAGCGCACCGTGTTCCACAGCTACTCGGGAGACACCGCCATGGCGCAGGTGGCGCGGGAGCACGGATGGTACCTGAGCTTTTCCGGTACGTCCGGGTTCAAAGGCAACGGTGAGATCGCGGCATCGGCGGCCGTGGTGGGACTTGACCACATCATGGTGGAGACCGATGCCCCCTACCTCACGCCCATGCCCTACCGCGGGCGACCCAATGCCCCCTACATGATTCCCTACACGCTCCAGGCCTTGGCCGATGCGCTGGACATGCCGTTGGTGCAGGTGGCGCAGGCCACGCGCGACACCACACGTGCGGTGTATGGAGTGTAGCCTACGGACGGGCGCATGTCTGTCAATGTATTCGTGCTGCGCATGCGCCATGTTTTGTGCGGGAATCTGTCTGTGATGTGGGCGGCTGCGACTGCATGGTGACCGCGTATTTGGTGTTCTGCGGTGAATGGGTCTACACTGGCGCTTTGGTTTGAAGTTTACATGCCCGGGCACGGGCGCTAGGGAACACGACGCGGAACAGGGTTCCGCTGTGGAGGCAAGCATGGCTGGGTCAGGGAAAGCGGAACCATCATCAACCGGAGGGCAGGCGGCTCGCAAAACACAAGGTGGCGCCAACAAGGCGATGTCTGAGACCGAGGCCGAGGTTCGAGCCGCGAAGGCGGAGAAAGAGGCGCTGTTGCGCGCCGACACCTTTACCAACGCTCCCAAAGTCTCCCGGTCCACACTCACGCTCGAGGAGCGTGAGGAGCTCGACAAGCAGGAGAAGGCCGAACAGGAAGAGGCGCAGAAACTCTCCAAGGCCGCGCGCACGCCCATCAGCCGGTGGTGGCGGCGCGTGCAGTCAGGACCAGACAAGGTGAGTGCCGGCATGGCCATCGTGGCTCTTGGCGTGGTGTATGGCGACATCGGCACCTCGCCCCTGTACACGGCACAGACCTTCCTTGCTGGGCAGGGCGGCTTGGGCAACATCGACCGGCAGGCTGTGCTGGGGCTGCTCAGTCTGGTATTCTGGTCCATCACGCTCATCACCACCGTCAAATACGTGTTTGTGGCCATGCGCATCGACAACAAGGGTGAGGGTGGCATCTTCGCGCTCTTCTCGCTCATACGCCACTACGGTAAGTGGCTTGTCATCCCGGCCATGCTCGGTGGTGCAGCCTTCCTGGCGGATTCCGTGCTCACCCCTGCGGTCTCCATTTCCTCTGCGGTCGAAGGTCTGAAGACCATACCCGTCCTCGAGCCGATGTTCAGGGAGAACGGCAGCCTTTCCCTGATGATTACCGTCGTCATCATCGTCATCCTCTTCGCGGTGCAGTCGCGCGGCACCGAACGCATCGGCAAGGTCTTCGGTTCGGTCACCCTCGTCTGGTTCACCTTCCTGGCCCTCACGGGCATCGCGAACCTGCACGGTGACTGGAGCGTATTCCAGGCCATCAACCCCGTCTATGGCATCCGCTTCCTCTTCAGTGGCAACAACGTGGCCGGGATTACGCTGATGGGCACCGTCTTCCTGTCCACCACCGGCGCCGAAGCGCTCTACTCCGACATGGGGCATGTGGGTCGAGGCAACATCTACTTCACATGGCCGTTCATCTTCGTGGCGCTCGTGTTCAATTACTTCGGGCAGGGTGCGTGGATGTTGCGCAACCAAGGCAACCCGGCGCTCGTGAACATGGCGGGAGGGGTGAACCCGTTCTTCCAGATGATGGGGCCGGGACTGCGCCCCGTCGCGGTCATACTGTCCGTGGCGGCCGGTGTCATCGCCTCTCAGGCACTCATCACCGGTGCCTTCACCATGGTCTCCGAGGCCACGCGCCTGAACTGGATGCCGCACCTGCAAGTGCACTATCCCGCGCGTACCCGCGGTCAGCTCTATATCCCGGCCGTCAACCTGGTGCTGTGCGTGGCCACGCTGACGGTGCTCGCCATCTTCAAGGATTCCGAACATATCTCGGCGGCCTACGGTCTGGCGCTCACCATCACCATGATTACCACCACGGTGCTGCTCACCGTCTATCTGTGGTACTCGCGCCACAAGCTTTCCGCGGTCGTCTTCTTCGTCGTCTTCATTGCCATACAGACTATGTTCTTCGTGGCGTCCATGGCCAAATTCCTGCGCGGCGGCTGGTTCACCATGCTGCTCACCGCCATGATTCTGCTCATCATGATCACCTGGAACGACGGCACGAAGATCGAGCGCAGCCAACGCCGGCACATGAAGCAGCGGGACTTCGAGCCGGTGCTGCACAAGCTGCATGACGACTTCCGCATTCCCTATTTTGCCGACAATCTCGTCTACCTCACCTCCGATCCGGACATGCGCCGGCTCGACACCGACATCTTCTTCTCGATCTTCGCCGACCACCCCAAGCGGGCGCGCGCCTGGTGGGCGGTCTCCGTGCAGACCACGGACGAACCGTTCACCCGCGAATATTCGGTTGAGAACTTCGGTACGGATTACATTTTCCGTGTGCGCATTCGCCTCGGGTTCAAGGTGTCCCAGTCCATCCCCGCCTATATTCACCAGGTGATGCATGACTTGTCGGCCACCGGTGAGTTGCCGCAGCAGAAGTCCGTTTATCCCAAGGTCGATGCCGATCCCGACATTGGCACCGTGCGCTACGTGCTGCTGCATAAGGCGCTTATGCCTGAGTCGAAAATCAGTGCGCGTGAGGCGTTCTCCCTCAAGGCCAAATATACGATTCGCCATGTGGCCGGGTCTCCAGTCAAGTGGTTTGGTTTGGCGCCGTACAACCCGGTTATCGAAACGCAGCCGCTTTTCGTCTCCACCCGTCGTCCGCCTCGTTTGAAGCGGCGCGGTCTTAGGCAGCGTCCTGCGTCGGAGGACTGAGTGTAGCCGGGCTGGTCTGGGGACAGTGTCGGGATACCTGGCCGGCACGTGCGAGCTTGTAGCCGTGCATAGGAGATGGTGCGGTTTCCCGTGGGTGGCGAGTTTCGGCTATGCCGTGCTTGTGCTTGTGCTTGTGCTTGTGCTTGTGCTTGTGACTGCGTGCGCACAAATGGTATGTGCGTTTGCTTGACGGTTCGCACATCAGTGTTGTGTTTTCTGTTCGAATCGCTTCTGAAGGCGCTACGTAGCCTTATACTGGAGGTGAATCTGACTCCTAGGAACACGAGGAAGCATGACAACTATTCTGGTCACCGGTGGCGCTGGTTACATCGGCACGCATACCGACATCGAACTGCTGAACAAAGGGTACGACGTGGTGAGCGTCGACAACTACGGCAATTCCTCTCCCGAAGCGCTTGAACGCGTCGAGACGATTACCGGCAAGAGTGTGAAACGCTACGACGGTGATGTGCGCGACGAAGCGCTCATGAATCGCATCTTTGACGAGAACCCCATTGACTGGGTGATTCATTTTGCCGGGCTCAAGGCTGTGGGCGAGTCCGTAGCCAAGCCGATTGAGTATTATGACAACAACCTCAACAGTACATTGGTGCTCCTCAAGGTGATGAAGGCACACGATGTCAAGAAGATCATCTTCTCCTCGTCCGCCACCGTGTACGGCGATCCGGAAGAGCTGCCGCTTACCGAGGACAGCCGTACCGGAGGCACCACCAATCCTTACGGCACCTCAAAGTATTTCCAGGAGCAGATGCTGCGCGACGTGGTCGTCTCGGACCCGAGTTGGACCGTGGTGCTGCTGCGTTACTTCAACCCGGTCGGTGCCCACGAATCCGGGCTGCTCGGTGAAGATCCCAAGGGCATTCCCGCCAACCTCACCCCCTACATCGCCAAGGTGGCGCTCGGCGAGCTGAAGGAAGTGCAGGTGTACGGCACCGATTACGATACTCCGGACGGCACTGGCGTGCGTGACTATATTCACGTGGTTGACCTGGCCAAGGGGCATGTGGCGGTTATCGATCACATCGATGATTCCGGTGTGTTTGTCTATAATCTGGGCACCGGCCACGGGTATTCCGTGCTTGAGGTCATCAAGGCCTACGAAAAGGCAGCCGGCCACACGATTCCTTACGCGCTGAAGCCTCGCCGTCCTGGCGACATCGACGCTTGCTACGCCGATGCGTCCAAGGCTGAGCGCGACTTGGGCTGGAAGGCAGAGCTTGGCATCGACGATATGGCTCAGTCCTCGCTCAATTGGCAGACCAAGAACCCCAACGGATTCCGCAAGTCCTGAATCTGAGGTCTTGAGTTTGAAGTTCTGAATCTGAAGGGCTAAGCCCAAGATCATGAGTCTGAGGTCTTGAACCTGCTGTTGTGCCACTTCTCTCATGGGTGTCGCCGCTACGCGTATGTAGCGGCGACACCCATTTTCGTACTCTGCTCTTATACGGCAGCTTCCCGTAGAGCTGTTGTGGTGTGATAAGGGAGAAGTTGGTTGCTTGGTAGCCAACTCATTCGGCATGAGCTGCTGGGGTGCGTCTAAGAGACTGAGGATGGAGACAGCAGAAGACGGATACGGCAGAGGATGGTGGCCGGTGGGCTACACAATCTTCCTGCTGGCAGCCCACCGTGTGAGTTCCGACCGATTGGAGAGCTGGAGTTTGCGCAGTACCGAACTCATGTGGGTCTCGACGGTTTTGGTGGTAATGAACAGTTCGGCGGCTGTTTCCTTGTAGGTGTATCCGCGTGCGATGAGCCGCATCACGTCCTGCTCGCGGGCGGAGAGTCTGTCGAGCTCTTCGTCCTGTTGCGCGGGACTGGTGCCTTGGAATGTTGACAGTACGAATCCGGCAAGCTTGGGGGAGAAGACCGCATACCCTAGGGCAACCTGTTCGATGGAGCTGACCAGATTGGCTGTGTCGATCGTTTTGGTCACGTATCCGCGTGCACCTGCTCGGATTACGGCACCCACGTCCTGCGGGGCATCAGAGACTGAAAGCGCCAGGAATTCGGACTTTGGAGCAAGAGGCTTTGAACGGGTGAGGATTTCTGCTCCGCCGCCATCGTTCCCGCCGGGGACGTGCACGTCTAGTAGTACCACGTCGGGTTGGGTGGCCGAGATCATATTGACGGATCCGTCCACATCCGCAGCTTGACCGACGACGGTGAAGTGCGGTTGCAGAGAGGCGAGGATGCCTGCCCGGAACATGGCATGGTCGTCTACTACCGCGATGCGAATGTGCTCGTTTGCGCAATCGTTGCTTACCGAATCGCTATCTGCCGGAGCGTCATTCATAGGGCTGTTATCGCTCTGTCTGCTGTTCATCACATCCCGCTTTCCGTGGTATTGGTTGATACGTTGACATGTTCGGCATGCGGTTGTGGTGTCTTGCGTTCCGAGGCGATTGGCATGTGCATGCGGACTTCGGTTCCCCAATCGTTCTTCGAGACGATATCCACCGTGCCACCGCGCCGTTTGACGCGACCTACGATGGATTCTCTGATGCCCAGCCGGTCCGGGGGCACCGCAGCAGTGTCGAACCCGTCTCCGTGGTCTCTTACAAAGACATCCACAAAGGTTTTCCCGGCTTCACAATACACGGATATCGGTTCTTTGCCATGCTGAACGGCATTGAGCAAAGCCTGTCCCGTAGCTCCCAGCAGTGCATCGGTTTGTGCGGAAGGCTGCGCATCGCCAACGGTGATCACTTCGATGGGTTTGCTATGCTCATCCTCGATGCGTGCAGCTATTTCCTTGATGCCGGCATTCACCGAGCGCTCCGGTGCGGCCCGCTCCTGGTAGAGCCACTCTCTTAGATCCCGCTCCTGGCCGCGAGCCAAAGTGAATACGGTCTGTGGTTCATCATGATGCAATTGAATGAGTGCGAGTGTCTGCAAAACGCCATCATGAATGTGGGCGGTGATGTCTGCACGCTCCTCCTCACGTTCCTTGAGCGCACGTTGCACACCGAGGTCGTGGATAAGCCTGTTGAACCATGGAATGGTGGCTACACCTGCAAAAGCCAACAACACCAATCCGGATGCAATCGTTTTCAACGGGTTGCGCAACATTGAAGAGTTGGCAAGAATAAAGAGAGCATACGCTGCAATGATGAGCAGCAAGCTCAGCAGCATGGAGCGGAACTGGCCTTCATCCTCGCCGCCGAATCGGAACCAACCCACTGCGATGCCGCAGATTGCGATAAGTGCTGGCAGTATGGTGCGTGTTGGCAGAGGACTGAGCGCCATCACTGATGCCAGCATAATCGCAGCCAATCCGGTGAATGCGAACAAGGCCGGCTTGGATGCTCGCTCAATGGCGGCGCTGAACCCCTCCTTTGCATGCGAGTCCGAATCTGATGACGTGTGGATCGTCGGTGAGTCAGACGGCCCATAAGCAGACCCGTTCACGTGTGTATTTGTCTGTGTTTGGGCCTTCTGGCCACGGCCGGCGGTGCGGTCGGTTGGTTCCAGCGGCACAAAAATCCACAAGAACATATATGCCACCAGACCGGCTCCGAACAGGAAAGTGGTAAGGATGAAACAGATACGGATCAACCTTACAGAGATGCCTAAGTGCACGCTCAATCCGCGGCAGACACCGCACAAGATACGGTGTCGGCGCGCTCGCAGCAGCGGTGGCCGCTGGTGCTGCTCTGGTGCGTTGGGCATATGGTTCATACATATATTGTGCATGCTGATGATGATTTCAACATGGGATTTTGCAAAATTCAGGGTAAACTCAGGGTGTTCCCTGATACGTTCTGAGAGTTTCGTGTGCTGTAATGGCATTATGAGCAACACACACAATAATCGATGGCAATATGAGTCCGGTCGTTTCTTCACCTGGATCCGCAGAAGCGGATTGATGCGTGGCGGTGACCGCTGGGTCGGTGGCGTATGCAGTGGTCTCGCCTCGCGATACGGCGTCAGCCCGTCATTCGTCAGAGCGGTGGTGGGAGCCTCCTCATTGGTGTTTGGATTTGGTCTCGCATTCTATGCGGTGGCGTGGGTGCTGCTTCCCGACGTTGAAGATGGGCGTATCCTCGGCGAGGATACGATACACGGGGAATGGAGCTGGACTTTGATCGGTCCAATCATTCTTTTGATTATGGCAAGCTGGATGCCGGGGCTTGGATTGTTGATTTTCCTTACTGCTGTCATCGTGCTGTGCATTATGGTCAATACGCTTGTCCATCAAGCAAGGGAAGGCGACAACGCTCCTTATCGTGGTAATTCATCCAACGCTTCTCCACCTGCCGCAGATGCCTCGTTTGGCAGTTCCACCAGTGCTCAATACGGAGACTGGAGAGACGGTGCAGCCATGAATGGCAATGCTTCTGCCAGCGTGCGGTCTGAGTCTGAAAGCAATGGGATGCGTGACGGAACAGGGCAGCCCTATCAGTCGGGCAATGCGCAATGGAATCAATCCGGCAGTGCTGCTGGAGATCAGGGAACGCCGTACATGCCACAAGGTGGTGCGGCCACTGCACCTTTTGGTACCACTTATGTGTCGACTCCAGTGTCTGCGCCTCCACGCAAGCGCAAACCTAAACGTTTGCGTCGGCGTCCTGCAGGAGCTGTTGTCACACTCTTGTCTTTCGGTCTGGTGTTCCTGATTGCTGCCGCAGCTTGCGGGTCCATATTGTTCGGCAATGCATATTTCAGCGGCGTGCTGCAAGTCATCGGTGTCGCCGTGGCCGCGATGTGTTTGGTGGTCGGTATCGTCATCGTTATTCTTGGAGCACGTGGGCGGCGTGCCGGCGGCATGAACGTTTTGGCTGTTCTTGTGGTGTGCGCTGCAGTGCTGACATCCGCTTTTTACGGTACCCTCGTCGCCGAAGGGTACGAGTCGCTACCGTACAAGCGCAGTTATAACAGCGAAAGTGTGGACGGTTCCGTGTACAAGTCTGTGACACAAGACGGAATGCAGCGGCTGAACAACGGAGTTTCATATTATGGAACGGATTACGACAGTTCTGTGCTTAACCTTGACCTCAGTGAGTATGCCAAAACTGCCGGTACGCATAAAATGACACAGGAAAACGGGGAGACTGTTGATTCCGGCTGTCCCACAGGGCGCATCAATCTGACCGCATACAACGCGCAGATAGTGGTGACGTTGCCTCGCGGTTGTTCGTTCATGCTGACCAATGTTCGCAAGGGGCTCGTAGGTATCTACAATAGGCAGGACGGTAAGCAGGCACACCTCATCTCGGAGCATGACGGATCTCGGAAGGTCGAGGTGTATAGCAAAGACGATCATCGAGATCTTGGTGGCTTTGAATGCGGCGTAACGCCAGATGCTGACACGGACGATAGTGATGGAATAAACCTGGAGTGCAAGGACTCCGATGGGTATTACTATTTTGGCAGTGTAGACGCTGATAAGCATATTTCGATGTATGGCCGAACGGGTAGAGGGTACTGGTATGACGGGATGCCGTTGAGCACCCTGATTCCGGGCGCACGTACGCTTGGCTCGCCGTATGGCATGATGACCAGCGACGGGTTCAATATGCAGCTGCATATGAGTCAGCAGAGTGACAATCGCCCGCTTCCCAAAGAGAGCGAATACCAGTGGATGAGCGAGAACGGTACCATGCCGCAAAACGGTCCCGAACTTATTATTTCAGCCAGCGAACTGGTCCAGGCGCAAGTCCGAGTCCTGTACCCGGATCAGGCGGGTCAGCAGTGATCGTGCCTGAACACGGCAGCGAGCAATCCCGATGGGCACCTAGAACCAATATTCACCAGACCGCAGCACACTTGAAGGAAGACATCATGACAGACTCCCATAGAACAGAGCACTCTGTGCAAGAAGAACATGTGCAAGAAGAACATGAAAGCCATGACCGCGACGTTCATGATGGCACGGAAGATATGGCTACCGAACAGCTATCGACGGCAACAACTGTAGACGAGTCAGCGGATACCATGCCGATAGGAGGCGATCAATCCGAGATGGAACATGCTGACACAGACAAGGAGACAGATACAGCCGCAAACACAGCCACATCCGCAGGTACAGACGCATTCACCGACACAGCTGCAGTCGCAGGTACAGAAACATTCACCGACGCAGCTGCAGCCGCATTCATGGACACGACGAATACCACATATCAGCATCAGTATGATGGTCAGCGTCAGAATGAGAATCAGCAGCCTGACCGGCAACCGCAGCAAGTGCCTTTCTACCAGCCCAATGTCGGTCAACAGCCTGTGCAGCAACCTGTGATACCGGCAAAAACGGGACCCAGCACGGTCACCATTGTCGGGGGTGCCCTAGTGTTAGTGGTTGGTGTACTGCTGTTTGCTGTCACTATGTGGTTCCCCGACAACCAGATTCAGGGTGTCGGGCAGAGCTCCAAAGTGCTGGTCACGGCCGGACTTGCGTTGATAGGCATCCTGTTGCTGGTTATTGCGTTGTGCTGTGGCATCGTCGGCGCCATACACAATCGTGCAGCGGATAAGCAGTCACGATTCCAGCCTCAGCCTCAAACCCAAGCTCAGCCGCAGTACCAGTCCCAACCTCAGTACCAGCCTCAGCCACAACCTCAATCCCAGTATCAAACTCAGCCACAGTCGCAATCTCAGGCTCAGTCTCAATCTCAACCGCAGCCGCAGTATCAGCCCCAGTCTCCTCAATCGCAGATGCAATTCCAGCCGCAGCCGCAAACGCAACAGCCTGATGACGCCGACACTGCTGGAAACCCATCTCGGCAATCTCAGCAGTGCGACTGATCTATGGTGTTGCTGCCCGCTTGATCTCTTGCGTTGCTGCCCGCTGTCTCTTACCAGATGAATAGTCCGAAGAACGACAACAGCAGCAACGTCAGAACAGCTGCGCCGAGGGTCAATACCATCGTGCTGGTGCGCGCTACTCCCCAAGATGAAGTTCCGGTCAGTTTGTCTGCGTCTGCGGCAGCGGAATCGGCTGCAGTAAAGCCTCGATGATCAGCACTGGTCTGCTTATGGTAATGGTTGCGCCACAGCGCCACCAGCAGCCATGACAGCAGTAGCACATCGACGAGAGCTAAGACGTGCAAGCCAACCCAACCACGGTGAAGTGTCGCAGTATCTTGCGTCAGTTTCATAGCGGCACTTACCGCTATGCCCGCATAAGCGAACACTTCCAGCAAACTGGCCAATGCGGCAACGCCGGTGAGCGTGAGCGGGACCGCAATCCGCTTCGGCACCTTGTGCGGTGTGCGCTGCCGGAGGCGTGAAGAGAATAGTGCACGGATGACCTTGCAGATACCGATGCATATGGCAAGCACGATAGCCAGAACGAAGCACACCAAGGCTGCGGCGATTCCTGCAGCCAGCACGTTGATGGAGGTGATGAGCCCCGGCCGTGTGCTGGTCGGAGCGGCATATTCCTGATGAGGCTGTGACCCTGCAATCAGCGGAGTTGACCACTGGCTCGCCGTGGCGCCTGCAGTAGCGCAATTCGTCCAATCGTCCAGGTTCCTGGTGTAATGAGAATCGAGAGGAAGACCGGGTTTTGATGTTTTCGCGCCTACGCGCATCTGATGGTTGGCCGGGTAGTAGCGCAAGGTGACGTTGCTGTTGCCGGCCGTCTTGGCGGTTTCGGTAATGAGTTTGGCGCCCTGCTCAATGGGCATGGCCGGATCCTCAGTGCCATAGTTGATGAGCAATGGCATGGTGAGATGATGAAGGTACTGTTCCGAAGGAAAATCCGCATAATCCGGGCCGAACGGGGCAAGGTTCATGCTGAGAATGCTGTCCACGGTGCTTTTGAGGCCATCGGGCGCTCCAGCCAAGGACAGGTAAGAGTTAGCTGCCATGGCCATCTGATGCCTGCCGGACAAGGCCGGCGGTGAGGTGAGGATCATGAACGCGATGTTCGGGTCGATGGCCGCCATGGCCTCACTGATCCACGTGCCCTCGGACTCGGCATACAGGCCTGCCTTCGCGGGATCGACTCCCGCTTGGTGCCGCAGTACATTGAGGGATGCCTCATAGTCGTGGGCCATGTTCTGATAGTTGCGATGAGTTAGAGTGTAGGTGTCGAGGCGCTTGCTGGGCACCAAGGTGACGATGCCGGCGGTGGCCATGGACCGCGAAAGATCTTCATACACTTCAGCCGCTTTGCCGGTGCCGGCACCATGAATGAACAGGCATGCGGGTCTGCCCGATGGGGCGCCGATGGGTTCGCGAATAATGGCATCTACGCTGACCCCCTCAGTCAGCGTTACACGAGTGTTGATGGTGCGAACATCATAGGTTCCTTCTTGAACCGGGTGCATGTTCTTGGCCCGAACCTCGGTGTTGCGCTCACTGACCGCAATATGGTCCGTATACGGTTCCGCTCTCCATTGCGGGGCCATGGCCTGGCCGAGCGCACTGAATATAACCATAAGCACGGCTAGGGTGGCAAGATAGGGGAGTGTTCGTTTCAGCAATCGCATGAGTGTCACTGTAACTCACCGCCTCTAGGTGTGCGCTTACCGCGTTGCGCGAGCGTAACGAGCGGCGCCTGAACAACGATGGTTTGGCGGTGCAGATGATGGTGTGGTGGCACGGTTGTCTATATGTAGCAGCGCACCATCACTGTGCAGACATGCATGTTATTGCGCCGCCTCAGCCTCTTCCAAAGACGAAAAGCCGCCCAACAGCACCGTATTGCGAATGGTTGCCTCGCTGAGATTGGCATTGTTGGCACCATACTGTTCCACAAGGTGCTCGTACAACGCCAACGTGGCATCGGAATACGTGCCCAATTCCCCGCGCAGGTAGGTTTCGAACGACGTGGTGTCAGCGGTGTCTTCATCCGATGTCAGTACGCGCATCGATTCACCGAGGTTGTGGTAACGCTCGCGGAATTCAGATGCCCACTTCACTTGTTGCGCAATGATACGTTCCTGTTGGGCGATGCGCTGGGCCGACAGCTGCGGTATGTACGGTTCGATGTTGTGGTGGTATTCGTTCGGTGCGGTCGATTCCATCATGCGTCCGTATTTTTCGGTGACCAGGTTGCGCCCTACCCGTTCGGCCTCTTCCAGATCCGCTTCATAACTGGACAGCAGCGGCTCGTCCCACGTGAGGAATTGGCTGAGGCGCATTTGGTAGAACATGGGCCAGTTGCCTTGGCATGCCGCCCGTCCGCCCTCATTGGTGGTGTCTTGGAACTGATTCCATTCATGCTGGATAATGGATTCCCGCAGTTGGTCCATGTGGATATCCTCCTTGGTTGGCGTGGCCGCTGGGGTGGCCGCCGTCGGCGCGGTTGCCGCTGGCATGGCATGGTCTGTAGTGATGGAGTTGATGCTGTCGGTACTGGACATGGTCTTCCTTTCGTTGCCGAGGTTTCGGTCTGTCTGGGAAAGGTCGGCTCGTGACTTGCACACGGATCTTTGCAGGTCCGTGTGCTCGTTTCTGCGGGTTGTATGTGCTGTGTGGTGGATTGCAGGGCCTGCGGTTGGTCAGTTTAGTTGGTCAGTCGGTAAGTCGGTCAGTTGGTTGGTTCTTAGTGTGCCTGATATGGGCGGATATTTGGTTATATGCTGTGCAAGGTGGGGTCGTTGCTGCCGATATGTGCCTCCACGTAAGGGCGCTGCCATTCGAGGAACTGTTCGTGTGACTCGGTGAGTCCCTCATCAAGCAGCTCCTGCACGACAAGCGAGCATATTGTTTCAATGGTGCGTTGCAGCTGGTCTTGCAATTGAAGCTGACCATCGTAGTGTGTGGTTGGCCGGCGCGCGCTGTCTGACGAGGCATCGGGTTGCGAACCGGTGAGATCGGAGGTTTGGAGCGGGAACCATGCGGCGCCGCAGATTTGTATCAACGTTTCCAGCAGTTCGCAGATGCCGGGCAGGCGCGCTCCCATGCGTGAGCTGAGCTGCCTCATCGCACGGAACCGCCATTTGTAGTAGGGCAGGTAGCCGGCGCTGGCTGGCTCGTTGATAAGGAAAACCAGTGAGCACGCGCTGTTCACGAACTCGTTCAACGACAGCCAAGCCGCTTGAACGTCACCCCGCTTGATCATGCGCGGCACATTGTATTGCCCCGCTTGTGCCATCATGCCCAGCCGGCGAGAAATCAGAGAGAGGCGCACGTCTTCGGGCATGAGTTTAAATCCCTGCCGCGTCCTGGAGAAGGTGCCCAGCGGGTCTGCAAATACTGCGCCATTGGTGGCCGCTGCAAGTGTAGGCTCGTCGAGCAGCAGCCATTCATGCGGTTTGTCTGCTTGTGGGGCTTGTTGGAAGCCGGTGATCGATGCGAAGAAATCCCCTATGTCAAAGACTCCGACGCGGCGCCCGGCTCCTTGTGCCCGTGCGGTTTGCTGTTTGTGCGAGAATCCCATGAATTCGGTTGGCAGAGCGTTATAGTCGGCTTGCAGCTGTGCGCCGATGGCTTGGTAATCGTCATGTTCCAGCCACAGGCAGAAACCCGGTCCAAAATCGTGGTCCTGTGATTGCGCGTCGTCAAAACCGTAGCATTCCGACCCATGCCCCACCAGTCCTGCGGCGATGCGCCCCCGGTATTGCGGGTAGCGTTCCAGCATGGGTTTTCCGTACGCTTTCCAATATGCGCGTGACAGTTCCAAGCCGCGAATGTCTGCGGTCGCAGGTTGCGCGCTTTCCGGCCGCGCGGTTGCCGGGCTTGTGTCCACTGGTGCGGCAGCGGTTTCCTCGGCAAGCGCGATGGTGTCTTCGACGGCATCCAAATTCGCAGCAGTGGTGCGGTAGTAATCGGTGTTCTTGCCGTAGCATGTTTCGATGACCTGCAGTGCTTGGCGATAGCTGTTGGCAGCCTGCTGCAAATCTCCGGTGGCGAAGCAGGCTTGGGCGAACCCGGCAAGGGCGGAAGCGTAGTGTGCACTATGTTCAAGATGCTCGGTTTGGTAGATGTCCAAGGCAGTCGATGCGTGGCTGAGCGCTTTGCTGAGCAGTTGTTGTTGTTCTTCATGTGGGGCATCGTGGGCTTGCTCGATCAGTACCAGGGCCAGATTGGTGTGGGTTGACGCGGTGTCGATGCTGATGTTCGGTGCCGGTGTTGCAGCGGAAAGGATACGCAACGACTGTTCGAGTTCGCTGCCGGCACTGGTGAAATCGTCGGTTTCGCTGTCGAGTATGGAAATGTTGTTGTGTAAAGCGGCCAAACGTGGGTCGTTCTTTGGGAAGGTCTGTTCGGCGGATTCCAAAGCTTGGGCATAGATGGTTCTGGACTGGTCGTAGCGTTGTGCTGCACGCAATGCCGTGGCGGCGTTGATGAGGGTGGTGGTCCAGGCCTCGCTGCCTTCGATATGCATGGAACGTCCGAGCTCCAGTGCTTGCTGTGCCAGGTGCTGATTGTCTTCGTGCCGTCCACGTGAACGGTAGAATCCCATGGTTTCGTTCAGCACCGTCAACTGACCTGCTTGATCGTTGCTGCTCTGGGCATCGTGCAGTGCCTGCAGCAGGTACGGTTCGGCTTTGGTTGATGCCTCGTGCGCGGAGAAAATGGCGTCGAGCCCACTGAAGAACTGCTCGGCGTTGAAAGGTTGTGTACTGTCCATTTTGCTCATCCTGTCCGCGCTGCCTAGGTCTTCGTTCGATTGTAGACGGGTTGGACGGGTTTTGCAGTCCAAAGACTCAAAAACAGAAGGGAAAGGACTGGCAAAGGCCGGGGTTCATGAGAGGGAGGGGAGGACGGGTTGTCCGCTCGCGCGGGAAGCAAAATAAACGTTTGCCGGGCTGTAATACAGTGTGCTCGGCAAACGCGATATGCACAAAGTGTATGTTGTGTCACACTTCCACTGGCTGCATGCGTTCAAGCGCGTCGGTGTGCGTTTCGTAGCGCCACGTGTAGATGGCCAGCATGAGCACTGCTATGGCTGCGGGTGCTATACCGCCCAACGCCGGAGCATGGTAATCCATGTGGGCGGAGGAAAGCATGAAACCGCCGAGCGCTGATCCCAAGGCATTGCCCATGTTGAACGCAATCTGCACGGCTGCTCCTCCGATGAGCTCCCCGCCGCCAGCACCGGCTTCAGCCATGAGGAGCTGCTGTGGGGAGGCGATGAAGAACATGGCAAAAGCGACAACGAACGTGAGCATTGCGGTGACGACGCGGGAACCGGGGATGAATGCGATCCAGGCCAGACCGATCACTGAAATCATCTGCCCCAAGGCCGCTGTTCCGCCATGCCGCCAATGATCGGCGACACGTCCGCCACCAAGACCTCCGAACACCATGCCGAGTCCTGCCAGCATCATGAGCCACGGTACGGTTTGCGTAGCATACCCGCCAACATGGTTCAACCATGGCGAGACATAGCTCCACCAGCTGAAAATACCGGTGTTGCCGGCAAACGTGGCGGCGATGATGAACCATGGGCCCGGTTTGGTGAGGAATCGGAACTGCCCGGCGAGCCCGGTGTCGGCCACGGGATCGATGTGCGGGAGCCACATCACCATGAGCAGTGCGGTGCAGGCTGCGAGAACCGCCAGTGCCAGGAAGGGCAGGCGCCACGACATATGTTCGGCAATGAGGGTGCCGGCAGGGACTCCGAGCATATTGGCTACCGTTTGTCCCGTTACCATGATGGATACGGCCTGTGCTTCCTTGCCTTTGTCGGCAAGAAGTTTGGCTACGAGCGTGGCGGTGCCGAAGAATGCACCATGCGGCAGCCCTGAGATGAATCGTGCGGCGATGAGCATGCCTGCGGAAGGGGCGAGGAAACTCATAAGGTTGCCGGCAAGTGCAATCAGCATCAGTACGACCAGCAACTGCTTGGGACCGGCCTTTCTGCCGATGATCAGAATGAGGGTGCCCACGCACACGCCCACGGCATAAGCGGTGATGAAGTTACCGGCCGAGGGGATGCTGATATGCAGGTTATGTGCCGCCTGGGTCAGGATGCCCATCATCACGAATTCAGCTGCGCCAAACACAAAGGCGCCGCCGGCGAGTGCAAGCAGACTTTTCTTCATGAGTTCCCCAAACGCGAAAGAATCAAGTGGTGTGGATAGGACGAGTAAAGAGAAACCCCTTGGAGTGCAAGGGGTTTCAATCTGGTCGGGCTGGCGAGATTTGAACTCGCGGCCTCTTCGTCCCGAACGAAGCGCGCTACCAAGCTGCGCTACAGCCCGATTGGTAACAGAATTAGTGTACAGCAGCCCCTCGGCTTTATGCTCAGTGCGTGTCGGGAGAGCCGTGAAAAGAAAGGCGTCATCGAGATAAAACAGTACCAATTGCACGGTTTTACGTGTAGTGACGCTTCGGTACACTCGGAAGCTATGACTGAAATGAATGCTGCCGGAACTCCCGGGAATGAAGAAGAGAACCATACGCCGGCATTGTCGACGGTTGAGCGCGCGCAGCTGCGACTCAAACAGGACGAGACCATCGCGCAGCGAGTCCAGGACGGTGCGTCGCTCGAGGAGGCGATCGATCCGACCAACAAGGAGTTCGGACCGGAAGCCAACCCCGAACAGGTGCAGATGCGCGTGGCCAAACGAGCCATGATGCTCAAGAACGGTGAGCAGCCCTACCCGGTGCATCTTGACGTGACCGACACCATCGAGGCAGTGCGTTCCCGTTACGACGGCACGCTCGAGGCGGGCGAAGAAACGCAGGACGTGGTCGGCATCGCCGGCCGTGTGCTCTTCCTGCGCAACGGTGGCGGGCTGTGCTTCGTGCAGCTTTCCGCAGGCGACGGAACCAAGATTCAGGGCATGATCTCCAAGAAGGAAGTCGGTGCCGACTCGCTCAAGGAATTCAAGCAGATGGTTGACCTTGGCGACCACCTCTTCCTCGAAGGGCGCGTCATCGCTTCGAAAACAGGCGAGCTCTCAATCTTCGCCTCACGCTGGCAGATCGCGGCAAAGGCGCTCCAGCCTCTGCCCGCCCTGCACAAAGACCTGACGGACGACACTCGTATCCGTAAGCCTTACGTCGGCATGATCGCCGACGAGAAAGTGCAGCGCATGGTGCGCCGGCGCTCGCAGGCAGTCACCTCGCTGCGCAACACCTTTGCCAAGAGGGACTTCCTCGAAGTGGAAACGCCTATGCTCCAGACGGTGCATGGGGGAGCTGCGGCGCGTCCCTTCACCACGCACATGAATGCCTTCGACATCGACCTGTACCTGCGCATCGCCCCTGAACTGTTCTTGAAGCGCTGCCTGGTGGGCGGCATTGAGCGTGTGTTCGAAATCAACCGCGATTTCCGCAACGAAGGCGTGGATGGCACGCATGCCCCGGAGTTCACCATGCTTGAGGCGTATCAGGCCTACGGCACGTACGACACCATTGCCGAGCTGACGCAGAGTCTCATCCAGAACGCCGCCATCGATGCGTTCGGCTCCACCAAAGTGAAACTTGTGGACGGCAGCGAATACGACTTTGGCGGTGAATGGAAGCAAATTACGATGTATGGCTCCCTCTCCGAGGCTCTGGGCGAGGAAATCACTCCTGAAACCAGTGTGGATCACCTGGGGGCCATTGCCGACAAGCTTGGCGTGGAGCGGGACGACGTGGAAAACCACGGCAAACTTGTGGAACATCTCTGGGAGCACTTCTACGAGGACAACCTCTACGAGCCCACCTTCGTGCGCGACTTCCCGGTCGAGACCAGTCCGCTGGTCAAGGGACACCGCACCAAGCCCGGCATGGTGGAAAAGTGGGATCTCTACGTGCGCGGCTTCGAGCTTGCCACCGGTTACTCCGAGCTCAATGACCCGGTGGTGCAGCGTGAACGTTTTGTGGCGCAGGCCAAGGACGCGCTTGCCGGCGACGTGGAGGCAATGGACATCGACGAGGACTTCATCGAAGCTCTTGGCGTAGGCATGCCCCCGGCTGGCGGCATGGGCATGGGTATCGACCGTCTGCTCATCGCACTGACCGGCGCGACCATTCGCGATACCATTACCTTCCCGCTGGTCAAACCGCTGCAATAAGAATTGTGTCACGCGCCGTGCAATGTTGTGTACTTGTGTACGGCACGAATCGCAAGGTATTGCCGGATGTGGTGGGCTGTGGTTGTTCCTTCCACACTGTGCGATACGAAAGACGTAGCGTATGGAAATGTATGAGCGGTACGTGTGAACGGTAACTAGGTGAGGATTATGGCAAAACACGCACATAAACGTGGTATGACCAATCAGGTGGTCGAGTCGTCTGCGGCGGTGCCTGTACAGATAGGTGATACCGGGAATGGCCGTGACGGTGAGAGTCAGCGTCCGGCAAACCCCAATGTGAACGGCCAAGGGAGCAATCTTGCCGTGTGGCTTTCCGCCGTGCGGCCTAAAACGTTGCCTGCGTCCGTGGCGCCGGTGCTTGTCGGTGTGGCAGCGGGATACAAAGGGCTGATTACCCGCGGAACCTGTGCCACTTCGCGTCCTGGCGTCGGTGGCTGTGTGGAACGCAGCCTGGTACCTTCCCAAGGGTGGGCGATGTTTGCGGCATTGTCGGCGCTGTGCGCAGTGGTGGCTCTGTTCCTGCAGATTGCGGTCAATTTTGCCAATGACTATTCCGATGGCATTCGTGGCACTGATGCGGGGCGAGGCGATGCCGAGTCGCAAACCTCAAAACCGCAGCGCATCACCGCCTCCGGACTGGTGGCTCCCAAGCGTGTGCTGACCGCGGCGTTGGTCAACGCAGCCGTTGCCTGTGTGGCAGGTCTTGCTCTCATCGTGATGACCGGCACCTACTGGCTGCTGCTCGTCGGCGTGGCATGCCTGCTTGCGGGCTGGTTCTACACCGGTGGCAAACACCCGTACGGGTATGCCGGTTTCGGCGAAGTCGGCGTATTCGTATTCTTCGGCCTGGTGGCGGTACTAGGCACGCAATATGTGCTCAGCGGCGGCATCAGCGTCGATGGCGTGGTTGGAGCGGTACTGTGCGGACTGTTCTCCTGCTCCATTCTGATGGTCAACAACCTGCGTGATGTAAAAGAAGACGTGGTGAGCGGCAAAATGACGCTCGGCGTGCGTCTTGGAGAACATCGCGCACGTACGCTGCTGCTGGTGGTCTACTTGGCGTCGATGGCGTGCACCGTGCTGATGGCCTTTGCGCCGGTGCTGATGGCACGCGGCGAAGTGTGGACGGTTGATTTGGCGGGGCTGGTATTCACCGCCATTGGGTTTGTGGTTGCGGTGCCATGCATCAAGGTGGCGGGAGCTGCCACGCAAGCTGTAAAAAAGAACGATTTTGTCCACGCGCTGCCTGGCTGCAGTGCTTCGGTACTGCTGTTCTCGGTGATGTTCGTCGTAGTGGAACTGGCCATAGTGCTCTGAGCTCTGCCGCTTGTTCCGCATGGTGCGCAGGCATTGGTCTGCCCGTCCCATTCTCCGCTTAGAATGAACACCATGACTTACAAACTAGTTCTGCTCCGGCACGGCCAGAGCGCATGGAATAAAACAAACCAGTTCACTGGCTGGGTGGACGTTCCGCTCACCGAGCAGGGTGTGGAGGAAGCCAAGCGAGGCGGCGATCTGCTCAAAGAGAAGAACGTACTGCCCGACATCGTCTTCACCTCGCTGCTGCGCCGCGCCATCAACACGGCGAACTACGCGCTGGATGAGGCGGATCGCCTCTGGATTCCGGTGAAGCGCAGCTGGAGGCTCAACGAGCGTCACTATGGTGCTTTGCAAGGCAAGGACAAGACGCAGGTGCGCGAAGAGTATGGTGACGACCAGTTCATGGTTTGGCGCCGTTCCTACGGCACCCCGCCGCCGGACATCAACCCCGACGACGAATTCGCACAGAACCACGACCCGCGTTACGCCGGCGACCCGGTGCCTGAATCCGAGGCGCTCGCCAACGTGGTGACTCGCGTGACCCCGTACTGGGAGTCTGAGATTGTCCCCGAACTCAAGAGCGGCAAGACCGTCATGATTGCCGCGCACGGCAACTCGTTGCGTGCCATCGTCAAGATGCTGGACGGGCTGAGTGAGGAAGAGATCGCCAAGGTCAACATTCCCACCGCCATCCCGCTGCTGTACGAGCTGGATGAGGATATGAAGCCGATCAAGCCTCGCGGCGAGTACCTTGACCCCGAAGCCGCTGCTGCCGGTGCCGCAGCCGTTGCCGCGCAAGGGCAGAAGTAAATAAGACACTACACTGGCACAAAGCGCCAAGGGTATAGGAAACGTCCCGTGTTCAACGAGTCTATATGGCTCAGGGAACACGGGACGTTTCTGTTGCGGGTGGCGGCGATAGCTATGAGCCAATGGTACAAGGCAACGTACGCTGCCCTGTACCGCCGAATAGGGTGCTCAGCTTTACTGATCGCGGCTGCTCACGGCTGTCAGTCGTCCTCGCCCTTCGGCTCCTTGCTGGGATCGAACCCGGAGACGATGTATACCACCCGGCGTGCGGCAGAGACCGCATGGTCTCCCAAACGTTCCATGAATCTGGCGAGCAGCACTTCGTCGATGATCTGCTGACGTGTGGCCTGCCAGGTTTCGTCAAGAGCCAAATCGAAGGTTTCCTGATGCAACTGGTCAAGCGTGTTGTCGTCGGCGATGACACGGTCGGCGATGTCGGTGTCACGCTCGGCAAGCATGCCGGTCAACCGATCCGCGGTCATGTCGAGGAATGCTCTCATGGAGCTGAAAATTTGCTGCGTGCGTTCGTCTCTCGGCAGCGGTGAAGCCGGTGCTGTGCGCAGCGACGTCTGTGCAATATGCTGTGCCAGATCGCCCATACGCTCGAATGTTGCTGCAAGACGCAGTGCCGATACCACGATGCGCAGATCGGTGGCCACAGGGCTTTGCTGAGCCAGCAAACGTACGCACTGGTCGATGAGCTGCGCCTCAAGGGCGTTGATGGCGTCGTCGCCTTCCACCACGGTTTGCGCCGCTGCCATGTCTCCGTCAATCAGCGCCTTTCCGGCTCCGTGGATCGCTTGTGCCACAAGCTCGGACATGGTCTCCAAGGCATCGGCCACGCTCTGTAGTTCCTGATGGTAGATTACGCGCATTATTCCCCCAAACGGCGATAGTCCCAACGGTCGAAATATTCCCAAATCAGCAGTACCACGCCGATGGCCGTGCCTGCCACGCATACGACCACGTTGTACTCTACGTTGAACCCGCAGGCGAGCAATACCAGCGAAATCACCAAGGCGAGCACCCAGAGGGCCGTGACAGTAAGGAAAATCTTCCGTAAATCGACGCGCACGGGTTTCGGCGCGGGGCGGCACACGTCAGGGTTGACGATCGGAGCGAACTTCATGCCTTATACTCTAACCTTCGGGGGTACCTATCCATTACCCTATACAGGTGAAGCGGTGAAGGGAAGGCGGATCGTGTACTCAATCAAGCCAGTGGAGAAACGGTATGCATGGGGGTCGCGCACCCGCTTGCAACGTTTGTTTGGCTTGGATGACGCTGCCTCGCTCGCCAATGAGGCACCGGGTTCGGATGTTGACGAATCCCTTAATGATTCGTCGTCCTCTCCTGATCTGTCCAGTGGTGAACCGTTGGCGGAGATGTGGTTCAGCGGGCATGCGCAGTGGCCGTCGTTGCTGCAGGTGTCTTCGTCGCAGAACATCGCGCCAATACCGTTGACGCAGGCTATACGCTCCCAGCCGCAAGCCATGTTGGGAGCTCGCTGCTCAGCCCAGTTCGGACCGGTGCTGCCGTATTTGCTTAAAGTGATTTCGGCTCGCATTCCGTTGTCTTTGCAAGTGCATCCGGTTGATTTTGAGGCGCGTGCCGGCTTCAATGCCCAGAACGCGGCGGGCGTCCCATTGAATGCACCGGAGCGTTCGTTCCGGGATGCGGTGGCTAAAAACGAGATGGTGGTGGCGCTGGAACCGTTTGAGGCGTCGGTGGGGTTTGCCTCTCACGCATTCATGGTAGCGAACCTGGAATTGGTGGACCATCCGGTGGCGCGGCGCATGGTGCAACTTTTGGGGCGAACGGACTGTGACGCCGGGCAGGCGGATCGGATGATGCCTGCAGGAGCGGTGGTATGGCCGCCTTCGCGCAAACGGGTGTTTCGTGCGTTTCATGCGGCGGTGACCGCAGGGCCTGTCGACGGTCTGGTGCCGGCGCTTGAACATGCGCGAACCCGGATGACCGAGACGAAGGGCGCTCGCGCGTTTGCGTATGCGCTTGAGGCGGCGCACGCGTTTGAGGGCGATGCGAGTGTGCTGGCGCTGCTCATGATGAATCCCGTGCAGCTGGCGGAAGGTGAATCGGTGTTCATTCCCGCCGGCACGGTGCACGCGTATATTCACGGCACCGCAGCAGAGATCATGACGAATTCCGACAATGTGCTGCGAGCTGGGATGACGGTGAAACCGCGGGACATCGGCAATCTGTTGCACAGTCTTAACTGCCGTTCCGCACCGCCGATTGATCCCAGTGCCGGCGGATTGCGCACCATACTAGGGGACAGAGTCGTATACCGACCCCGCATCAGCGAATTCATGCTCACCTACGGCAGATTCGGAGAGTCGAAACGTCAATGGTTGGAACGACTGACGGAACGATACGGCAAAATGATGGCCGGGGCTGGGCGTCTGCAACGTCATTATGGGCCGCGCATTGTGCTGTGCACCGAAGGTGAGGTAAGCGTGGCTACGGCGGTGGACGCTCGCGTGCTCACACAAGGGCAAGCGGTGTTTGTCCCGGCCGCGGAAGGTTGGCTGGACATCGGCAAAGTGAACGGCGAATATGCGCAACCTGCGGAGGGTGCGTTCATCTGTGCGTCAACGCAGGTGTGAGCGCTGGCGAAATCCGGTCTTCAAGTTATGCTGATAGAAATATTTCGATTTGCTGGAGACCGCTATGAGCCATGCTTTGCATAAAGCGCCGAAGAGCGCTTCGCGGGCTGGTGTGTTTGGTGTGCTCGGAGCGTTTGCGTCGCACGGTGGGGAGACTGCTCCGAGAGGTGCGCATGTTCGTTCGACAGCAGATGAGGGATCGGCTTCTGTCTCCCGGTCGCCCCTGCGCTTTAATGAAGCGCTTTTTGGCTCGGCTTCTCAGCCGGTTGTTTCACCGTCGGTGCGCCATGCTTCCCGCGGTTCGGCGGCGCTTTCGTTGGATCCCGATGTGTTGCGTGCCATCAACTCCACGGTTCCCAAGACGCGCAAGGCGTTGCGGCAGGAGCGCAAGTCCCGCGCGCGCCACACACAGATTGCGGTGTCGCTGTCATGCGCGGCATTGGTGGGCACGATTGTCTCCGTTACCGCAATGTCCGATAGGCCCGACACGGCTTTGGCTTCCAGCCGGGGAACTAGTGCGGCAGAACATGTAGTCAAGACCGCGGTGCCGCTCTCGCAGACTGCAGGCCGCGATCCGGTGGCATCTGATGCAGGGGCCAAAGGTGAGGAAACGACCGGGACGAACCCTTCCTCCACGCCGGGCGAAGGCCAGAGCGGGAAGAACAAGGTTCGCACGGAGCAGACGTCGAACGATGGTGCTTGGAATCTTGGGCAAAGTGGTTTGGACGTACGCCAGTTGTCCAAACTCACGGCGAAGAATCCTGCCGTGGCAGCATTGCTGGACGGCGATCAGGATGTGCTGCCTTCGGGTTTTCAGCCCGATCATGCGTCTGGAGACACCGGTAACAGCTACGAGTTCAGCCAATGCACGTGGTGGGTATATCAGCGGCGTCATGAACTGGGGCTGCCGGTCGGATCGAACATGGGCAACGGTGAAGCGTGGGCTGCTTCGGCGCAGCGGCTGGGGTACTGGGTGGACCACACTGCTCGGCATGTGGGTGACATCATGGTGTTCGCTGCTGGGCAGGACGGCAGCGACCCGATATGTGGCCATGTGGCCGTCATTGAGAAGATTAACCCCGACGGTTCGGTGGAAACTTCCGAAAGTGGCGCTCCCATGAACGGAAAGACATTCTCGCGCACGTTTACCGCAGCTCAGGTTTCCGCTCACGCCGTGATTCACTACTGACAGGCACAATGCGTGGTACGCTGCGCTGAGACCTTATAAATTCACGCCGCATGTTAGGGTGTGATTATGTCAAGAACTTCGAAGTCACTCACCTCGCTCTTCACAGCGGCTTTGGCGAGCGTCTCCCTGTTGGCGTTGGCGCCGGGGGCCGTCGCGGCCGCACCTGCACCAGTCGAACAGGCTGTAACGGCTTCGAGATCATTCCGTAAAATGAGTTCTGTGCAGCTGAACTTGCTGCAGGAATCCACTTCTTCCGACGTTGATGCGGAGTCGAATTGGGGCGGGGTCGAGTCCCTCGACGTCCCGCAGACTCAGTCGCAGGCGCAAAAAGATGAAGCAGCTCGCAAGGCTGCCGCTGATGAGGCGGCAAAACAGGCTGCGCAGAACGCTGCCGGGTCTGCAAATGCTGGTCGTTCCCGCTCTAGTTCGCAGCCAGGCTCAGCGCCTGTGCCGAATTTCACGGTGACTCCTCCTAACGGAAAGACTGCGTCTTCGGTGCTGTCGTTCGCCGGCCAGTTTGTAGGCAAATCGCCGTATGTCAGTGGCGGTACGTCGCCCCAGGGCTGGGATTGCTCCGGGTTCGTGCAGTATGTGTTCGCTCAGTTCGGTATCGGTTTACCGCGCACGTCCGGTGAGCAGGCCAAGGTTGGTCGACCGGTGGCTGACCTGTCGCAGGCCATGCCGGGAGACATCATTGCCAATGGTCAGCATGTGGCTATTTATGTCGGCAACGGCATGGTGGTGAACGCCATGAATGAACGTGCCGGAACTACGTATGCGCTGGTAAGCCAGGCAATGAGCGGATCCTACTCCATCCGCCGCGTACTGTAGTACGGTCTGGGTTCAACTGCGTACCATATCAAGTTGTAGCCGACGGCTGGCTGTTGTTTGTGCGCCTACGGCTGTCAGCATCGGCCTGCATCGCTGCGCACGTCAAAATCGACTAGTACCATGTCACCTCGCGCATATATGAAACGCGTATGACGTGCTGGTCTGCGCTATTTGCCAAAACGCGGTATCCTTGTATTGAAGGGGCGGCTCAGCCGCACCATAGTTCCAAGGAGGGTAGTTATGGTAAACGACAAGTCTATTTTGGTTGGAGTTGACGGCTCAAAGGCGAGCTACAAGGCCACGTGGTGGGCGGCGAATTACGCCAAGCATGCTGGACTTAAGCTTCAGATCGTGTGTGCATATTCTCTGCCAAGCTACGCTGCGGTTTCATTCGATGCCACCTATAGTTCGGTTGGTGATGACAATGCCGCTCACGCCGACGCTCAAGACATCCTTTCCAAGGCCAAGGCTGTTGCCGCCGGTCAGGGTGTCGATGCGGAAACGTTGATTGTCACCGGAGATCCATCGGCGGTATTCGTTGAGCTGTCGCGCAATTACAACCTCATCGTGATTGGTAACCGTGGCAAGGGGGGCCTTGCCGAGCGTCTGTTGGGCACCACGAGTTCCTCGCTGCCGGCATATGCTTACTGCCCCATTGTGGTGGTGCCGTATACCGATGATGACGGTAACACCATGCATCTGAACAATACGATTACCAAAGTGGCTGTGGGCATTGACGAGAGCCAGTGGGGACAGAAAGCGCTGCAGATAGCCGGCGACCTTGCTGCGGAACGTGGTGCCAGCCTTGATGTAATCGATGCTGTTCCCGGCCTGCAGGGTGTGGTGGACGAAGAGGGTGTCAAAGAATCCTACATGGAGGATTTGGAAGGCATGATCGCTTCGCTGCGTCAGGCTCATCCCGACCTTGAGATCAACAAGGCCATCGTTCCTGAGAGTGCGGTGAGCGCATTGACCAAGGCTAGCGCCGATCATGATGTGGTGGTCGTCGGTTCTCGCGGTCGTGGCGGGTTCACCGGTCTGCTGGTCGGCTCGACCAGTCAGGGGCTGATTCAGCATTCCGAGGGGCCGGTTTATGTGGTTCCGCGTAAGTTCGTCGAGGCAGAGCAGTCGCGTGCGAACAGTGCGCCGGACAGTGTGGACGGTGTCGAGAAGGTGACGGTGGAGACAGCCGATAGCGAGCAGGCCGAGGCTCTCGCATCGTCTATCGATCCGAAGCACTGACTCGCCAGAAGCACTGACTGGCTAGAAGTACTGACTCTTGGCTCGCACCTGTGCGGCTTGGAGCGGTGTTCATATACAAAGTGGTGCCTGCTTCCCTCAAGGGAACAGGCACCACTTTTGTTTTCCGTTGTGGCGCTGGCGCTGCTATTGTGGCATCAGCGTTCTGCATCAACCATCAATCGGTAGGTCGCTGCCGGTTCAGTGGCGTACCGTCACGTCCATGCGTACGGGGGTTTCCTTCTCATACGTGTGCTTGACGGTGCAGGACTTGTCGATATGCCGTTTCACGCGCTCCTGGAGTTTGTCGGCATCTTCGTCGCTCATATCCGTGCCGGAAGCGTCGACTACCACCTGCTCATTGAAGCTGATGTAGGAGTCATCGGTGCCGTCATACGTGCCGTCAACGATGATCTTGGCGCCGGCTCCTTCTCCCAGAGTCCGTTCGACGGGCATTTGGCTGGAAAGCGCGGCGCATGCTGCCAACGCTATCTTGGAGAGGTCTCCAGGGCTGAACTGACCTTTGCCGTGGCCGAACTTCAAGTGTGCGCCGTCGTCGCTGAACGCGTCCCAGGAACCGTCCTTGTTGCGTTCCACCCATAACCTTTTACCCATGAGAGCCTCCTTGATGTATGCGGTCGTTGGAAACGACTGATGTACCCAATGTATCGCCGAGCGGAAACATGTGCAGGTTGTCTCTCAATATTCTGTGATGTATGCTGTTTGCACTTTGCTTCCGGCTTACCGTACACCGACTTTTAGGGCGCTCTGCGTACGGTTTTGCCTTGCCGCACCAAGTTGTCGGGCATGTTCGCAAACCTTGGGCTGGCGCGTTGCCAGCTCAATACCGATTGTTAGAATGGCCTCATGTTGACATCTGAACAGCTTGCAGACATTCGCACACGCATTCCCGCACGTCCCAAGACAGACATTCCTACGCCGTATGAGGATCTGGTGCGCAAAATCCTGACCGAGGGCACATTGAAGACCGACCGTACCGGTACGGGCACAATCTCGCTCTTCGGGCAGCAGATGCGTTTCGATCTCGCTGATTCGTTCCCGCTGCTCACCACCAAAACCGTGTTCTTCAAAGGTTTGGCATACGAGCTGCTCTGGTTCCTCAAAGGGTCGAGCAATGTGCGCTGGCTGCAAGAGAACAACGTCCACATCTGGGATGAGTGGGCTGACGAGAACGGTGACTTGGGGCCGGTGTACGGAGTGCAGTGGCGTAGCTGGCCGGCACCTACGGCCGAGGATCCGAACCGTACCATCGATCAGATCACCAATGTGATGAATCTCATCAAGACCAGTCCGGACTCACGACGCATGGTGGTCACCGCCTGGAATCCGGCAGAGGTCGATCAGATGGCGTTGCCTCCATGCCATGCGCTCTTCCAGTTCTATGTGGCCGATGGCAAGCTGTCCTGCCAGCTGTACCAGCGTTCGTGCGACATGTTCCTCGGGGTGCCGTTCAACATCGCCTCCTATTCGCTGCTCACGCTCATGATGGCGCAGCAGACCGGCCTGGAGCCGGGGGAGTTCGTCTGGACGGGCGGTGACTGCCACGTATACGACAATCACATCGATCAGGTACTGGAGCAGTTGGGCAGGGAGCCGTACCCGTACCCGAAGATCAAGATTGCCAAGGCTGATTCGCTGTTCGATTACCAGTTCAGCGACTTTGAGATAGTCGACTACCGCCATCATCCCACCATCAAAGCCCCCGTTGCGGTCTGAGTGGTTGAGTAGGCTTGTGCCGCAAGTTTGATTTCAAGGAGTGACGAAATGGAGCATGACAGTAGTCGCAGCGGCTATCACGAACCCGAGCCCGGATTTGCCGGGCTTGAGAGTGACGAGGACTGGGGAGACGATGTCGTCAAAACGTTCTCGGTGAACCTGATCTGGGCCTGCGCCCAAGACAAGGACGGGCGCGATGGTGCGATGGGGTTCAAAGGCGGCATCCCGTGGCATTTGGCTGAGGATATGCGCAGGTTCAAAGAACTGACAGTATCCCACCCGGTTATTATGGGGCGCAAGACATGGGACTCGTTGAATGAGAAGTTCCGTCCGTTGCCCAACCGTGACAACATTGTGGTCTCGCGTGATCCGCATTATCGTGCTGAGGGAGCCACGGTGGCTCCTGATATCGAAGCGGCGCTTGATTTGGCTCGACAAGAGGCCATTCCCGATGACGGACTGGACCGCAGCGAGATTTGGGTCATAGGCGGTGCGCAGATTTTCAAAGCCGTCGAGCCGTTCGCCAACAAGGCGTATGTCACGTATATCCAGGGCTGTGTAGATGCCGATACGTATGCGCCCGACATTGAGTCGAGGGTGAGCGAAGGTTCGTGGCATGTGGAGCGCAGCACGGATTGGGCAGCACCTGCCAACCCGGAAGGTACGGTGTGTTCGTACCGGTTTGTGGATTACGCGAAGAATTAATATCATGGGGTCGGCGGTGAGCCGGCCTCATTGGTATTGGAGCAATGCGGGTCGGCTGTTATAGCCGGCACTGCTTGAGCCGAGGGTTCCGGCACGGTGAAAGGACGACGGATGAGTGAACAGGTTCCGTACATAGTGATGACAGTGTGCACCGGCAATATTTGCCGTTCGCCTATGGCAGAAATTATTTTGCGTGCACGGTTTGCCGAGCGCGGACTGGACTCGCTGGTCGCTGTGGAGTCGAGCGGCGTGAGTGATGAGGAGTATGGTCATCCTATCGATCGTCGCGCGCTCAAGGTGCTGCGGGAGCGTGGCTATGAGATTCCGGCCAGTCACTTTGCCCATCGCATTACCAGGGATGAGATTGAGCGCACGGATTTGTTCCTGCCGATGACGGCCTCGCATATGAGCTCATTATTGCGCCAGTTGCCTCAGTCTAAGCGTGGGCAGGTGCATCTGTACCGCAGCTTCGACCCGAACCTGCCGACGCCCAAGCCGGGGCGGGAAAGTGACATCGACTTGGTGGATCCTTGGTATGGTGGTCCGGAAGATTTTGATATTGCCATCAATCAGATTGACGAAGTCGCTCCGTACATCGTTGACTGGGTAGAGGAGCAACTGAAGCAGTAACAGCTTATGGACGCGGCATCAAAACTCAGAAATTGGCGTCGCGTCACATAAGGCAAGAAGAACGTAAAAGGAAATACACTGCACAAGAAGAGAAGAATGGTGGCTCCGAGCGGCGTCGATCCGCTGACCTAACGATTTTCAGTCGTTCGCTCTACCAACTGAGCTACAGAGCCATGGAAAACAAAACCCGGAAGACCGGGCATTGAAATCCTAGCGACTCCGGCCGGACTTGAACCGGTGACCTCCGCCGTGACAGGGCGGCGCTCTAACCAACTGAGCTACGGAGCCGTGTTGCGCTTTCGCAAGCAACGATGATTAAGCTTACCCGAAACTCTGACATCCGCAAGTGCCCGCGTGTCGCGATGTGTCGGCTGTACGCCAAGACTCGATACACTGGCTGCTATGGAAGAACTTCAGCAGCATCAAAGCGCCGATATACAGCAGCAGGAAACTGGCGGTTCCGGCATAGGCGAAGGTCAGGAGTCTCAGGAACGCACGCCTCGCAAAACGGTGAGGTCGTTTGTGCGGCGCTCGAGCCATATCGACGAGCGGCTCAAGCGGGCTCGCGAACGGTATGCGGAAGACTTGCTGCTCAATGTGGGTGACGAGCAGGAATCAGGTTCACTCGGCGTGCGCCCCGGCGTGACATTGAGCCGCAAGTTGGTGAGGGATACTTGGGGCAATGATCACCCGCTCGTAGTGGAGATCGGATCGGGACAGGGGGAGAACGTGGTTGCGGCAGCACAGGGCAACCCCGATATGAATTTCCTGGCTTTGGAGGTGTATGACCAAGGGGTGGCGCACACCATGCTGATGGCGGGCAAGCTGGGACTGCGTAACCTGCGCATCTGCCAGGTGGACGCCTCTGATCTCATGGCAGTGGCTGAGCCGGGGGTGGCGTCTCAGGTGTGGACGTTCTTCCCGGACCCGTGGCCCAAGATGCGCCATCACAAGCGCCGGATTGTGCAGCCGGCTTTGGCGGAACATGTACACCGTGCTTTGGTTGATGGCGGTTCGTGGCGCTTGGCCACAGATATTGAGGATTATGCTTTGCATGTGCACGAAGTGATGGATGGCAGGAGCGATTTTCGAAATGCCGGAGAGCTTCAGGTTTCCTTGCCGGTGGAGCACGTCGGCAAGGGGACGGTGGACGAGGCGATGCATCTTGAGCATGCCCTGTTTACTGAGTCTGAACGGTTCAAAGGCAGAATGGTAACGAACTTTGAGCGTAAGGGGATTGCAGCGGGCCGTGTAATTCATGATTTTGAATATGTGGCGCAGTGAGATGAGTGTTGCATGAATTGCTCGATGCTATATAAAATGCGGTGTTTGTCGGTGTGTCGCGCAATTCGCAACACACCGTTTGCCGTTGGTCTGTGCCGTATTTTAGACTGATTGAGTTGTTGGCCCCCTTCGTCTAACGGTTAGGACACCAGACTTTCAATCTGACAACGAGAGTTCGACTCTCTCAGGGGGTACCGCGCGGGCTGTTCTCAAGTTCGCATATCTCCTTTTCTTTTTCACGTTTATATCGGCTCTGCTGTGTTCGGAATTTGTTCCTCGCGTTCCCTATAATGAGCAGTGGTGATACTGCAAATCGCCGAACGCTGATGGCGTCGATCCCCTTGTGCGGACTTTCCGCAAGGCTGGTGTCCGCTTTCAGCCACAGGACTTTGAAGGTGCCTCGAACGCCGATTGGCGTGGTCGTGAGTGAGACGCGGCGTGAGACCGAGGCCGAAGAAAAGCGTTGCATTGCAGAGTGACGCGAGGAGCATTGTGCCCGTTACCAAACAGGACGGCGCGGATCAAAACGCCGTGGAACAGAACGATATTGCCAAGCCTGCCGCTGCCAAGCGTCAGACATTCTCCCTCTTCCAGGAACCGGTGATTCCGGATCTTGACGATTTTGAGGTGCAACGCGAGGGGCGCCGCGGGAGGAACGAGGACGAGCAGCGTCCTTCACGCCGCCGCAGGCTCAATGCCGAAGAGCGTCGTGCCGCCGACGAGGTCGAACAGATCGAAGAGGATCTCGAGGACGAACGCATAGACTATCGCCCCATCAGCATTGACTACGATGACGATGTTGCCGATTTCATCGACATTGATGACCGTGATGATGCGCCGCGCACACAGCAGCCGTCAAAACGTACGTCGCGCTCTCGTTCCGGCCGTTCCAATCGCTCTGAGCGCGACAGTCGCAACGCGCGCAGCGATGTGCGAGAGGAACCTTCTCGTCATGGACGGCGCGATGAGCGTGACGAACGAGATGACCGTGACGAGCGCGAAGAAGATCGTGACGGACGCTCCGGTCGGCGCAGTCGCGCCGCGGAACGCGGGGGGCGTGTGGACCGCTCCAACCGCAGAGACCGCAATGGTTCTCGCACTCGCAGGAATTCGCGTAACCGAGATTTCGATGACGATCGAGAAGACTTCTTCGACCCGGATGCAATCGATGCCGTCGAAGACCTCGATATTGACATCGACAGCGACAACGATGCGCGCGGCAAGCGTGGTCACGGGCACAGCCGCATTGTGCGTATCGACGACGATAGCGATTTTGACGATCCGTTCAGCGATGATGACGAGTTCATCGACATCAACGAGCGAACAGAGGGCACAGGACGTGACTCGTCGAACCGTAGGCGTGCTGCGGATCGTGAGCCGAAGCGTGGCCGTGGTGCTCAATCCACCCGTTTGAGCCGTCGTGGCGAAGATGAGCGTGACGAGGAACCGGCAGGTGAAACTCGCCGTCGTGTGCGCAAGCATGCCGAGCGTTCAGAGGATGTAGACAGATTCTCCCGAGAAGAGAAGCCTGAGCGCGATGATCGCGACAACGGAGATGATGAGCAAGATGATCGCTCGTCAAGTCGTTCCCGGGTACGTTCACGTTCCCAGCGAGACCGTGATCGCGAGAGCGAAGAAGACGATCAGCCGCTGACACGCCGTCGTCGGCGCCGCCGCACCGATCGTGATGAGAGAGACGAGCGCGAGCCTCGAACTCGTGAAGGCGTACAGGGCTCTTTCACGCGTTCGCGCAAGCAACAATACATCGACGAAATCACCGACATCGAAGGTTCCACCAGACTCGCGGCCAAGAAGCAGCGTCGCAAGGACAACCGCCGTGAGCGTAACCGGCAGAGTCAGATCATGGAACAGGACTTCTTGGCACGCCGCGAGAACGTGGAACGTCTCATGGTGGTGCGTGAGAAGGGGCAGCACACCCAGATTTCCGTTATCGAAGACAACGTGTTGGTGGAACATTACGTCTCCGATATCCAAGAGGTTTCCACGGTAGGCAACATCTACCTTGGCCGTGTGCAGAATGTGCTTCCCAGCATGGAGGCGGCATTCGTCGACATCGGCCAGGCGCGCAACGGTGTGCTGTATGCCGGTGAAGTGAACTGGGATTCCACACGTTTGGAGGGGCAGCCGCGCCGCATCGAACTGGCATTCAAGTCCGGAGATCCGGTGCTGGTGCAGGTCACCAAGGATCCGATCGGGCACAAAGGCCCGCGTTTGACGTCGCAGATTACTTTGGCTGGCCGTTTCCTGGTGCTGGTACCGTCAGGCGGCATGACGGGTGTGAGCCGCAAGCTGCCTGAGAAGGAGCGCACTAGGCTGAAGTCCATTGTCTCTCGCATCGGGCCGAAGGGCATGGGCGTGATTATTCGCACCGCCGCCGAGGGGGCCAGCGAAGAGGCGTTGGAACACGATTTGCAGACGCTGGAACGCCAGTGGGAGCAGATTGAGCAGAGGCGTGAGGAGTTCCGCCACGGCAAGCGGGCCAAGCTGCTGCAGGGTGAACCCGATGTCGCCATCCGCGTGGTGCGTGACATTTTCAACGACGATTTCTCCAAGATGATCGTGGAGGGAGACGAGGTCTATTCTCGCATCGAGGAATACCTCAATACCATGGCTCCGGACCTGGAGAACAGGCTGGAACGTTGGGATCCTGAGGAACACGAAGGCAAAGACGTGTTCGACAAGTGGCAGATCGACTCGCAGCTGCGCAAAGGCATGGAGCGTCAGGTCTACCTGCCTTCCGGCGGCTCGATCGTGATCGACCGCACCGAAGCCATGACCACCATCGACGTGAACACCGGCCGGTTCATCGGCAAGGGCAAGTCGCTTGAGGAGACGGTGACGCGTTGCAATCTGGAGGCCAGCGAGGAGATCGCACGCCAACTGCGCCTGCGCGACATCGGCGGCATGATCATGATCGATTACGTCGATATGGTGATGCCGGCCAACCGTGACTTGGTACTGCGCCGTCTTATGGAGTGCCTGGCTCGCGACCACACCAAGCATCAGGTGGCTGAGGTCACCTCGCTCGGCTTGGTGCAGATGACACGTAAGCGTGTGGGGCAGGGGCTGGTCGAGGCGTTCTCCGAGGAATGCCCCACGTGCAAGGGCCGCGGGTTCATCCTGCACGATGAGCCTACAGTCTCCGCGGATTACGCTGATCCTTACGCACTCAAGGGCGGAGATCCGTTCGTCAAGACCAACAAGCACGGTCACGGCGCCCCCGAGGTACAGGCTCCTCAAGGGTCGAGTGCTTCGGTGAAGGCCAAGCTAGCTCAGATCGCCGCCGCGGCCGTCGCTGCGGGGGACGATGAAAGCGAGAGCGACGATGTTGCGGTTGGTGCTTCTGCATCGGGTTTTGAGGAGTCGGAAGAAGACTGAGTGAAACGCGCCCCGGTACTGGTGAAAGTTAGTACCGGGGACGGTGTACACTTATGAGCTAGTGTCTGGCCGCGAGGCTCAGTCGTGCCGGGCAATATGCTTTTACGAATAGCAAGGAATGGGATATGTACGCGATTGTGAAGGCCGGCGGCCATCAGGAGAAGGTCGAGGTCGGTGACACCATCTTGGTCAACCGTCTCAAGGCAAAGAAGGGCGAGACTGTGGAGTTCCCGGTCGCGCTCGTGGTTGATGGCGCCAAGGTGACCTTGGCTGCCAAGGATTTGGCGAAGATGTCCGTCAAGGCCGAAGTGGTCAACGATGAGGCCAAGGGCCCGAAGATCAACATCCAGAAGTTCAAGAACAAGACCGGCGTTGCTCGTCGCAAGGGTCACCGCCAGCCGCTGTCCATTCTGAAGATCACGGCCATCGCCTGATTTCAGCGCAGTTTCAAACTTAGGTCGCGCACAGCGGCCGATGAACGTATAGAGAACCGAAAGGAAATACCATGGCACACAAGAAGGGTGCGTCCGCGTCTCGTAACGGTCGCGATTCAGGGCCTCAATACCTCGGCGTAAAGAAGTTCGGCGGCGAGTCCGTCGTGGCCGGCAACATCATCGTCCGTCAGCGTGGCACCAAGTTCCACGCAGGCCGCAACGTCGGCGTTGGCAAGGATCACACCTTGTTCGCTCTGTCCGACGGCAACGTGAAGTTCGGCGTGCGTCGCGACCGCAAGGTGGTTGACGTCGTTACCGCTGAGTAGGCGTTAGCGAAAGTTTAAGCTCAGGCCGCATCTCTCCAAGCAGGGGGTGCGGCCTTTTGCATGCCTTAGACACGTTGTACCGGTGCGGGAGCTTAAGTGCAGTAGACTGCGCGCGCTTGTCTATCGTGATGTCGTGTCGGTCTGCCACTGCGTTTCTGTCGGCCACTGCCGTGCTTGCGTGCCTGCGTGACCTCAACGATGAGGCGGTGCCGATAACATCTGCAATGATTTGCGGGTTGGCGATGTGAAGGTGTATGGCTGTCTGCTGTAACAGTGTGACGTTGTTGTTACGACGTCACACTGACAACACGCAAGGTACCGCCGCTCTGCGAGGCCGTTCGGTATAGGTTCAACGGCGGCGGTGGCGTCCGTGCCCATTTCGGTGGTTCACTGGACGATGATGCATCGTGGGTGTCCGCACAGCATGGACCGGTGCCGCCCCCAGCTGCATATGTCTGATCCGGCGCATCAGCATAGCCAAGACGAGAGCGCAGAAGAGGATGAACAGGGCGAGACCTGCGTAGAAATACTTCCCGCCGGTGGCTGGCAATGTGGTGGTTACCGGGAAATAGCTGAGCTTGCCGAGGTTTGAGGTTTTCTTAGCGCCATTAGCCTCTGTCCATTGCAGCGTCATGTTGACCGTGCCCGGCGCATGGGCCGGCGTGTTGACGGTCCAGTTGCCGTCCTGTGTCCTGCTGAACGCGGTGCCGGACTTGTCTCCAAAGGTGAGGAGAGCGGGCTGGGGTGCGGGCAGTGACATGGTGACGGGCGTTCCCGTGCCGGAGGTGCTCCCGGTGCCGAGCTGGCCGTCGCCGTTGGCTCCCCAGGTGTAGGTGTTGCCGTCAGATCCGATGGCGGCACTGTGATATTGTCCTGCGCTGAGTTGAGTGAAGGTGACGCCTGCCGGAGCCTTGACCAGTGCCGGTGCCGCCGCGTTGCCGGTACTGGTGCCGAGCTGCCCGTTGCCGTTGTTGCCCCATGCCCAGGCATTGCCGTTAGAGGCGAGTGCGAGCGTGTGGTAGTTCCCGGCCGCCACATGCGTGAACTTGATGCCTGCCGGAAGGTTCACGGTGCTGACGGCCACGGGTGTGTGGCGGTCGGTGGAGGTGGCGTCCCCAAGCTGGTAGTAGGCGTTGTGGCCCCAGGCATAGACGCGGCCGTTGGTGCCGATGGCGTCGGAGAAGTAATATCCGGCGCTGACTTGGGAGAATGTGATCCCTGCAGGCATCTGCACCTTGGTGGGCGCGTTGCGCTGGACGGTGTCTGCGGTGCCGAGCTCGCCCTTGTTGTTGTTTCCCCAAGCCCAAGCATTGCCTGCTGAGTCAAGGGCCAGGCAGTGGGTGCTTCCGGCGCTCAAATGGACAAAAGTCGCACCATCGGCAAGGCCGGAGGCGTCTACTCTGTCGGGTGTGTCGTGGCTGTCGGCATCGCTGGTGCCGATGCCGAGCTGTCCGCTGCCGTTGTTGCCCCAAGCGTAGGTGTTGCCGTCGGAGCCTATGGCGATGGCGAAGTCTGACCCTGCACTGACCGAGGTGAACATGACGCCGTTGGGCGTGCATACTTGGGTCGGCGTGTTGTGGTTGGCGGTGTCTGCGGTGCCGAGTTGGCCGTGGTTGTTGTTGCCCCAGGCGTAGGTGTTGCCGTCGGAGCCTATGGCGATGGCGAAGTCTGACCCTGCACTGACGGAGGTGAACGTTACTCCCGAAGGCGCCTGAACTCTGGCGGGCGTGGTGTGTTTGGCCTTGTCGCTGGTGCCATTGCCCAGCTGGCCTTGGGCATTGTTGCCCCATGCCCAGGTGTTGCCGTCGGACCCGAGTGCCAGTGAGAATCCTGCTCCTGCGCTGATGTGGGAGAACCTGACGCCGCTTGGTGAGGCGAGGGTTATCGGGGTGTCTCCGGTATCGGGGACACGTGCCGGAACGGTTCCGGTGACAGCCCAGTCGTGGCTCCAGTGGGCTTGCAGCGTTGTGTCGGCGCTCAGCGGTGCTGAGAAGTCGAATGGTGTGTTCGATCCGGTTTGGTACCAGCCGTCAAAGTGCTGGCCGGCTTTGGCAGGGGAGATAAAAGCGGTGGCTGCTGACGCGCCGTCTTGTATGGTGTGGCACCACAGGCCTGCTTTGCCGGAGCATGGCACGATTCCGGAGGGTAGGGCTGTAGGCATGGTCCCGCCCTTGGGATCGTAGGTGAGTTTGTGTGTGAGTTCATAGGTGAAGCTGAACGTGGCCGGTGGTTGGGCTGCGCCGCCGAGCTCCCATTCAACGTTCATCGGCACGGTGCCGGCTGTATGGGCCGGTGTGGTGAGAGTCCATGTGGTGTCGCTGGTGTTTGGCGTGGAGACGGAACCTGTGGCTCCTCCAAAGGTGACGCGCGTGGGGCGGGGTGTGGGCGTTGCTGCGGTGACGGGTGCGGAGCGGTTGGTGGTGGTGCCGTCGGCGAGTTGGCTGAATTGGTTGTCTCCCCAATCCCAGGTGTTGCCGTCTGATCCGATGGCGGCACTGTGGTATTGTCCCGAACTGATTTGCGTGAATTTGACGCCGTTGCTGTAGACCTGCACGGGCGTGGATCTGCTGGTGGTGGTGCCGTCGCCGAGCTGCCCGTAGGCGTTCCAGCCCCAGGCGTAGGTGTTGCCGTCGCTGCCGAGAGCCAGGGACTGCCACTGGCCTGCGCTGACGGCGGTGAAGCTGATTCCTGCTTGTATGTCTGTCAGCTTGGTGGGAGTGCTGCGATCGATGGTGTCTGCGGTGCCGAGCTGGTCGAAGTTGTTGGCACCCCATACCCAAGTGGTGCCGTCGGATCTGGTGGCAAGGGAGAAGCAGTTTCCTGCGCTGACGGAAGTGAAGGGGTCGCCGTCTGATGACGTGACGGGAATCGCCGTAGTGATACCTGTTGTGTCACCGTCGCCGATTTCGCCACGGCTGCCGTCACCCCAGGCGTAGATGTTGCCGTCGCTGCCGATTGCCAGACTGTGGCTGGTTCCTGCGCTGATGGAGGTGAAGGTGACATCTTCGAGCTGGAAGAAGCCGATGATTTTCGAAGGTCGGGAATTTACGGTAACTCCTGTGTCGCCGTTGCTGAGTTGGCCATGGGTGTTATCGCCCCATGCCCAGATGTTGCCGTCTGCGCTGAGGGCGAGGGCGAAGTCGGAGCCTGCGCTGACGGTGGTGAAGGTGATGCCGTTGGGCGTTTGGACGTGAGTCGGTGCGTTGCGGTTGGTGGTGGTGTTGTCTCCGAGTTGGCCGTGGGCGTTGTCTCCCCAGGCATAGATGTTGCCGTCGGAGCTGAGGGCGAGGGCGAAGTCGGAGCCTGCGCTGACGGAGGTGAACGTGACGCCGTTTGGCGTGTGTACTTGGGTTGGTGTGTTGTGCTGGGCGGTGTCGCCTGTGCCGAGTTGGCCGTACGCGTTGTTGCCCCATGCCCAGATGTTGCCGTCTGAGCTGAGAGCTAGTGAGAATCCTGCTCCTGCGCTGATGTGGGAGAACTTGATGGCGGGTGGTGCAGTGAGCGTTATTCGTGTACCGCCGGTATCAGATCCGTGCGTGGGGTTTGGTTTGGCGGTGATCCAGTCGGGGCTCCAGTGGGCTTCGATGGTGGTGTTGGTGGTGAGTGGCTGGGAGAAGTCGAATGGGGCGTGCGATCCGGATGTGTACCAGCCGTCGAAGTGTTGGCCGCTTTTGGTGGGCAGTATGAAAGCGGTGGCTGCGCTGGTTCCTTTTTTCACTGCGTGACACAGTTGGCTAGTGTTGCCGGAGCATGGTGTGATTCCGTTGGGTAGTGAGGCGGGCGTGGTTCCGCCTTGGAGATCGTAAATAAGCATGTGATGGTCGTGGTAATAGGTGTAGTCGAGACTGATTGGTGTCTGGCTTACGTTCCGTAAGCTCCATGCGATGTTCACTGTCGCTGTTCCTGCCTGGTGCGGAGGCGTGGTGACGTACCAGGTCGTGTCGGTATTGCGGCTCAATGATGTGCCGGGAATCCCGTCAAAGCTGACACTGGTGAGCTGGGGTACTTCGAGCATTGGGAGGCTGTAGGGGAGGTCGCTGTTCGTGGTGTTTCCATTGCCAAGCTGATCTTGCTCATTGTTCCCCCAAGTACTGGCGTATCCGTAGGCGTCGAGATTAAGGCAATGGGAGCCTTTCAGGCTTATTTGTGTGTTTGAGTTACCAAGGTTGCGTACCGCGGTGGGGACGTAGCGGCTGGTGGTGTCTCCGGTGCCGAGTTCCCCGCTTTCGTTGTCTCCCCATGCGTAGACTTGTTTGTCAGTGCCGAGAGCCAGAGATGTGAAACTTCCTGCATTAATGTCGGCAAAACCCACACCCGCCGGCATTTGCGAGGTGTTGATGCGGGTGGGTGTGTAATGGTCGTTTCTATCTCCGGTGCCAATCTGTCCGAATCCGTTCATGCCTCCCCACCCGTAGGCGTTGCCGTAGGTATCGATGGCAAGCGAGTGGGTGAATCCTGCACTGATGTGTGTGAATCTGACGCCGATGTCAGCCACTGGAGTGGGTGTGTAGTGGTCGGTGGTGTCTCCGGTGCCGAGTTGTCCGTAGGTGTTCGAGCCCCAGGCATAGATGGTGCCGTCTGTGCTGAGGGCTAGCGAGTCGCCGGAGCAACTGGCGCTGATTGCGGTGAAGGTGGTTCCTGCGGGAAGTGCCTCGGTATTGATGCGTGTGGGTGTGTAGTGGTCGGTGGTGTCTCCGGTGCCGAGTTGTCCGTAGTTGTTCCAGCCCCAGGCGTAGATGTTGCCGTCGGTTCCGAGGGCTAGTGAGAATCCGTTCCCTGCGCTGATTTGCGTGTAGTGCATACCACCGGTTTGCACTTGAACGATTTTGTGCGGATCGCTGTTTCCTACTCCAAGTTGCCCGGTGTTGTTGGCTCCCCAGGCGTAGGTGTTGCCGTCGGTGCTGATTGCCAGAGAATGGCTTCCTCCTCCGCTGATTTGACTGAATTTGATGCCTGCAGGGAGAGAAGAGGTATCCAGTTTGGTGGGTGTGATGTTTGTGGCATCGGAATAGGGGTCTGCCTGATGTTTGCCGTTGTATCCCCAGGCATAGATGTTACCGTCTGATCCGATGGCAAGAGAATGCACGAATCCTGCGCTGATATGTGCGAATGTGACCTCTGGGACTGTGATATTCGCACTTGTACCGCCGGTATCCGGGCCATGGTCGGGGGAGATGGAGAACCCTTGTGAACTTGCTGAGCGGGTGAGATTGCTGTGTGCGGAAGTGTGTGCTGCAGCGGTTGTTTCGGTCTGCGCCTCGGCCCTGGCTGGCCGGGGAAGTGCTACGAGCAGTACCGTGCAGGCTATCGCCAATGCGGTTGCGGTAATCGTGGCGGTGATACGTTGGCGGTGGGTAGTACCCTCCACTGTATGCGTCCCGGGCGTTCTGCCGCCGGCGTTGTTGTAGTGGATGCTCATGCGCGGTCTCCTCATGGCGCCGTGCGCTACAGGCGTGGTGCCGGATGATCCAAGATGCTAAACTTATTAAACAATATTAGGTTAGATGTCTAGGCGTTAAGGGGAGTTATGTGCAAGTACTCCGTGTTGTGCGTCTCATTTCTGTAGAAAGGGTATGTGACGGAATGTGAGGCGACTTCCGCGATTTCCCTGCGATGATGCGGCTATTGCGTATTGCAGGCGGGCGCCTTGCGTTGTGTGAACTGTGAATGATGCGACAATAGATGCTGATACGACGATAGATGTTTGCGGCCGGTAATATAGGAAGCCACTCGCCGGCAGAGTGCGAACCATGCACGCGTCTTATGCTTGCGGTGACACCGATTCGTGCTACGCCGTATAATGACGAGCATTACGGATGACTGGGTGCGTTTGCATAGACGAAGAGCGTTATTTCGCGGCGAGTGCCCATAGGACTACTTCGAGGGGATTATTGTCGTGGATTTTGTAGATAGGGTCACCGTCCATGTCAAGGGCGGCGATGGCGGCAACGGTTCCGCCGGTATCAAGCGTGAGAAATACAAGCCGCTTGCCGGCCCCAACGGCGGCAACGGCGGTGACGGCGGTTCGGTGATCTTCGAGGCCAGCGCCAACGCCAACAGCCTGCTGGACTACCGTTTCGTGCCTCATCGCACGGCAGACAGTGGCACCATGGGCTTGGGCGACACCAAGGACGGTTCAAAGGGCAAGGACGTCGTGTTGCCGGTTCCGCCGGGGACGGTGATTTTCGAAGCCAAAGGCCAGGTGGGCGAGAGCAAACACCCCGGGCGTCAGCTGGCCGATCTGCGCCATGAGGGCGACCGGTTCGTAGCTGCCCATGGTGGTATGGGCGGTTTGGGCAATGCCGCGTTGGCGAGCAAGACGCGCCGCGCACCCGGCTTCGCTTTGCTCGGCGAGCCCGGTCAGGAACGAGACGTGATTCTGGAACTCAAATCCATTGCCGACGTGGCGCTGGTGGGCTTCCCCTCGGCCGGCAAGTCGAGCCTGGTGGCTGCCATGAGTTCCGCCAAGCCGAAAATCGCCGACTATCCGTTCACCACTTTGGTGCCGAACCTCGGCGTGGTGAACCGTGACGAATACCGTTACACCATCGCCGACGTGCCCGGTCTGATTCCCGGTGCCTCAACCGGCAAGGGCTTGGGGTTGGAGTTCCTGCGCCACATCGAGCGCACCGAGGTCATCGCCCATGTCATCGACTGCGCCACGCTGGAGGCCGGCCGCGACCCGATGTCGGACTATCTGGCATTGGAGAAGGAGCTGTCGCTCTACGCGTCTCAGCTCAAGCTGCCGTTGGGTGTCATTCCCATCGCCGAGCGCCCGCGCATCGTCATTCTCAACAAGACCGATGTGCCTGAGGCCAAAGAGCTCGCACAGTTCGTCAAACCGGAGTTCGAGAAGCTCGGCCTGCCGGTGTTCATCATCTCCACGGTCAGCCATGAAGGCATGGATGAGTTGGGCTGGGCACTGGGCAAAATGGTGACCGAACTGCGCGAACGCTTGGCGCAAGAGCAGCAGGAGGACGATGAGCGTGTGCTGATCAAGCCGCTCGAAGAGCCTCGGCGCCGTCGCAGAAGGGACGATGAGCGTGGAGGTTCGGGAGACTTCCACGTGGAACGCGAGACGAACCGTGCCGGTGATGTATGGTTCCGCGTCACCGGGCGCAAGCCGGAACGCTGGGTGCGTCAGACCAACTTCGACAACGATGAGGCAGTCGGCTACTTGGCTGACCGCTTGGCCGGTCTGGGTGTGGAAGACGCGCTGCGTCACGCCGGTGCCCGTCCCGGGGACGAGGTTCGTATCGGAGAAGGTGACGACTACATGGCCTTCGACTGGGATCCGACCATCGCTGCAGGCGCGGAAATGCTGGACGGCACGCAGCTGGGTGCCCGCGGCAAGGACCTTCGCCTTGAAGACGGTGAAGACAGTCGTGCCCACCGGCGTACGAACACCGAACGCCGCCGTGAATATCACGAGATGATGGACGCCAAGACCGCGGTACGTTTGGCCATGCATCAGGAACGTGCCGCAGGGCATTGGGCAGACCCGCGCATAGACGACGATCGCCACGACGAGCAGGCCATTCTCGGCGGGCACGAAGCGGACCGCGACGAGTAACAGTAAAGCGTAAAGAAGGAACAGCGGTGAATGAGCGGGAGCAAGAGGTACGGCAAGCGGTGGCGCATGCCGAAACCGTGGTGGTCAAGGTAGGGTCCAGTTCGCTCACCTTGCCTTCCGGTCACCTTGACGTGGCTCGTCTTGAAGCCTTGGTGCAGGCGTTGGTGCAGGCGCGTGAACGCGGCACCCATGTGGTGCTGGTCTCCTCGGGCGCCATCGCCGCAGGTTTCGGGCCGCTCGGTTTCGATACTCGCCCGCAAGACGTGTCCACCAGTCAGGCGGCCGCCTCGGTGGGGCAGGGGCTGCTGATGGCGCATTACGAGCGAGCGTTCGCCAGTGCCGGCGTACGCGTCGGGCAGATTCTGCTCACCGCCAGCGATACCGCACAAGCTTCGCGGTACCGCAACCTGCAGCGCACGTTCGACCGTTTGCTCGGCCTGGGCGTGGTGCCTATCGTCAACGAGAACGATGCGCTCGCCAGCAATGAGATTCGCTTCGGGGACAACGATCGCCTCTCCTCTCTGGTGGCCAATCTGACGCGTGCTGACGCCTTGGTGCTGCTCACCGATGTGGACGGCCTGTACACGGCACCGCCTTCAAGCCCCGGCGCTGAGCGTATCGGATTTGTGGCGGACGCCGAGTCGGCCGGGCAGCGCGTCACCATTTCCGGCAGTACATCGGGACTGGGCACAGGTGGCATGGTTACCAAACTCGAAGCTGCCCGCGTAGCCTGTGCCTCCGGTATTGCTGTGGTGCTCACCAGTGCCGCCAACGCCGGCAGGGCGCTCGCCGGGGAGCGGGTCGGTACGGCCTTTGCGCCCACATCGCATCGGGACTCGTCCAAACGCTTGTGGATCGGCTATGCCTCGAGCCCGAGGGGGGCTCTTGTGGCAGACGCCGGTGCCGCGCAGGCGGTGCTTTCCGGAAAAGCGAGTCTGTTGTCTGCCGGAGTGCTGGAGGTTCACGGTGACTTCTCCTCTGGTGACATCGTGTGGATCGACGACGAACAGCGGCATCACTTAGCGAGGGGAGTTTGTGATTTCGACTCGGAGGAGGTTCCGCGCACGCTGGGACGCACCACTGCTCAACTCAGCAGGTTGCTGGGTGAAGGGTACGCTCACCCGCTCGTGCATCGGGACAATCTCGTGCTGGTGTAGACGGTGACGGCGGTTTAGACGGTCTAGACGGTTTAGACGGCGAACGTGGTGATTGCCGTGCTGCAATCACGTTGCGGGCATCGTGCGTGTTGTGTGCGGCGTGAGCCATGGTATGCGTGGATTGCTGGTTTGCCAGATTATCAGATTGCTGGTGATGCCACCGATTGGTGAGACCAAGATGGTCTGTGGAGCGGTCATGCCGTAGAATCGAATCCATGACTATGGCAGACTGGCAAGTATTAAGTGAACGCATCAACGAGGTGACGCCGAGCGCCACCCTCGCCGTGGACTCCAAAGCAAAAGCGATGAAAGCCGCAGGGGTTGACGTCATTGGCTTTGGTGCTGGTGAACCCAACTTTCCCACCCCCGAATATGTGGTGCAAGCTGCTGTGGCTGCGTGCCGGGATCCTAAAAATCATCGCTACACGCCTACCGCCGGGCTGCCTGAGCTGCGGGAGGCGATTGCGGCTAAAACGCTCAGAGACTCGGGATATGAGGTTGAAGCCAGTCAGGTGGTCGTGACCAACGGCGGCAAGCAGGCGGTATATGAAACCATGCAGGTGTTGCTTAATCCTGGAGATGAGGTCATCATTCCCGCCCCATATTGGACCTCTTATCCAGAAGCGGTGAAGTTGGCCGGAGCCAAGCCGGTTCCGGTGTTCGCTCCGGCAGAGCAAGGGTTTGAGCCGAGTGTGGAAGCTATCGAGGCTGCGCGTACCGGGCGCACCAAAGCCATCATCGTCAACTCTCCCAACAATCCTACCGGTGCGGTATGGAGCCAGGAGACGCTCGAAAACATTGCCCGGTGGGCTGTGGAGCACCACGTTTGGGTCATCTCCGACGAGATTTACGAACACCTGACGTATGGCACTGCCAGCAATGTCGCCATCGGAGCGGTATATCCGCCCGTGCGCGATCAGCTCATTGTGCTCAACGGCGTGGCAAAAACCTACGCTATGACCGGCTGGCGTGTGGGGTGGGCCATTGCGCCCGCGCCGGTCGCCCAAGCCTTCTCCAAACTCCAAGGTCATCTCACTTCCAACGTGGCGAACGTCTCCCAGCGTGCGGCGCTCGCGGCGGTATCGGGTTCACTCGACGCGGCACACGAGATGCGAGAGGCATTCGGTCGGCGTCGGCAGGCCATTGTTGCGGCGCTTCGTGACGTGCGTGGTGTTACCTGCCCGGAACCGATGGGCGCGTTCTACGCTTTCGCTGATATCACTCCTCTGCTGGGGGAGCCGGTGGGGCCGAACGGTTCCGTGGCAACTACCTCCGCGGAGTTTGCTGCTCTATTGCTCGACGAAGCCCATGTGGCGGCTGTGCCGGGCGAGGCGTTTGGTGCTCCCGGATTCCTGCGTTTCTCCTACGCTCTGGCTGACGATGACTTGGCTGAAGGTATGCGCCGTTTCAAGCAGTGGGTGGGCTGAGTGCTTTTCGGCACGCTGCATATGGATCAAGTGCAAGATGGGACTTGTGAGAGGTGACTCGCCGAGCGTGAGTGCGCTGGACGAAAGTGCCGGTCTGCGCTATAGTGGTGACTCGGCGATTTCCAGCAGTCCCCAGCTTCGGGTACGCTGGACTACGTTCACCTAGGGAAGTGGCGCAATTGGTAGCGCAACGGTCTCCAAAACCGTAGGTTGTGGGTTCGAGTCCCGCCTTCCCTGCCACGCAATGCGAAACCCAAGACGAAGGATGGAAATGGCTAAGGCAAAAAAACCGAACAATGGCAAGCCAAACATTTTCATGCGCATCGGCCTGTTCATCCGTCAGTGCATTGACGAGCTGCGCAAGGTGGTCACCCCCACCGGTAAGGAGCTCGCCGGATGGTCTGTGGCAGTGTCCGTTTTCGTGTTCATCCTTATGGTCGTGGTTTCGCTGATGGATCTCGGGTTCGGCAAGCTCACACTGTTTATTTTCGGCTGAGCTGCAGCGCCAGGTCGTTGACCGTGTAACGAAAAGGTGACGAATAGCATGAATGAAGAAGTCAATCTCGAGAACCTCGATGCTCTGCCGGATATTCCGATGAGCGAGGGTAGTTCCGCAGATGCAGAGGCCGAAGCTCGGGCCAGTGAAAGTGCCGACGAGGTGATGGCGCAGGCACTGAACATGGGCGGTGACAACGCTGATGACGGTGTCGATGCCGATTCGGCTGCGCTGTCTCAGTCAGGCGCGTCTGAGGAAGGCACAGAAGAATCCTCCGATGCAGGCAAAGGCGATGAACCGCAAGCGGAAGATGCCGATGCTGCCAAGCAGGAGACACCTGCGGGAACGGATGCCGGAGCCTTGGCCATTGAGGAGTTCTCCAAGAGCCTGCGCGGTCTCGAAGGCAAATGGTATGTGCTGCACACCTACTCCGGGTATGAGAAGCGTGTGAAGACCAACGTGGAGTCCCGTATTCAAAGCTACGGTCTGGAAGACAAGATTTTCCAGGTCGAGGTGCCGCTTGAGGAAGTGGAGAAACATACGGATAAGGGCAAGAAGGTCATCACGCGTGTGCGTGTGCCAGGCTATGTGCTCATCCGCATGTACCCCGACGACGATGCACGCCGCATTGTGCGTGAGACCGAGGGTGTGACCGGCTTTGTAGGCCCCAGCAAGGAGCCGGCGCCGCTGACCCGCAAGGAAGTCGTGGAGATGATGGCTCCGATGATTTCCTCCCAGGCGCTCAAGGAGGCTGGCGACAAGCCTGCCGCAGCCAAGAAGCGTACGCTTGAGGTCTCTTATGCTGTGGGCGACCAGGTCACGGTTACTGACGGTCCTTTCGCCACGATGGCGGCTGTGGTTTCGGGTGTGGAGCCCACCACGCAGAAGCTCACCGTGCTGGTTTCCATCTTCGGCCGAGACACGCCTGTGGAGCTGGGCTTCGATCAGGTCGAGAAGATTGCCTGATATCGACAGACGTTTATAGCAGCGGGCGCTTGCACTTCTTGTGCAGGCGCCCGTTTGCGTTACTGCGTTACCCGTTATCTGTGTTGTTGCGTTGTTTGCACTGTCTGTGCTGTCTTGCGTTCTGTGCTGTGTGCGCATTTGTGCAACCGGGCCACGTGTGTTCGATGGCAAGCCATCTTGTGTGCTGCTCGCATACTACTGGCTTATGTTGCCCCATACTCGGGGCAGGCATCTCGGTGGAATTGCAGCGTGCCGGTGTGCGGATGATGGCGAAGTCACCGCTGACTATGCGTTAAGGGTGGTTTCGTCATCACGTACTGAAGTCGTTCTTGCTATAGTGCCGCCAGCTGCATGCTGAGTGTCGGCTCGCCGGAATGACCTAGGGCAGCCGCCGCTCCGGTTCGTGCACCGCTCCTCCTCACCGCTGCGCCTCTGCAGCTCCGCCTCGCAGCAGCGTTTGTGGGCACGAAATTGATATAATAGTGATGCAATTTACACACAATTGACACATCACAGAAAGAAATTCTCATGTCAGATGTAGCATTGCCATCCTTCGTTCACGACCTGCCCAAAGCTGAGCTTCATGTTCATATTGAGGGCACACTGGAGCCGGAGCTTAAGCTCGCACTGGCTCAGCGCAACGGTATTGAGCTTGAATACAACAGCGTGGAAGAAATTCGCGCCACTTACAACTTTGACGATTTGCCTTCATTCCTCGCGTCCTACTACTCCGGCATGAATGTGCTGCAGACCGAGCAGGATTTCTACGATCTCATGACGGCATACCTCACCCGCGCGCAGGCCAACGGCGTCAAGCACGCCGAGATTTTCTTCGACCCGCAAGCGCACACTAGCCGTGGTGTCGCCTTCAACACGGTGATTGACGGTTTGCTGCGTGCCATCGACGATTGCGATGCGGTGGACGCCCAGCTGGTCATGTGCTTCCTGCGCGATATGTCCAAGGAATCCGCGCGCCGCACGCTGGCTGAGGCTGAACCGTACCGTGACCGTATCTTGGGGCTGGGGCTTGACTCCGACGAGCATCATCATCCGCCGCTCAAATTCGCAACGCAGTTTGCAGACGGTGTGGCGCAGGGCTACCACATCACCATGCACTGCGACATCGATCAGGTGGATTCCATCGATCACATCAAGCAGGCGTTGGAAATCATCGAGGTGGAGCGCATCGATCACGGCACCAACATTGTGGAGAACCCGGATTTGGTTGCCTTTGCCAAGGCCAAAGGCACGGGCTTCACTAGCTGCCCGATTTCCAACAGCTTCATCTGCCCGCAGAACTGCAAGTCCAAGGAGATTCGCGAACTGCTTAACGAAGGTGTGAAGATCAGCATACATTCTGACGATCCTGCCTACTTCGGCGGCTACATTGCCGACAACTACCTGCTGCTGGGGCAGGAGCACGGCTTCAGTAAGGAGGAGTTGGCACAGTTGGCGCGCAACTCGTTCGAGACCTCGTGGATCAGCGAGGAACGTAAGGCTGAATATCTCAAGCAAATTGACGATTTCATGGCCGCAGCTGTGTAACTGCTCGTCCGTGTAGCTGCGTAGCTGTGGGCTGCAGACCGTGCAACCGCATGACCGTGGGCTGTGCGACCGCGTGGTTGTGTGACACTATATTTGTGTAACCGTGGCTATGTTGCTGCGCAACTGTGTTAGGACCAGCTCGATGTTGCACCAGACCTCGCCTAGCTGATAGGCGAGGTCTGTTCGTATGTGGTGCGTTTGCTGAGCTGGGTGAGTTAGGAGCAGAGTGCGCACCCAGCCCGTCGTTGAGCTGGAGTGAGCGTCGGTTCTGTTGCGCAGGGTGAGTGCCGTGCACCCAACCCGTCGCTGAGGCGGTGTGGGTGACGGTTGTGTTGCGTGAGGCGAGCGATGTGCTACTAAACCGTCGCTTAACAAGTTCGAGTGTCGATTCGGGTACGCGAGGATACAGTGATGCAACGGAACCAACAGTTACTGCTCAAACCTGAGCGTCGGTTTTGTTGCGTTGGGTGCGGAGTGCGCGTCCGAACCGTCGCTGAGTTGGTGTGAGCGTCGGGTTTTGTTGCGTTGGGTGCGCGGTAGGGGCTGGTGTCTGGTGCGATGCGTGGTATTGTGGCCGGATTGTACCTGTTTTGTGGTTTGTTTCTGAAGATGGGTACGGTTTGGTCAAGTAAGGGTGTGATATTGACCGAAATGTACCCGTTTGATGTGTGATATCCGAATTGTGGACATGGCTTGTTTGTGAAGGTTGGGTTTGGAGACCGTATCGTACCTGCTGTGGTGGTTGTGGTGGTTTGTGGGTACGGTTTGGTCATGAAGGTGGGGGGTTGGTGGCCGTACCGTACCCGGTTTGGTGGTTTATTGCGGAAGATGGGTACGGTCTGGTCAGGTCAGGGCGCAATATTGATTGAAATGTACGCGTTTGATTGTGATATCCGGATTGTGGGTACGGTTTGGACATTGGACATTGGACGTTGGACGTTGGGCAGTGGCCGATGACCGAGGCACCAAGAGCAAGCGAAGCGGGCGGATGAATGCGTGCTTGAGACAAATGAAATAGACAAGACAAATACAGCAGACGAGGCAAATGAACATGCCCGAGGCAAGCGGAACAGATGGACCGTTGCAAGAGAGCCTGTCATTGATTCTGAAGCGTAATGCTTGTCGGGCTTGAGAGGGACAATGGGAAAGCTTGCGCCTGGAGGGGAGACCCGCTAGCACAGCACAGCAATATCGATTGCGGGAGGAGACTTCCGGACACGGTGGCGCGCATGGTGAGTCGGCCAATAACCGGCTGAAACCAAGCGGAACGGCAGAGGTCGTAACGCGCGTGCTGCTGAATAGGGAAGCGACCGTTGGTACCGCACGAAAGAAAAGGAAGCATAGTATGGCTGCCAAGAATAAGAAGGTCACAGCTTTAATCAAGCTGCAGATTGAGGCCGGCAAGGCCAACCCGGCCCCGCCGCTCGGCCCGGCTCTGGGTTCGCACGGTGTGAACATCATGGACTTCTGCAAGGCGTACAACGACGCCACGAAGGACAAGATGGGCCAGGTTATTCCTGTTGAGATCACCGTCTTCGAAGATCGTTCCTTCACCTTCATCACCAAGACCCCTCCGGCCGTGGCACTGCTCAAGCAGGCTGCCGGCATCAAGAAGGGTACCGACAATCCTCTGACCACCAAGGTCGGCTCCGTCACCAAGGCTCAGGTTCGCGAAATCGCCGAAACCAAGATGCCCGACCTGTCGGCGCGCGACATTGAAGCTGGCATGAAGATCATCGAGGGCACTGCGCGCTCGATGGGCATCACGGTGAACGAGTAAGGGAGAGAAACAGATGGCTAAGAAGCACTCAAAAGCGTATCGTGAAGCGGCCGAAAAGGTCGATTCGAGCAATCTGTACACCGCCGCCGAGGCGGTAGCGCTCCTCAAGAGCATGCCCAAGCGTGGTTTCGACGAGACCATCGAGGCTGTGTATCGTCTCAACGTGGATCCTCGCAAGGCCGACCAGCTGGTCCGCGGCGTAGTCAACCTGCCTAACGGCACTGGTAAGACCGCCAAGGTGCTCGTGTTCGCTCGCGGCCCCAAGGCTGCTGAAGCGACCGAGGCTGGCGCCGACATCGTGGGCGATGACGAGCTGGTGACGAAGGTTCAGGGCGGGTTCCTGGACTTCGACTCCGTGGTTGCCACCCCCGACATGATGGGCAAGGTCGGCCGTTTGGGCCGCGTGCTCGGCCCCCGTGGCCTCATGCCGAACCCCAAGACCGGCACCGTGACCATGGATGTGGCCAAGGCTGTTGCCGACATCAAGGGCGGCAAGATCGAGTTCCGCGTGGACAAGGACGGCAACTTGGCGTTCATCATCGGCAAGATGTCGTTCGATGATGCCAAGCTCACCGAGAATTTCCAGGCTGTGGCCGACGAAATCAAGCGCCTGAAGCCCTCCACGGTGAAGGGACGCTACATCCAGGGTGCCACCATCACCTCGACGATGGGCCCCGGCATTCCGCTCGACATCGCCACGCTGCTCTAAGCGAGGCTGATGCGGTAGGCGTCTGCTTGCAGGCGCTGGGATGACTGCAAAAGCGGTGAGACGGTTGAGCTGTCTCGCCGCTTTTGCTTTTCTGAGGTTTCTGACAGTTCCATCACGTTAACAGTGTCCCATTCGAAAATGTGAGGTACGGGCGTGTTATATCTCTCTCTAAGCTATAATCGGACTTATGCCATTAGAGGAATCGCTCTTGCAGGAGTTCTCCACTGGTCGAACACAACGGCCAATTCCTTCTAACAAGTTATACCTCGGGACGGTGGTCTTCGACTTTGATGGCACCATAAGTCTGGGGGATGGCCCCGTTCTTGCTTACGCGCACCATGCATTCGCACATCTCGATGAGCCACGACGAGCTGAAGCAGAACATATGCTGTACCGCTATCTGCATGCTTTAGCAAATCCAGCGAATCCAGCGAATCCAGTAAATCCATCAGATTCTGAGGATTCCGCGAACTCAGAAGGGCCAAAGAACTCAGAAGGTCCAACGAGCCCAGAAAATTCAAAGATCTCAAAGGGCCCAGAAGATTCCGCGCAGGGTGAGATTGCGGGTGCAGTGGATTGGAACGACGGCTACGATGCCGTCGTTTCTTTGTGTGGGGAGTCTGTAGGGCCCGAGCTGCGCAATGAAGCGTACCTGGCCAGTCGTGAGGATCTGGCGTCCGGCTCAGTTTCAGTGCACGCTCCACATGGACTCCATGAGTTCCTTGAGACATTGGGAGAGCTGGGGTGCCGCCGTGTGTTGCTCTCCAATTCCCCGACGACCGGATTGGTGCAAACCCTGCAGCGTTTCGGGGTCGACGGCCTGTTCGATGAGGTCATTGCCTCCGCCGGCAAGCCTTCCCATTGGAACGAACATCTCGCTTATCTCACTGCTACCGCGCGCTCAACGCACTTGTTGAGCATCGGCGATTACTGGAGCAATGACGTTGAACCAGTGGTCGCACAAGGTTTTCAGGGAGCGCTCATCGGCGAGCGCACACCTGAATCATCTGTCTCAGGTCCGCATCCAACCTATCAGGCTGCGACGCTACCTGAGCTGTATCAGCCCATTATTGATGGGTGCTCGGCGTGGAGAGGGGAGGATGCTTGACATGACACCGTAAGTGTGCCGTTTCGTTGTGGACATACCGTTGCGTATGTTGATCGTTTGTAGTACTCAGCTGTATCAGCTATCTCAATATTTCATCGTTCATTATCGTTTCATTCATTAGTTCATCTTTCTTCGATAATCAATATCCACCTCATCGTTTCGCTACACAATGCATAGTGGTTGCTCTCGAAAGGACCATGTCATGAAAAAATCCTCCAAACTACTCAGAACGATGCTCGCTGCGGCTGCGGTCGTTGCGGTCAGCGCCTCGCTGGCGGCGTGCGGTAGTTCCAGCTCTGCCAAGTCGGACGACAAGCCGCTGACGTTGCAGTTCGTTCCCACCAACAACGACGGTTCCATGCAGGCCAAAGCCAAGCCGTTCGCGGACTATATGACGCGCAAGCTCGGCCGCACGGTCAAGGTGACGCTGGCCACCGACCACACCACCATTGTGGAGGCCATGTCTTCCGGCAAGGTGGACATCGGCGTCATGCCTCCGGCCGCTTATGTGCAGGCCAGGGATAAGAAGGCTGCCAAGGCTCTGCTGACTTCCGAGCGCGGTGGGTACGACCGCAAGACCGGCAGGCCGACGCCGGACAAGATGGTGAGCTCGTACAAGGCCGAGGTGCTGGTGCGCTCCGACAGTCCCATCAAGACGTTGAAGGATCTTAAGGGTAAGAAGATCGCGACGCTCAGCCCCGGGTCGGCCAGTGGCTACATTTACCCGGTGGTGGAGATGCGCAGCAAGGCTGGGGTGGACCCGGTCACCCAGTCCACGCTGACCACCGTCAACGATATTCCCAGCGAGCTGACCGCGGTGCTCGGCTCTCAGCAGGACGCGTGCTTCGGGTTTGAGGGGACGAGAAACGCCTTCGGCGACAAGTTCCCCGGCCATGATCTGTACAAGGAACTGCGAGTGCTGTACCTCACCGACGGTGACATTCCCAACGATGCCATCGCGGTGAACCCCAAGATGGATCAGGCCATGCAAGACAAGGTCAAGCAGGCGTTCCTTGACATGAAGAACGACAAGGAAGGCAAGACGGCGATGAAGATGTGGAACCATGATGGTTACAGTCCCGTCAACGAGAAGACCTATGACACCATCGAAAGCTACATCAACAAGGCGGCGGAGTAGACGCTGATATAACGACAGGGGCTGCGCGAGTTACTTGAGCGCAGCCCCTGCCGGCCCGTTTGCCTCGCCAAGATTCCAGATTGCGAGGCTGGGCTCTTGGCGATGAACGAGCAACAACGGAGACATCATGATTGAAATAGAACATGTCGTGAAACGTTACGACAACGGTACCGTCGGACTTGACGACATCAGCCTGAAGGTGAACGATGGCGAATTCGTGGCCATCATCGGGCCGAGTGGAGCAGGTAAGAGCACACTGCTGCGCTCCGTTAATCGGCTGGAAGACACGACTTCGGGAGATATTCGCATCGACGGCGAGTCGATCACGCACGCCAGCCGTCGCCAGCTGCGTAAGATGCGCTGTGCAATCGGCATGATTTTCCAACAGTTCAACCTGGTCGGCAATGCCACGGTTCAGAAGAACGTCATATCGGGGCGTCTTGGCCGCTATTCCACCCTGCAAACGCTGTTTGGCATCTTCCCCAAAGAGGATTATGCGTTGGTCGATCAGGCATTGGATAACGTCGGGCTGCTCGACAAGGCGCAGGAGCGCAGCGACCAGCTCTCCGGCGGCCAGCAACAGCGCGTCGCCATCGCCCGTTCCCGTGTGCAGCAGGCTCGGTTGCTACTGGCCGATGAGCCGGTTGCCTCGCTCGACCCGGTCACGTCCCAGACCATTCTCGACGACTTGCAGGTCTTCAACCGCGAGGAGCATGCCACGGTGCTGATCAGCATCCATTCGGTGGAGTTTGCCAAACGGTACGCCACGCGCATCCTGGGCATGCGTCGAGGTCGCATCGTCTTTGACGGGACCCCCGACGAGCTCAGTGACGACATATTCGCGCAAATCTACCAGTCCGCTTCCGACAGCGGCGAGGAGCGGTGATGGCACAGACAGTATCAACGGCCGCATCTGCTCGCCGTCCTCTCTCGCAGACCGTCCATCGTTCGTTGCTCAAGCGTGCGCTGACTTTTGCCGTGCTGGCCATATGTGTGCTCGCCGCTGCGAATATCACGGAAACCGACTTGGGTGAGGTGTTCTCCAACGCCGACCAGGCCGGAGACTTCTTCTCGAAACTGTTACGCCCCGACTGGGGATTCTTCCCGACACTGTGGACTCCACTGCTGCAGACGATCCGCATGTCGGTGGTGGGAACGGTGATCGGACTGGTGTTCGCTGTGCCGTTCGCATTTCTGGGCACGAAGATTGTGACTTCCAATATGGCGGTGACCGGTGTGGCCAGGTTTGTCATGGACATCATCCGCACCATACCGACCCTGCTGCTCGCCGCGCTGATCGTCACCTTCGTGGGCATCGGGCAGGTCAGCGGTGTGGCCACCATCGCCGTGTTCACGTTCGGCATCGTCGGCCAGTTGGTCTATCAGGCCATTGAAATCAGCAATCTCGGCCCGGTCGAGGCCGCACGGTCGGTGGGCGCCAACCGTGTGCAAATCGCTTGGACCGCCATCGCTCCGCAAATCATGGACGACATCGTAGGGTACGCCATGTATGTGTTCGAGATCAACATCAGAGCCTCGATGGTGCTCGGCTATGTCGGTGCCGGCGGCATCGGCGTGATGCTCAACTCCTCGTTGAGCCTCATGCGCTACGACCGTGTATCCCTCGTCATCCTTACTGTCCTGGTGCTGGTCGTCATCGTGGATACCTTGAGCGAGGCCATCAGAAAGGCGGTACGCTGATGAACAAGGTGGCTGCAACAACTGCTTCACGTCCCTCCGGCAATGCCGGGCATCGTTCCGCTGCTTCTTTGACAGCCATGCAATGGCTGAAACGGGCAGGCTACGCGCTCATGGTCCTGGTGGTGGTCTGGGCCTTCGCCACGGTGGATTACTCAGATAAAACACCGATGTCGTTCAGCACGCTCGGCACCACGCTCGGGCAGCTCCTGCATCCCGACTGGGGGTATGTCTACGACGGTTCGGGCGAGGATCTGGTGTCCCTTATGCTCGAAACCATCGCCATTGCGTTTTTGAGTGTCATCATCTCCACGGTCATCGCGTTCCCATGGTCGTTCATCAGCGCTACTACGCTGTGGCCGCATGCGCGTATCGTGCCCAAGGTCGCCAAGTTCATCACCGATGTGCTTCGTGCGTTCCCCGAGCTGGTCTACGCCATCATTTTCGTCAAGGTGGTCGGCCCCGGTCCCGCCGCAGGCGTTCTGGCATTGGGCGTGCATCAAATCGGCATGCTGGGCAAACTGTACACGGAGTCCATCGAGAACATGAACGATCAGCCGGCCGAGGCGATGGCTTCCGTCGGTGCAGGGTTTACCAAGACTCTGCTGTTCGGTCGTATTCCGCTGTTGATGCCCATTTTCGCGTCGCTGTCGCTTAATCATTTCGAGATTGCGGTGCGTTCCGCCGCCACGCTCGGTTTGGTCGGTGCAGGCGGTATCGGTGCCCCGCTGATTTTCGCCATTCAAAACCGGCAGTGGGACCGGGTGAGCATCCTGCTGTTGGGCATCATCGTGGTAGTTGCGGTCATCGACTTGGTGACCGGGTGGCTGCGCAAAAAGCTGCTCTAATCGATGCCTGCTGAACTCGATCAACGCGTTTAAAGCGTCTAACTCGTGCATCTTGCGGGCGGACGCATCGGTGAAGGAGATTGCATGACTGAAGTCACAGTGCTGGGAACCAGCGATTTGCACGGTTTTGTCCCGGCGGCTCTTGGGAGGGCCGCCGGGTGGGATGGCGACGATCCGTCCGTGGCAGGAGGGCACGCCGCCGGTATCATGGCGGGTTCTCTGGCCATGCAACGGTTCGACCCAGCCACGAGCATCCTCATCGATGCGGGGGACTTCTTCCTTGGCAGTGCATACACGTCGTTCTTGGAAGATGACCAGTGTGCTGCCAAGTCTTCCGTTCCCTCGCCGCTGTCCGATATGGCTGTGGAATTCGGGTATGCCGCTATGGCCCCGGGCAACCATGATTTCGACCATGGCTCGGACTTCCTGCGCAGGCAGGTGCCGGTGCTGGGGGAGCGTCTGGTGTGCTGCAATGTGACCGATGCGGACGGAGTCCCTCTCTTCCCCGCGTACCGCATGGTGCAGGTCGCTCAGGTGCGCGTATGCGTGATTGGAGCGGTTACAGGAGCGTTGCCGCAACTGACGGCATTCGCCAACACCGCCGACATCCATGTGCTCAATCCTGTGGAGTGCGTGCGTGACACCGTGACGCAGGTGCGGCAGGATTGCGATCTTGTTGTGGTGGCCTATCATGGCGGCATCGAATGTGACATGGGCGACGGGCATCCGACCGAATATGCGACCGGTGAGGATGAAGCCTACCGTATGCTCAGCGAGGTGCCGGGCATCGACGGCCTGCTGTGTGGGCACCAGCATCGGACCGCTTGCGGCGAGAGCCAAGGCGCGGTATATGTGCAGCCGGGCTACCAGGGCTCCCACGTTGGCTGCATGCGCTTCACCATCGGCGATGATGGCAGCGTGCTTTCGCGAGAGGCCAGTCTGATTGACATGCACGGAATGGATCCGGGTCATGGTGCCGACGAGCGCCGAGATGCTGATTGGGGTGGTCCCGGCAGTCGGGATGACGCGAACTTCCTGGAGAGCGGGCAGGAGGATCTTCTTGCCCGGCAACTGCGTCTTGAGGACTATCGGCACTGGATGGACGAGTCGGTGGATGTCTCCGGTTTTGCGCAATACGTGGCCGACAAGACCGGCATTGCCTCGTACCGGTACTCCTTCATGCCGCACGGCGGTGTGATTGCCCGGAAAGACTTCAAACGAGCGTTCCCGGCCCCGTACTCGCTTTCGGTGTTCCACCTCGGCGCCGAACAATACCGCCATTATGCGAATGCCGGTCTCATCGGGCATATCGGCGAGGCCGAACCGCAGGCCGACCCGCTGGGCGGGTATCGCATCATTACGAATGATCCGTCGGCCTTCCCTGCATATCGCTTGGAAAGCCGCACGGTCGACAACCTCTTCGACGAGTACCTGCACTACTGCAACGGTTGCTGATCTACTGTTTCCTGCCCATACGGTAGGTCAGCCAGCGTGCGAAGCGTGAAATCGCGTAGTTGACCAGGATGTAGATGATCGCAGTGACGAGGTAGACCGGCAGCAGGCTGTTGTAGTTGGCGATGATGACCTTGGTGTTCTGCATCATCTCCGGATAGGTGACCACATACCCGAACGTGGTGTCCTTGACCACCACGACCAGCTGGGTTACCAGAGTGGGCACAATGATCTGCATCATTTGTGGCAAGATGATGTGACGGTAGTTCTGCCACTTGGTCAGACCGATGGACAGACCGGCTTCTTTCTGCCCGGTAGGCACCGCCTGCACGCCGGCGCGATACACCTCAGCCAGCACTGCGGAAGCACCCAGAGAAACGGGTATGACCACCATCCAGTATGTGCTCAGGTGGATGCCGAACTGACTGGGTACCAGGAAGAAGAAGTAGATGAACAACAGGGTCGGTGTGCCCCGGACGAACTCAATGACGGCCGTGGCAATCCAACGAATCGGCGCAATGGTCGAGATGCGTCCGAACATGAGGACCAGACCGCCCACCAGTGCGATGGCTCCTGCTCCCAACGCGGCGCGAGCGGTTCCCACGAAACCTTGCCCCAAGAACTTCCACACGTTCACGTTGGCGAACAGGCTCCAATACATCGGGTCGAACTGGCCGTTCGCGTCAAGCTGCATGACCACCCAGACCACCAGAGCAGCCACGGCCACCAAAGCGATGGCGGTGCCGATGGCAATACGTCGCCGTGCGCGCGGCCCGGCGGACTCGAACAGTGCGGATTCAGTTGGTGTCATCGCCATAGCATGACCTTCTTCTCCAAGAAGCGACCGATGGCAGCAATGACCAATCCAGTACACACATAAAACAGCGCTGCGACGAAGAATGTGGGAATCCCCAAAGATTCGTCGTTGTTGATGCGCGATACCAAGCCGGTCAACTCAACGTGAGCCAACGGCACCATCGCTCCGGTCGAGGAGCTGATGATCAGCGAGATGAACAGAGTGACCATAGGCTGCACCACGGCTCTCAACGACTGCGGAAGCACGATGGAAGAAACGATATGGCGGAACGAAAGACCCAACGAGCGGGCCGCCTCAATTTGCCCTACGTCAATGGCGTTGATGCCTGAACGCAAGTTGTCGGAGCCGAAGGCCGAGCCGACCAATACCAGTGTGACAATTACGCTCGGCTCGTAGTCAAGCACCACACCCACTTCCGGCAGTGCGAAGACGATGAAAATCAGCAGGCTGAGCACTGGAATGTTACGGAATACCTCTACGTACGCGGAAACCGCAGTCCGCAGCGGAGGGATGGGACTCACCCTGAACACCGTGAGCACCAGCGCGAGCGCCAGAGCCAAGACGAACGAGATGACGCCGATGCGCAGTGTCACCCCGTAACCGGACAAGTAATCTCGCCAGTAATGCTGAAGGAGAAAAAGGATGCTGTCCCATCCCGAATTTGCTTGGGTCATACGCCACTGAACCTGTTACTGAACCGTTGGGGGAGTGGGGGCTTTGTCAACGCCGGTGCGGTCGCCGATGGTGAGTTGCCACAGCTTGGCCCACGTGCCGTCATCGATGATTTTCTTCAACCAGGCATTCACGAACGTGGTGGCATCGCTGCCCTTAGGCAAGCCGATGCCGGCGGGATCCTCGGTGCCGAAGCCTTCGCCGACCACCTTGAGCGACTTCGGGTCCTTTGCTACGTCTCCGAGCAGCAACGACTGTGTGACCACATAGGCATCCACGCGCTTCTGCTTCAGCGCCTGCACGATTTCGGCATCGGTCTGGAATTGTTGGATCTTGGCTTCTGGGGCATACTGTTTGACGATCTGGGGGCCTGTGGAGCCTTCCTGCACGCCTACGGTCTTGCCGGCCAGATCCTTGACATCCTTGATGTCGTCGTTGTTTGAACGCACCAGAATGCCCTGCTTGGAGCTGTAGTAAGGTCCGGCGAAGTCAACCTTTTCCTTACGCTGGTCGGTGATGGAATACGTGGCGAACACAGCATCCACCGTGCCGTTCTGCAGCACAGCCTCGCGAGTGGAGGAATCTACCACGTTCACGCTGGTCTTGGCGTCCCCGAGGATATATCGTGCCAGCAGTTGAGACAGGCCGGCATCAAATCCACGTAGCTTACCGTCGTCCGGGCTTTGCAGCGAGAACAGTGTGGAAGTCTTGACCGCGCCCACTTTCAGTGTGCCGTCCTTCTTGACCGATGCGGCCCACTTGTTCGCATTCACATCAGCTGCGGAAGCCACGTCTCCGCTCTTGATGAGAGCGTCGTAAGCCTTGGTGTCCAGCGGCTTGCCGACTGAGTTTTTCGTCTCGCTTTGCGCCGAGGACGAGGATTTGTTGTCGGCTTTGGTGTCGCCGGTGGCGCCGCAACCGGCCAACAGCATACCGGTTGCAGTGAGCGCTGCTATAAGAGATGCGGTTTTCTTGACATTTCGGGTAAGGACGGTCATGGCACTACTCCTTCTCTTGATTTTCGCCTCAAGTTGAACGTACGGATGCTGCACGCCGGAGCGAGGCTTCCAGTAAGTATAAAACAAGTTGGTTACGGAAATGGGCGGACACGGGTATTTACGATATTGATGTTGCTTATGCTGGACTATCAGCAAACCCCATCACACCGGTATGGCGGATGCCGGCAATTCGTACGGCGCCAGCTATCATGCATCGCCACGGTCAACAATGATGACGCGACGTTGGTGCTCGTCGTTGACCAAGGCGTACGGTCGGCGCTCACCGCCGTCGAACAACCGTACGGAGATAAGGCGATTGGCGCGTCCGGGCTTGTTTTCGATACGTTGGACCTGCATTTCATCGACAGCTGAATTCAGATAAGGGTCGAACACCTCCACCGCGTCCTGGCCGTCAGGAAGCCGAGAGAATCCGGTGACGAGCACATAATGGCCATTCATCTTGTTGGACCAGATACGTGCCATGCCGGCTCCCCCATCTTGTATCGCAGTGCGCAAAGGGCTTCCGGCTGCACCGGCCAGAGCCTGATCTCCCCGATACAGCTGTGCTCGTATGGGGAATCGTCCCGTCTCGCCGTACATGTTAAGCATGTCCATCAGCGCCAACATGGCGCTTGGTGAGGTGCCGTTGCCGGCAAAAGTGCCATCGGGATCGTAATTGTCCATCGTGCGGGTGAACACGGACCACACCACGTCCGGGCGCAGCTCCTCACGCTCGTACAGGTAGCGCAGCGCGTTGAACACGGTGGTGGGGGCGCATGTGTAGTCGGTGGACTGGTAGATCAAATCGTTTTTCATGATTCCCCTCACTTGCCGGTAGCAGGAACACAGGCTGTGCGCGTCTGTACAACAAGTGTAATGCCGGGCCGGAGTGTTGCGTGACTGTGTTCGGTCTGTCTCGGCGGTGATATATCTGTAACATACACGAAAACGGAATTGCTATAGGATGTTGCCATATCGTAATGAGACCGGACAACGAATACGGCATTAAGAGTTACTAAAAGCGGATGTTTGCTGAGCATCGCAGGCGAAGACCAAACATGAGTCTTGCTGAGCGTCAGTGAACCGCACAAACTGTTACGTCGAAAAGAAGGATATTTATGACTGGTTTTCCACATAGGACAACACATGTGAAGACGCGGGGATCGGCACATCAATGGCTCGCTTTCCTGCTGGCCGCACTGATGGTCGTGGCCAGCTTCGGCTTCTCTGTCGCATTCCCCGATGATGCACAGGCTTCCACTGCTGTGAGCGCAACGGCTGCAACGCAAGCCGAAGGCGCAAACAAAGGCATTGACCAGTCCGGCAAGTCGAGCGTCACCGACGAGACGAAGGCGCTCGCAGCCAAGGCCAAGGGGCGGCACTACACCATCGCCACGGATACCACATTCGCACCTTTTGAATTTAGGCAAAACGGCAAGCTCGTTGGTATCGATATGGACATTGTCAACGGCATCGCCAAAAGCCAAGGGTTCACCGTCACCATTCAGTCGCTTGGCTTCAATGCGGCAGTGCAGGCTTTGAGCTCGAATCAGGCCGATGGCGTCATCGCAGGCATGTCGATGACGGACGAGCGGCGCCAAGCCTATGATTTCTCCGACGCGTACTTCCAGTCCGGTGTGCAGATGGCCGTCGCCAAGTCCGACGACAGCATCAAGGGATACCAGGGGCTGAAGGGCAAGACGGTGACAGTCAAAACCGGTTCCGAAAGCGAGACCTACGCCAAGTCGATCAGTGAGAAGTACGGTTTCACTGTAAAGCCTGTTGACCAGTCGGCCACAATGGTTGAAATGGTCAAGTCCGGCAACGCCGCCGCCATGTTCGACGACTATCCGGTGCTCGCTTACGGCATCTCGCAAAACAACGGGCTGAAAGCCGTCACGCCCAAGGTTCCGGAAGGTTCCTACGGTTTCGCCGTCAACAAGGGGCGTAATGCTGAACTGCTCGCGGCCTTCAACGTCGGTCTTGCACAGCTGCGCGAATCCGGACAATACGACAAGATACTTACCACCTACTTGGGGGACAACGCCACTGGTTCGAAAGACACCAACAGCGTCAAAACCGTCAAGAAGGTAGGATTCTGGGATTTGGTCAAACAGTCCTTCCCGGCATTGATGACAGGCCTGAAAAACACGCTTATCATTACGGTGCTCTCGTTCGTGGTCGCCCTCATTCTTGGCTTGGTGTTCGGGCTGATGCGTGTCAGTGAGAACAAGATCCTTCAGTGGATTGCCAGGATCTATACGGCCATATTCCGCGGCACACCAGTGCTGGTCTGGGCCTTCTTCTTCTACTTCGGCATCCCGCAGATGGTCGGTCACTCGCTGCCGCACTGGCTGTGGATCTCCGGCTTGCTCACGCTTTCGCTCAACTCCGGCTCATACCTGACGGAAATTATCCGCGGATCCATTCAGTCGGTGGATGTCGGTCAGACCGAGGGGGCGCGCTCGCTGGGTATGACCAGTGGGCAGACCATGCGTAAAGTCGTGCTGCCGCAGGCCATTGCCTACGCCACACCGTCCGTGATCAATCAACTGGTCATTCTGCTCAAGGATTCCTCGCTGCTGCTCACCATCGGTTTCGCCGACCTGCTCTACCAGGCACAACAGCTCTATGCGGCGAACTTCCGCGTTACGGAGACACTGCTTATGGTCGGTGTCATCTACTTCGTGGCCATCACCGTGCTCACGTGGCTGGCGAACATTGTCGACCGACGTTTGAACAAGAAGTGAACCGCGAATCCACAACGATGATGCGACGATGAGAGAAATGCTGATGAGAAGAATGATGATGGGAGAAACCATGACGGACGAGATGATGGGTGTAGCCGGAGGAAACGCTACAGTATCGGGTGCGACCGCAGCTGATACTGCCATGACCGACGGCGCTGCAGCCGGCACAGCAGATGCAGGTGAACTGGTGGTGAACGTGCGCGACCTGTGCAAGAGCTACGGCGATACGCAGGTGTTGAAGCACATTGACCTGCAGGTGCGCAAGGGTGAGGTGGTGTGCATCATCGGGCCTTCGGGCGCCGGCAAATCAACGTTGCTGCGTTGCCTCAATGGCTTGGAAACGCCGACTTCGGGGTCGGTTGTGGTCAACGGTGAGGATATTGCCTCCAGGGACGTGAACATCGACAAGGTGCGCGAGCAGATCGGCATGGTGTTCCAGCACTTCAATCTGTTCCCGAACATGAGTGTGGAAGAGAACATCACGCTCGCTCCCACCATGGTGCGCAAGACACCCAAGGAGGAGGCTCGCCGAACCGCAGCCCGCTTGCTTGATTTGGTCGGACTGTCGGAGAAGAAGGATGCCATGCCGTCCTCTCTTTCCGGCGGTCAGCAGCAGCGTGTTGCCATTGCGCGGTCCTTGGCTATGAATCCGTCGATTATGCTCTTTGACGAGGCCACGAGTGCTCTTGACCCGGAGATGGTCGGCGATGTGCTTGAAGTAATCCGTCGTCTGGCGGATCAAGGCATGACGATGATTCTGGTTACTCATGAGATGGGTTTTGCGCGAGAGGTGTCCAGCCGCGTCATCTTCACCGATAGTGGTGTGATTGAGGAGCAGGGCACACCCGATCAGATTTTCAACCATCCTAAGAGCGAACGCCTGAAGTCGTTCCTCTCAAAGGTGCTGTAACAACCTAATCCGTCTATCGACCCGGGGTTGGATCACTGTTGATTTGCCGTGCGCCAGAGCAGCTGGTTGAAGTGTTCTGGCCCTGCGCCAATCTCGAAGTTGTACATGGCGCAGCCCAACCCCACGTGGGCGAAAAGCCCCTCGCTCGCTCGGGCGCTTACGGTCGCCTCGCCGTTCGTTCCGCTGTGCAAAGTGAAGACGAACGGCTGCTGGTTGAGCGATGTGGGAGCACGCATCGCGGCTTGCATGCCGTTCAGGAACCACTGCGGTGCCGGTTGGGATTCTCCCGCAGTTTGCGTCGGTGCAGCGGTTGTGCCGGGTTTGTCTGTGTTGGGTGAGCTTGCGCTGGGTAGGTTTACGCTTGGCGAGCCCGTACCTGTGCTGTTCGCTTCTGTGCTGGAGCAACCGCAATCCAGCGACATGTCATCGGGAATCTCGCACAATTGAGTCATGGCTTTGCTGCGACATTTCGAAATCCTGCCTGCGGGATGGCCGAACGCCAACACCCAGATGATATGTTCGCCCGGGTTGAGGTCCCACCAGCCATCGGTGGCATTGTCGAGCACGGCCCACGAGGTCGCCAGGCCTAGGCTCACCAGGAACACGCTCAGGTGCTCGCCCCAGTATCCGACGTTCGTTTGCAATGCGATTTCGTCGGCATCCTCTGCTGTTCCACTTGTGGCGGCGTGCTTGAGTTCGTCTCCAGTGAGTCCCTTGCCTTTGCCGATCAACACAATGGCGTTGTGGACATTGCGGAACCTGCCGTAATGCGTTTTGCAGCCCATGAAGGCGTCGTCCAATCCGCTTGTCATTTGGATGTGCAATCCGGAAGCTGCGTTGCAGACCTCGATTTCATGCTGGATGCGGGCCAAGGTTTCGCCATCGACGGCCTCGTCGGTGTAGGAGCGCACGGAATGTCGTTGTTCCAGATCCTCAAGTGTGTTCATGCTTACTATTTTCTCATGCTGCTGGAACTTAGCGTTTCGTGTTGGCTGCTGTGAATGGCCAATACACGGTACTAAGCACCTACATCGCTGAAAGTCGGGAATGCTGAACACAGCAAAAGTGCCCCCCGTCGGACTCGAACCGACAACCCACGACTTAAAAGGACGCTGCTCTAACCATTGAGCCAGAGGGGCACGAAAAGCCATTATACAGCGTTGCTTGACGAGACACACGGAAGTCTCTCGTTTTGTGAATTTGACTCTCCGGCGTTGCCGCCTGTCAAATTTGAATTGTTGTGGTATGTATGGTGCGGGCATGGGTAGTGGGCAGTAGGTAGAATCGGGCTATGTCTTGTACCACTCTTCTTGTAGGAAAAAACGCTAGCTACGACGGGTCCACGCTGATTGCGCGTGACGACGACTCCGGTCACGGTCGCTATGATCCCAAGCGTTTGGTGGCTGTGCGCCCCGAGGATCAACCGCGCCACTACCGCAGCACGCTCAGTCACGTTGAGATTGATCTGCCGGATGATCCCTGCGCGTACACGATTGCTCCCGATGCCTTGCGTGACCGCGGTATTCTGGCCGAAGCTGGTGTGAGCGAGCGTAACGTGGCAATGAGCGCCACGGAAACCATCGCCGTCAACGAGCGGGTACTCGGAGCCGATCCGATGGTCGAGCTGCGACAGGCGCGCACCGAACATGCCGCCGCCAATGGTTCCCAATCGCAGGGTGATGGCGGTGAGCTTGCCGTAGATCGGTTCTGGCGGTTGCACGGTGAGGCTGAACCGTATGACGGCAGCATTCTGGACACGGGCCTGCAGGTCAATGATTTGCTGCCTTCCGATGTGGCACCCAGTGCCTTGAGCGACATTCCCTCCGATGCGCAGGTGCGCGAAGAGGTTCCGGGGGGAATCGGCGAAGAAGATATCATCACTCTGGTGTTGCCGTATGTGCACACGGCTCGCCAAGCGGTGGTGCGCTTGGGGTCGCTGCTGGAACAGTACGGAACATATGAAGCCAACGGTGTGAGCATCTCTGATGTGAACGAAGTCTGGTACGTGGAAACCATCGGTGGGCATCACTGGATTGCCAAGCGTGTGCCGGACGACTGCTACGCCGCGATTCCCAATCAGCTGGGCATTGATGATTTCGATCTTGAGGCGGCACTTGCCTATGACGGTGATGAGCAAAAACCGTGTGATTTCCTGTGCTCGCAGGATATGCGCGAGTTTATTGCAGCCAATCATCTTGACCGGTCCATGGAGAGTGGGGAAGACCGGTGGCGTCACATGAACCCGCGCCATGTGTTTGGAACGGCCACCACCAAGGACCACATCTACAACACGCCTCGTGCTTGGTATATGCAGCGTTGCCTGAACCCGAGCGATGACTGGGATTCGCCGGACGCGCGTTTTACTCCCATCTCGGAGGACATGCCCTGGGCGCGCGTGCCTGAGCGTAAGGTGACGCTCGAAGACATGGACATGGTGCTCAGCTCCCACTACGAAGACACACCGTATGATCCTTACGGGCGTCTGGGGACCGAAGAGACTCGTCACCGGTATCGTCCCATCGGTATCAGCCGCACAGGCCACATGGCCATCATGCAGATCCGCCCGTACATGCCGGAATCTTACCGTTCGCTGATGTGGCTTGCCTTCGGCGCGCAACCCTTTACCTGCCCGGTGCCGTTCTATACGTCAGTGGCCGATACCCCTGCCTACTTGCGTGATACCACCGGTGAGGTGGACACTAACTCGTTGTATTGGACCAACCGTTTGATTTCGGTGATTGCCGACGCGCATTACAATCCCAACAGCAATGCGCTCGAGGCGTTCCATGAAGATGTGATGGGGCACGGGCACATGTTTGTGGACCAAACAGATCAGGCTGCTCACACGGTTGCGCAGTCAACGTCTCGCCAAGCGTTACCAACGTTGCTGGAACGTGCAAATCAGCGCATGTCGGACTACTTGCAGGCGCGCAATCAGAAGCTGCTCTCCCAAGTGCTCTTTACGTCGAGCGACCTGATGAACAATGCTTTTGCGCTCTCCGACCGCCCTCGCTGACATAGTGCGCTAGATATTGGTCAGGGGCAGCATGCCTGTTGAATTCGTTGGAGACAAGGCTCCCGAGTTTGCGGCGCTGCCCCTGGTGTGCTTACTCGGCGGGGCTGTCGGGACTGTTGGAATTGGCGGTGCTGCCAGCGTTGTCGATATTGTCAGCCTTGGCGGCACTGTCTATAGCTTTGCCGTTGTGGCCTTCGAATCGCAACTCCGGCTTGGGTTCGAGCCGGGAGAGACCGTGCCATGCCAGGTTGACGATGTGCGCGGCGATTTGTTCCTTGTTGATTTTTGGGTGGCTTGCCCAGTATTGCCCGGTGAATACGGTCATACCTACGAGCATCTGTGCGTAATACGGTGCGGTTTTGACGGGCAGATGATGGGCTTTGAATGCTTTGCCCAGCAGCTCTTCGACGTGCATGCTCACGTCTCCCAACAGCGAGCTGAAAGAGCTGGCCGGATCGGTGCTGGGGGAGTCTCGCACCAGCACTTGGAATCCTTCGGCATTCTCTTCGATGTAGGTGAGCAGTCCCAATGCGGTGCGCTCCACGATTTGGCGGGGATGCTCGTCGTTGGCTGACAGCGCGTTGATCAGGGTGTCGGTCAGCTTGCGCATCTCGCGATCCACCACTACGGCGTACAGCCCCTCTTTGCCTCCGAAGTGCTCGTAGACAATCGGTTTGCTCACTTTGGCGGCAGCCGCTATCTCCTCTACGCTCACCGCTTCGAAACCCTCTGCGGCGAACAGTGCGCGCCCTATGGCTATCAGCTGTTCGCGTCGTTGATATGATGTCATTCTCGAAGTGTTGGCCATACTGTCATCATACAGAATCTCCGCCCTTAGGTTTGCGGCCGTACCATGTTCTTCGGCGGCAGCTGCGATGAAGTGTGAGTGGAATTCTCGCTGCTGGTAAAAGCGGTGAAGCGATGTCTGCGCAGTGACGGCGCGCCGAACGCCGGTTTCGTGGTGGTTGTCAGCAGTGCTCAGTCTATGTGTGAAAGGTTACATTTCGTGTGATGGGCTTAGCGGCTCGGCTCAGGTGGTGCTAGATTTGTCTTGTTGTCTGAAGTCGGGCACATCGTACTTATTGAGGAACCATGCATCACAACAGCACTGCCGCATCTTCGCCGAGCCCACTCGGTACGCCTTTCCATGCGTCGCAAACGGTTGCGGCAATACCCTCCGGTGATGTAACGCTTACGTTCGTAGTCCCTGCATACAACATGGAGGACTATCTGGAACGCTGTGTCAACTCGCTGACGGCCACCGGTTCGGACGACGTGGAAGTGCTGGTGGTGGACGACGGTTCGTGCGACGGCACTGCGGCATTGGCTGATGCTTTGGCTGCGGCCAATCCTGGCGTAGTGCGCGCGATTCATCAAAACAACAAGGGGCATGGCGGCGCCACGAACGCCGGTGTGGCCCAAGCCCGCGGAGCCTATGTCAAAGTGGTGGATGCCGACGACTGGGTGGATGCAGGATCTCTGTCTCGTATGCTTGACGTGTTGCGCGCCCAGCAAGGCTCAACCAATCCGGTTGACATGGTGGTCACCGACTACGTGTACGACAAGGTGGGCAAGCGGCGCAAGCATGTGGTGCGGTTCAACCGTGTGATGGATGCCGACGTGCGTCTTGAATGGGATGACCTGCATCGTTTCGGCATCGCGCAATACCTCATCATGCACGCGTTGACCTTCCGTACCGAAGTGCTGCGTCAGGCGCATACCATCCTGCCCGAGCACACGTTCTACGTTGATTTCATCTATGCGTATCAGCCGCTGCCGTGGGTGTCTTCGCTCATTTATCTGGACACTCCGCTGTACCACTATTTCATCGGCAGGGACGGTCAGAGCGTACAAACCGATGTGATGGTGAGCCGTGTGGATCAGCTGGTGCGCATCAACCGCATCATGGCCGATGCCACGCCTGAACCCGGCATGGTCTCGCGCGGATTGTACCGATACATGATTCACTTCCTGTCCATCAACAGTGTGGTCGCCAGCGTGTTCCTCATCCTGTCGAAGGACCCGCACAATTACGAGGTGAAGCGCCAGATGTGGGACAATCTCAAACAACATTCGCCCGCCATCTCTCATGATGTGCGCAAGCAGTTGCCTTCCTTGGCTATCAACCTGCCTGGAGCCACCGGACGCTGGCTCATCCGTTACGGCTACCGTGTGGCCGAAAATGTGATCGGCTTCAACTGATTCCGAGTTCTTCTTGCATGGGACCTTCTCTCATGACAGGCACCGCAGCCTTTTCGGGCTCGTGACCGAGCAAGGAGATGTCTTCTCTCTGCCGAATATACGGTTATATGACGTTCGGTATGCACGAATGCACTGCGCTGCGAAGATACGCAGGTTGTGCTGATATTTTGACAGCTTGGCAGTTTTGCTGAAACTTCAGGTGCTTGAAGTTTGTTTGCTGGAATCAGACGCATGTGCCGTTCCTAGTCTTCCGCAATGTAGCGGTGATGTGTCAGAGAGATTTCAGTTATCCAAAGAAGGAGAAACATGCTCGGAGTCAATATCGACGACGTGATGGCCGTCGTCAAATCAATACGAGTGGAACTGGTGGTGATCGCAGCGGCGCTGGTGCTGGCGCTGATCGTCACCGCCGCAGTCAACAGGCGTACGGTGCAAGACCGTGCGGTACGTAAGCTCACACACTCGAGCGCCTGGGTTGCAGCCGCGCTCGCCAGCATCGCCGCCGTGGCCACCATGCTCTCCGGGCCGTTGAACAGCATGATCACCATGGCCACCGCGACCAAGCACACGCTGTCACAGTCCAGTATCTCCAAGACCAACAAGCTCGCGGTCGACATCGAACGCGAAGGCATCACCTTGCTGCAGAATAACGACGACATGCTGCCGCTGTCCAACAAAGGAGCTTCCAAGAACCTCAACGTGTTCGGATGGGCGTCCACCAATCCGGTCTATGGCGGCACCGGTTCCGGAGCGCTCGACGAATCATATTCCACCACATCGCTGCTCGACGGTTTGCAGCAGGCCGGATATAAGACCAACACCGACCTGTCGAAGTTCTACACCGGTTACGCCAAAGCCCGAGGCGTCATCGGCGTGACCGAAGCCGACTGGACGCTCCCGGAGCCTCCTGCTTCCAACTACAGCGACTCCATGATGAACGGCGCCAAGCAATTTTCCGACACCGCCATGGTGGTCATCTCCCGAGTGGGCGGCGAAGGCACTGATCTGCCCACCAATATGAACGCCAAAGGCATCACCTACCACAACAACTCCAAGGACTATGCCGACTTTACCGACGGTCAACACTATCTTGAACTCGACAAGTCAGAGAAAGACATGCTCGACCTGGTGTCGCGCAACTTCAGCAACGTCGTACTGGTCTATAACGGCGCCAACGCCTTCGAGCTGAACTTCCTCAAGGATTATCCCCAGATCAAGTCGGCGCTGTGGGTGCCGCACCCCGGTCAGGCGGGCTTCAAGGCCTTGGGCGAAGTGCTCAACGGCTCGGTCAACCCCTCGGGAAAGACCTCCGACACCTTCCTGACCGACATGAAACTCACGCCGTCATGGAACAACTTCGGTGATTTCCCCTACAACAACGTCCAGGAGTTCCAGATTGAATCGGCCAGAGGAACACGCTCGCCCCGATTCGTCAACTACACCGAAGGCATCTACGTGGGGTACCGATACTACGAGACCGCCGCGGACGAAGGGCTCATCAACTACGAGGACGTGGTGCAGTACCCGTTCGGCTACGGCCTGAGCTACACGAACTTCGACCAGCACATGGGCGAGGTGACCTACAGCGGGCATAAGGTATCGTTCGACGTGACCGTGACGAACAAGGGCAAGAACGCCGGCAAGGACGTTGTCGAAGTCTACAGCAATCCGCCGTACACCGACGGCGGCATCGAGAAAGCCAGCGCCAACCTCGTTACCTTCGCCAAAAGCAAGGAGTTGAAGCCGGGAGAGTCCCAGCGCATCCACATCTCCTTCAAGGACGATGACCTGGCGTCCTACGACTATAGGAACGCCAAGGCCTACGTGCTGGAGCAGGGCGACTACGGCATCTCCATCCGCTCCGACAGCCATCATGTCATCGGATCGCACACGCTGAACGTTCCCGACACCATCACCTACAACACGAAATCGAACACGCACGACGGCGACAAGGTGCCCGCCACCAACCAGTTCGACGACGTGGCAGGCAACGGCGTCAACTATCTGAGTCGTGCCGGGCATTTCTCCAATAGCAGCGCAGCGCTCGCAGCCCCGACTGACTATGCGATGCCCGACAATGTGAAGAAGACCTACTACAACAACGGCAACTACGATCCGAAGAAGTTCGATAACCCCGGCGATACGATGCCGACCACCAGTGCCAAGAACAATGTGCGTCTGGCGGATCTGCGCGGCAAGTCCTTCGATGACGGTCAATGGGACAAGTTGCTCGATGAGTTGAGCTTCAAGGACATGGACACGCTCATCGCTGACGGCGGCTATCAGAACGCTGCGATTGCATCCATAGGCAAACCGCGTATGTCCGACGTGGACGGTCCGGCGGCGTTGAAGGACAACTTCACCGGAGTGGGTTCCATCGGATTGCCTTCGAACGTGACGGTGGCCTGCACCTGGAACAAGGACATCGCGCACCGCTTCGGCGATGCGATCGGCACCATGGCACGCGATATGAACGTCTCCGGGTGGTATGCGCCTTCGGTCAATATGCACCGCAGTCCCTTCGGCGGCCGTAACTTCGAATACTTCTCCGAAGATCCGGTGCTCACGGGGGATATGGCTGCCCAGCAAGTGCTGGGAGCCGCCGACCATGGCATCTACAGCTTCACCAAGCATTTCGCGCTCAACGAGCAGGAAGTGCAGCGCAACGGTCAGCTGTGCACGTGGAGCAACGAGCAGGCCATGCGTGAGATCTATCTTAAGCCGTTCGAGATGGTCATGAAACAATCCAGCAAGACCCCACAGGCGTTGATGGGTGGGTTCAACTATGTGGGCAACACATATACCAGTGCGCAAAAGGCGCTTAATCAAACGGTGCTGCGCGGTGAGTGGGGCTTCCGAGGAATGATGGTGACCGACTACTTCTCCGGGCCGAATTACGGCTACCAGAATGCCGACCAAGTGATTCGCGGCGGCACCGACATCATGTTGGCCAGCACCGAGACCACCAACCATGTCACCGACCACAGTGCCACTTCGGTGATCGCCATGCGCCGTGCCTGCAAGAACATCCTCTACACCACGGTGAACAGTTGGATGTTCGAAAACGGTGAGCCCAAGCAGGCAACGCCGGCCTGGAAGATCGCCTACATAGTGACTGCTGTTGTCCTGGTGCTGGTGGCGGTTGTGCTGGAAGCGGTGGCCATACGGCGCTTTCTTGCACGTCGCAAGAAGCAAAGGGCATAGTGACTGCTGCCCTTGACAGGTGTTGAGAAAACGGCGGTGATAACGATGGAGCGGAAAGGAGAGTGATGCATACGAAAGTGAGTGGTTGGGGTTCGCGGTAGCCTCCTGAGTTCCTCGCCACTCACGCTCCATCGCATACCGCTTGTGGAATGTGGCTGCGCAAAACATGCACACCACGCTACAGTTTGTCGTTTACCCCTTATTCTCACAGCTCTTTCTGATGCAATAGACAGCAAGGCATAATGGGGTGCAGACCCTACGCTCGCGAAGGGATGCGAGTTAAGGGTTCACCTGATGGTGTGCGCGGCAAGTGGGCTGTGTGCGCCTGACTATGGTCGTCGACAAGAGCTGTCGGCGGCTCGCCTTGATCTCTGCGGAGATTCAAGAAGGAGGCAGACCATGCTGCAAATCAACATGGCTGATGTCGTCAACGTCTTGAAGTCGCTTATACCATATTTGGTGGTAATCGGCGTGCTTCTGGTGCTGGCTGTCGTCATCAGCGTCGCCGTCAATAAAAAGACGGTGAAGAACGTGGGCACACGCAAGATGGTGCGTAGCCAGACATGGCTGATCGTGATGGTTGCGATTGTGGCCGCAGTGTCGACGATGATGAACGGGCCGCTGGTCACGCTGCTCAACAACGCGTCGGCCCAGAAGTACGAGCTGCAGGATTCCACCAAGGCTCGCGCCCAGAAGATGGCTGAGGACGTGCAGGCTGAAGGCATTACCATGCTGCAGAACGACGACTCCAACCTGCCTCTCAAGGGCAAGAAGGTCAACGTGTTCGGCTGGGCTTCCACCAACCCCATCTACGCGGGCACCGGCTCAGGCCAGATGAACGACCAGTACAAGACGGTCTCCCTGCTCGACGGCATGAAGAACGCCGGCCTGCAGACCAACACCGAGCTGTCGGACATGTACACCAAGTACGCTCCCAAGCGCCCGGTGGCCAAGGTCATGTTCGGCCCCGAATGGGATCTGCCCGAAGTTCCCGCCAAGCAGTACAGCACGCAGACCGTGGACAACGCCAAGAAGTTCTCCGATGAGGCTGTCGTGGTGCTGGCCCGTCAAGGCGGCGAGGGTCTCGACCTTCCCACCAACATGAAGGCCGAAGGCGTTCCCTACAACAACAACTCCAAGGACTATGAGGACTTCAAGGACGGACAGTCCTTCCTCGAGCTCGATCAGACCGAGAAGGACATGATCGACCTGGTCACCAAGAACTTCCAAAACGTCACCGTGGTCTACAACGGCGGCAACGCGATGCAGCTGAGCTTCGTCAAGGACTACCCGCAGATCAAGTCTGTGGTATGGTGCCCGCCTGCCGGCCAGACCGGTTTCAACTCGCTGGGCAAGGTGCTTGCCGGTAAGATCAACCCTTCGGGCAAGACCTCCGACACCTTCCTGCAGGATGTGAAGAAGGGCGTCACCAACAACAACACCGGTGACTTCAAATACACCAACGTGGACGACCTGGCGCAGGAAGTGCGTGGCTTCAGTGGCAAGACCAACACGGTCAAGCCGACCTTCGTGAACTACACCGAGGGCATCTACGTGGGCTACAAGTTCTATGAGACCGCCGCCAAGGAAGGCCTCATCAACTACACCGACTACGTGCAGTATCCCTTCGGTCACGGCCTGAGCTACACCAAGTTCGACCAGAAGATGGGCTCCATCTCCCACTCGAACGGCAAGGTCTCCTTCGACGTGACCGTCAAGAACACCGGCGACAAGGCCGGCAAGGACGTCGTCGAGGTCTACTACAACCCGCCGTACACCGAGGGTGGCATCGAGAAGTCCAGCGCCAACCTGGTCAAGTTCGACAAGACCAAGGAGCTCAAGCCCGGTGAGTCCCAGACCCTGAAGATCTCCTTCAAGGACGACGACATGGCTTCCTACGACGAGAACAAGGCCAAGGCTTACGTGCTGGAGCAGGGTGATTACGACATCTCCATCAACTCCGACTCGCACACCGTGCTGGATTCCAAGACCGTGAACATTCCGTCCACGATCACCTACAACTCCAAGTCGAAGACCCACAACGGCGACAAGACCGTGGCCACGAACCAGTTCGACGAAGCCAAGGGCGAGGGCGTCACCTACCTGTCCCGCGCCGGCCACTTCGCAAACTACGCTCAGGCCACCGCCGCTCCGACGAACTTCACCATGAGCGACAAGGTCAAGAGCGAGTTCACCAACAACGGCAACTTCCAGAAGGCGTTGAAGAACAACGACTCCGACAAGATGCCGACCACGGGTGCGAAGAACAACGTGCGTCTGGCCGACCTGCGCGGCAAGGACTACAACGATCCTGAGTGGGACAAGCTGCTCGATGAGCTGACTATGAAGGATATGGACTCCCTGACCGCCAACGGCGGCTACGGCACCCCCGCCGTGGACTCCGTCGGCAAGGTACAGCTCACCGACGCCGATGGCCCGGCAGCTCTGAACAACAACTTCACCAAGGTCGGCTCCATCGGTCTGCCGTCCTCCGTGTCCGTTGCCTGCACCTGGAGCCACAAGATCGCCAACGACTTCGGCAAGATGATCGGCGACATGGCACACGACATGAACGTGACCGGTTGGTATGCTCCTTCGCAGAACATCCACCGCAGCCCGTTCTCCGGTCGTAACTTCGAGTACTTCTCCGAAGATGCCGTGCTCTCCGGTTACCAGGCCTCCGGTGAGATCGCCGGTGCCGAGTCGAAGGGTGTGAACGCTTTCATGAAGCACTTCGCGCTCAACGATCAGGAGACCAACCGTAACAACATGTGCCTCGAGTGGGCCAACGAGCAGGCCATCCGTGAGGTCTACCTCAAGTCCTTCGAGATGAGCGTCAAGCAGGGCGGCGCCACTGCCGTCATGAGCTCCTTCAACTACATCGGACCCACCTGGTCCGCTGCAAACCCGAAGCTCATGACCACCGTGCTGCGCGACGAGTGGGGCTTCAAGGGCTTCGCCGTCACCGATTACTTCGCGGGCTACGGCTACATGAACGCTGACCAGGCCGTGCGTGCCGGCAACGACACCATGCTGGCCACCACGAAGACCTCGAACCACGTGACGGACAAGTCCGCCACCTCGGTCAAGGCCATGCGTCAGGCCTGCAAGAACATTCTCTACTCTTCGGCCAACAGCTGGGTGTATGAGAACGGCGAGCCCAAGGTGCCGACCCCGATGTGGAAGACTGCGATGTACGTGGTCTGGGCCATCGCGGCAGTGCTCTTCATCGTCCTGGAGATTGTGGCCTTCCGCCGCTTCTTCAAGCGTCGTGCACAGAGCAAGGCTCAGGTAGCTGCGGCCACGGCTGCGGCAGAATCCGAGCCGGGACAGGAGTAAGCCTCCATCCCGCACCGTTCTCGCTCAGGCTTCCTGAAAGCCTGATTTGAGAGCAGGGGCAAACCGGTCTCCGGCTTGCGCCAACGCTAACGGGCAGTTGCAATTTCGGTTGCGACTGCCCGTTTTGTATGTGCTGGCGGATCAACTTGCTAGCTACCTGTTCTGCACATGCCGATAGCCGCGCATGATGAGCGTGGAGGTCTGGCTGATATCAGAGTGTCTGACTTAAGAAGGCCTGATTTAAGATACGTCCGGCATAGCGTTGAGTAGACTTGACTGCATACTGGCATATGGTTCGATGCCGAACCGGGAAGTAGGGGAAGATGCGTCGGTTGGATTTCAATGACGGGTGGAGTTTCCGGCACCTTGACACGGATGAGCCTTATGAACCAGTCACTCTGCCTCACGACGCCATGCTTGCCGAACCGCGCGCCCAGCAAGCTCCTTCCGGTCGCCATGCAGGCTGGTTTGAAGGGCGCGACTACGAGTATGTCAAGCGGTTTGTGCCCGAACCTTCGTGGCAGGGGATGGCGCTGCTGCTGGAATTCGAAGGTGTATACCACAACGCCGAAGTGTGGGTGAACGGCGAACGGTTGGTATTCAGGCCGTACGGGTACACCAATTTCTATGTCGACCTCGAAGACAAGCTTTATTTCGATCGTGAGAACGAGATACGGGTAGTGGCTCGCAATGCCGATCAACCCAACAGCCGTTGGTATTCAGGCGCTGGCATCTACCGTCCGGTGGGTCTATGGGTGGGTCCCGCAGGCCACGTGGAAGTCAACGGCGTGAGCGTTGCCACAGTGAGTGCCGACCCTGCGCGTGTGCAGGTTACGGTTCAGGCTACGGTGCCGGGTGAGGCGAGGGTGCGACTGTATCCGCTGGATGATGAACCTGACACCTGCGCTGCCGAAGGAACCGTGGACCTGCCTGCGGGCAAAGGTGCTGTGAAATTGGAAGTTCCGCAAGCCCGGCTGTGGTCTGTGGACGAGCCAAATCGTTACCGCTGCCGTGTGGATTTCCTGCCAGCAGCGGCACCGTCCCAGCAAACCGCAAGCCAGAGCGATGCCGCAGAGGTCACCTTCGGCATCCGAACACTGGAATGGGGCGAACACGGTCTACTGATCAATGGCGAACGCGTCATCCTCCAAGGAGCCTGCGTGCACCATACCAACGGTATTTTGGGGGCGGCGGCCTATCCGCAGGCCGAAGAGCGCAAGGTGAGCTTACTCAAACGGCAGGGGTACAACGCCATACGCTCCGCCCATAACCCGTGCTCAAAATCCATGCTGGAAGCGTGCGACCGCCTCGGCATGCTGGTGGTGGACGAATACGCCGACCAATGGTATATCCACAAAACCGCATACGATTACGCCTCCCAGCTGCCCCACTGGTGGCGCGCCGACCTGGCGGACATGGTGGCAAAAGACCGTAACCATCCTAGTGTGATCATGTATTCCACCGGCAACGAAGTGAGCGAAACCGCTCAACGAAGAGGCATTCGGCTGGCAGAGGAGATGAGCGAGCATCTGCACCGGCTCGACCCCACGCGCCCGGTGACCTGTGGCGTCAACATCTTCTTCAACCTGCTCAGCAGTCTCGGGTTCGGCCAATATTCCGATGCGAAGGCGCGGCATGAGATCGAATCGGCGCACAAGCATGAAGCTCACCAGTATGTGCCCGGTGAGAGGCCGAAGAACGGTGCGGTGCGCAGCATCGTTAGGCATGGTGCGCAGCGTGCCGGCACCGCCGACGTTCAGCGTGCGGTCGGCAGCGAATTCTTCAATCAGATGGCCGGGCTGCTTGGTGCTGATGTGATGAAAACAGGAGCGGCATTGCCTGCCTGCGACGCGGTGACCCGAGATGCCTTTGCTCGCATGGATGTGGCCGGATACAACTACGGCATCACGCGGTATCGCAAGGATTTGCAGCGATACCCACAGCGTCTCATACTCGGCACCGAGACCTTCTGCTCGGATGCATACGAGTTTCGGGAGCTGGCCAAAGCGAATCCCAGGCTCATCGGTGACTTCGTCTGGGCAGGCATGGATTACCTGGGCGAAGTGGGCGTGGGAGCATGGGAGTGTGACGATTACGCAGACTTGGGCAGCGACTTTGGTTGGGTTTCAGCGGGATCGGGCCGTCTCGACCTCAACGGATCGCCGCTTGGGGAAGCGCTATATACGAGGGTTGCTCTCGAAGAGGAGTCCGGGCCGCTTATTGCGGTCAGGCCGCCCACGCATGTTGGGAGCAAGCACTCGCCCAGCGCGTGGAAAATGAGTGATGCCGTACCCTCGTGGAGCTGGAACGGGTGCGACGGGATGCCAGCCTATATAGAAGTGTATGCGCGCGCCGCCACAGTGAAACTATGGCTCAACGGTAAGAACATCGGTACACGGCGACTGCACGGCGGCTGTGTGGCCCGATTCGCATGGCCATGGGCTCCCGGCGTTCTGGAAGCAGCGGCCTACGATGCCCGTGGTGTGGAAATCGGACGGCACAGGCTGGTCAGCGCAGGGGAGGATACCGAACTGCGGCTGGATGTGGAAACCGGGACTGCACAACAGCGGGTAATATTCGTCAACGTGCGCTACACCGACAGCCAAGGCACAATCAAACCCATGGCTCGCGGCACGCTGCACGCACAGGTATCTGGCGACGCGCAACTGCTGGCGTTCGGCAGCGCCGCACCATTCAACCGAGGCAGTTATCTCAGCGGTGAGAGCGAAACCTACTTCGGTCAGGCGCTCGCTGTGGTGCGAGTCGGAGGGTGTGACCGTCCCACTCTGACCGTGAGCGATGGAACCCATTCAGTCATGTGCGCGTTGTGACGAGGTAGGGTTTTCCATATATTAGCGGCATTGGCATCGGCATCGGCAGTGGCTTTGCGCGCTGCGAGAGATGCGAGAGATGCGAGTGCCCCTCCGGTTTTTCTTGACCGGAGGGGCACGTTCAGTCGAAGCAGAGAGCCTGGTAAACGAGGCTATTGCTACGAGACTTGTTCAAACTGTTGCTTGAGCGGCAGCACTGCGCTCTGCTTGTCGGAGAGTTCATCGCTCGCCTTCATGTTCTTCACGCTAGAAGCCGGCGCGTAGATGACTTGCACGTCAGCAGGCTTGGCTAAGCCGAAGTTCGTCACTGGGCAATCTAGCCCAGCAGTGCCCCAATTGCGTGCGCTGTTGTAGTAACAAGTCCTTAGGGTGATGGAGGGCAAGGTGAGTGCGGGAACGGTGGCGGTGTCAGACCAACTATGGCCGCCATCCACGGAAACTTTGTATCCAGACATTCTCGGCGCATTGACTGCCGGCAACTGGCTGGTCGGAGACCATTGATCCAAACCAGCCGACGTGAAGGCAATAGTATTGGTGAAACGTTGCAGCTGTTCGCTTTGATTGTCGCGCAACCGAGAAGAAGGTGCAGAAGTCCAACTGTATGCCCCGTAATATCCCACGCGTTGTGTGCTGTTCGATATGGGTGCTCTCCGCCACCACACGGCATTTCCCTTGGCGTCTTTGACGGTGACTTTGATGCTGCGTTGGGCCACTGGCTGCTTACCGTTAGGACTGTTACGCAGGAAGTTGGCACCTGCGGTAATCGAGTCTTTAATCATGCGGTATTGCACAGATGTGTTCAGGCTGCCATCCAGCATGGAATTAAGACTGTCATTATTGTACTGCATGACCAGCGGGCCGTTGATGTAGTCTCCTCTGCTGTCTGTGGATTGCGTAGGGTCGAGAGGATGGGTCAGTCCAAGGACGTGGCCGAGTTCGTGATTCATGTGTCTGACCCACGCCTTGTTGACAAGATCGATCCAGTATCCGTTGGCTTCCTCAAATGTTGAGCCTTGCGTGCATTCAAGATATGCTCCGCTTCCGCACCAGTTCCAACCCACTGCTGTGGTACGCTGCTGGCTTGGTTGAGTTTCATTGTCACGTTCGAAAGAGTATCCGCGAGTAAAGAACCCTCCTGGTGTGGCTTTCTTTGCAAACTCGGCAATATCGTCGTTATAAGAAGTCGTATTGATATTGAGTGTCTGATGGTTGGCTGATGCGGCGACTCCCTTGCGGTAATCGGTCGATAGCTGGAGGCATTGAATATAGTCACGTTCGGCGTTGGCAACGATTTTCCCGGATTGGTTGGTTGGAGTAAACGTGAGTTGTGATTTGAGCAGGAAGAAGTCCTTGCCGAGCAGCAAGTTCCAATTTTGCATGGAGCGTTGAAGGACTCCTGTCTTTAAGAAGGCGGCTACGTCAGCCGGTACTGTTTCATCGTTGAAGATGATGTGAGGATTATTGGAGATGAGTGAGAGCTGTTCTCCCAACGATGCATAGCTGGAAAGCCAGCTGAAAAGGTTCGTTTTGCGGTAGCACAGGTGCAGTGAAGCGTAGTTGTCGTTATCTGCGCTGCACCAGTAGGGAATCTGTGCGTTGTAGTCCTGTTTGACACCGTTGATGGAGATGCCGTCGGTGGTGCCTTGTGACGAGGGGGAGGCTTTAACCGCACTGGATGTGTATGTGGGGTTTTGCTGGGGAACCTGTACGCTGGAATTTTCAAGGAAGGTGATGCCTGGAATGGCCACGTCTCGTGGAGCTTCGCTGAGTTGTCCAGCAGGTACGTTTTCGGAATGTCCGGGGCGGGGCTGGGAAGCGGCTCGCGATGCTCCGCCAGAGGAAGAGCGAGTGGTTGGATTGTCTGGCGATTCTTGGGTTGTTGTCACTCCGATAAGCGAATCAATGTTGTCGGTTTGAAGATCAGTATCTTGGCTGTTGGGTTGTGATAGCGCGGTTGGGAATGACAGTTCCGCTGGTTCCGCAGCCTGTGCGGTCAGTGGTGCTGTCAGCCCTAGGGTGAGTGTTGCGGCTCCTAAAGTGGCGAGGAGTCGTTTTGAGTTGAGGTGTGTCATTGGAGTGCCTTTGGTTGAGGGTGCAGGTGTATTCACGCACTGCTATCAGGAAGGGGCACTGCTCATCTGTTACATCTCTAAAACTACTTTTCCCTGCCTGAATGTGTGAATCATCTGGAACGCGGTTGCGTTCTGTTTCAGTGTATCAGTGATGAGCCGATGGGAGACGGATATTGCAAGAATATGAGACTGACGCTGCAACTTCATGGTGCGGGTGCAACAGTACATGGCTGCAATGGTATGTTGCCGTAACGGTGCATGGTCGTAACGGTGCATGGTCGCAGGGCGCAATACAAAATTGTCCCCTCCGGCCAGAGCCGAAGGGGACAATCTCTGAATTCAGTTGTTAGTGCCTAGGCACTGAGCGGTGAGGCTCAGATGGCGGCAGCTACAACCTGCTTCTGCATCTTCTTCTTGTAGAAGGTCAGCGTGCCAGCGGCACCCAGGAGCACAATGGCCACGATGACGGCGAGAATGACGCCGGCGCCACCGGTCATAGGCAGCTGGGTGATGCTGTTGACGGAGTAGACGGTCACCACGTAGAAGGCAGTTGCGCCATCGATGTCGGTGGGGGTGCTGTTGGCCGCTACGAGACCCCAAGCATCGCCACTGTTGGTCCAGTTACCGTGAGTGGATACCGTGCTGGTGGAAGGATCTACAACCTCGTCAACGGTGACCGTGAACTCGGGCTTGAAGGTGTTGGAGTAGCCTTCGGGGCCAGCGGTCTGCGTGATGGTGTAGGTGCCCTTGGGCAGGTAGGTGATCTGCAGGATGCCATCGGCACCGGGATCGGTCACGGCAGCGCGAGGCACAACCATCTCAGTCACGGACTGAGCGGTGATGGCGGCACCTTCGGCACGGACGTACTCGCCGTTAGCGCCGAGGTTGAAGGTGACAGGGTTGCCAGCGGCATCCTTCATGGTGTACTTGGCGCCGGCGATGAGGCTCTCGTCAGCCTTGGACTTGTTGTCGAGCTCAAGCTTGTAGGTCTTGGCGCTGGGGGTACCCTGGGGGTAAGTAGCCTCGGTCGTGTAGCACTGAGGATCCTGGCTGGAGACGGTGGAGCAAGCAGTGTAGCGAGCCTTGTTGGACCAGCTACCGGTACCATCGTCAACTACCTTCATCTTGTAGGTGATGGTGATGATGGAGTCGAACTCGAGACCCTGATTCTTCACTGCGTTCGAGAGATCGAAGATGATCTGCGAAGTACCGTCGCCGGTCCAAGGGCTAGCGGGATCGGGAGCCGGAGTGCCCTCGATACGAATGGAGTAGTCACTCGGGGAGAGCACTGCTTCAGCAGCGCCCTTCTTCGTGGCCTTGATCTCAACATTGGAGGAGCCTTGCCACTGCAGACCGGTGCTCGGCGTATCCTTGATGAGCAAGGTGTAATCAGTAGCTGCGGCGGTGTTCGGCACGTGCTGCTTCAGTGTGTAGGTCAGAATGCTGCCGGGGCCTTCGGCGCCGGTTGCATTCGATTCCTTGGTCAGGCCGGGCTTCTCGTTCTTCATGTTGATGACGCCCAAGGGCTGGGCAGTGAAGGAATAGCCGCCAGTCTTCTGAGGAGCGGTCGCACCGTTGCCGACCGTGGTGCCCACAAGCATGGGAGCTGAGGAGCTGTGGCCAGTGGCAGGATTGGTGGAAGGCATGGCAGTGGTGTCAATGACAACGTAAATGCCCTCAGTGAGACCCGGAATGGAAACCGAAGCCGCGCCGGCTGCTGCTTCCGTGGTTTCCGTAGCTGCCGCAAGCGCAGCCTTGAAGGATGCGGTGTTCTGCAGCTTGGTCACGAAGTGGCGAAGAGCGCCGTCATAAGCGTGAGCGCCGTTCGACGTGGTGTCGACGTTGTTGGTGGCGGAGGCATCGGTATAGCCGAGCCAGTGCTCAGCAACCTGGCCGATGGCGTTGCCGGTGTAGTGAGGGTCAACTCCAGCGGTGCCGCCCGTGAAGCCCATGTTTTCGCCAGCAGCAGCCATCTCGCCGAGTACGGCGGCGGCATCGCTCTGGATGGCGGGGACGGTGTTTACGGAAACGTTGGTGAGGTCGGTGCCGTCGGTCTCAGCATCGGCGTATCCGCCAACCTGCACGGCCTTGAACTTGTGGCCGGACAGAGGATTGAGGGCATCTGAACCATTAATCGTGATAGTAGCACCGGAGCCAACAGGCAGTACGGTGGACGCAGCCATGGCGGAGCCGCTGACTGCAGTCAGGCCGAGCGAGGCGGCAACGATGGTTGCCAGACCCAGCGAGAGCTTTGATGATTTCTTCAATGTGAATCCTTTCAGGAAACATTTGCTGTACATGATTGGGCGAGCCCTAAGCCGCCCGCCCTGTCCAGGCGAATGAATCGTTGATATTATTCATGAAACTTTCGTTGTTATGTTTCGTAGCGCGTGCCACTCAGCATAAGTTTCAGGCTTCATAAGAAAGATTAGCATGCTAAGGTGCCTCCATTTTCCTCAAATTACCGCCATTTTTCAGACGTACAGTAGGAAACTGTCTAGTAAAATATGTGCTTACCTGAAAAAAGCCTGATAAAGCATAAAATAAATAGACATATACACGAGCGGCGACTATTGAGAATTTCTAAAATGTGATGCAAGTCACAAAAAGGAGTGATGGACTTCTGGTTTTCTGTTGATATATCAGCCTTTTGTGATGAAAAGTATCCTGAGAGAAAGCTGGGAATCGAACTCTTCCTCAGTGGCTCTCCATGTTGCAGGTTGCCGCATACAGAGGTAGAATCAAACTTTGCGTTTGCGCGGCCTGAAATCCGCGTTGTTGTGTATTGGGACATGATGGGAGGCCTACTGTGGACTGGCATGCTTCGGTGTATGGGTCAAGGACTGGTGGCTCCGGTGGATTTGGTGTTGATCCCACAGAATACTCCTTCAGCGGGTTTGATGAAGGGTATGAATACGACGATACCTCATATGAAGACGACAATGAAACCGGCTCCACGTTTGGTGCCGCAGGCCATCATCCGGTATCGGATACCACGCTTAAGGCTAGCGCTGGCAATGCTTTCTACCGTGCGCAGGAGATTATCGACAGTGGGCGCATGAACTCGTTGAACTGTGAATCAGAAGGAAAAGCGCTCCAACTGAGCTGTTCTGTGGATTCTGCAGGGCTCGACGGGGAATACGCAGTGTGGGCGAAAATCGACGAAACGCGCGGTGAAATCGTCGATTCGAGCTGTACGTGCCCGGCATATGGCAGGTATGGAAAGACGTGCAAGCATGTTGTGGCTCTCATCATGCGGTACAATCGACGTCCGCAGGATTTCGATCCGCAAAACCCCGTGGGTGCAAGGAACGGTTCTGAATTGTCTCTCCAAGCAGGCAGAAGAGTACGTAAGCGGACCTCATATACGCTGCAGCAGTTTATGGCGGCGCAAAGTTCGGCGCAACAGGAACAGGCAAAAAACCGGCAGCTGGAACTGCTCAAAGCCGTGGGCAGCAAAGCTTCGGGAGAAGGAATGGCTGGAGCTCAGGCAAGTCTCACCGTGACCCCCGGCAGCGTGGTGCTTCGCCCCTTGCTTGAGGATTTTCGTTCGGGACGTTGGGGTTTGCGCCTGCACATTACCGTCCCGCGGCGCAACATCTCGTATGTGGTCAAAGATATTTACAATCTGGTCGACGCAGTGAAGAACGGTAGGTTCTTCTCGTACGGTAAGAAACTGGCGTTCGTGCATACACGCGATGCGTTCGATGAGCGCAGTCGTGAGCTGCTGCATTTGGTGGAACGGGCAGTGGAGATTCGCAGTTCCATCACTCTCGGATACGATTATTACAGAACTAAAAGCGACAATGCGCACGTGGAATTGTCCGACGATGAGGCGGCGGAACTACTGAATCTCTATGTGGATCAGGATGCCACATTCGACTTTGCGGCCAGTGGCGGATGGCATACGGCGGCTACCCCCATGCATGTAGTGGACGGTGACCCGGACTTGGGCATTGAGATTGTGCCGAGTGATGTTCGTGATGAAGCCGGGCGCCGGACGGGTGTATCTGGCTCATATGGTGCCTCTGGAGTGAGGAATCGGCAGGCGGCCTCTCCTAGTGGGGGGCAAGGGTATGTGATTCGTCATCGGTTGAGCGTGGACCGGTTCATTGTGGGGTCTGTGGCGTCGTTCGTCATAGTTCATCCCAGCGGCGAAAGTGCGCTGCATGGAACGCAGGGGCAGGCCGTCCATCGGTGTTCGCAGAGCATGGTCGCCGAGCGTGAAGTGCTCACTGTGCTGTGTTCGCCCAGTGGTTCTGTGGAGGGCAGCGAATTATATTTGGAATCACGCGATGTGGAGGAATTTGCGCGCACGGTGTTGCCACAGCTGGTTCCTGTGCAACGCAAGCAGACAGATATGAATGGGCTTGCGGCGCAAAGCGAGATTGAGGGGCAAACGTCGTCGCATCAAGCGGATCATGACGCACTCGTGTCTGCCTCCACAGATTCCGGTACCGGTGTACAAGCACATGGAGCTGTGGTGGTGGTGCCTGATGAACTTTTGGCGTTGCGCCAGACTCCGTGTGAGATCGAGACTTATCTGGACCGTGACGAATACGGAGTGACCTGCGACATTCAAGCGCGCTACGGCGAAGAACGATTCCATGTCTTTCTCGGCATCGGCCCCAACGAGCCGTTGACTCGAGATAAAGACACCGAACGTTTGGCTGTGGAAGCTGCCCGTCATTACTTCCCGGCGCCGGACGGTATCTTTGCGCGAATTCGTGAAAGCGACGACGACGCCATATATAAGCTGCTCAACGAGGGGCTTCCCGTATTACGCAGCATTGGTCAGGTGTTCTGCACGCCTGCGTTTGATGGGTTGCGCACCGTCTCTCATCCGGTACTGAAATTAGGCCTGAGCGTACGTTCGGGGCTGGTTGAGATCTCGCCGATCGCCGATGAAATCGACCCTGCGGAAGTGCCGGCACTGCTCAAAAGCTACCATAAACGCCGTCGGTTCCACCGTTTGAGCAACGGAGCGTTCGTGGATTTAAGCCAGATGGACGCCAGTAAGCTCGACGAGGTAAGCGCTGACTTGGGGCTCAAACCCGGAGAACTTTCCGCCGGTCCAGTTGCCGTGCCAGCGTACGAAGCCTACTATCTGGACGCACAAGCCGACGAAGACGATAAGAGCGACGAATTCCGCTCCTATTTGAACGGAATGAAAACCGTTGATGCGGCGCGTTACCAAGTGCCCGAGTCTCTTAAGTCGGTGCTTCGGCCTTACCAGCAGGAAGGTTTCCGCTGGCTTAATGCGGCCTGGGACAAAGGGTTTGGCGGCATCCTTGCTGACGAGATGGGACTGGGGAAAACCGTACAGACGTTGGCGTTCCTGCTCTCCCGGGTCGATGAACAACGCGGAATAGGGCCCAATATTATTGTCTGCCCGGCGTCACTGGTGTATAACTGGGCCGCAGAATGCGAGAAATTCGCATCCGGTCTCAACGTTGCCGTGATGGCAGGGACGAAGAGTGAACGACGAGACGTGCTGCAACGCGTCGCGGCAGCGCAGAAAGATTCTGGCAAGGATTCGAGGAAGGTCGCGGACGCTGGCGGCGGCAGCGACGATACCGGCAACGGAGACGATACTCGGGTGCGCGCCGACGTGCCAGACGTACTGATTACCTCCTACGACTTGCTGCGTCGCGATTTGGAAGACTACCGTACTCTGCGCTTCTCGTGCATGGTGCTCGATGAGGCGCAATACATCAAGAACCACACCACCAAAGCCTCGCAGGCGGTGCGCAGTCTCAATGCGCAGCACCGGTTCGCGCTCACCGGCACGCCCATTGAGAACCGGCTTTCCGAGCTGTGGAGCATTTTCGACTTTCTTATGCCAGGCATGCTTGGATCATACAAGCATTTCCGGGAGCGGTTCGAGATGCCCATCATGAGTGGCGATGCCATAGTACAGAAGAAGTTGCAAGCGTTTGTTGGTCCATTCATTTTGCGGCGACTCAAATCGCAAGTGCTCAAGGATCTGCCCGACAAGATCGAGAACGTCATCACGGTACGATTGGAAGGCGAACAGCGCAAACTGTATGCAGCACTGGAACAACAATTGCGCGCCACGCTCAACAAGCAGCGAGACATCGAATTCAAAACGGGCAAGATTCAGATCTTGGCACAGCTGACCCGCCTGCGCCAAGCGTGCTGTGATCCGCGTTTGTTGTTTGACAACGTAGGCGTAAACGAAGTGAAACATGAAAGCCGGGCATGGGGGGCACCGGCACGAGACACCGCTGTGGACGAAGTGGAGGCAGGAGCAGCGCTTGATGCCGAGGCCACAGCCGCCGCAACTGCAGGCAGTGACGGCAAGCGTGCGCGAGCTGTGCCGTCGGCAAAATTGGATGCGATCGAAGAACTGGTGTCCAGCTGCCAGGATGCGGGGCAGAAGATGCTGATCTTCTCCCAGTTCACCAGCTTCCTTGACTTGGTGGCGCAACGGTTGCGGCGCGCGCACGTGGAGTATTACACCATCACCGGTGCCACTGCCAAACGCAAACGTCTTGAACTGGTCGACCAGTTCAACGCAGACTCCACTCCGGTGTTCCTCATCTCGCTCAAAGCCGGCAACACCGGTCTCAACCTTACGGGCGCGTCGGTGGTAGTGCATGCCGATCCATGGTGGAATGCCGCGGCACAAGATCAGGCCACGGACCGCGCCCACCGCATCGGTCAGAAAAACGATGTGAACGTGTATCAGGTGGTGGCCAAAGACACCATCGAAGAGCGCATTCTGGAAATGCAACGTACCAAAACCGATCTGGCGAGCCGATTCGTCGATGAAGCCAGTTCGAATTCCAGTGGCGGCATGGCCAAACTCAGCAAAGACGACCTGCTGGCGCTGCTGGGGTGAGACCGGCGGACGTTTTTGGGGCGCGGGCTGCTTCTATAACTGTGATATGCCGGTTTTGTTGTTTTGAGATGAGTGTCTTCATTGGTGGCCCTCCGCACAAGTGCGGAGGAAGGGGGTGGCGACGCTACCGTAACCCGCCCTTGTGCAAGGTGAGCGCGGGGCGTTGGAATGTCACGTTCTCGTCCGGATGTGGATTGTGTGATGTAACTGCCATGATTCTGCCGAAAGACAGGTCATGGATCTCTTGAGGAACCAATCCAGTTTCCTCGCTGAGCGTGCGTATCGAAATGCCTTTTTTCCTGTTTGACTCAGCAATGAAATTGAAAATCGTTGACTGTTCCGGTTCAATGCCGCGTGGTTCGGCGGTGCGATATCCCAATGAGGTGAGTTGTGAACAGACTTTTCGGTATGACCAGTCGGAGAGGCGGCCTAAATCGTGTGCACGGTGCGCCATAGCCATCGCAGAGACCTTGAAATATCGTTTTGCGTTGAGGATTTCTTTTGTTCCGCCCTCTGGAGGTATGAGGGACAGTACACGGTGCGCGGGCATGAGTAGTGCTGATGCGAATGCATGAGCCTCTTGCTCAATATCGCGCGGACGTGCTTTGTGGTGTGGAGCAGAGGCATCTGCGTCGAACGGGCGCTCACTCAACCCTGACTCGTGCATGACAAGATGGCCTAATTCATGCGCGATGTCGAAACGTATACGTTCTGCTGATTTTACAGTATCCACAGCAATGTATGGAGTATCCTGGAATACAAAGCTGAATGCATCGACTGCCTCATCCACGGGGGGCAAAGAAAATATCCTTATACCGTGTGATTCGGCTAGTTTGGTAAGGCTAGGCAGTGGATTTTCTCCATATCCCCAATCGCTGCGCAGCAGGGAGGCTGCATCCTGAGGGGAGAGGTTCTCTCCATTGGTGATGTCGAAGTTCAGTGGTGGCAGAAAAAAGTGTGCCTCAATCCAAGCGAATAACAGCAAGGCATAACGACCATGTCCGACTGCAGATTTCCGCTGTAAAGCAGTGGATTTTCGCATTGAACGGAACCAAACCTGACTTTCGTCAAGGTCGGTGACATGCAGTGTCTCTGGAGTGATGTCGAAATATGAGGGCATGACGTTGAGTGCCTGCGCGAGGTGTGTTCTGCTTTCTGCTGGGGCACCTGTCTTTTCGTAGTTTGATATGGTGCGCTCCGTGACACCCATGGCGTCGGCAAGACGAACTTTAGTCAGTCCGGCCGCTTCTCGCGCACTGGTGATTCGCCCGGGGTCAAGCAGGGAGCGGTGGGGATTATCGCTCGGAAATGGAGACAACGATATTCTCTTCTCCATTGCCGTCATCGTGGTGCTCCTCCATTAATTGCTCGGGATAGGAAGTATTCAAGCCTACCGGGTCAAGGATTATACGCTCACTCCACCCTTGAACGATATTGTTTGTGCTGACCGAGGATGGGAGCGATACTTCGATGTGTGCGGTGTCGTCAGGATTTTTGTGATAGACAATCAGCCATAGCGTCCCATGTTGCGCTATCTCTCGCCGGATAAAGAAACTCGAGAAGATGTCATCCTCCGCGCTGTTGCCTTCTGCACCTCTGTTGCGGTGGTGTTGCATAGGCTGACGCGAGGATGGGCTGAGGGGTCTTTCGCGCGTGAAAGGTTATGGACGACGGCAAAACCAATTCCGAGTCGTGAATGATAGGCGCGAGGGGAGGCGTTGATGTCGGTGAGGAGTTGTGCATCCCATTCTGGAAGGATGTCAAGGCTATCGCGCAACGCTATGACGAAATGATGATAGAACATCGCGCCTTTCGCACTTTGCTGTGCGTGCAAATCATCGATTCCGGAAGCCTCGCGCAAGGCGAGCGTTGCGGCTGATCGTATGAGGGAGGCAGGGAAGCCGAAACGGCGTTCTATTTCTGCGTCAGCGTCATCGTGCTGCACTCTCCGGTAGTTGCCGGCGAAATCTGCTTGTATTGTTCCCATCGCCCCCTCGATTCTATGTAGAAAACCGGAAATATATGAACTATGATACATGTGCGGCTACGTATGGTCAACTTGATGTGTGGATACTGCGTTTGATGTTATTGAAAACTCGCATAACGGCGTCTGTGGGTGGCGCTCATCCAGGGGTCGGGCCGATAGGTGGAGTCGAGATCGTCAGGCGGGATGGTGTTGATGTGAGTGGTTGCGGTACTCGCAGACATGATTGAATCCAGAAATACCGTAGCTCCTTCAGCGAGGCGTTCGGATATGTCTCGGGAGGAGCCTGCCTCGAATGGGTATGGAGCCGTGCACCAGACAGGGTTGACTTCCAAGATAACGGGTTTTGAGGGGCGGGATGACAACTGATCTAAAGCGTTTGACGAGAATGCGACAATCATGCTGGCAGTGCCGATATGCGCGGCTTGAGCGGCCTGCTCGGCGGCTTGCAGTGCCGTGTCTCGGTATGACATATGGAACCTGGCGCCGTCGAACACTGTTGTGACGGACTGTTCCTGGCTGGTGCGCTCGGCAAGGCCGATGCTGCCGGTCGGATGATGGACGCAGTATCCGCTTGCGGCAACGGCACGCCCTGCATGTACGAGAACGCACCATTCTTCACGAATGGAGGCAACATGGCCGTTGAGTTCGATGACGGATTCGGCAGGGGCTGGTGAGAGGTCGTGCTGCAATTCGTTCAACGTGCGGCGGGCGGCTCGAAATCCTGTGATGCGGCCCTGACGCAATCCTGACCATGGGCGGCTGCCAAGAGCGGACGGATAATCGGACCAACGGCGTATGGTGCCGACATCAGCAGCGATGCAAGCGCGTCCCAGTAGGTGTTGCTGCACATGCTCGGCCCAATCCGTACGAGGGGTTGCCAGCTGCAGATCGGATGCGCCATGCCTGGTACGCCACGCGTTCAACGCAACCAATAACTCGGGCGCAATCCACACGCCGTCCGTCTTTCCGATATCTTGCAGTGGGGATAACCCATGGTGGGTGTGCAGTTGGTATCGCGGTGGGTGCAGCCTTGCGTTGAGACTGGTAAATTCGTTGCTTACCCAAGTGAGCGGGCTGATCACATGGAGTGTGCTTGGCTCTTGCATGGTGCTTCCCTTCGTTCACAGGTGACCATTGCTCTCGCATATTCCATTGTATGGTGCGTATTTCCTCCAAGCGCAACGCGTGCAACACGCATGGGAGCATACTAGGCTGGGATGTGGAGACGGGTTCGTCGGCTGGCCTGAAACGTTGGTGCCGTGCGGATTCGTGCATGTGAATAACAAAGGAGTAATCATGGTCAAGATAGCTGTATTCGTAGGGTCACTGCGCAAGGACTCCTTCAATAAAAGTCTGGCTGAGAACGTCGAACGCTTGCTGCCCGACGGTGTGGAATTCACCTATGTGAACATGGATCTGCCGCTGTACAACCAGGATCTGGACGATAGCATGCCGGCCGAAGTGTTGAACTTGAAGCGGACAGTGGAGGATTCTGACGGTGTGCTGTTCGTCACCCCGGAATACAACAGAAGCTTCTCAGGCGTGATGAAGAACGCTATTGACTGGGCTTCGCGCCCTTGGGGCAAGAGCTCGTTTGCTGGCAAGCCTGCTGCGATTATCGGTGCGTCCATGGGCGCCTTGGGTACGACTCAAGCACAATCCCACCTGCGCAACGTGGCGCTGTTCCTTGACATGAAGCTTATGGGACAGCCGGAAGTGTATTTCAACGCGGCCTCAGGGCTGGACGATGAAGGGAATGTGGTTGAGGAGTCGAAGGACTTCCTGCGCAAGTTCGCGCAAGCATTCGCTGAGTTCGTGGAGAGCAACAAATAGCCGTTTGCATAGCGTGTTGTGCCTGAGCGTTTCGTATGGTCGGCGCTTCTGCTAAGCTTCTTGATGCTGGCGTTCGCGCCGGCGTGGGGCTGTAGCTCAGTCGGTTAGAGCATCGGACTCATAATCCGTCGGTCCTCGGTTCAAGCCCGAGCGGCCCCACTTAGCGGTGTGTCAGTTTTCTGTTTGCCTAGTTTGGTTTGTGTGCGGCATGAGTGACAAACCACCGACAGCGTCTGTTCACGCTTTGTGAGCCCGTACTTCACGGCCTGAGGCAAAACGGTCGAGTGCCCCGGTTTTGGCAATGGCGAGGAATAAGAACCAGCTCATCACTCCGGCGATAACGATGCCACCGATGATCTCGCACACCATGTGCGTGATGCCGCGCGGACTGAGGAACGCCACGCCTTGGAAGCGGAACAGAAGCACATAGATACCGTATTCTACCGCGGTGAGTGCTCCGGAAACAACGGTGAGAATCAGGTTGAAACGGCGGTAGCGCATCAGTGCGAACGGAATTTCGGCGCACAGTCCTTGCAGCAGCGCTGAGATGAACACGAACGAGAACGAATACTGGTTGCCGAACAGCATTTCTGCACTGCTACCCACAAAATTGACGAAGATTGCCGCGCCGGGTTTGCGAATGATCAGTACGGCGAGTGGGCCGGAAAAATACCAGAAGGCATGCAGCAGACTGGCGATGCCGGGTAGGATGGCTCCGAGCAGGGGCGACAGTGCGGAATAGGCGAAGTTGAATCCCCAAAACACCACACCACAGGCCACGCCTAATGCTGCTCCGACGGCGATGTCGGCGGTTCTCCAGCGCAGGCGATGTGATGTGGGTGAAGCAAGTGGTGAATGTTGAGATGGTTGAATGCGATTTTGGGCATGGTTGTCCACAGTGTTCCTCGTGTTTCAGCTGCGCACAGTGTATGAATAGCAGACGTCCCCTTGACCTGCGCAGCCCGGGCGGAGACGCCGGTTGCCACTCTAGCAGTAAAGGCGTCTGCGCAACGCCTGTGTTCGTAAATAGGTAACACAGGTGAGATTGAGCACGATATCATTCGAATTTATAGCAACGCTGGCCAATGCGCTAGCTAGTCCAAGGTGCTAGTTAGTTCAATGTGCCGTTCATGAGCGCTGTGAGTTCTGTGCGGTTGCGCACGCACAGGACTTGGAAGATATGGCTTATGTGGTTCTTGACAGTGCCGGTGGAAAGGAACACGGCTTTTGCGATTTCCGAGTTTGTCTTGCCGGATGCAACGAGATAGGCTATTTCGCGCTCGCGTTCGGTCAGCTCATCAAGCAGCGTTTGTGCTTCGAGAGCAGGTGCGGTGCCGAATGACTTTGGCAGGGTAGAGCTGGTGTCGGTACTCGCGAATATCGCATCGGGTGCAGCTGTGCGTGAGCCGTTGGCAATCACCTGCATGGCGCGGGGTACGGCGCTCGCGCCAAGTACCTGTCCGCCGGTTGCCGCCGTGCGGATGGCCTGTTCGAGGTCGGCTGCTGAAACGTCTTTCAGTAGGTAGCCCACGGCTCCGGCCTTGAGTGCGTTGATCAAGTTGTCGTCCTCGTCGAACGCGGTGAGCAGGATGCACTTGATGGTGGGGAAGCGCTGGTCGAACTGCGCGATGAGCTCCGGTCCGCTCGTCCCTGGCATGCGTGCGTCCACGAGTGCCACGTCGATATCCGGGTGAGCCGCGGCCAGGTCGAGCGCTTCGGCGGCATCGCGTGCCGCCCCGACCACTTCGATGCCGTCCATGTCGTCCACGAGCAGCGAGAGCCCGGTGCGTATCAGCTCCTGATCGTCCACGATGAGCAGCCCGACCACGCCAGATGTTTGCTCATTCATCCGTACTCCCATGCCCTATGACGCAATACCAAAAGTCTGTGTGAAACGTAACTTTCTCTAGTATAGTAGGGAACGTTTGAAAAGAAGGGAACTTTTCCTATCTACTAGGGAAAGTCATCTCGATGCCCTGTCCAGCAAAGACGCTTGTGTGCTTCGCGTCAGCCTCACGCTTGGCGTTGCGTCTCTTGTTGTTCTTGTGCCAGCAAGGAACCCAGCACTTTAATCTTCTCGATATGTTTGGCTGCGTGAGCGCGGGCTGCAGCCGAATCGTCGCCCATGCTCAGCTCGTCCACGTACACCAGCTCGGCATTATCCACGCCGCAGTAGTGGTGGAACATGTAGTAGATGATCTGCTTGTAGAGTGCATCGTGAATGCCGTTGTCGCGGTACCACTGCTCGGAGCTGCCGGTGAGCATGATGACGCGGAAGGTCTTGTCAGCGATGGCGCTCGGGCTTTTGTCCGGATTGTAGCCGAAATGACGGCAGAGCACCCGCTCGGTGAAGCCTTTCATCATCGCCGGCATGGTGCACCAGTAAATCGGAAAGACCAGCGCGATCACGTCGGCATCCTCGATCTTGCGCTGCAGTGCCGCCGCGTCCTCGGGCATCGGGCCTTCGTTCAGGTATTGCTTGCGGTCGGCCAGGGTGTAGGTGGGGTCGAAGCCGATTTCGTGCAGGTCCACGAACTCGGTGTCTGCGCCGGCCTCGGCCCCTCCCTCCAGGAACGCCTTGCCTACGGTTTGCGTCAGTGAGTTTGGCTCGGGATTGGCCGTAAATGTCAGTAATTTGGTCATACGCTCATTCTAGTTCCGTTCATGCTAAGCGGTTCAGCCATGGTATTTCAGGGTTCGATATGACTTTCGGCATATCACTCACTGTGCTGTAAAGCGGCAAGATAGTAAGCGAATGGTTGAACTATGGCTATGAGCGTACAGGAGGGAATTTCGATGATGAGCGCTGATGTGGTGAACGGTTCGGGTGCGCAGCCCGGCGCCATGGTGGTGGCGCAGCATCTGGGCAAGAGTTTCGTTTCCGGCGACGGGACCGCCACGCCGGTGTTCAGCGATCTTGCCTTCAACGCAGGCAACGGCATGACTGCCATTACCGGCCCGTCCGGCTGCGGGAAGAGCACGTTGCTGTACTGCCTGTCCGGGTTGGAGCCGATTTCGCAAGGTGGCGCTTGGGTACTGGGTGAGGCGATTCATGATAAAAGTCAGAAGGATTTGGCGCTGTTCCGCCGTTCGCACATCGGTTTCGTGTTTCAGGCCTACAATCTCGTCCCGTCCATGAACGTGCGCGACAACATTGAACTGCCGCTCAACCTCGCGGGTCGCAAAGTAAACCGGGCGGCTGTTTCAGAACTGATTGCCAAGTTCCGTATGGATGGTCATGAAAAAGACGCCGCCGGCTCCCCCTCGGGAGGCGAGCAGCAGCGGGTGTCCCTGATTCGCACGCTGGTGGCCGACCCTGACGTGGTGTTCGCCGACGAGCCCACCGGGGCGCTCGACCAGCGTACCGGGCAGCTGGTGTTTGACGAGCTCAAGGCGTACTCCCACCGGCCCGGCAAATGCGTCGTCATCGTCACCCATGATCCGCGACTGGCAAGCCTCAGCGATGTGGTCTATACCATGCGGGACGGCAGATTCGTCGGCGCGGCGGATATGCAAGCTGCTGCGCCGCAGGGGGCGCGCGCATGAAGTGGGCATGGAATGACCTCAAAACCAACAAGGGCATCTGGGCCGGGGTGCTGCTGGTGCTGGTCGCTGTGCAGACCATCCTGTGCGCCTTGAGCGTGAGCATGGGCGTCAACGACTACTACATGGGGCTTTCGGTCAAGACGCGCGACCCGGCCAAGTATCTTGCCTCAGGCTTAAGCATGGTGTATGCCACGGCCATCGCGCTGGGTTGCTTGGTCATCATGCAGACCTTGCAGGCCTCGATCCGGCAGCGCAGGCAGGGGTTGGCTTTGCTCTCGCTCTTAGGGGCCACGCCTCGGCAGGTGTTGCTCATCACCATGGCGCAAGTGCTGGTGCTGACCCTGCTGGCGTCGCTCGTCGGTGCGCTCGTCTCGCCATTGCTTGCCCCTCGGATCATCGATTTCTATTCTCCTGGTGCGCGTCTGCCTGTGCCGTTCACCTTTACGTGGCGCAATTTCCCGCGTTCTGTGCTGACCGGGCTTGCTACTGGGGCCGTCGTGGCCTTGCTGGCCACGCGCCTGACGCTGAAGGAACTGGAGCAGATGGTCCCGGTCCAGATGCTGGCTCGCGCGCAGGGCGATGCTCCTCAAGCAACTGCCACGCGTGTGCGAGGCAAAGTCGCGTTTGCCATGGCATTGCTCGTTCTTGTGATGCCGATCGTTCTGGCTCTCTATCTTTCGCGCGGCAGTTCTCAAGCGTTGAGTAAGGAGCAGGTTGTCACCGTCCTCAATTTCATCGGTTCCGGCCCGGTGCTGGGCATCATTCTACTGCTCGTCGCCTTGGCCCGTGCTGGCGGACCGGTTATCGGCGCGATCACCAGATTCTGGACCCGACTGGTGCCGGTGAAGTCGGCCATCTGGAAAATAGCGCGCTCGCAGGCTGCGGTGCGCAGCCGTGGCAAGGCGTTCAGTGCCACCATTGTCGCTCTGGCGTCATGCATTTTTCTGGCCGCCGGTATGCTCGCGGCCGGTCAGACCAGTACCGCCGCAGTGCGAGCCGTTCCGGGTTTGGAGAACCTCACGTCCGGCGGTCCAAAGGAGATACTGTCCGGCCTGTGGGCTGCGCTGCTTATCGCTTTCATCGGCGCTCTCGCCAGTTTCGCCATATCTGCCAGCGAGCGCAACCTCGACCTGGCCCTTGTTTCCGTGGCTGGTGCAAGTCCCGACCAACTCATCGTGCTCTCTGTCTTGGATGGCTTCATCCTCATGATGACCAGTATCATCATCGCGCTCGGAGAAACGGTCATGGTTGCGCTCCTCACCGCAGTGGCCTATATGCCGATATCCGGCAGCTTCGCACCCGTCGTTCCGTGGGGCCTCCTCGCCGCCGTGAGTGCGCCAATCGTCGTCATTGGGTCATTCGCCACATACGTGACAGCGCGCAGCGCCCTGCAGGAGTCGGCCATCGCCACCATCCAGACCACCATCGGCGAATAGCTGAGTGCGAGTGGTGTGTAAGGTATATACTGGGATATACGTTATGTGTTGTGATGGGAGGCTGCTATGACTACATTGACGCTGTCGAAATGGGGTAACGCCGAAGGTGTGCGTATCCCCAAAAGTATACGAGAACAAGTGGGGTTGAAGGACGGCGAGCAGGTCGAGGCCACGGTCCGCAACGGTTCCATCATCTTGAAGCCGGTTCGTACGAACATGCGGGTCATTCATGTAACCAATCTGGATGACTTGTTCAAGAATCGGAGTGAGCCTTACCGGGCGAGCGAGGACCCGTTCGGTGCGCCGGTAGGGGAGGAAGCGCTGTGAACTGGCATTATGGTGACGTGGTATTGGTGGGTCTTGACCCCTCCAAAGGTCATGAGCAAGCCAAGCAATGCCCTGCGGTAGTGGTGAGCAATGACGGTTTCAATCGCAACTGCAGCACGACCGTGGTGATTCCCATTTCGCATGGTAGGCCGGATTTCGAACTGCATCAACCATTGAAGAAGACCAAGCGGGAAGACGGTGAAGGGTGGATTGACGGTTACACCCAAATCGAGCAAATTCGGGCGCTTGACTTAAGTGCTCGTGAGGCTCGTAGAATCGGCCGTCTATGCGACGAAGACATGGACGTTATTACCTCACGCATCCTCGGCTGCTACGTTCAGCCCAACATGATGGTCATTCCGGTGTAGCTGTCTTTTTACTCATCTCTGAACGCAGATGCAGACAGTAATAGACCGTGCAGTGATGTCATGATTGACGTTTTGCCCTCAATTAGGACTGAGTTACCAGCTTTTTCCACTTTCGGATTTTGGGCCGGAAATTGGTGAAAGGAGCCACGGTGTTGATGTGCACCCATTTCCAAATCGGCCACTGGGCGCTATTGTTGGCCCATTGACGTTGCCCGGCTTCCAGGAATTCGGTTTGGCTGAGCGTTGCCACCCACTGGCACACCTGGGCGACTAATTGATCCAACTGTTTGCGTTGCTCTTTCAGTGTTTGCTTGCCGTAGTCCTGATAAAACTGCTGATACAGTCCGCCTAAATTGTTCCACTTGTAGCCGGGGGCCGGGGTTATGACAGTTTTGCCTTGGCTCTCATCGTGTTCCCAAGCCAGCAGCAACGTCAACCAGCCGATTTGATATGAAATCATTTGCGACGGTGTTTTATCGACACCGTCTACCAACACGTCGCGCTGCTCCTCGGGTACGGAATCGAACTCGGCAATGAACTTGTCATACCTGTTGTTGATTTCGCCGACCAGTTCTTCCGGGTTGGCATACGTGCGCATGTGCATCTCCTAATCTATAGGGGTGGTTTTTACAGCGTAGCATAAAGCTTATTTTGGCGCGTCTGAGGTGGGCGCTTTCTCATTTATCAAGGGAACAATGAGGGTGACTTGAGCGCCTGATGGATTTGCGATGCTGACTTCGTTGATGCCGTTGCTTCGGTCAGGGTTTGTTCAGGATATCCACTGTACAGACCATTGCGGGATTCAGGGTTCGACATGACGTTTGGCATATCGCTGTCCGCGCGTTTTCTCGGCATGATGGACGGTAGGTGCTCGGACGATGGACGACGGAACGGCAGGGAGAGTGATCTGACGAAGATGACAACGAGAACAGAACGCGCAAGGAATGCTGTGGGAACGGTGAACGATGAGGGTTTGCGGGACGACCCGCTGCAACTCAGTGGTGTTTCGTACCGCTACGGGAACGATGCCTCAGACTCCGCTCCTGGCATTGAAAACGTGGATCTCACCTGCGATCCGGGCTCGTGGACCGCGGTGATGGGGCCGAGCGGAGCGGGAAAGTCGACGTTGCTGTATTGCGCTTCGGGCCTGCTTCCGGTAGCACAGGGGTCGGTGCGCGTGGCCGGGCAAGACCTGACGACGATGGGTGAGGGTGAATTGACGCGCCTGCGGCGGGACCATATCGGTTTCGTGTTTCAGGATTACAACCTGGTGGAAGCGTTCACCTGCCTGCAAAACGTCATGCTTTCCGACCTGTTCGGCGGCAGACGCATTGAGTCAGACACAGCGGAGCAGGCGCTCGCCGCGGTGGGGCTTCAAGGCTGCGCAGAGCGTTATCCCAGTGAGCTTTCCGGCGGTCAGCGTCAGCGGGTCGCCATTGCTCGTGCGCTCGCGCTCCAGCCGGCCATCGTCTTCGCCGACGAGCCTACCGGCGCGCTCGACTCGCGCAGTGCCGCACTGGTGCTGGACGCGTTCTCGCGCATGGTGGAGCAGGGGCGCACAGTGCTCATGGTCACGCACGACCCCAATGTGGCCGCATGAGCCCAGCGCACGGTTTTCCTGCTTGACGGGCACGTGGAATCGGTGCGCAGCGGCGCCAGTGCTCAGGAACTTTCGGATCACCTCGTGCAGATGGCGCAGCAAGTACAAGCGTAGGAGCGTACGGGCGGCGCTGGGCGCGGTCATGCACAGGGTGTGCAGCCTCAGGCGGTGACACAATGAGCGCGAATGTCGATGATGCGATGGTGCTGGTCACGAGCGCCGGCGAATCTGGCGGAACCGGTAAAACCAATGGCGCCAACGAAGCCAACGGAATCGGCACTCGGCATCCTTCCTTCGCTTCCATGGTGAAGGCGCTGGTCAAGGCCCACCGTGCCTCCTACGCGGTGTTGTGCCTGGCAACGGCCTTGGCTTCTGTACTGACGAGCATGCTGCTGCAGATCCTCGGTTCCGCGCTGGCCCGCGATGGCGAGCCGGACCTTACCGGTATGAGCATGTACCAGCGCATTGTGGTCGATGGCGACTATACCTCGGCGATTATGCTTGCCGGCATCTCGGCGGGGTGCTGCATCTTGGTTGCGGTGTTTCTGACGCTCTCCTCGGTGTCGTTCCTGGTGCAGGAGCGCCGGCGCGAGTACGGGTTGATGCGGCTTGCCGGGCTCTCTCGCCGGCGTGCCATTACGCTTGCATTGGGCGAGTTTTCGGTGCCACTGGTACTGAGTACGGCATTGGGCACTGCCCTGAGCATGCCATTGGTCACTCCGGTGGGCCGTTTCTTTGCCTATGCTTCGCAGTGCTCGACATTGCAGACGCGGGCCCGGCTCAGTTTCGCGCTGCTTGGATTCACCCTGATGCTGGCGGCAAGCTTGCTTGGTGTGATGTTTTCCATGCGTTCCCTGCTGCGTGAGGCGCCGCTGTCCCTCCTGCAGCAGCAAAAGCTCGGCAAACGTGGAGTCGACAAGGTGCGTGGCACTGTGGCGGTGGCGGCATTCGCGCTTGCCATGGTGCTGGTGGTCTCTCCTATACCGGCGATGACGTTGGATGTGCGCACCATGCTGCTCGTCGTTGTGGTGATCGTGCTCGCCTATGCCGCCGCCCCAGTTTTGGTCGCCGCGATTGCGGTTCCAGTGGGTTCGTTGGTGAGACTGGCTTCGCGGGGTAGCGCCCGCGGTTCAGGGCTATTGGCTGCTCAGCGTTCGCGCCGGGAGACCGAGGGGTCGATTTCCGTGGCGATGCCTGTCATCATGGTACTAACTATCGTTGTCTCATTCCTGGGGCTTTCGCGTGCCGGTGCGGCAGGAGGTGCGATTCTGACTCTCGACCCGCTCAAAGCGGATGTGGTTGTCTCTACCGACAACGTGGCTCACGAGAACGCCATTGCCCAAGCCGTGAGCCGCCTAGGCAAACAAGCAAGTTCAGTACAGACCTACCGGACCCAGCGCTGGCTGGCGGAAGGATCCAGTGAGATTGTCAATGTCGCGTGGGCCGATGTCGCGCAGCTTGCCGACGAGGGCGGCAGGGCCAGTGTGCCTCATGTGACTAAAGGAAGTTTGCAAGACCTAGGTCCTGGCCGGGTGGCGATGAGTTCACAGGTAGTGGGGCACAAGCTCAGCGATACGGTTCAGCTCATTGACGGGCACGACCGCCAGCACGCTGTACGCGTGGTGGCGCTTATCGACCCGCCGCAGGGCATGCCGGACCTGCAGATGGACTTTCTGGCGCTGAACGGTACACTGCCGCAAACTGGAGACACTAACTGCGGTATCGCAGCCATTGCCGCAGCCTCGATGCATGATGTTCCTCGTATTGTGCGGCAGATCAAGAGCGCCGTTCCAAACGACGTGCGAGTAGAGACCAAACGTGAGTTCTCGGACCGATACATTGCCAGAGGACTGTCTGGGCAGAAAGCACTTTCCGTGATGATTGTGGGCGGGGCGGCGCTCGCGCTCATTTTCCTTATGCAGGCGGTCGCCATCATGCTGAGCGAACGGCGCGCTCAGAACCGACGGCTCCATCAGCTCGGTGTGATGAGCGGCTCGCTCACGCTTGCTGCCGTGCTGGAGACGCTGATTGACGTGGTGGTGGGTATCGTGATTGCCGTGGCGGCGGTGGCGATGGTGATGGTCGGCATCGCTTTCGGTTTCAACCGCGAGGGCATACCGGTTCGCGCCATGCCCATACCGTTCGGCTCGTTCGTGTGGCTCGCGCTGGCCCTGCTGGCAGTGGGGCTTGCGGTGACGCTGGTGTGCTCCTGGCTTGTTGCGCGCAATGGTTTGGTGCGAGGTTGAGTCTCAAGTTGATTGCAGACGCGCTGGTTTCGGGTTTACGGTTTCGCTGATGGGGCTGTTCGGAACGGTTGTGGTTGCGCGGAACGGCACGAGGCACGAGGTGCCACGAGCGTGATATCTGTGCCGCCCAAGGTCTGTGATTCGCCGACGGTCATGCTCCCGCCAGCCTCCTCGAAACGACGGCGCAGCGCCGCCAGTCCGAAGCCGTGATCAGCGTCTGCCTCGTCCATGCCGGGCCCGTCATCTTCCACAGTGAGGCGCGTGGAATTGACGCCGACGGTGAGACTGATATGCACATTCGTGGCGTGGGCGTGGCGCACTGCGTTGGTCAAGGTCTCCTGCAGTGCGCGGAACAGCAGTGTCTGTTCGGTCTCGCTTAAGAGCGCGGTGTCTCCGGTGATGCCGGTGGTCATTTTGAGGCCAGCCCCGGTGAAGGAATCGGCCATGCGTGCGATGGTTTCGTCATTGAGCTGTTGTCCAAAGGCTGAGGGGCTCAATGCCCGGGCCAATTGCCGCACTTCGGCAAGCGCATCCTTGGTGATGCTGTCCGCACGATTCACCGCTGCCTTTGTTGACTCGATATCTGCGAGCATTGCCGGTTTATTGCTGGTATCAGAGTCAGTGAATAGCGCTGTCGGGGATGCGTTGGTGTGTGGCGATTGGTCGTGCTGCCCCGATGGTGTGTCTTGCCGTGCGGGGTCTTCTGCTCGTGTCAGTGCACTCAGCGCCGATTCGTGGGCGTAATGGACGGCCGAGAGCTGCTGGCCGAGTGAGTCGTGCATCTCGGAGGCCATGCGCGCCCTCTCGCGTGAGAGAGTCAGCGACTCTATGGTGTCCACACTGCGCCTCAGCTGGTCATTGGCTCGCTGCAGCTTGGTGGACTGGGAAGTGAACACCATGAAGAGGATGCCCGCGAACAGTACGTAGACCGAGGACATGTAGTAGTCGTATTCTCGGTAGGCGCGCATCATATTGAGCATGGGGGAGAGCACCCACATCACGGGTGAGGCTACCGTGATGGTGACATAGCCGAACGCCTCATTGAACAGCAGCGACATTTCGGCGATGACGATGTAAGTCAGCAGATAGCCTCCGCGGCGCAGGAACGGAGCTGACCAAATGCATACTGTAATAAGCAATACCGCTAGTATTCGCTGCGCTGCCAGCTTTGGCACTTTGCGAATGCCGACGTACAGAAAGATGATGAGTAAGGGCTGGGCAATGAGCAGGGCAAGCCTACCCATATACGCCGAGTCCGGTATGGCGAAAACCACCCCGAGCGCAAACACCATCGTTGCGTACTGGGGGAAGGTCCGTGCCGGCTCCTGCCGGGCATGCTGCACACGTTCCTTGAAAGTCATACCGCTACTATACCGATGTTGCATGATGCATCGAATCAGGGTGGGTATGTTCAGTGGGTATGTTCAATAGGCGGAGTTTGGCTAAGTTTGGGCAGGTGTGGAATGTTGGTTTCGTTGACGAAACTGGTCGTATCAAGGCGGCATAGTAATAAATTCGGTATATTAAAACCATGAGAGATGATATTGAACACAATGTGGTGCGTCGCGTACTCCCTGCTCAGCAAGCGACTGCGGTCAGCATCGTAGGGCTGTGCATGAGTTTCAATGGCAAGCGTGCGGTTGCTGATCTGAATCTGACCATCCCCGCCGGTTCGTTCTATGGGTTGGTGGGTCCCAACGGCGCAGGCAAGACCACCACGCTACGTATGCTCACCGGACTGCTCAAACCTGATGCCGGCACCATCAGCGTGCTTGGGCATGACGTATGGAGCGATATCAATGTGACCAAACGACTGCTCGGCGTCATGCCTTCGACAGAACAGATTTTCAACCGCCTCACTGGTCTGCAGCTGCTTGTCTATTCTGGCATGCTGCGTGATATGAAGCGAGACGAGGCTGTCAAGCGTGCCCAGGATCTGCTTGCCGCTTTCGACATGAGCGACAGTGCGAACACCATGGTCAAGGATTATTCCACCGGCATGACCAAGAAGATCTGCCTGGCCAGCGCCATGATTGCCGATCCGCGCATTCTGGTGCTCGATGAACCTTTCGAATCGGTCGACCCGGTTTCATCGGCCAATCTCAAAGATATTCTGCTCGAGTACGCTGCCACGGGCGGCACGGTGATCATCTCCTCGCACGTCATGGCGCTGGTGGAGTCGATGTGCACCCATGTGGCCGTCATCGACCACGGCCAAGTCAAGGCCGCCGGTACCCTCGCGGAGGTTTCCGTCGGTGAGGACTTGGAAGACCGCTTCCTGGAGCTGGTAGGCGGTCGCCATGGTGCCGCGCACCTGGAATGGCTGACTGGTGGTGCGCAGTCTGGCGACGTTGAGGGCGTTGAAGGCACTAACGGTACTGACGCCGCCGGTCAGGTTTCACAGCCCACGGCACAAAGCGAAGGAACCGCACGATGAAGACGGCACTCACTATCGTCCAGATGCGCTGGGCCATCACGTGGGCCACGCTCAAATCCTCCGCATGGCAGCTCGCGAACTACGTCATCACCTGGCTGCTCGCCTTGGCTGTGGTCGTCGGCATCGGGCAAGCAGCATTCGGCGTAAACCGTGCGTTCTCGACAAGTATCACACCTGCGGACGCGACCCCGCTTATGCGCAACATCGTGGTGATTGTGGCACTCGTGTTCTCCTTGCTTGTCATCCTCATGCAAGTGCTCTACACCGGGCAAGGTTCCGGCCTCGACCCGAAGCATTTCGAACTGTACGGCATCCCCGATGCGCAGCTCCAAGGCGGCATGCTGCTCTCTGGCCTCTCCGGCACGCCCGCAATCACCTGCCTGTTGGCACTGCTGCTTTGGTCGGTGGCTTATATTCCGCTGGGTCCGGCAGCGTTCGTCATGGCTCTGTTGGCGGCGCCGCTGTTCGTGGTGACGCTCATGAGCATCTCCAAGTTGTGCGTCTCACTGATGAGTCTGGTGGCGCGATCGACCACCGTGATGACCTTGGTTACGCTTGTCTTCTGTATGGGTATGGGTGCCGGTTCTGGTTATCTTTCCTCGACGACTGCCTTGATGGGCGGAAGTGCAATTGTGGCAAAGATTACAGCCATATCCGCTGCTCTTACGAACTTCGCCGGCTTTGCAGCCTGGACTCCGTTCGCTGCAGCTATGCAACTGCCGTTCGACGCAATGGACGGCAACGCCATCGCCATCGTCGGCAGGATTGTGGTGCTTGCTCTCACATGTGTGTTGTGCTTCATGGGTTCCGTATGGTGTCTGCGGTTCGAGCGTACGCATACACCGAAAGTGCGTGAGGCCAAGCGAGTCAAAGGCATCGGTGCCTTCGCTTGGATGCCAGAGGGCCCCTCCGGGGCGATAAGCGCACGGTTGGTCGCTTGCCTCAAGCACGACCCACGCCAGTCGATGCTGCTGGTGATGCCGTTGCTGTTTGTAGCCATATCCGTTGTGCCGCTACTGTTCAAAGCGCCTCCTTTAGCATCTGCGACTTGGATGATATTACCGATCGCATCGTGCTTCATGATGATGTGTGAGAGCAATGGCCTGGCGTACGACGGCCAGGGGCTGACCATGCAAGTGCTCGCAGGGGTGAGCGGGCGTGACGACCGGCATGCCCGAGTGCGCGTCCAGGTCGTATACTCCACGATATACATCGCCGTGCTGGCTCTGATACTGCTTGCGGTATCCGGAGAATGGAAGACCGGTGCAGGTTGGCTGCGGTTTGCCTGTTTTGCTGCCATCAGTCTGGCCATTGCTTGGGCGATGCTGGGGCTGGCGGAAATCTCGTCGTGCACGATGCTCTACCCGGTGCCTTCACTGGAACGCCCGCTCAACACGCCTCAGGGCAGGGCCACGGCCCAGCTCGTTTTCCCGCTGCTCTATGCGCTGCTTACGTTTGTCGTCATGATCCCGACCCTGGCGGTGACGTTCGTTGGTCTGTTCGCAGTAGACTTTGGCGTTTTCTATGTTCCGGCCATTGCCATCACCGCCGTAATCAATGCCCTCATCGTCCTGGTGGCGGGCACGCATATCGGTGCCAAACTCTACGACAAGCGCCAGCTGCGCATCCTTGATACTCTGGAAGGTTACGCCACGCTTCAGCAGTAGGTTGGCGATGAATGGACTGCGGTTTTGTATAATGCATGGAAAATGTGCATCGACAGATGATGAGGTAATGCCATGCGCGATGAAGAGGTGACCGGCCCGGGCGACAGCGAGATGCAGACGCAGGCGCGGACCATTGTAGTGGGCCGGGACGGTGTGCCGCGCTGTTTCTGGGCATACACAAGTGAGTTGGAGATCGTCGACCACGACGAGGTATGGGGCAGGCCGTGCCGCGACTCGGACGAGCTCTTTGCACGTCTGTGCTTGGAGGCTATGCAGGCCGGGCTGTCGTGGAGCACCATTTTGAAGAAGCAGGCGCGCATGCGCGAGGTGTTCCACAATTTCATACCCGAAGAAGTCGCGCGCATGGATGGGGAAGTGCCGTCTTTGCTCGACGATGCCGGCATCATTCGTCACCGTGGCAAGATCGAGGCGGTCATCGCGAACGCCAAGATTGTTGTAAGCATGAAGCGCGACGGGGTCTCGCTGGCGGATTACCTGTGGGACCTGGTGGGCGGCAAGACGTTTGTGCGGCGTCCGGCCGCAGTGGAGCAGGTGCCGGCGATCACGCCCGAAGCCCAATCCATGAGCAAGGCGCTGAAAAAGCTTGGGTTCAAATTCGTAGGCCCTACCACTATGTACGCGTTCATGCAGTCCGCGGGCATGGTTGACGACCATCTTGACGGATGCTTCCGCGCCGGGTGAGTACGGCTGGTGCAAGCAATGCCGGTTGGAACCGTTGACTGACGACAAAGGATGTGTATGCCGAAAACACTGACCCGCAAAGCGGTCAACGATGCAGTGACGGTCGCGGTGATTGCGGTGGTCGCCGTTGTGGTGCTCCTGCTCCTCACCGTTGGGTTTAAGGGCGGCTCCCGGGACCGTGATGTCACTTACCGTTCGCTCGATTACGATGCGGTCGTCCACAAGAACGGCGACCTGCGGTTCACTGAGCACATCGATGTTTCCTTGCCTCACCGCAGCGCCCCGTGGCACCAGCTGTACCAGCGCTACCAGCTCAGTGACGAGCAGCTGAGCGCCATCACCGACGTCTCCGTGAAGGACGTTGCGACCGGCAAGGTATACCGGCACGGCACCACCGATTCCAAAGCGAACCTGGAGCGTGACGATTGGGATGAGGTGGATGCCGGCAGCTGGTACGCCTCCGTCAATGCCGACGAATGCAAGGACATGGACCTGTGCGCCTATAGACCTGCGGCAATGACGAGCAGCGAGTTCGACGCTGTGGCCAAGGATGCTCTCGTCGAAGACAAATACGGCGGTGAAGACGGTAAGAGTGGCGGCAATGTTGCCAGTGCCGATGACGATGCTGATGGCAGTGATGCCGACGAGGATGGTGATGACGAGACTTCGTCGAGCGATTCCAGTAACGGCCGTGCAGGGGACACTGTGGAGATCGGCTGGAACATTCCGGTCACCGACTCCGCGAGCAGCATGAAGTTCGATGTCTCCATGACTTTCAAGGACGTGGTGAGCGTTTATGACGATGTGGCGTACTTCAAGTGGGAACCGGTCGGTGACGACAACACAACGTTGATCGATACATTGAGTGCCGACGTCACGCTGCCGCAGGGGGTCGTCCCTGCTCGGTCGTGGGCGTGGCTGCACTACGGCGGGGCGAGTACCACGTCACGGGCCGCGGACGGGCACTTGAGGTTCGAAGCCAAGAGCGTGGAGCCGGAAAACCATGTCGATCTTGTATCGATGTTCGACCGTGCCGCGATGGGAACGGTCAGGCATCGCCAGCATGGCGAGCGCAAGGACGACATCATGGAGGAGGAGCGGCACGAGGAGGATTCTGCGCACTATGTTGCTCGCAGCAGGGGCGAACGATACCTCGCCTATGGTGTGAGCAATATGGTCGCCATAGCGCTGCTACTGGCCGCTGTAGTGCTGTCGAACCGTAGCGTCATGAACTTTGACGATGTCCGGTACAACCGCGAAATTCCTGGCATCAGTGCGTCGAGTGCGGCGAAACTGTATGGCTTGGTGAAAGGGCGGGAATCCAAAGTCGACTCGAGGAGCATGTCCGCCACGCTGCTGGAACTTGCCGGCATGCATCTCATCGCCCTGTATCCCGGATCGCACACATGGTACGGAAACGTCGATGGTCGCACTGCCGACAATGTGCAGGCCGGGATGATGGCACGGCAGCAAGGCGGGAACACGACGACGATCGTCATGACCGAGCGGCGGCCAGATGATGCCGGCCCGACTCTGTCGGATTCGCAGCGCGCGCTGCTGACCTTCCTGCAGGCGTGTGCGCATCGGTTCAATGCGCCTGTGTTCGATTTGCAGCAGGTTGGTAATGAGCTTGAACGTTGGAAGCACGGTGCCAAGTTGCATGCGCGATTCGCCACCTGTGCGCAGCGCGAATTCAGGCGTCAACGGCTGGCTCGCCCCGACTGGCTTGTGGCTCTGGCAGTGGTGGTGACGGTGGTGGCGTGCGTGACGGATGTGGTATTCCTTCTGTATGTGTGGTGGTATGAGGGATGGGGTTTCACGCTCCTGATGGGGCTTCCTGTCATGTTCTGCTACTTGGTTCTGCTGCAGCTTCCCCGTTATGCCAAATTGACAAGCAAGGGCGTGCGTGAGACTCGTCAGCTGCTGGGTTTGGAACGTTATCTTGACGATGTTGATGCAATGGCATCCGATCCTCCCGATGTGCGCCTGTGGAGCCGATACCTCGTCTATGCCACGGCAATAGGCTCGGACCGGTGGTTCATCGAACGCTTGGAGCGAGCCTACCCTCAGCTGGATGATGGTGACTGGCTTGACACACATGTCAGTGACCTGCCGCTGTACTGGTACTGTCGTGTGCCCGATAGGCTCACCGAATCCGACTCCACAGCTTCGTCGGATGCGCGAGGTGGTTTCGATTTCACCGATTTCGGGGCGCAATTGGCCTCCGGTCTTGACGATGTGCAGGCCAGCGTTGAGCATGTGCTCTCATCCGGCAGCTCGTCTGACGGCAGCTTCTCCGACGGCGGTTTTTCAGGCAGCGGCGGCGGTGCCGGCGACGGTTCATTCGGCGGCAGGTAGCGCGTGCCGCCGGCCGTTCGCCGTGAGACAAGCGTGCTGATGCGTCGAGGCCAATGGCTATAGTACTTACAGTTCCGGTTCACGTCTGACCAGCGGGGTTAGGCGACCCGGGTCACCTGAATTCCTTAGGAGACATTATGAAGCAGGGTATTCATCCTGATTATCACACCGTACAGGTCACATGCTCGTGCGGCAACACGTTCGTCACTCGCTCCACCGTTGAGGGCGACCACATGACGGCTGATGTGTGCTCGAGCTGCCATCCCTTCTACACCGGCAAGCAGAAGATCCTCGATACCGGTGGCCGCGTTGCACGCTTCGAGCGTCGCTACGGCAAGAAGAGCAAGTAGCATTCTTCACGCGCCAGCATGGCAGATTGGCTTGGGTATTCAGGCCTTCTGCATGCTGGCGTTTTTGTATGTACAGGCAAGGGTGCGACAGGGCGGAAATAGGTAGGGTAGATGGCAGACGAACAGTTCGCAGCAGCGGTCAAGGCTGAAGAAGAGTACAACGGCATCGAAGCGCAGATGAGTCAGCCTCAGGTTGCCGTCGATCCTGCGGCCATGCGCAAGCTTGGACGGCGCAGGGCCGAACTGGGGTCCATCGTCACTGCGTACCACGAATATTGCAGTGTGCGCGACGACCTGGAAGCAGCCAAGGAAATAGCCGAGGAAGACCCGGATTTCGCCGCCGAAGCCAAAGAGCTGGAAGCCAAGCTGCCGGGCGTGGAAGAGCAGCTGCGCACTGCGCTCATTCCGCGAGACCCAGACGACGCGCGTGACACCATCATGGAGATCAAGGCCGGTACCGGTGGCGACGAGGCAGCCCTTTTCGCCGGCGACCTGCTGCGCATGTATACCCGGTACGCCGAGAAGCGCGGCTGGACGGTTACGCTTCAAAGCCAGAACGGGACTGAGCTTGGTGGCGTCAAGGACGTGCAGATAGCCATCCGTGCCAAGGGCAACCCGGCGCCGGAAGACGGTGTGTGGGCAAGCCTCAAATATGAGGGTGGCGTGCACCGTGTGCAGCGCATTCCCGTCACCGAGTCGCAGGGGCGCATCCAGACCTCAGCAGCCGGTGTCATTGTGTTCCCTGAGGCTGACGACGATGACGATGAGATCGAGATCGATCCCAAAGACCTCAAAATCGATATCTTCATGAGCTCGGGCCCTGGCGGTCAGTCGGTCAACACGACCTATTCGGCCGTTCGTATGACTCACATTCCCACCGGTGTGGTGGTGAGTATGCAAGACGAGAAGTCACAGATTCAGAATCGTGCTGCCGCCTTGCGTGTCCTCAAGTCGCGTCTGCTCGCCATGAAACATGAGAAAGAAGCTGCCGAAGCCGCCGACATGCGTCACTCGCAAGTGCGCTCGCTTGACCGTTCCGAGCGCATTCGCACCTATAATTTCCCCGAGAACCGCATCGTGGATCACCGCACGAACTACAAGGCGTACAACCTCGACCAGGTGCTCGACGGCGACCTGCAGGCCGTGATCGACAGTGATATTCAGGCTGACGAAGCTGAACGATTGGGTGCGAATAAAGGCTGAGGGGTGCGGATGAGCACGACCGAATTGCTCGACGGTGCCGTACGCGCTCTCAAAGCGGCCGGTGTACCGACGCCGATGCACGATGCGAAGCTGCTGCTGGCGCATGCGTTCGGGGTCGAACTGCGAGATGTGGATACGGCGCTGCTGCTTGGCCGTGATGTGCCTGCTGGCAAGATCGATGGGTTTCATTCAGGCGCTCGCTATTCAAGCAGCCAAGATTGTGCTGGCGATGGCGAAGCGGCACAGCGAGAACATGATGACAACACGGCGGATGAGAAGGCTCGAGAGCAATTCTTCTGGCAAATGGTGGATCGACGCGCCGCTCGTGAACCTCTGCAATACATTGTCGGTCATGCGCCATTTCGATATTTTGACTTGCTGGTGGGGCCCGGAGTCTTTATTCCTCGCTCCGAAACCGAGACGGTGGTGCAAGTTGCGCTCGACTGGCTGACCGAGCAGCGCATACCCGCCCCACGATTGGTGGATTTGTGTGCTGGCAGTGGGGCTATAGGTCTGGCTCTCGTCAGCGAGGTGCCGGATGCCGAGGTATGGGCTGTGGAGCAGTCAAACGAGGCTTTGGTCTGGACGCGGCGCAATCGCGATGCGGTGCTCGGAGTACCGGCATCATCGCAAACCTTGGTTTCGAGTCCCGTTAAACCCGGCACTGCTGCCGCGGGTTCGGCTCAGCGAGATCGTGATGCAAGTCGATATCACCTGTTGCAAGGCGATGCCACAGCTGCCGAGACATTGTGTGAAATGGACGGTACCATCGATGCGGTGGTCACCAACCCGCCCTACGTGCCCGCGTCACAGGTTCCTGAACAGCCCGAGGTACGTGACCACGACCCAGCGATGGCGCTCTATGGTGGTTCAGATGATGGGCTGCGCATTCCCGAGCTCATCATTGCCCGTGCGGCAAAACTGCTTCGTCCTGGTGGTTTGCTGGTCATGGAGCACGACATCAGTCAAGGCAAAGCACTCGTCCAAGCCGCGCAATCGCAGGGTTTTGACCGTGCTGCCACCGGCAATGACCTCACTGGCCGGCCGCGATACCTATACGCGTTCAAGAGCTAGCAGACAAGCCTGTGTCTCGTTCCGTGAGTACATGCAACGAATAGTGTGCAGTTACCGATTTGCGGAATCGTTGAAATATCAACGATTCCTAATAACGATCTTGCCGTCTGACCCGGCAAGAGTGCTCACGGAACGAAATGGGATGTTGATAAGGCGTGCCTACTGCGCATATTCCTGATAGATGGCCGCATCGGCATCTCCGATGGTGCGAATCACCCGTGCAGGGTTGCCCACGGCCACGCTGTTGGCAGGAATATCGCGTGTCACCACCGAACCTGCGCCGATCACACACCCGTCGCCGATGGTCACCCCACCGATGACCGTCACATTGCCGCCGAACCAGCAATTCGATCCAATGGTAATGGGCTTGGCGAACTCATAGTCGTAGTAGCTGCCGTCGGCGCGACGGCGCATGTTGCGATCTTGCCAACGGATTGGGTGCGAGGCCGGCAGCAGGGAGACGTTCGGTCCGAAGAGCACGTCACTGCCGATGGTGACGGGCGCACAGTCGAGTATGGTCAGGTTGAAATTGGCATAAACACGGTCGCCGAATGTGGTGTGGCATCCGTAATCGAATGCGATGGGGCCGGCGATGTCCAATCCTTCGCCGTGGTGGGGCAGTAACGAGTTGAGTATATGTTCACGTTTCGAGGCGTCGCTTCGAGGTGTTGAGTTGAATGTGGAGCACAGGTCGGCGGCTCTCACGCGCATGGCTTCGAGCTGAGGGTCGGAAGCGTCGTAGATTTTTCCGGCGAGCATCTCGTCGAGTTCGCTGTCATGCGGCTGTTCCAGTTCAAACGGTGGTACTGATGCCATGCTGTCCTCCATTGGTATCGCTCGTGGCATGTGTTGGTTGATGATGTCATTGTATCGCATTGCAGTGAGGTTTGAAGTGTGTGAGTTGTGCCGCATATCGCACGGCATTGAGGGTGACGAAGTCGCGGCGCAATGGTGCAATTGGACAAGAGATTTGCGGAGGCGTCATGAGCGAGATATGCGAAATCAACGAGTCGTCGTTGGCTGGGGCAGGAGAAGTGATAAAAGCCGGTGGACTGGTGGTGCTGCCGACCGACACGGTATATGGCATTGCCTGCAACCCGTTCGATTCCCGCGCGGTGGCACGCATATACCAAGCCAAGCAGCGTCCGCTTTCCAAGCCGTTGCAGGTGCTCATGAGCTCCGTTGCCGACCTTGAGCGGTTGGGCTTGTATCTGTCCGAACCGTTGGAACGACTGGCTGAGGCTTTTCTCCCCGGCCCCTTTTCTCCGATTGCTCAGGCGCGTGAAGGCTGCCGGCTTGCGACTGTGGAATCGGACGGACACGGTCAACGTACTCAAGGGGTGCGTGTGCCTGACAGTGAGCCGTGTCTGCGAGTACTGCGCGAGGTTGGTCCGTTGGCGTGTTCGAGTGCTAACCGGTCAGGGCAGGAGAGTGCACAGACTGTGCATGAGGCATTCGCTGCGTTCGGCGATGATGTGGATTTGTATCTCGACGGTGGCCCCACCGGCGGGCACGTGGCGAGCACTGTGGTGATGGCGAATGACAGCGCACGGTACGGCGTCGAGATCGTTCGGGAAGGCAAGATTTCCTCAGCCGAAATTCTGTCGATATTCGCCGGTGAAGGCGCCGAGTGTGGCAACGCATCCGCTTCCGCAATGTCGAACTCTGACGTGCAGGGGTGAGCGCATGAGAGTGTATCTGTTCATCGCGGCCATCGCCGGCGGCGTCACATGGCTGGTCACACCTTTGGTGCGTCACTTGGCCATTCGCATCGGTGCCGTAGGTCAGGTGCGCGCCCGGGACGTGCACACTGTGCCGACTCCCCGCATGGGCGGCTTGGCCATGCTTGTCGGTTTTACGGTCGCACTGCTGTTTGCTAGCAGGATTCCTTTCATTTCCGGGCTGTTTGCGGGTTCACGCCAGGCTTGGGTGGTGTTGGCCGGTGCGGCGATGATCTGCCTGCTGGGCATGGCGGATGACTTGTGGGATTTGGATTGGATGCTCAAACTTGCCGGTCAGCTGCTCATCGCCGTTTTTGTGGCGTGGGGCGGGGTGCAGACCATCTTCCTGCCCTTCGGTTCGCTGGTCACCGCTTCTCCCAGCATCTCCATGGCCATCACCGCATTCCTTATCGTCGCTTCAATCAATGCGGTGAACTTCGTCGACGGTCTTGACGGTCTGGCCTCGGGCATAGTGGCCATAGGCGGTATCGCCTTTGCTATTTACTCGTACATCATTGCTCGCTCGTCGCCCAGCTATGCGTCCATGGCTATTTTGCTCGACGTGGCGATGGTCGGCATGTGTGTGGGTTTCCTGCTGCACAACTGGCATCCGGCGAAACTGTTCATGGGGGATTCAGGCTCCATGCTCTTGGGATACCTCATCACTTGCGCTTCAATTATCATGACCGGCCATCTCGATCCGGCATCGGTGCACACCAGCATCTATCTGCCGGTGTTCATGCCTATTCTGCTGCCGTTGTTGGTGCTGTTCCTGCCGTTCCTGGACATGGTGCTGGCCATTGTGCGTCGTTTGGCGAAGGGGCAGTCGCCCATGCATCCCGACCGCATGCACCTGCACCATCGCATGCTGCGCATCGGGCACAGCGTGCAGGGGGCGGTGCTGATTCTGTGGGGTTGGGCGGCTCTGATTTCCTTCGGTTCCATCATGATTCTGTTCTTCAAAGTGCGTTATGTGGTCAGCGCCATGATCATCGCCGCAGTGGTACTGACGGTGTTTACGATGATGCCGTATCTGCGACGAAGAATGCCGGAATGGCGTGAGGAAAATGCTGCGGCTGCTCTGCACGCGGCCCAAGAAGAAGACGAGAACGAGCGGTAGGCGGGCCCACCTTTCACTGAGATCGATTATTGCTGCAATGTCTGTTTCGCACGGCGCGCAGCGGGCTGTCTGACGGTCGCGTATGTCATATGCCGACCATATAGTTGTGCCATGGTTTTAGATTCAACACGTGATTCTGGTTCTTCGTATTCACCGTTACCTGACAAGTTCTCCCAGCTGGGTTTGGCATATGATGATGTGCTGCTGTTGCCCAACGAGACTGATGTGATTCCCTCTCAAGTGGACACCACCACGCATCTGACGCGTGAGATCACCATGAAGGTTCCTGCAATTTCCGCTGCGATGGATACCGTGACCGAGTCCGACATGGCCATTGCCATGGCCCGCAACGGCGGTATCGGCGTGCTGCATCGCAATCTCTCCATTGACGATCAGGCCGCGCAGGTCGATATCGTCAAGCGCAGTGAGTCCGGTATGATCACCGACCCGCTCACCGTCAATCCCGACGCCACGCTGGCGGATCTCGACAAGCTGTGCGGTCGCTTCCACATTTCCGGTCTGCCGGTGGTGGACAATGACAGCAAACTCGTCGGTATCATCACCAATCGTGATATGCGTTTCATCGCCGCCGAGGACTACGACCACTTGAAGGTCAAGGACGTGATGACTCGTGAGCATCTCATCACCGGTCCGGCTGACATCTCCCGTGACGACGCACACCGCCTGCTGGCGCAGCATAAGATCGAGAAGCTTCCCCTGGTGGATGCTGACGGCACTCTGGCCGGCCTGATTACGGTCAAGGATTTTGTGAAGACCGAGCAATACCCGGATGCCACTAAGGACGACCAGGGCCGTCTGCGTGTGGCCGCCGGCATCGGCTTCCTTGGGGATGCATGGCAGCGTGCTTCGGCTTTGATGGAAGCCGGCGTGGACGTGCTTGTGGTGGATACCGCTAACGGCGAGGCTCGTCTGGCGCTCGATATGATTCGACGTATCAAGTCCGATCCGGCCTTCGCTGGCGTGCAGGTCATCGGTGGCAACATCGCCACTGCCTCCGGCGCCCGAGCCATGATCGAAGCAGGCGTGGATGCGGTCAAGATCGGTGTCGGCCCCGGCTCGATCTGCACCACCCGCGTGGTGGCCGGTGTCGGTGTGCCGCAGCTCACCGCGGTCTATGAAGCGGCTCAAGTATGCCAGGCCGCTGGTGTGCCCTGCATCGCCGACGGTGGTATCCATTATTCCGGCGACATTGCCAAGGCGTTGGTGGCCGGTGCCTCCACGGTCATGCTCGGCGGCACGCTCGCCGGCTGTGAGGAAGCTCCGGGAGAGAAGGTACTGCTTCACGGCAAGCAGTACAAGATCTATCGTGGTATGGGCTCGCTCGGTGCCATGGCGCCACGTGGCAAGAAGTCCTACTCCAAGGATCGTTACTTCCAGGCCGATGTGACCAGCAACGACAAGGTCATTCCCGAGGGTGTGGAAGGCGAAGTGCCGTATCGCGGGTCTTTGAATGCTGTGCTGTACCAGATGATCGGTGGCTTGCACCAATCCATGTTCTACGTGGGTGCGCACAATATCAAGGAAATGTGGGAGAAGGGACGTTTCATCCGCATCACTGACGCCGGTTTGCGTGAGTCTCATCCGCACGACATCGTGATGACGGCCGAAGCTCCGAATTACAACGGCTTCCATAACTGATTTCCCTTCAAGGCAATCCCGGAGTTATTTGCGGATACCCTGCATTTTCGAACCCTCAAGGCCGGTAGGCCGAGCTTTACTCGAAAATACAGGGTATCCGCAAATAACTCCTCTTGAGGAAGGTGCTCGTTTCGCGCGCTGATAGTAGGTGCTGAGTCAGCAGTGGTGAGCTGGCGTAGACCATCAATGTCATGGCGATGATGGTTGTCTCTGCGAGAGTTGTGGACAGACACGCGTTGCGCCGGCGTAGGCTTGGCCGAACGGCCTTGAGTGTCCGGCGCAACGTATGTCTGCACACAGCCCGGACTCGTGCGGCCTAACTACACGCAATATGCGTCGTTGCTGCGCGGTAAAATCGTGAGTTCTGTAGAGCGAGGAAAGGTGGGCCGGGATGGCTGAGAACAATGAGGATTTGACATTCAGCGCGGAAGATTCCCGCATGATTTGGATTGACTGCGAGATGACCGGGCTTGACATCTTCAATGACGAGCTATGCGAGGTTTCCGTAGTTCCCACTGATTTCAACATGAAGGTGCTCGACGAAGGCATCGACTTGGTGATTCGTCCTAGCCAAGCCGCGGAAGACCATATGAACGATTTCGTGCGCAACATGCATACCTCTTCCGGTCTCGTGGACGAATGGCACAAGGACGGTTTGAGCCTTGAGGAGGCCGAACGGCAGGTCGTGGCCTATGTCAAGCGTTTCCTGCCCACACGCGGCAAAGCCCATCTTGCAGGAAACTCCGTCGGCTCCGATAAAAAATTCCTCGACAAATACATGCCAAAGCTCATGAAGCAGCTGCATTACCGCGTGATTGACGTGAGCACGATGAAAGAGCTGTCGCGCCGCTGGTACCCTGCGGTCTACAACAACAAGCCGGCCAAGCATGGCGGACATCGCGCGTTGGCCGATATCATCGAGTCGATCGATGAGCTGCGTTACTACCGTGAAGCCTTCTTCGCCCCGGCTCCCGGGCCTGACAGCAATCAGGCCAAGGCGCTCGCGGCTGAGGTGGAGAGCACCAGTTTGCTGCGCGTCTATGAGAACAACGGCAACCCGGTCGAAGACCCGAATCACCCGCAGAAGGCCGATTATTAAAGCGTCGCAGAGGAGTGAGTGATGAAACAATCTGAAGCGTTGACCATACTGAACGCTGGAGCGAACGTTTTCATCACCGGTGCTCCTGGGGCAGGAAAGACTTACGTGCTCAACGAGTTCGTGCGTCAGTCTCGTGCCAACGGGCTGAATGTTGCCGTCACCGCATCCACCGGTATCGCGGCCACTCATGTTGACGGCCTGACAATCCATTCGTGGAGTGGCGTCGGTATCGCGCAAGTGATGACACCGCCACTGCTGAAACGTATCCGAGCTCGTCGTAGCCGCAAAATACAAGCGGTTGACGTACTGGTCATCGACGAGGTCTCCATGCTGCATGCCTGGCTGTTCGACATGGTGGATGAGGTATGCCGTGCCTTGCGCCACAACCCCGAACCGTTTGGCGGATTGCAGGTGGTGTTGTCGGGCGACTTCTTCCAGCTGCCTCCGGTGCGTCGCTCTGGCAGGGCTGCTGAGATGCCCAGCCCAGAACTGGAAGCGTTTCGTGACGGATATACTGCTGCAGGCAAAGATCCGGAGGGGTTCGTCACGCAGTCGTTGGTATGGGACGAGCTGAATCCGGTTGTCTGCTATCTGACCGAGCAGCATCGTCAGGACAGTGGCCGACTCTTGGACGTGCTCACCGATATTCGCGAAGGGGCAGTGAGTCAGGACGACCGTGAAGTGTTGGTTGGCCGGCAAGGTATCGCACCGCAAGAAGGTGAGATTGCAGTGCATCTTTTCCCTGTTAACAAGCAGGCGGATGCACTGAACGATCTTCGTTTGGCGCAGATTCAAGATGAGACGCACGGCTACGATGCCGAGTCTGCCGGTGCTGCAGATCTCGTTGCCCGTCTGAAGAAGAACATGCTCGCCCCTGAGCATCTGGTGCTCAAAACCGGAGCTACGGTGATGGCGTTGCGCAACGATACCGACCGGCAGTTCGTCAATGGTTCCATCGGAACGGTGAAGGGATTCGTAGACCAGGACAAGGGTGGATGGCCGATCGTCACCTTTGAGAACGGCAATACTGTCACGATGAAGCAAGCGTCGTGGGACATGATGGATGGCGATACGGTGCTCGCTTCGGTCAAGCAGGTGCCGCTGCGCTGCGCATGGGCCATTACCATCCACAAGTCGCAGGGCATGACGCTCGACCGTGCGGTGATGGATTTGCGCCGCACATTCGTGCCAGGCATGGGATATGTGGCGCTTTCGCGTGTGGAGGGGCTGGACGGCTTGTATTTGGAAGGCATCAACGACCGTGCGTTCATGGTCGCACCGGAGGCGGTGATGTTGGACGGTGATTTGCGTGACCGTTGCCAGTCGGCGGTCGCTTTGCTGCAAGATCAGGGGGCGTTGGCATTTACTCGAGCGGCTCAGAGTCAGAATGGAGCCTCAGACGATGAATTCAGTCAGGATGAGCTGTTCTAAGAGCATGGTTGTCTTGTGCTCTTGTCGGCTCGGACGCATATTTTTGAGGTATGATTAAAGCACTTCGTATGTCCCAATTGTTCCTGCGCACACTGCGTGAGGATCCGGCCGATGCCGACGTTGATTCCGCACGTCTGCTCCAGCGCGCCGGCTACATCCGTAAAGCGGCCCCGGGCGTATGGACGTGGCTGCCGTTGGGGTTGAAGGTGCTCAACAAGGTCGAGGCCGTGGTTCGCGAGGAGATGAACGGCATCGGTGCGCAAGAGGTGCACTTCCCTGCGCTGCTGCCGCGGGAACCGTACGAGGCCACTCACCGTTGGGAAGAATACGGTGAGAATATCTTCAGGTTGAAGGATCGCCACGGTGCTGACTATCTGCTGGCGCCCACGCACGAAGAGATGTTCACGCTGCTGGTCAAGGACATGTACTCGTCTTACAAGGATTTGCCGCTCACGCTCTACCAGATTCAGACCAAGTACCGCGACGAGTTCCGCCCGCGTGCAGGACTGGTTCGCGGCCGAGAATTCATCATGGAGGACGGTTATTCGTTTACCCTCGATGAGGACGGGCTGAAGCAGGCATACGTCGACGAGCGTGACGCGTACGAGCGCATCTTCCAGCGGCTTGACTTGGACTATGTGATGGTGCATGCTGTCTCCGGTCCGATGGGTGGTTTCGAGTCTCAAGAATTCCTCTCTCCATTGGCCATTGGTGAGGACACCTTTGCTCAGGCTCCCAGCGGCAAGGCTTGGAATGTGGAGGCGTTGAAGACTCCTGATGTGCCTGAGATTGATTGCTCGGGTACGGCAGCCATGGAACTCAAGCCGTTGCCTGATGCTCGTTCGATTGACGATATGGTGTCGCAGTGCCAGTCTCTGTATCCGCGTGAGGATGGTCGCGCTTGGGAGCAGGCGGACATGCTTAAGAACGTGATTATCGCGGTCAAGCATGCTGAGGACGACGAGCATGATGAGCCGTGGCGCGAGATTGTGGCGGTAGGTCTTCCCGGCGATCGCCAGATTGATATGAAGCGTCTCGAAGCTCAGTTTGCTCCTGCGGAGATTGAAGAGGCGAGCGAGGATGACCTCAAAGCACACCCCGAGTTCGTCAAGGGCTACATCGGGCCGATGGTGCTCGGGCCCCAGGCTCGTGCCGAGGGTGCTGATGTGGAGCAGCCGGTGCGTTATCTGCTCGACGCGCATATCGCTCGTGGTTCGGCCTGGGTGACCGGTGGCGACCAAGAGGGCTTGGACGCATTCAACATGGTGTATGGGCGCGATTTCGAGGTTGACGGTACGGTTGAGGCGGTTCAGGTTCGTGAGGGAGACATGAGCCCTGATGGTTCCGGTCCGTTGTCCTTCCAACGCGGTGTGGAGATTGGCCAAGTGTTCCAGCTGGGACTCAAGTATTCCGAAGCTCTGGGACTCAAGGTGCTTGATCAGAACGGTAAGGCCGTGCCGGTCTGGATGGGCAGCTACGGCATTGGGGTGTCACGTGTCATGGCGTGCATCGCCGAGTCGCATCATGATGAGAAGGGCTTGGCGTGGCCGGTCGATATTGCTCCGGCTCAGGTGCATGTGGTGGCCACCGGCAAGAAGGAAGAGGCGTTCGAGGCCGCCGAATCACTGGTGGAGCAGCTGGAACAGCAAGGCATTGAGGTTATTTACGACGACCGCAGAAAGGTGTCTCCGGGCGTCAAGTTCAAGGATGCCGAGCTTGTCGGCGTGCCGTTGGTAGTGGTTGCTGGGCGCGATACCATCGAGAACGGTACGCTTGAAGTACGCGATCGCACCGGTGAACAGGTGCAGAGCGTGCCGGCTGAAGATGCGGCGGGCGTTATCGTCTCGAGGCTTGAGGCGTTGCGCGCGTAACAACCTGGAGGTATGAGCAATGATCGGGGTCGGCGGTTACCGCTGACCCCGTTTTGTTATGTAGTTGTGCAGATATGTAGAAGATGTCTATTTGTTGTGCTGATGATGTCTAACTGAGCTCTCGGGTTATCCACAGACACGCCGGGGTGCTGACCTTTCGTCCACAATACTCTGTTTATGACCGGTGCCGAGGTGAGATGCCGCATACTGGTATCACCGCAGAGGCAAGGCGGACATTGGGTTGAACAGCGCAAGCGTCCATTCTGCAAGGATGGGTTGCTGATAATTGCTTTGTCTCTGCAGTCAACTTGATAGACAGGAGACACTATGCAACGGGCAACGGTTACTATCAGCGGTTTTGTAGGTGCAGATCCAGAACGCTTCGGCAGAGAACAGGAACTGCTTGGCTGCACATTGCGCGTCGGATACACCCCGAGATATTTCAATCAGACGAGCGGCCAATGGGTTAACCGGCCTACGGTGTGGATTGCCGTAAAAGCGTTCCGCACATTGGCGCAGCACGTGGTGGATAGCGTGCACAAAGGGGACCCTGTTATTGTCACCGGTTCGTTAGGGGCCGAGGAGTGGAGCGTGAACGGTGAAACTCGCAGTCGTCTCGTGTTGGAAGCGGCTGGTATCGGGCATGATTTGTCACTGGGAACGGCGACGTTTGTCAAGCACAGCGCAGGGCGTGCTGAACATGGATCTGCAGAAGGCACAACAGAAGTTGACAACGCGGCGCAGACAGACCGCGAACCCTTGGAACAACATGTTCAAGGTGCAGAGCCTACCGACATACGCGATAAGCACACATTGCCGTGGGAAAACGAATCATCTCACGCAGCATCGGGTGAGATGATTCCCATACCTGCTGATGCCACTGGTGAGGACCCATACTGATACAAACGGAACAATGCGCGAATCAGATGATGCTGATGCCCAGGCATATACGGGGTGGACCTGCGTTGTGTAAATTTCTTTTCGATACACTGATCGAACAGCGGTCTGTAGCGACGTGACCGACAATGTGGCATCATGTCGGTCACGTCGATCGGCGGATGCCAGCACCAGTTGCAGGATGCCGTTTCCACCTCGGTGGTGTGCGTCCGCTGCGCACTTAGGAGAACGTGTGTAATGGCGGACGCACACCAAAAGTTGCTACTACCAGATGTGCACGCGATCTTGTGGAGCCAGCCAGAGTGCGTTATCCGGCGTAACGTCAAACGCCTGATAGAACAGGTCAACGTTTCGCGCTATGCCGTTGGTACGGCACTCCGAGGGAGAATGCGGATCGATCTGCAAGTACTGCTCGGTGAGCTCATCGCGCTGCTTAGTGCGCCAGATGGAGGCGTAGCTGAGGAAGAAGCGCTGCACACCAGTGAACCCATCCAGCACTGGGGCACTTGCCAGTGCCTGTTCAATGCCTTCTGCAGAGCTGTCAACCGGCTTGCCGGCGGCTTTATCCAGTGCGAATGCGTACGCCTTGAGTGAGATGTTGACGCCGCTCAGATCGCCGATGTTCTCGCCGATGGTAAGAGCGCCATTCACATGAGGCGCCTGATCGGGATTATCGGCATACTTGTCGAGCAGCTGGGAAGGGGTGAATGCATTGTACTGCTCAATCAGTGCGGCGGTAAGTTGTTGGAAATTCGCCTTATCTTCGGCGTTCCACCAATCGTGGAGCTTTCCGTCACCGTCGTACTGACTGCCCTGGTCGTCGAATCCGTGTCCGATTTCGTGTCCGATGACGGTGCCGATGCCGCCATAGTTGGCCGCGTCGTCCGCATCCGGATTGAAGAACGGAGGTTGCAGGATGGCCGCAGGGAACACGATGACGTTCATGGACGGGTCATAGTAGGCGTTTACCGTCTGCGCGTTCATTTCCCACTCTTCACGGTCCACAGGCTTGCCGACCTTGGAAAGCTGGATTCCATTCTCGAAGAAGGATGCCGCACGCAGATTCTCCACCAGAGAGGCATCGGCGCTCAGCGTGAGAGCGCTGTAGTCACGCCAGTGGTTGGTATAACCGATCATCGGAGTGAATTTAGAGAGTTTTTCCAATGCCTTGGCTTTAGTCTCCTCGCTCAGCCACGTGCTGTGCTCGATGGAGACGTGGTATGCATCGATAAGATTGGTGACGAGCTGTTCCACACGCTGCTTGGAGGTCTCGGGGAAGTGGCGCTTGACGTATTCGCGTCCGATGTCCTCGCCGCAGATGCCGTTAACCAAGGAGACACCGCGCTTCCAACGATCACGTTGTTGCGTGGTGCCGGAGAGTACACGACCATAGAAATCGAAGTGCGCCACATCAAAATCGTGGCTCAGCGCACTGGACCAGCCTCGGATAAGCGAAACCGAAGCCCACAGTTTCAAGTCTTCTAAGCTGGTGCGGTTCCAGAACGCGTCCAGACCGGAGAAGAAGCTCGGTTCGTGCACGATGGTCCTGGCCATTGCGGCTTTCAAATCAACCGGCTGAGTACTGCTCACCGTGGTGCCGTCATAAGACTGCTGCCACGCTTCAATCCATGCGGTAAGGTCGAAATGCTCGAGTGACTTGGCAAGCGCATCGAAGTCGGTGGGGTTGTAGGTCTGCTGGGAGTCACGCGTCTTCACATTGTCCCAATGGTGGGAGGCGATGGCGGTTTCCACTTCCAAGAAACGACTGGCTTGGGAAGATGCTTGACTGGCATCGGATGCACGGCCTGACAATTCCAGCAGCTTCGCCACCATGGCGGCGTACTGCTCGCGAACTGGCTGATACCGGTCTTCTCGATAATAAGCCTCATCGGGCAGTCCGATGCCGCCTTGTTCCAAGTGCAGAATATTCATCTCAGGATTGTCTGGGTCACCATACACGCCGAATCCAAACAAGCTCGGTCCGTCGGCAGGGTCGAGCGCGCCAAGCGCCCGAGTCAGGTCAATCTTGCTGTCTGCCTGATCGATGCGTTCCAAATCGGCGCTGATGGGCCCGATGCCCGCCTCTTCGATGGCATCGGTGTTCAGGAAAGAACGGTAGAGCGCCTGGGACTTGTGTGCCGGGCAGTCAGCATCCTCGAGAATGTCGCGAACCTGGCGTTCCGCATCCTCGGCGAGCTTGTCGAACGAACCGTAGCGGGCCCGGTCTTCGGGAAGGCTGTAGGTGTCCACCCACGGCCCGTTCACGAAACGGAATAAATCGTCTCCCGGTGTAATGACCGAAGAGAACGAGGAAGGATCAATACCTGAAATGTGAGAAGTAACCATGTCACCACTCTACGTGGCTTCGATGACACCGGCACCTGAGCATAGGTATGGCCCAACCTCGTGGCAGCACAGTGTTGCGGCGGGGCATTGTCGCTGTAGTTTCGATGTTGGGAACGCGCAGTAGGGTTAGAGGCATGATTGAACTGAAGACCCCCGCCGAGATAGAGGCGATGAAACCTGCCGGACGCCTTGTCGGCAGTATTTTGAAAGAGCTCAAGGAAGTCACCAAGGTCGGCACGAACCTGCTTGAGATTGACGACATCGTGCGCCAGCGCATCGAAAGCTGCAAAGGCGCCGAATCCTGCTATGTGGATTATGCGCCCGACTTCGGCACCGGCCCGTTCAAGCACTACATCTGCACCTCTGTCAACGATGCTGTGCTCCACGGTGTGCCCTACGACTACAACCTCAAGGAAGGGGACCTGCTCAGTCTCGATCTTGCCGTGAGCGTGAACGGTTGGTGCGGGGACTCCGCCATCAGCTTCGTGGTCGGAGCTCACCCTGATCCCGAAGATCTGCGTCTTATCAAATGCACCGAGGACGCACTTGTGGCAGGCATCGCCGCAGCTCAGCCGGGCAATCGTCTGGGCGACATTTCTTCTGCGGTGGGCGAGGTGGCTCATGAGCAGGGTTACAGTGTCAACCTTGAATTCGGCGGGCATGGCATCGGCCGTGTGATGCATGCCGATCCGCATGTAGCCAACGATGGTCGGGCGCATCACGGCTATAAGCTGCGTCCGGGCCTGACCATCGCCATCGAGCCGTGGTTTATGAAAACCACTGACGAAATCTACCAGGATCAGGGTGATGGCTGGACGCTGCGCAGTGCCGACGGTTCGCGCGGTGCTCACACCGAGCACACCATCGCCATCACGGAACACGGTCCTGAAATTCTCACAGTCCGCGAGTAGATAGGATACATTTTCTGCGCATAGTGCTTATTGGGTTGACTCTCATCATGCCCACGTAAGCGGAGCTTGATGAGAGTGCGCATGTATCAGGCTTTGCAGTCTGGCGATACTTACCGCATATGAGTAGATTCAAGCACGGCCTCTAGCAGCCCTTGCGAGTGCGAGATGGTTGCTAGAGGCCGATTTGTATTGCAGATTTTGGTTTTAGTTCTTGTGAAGTTTATCGTTGAGTTCGATACCTGTCTTGCGGTGGCGCGCTTCAATGGTGCCGGTCACGGAGTTGCGGATGAAGAGGATGTTGTCCTTGCCGGAAAGATCTGCACCCTTGACGATCTCCATCGGCTCTCCGGCAGCCAGCTTCGCCTTGTCGAACAGGGTGATTTTCGTACCGGCGGTGACATAGAGACCGGCCTCCACCACGCAGTTGTCGCCAAGACTGATGCCGATGCCTGAGTTTGCTCCAAGCAGGCTGTGTTCTCCGATGGAGTTGCGCAACTTGCCGCCACCCGAGAGAGTGCCCATGATTGAGGCACCGCCACCGACGTCGGAGCCGTCGCCCACCACCACGCCTTGCGATACACGGCCTTCGATCATGGAAGTGCCGAGCGTACCTGCGTTGAAATTGACGAATCCGGCATGCATCACGGTCGTGCCTGCGGCCAGATGTGCACCAAGGCGTACACGGTCGGCATCGCCTATGCGCACGCCTTCGGGCACCACGTAATCCACCATGCGCGGGAACTTGTCAATGCTGAGTACGGTCACGTCGTTGCCGGCAGCCATGGCGTCAAGTTTGCGTTGTGCAAAATTCGGCACGGCAAACGGACCCATATTCGTCCATACTACGTTGGAGAGTTCGGCGAAGATGCCGTCAAGGTTCAGTGTGTTCGGCGCAGCCAAGCGCATGCTGAGCAGATGCAGACGCAGATAGGCATCTGCGGCACCATTGACCGGGTCGTCAAGATTGGATTGCACGAACATGGCCTCACGGCGTATGCCTCGTGCATCCGCCTCATTGCGAACTAAAGTGCCGAAACGATGATTCGGCATCGAACTCTTGTCCGGTACTTCGCCGAGATGGGCTTCGGGGAACCACACATCCAGTGTTTCGCCTTGTTCGTCGATGGAGGCCAGACCCCAGCCCCACGCTTTGCGTTGTTCGTTCATACATCCTCCTGCAGGTATTGGCCGAAACGCGCACTGCCCGTTACGGAACTGATTACTGCTTAGTGTAGCGGTGCCGCGTGCCTACATCATAGTTCTTGCGGTATGTCTTTTGATCAAGTATGGGATTGATTCACAAGGCATGGCGAAATCAGGCGTCACAGATACAATGGCGAGCGTGAATGACTATAGGAATGAGCGGGAGCGGAGGGCGAGGCGCGAGCGAATGACGAAGCTGACGTGCATCGTCGTTGTGGTCGCCATGCTGCTGGCGGTGGTCGTTCCTGCGATATTCTCCGTGTTTTGATTGACTTGCCGGAACCGGCACAGATAATCGGTAGGCAGTGAGTAAGGGCGAATGATGGCAGATTTTGATTTTTCACAGAGCTTGGGCGAAGCGCGCACCAAGTTCGATTCGATATCCCAGGCGCTGGATGTGGATCGGTTGAAGTCCCAGATTGATGAGTTGGGACAGGAAGCAGCCAAACCGGATTTATGGGATGACACCGCGCACGCGCAGAAGGTGACCAGTCAGCTCTCGGCGCTGCAGGGACAGTTGAAGAAGCTGGAATCCATCGGAGCCAAGCTCGATGACGTGGAAACGTTGTTTGAGTTGGGGCAGGAAGAGGATGATGCCGATTCCATGGCGGAGGCCAAAGCGCAAGTGGCTGTCGTGCAGGCTGAGCTCGACCAGATGGAGATTCAGACGCTGCTTGACGGCGAGTATGACGAGCGTTCCGCTGTGGTGACGATTCGCTCGGGTGCCGGCGGCGTGGATGCGGCAGACTTCGCGCAAATGCTGCTGCGTATGTATCTTCGCTGGGCCGAGCGCAACGGCTATAAGGCGAAGGTGATGGATACCTCATACGCTGAAGAGGCGGGCATCAAATCGGCCACATTCCAAGTGGATGCGCCCTATGCGTATGGCAGACTCTCGGTGGAGGGAGGCACGCACCGTCTGGTGCGTATCTCGCCGTTTGACAATCAAGGCCGGCGTCAGACCAGTTTCGCGGCAGTTGAGGTCGTGCCTCTGGTGGAGGCCACCGACCATATTGATATTCCGGATTCAGATATTAGGGTAGATACGTACTGCTCGTCCGGTCCTGGCGGTCAGGGAGTGAACACCACGTATTCCGCGGTGCGCATTACCCATTTGCCCACGAATATTGTGGTGACGATGCAGGATGAGCGAAGCCAAATCCAGAATCGAGCCGCCGCCATGGCTGTGCTGCAATCCAGGCTGCTGGTGCTGCGCCATGAGGAAGAGGCTCGCAAGAAGAAGGAACTGGCCGGCGACATCAAAGCCAGTTGGGGTGATCAGATGCGTTCCTACGTGCTGCACCCTTACCAGATGGTCAAGGATTTGCGTACCGGTTTTGAAACCGCGCAGACTCAAGCGGTGTTTGACGGTGACATCGATGGATTCATCGATGCCGGCATTCGCTGGCGGCATGAACAGCGGCGGCAGACTGCCGAGAGCTAGCGTATTCACCCTGAAACAAGGGAAGAATGCACCGGTGAACTCACATAGTTCATCAGGTATTTGGGCAGATATGTATGCGGTACCGTCAGGTGTCGTGAAGTTGTAGTGTTATGGGTTGTATGGATTACACAGGCAACGCCTGTCAGGCCGGAGTTCAGGGTACATCTCGTACCGGGGCTTCTTCCGAACTGAAGGAGAGCGGATGGCGCTAATCACACTGGACAAGGTCACGAAGATTTATCCGAAGGGCACCAGAGCAGCACTGGACTCGATCGATCTGAACATCGATCGAGGAGACTTCGTCTTCTTGGTGGGTGCTTCGGGCTCAGGCAAGACAACGCTGCTGAGTTTGTTGTTGCGAGAAGAAGAAGCCACCGACGGGGAGATTCGTGTGGCCGGCAGTGATCTGCGACGTTTGACGTCCCGTCAGGTGCCGCAGTACCGGCGTTCCATAGGGTTCGTGTTCCAGGATTACAAGCTGCTCAACAACAAGACCGTGTGGCAGAATGTCGCGTTTGCCTTGGAAGTGATCGGCACCAATCGGTCCACGATTCGCTCCTTGGTGCCCAAAGTGTTGGAAACAGTTGGTTTGAGCGGCAAAGAGCGGAGTTATCCTCATGAGCTTTCTGGTGGAGAGGCGCAGCGAGTGGCCATTGCTCGCGCCTATGTGAACCATCCGCAGTTGCTGTTGGCCGATGAGCCTACAGGAAACCTCGACCCCACCACTTCGCTTGGCATCATGGAGGTGCTCGATGCCATCAACCGTACCGGCACCACGATTGTGATGGCCACGCACAACGAGGAAATCGTCAACTCGATGCGCAAGCGCGTCGTAGAGCTGCATAACGGCAAGATTGTGCGTAACGAGGCTCATGGTTCCTATGATTCGGCTCTGTACTTCCCGGATGCCGAAGTGGAGTCGAAAGCCGCGCAGGTCATCGACCCGGTGATGCATAACTCCGTACCGGTTCCTGCTGCAGCGGCTCCAAGCAGGGCGCAGGCGCCACAAGACTCAGTATCTGCGGTGCAGCCATTGCAAGTGCAGCAGACGATGCAGGGGACTCAGGCGGCACCGGCAATGCAAACAGCACAGACGGATAATCGTTCTGTGCGACGGCGCAATCGTTCCGAAGACACTCGTCAGGCTATGGATGCGGTAGTTGATGCGGTAAATGCTACTGCCAGCGGCGATGATGGTATTGCCAGATTGGCCAACTCAGTGCACTCAGGCAGAACAGGGCGGTACGGCGAAGTGTTCCAATCAGCTGAGACCACGATGACATGGGGGCGCGGCATCGGCGATTTGAAGCCCAAGGGTGGCGCTCGCAAAGCTGGTGCAGAGACTTCCATGAAAGAGCAAGTTCAGCAGCATGTCAAAGAAGAAAACGGGGTACGGAACGAGTCTGCTGCGCGTCATGCCGAGAATGGGAGAACTGCTCGCAGCCAATCAAATGGTTCGGCAGAGCGACAGCAGGGTACAGATAGAGGAGAAGGTCAGCAATGAGATTGCGGTTCATTATTTCGGAAACATGGACGAGCCTTCGTCAAAATGTCTCCATGATTTTATCGGTGATGCTGGTCACCTTCATCTCTTTCGTTTTCATCGGTGCTTCAGCGCTCATGCAGGCCCAGGTTACCAAGGCCAAGGGCGACTGGTACAAGGAAGTAGAAGTCGTGGTGTGGCTGTGCCCGGATGGCACCAGCCAAGTGGCCAACTGCTCCAGTGGCAAGGCTCCAACGCAAGGGGAAATTGTTGATCTGGAGAACAAAATCAACAGTGATCTGAGCGATGTGGTATCCAAAATCACCTATCAGAGCCGCGATGAGTTCTACAAGAACACGTTCCTCAAACAGTACCCGGATGGCGTCTATCAAGGACGGACCTTGACCGCGGCCGACATGCAGGATTCTCTGCGGCTCAAACTCAAGGATCCCACAAAATACCAAGAGGTGTCTGAGATACTCACCGGCAAAACGGGAGTGGAGGAAGTGCTGGATCAGCGTCAGATATTCGACCCCGTGTTCAGCATACTGAACAAAGCGACAGCAGTCACTGTTGTGCTGGCTGTGGTAATGGTGATCGTTGCGGTGCTGCTGACCGGCACGACCATCCGCATGAGTGCGGCGAGCCGAAAGAACGAGACTGAGATCATGCGGTTTGTTGGCGCTTCGAACTGGACGATACGATTGCCGTTCATCCTAGAAGGTGTATTTGCATCACTCCTAGGATCGGTGTTGGCATCCGCGGCGCTGAGCGCCATTGTACAAGTGTTCATCACCGATGGCATCGCCAAATCGGTGCAATGGATGCCGTTCATTGACCAGACCACAGTGTGGTTGACGGCGCCTGCGCTGATTGTGGGTGCCGCCGTGCTTTCGGCCATTGCCTCCGCAATATCGCTGCGACGTTATCTGAAGGTATGAGTTGTTGCCTCGAAATGTTGCAATTGCTCGTGCGACACGGGTTCAAGCTTAGTCCTGTACAATGGGTGCTTAGTTGCATAAGGATGGTGAATTTCTATGGGTAGGATGCGGCGTGTGAATGTGGTGGCTGGTTTGTTGGTGTCGGCTGTCACAGTGTTGAGTTCGGGTGCGTTCGTGTTGTCGGCTGGTGTGCCGCAGGCGCGGGCCAGTGTGGTGAATGAGTATCAGCAGCGTGTGGCTGAGCAGGCTGATTTGAAGAAGCAGTTGGCTGGTGTGAATCAGGATTTGGCGAATCAGATTCTGCAGCTTGATGATTTGACGTCCAATAAGATTCCTGATGCTCAGGCTGATGCTCAGAAGGCTGAGGATTCTGCGTCGCAGGCGAAGAGTCTGGCTCAGTCCACGTCGGATAGGTTGGCTGCTGCGAAGAAGGATAAGGCTAATCTGGAGCAGCAGATCAGGCAGACCGGTGCTGATTATGATGATGCCAAGGCCGGTGTGGCTCAGCAGGCTCGGGATAGTTTTCATGGTTCCGAGGCGTCGACGGTGATGGATGTGGTGACGAAGTCTTCTACGACGCAGGATTTTGTTGATAAGATGCAGTCTTCTGCTGCGGTGACTCGTAGTGAGGCTAATGCGGCTGCAGACGATGCCGTGACGTTGAACACTTCACAGAATCGTAAGCAGCGGTTGTCTGCTATTGAGCGGGAGATTGGGAAGTTGAAGAGTCAGGCTGATGTGCAGGCGGCTTCGGCTCAGCAGGCGTATGATGCTGCTTCTGCTAAGCAGGCGAGTTTGCAGGCGTTGCGTGATCAGAGTGCTGCTGCTCGTGAGAGGTTGGAGTCTCAGAAGAGTCAGTTGACGAGTGCTTCTGCCAGGCAGGCTGCTGATATTACGATTTTGGGTGCGAAGATCGACCAGATGAACCAAAGTGTAGCTCCGCAGTACACCACTGTAAACGCCCACTCAGGAGGAGCACAGCAGGTTTCTACAGGGAAGGCGCCAGCTCAAGTCGCTCCTGCGCCTAGTGCCCCCTCAGCTGGTTATGCTGGTCATCCGTCAGGTGATTCTGGTCAAGGTTATAGCTCGTACCCAGGGCGAAATTGCACATTGTGGGCTTATATACGCCGTCACCAGCTTGGATTGCCTGTAGGTGATTATTTTGGTAATGGCGCACAGTGGGCAGATTCTGCGCGGCGTAAAGGGTATAGTGTTGATCGTACTCCGCGAGAAGTCGGCGACATAGTGGTGTTTGCTGCTGGACAAAGTGTAGGCGGACATTGGACTGCTGATTCTACTTGTGGGCATGTGGCGATTGTGGAGGGTATCTTCAGCAACTCGATTGTGATTTCTGAAGGCGGCAAGGGTTTTGCGACCTTCCCGGCACGTGAGACTTTGACTGGTAATTTGGGAGCTTATGAGTATATTCATCGCTGATTACTCAGATAGGTTTATAGGGCATTGAGTTGAAAGTACGTCACTGCTACGTGGTGGTGTTTGCTGCATGTCAATCATGTACAGTTGGGATAAGAGATACCGTCTTAGACAGAGTAGTGGACACAAGGTTGGGGACAAGTATGGCGAATAACAAACAGCCTATTGAGGTGAATGTTGCACAGAATCGCAGAGCGCGCCATGACTATGTTATTGAAGACACTTACGAAGCAGGTGTGGCTCTGACTGGAACTGAGGTGAAGTCGCTGCGTGAGGGCAGGGCTTCGCTGGCAGAGTCATTTGTTTCCATCGACAGGCGTGGCGAAGTATGGCTGGAGAATGCCAACATTCCTGAGTACTTTAACGGTACATGGAACAATCACGCTCCCAAGCGTAAGCGCAAGTTGTTGCTGCATGCTGCTCAGATAGCCAAACTCAGCCGGCAGACCGATGCCAAGGGATATACTGTTGTGCCGTTGCGCTTGTACTTCAAAGGAAGCAGAGTGAAAGTCGAGGTTGCTCTAGCTCGAGGTAAGAAAGAATATGACAAGCGACAAGCCTTGCGTGAGGAACAAGATAAGCGCGAGGCCCTGCGTGTGATGAGGTATAAGAACCGTCTTCCATATTGATTGCAGCATAATTGGGAACACCAGTTCACCTCATATTGAATGTCTGGATGTAACAAGTGTTGTCGAGTTGAATTAGTTTATGTAATATAGATCACATGTGCAACATAGTGTTGTGCACGGTCGCCAGAAGTTGAGAGCGATGCAACGCAGTTTCTTAATAGCATGTTAAGGATGTCCCATGTCAAAAAGACACGTAGGATTAATGAAAAAATTAGCAGCCAGTATTGCCGCAGGTACAACGTTACTTGCGTCATTTGTGGCATCCGCAACTTCTGCACAAGCAGATGATGTTTCCCAGTCGACAATCTCGAGTAACGCGGTGTCTGCCAAGACGGCATGCGTACCTGATAAGTCTACGGTGCGTCAATGCTTCCCCGATCCTAACTTTGCTGAATTGATGTCGTGGTTTACTAATACAAAATCAGATAGTATTTTGACCAGTAAAGCGATATCTAAAGTAACATATATCGATACAGTGTTCACTGGTCCTAATCCTCATCCGAGTTGGGAATTAATTAGTGCAATTAAGAGTATTGAGGGTATACAAGTATTCACGAGCTTAACAAGTATACACTTTATTGGAACGCAAGTATCTGATCTGACTCCTCTTCGTGATTTACGGAAGCTCACATACTTAGATTTGAGTGACAACCGTATTAGCAATATTGATGCATTGCAAGGTTTAACAGGTCTAACGGTATTGTTTATCAAAAATAATCAGATTCGGAATATTCTGCCTTTGAAAACATTACTCGAATCAATGAAACCTGTTGCAAGGCTCGATCTCGATATTAGTTATAATCCGATTACTGATTTTTCTCCTATTCAGGGGTCAGCATGCCAAAGTAAAATCAGCAATATACAATTTGGTGTCACTCCTAAGAAACTAGCAGGTAATCTTCGATACGACACGGCCAGTCAGGTAGTGTCGGAAGCTTTTCCTGGCAAGTCCTCGACAGTGATACTGGCGAGCGGCGATAACTATCCTGATGCGTTGTCTGCTGCCGGTCTGGCAGGTGGATTAAACGCCCCAGTGATGCTCACGGATCCAGCAACTTTGTCAGTACAAGCCAAGAGCCAGATTACTCGTCTAAAGCCGTCCCGCGTAATTATTGCCGGTGGTACCGGTGCGGTCTCGGCACAAGTGGAACGTTCGGTTGCTGGTTTGGTTCCAGCGAATGGCGTGGTTCGTATAGCAGGAAGCACAAGGTACGATACAGCTGCCAAGATTTATGAGCAAGGTGCTTCCACCTTTGGTGTGAAGTGGTCTGATACTGCCATTGTGACTACAGGCGGTGGATTTGCGGATGCGCTTTCCATATCTCCCTACGCATATGCAAAGAAATCTCCTATTTTCCTTGCTGACAGTAACTCTGGGTTGGATGCTAAAACGGTTGCCGACATCAAAGCACGCGGGTTTAATCGAGTAGTGGTGCTCGGTGGTACTGGAGCAGTTCCGTCAAAGGTGGAATCGCAAGTGCGCTCCGCTGGTGTGCGCAGTGTGGACCGGGTTCAGGGCGCAACTCGATATGCCACTAGTGGGGCAATTGCCAAGTATGCAGTCAAAGACGGTACACTAGGCTTCTCAAACCCAGTATTTGCAACGGGTGCTAATTTCCCGGATGCTCTTGTTGGTAGTGCTCTTGCTGGTTCTAAAAAGTCAGTGTTGGTGCTTACTAATCCAGATAAGTGGGACGATAGCGATGTCAAAGCGACGCTGAACTGGATGGGTCAAAGTAAATTCAGTATCAAACAGGCGTATCTGCTCGGCGGTATTCTGGGTGGTGATATTTGTGGCAGTCTAGGTTTGCCGTTGTCCGCCGCATAGTTGCTATAAATAAATTGCAAAGTGTTGAGGGTGTCCAGCAATGAAGAGCTGGACACTCTGCTCATATTAGATCGGCAATGGTGCCTGGTCGGGAATCTTTTCCATTAGGTGTGAGTGGATGTAGTGATGTGCCGTCGAGCTTGTATAAGCTGTGTATGAAGCAGCTCTAAATGATCAAAATATGTGGTGGTGTGAATATTGATATGAGTATGAATAAATATTCTTTCTTGTGGATAGTATGTGTTATGCTTGAGTGAACGGTAATACAGATTTGCTAGGGGAGAGGTGGTATATGGTTCGGCAATATGTAAAAAACATATGCGCTGCAGCAAGTGCATTGGCGTTGTTGGGATCTCTAGGAGCGTGCGGTACCTCTGACGCCCGAGGTGCGAATGCCACTATTCCTGGCTACGATGTGAGCCATATAGCTGCAGACCCGGAGGTCATGGCGAAAGTGCCGAAGGAGATCGCCGAAGACGGCATATTGACCGTGGGCAGTGAAACAACTTATGCGCCTGTGGAGTTCGTGGCGCAAGACGGCAAAACGTCCGTCGGTTTTGAGATTGACATCGCCAAGGCCATAGCCAAGGTGATGGGATTGCGTGAGCAGACAATCTACACTCCGTTTGATTCCGCCATTCCAGGAATCGGATATAAATACGATGTAGGCGTCTCCGGTTTTACCATCACTCCAGATCGTATGGAGGTTGTGGATTTCATCACCGATTATGCCGGTGGCTCACGGTTTGTCACGCAGCAGGGCAACCCACGCAAGGTGGATATCAATCACCTGTGCGGTACAACCGTTGCCGTGCAGACAGGCACCATGCAAGAAGAAGATTTGCTTGATGCTAAGCAACAATGCAAAGTCAAACAGGATAAGCCACTGCACGTTCAATCAATGAGCTTGCAAACCGACGTAACCACTGCGGTGACAACCGGCAAAGCCGATGCTTTCTATTCGGACGCTACAGTTGGCGGATACGCGGTACAGCAAACCGGGAAATCATTGCAAGAACTCGGCAGTCAAATTGGTGTCATCCCGCAAGCCATAGCTGTGAAGAAAGGGGATACTGCAGCGGCCAAAGCCATGCAAGCCGCCCTTAATAAGCTGATTGACGATGGCACGTATATGAAAATCCTCAAATATTGGGGCGTGGAGTCCGGAGCTATTGAGCGGGCGGAGATCAATCCTGAGGTGGATGATGACTGATGCTCAGACGTGTATCGAGACCGAGGGAAGTCCTTGCGCGATTCGTTTGGCTAGACGACGATGTGCGTGTGGATCCGCTTATCGGGGTTTAGAGCGACATTCAAGAGCGGGCTGACGAGCAATCAACCGTTACAAGGTTCATCCGCAGTGGCATAAGTAACGTCACTTCCAATAATTATCCGTTTCTTTATCTACAGCAACACTACATACCGCGTATTGCTTTGAGCGGTCACCTAAGAAAGAAGGCGCCATGCATCATCAGCGTACCCAGCAATCAGAGATACCGAATCCCATCGAGGCGTTGCCGGTCAAGCGTCCTGGGTCTATCGTCGCCGGCGTCATCGTGGCTTTGCTGGCGCTCGGACTGGCACACGGATTGGTCACGAACGACAAGCTCGAATGGCCGGTAGTTTGGCATTACCTGTTTGACGAGAATGTGTTGGACGGCATCGGCTGGACATTGATTCTCACCGTTGGTGCCATGATAATAGCCATAGTGCTGGCAGTCGTGCTGGCCGTGATGCGCAAATCAGTGAACCCGGTACTGCGCGGTGTCAGCTGGTTCTACATCTGGTTCTTCCGTGGCACGCCTGTCTATACGCAGCTGGTGTTCTGGGGGCTGTTCGTAGTGCTGGTGCCGAGGATCTCCTTAGGTATTCCTTTCACGGATATCACGTTCTGGTCAATCAGTTCGCAAGACCTGAACAATCTCATCGAGCCTGGCTTCTTGGCGGCACTGCTGGGACTGTCCCTCAATGAAGCGGCTTACCTCGCGGAAATCGTGCGCACCGGCCTCGATGCGGTTGACCTAGGCCAAGAAGAAGCCGCGCAGGCGTTGGGTATGAGTAGCGGTCAGATTATGCGCCGCATCATTTTGCCGCAGGCTATGCGTATCATCGTGCCGCCAACAGGCAATGAGACCATCGGTATGCTCAAAACCACCTCACTGGTCATGGCCATTCCTTTCACCCTTGAACTGCAGTTTGCCACCACCACCATTGCGAATCGCATCTACAAGCCCATTCCGTTGCTACTGGTGGCCGGTATCTGGTACCTGCTCATTACCTCGGTGCTCATGGTACTGCAGTCCAGGTTGGAAAAATATTTCGGCAAAGGGTTCAGTAAGCAGAGCAGCGTACAAACTGACGGTGCTGCATCAGCGGGTGAATCGAATGTCGAACCCGGCAACATCGCCGCTTCGGACAAGACGGTAGATAGCGCATTTCTCGGTTTGAATGCATAAGAAAGGCTTTAACATGTCAACAGCAACAGTACAGCCTAGTAAGGCAGCAGTGGCAGAACAACAAACCGGCAGCGGGAACGCCACGGTTCCCGCAGTCAAGGCTCGAGGGGTACACAAGGCATTCGGCTCAGTGCATGTACTTAAAGGCGTTGATTTGACCGTCGAACCAGGCACCGTAACCGTGATTCTCGGCCCCTCTGGATCGGGAAAATCAACCATGCTGAGGCTTATCAACCAACTGGAGACCTTGAGCGCCGGCAGTATCGAAGTCAACGGTGAACTCATGGGCTTCAAGCATGTCAATCGCGGTGGGGAAGACAAGCTGCAGACGCTCAATGAAAAAGAGGTGGCTGCGCAGCGAGCACAGTTGGGTATGGTATTCCAACGTTTCAATCTCTTCCCGCACATGACCGCTCTGGAGAATGTGATGGAAGCGCCGGTCCATGTAGCCAAAGTGCCCAAAGCACAAGCGCAGGAGCAAGCGCTCAAAGAATTGAAGAGAGTCGGGCTGGCTGATCGTGCTGACTATTATCCGATGCAGCTCTCAGGCGGACAGCAGCAGCGCGTGGCCATCGCCAGAGCTCTTGCCATGAATCCCAAGATTATGTTGTTCGACGAGCCTACTTCTGCGCTCGACCCCGAGCTGGTCGGCGAAGTGCTCAAAGTGATGCGCGGCCTGGCTGATGACGGCATGACCATGATCGTAGTGACTCACGAGATCGGCTTCGCCAAGGAAGTGGCCGATCAGGTCGTCTTCATGGATGGCGGTGTGGTGGTGGAGCACGGTGGCTCCGACATTATCGATCATCCGGATAGTACCCGGTTCGCTGAGTTCCTGAACCACGTGTTGTAGTCAGATTCTCTTAAGCGCTGTGACATGACTCTCATGAAAAAGAGTGTTGCTTTTTCATGAGGGTCACGTACCATGGGGCAGTATGTGTGGAATCGTAGGATATGCAGGTTGCATGACCGCGTGCGGCAAGCCGCTTGACGTGTGCATGGAAGGCCTTGCGCGTTTGGAATATCGTGGCTATGACTCGGCTGGGGTGGCCGTGGTTGCGCCAGGACTGGAGCGCGCTGAAGTACGCAAGAAAGCTGGCAGGCTTGCCAATCTGGAAGCGGATCTTGACCACAATCCGCTTCCGGCAGCGACCTCGGCCATCGCGCATACCCGTTGGGCTACTAACGGTGAACCGAGTGACGTCAATGCACATCCGCATGCCAGCGAAGACGGCAACATCGCCATCATTCACAACGGCATCATCGAAAACGCCGGTGAGCTGCGTATGAACCTGCAGACCCAAGGCGTCACATTTTTATCCAAGACCGATTCCGAAGTGGCAGCCAAACTGCTTGGCCGTGCCGCCAACGACATTATCGAGTCGACCGGCAAACCCGACCTGTTCGAGGCACTGCGCCGTGTAGCCCGTATGTTGGTTGGAGCGTTCACCATTCTCGCGGTCGATTCCAGGCAGCCTGACATCGTGGTGGGTGCCCGTCATGATTCCCCATTGGTTGTGGGACTGGGAGAGCATGAGAACTTCCTCGGATCCGACGTAGCGGCTTTCGTGGCCCATACCAAAGAGGCCATGGAATTGGGCCAGGACGAAGCGGTGTGCATCAGCGGTGAAGATGTGACCGTGACTGACTTTGAGGGCAACCCGGTCACGGATTCCAAGCGGTTTACTGTGGATTGGGATGCCGGAGCTGCGGAGAAGGGCGGCTGGGATTCGTTCATGGACAAGGAAATCCATGAAGATCCGGCAGCAGTCAACGATACCCTGCTCGGCCGGTTCAATGCCGACGGCGACATCGTGCTGGACGAAGTGCGTATCGAGCCGGAGGTGTTCCGCTCGGTGGACAAGATCATCGTGGTGGCGTGTGGCACCGCAAGCTACGCCGGCATGGTGGCCAAGTACGCGATTGAACATTGGGTACGTATCCCCGTCGAGGTGGAGCTGGCTCACGAGTTCCGCTACCGAGACCCGATCCTCACCCCGCGCACGCTCGTGGTCGCGATTTCACAGTCGGGGGAGACCATGGATACCCTGATGGCGCTGCGGCATGCACGTGAACAGGGGTCTCGCGTGCTTGCCATCTGCAACACGCAAGGTTCCAGCATTCCTCGCGAGTCCGATGCAGTGCTGTACACCCATGCCGGGCCGGAGATTGCAGTGGCGTCCACCAAAGCATTTGTGGCTCAGATCGTGGCGGCGTACTTGCTTGGCTTGTACTTGGCTCAGGTGAAGAACACGCTGTACACCGATGAGATCCACAATATTGTCTCTCAACTTAAGGCCATGCCGCAGAAGATTCAGTGGGTGCTTGACACGCAGAGCGATACGGTGAAGAGTGCCGCCGAGCGATTGCTGAACGCTCATTCGTTCCTCTTCCTGGGGCGCCATGTGGGCTATCCGGTCGCTATGGAAGGTGCACTCAAGCTCAAGGAGATTGCATACACCTTCACGGAAGGTTTTGCTGCCGGGGAGCTGAAGCACGGGCCGATCGCGCTTGTGGAACCCGGCGAGCCGGTTGTGGTGATTGTGCCCTCGGCCCGAGGGCGGGATACGTTGCACAGCAAGGTCATTTCGGGTATCGAAGAGGTGAAGGCGCGCGGTGCATTCACCGTGGCTATCGCAGAAGAAGGCGACCCGGATGCCGAACAATACGCCGATGTGGTCTTCTGGCGGCCTCCATGCCCCACACTGCTCAGCCCGCTGGTCGACGTGGTGCCGCTGCAGTTGCTCGCGCTTGATATGGCTGGTCTCAAAGGCTACGACGTGGACAAGCCGCGCAACCTTGCCAAATCGGTGACTGTCGAATAGACGAATAGCGGTGCTGTTGTGATGCACATACCGTGCGTGGGATTGATGTACGATGCGTGACAAGGAAGGTCGGGGCGAGGATCATGGTCGCGGTCGTGCTCACCGGTGGGTGACTCACGAGCCGGAAATTCCATTCGACATGCCGATACTCTATGCCGACGCGTCCATCATTGTGGTGGATAAACCGCATTTTCTGGCCACTACACCGCGCGGCATGTGGTACCGGCAGACTGCGCTCATTCGTTTGCGTGAGCAGTTCGGAGATGAACGCATCGTCCCCGCTCATCGATTGGACCGCATGACGGCTGGAGTGGTGCTGTTCGTGCGTGAACCGAATTTGCGAGGTGCGTATCAGATGCTGTTCCAAGAGCATCGTGCCGTCAAAACGTATGAATGCTTGGCTCTGGCAGCACCTCTTGTTCGTCCCCCAACAGGGACAGTTGCCTGCCTCGATCCGCCGAGCGTTTTCCCGCTGCGCCGCCGCTCGCACATCGTCAAGGAACGAGGCCGCCTGCAAGCTTACGAAGTGCCCGGAATTCCCAATGCGGAAACCGACATTGAGCTGGCTCATAGCAATGCCATTGCTCTCAAGACCGGTTCTGCCAGTGTGGATATGCCAGGTTTGCGCGGTAGTGGTGCCGGCGTCGATACTGGTACTGGTATCGATGCCAGTAGTGGTACCGATGGTATAGATATGACTCAGCATCAGCATATTGGCCGCACGCGTTCGCACACATTGTACCGGCGCTACGTGTTGCATCCTCGAACCGGCAAAACCCATCAGCTGCGGGTGCATATGAGCGCACTTGGGTTGCCGATAGTCGGAGATGACATGTATCCCGAGCTTCGGACGCGTGCATACGATGATTTTTCACAACCGCTCGAGCTCGTAGCACGCTCCCTTGAATTCTCGGATCCGGTTACTGGTGCACCGCGGTGTTTTCTCTCGCGTGTGCCGCTGGGCATGTCGTCAACCACGCATTGCGCGGTTTGACCGGCACAGTCCAGTGGCTGCAGCACAGTGGAAGACAACAAGACCGGCAACAGGGATCGAATCGAAGGGCAGGAGGCGCATGGCAAAGCGAAGGGGAGCGTGGAAGCGTGCAGTCGCGGCGCTGTGCGTCTCAGCGGTAATGCTGGCGCTCGGTGCCTGCGGCCAGCAGGATACGCGAACCGTGGTCAGCGTGTGGTCCTGGGAGCCGAGCATGCAATCCGAGGCGCGTGCGTTCGAGAAAGACAACCCTGACATTCGTGTCGATGTGAAGAACCAGAGCGGTTACGACAACCTCAACACCGCCATACAGGACGGGTACGGCCTGCCCGACGTGGTGCAGCTGGAATACTACGCGCTGCCGCAATACGCGGTGAGCGGGCAGCTGCTTGATATGACCGATATGACGCAATCCTACAGTTCTGCCTTCACACCTGGCACGTGGTCGAGCGTGCAACTCAATCAACGCGTGTACGGCGTTCCTATGGATTCCGGACCCATGGCGTTCTTCTACAATCAGGAGGACTTCGAACAAGCAGGTGTCGACGCCACCGCCATCCATACGTGGGATGACTACTATCGTGCCGCCAAGAAGCTTAAAGCGATCGGCATCACCATCGCAGCCGACTCCGGGGACGCCAGCTTCTACAACGCTATGATCTGGCTGGCGGGAGGCAACCCGTTCAGCTCTTCTGCGGACGGCAAAACCGTGACGGTGAATTTGGGTAAAGACGGCGGCACCATGAGCTTCACCAAATTCTGGCAGAAGATGATTGATGAGGGACTGGTGAACACACGCCTGACCACGTGGTCGGACGGGTGGAAACGGGCGATAGGCTCAGGAAGCGTGGCATCTGTATTTTCCGGTGCATGGATGCCGTCGATGCTGCTGACCGATGTGCCTGGATCTGCAGGTCTGTGGCGTGTGGCTCCCATGCCTACCGCAGACGGTAAACCCGGAGGGGCTGAGAATGGTGGATCGGCGTTGAGTATTCTGCAGTCGAGCCGCAAACCTCGGGCGGCATTGCGCTTCATTGAATACGTATGCCACAGCAGGGAAGGCATCGACCGTCGTGTTGAAGGCGGCGCATTCCCCGCGGATGTGCAGACCTTGTCCAGCAAGGCGTTTCTTGAGAAGACGACGGTCAAGGACTCGCGCGGAGTCGATGTGCCCTACTTTGGCGGGCAGGAGTTCAACCGCGTGCTGTCTGCTGCTGCACAATCCGTCTCGTCAGAACATCAGTATCTGCCATTTGAGGTGTATGCGCGCAGCAATTTCCGATCTACGGTCGGCAAGGCATATGAATGGTCGAGTAAAAAACTGGTGTTTGATCAGACGCAGAAGCGTATTGAAGAAGGGCAGACCAACGCTGACGGCAGTCCGTTGCAGTTGCCGGAAAATCCGGGCACTGAAGTGAGTCTGAAAGATGGCATTGCCCAGTGGCAGGCCAATCTCAAGGAGTATGGCGTCAATCAAGGCTTTACGATGCGCTAGGATGTGCGCTCGCGACTTGCTGCAGCGATACCGTGTGTGTAGGTTCAGCCTTGGCATTGGGGTATGCGGTGCCTGCACTCAGACCGCATACCCCAATGAGGCAGATCCTTATGGTTGATAATTGTCGGTTGCCGGCTACTGCTTGTTTTTGCGGTGGATGAACTCCATGCCTTTGAAGATGAGATCGGGGTCGTAGACATCGATCATGTCGGTATGGTCGGCGAGTATGGCGCCCAGGCCTCCAGTGGCCACTACGGTAAAATCGGAACCAATCTCTTGGTGGAACTGGTCGATGATGCGTTCGGTGCCACCAAGGAAACTATAGAACAGGCCTGCTTGCATAGCGGTTTTGGTCCCCGTGGCAAGGATGGAATCCGGTTGGGTGATTTCCACCTCCGGCAGTTGTGCCGTGCCGTTCCACAGTGCTCCGGCAGCGGTTCGCAGACCGGGGGCGATAAGACCGGAAGTGATGGAGTGCTGTTCGTCCACAAAGTTGAACGTGGTGGCTGTGCCGAAATCGGCTACGAGTACGGGTCCGCCGTACAGGTAATATGCTCCCACGCAATCGGCCAGGCAGTCGGCGCCAAGTGACTTGGGGTCGTCGAGCCTGATGTTCAGACCGGATTTTACGCCGGGGCCGACCACCATGGGCTCGAACCCCAGGAACTTGACGATGCTGGCTCGAAACGAGTGCATGACCTGCGGCACCACGGAAGAGATGATGACATCGTCGATGTTGTCCGGCTTCAGGCCGTCGAGCGCGAGCATCTGCACCAACGTCAGTCCGTATTCGTCCGAGGTCTGGCCTCCGTTGGTGGTGAGCCGGTATGTGCTCACGATTTCGCCCCGATCCAGCAGTCCGATCACGATGTTGGTGTTGCCTATATCCACTGCAATGAGCATGATGCCGAGCCTTTCGTCTTGTGGCTTCATCATATGGGAGGCCGTGCACACCAGAATACGAACGCTGAAGACTGACTGGCAGACAGGTGTGGTGCAGGACTCGTTGCCTGCGTATATGTACTGCCAAGAAATGCGTGACCCTGAGTTATCCCTGAATTATCATGCATCGCACCTCAAACGCATCTTTGCTGTGCTAGTGTTGCTCACACTGTTGGAATACCAACATGGGAGGGAAGAGTGATGCGCCACACATCATACCGCGAGAGCAGGCAGGGAGGATTGAATGCGCCTGCTTGGTGGAGCAGAGTGAACCATTGGCCGTTGTGGCCGCTGACGTTGGTGTCGTTTGCGTTGAGTGCCGCGTTGAGCCAGATGGCTGGTCGCCGTGCGTCAGTATGGTTCGACGAAGGCTATTCGATTACCATAGCTCAACGCCCGGTTCGAGAGATGTTGGCTCTTACTGCGGTGGACACTCATCCTCCGCTCTATTATTTGGTACTGAAGCTTTGGGCGGGTGCAACCACATGGGATGAGTGGGCGTTACGTTTGCTCAGCGCCCTATGCGCGGGTGCTGCCGTGGCTCTGATGCTGGTTCTGGTCAGGGACTTGGCCGGAACTCGTGTAGCCTATCTTGTCGCTCCATTCACGGTATTGGCTCCATATCATGTGCGGTTCGGTTTCGAGATTCGCATGTATGCCATGGCGAGTCTGATAGTGGTGGCGGCCACGGTGGTGTTGGTGCGTGCGGTGCGTTCGCACAAACGGCGTTATTGGGTGGCTTATGCTGTATTGGTGGCGTTGGGCATGTATACGCTGTACGTCACAGCGATGGTATGGGCATCGCACGTGCTCATGTTGACGGTTCGCTCGGTGGTCCAGCGCCGAGGATGGCGCTGGATATGGGCATATGTGCTGGCTGTGGCGCTGTTTGTGCCGTATGCCCCCACAGCAGTCGATCAGCTGATACATCCTTCGCTCAACCCATTCCTTGGACAAGGCGTGACATTGCGTGCTTTGGCGGACACACTCTCCCTGCTGATATTCGGGCGTTCAGGCACCCGCTTCATCGGTACACTGCAATCGGTGATATGCTTGGCTGCCGTTGCTCTGGTGGCAGTCGGGTTCCGACGGATCGCCGGTGATTCGCGCTCGCAGCATGCGCGCAACGTTGTCGGTGTGCTGCTGGGTTGTGCCATATTGCCGTTTGCTGCATTTGCCTGTATTGATGCGCTGCGTGAATCTTTTGGTGCAACGCCCATGTTTGTGCAACGGTATTCATCATTTTTCTCACTGTTCAGCTATGTGCTCCTTGGTTTCATTTGTGCGATGCTGGTAGAAAGAGCGTGGAAGCAGCAGGTGCAGGCTGATCAGATATCTTATGAGTTGAACCGCGGCACCGAGTCGGGCGAGACCGGGGTAGCGGACGCGCAGCACGGCAGGAGTGTGTGGAGTAAGCTCAACACTCCCCGCGTCAAGGCAATGGCGGCATATGTATGTGCTCTGATGGTACTGATGATTGGTGTGGTTCATGTGAGTCAAGACGGCAATATCGACTTTGTGAACGGTACAGCACCGCAAAACAAGACGATTCGTGAGCATGTGGAGTGTTCGCCGGACAATACCGTGGTGGCTGCGGACGAGTTCGCTTACATCGAGGCACAGTATTACTACCATGGCTGCGACATGAGATTCATGGAACCGCATGAGGTGACATCCCGGGGCGGTTTTGCCCCGCTTCACGGCAGTCAGGCGCAGATTCGCTCCACACGAGAACTGCACACCAAAAAGGTCACGGTGCTGTCTGCCGCAAGTGTCGCAAAGCCGCTACAGGACAAGCGCTATCGGCAAATCAGCACGCAAGAGTTCGGTATGCAGAGGCTCAGCGTGTACGAGCTGCGATCCTAGCAAGCGCCGCGGTTCGTTATGCCTAACGGTATAGCGCTGCGTCGAATGCCGGATAGCCCAAAGTGAAAGCCAGATACGCACGGGACGCGGCAACCTCAGACAGTGCTTTGAGCTCGGCCTGAGACTGTGAGGTGTGTGTTCTGGTGTCATGCGTGCCATGACCGGGAGTAGCGCCTTTGTTGTGGCCTTCCCTGTCTCCGTCAGACTGTTCTGATGTGGGGGACAGTGCCTCGATGGTTTCTCGTGCGCAGTTCATCTCCACAATCGAAATGGTGGGGGCACGCAGTCCGTTGGTTTCATCCACGCTGTTTTCCGGATGCTCAAGCAGGGCATTCGTATCGTAGACACCTTGCCGGGGGTCAGGGTTCACATGCGCCAGACTGAGCACGCTGGAGGCGATGGCCTTGTGGTTGTCGCTCAGGGCCAGAGTGGCGCCAGGCATGTGTTTCGCAGCGAGCACTTGTGTGGCGAAGCCCGCGCGATCTTCTGCCTGAGCCATGGAAGAGAAGGACTTGGCCGCAATATTGGTTTCCTGCAGCGAGTCAAGTGCGCTCAGCGATTGTGTGCGTGCGTTGACTTGTGCAGGCTCGGGGTCTGCTATTCCCAGCAGCCCGGCCAGTGATGCTCGCTGGAACGATGCCTGGGCGCTTTTCATTGTGCCTTCGGCGAAGCGAGAAGGGCATGTGGAAGCTGCCTCGATCCACAATCCCTGTGCTGCATCGGCGGCCAGGTATCGGCGCGCGATGGGCACCTGACCATCTGCAAGATTCGAGTCCTGCACAGCCGCAGAATACGCTGATTCGCAAGCGCTTGTCGCTGAGGTGTCGCGAGGTGCGGCGGACACACCGGGCGCCGAACACGAGGCCAGCATCGGCAGTAGGGCAAGCGTACAAAGCGATGCTAAGACACGTCGAAGATGTCCGTGAAGTGCCATGAAAACAGAAAAGCGTGTCTGCATAACCACCTAGAATAATGCTTTACTGTGACTAAGCGGGCGAGGGTCCGTCGGGCTGCTTGAGGGCGGCGGCGTAGGTAGTGCAGAATATTGGTGAGAACATAACTTCATATGAGGAGGTCTTGGCGACCATGGAACTAGACCTGGCAGGAATACATCAGCTGGCGGCAGAGCAGGGAATTGATTCCCAGACGCTGGACGATGCGCTTACCGAAGCGTTGCTGTTGGCATATAGCAAGAACCCGCATGCGGCGGCAAGGGCACGTGTGCAGCTTGACGAACGCGCTGGAGAATTCATTATCTGGGCACGCGATGAGCATCGTGACAAGCCCACTGAAGAGAACCCGCATCCGGCGGTGGAGTGGGGTGAAGAATACGACGATACTCCACAGGACTTTGGCCGTCTTGCCGCATCCACTGCGCGACAAGTGATTCGTCAGCTGTTCCGTGACGCTGAAGACGAGCGTGTGCTTGGTGCGTTCGCAGGTCAGAAGGGCAACCTCATTACTGGAGTTGTGCAGCAGGACAGCAAAGACACCGCCAACGTGCACATCGCTGTCGGTGATGTTGAGGCCATTCTTCCCAAGCGCGAGCAGGTTCCGGGAGAGAGGTATCGCCACGGGCAGCGGTTGCGCGTCTATGTCGTTACTGTAAGCCGTGGATTGAAGGGGCCGGAAATCGTCGTTTCCAGATCGCATCCGGAGCTTATCCGCAAGTTGTTTGAGCGCGAGGTTCCCGAACTGGTCTCCGGAGCGGTTTCCATCATGGCTATCGCCCGTGAGGCGGGTGCGCGTACCAAGCTTGCTGTGCGAGCCAACACCGAGGGGGTGAATCCCAAGGGTGCATTGATTGGCCCGGGAGGCGCTCGTGTGCGCGCGGTGATGGAGAACATCGGTTCAGAGAAGATTGACATCGTGGACTGGTCGAAGGATCCGGAGCGGTTCGTGGCTGCGGCCTTGTCACCGGCGGTGGCTACCGGTGTCAACGTGGTGAGCGAGAAAAACAAGACCGCTGTGGCATACATTCACGACGATCAGCTTTCCCTTGCCATTGGCAAAGAGGGGCAGAATGCCCGCCTTGCAGCCAAACTCACAGGCTGGAAGATCGGCATCGAATCGTCAGAGAAGCATGCGGCTGCGATGGCAGCTGAAGCCAAGTTAGCTCCTGTGGTTTCCGCCTCTGCAGCTCAGGGTGCTGACTCAACTGATGATGTCAATGTGGCAGGTGCTTCCGACGCTGGTGAGGTGTCGGAGACAGCCGAGGTGCCGTCGGGCCAGGAGCAGTAGCAACTTACACGTGTTCCGGTGCCGACACGGTTGGCACCGGAACATGTTCGCGGCATCCAGCGTCACGAGTATGCTGGGTACTGGAAAACCGAGTGTTGGCGCGCAGTGTGTCGGCATCGGACAGAGACGAGGTAACACGATCATGGTCGAACGATGAGTCAGGGTAAGCTCGCCGTCATCGGGAACTGAATCGCGTATGCATATGCGCGGTCTGGTTCCCACAATATTAGGAGAACACTGAGTGGCAAAACAGCGCGTATATGAACTCGCCAAAGATCTTGGCGTGGACAGTAAAACCGTTTTGAATAAGTTGAAAGATATGGGGGAGTTTGTCAAGTCGGCATCGTCGACTGTCGAAGCTCCTGTGGTACGTAAGCTCAAGGCCGCCTTCCCGGCGCAGAATGCCGGGGGCAAGAGCGAAGAACAGCATGGTTCCAAGGCCGTGACTCCGGCCAAGAAGTCAGCACCGGCCGCTGGCGCACCCAAACCGGGTGCCGCTTCGGGAGCTGCAAAACCAAAGCCCCAGTCCGACGGACAGAGTGCAAAGCCCGATGCTCCCAAGAGCGCTTCGGCTCACTCCAACGCAAGGCCGCAATCTGCTCCTCGCTTCTCCGCCAAGCCCGGTCAGTCCCGTGCAGGAGCGCATGGCGCAGGTCGTCCCGACGGCGGCGCGCGTCCCCGTTCCGGGGGCAAGCCGGATGCGCGCGGTGGTGCCCGTCCTCAGGGTGGTGCTCCTCGGCCAGGTGCCGGTGCCCCTCGCAATGCGGGTGGTGCACAGTCCGCTCGTCCGTCTGCTCCAGGGCAGTCGGCTTCCGGTCCTCGTCCAGGCAATAATCCGTTCAATCGCAACCAGGGTATGCGTGCCCCGGTTCCCAGCGATATTCCTCGTCCTCACCCGATGGCACGTCCCACTGTGGGCAACGGCCGTGGTGGTCGTGGAGGCGGACGTCCTACGGGTGGTCGCGGAGGTTTCCACGGCGGTCCTCGTCCCGGCAATGGCGGCACTCCACGCCCCGGGCAGTGGGGACACACCCGTCAAGGCCAAGGTGGAACCGGCGGCGATCAGAATCGCGGAGGTAGGTTCCAAGGTGGTCAGGGCGGCCCCAGCAACTTCCAGGGTGCAGCTCCGTCGCACGGTCCCAGCAGGGGCGGCCGCGGTCGCGGCGGTGCAGCAGGTGCGTTCGGGCGTCAGGGAGGCAAGTCTTCCAAGGCGCGCAAGAACCGTTTGGCAAAGCGTCGTGACTTTGAGGAGATCAAAGCACCGACCATCGGCGGTGTTCGCATTCCCACTGGCAACGGTCAGGTAATTCGTCTGCGTCAGGGTGCCACACTCGCTGATTTGGCCGAAAAGATCAATGTCAATCCGGCCGCTTTGGTCACGGTGATGTTCCACTTGGGTGAGATGGCCACGGCCACACAGTCCCTCGATGAATCCACGTTCCAGATTTTGGGCGAGGAAATCGGCTGGACCATCAAGATCGTGTCCGCAGAGGAAGAGGATAAGGAGCTGCTGCAGCAGTTCGACATCGACCTGGACGAAGAGGAACTGCAGGAGGATGAGGATCTCAAGCCTCGCCCGCCGGTGGTTACCGTCATGGGTCACGTCGACCACGGTAAGACCCGTCTGCTTGACACTATCCGCAAGACGAACGTGATAGCGCGCGAGGCCGGCGGCATTACCCAGCGTATCGGTGCCTACCAGGTGGGTGTCGAGTTCGAAGGCAACGAGCGCAAGATTACCTTCCTCGATACGCCAGGCCACGAGGCATTCACCGCCATGCGTGCGCGTGGTGCCGAAGTGACGGATATCGCCATCGTGGTGGTGGCTGCGGATGACGGTGTGATGCCGCAGACCGTGGAAGCCATCAACCACGCCCAAGCGGCTGACGTACCGATCGTGGTGGCCGTCAACAAGATTGATGTGGACGGTGCAAACCCGGACAAGGTGCGTGGCCAGCTCAGTGAGTTTGGTCTGATCCCCGAAGAATACGGTGGCAACACCATGTTCGTCGACATCTCCGCCAAGCAGGGCACGAACGTTGACAAGCTGCTCGAAGCGGTGCTGCTCACCGCTGATGCCGAGTTGGATCTGAAGGCCAATCCCGACATGGATGCACGTGGTGCCACCATCGAAGCTCGCCTTGACAAGGGCCGTGGCGCCGTGGCGACAGTGCTGGTGCAGTCCGGTACGTTGCGCGTGGGCGATTCGATTGTGGCCGGAACGTCGTACGGACGTGTGCGTGCCATGCTCGACGAGAACGGCAACCCGATGGACAAGGCCGAGCCTTCTACTCCGGTACAGGTTTTGGGTCTCACGTCGGTGCCCAGCGCCGGAGACCTCTTCCTCGTGGCTCCGGACGACCGCACCGCCCGCCAGATTGCCGAGAAGCGTCAGGCGTCCGAGCGCGCGGCTCAGTTGGCCAAGCGTCGCAAGATTGTCTCTCTGGAAAGCCTCAAGGAACAGTTCGCCAAGTCTGAGGTCGATATGCTCAACATCGTCATCAAGGGCGATTCCTCCGGTTCCGTCGAGGCTCTGGAAGAGTCCCTGATGAAGATCGAGGTCTCCGACGAGGTCGGCATCCAGGTCATCCACCGCGGTGTGGGCGCCATTACCCAGAACGACGTGAACCTTGCAACGGTCGACAAGGCCGTCATCATCGGCTTCAACGTGCGGCCCAACCGCCAGGTGGCGGATTTGGCCGAGCGCGAGGGTGTGGAGATCAAGTACTACTCGATCATCTACAAGGCCATCGAAGACATCGAGGCCTCTCTCAAGGGCATGCTCAAGCCGGAGTACGAGGAGGTCACCACCTCCCACTCCGAGATCCGCGAGATCTTCCGCTCCTCCAAGTTCGGCAACATCGCCGGCGTCATGGTCCAGGACGGCGAGGTCAAGCGCGGTACGAAGGCACGCATCCTGCGCAATGGTGTGGCCACGGTCAACGACCTGGAGATCTCCTCGCTGCGTCGTTTCAAGGACGACGTGCAGTCGGTCAAGGAAGGCTACGAGGCCGGTATCAACCTCGGCTCCTTCAACGACATCGAGAACGGCGACATCATCGAGACCTTCGAGATGCAGGAAATTGAGCGCAAGTAGCGAGCACCCGCAGCGCGGTCAGGCTTTGTGCCGACGCGCTGCGGGCATGCTTTGCGGGGTCGCGGTATCGGCGAACTGCCGGCGCGATTGGTGACGCACCACAGCACGGCACAGCACAGTATTGCACAGTAAGTGAGTGTGCCGTGCATAGTAGGAGGTAATTGTGGCAGGAGACAGCCCGAGGGCCGCACGTATTGCGGCGTTGATACAGCGTGTGATCGCATCCACCATGGAGCGCGAGCTGCACGACAAGCGTTTGGACGGGGTCACCATTACCGACGTGCGAGTGTCCGGAGACCTGCAGCAGGCCAAAGTGTACTGGACCCAGCTCGGCCAGGAGGGCAAAGCACAAGGTGAGCGTAAGCGTGCGCAGCAGGCGCTGAACCAAGCCACAGGCAAACTTCGTTCACTGGTCGGTACCAAGGCGGGATTGAGGCTGACTCCGAAGCTGCAATTCGTCTACGACGAGGTGCCTAGCGAGGCGCATGAGATCGAAGATATTCTTGCCGTTGCCCGCAAGCGCGATGAGGAGACAGAAAAAACGCGCGCTGTGGCGAGCTATGCCGGGGGAGAGGACCCGTACGAGCACCCTCGCAAGAAGACCGCCGAAGACTTCGAAAACCGTCGTGCCGAAGCGCAGGAACATTTTGCCGGCAACCCGTATGCCGATGTCGAAAATGACATGCAGAATCTTGACGACGAAACTTCCCGGCAGGAAGCCGATACGTTCGACTCTGCCGATGAGGCCGATGAGTAAGGTCAAGCAGGAACCTTCCGGCCTGTTGGTGGTGGACAAGCCACAGGGCGTGACCAGTCATGATGTGGTAGGGGCGGTGCGCGGCGCGCTGCATATGCGCCGTGTGGGGCATGCCGGCACGCTCGACCCGATGGCCACCGGAGTGCTGGTGATCGGGTTCGGTCATGCCACCCGTCTGCTCAACTATATCGTCGACCACCACAAGACGTATGCGGCCACGATTCGTTTGGGGCAGACCACCACTACCGATGATGCCGATGGCGATATCGTGCAAAGCGTGCCCACGCTGCTGGGCCTGCGCGCACATCATGGCGCAGATGCGCAGGCTGAGCATGTGCCAGTGAGTGAACCGCCGGCAGGCAGTGTCGCCGAACACGGACAGATACGGTCTAACTCAGGCCGCATCAGTGCAGAGCAACACTACGCGGATACCGAACAACCGGTGCTAATCGATGCTGAACAGATTAAGCAAACGATAGCAGAACACCTGACTGGGCGCATAGAACAGGTGCCTAGCGCCTATTCTGCGATTAAAGTCGATGGCAAACGGGCTTACGATTTAGCTCGCTCTGGAGTGGAGGTCGAGCTTACAGCTCGCGAGGTGACTATTTCGGACTTTCAAGTGCTGGCAGTGAGACAGACGAATCCCACTATTGGCGCTGCGCCTGTCGTGGACGTGGATGTGCAAGTCAGCTGTTCTGCCGGCACCTATATCCGTTCTCTCGGGCGCGATTTGGGACAGCTATTGGGCACCGGTGGGCATTTGACGCGTCTGCGCCGTTTACGCATAGGGCGTTTCGAATCAGATGGTCTCAACGTGGTCACCGCTCATGTTCAGCCGCGCACGTTCACCAATCGTGAGGGTGAACAGGTGACCCGCAACCGGGTGGTGCTCGATGCCGATCGTGACGCGCTGTTGGAACGTGCCTACTCGATGCTCGAGGCTGTGCAGGCGGTTATGCCTACGCTCGAGGTTGATGCGCGAGAAGCGCAGGATTTGCGTTATGGTCGTAGATTGAAGCGCATCTTCAGCGAGACTGGCGAAACCAGCGATGTTAGTGCGGCGTACATACCGCAAACCGGTGAGGTCATCGCTTTGGTCAGTGCTGCCAGCCGGGATGAAGTCAAGCCAGTAGTGGTATTCCCAGCCCAGCCTGCTACACCGACCAATCCTGCCTAATTTACGGCCGACTGAAAAGTGGACTGTCGCATGCGTCTCCGGGCTGCTACAGTGGAGATGTTACAAGCTGATGCAGGAGAATTGACCAGATGAACGTTACGAGATTACAGCCTGACGAGTCGGGATTGGTGGATTGGCCATTGCTGAGCCGCACTAGGCATGCGGTGGTGACCGTAGGGTCGTTCGATGGTATGCACCAGGGGCATCAGGCTGTCATCAAGCGTACGGTGGAACTGGCAAAAGCTGACGGTTCATTTGCCGTGGTCATCATGTTCGATCCGCGTCCCGGTGTGGCGCACGGGTACGCTGCGTCGCACGCCGGAGCCGATGTGCCAGATGATTTCCACGATGCAGGCGCGCTGAGTTCGGTGAATGATCGTCTGCGCATATTCGAGCGTATGGGTGTAGACCATGTGCTCGTGGTGCACTACACCATGGCATTCGCGGCGAAATCATATCGTTTCTTCCTCGGGCAGCTGGTTGGCAAGCTCGGTATGAACAAACTGGTTTTGGGACACGACGCCACGATGGGCGCCGGTGCCAGCGGAGGAGTGGAAGACATTGACACGTTGGCGCAGGCCGCGGGTGTGTTCGAACTTGAGGTAGTGGATGACTGCGGTCCAGGATACACGCGCGTGCCCAGGATGATCGAAGCTCATGCCCCGCTTGGATTGGGCGAGCCGGCCGACCCGCGTGCGGGTATGAGCAAGGCCGATTTCCGTGCTTGGAGCAAGTCGGTGAACAGTGTCAACGTGCGTGTGTGGAGCTCATCCAACGTGCGCTACCTGCTCTCCCAAGGCTGTGTGCGTGCCGCAGCCGATGTGCTGGGACGTGAGCCCAGCGTGGAAGGCGAAGTGGTCCATGGCGAGCAGCAGGGTCGTGCGTTGGGTTTCCCCACTGCCAACCTCGGCGCGCAGATTGACGGATATGTTCCGGTGGACGGTGTGTATGCCGGTTGGCTGGTGGATTTGGGGCCGGCGGACGCGCAGACGAGCTTCGAACATGACCGGATGCGTATGATGCCCGGCTCACAGTGGCGTTGGCCGGCGGCCATCTCGATAGGTACCAAGCCCACCTATCGGGCTGAGCTGGGGCAGATCGAACGTGTGGTGGAGCCGTATGCGATCACCGACGACTGGCTGGAACTGTACGGCCACCGGGTGCGTGTGGAGTTCACGCAATTCTTGCGTGCTCAAGTGGACTTCGGTGGCAGTGACGAACTGGTGGCCGCCATGAAGGACTATGTGCAGCAAACGCTGAGCGTCAACGGTGGGCAGGATGCGACCCTAATCTAACCAAATCCATGTTCGCTTTTTCGTTAAATCCGAAATATCTTGGGGACGATGGCACGCAGAGTAAAATGACACGTTGAGTGCGATCAAAGCGGATCCACTACAACGAGGTTAGGAGTATCGTGTTTATCCAACGATGGTATGAAGATCTGACACGGCTGCACGTGGGGACCGAACCCGCGCACGCCTACTTTATCCCTGATGCCGAGCCGGCTGACCTGCGCGGTGAGCGGAGGGAACATTCCGACCGCTTCGTCAGTTTGGACGGCGACTGGGCGTTCCGCTACTATCCGAGCATCTACGATCTGGATGCCGAGGTGTCCACGTTCCTGAGCCATGGCGAAAAAGCCTTCTATGATGCCGATTTTCAGGTCGAACCAGCGCTTGCGGACGAGGGTACAGCCGCAGAGAGCACCGGGTTCACCAGCATCACCGTACCATCGGTCTGGCAGATGAACGGGTATGACCACCAGCAGTATACCAACGTGCGTTATCCCTTCCCCTTCGACCCGCCCTACGTGCCGCAGGACAATCCGTGCGGCGTCTATTTGCGCGACGTTGATTATGATCCTAATCCTCACGCACCACGGGCGTTCCTCAACTTCGAAGGCGTGGACTCGTGCTTCTACGTGTGGGTGAACGGTGAGTTGGCCGGATACAGTCAGGTGAGCCACGCCACGAGCGAGTTCGAAGTAACGGATTTGCTGCGACCGGGACGCAACCGCGTGGCGGTGCTCGTGCTCAAGTGGTGTGACGGCAGCTATTTGGAAGATCAGGACAAGTTCCGTATGAGCGGCATCTTCCGCAGTGTGTACCTGTTGCGCCGACCTCAGGCCGGCATTCGCGACTACTTCGTGCACACGGCACTTGCTGCCGATTTGAGCGAGGCTAAAGTCAGCGTAGACATCGACTTCCTCAAAGCGTCCGGCGTTTCGCGCTCGGACAACGCTGAGACGTGCACCGCAACGGGCGCCGGCGTAACCTGCCCGGTGAAGGCTTCGCTGTACGACCAGAACGGGAAGCTGCTGGAGAGCAGCGAGGTGAACGTAAACCCAGACGGCGGAACGGCTAGCGTGTCGTGGACGGTGTCGCAGCCAAGCCTGTGGAACGCCGAACAACCGAACCTGTACCGGGTGGAGCTGGAAAGTTTCGCCACAGATGGCGGGACTGACCCCAGTGAGGTCATTACCGATTTTATCGGCATTCGTGAGGTGCACGTGGATGATGGCGTGGTCAGGGTTAACGGCCAGCCGGTCAAGATCCACGGCGTCAACCGTCACGATGGCGACCCGGTCACCGGTTTTGCGATTGACCAAAACCAGCTGATGCGCGATCTTAAGCTCATGAAGGAGCACAACGTCAACGCAATCCGCACCAGCCACTATCCCAACGCGCCCCTGTACTACGCGCTGTACGATCAGCTTGGTTTCTATGTCATAGCCGAGGCGGACATCGAGACGCACGGTATCGAAGAGGCCATGCTGGAATCGGGAGAGGGGATGAGCGCAGACACCTGCTGGAACGGCCATATCGCCGATGAACCACGGTTCGCCGACGCCATCTGCGACCGCGTGCAGCGCAGTGTGGAACGGGACAAGAACCACCCCGGCATCGTCATCTGGTCGATGGGCAACGAGTCCGGCTACGGGTGCGGCTTTGAGCAAGCACTGGCTTGGACCAAGCAACGTGACGGGAGCCGACTGACCCATTATGAGTCCGCAATCCACGGCGCGCCGCGCGAGGGGCTCGACTATACCAACCTTGATCTGCACTCGCGCATGTACCCTTCCATCGAGCAGATCGACGCCTATTTCACGCCCGAAGGGCCGCACGGCGTCTGCTCCACCGGCGACGACGGCGACCATGGCACCAAGCCGTACTTCCTGTGCGAATTCTGCCATGCCATGGGCAACGGTCCGGGCGACCTCGAGGAATACTTCGAGGCGATCCAGCGCTACCCGGGCATGCTCGGCGGCTGCATGTGGGAGTGGGCGGACCATGCCATCGACGTCGGCCGGGATGTGCACGGCCACAAGCAGTACCTCTACGGCGGTGACCACGGCGAGTTCCCGCACGACGGGAATTTCTGCATGGACGGCCTCGTCTACCCCGACCGCACGCCGCACACCGGTCTCAAAGAGTTCAAGAACGTCTTCCGTCCGGCGCGCGTGGTCTCCTTCAACGCCGGCTCTGGTGAGGCAACACTGCACAATTACATGGACTTTGTGAACTTGGCCGAGTATCTGACCATCTCGTGGTCGCTGCTGGTGGACGGCGAGCAGGTGGGTCATGGCGAGGCCGATGCTCCCGACGTTGCTCCTCATGGCGACGGTGCGGTGCGTCTGCCTGTTGGAGAGGTGCCGTCAGCCGGCAAAGTGACGCTGCTGATCGGCTACCGGCTCAAGCGGGCCGAAGCGTTGCTGCCGGAGGGTTTCGATTTGGGCTTCGACGAGGTGGCTGTAGCCGTTGATGGTCGGCGCAACGAGAAGGCTGGTCGACTGCTTGAGGCTGGTAAAGGTGAATCTCAGGTCGCGCAGCCCACGGTGTCCCAGTCTTCTGCAGAAATCGTGGTGCAGGGAGCTGACTGGCGTTACACGTTCGACCGTCGCACCGGCCTCATCGCCACCATGTCGGTGCGCAACCGCAACCTGCTGGTCAAGCCCGCCGAACTCAACATCTGGCGTGCTCCCACCGACAACGACCGCAACATCAAACTGGATTGGGTTGCTGCCGGCTACGACCGTACCCACGCACGTGCGTATACCTGCGAGGTGCAGTCCGAACCCAGCGGGCGAGTGACGGTTCGTGCGGACATCGCACTGGCGGCCGACGCGCTCCAGCCGTGCGCACGCGTGCAAGCCGTGTGGTGCATTGCCTCGGATGGCACGTTGAAGGTCACCCTGGACGTGACTCGCCAAGCTCAGGAATTCCCGTTCCTACCGCGTTTTGGACTGCGTCTCTTCCTGCCAAAGGCTATGGGCCAGGTGGAATACTGCGGCTACGGGCCGTACGAGAGCTATCAAGACAAGCATCGTGCCAGCCGCTACGGCCGGTTCTCGTCGAGCGCAGCGAATATGGTCGAGCATTATCTGCGGCCTCAGGAGAACGGTTCACACTGGGGTTGTGACACAGTGGAGGTGAACGATGGCGATGCCGGCCTGAGTGTGGCGGCTGAGACACCGTTCTCCTTCAACTGCTCGCCATACACGCAGGAAGAACTGACCGATAAGGGCCACGACTATGAGCTGGAAGAGGCGCCGTACACCGTGCTGTGCCTTGACCACGCGCAGTCGGGTATGGGTTCCAACTCGTGCGGGCCTGAGCTTGCCGAGCGTTACCGGCTCGACGACGAGCAATTCAGTTGCTCGTTCACGCTTGTGCCACAAGTGGTGTAAGTCTACGGTCTGGTGGTATGCGCAGCTCAACGTTGCTGCGCATACCACCACACTCTTCTTGAGTTTTCGGATGACTTGGCGCGTGAGGTGTTGAACAGCTGATATGCAACAGCCTAGGCTCTATTGGTGGGGCCTAGGCTGTTTGCTATTCCGCGCGCTGGCGGTGGGTTAGATCCCTCTGAAATGGCTGAAGAACGCGCGGGTATCGGCATCTTGCGACTCGTTCATCACCGCTTGCGGTGTGCCGTTCTCTGCAATGACGCCTTGGCGTAGCAGGATCACACGGTCTGCGGCATCGCGGGCGAACTGCATTTCGTGGGTGGCCATCAAAATGGTGGTGCCCTGTTCTTTGAGTTCCTGCACCATGCCCAGCACCTCGCCGACCAGCATGGGGTCGAGCGCCGAAGTGATCTCGTCGAGCAGCAGCAGTTCCGGCTCAGTCATAAGCGCACGTGCGATGGCGACGCGCTGCTGCTGGCCGCCGGAAAGCTGGTCAGGGTAGGAGTGAGCCTTGCCATCCATGCCGATGCGTTTGAGCAAGCCCATGGCTTTCTCTTCAGCCTGCTCTTTGCTCCAATGGTGTACTTTGATGGCACCAAGCGTCACGTTTTTCAGTACCGTCATGTGGGGGAAGAGGTTGAACTGCTGGAAGACCACGCCAATGCGCGAACGGCTCTGGTCGGCGTTCACTGCTGGGTCGGTGATGTCGGTGCCACCCAGCCAGATTTGCCCATCGTCCACCTGCTCCAACAGGTTGATGCACTTCATGAGTGTAGATTTGCCGGAACCGGACGGGCCAAGCAACGCCACCACCTCATGCGGCTGGATGTTGAACGATATGCCGCGCAACACGTGGTTGCCTCCGAACGACTTGGCCACGCCATCCACACGCAATACCGGTTGCATGTTGGGGGTTGTCGTCTGCAGGTCGGACTGCTGTTGTGCTGCGTCTTGCTTCGACGACGCTGTTTGCGGTTCTGATGTGGTATTGGTCATGCTGCTTTCTGACTCGTTCTCGATTGGCGTGCTGATGTGCGGTGCATGCTCGGAGGTCATACGGTGCCTCCGCTCTGCTCACGCCGGCGCAATCTGGCGGAATACCAGTCGTTGAGGATGATGAAAGGCACACTGAGCAGAATGAACAGCAGGCTGGCCACCACATAAGGCGTGTAATTGTATGTGCGAGCCACGGCGATCTGTGCGGCGCGCACTGCGTCCACCACGCCGAGCACGGAGATGAGCCCCACATCCTTTTGCATGGAGATAAAGTCGTTCATGAGCGCCGGCGCCACTTTGCGCAGGGCTTGGGGTATGACGACCAAACGCACTGTCTGAGCGCTGGTCAACCCCAATGATCGGGCAGAGGCACGCTGTGAGGGGTTCACATCTTGGAAACCGGCGCGCAGTACCTCGCCGACGTATGCCGAATAGGACATGACCACGGCTATGGTACCGAGTACGACCGGCGGAATGCGGCCGAAAATATTGAGTCCGGGAATGCCGAAACCGATGAGGTACAGCACCACGAGCATGGGAATGCCGCGCATCACGGTGGTGTAGATGGTCACCAGCGCGCGCAAGGGGAAGAGCACAGCGGCCTTGCTGGTGCGGATGACGGCGATGAGGGTGCCGAAGATGGCCACTCCCACCACAGCGATGGCGAGTACGGCGACGTTGACCCACAAGCCTTTGAGAATGGAGGGGAAGGATTGGACGAAATAGTGCCCGGAGAAGAACGATTCCTTGACGTGCGGCCAGCCGGGGGAGAACCTGAGCGCGATGACGATGACGGCGACGAGCACCAAGGTGCTCACCACGCTCACCGCGGTGGATTGGTAGCGTTGCCGACGCCGGAATTCCCGGCGCTCCAGTTCCACTTCGCTTACGGTGCTCACGCTCATCTCATGGTGAGCCAGCTTGCCCTGCGTAGGTTTTTCCGAAGTGCTCTGCGAAGTCGGCGTGGATCGGTCGGAAACCGATGGTGTGTTATTCATACTGTCTGTCTGGTCCTCAGGGTTGATGGTGGATAAAGGGTAAAGCCCTGTGGGCAGGTTTGCTTGGCACTGCCCACAGCCAAGAGTACTACCTGAGTTCCGGCACGTCGGTGGTGTACTCTTTAAGCCAACGGTCCTGTAGCTTCTGCAGTTCGCCGTCGTTCTTCATCTCGTTCATGGCCTTGGTGACGGTGGGCGTGAGTTTGGAGTCTTTAGGCAAAAGAACACCGATGCCGTTGGGGTCCTGTGAGCCGGGAATCTGACCGATCACCAGGCCGTCCTGCACCTGTTTCGTTTTCACGACATTGACGGCGGTGGGAGTGTCGAACACCACGGCGTCCACTTGGCCGGCACTCATGGCCTGGGCCACGGTCGCATTGTCGTTGAACACCTTGATGTCGTCCTTGATCTTCGACTTGGCGATGTCGAGACTGATGGAACCGACCATGGCGCCGATGGTGGCGTCCTTGAGTTCGCTGATTGATGTGGCTTTGGCAAACTTGGAATCCTTGCGGGTCACCACGCTTTCGGTCATGTTGAAATAACTGGGGGAGAAGTCCACAGCCTGCTTGCGTTCCTTGGTGATGGAGAATTGCTGGACGTTCATATCCCAATCCTTGGCACCCGGGGCAGTGGCCGCGTCGAAGGTGCTGCGTGTCCACTTCACGTCCTCTTTGGCGAAACCGAGACGCTTGGCCAGAGAGTAGACGACGGCGGCCTCGTAGCCGCGCCCGCTTTCGGGCTTGTCGTCAAGCACCCAGGGCGAGTAGGCGGGTTCGCCGGTCGCCACCGTGAGCGTGCCGTGGTTTACGGTCATCTGTTTGACGTCGTTGGGGTCGGATGGTTCGGCTGTGCCGCCGGAGCCGCAGCCGGCTGCCAATGCCAGTATTGCCACAGCGCTGACGGCCGCGATAGCACGTGAGAAATGATGGTTCCAAACACTCATGATGATGCCTCTGCCTAATGGAGAATCGTATATTTCGTTGAGTTGGATAGGATGATGTCACTCGGCTGCGCGAGTCTTCGGACGAGGAACCGCGTTGCCGGAAACACTGCCCATGTTACCCGTACCGTTCTACAGGTCTTGGGAGTACGGGCATCTGCCCATCGGTCTGTCTCTTGTGCGGAGGGGTGAAGCTGGCTCTCTTTGGGATATGACTTTCCATGTTGTGTGGAATCTGGTTTATGCATAAAACAAGCGCGGCCCCACCATCGGTATGGTGAGAGCCGCGCCTGTCTGAGAGTCCGGTGCGCCTGAAAGTCCGGTGTGCCTACTTGAGCATAGGTATGTCAGTGGTGTACTCGGCCAGCCACTGGTTCTGCAACTTGTCCAGCGTACCGTCCTTCTTCAGTGCATTCACGGCTTTGGTAACGGCCGGAGTGAGCTTGGAATCCTTGGACAGCACGAAACCGGTGCCTTCCGGATCGTCAGAACCTGGAATCTGACCCACCACTACGGAATCCTTCACCTGATTCTCCTTAACCACATCCACTGCAGTAGGGGTGTCAAGTACGATCGCGTCGATCTGATTGGAATCCAGCGCCTCGGCCAATGCCGCGTTATCGTTGAAAATCTTGATGTCCTGCTTGATCTTCGACTGGGCGAAGTCCAGGGAAGTGGAACCGACCATGGCTCCAACGGTGGCATTCTTGAATTCGCTCACTGACTTGGCGCTCGCCAGTTTGGAGTCTTTGCGCACCACGATGGACTGCTTGACGTTGTAGTAGCTGGGGGAGAAGTCGACCGCCTGCTTGCGCTCTTTGGTGATGGTGAACTGCTGGATGTTCATGTCCCAGTTCTTGGCGCCGGGGGCCGTGGCCTCATCGAAGGTGGTGCGCACCCACTTTACGTCCGAGTTCTTGAAACCCATCTCCTTGGCTACTGCATAGGAGAGTGCCGCCTCGTAGCCTTTGCCGCTTTCCGGCTTGTCGTCGATTACCCATGGGGCATAGGCGGGCTCTCCGGTGGCGATGGTGAGAGTTCCGGGCGTTGCGGTCATTTGTGTGGGATCCGAGGAATTGGCAGGCGCGCTGGAGGATTCGGAACCACACCCTGAGACCGAGAGTGCGAGTACGGCCGCTGCCAATGCCGACGCTGTGTTGCGTAGAATATGTTTGCCATTGAACATGCTCATGTGATTGTCCCTTAACCTTGCCGTGCCCATGATGATTCGACTGCACACGCGTACCTGCGCGGAGCCGGAAGCTCCACCATTCTATGGTTACCACCCTACTGGCGCATTGCCGGTTTTGGGTTGGAACGGTGGTGTGAATGGGTACGAATAGAGGCCTTGCCTGGTGATGTCTGCGGCTCCAAACGAGCAGTGGGTTTGGGTGTGACATGCATTACCATAGAGCTATGAGTACTCCTACTGTTGCTGTGCAATGTGCGATTCCTGAGGAATCCGCAAAAATCGTCGAATCTCTGCAAGATGCCACCACTGAGACCATCCATCACAACGTAGTGACGACCGGCATGTATGCCGGCAAGCATGTGGTGGTGGTCATGGGAGGCATGGGGATGGCCAACTCGGCTGCCGCTGCCCAATTCATCATCGACCGCTACGACCCGCAGGCTCTGATTTTCAGCGGTATCGCCGGTTCCATCAACCCTGGTTTAGACATTGCGGATGTGGTAGTGGCGCGTGAGCAGCACTATGCGGAAAGCAACATGGAAGTCATCGCCGATTGCGAGCCGTTCCTCAAATTCTTCCCCTCGGACCCTGCACTGGTCGCCGATGCCGAACGCGCCGCGCAGGAGCTTGGGCTCAACCGTGTGGCCTCACAGGCCGAACTGCGCGAGCAAGGCAGTGCAATGGCTGGAACGCTGGCCTTGGACGTCCACGTGAGTGCCGACCATCAGCCCAGTTATGTGGTAGGCAACCTCTCTACCAGCGATCGGTTCAACACCGATCCGGATGTATTGCGTGAGCTGATAGCGCGCTTCGATGCCGAAGGCGAAGCCATGGAAGAGGCTTCGGCAGGTCAGGTGTGCGCTCGTTGCGATGTGCCGTTCCTGTGCATTCGTGGCATCAGCAACCCGTGCGGCGATTCCTACAGTGACCTGAACACCCAGCAGCGCAGCATGCAGCGTGCGGCCGACGCCGCCGCCGACGTTACCTTGGGTACACTGCGCCAGATGGCAGAACGTCTCTGAACGCTCTGTTGATCACAAAATAAATATGTGGCGATGTGCGCCAGACGTACCGGAGCACATCGCCACCATTGTGTTTTCGTACCATTACGTTCTTGCGCGTGCCGCACACAGACATGGCGGCGGATTGCGCGCAATGAGGCTATTCGAGTGTGAACCCGTCGAAGGAGAAGCCGGGACTCACCACGCATGAGACGATGGCGTCTCCGGTGCCCGGAACAGTGCGCTGCCAGTAGCCCTTGGGAATCACATACTGTCCCACCGGTTCCTGACTGGGAGCTGCGGCAGTATTGCCGTTCTTCGCGTCGTCGGCATCGGCCAAGCCCTGGCCAAGCGTAACGCGGGTAATATGTTCAGGATCGCTGGTCGGGGCTTCGCCGTCACCGCCCAGTTCCAGCGCGACGGTAGCTGGGCCGTGCCACAGCCAAATCTCGTCCGCATCGACTTTATGCCAGGCACTTGCATCCCCTTGTGCCAGCAGGAAGTAAATGAGTGAGGCCAAGGGGCGGCCTGCATCCTCACCATCCTGGGTGCCTTGCGAGGCCTGCCGGCTCAGCCAAGTCTGCTTGTACCATCCACCTTCCGGGTGTGGCTCGAGGTCGAGGGTGCGCACCGCGCTGCGAGCATAGTCGCTCATATCTTCCAAGGGGATGCTGTTGGCCATATTGACACTCCTACATGAATAATGAATCGGGCGGTGCCGCTGTGGCAACACAGCTTACGGCACACGGACGGACGTTGCCGTCACATTCATTGTAATGGGCGGGTGTCACCGTGTCGGCGGTACCATGCCGGCGGTTTACAGTCCCATGGCGTCCAACGCGTCGCGCAGTGAAGCGACCTCCACCACTTCCAAGCCGGGCACTGCCTTCAACGTGCGCTGACGACCGCGGGTTACCGGGACCACGGCCTTGGTGTACCCCAAACGTGCAGCCTCGTTCAACCGGTGTGCCAGCTGGGGGACGGGGCGTACCTGTCCGGTCAGTGATATCTCGCCGATCGCACACGTGGCGCGGTCGATCGGGCGAGCCTTTGACGCGCTCGCCAATGCAGACACGATGGCCAAGTCGCACGCAGGTTCTTTGGCCAAACCACCGGCGATGGTGGAGACATACAGATCGTTGGCGAGCAGATTGACCTTGCCGTGGCGGTAGAGAACAGCCGAAAGCATGGCAAGACGGTTCTGATCGATGCCGTTGGTGTTGCGTCTGGGGGTGGGGAGCACCGATTTGGTGACCAACGCCTGCACCTCGATGGGCAGGCTGCGGTGACCGTCGAGTGTGAATGTTACGCACGTGCCCTCCACCGGAGCATCATCGGTGGAAAGGAAGAGGCCGGAAGGGTCGGTGACCTCTTCGATGCCCTCGCCCGACATATCGAAACAGCCCACCTCGTCGGTCGGGCCAAAGCGGTTTTTGCTCGCGTGCAGCAGGCGCAGTGCCGTCTGGCTGTCGCCCTCGAACTGGCAGACCACATCCACCAGATGCTCCAACGTGCGCGGTCCGGCGATGGTGCCGTCCTTGGTCACGTGCCCCACCAACATGACCGGGACGCCGATCGTTTTGGCGGTGTCGATGAGTGCGCTTGCCACCTCACGTACCTGAGTGGAGCCGCCGGAGATGCCATCAACATCTTGGGAGACGATGGTTTGCGCCGAATCCACAATGGCCAAGCTCGGCTTATGCTGCTCGATGAGCGCCAAGGCCGTGGACAGGTCGGTGGTGGCGGCCATGAGCAGGTTCGGTTCCAGAGCAGCGATGCGTGAGGCACGCATGCGCACTTGTGCTTGGGACTCCTCTCCGGAAATATAGAGCACCGGTTGCCCGGGTTTGGAACGGGCGATGTTGCCTGCGGTTTCGAGCAGCAGCGTTGATTTGCCGATGCCGGGTTCGCCTGCTACCAGTACCACCGAACCGGCTACGATGCCACCGCCCAGCACACGGTCGAACTCGGAAAATCCGGTGGACGTGCGCTGCTCGGCGTCGGCGCTGATGCCGGTGATCGGCATGGCCGCTGCGGCGCCGGCCAGTGGTGCGACACCAGCCTGTGTGCGCGAGGTGCGGCCCTGAGCGGCGGTGCGTTTTGCGGCTGCCGGTCGTGCTTCGTGAAACTCCTCAACCGTGCCCCATTGCCCGCATTCAGGGCAGCGCCCGTACCATTTTGCCCCATTCCACCCGCATTCGGAACAGACGTATTGCGTTGTGCTTTTTGCCATGGTTCCGACGCTAGCCGTGCCGGCCGACCCGGTCAAGTCGAACTGGCGAATATGTGGATTTGTGGATTTGTGGATTTGTGAATAAGTAATGATGTTGTGGACTATGAGGACTATGCGGATGTGCGGCCTGTGTGAATCATGACGTTGTGAATCGTGTGGACTGTGGGGTAAGGATGTTTGGAGACCAAGGCTGTGGATAAGTAGATTATGCTGTTTGCACAGCAAAGATGTGGATATGTGGACACGATGTTGAAATAGCGTCGGTTTGACTTCAAGTACTTGAAGTTTTTAGTCTGTTCATATTGCTTCATAGCATAGCACTTCAACAATTAAGGAGCACCCGTGCCTATCACCGAATCCACCAACCCCAGCCCATTCCCGCTCGGCGACTCCAACGACGCCTACGCCCAGTACTTCACCGGCCAAAGCTACTTGGCACCGCTGGGCGGAGACGAGCATGTGGGCGTAAGCAACGTTACCTTCGAACCCGGGTGCATCAACCACTGGCATGCGCACCACGGTGCGGCACAAATCCTTCTTGCCGTGGGCGGAGTGGGCTACTGCCAGCTGGAAGGCGAACCTGTACGGCGCATGGAGCCTGGCGACGTAGTGGTCGTTCCCGCAGATACCAAACACTGGCACGGAGCCAGCCCCAACAGTCCTTTCGCTCACATTGCGGTAATGGCCGCGGGCGCATCAACCGACTGGCTCGAACCGGTAGATGAGCATGAATATGCAAAGCTGGCCTAGCATGAACGACGAGCATAACACTCGACGCCAATGGCATTCCATCAAAGAAGCGTCGCTGTATTGTGGGCTGCCCGAAAGCACGCTGCGCTACTACGAGCAGATCGGCATCGTATCTGGCATTGCACGAGACCCCTCTTCGGGACATCGCGCGTACAGCGATGACGATCTTGCAGCGCTCACCACCGTGGCTTGTCTCAATGCCACCGGCATGCCTCTGGCAGACATGCGGGCATATATGGCCAACCGGGAGGACGGGCAGGTTGGCGCTCGCGCCGAGATGGATCTGCTGGAGCGGCAATGCGACCGGTTGGATGAGGAACGAGAATTTCTCAAGGCAAGGCGTGAATACGTTTCGCTAAAAATCGAATACTGGAGAGCAGTGGATGCCGGCGATGACGAAGCGGCGAAGTGTATCGGCTCTCGTGCGTCGGAACTTGCGGCACAGTTGAGCCAGCGGGCGGCGAAGAGGGCGAACGCCGGCGCTTGAAAGACTCCGTGAAGCGTCAGCCCGCTATGAAACAATGAGGTCTATGACGAGCAATCACAAGTCTTCCTCCCACCGCAAACTCATTGTTGTGGTGGCGTGCGCCGCCGTTGTGGTGGTGTTGGCGCTGCTGTCCGCATTCGTGTGGCCCGGGTGGGCGTTGAATAAGAACGTTCAGCCGGTGGCTCCTGAGCAAAGCGCATCCGCTCCCACCACCCCTTCCATCAAAGCGAAGGAGCTGCCGAAGGGGTCCACGGAATTGCTCAAGTCCATGCCCGATAGCGTGCTTAATTTTGCGCGCGTTGAGGTCTCTCCGAGTGATGGGTGGAAAGCATCCACGCCTTTGGAGGAATATGCCATGACTTATTCGACCGGTAAAAAGGCCGATGATGTTGAGGTTCGCGTGGCCCAGTGGCCAAGCGATGACAAGGCCAAGAAGCAGTATGAGACGCTCTCCAAAGGTCTGTCCGGTGTAGATGTGGCTTCGGGGGATGTGAAGGTTTCCGGCAATGTCACTGGTGCGTATGTGGTCAAGGAGACATCGGGCAAGAATGATGGTGCGGCATCGAGTGATGCGTCTGGTGCTGGCGATGAGAAGAAAGACGGCAGCGCTGATGCCAAGGTGAAGAGCCACAGTGGCGCCACCACGGCCGTGTGGCGCAACGACACAGTGGTGTTCGAGGCCACGGGCTCAAAGGATTCGGTGCTGCGTTTCTACCAGAAGTTCCCGTTGTAGGCGGGAGTTTCTGGTTGTGGGCGGAACTCGCGCTGCAGACGGAAAGCTTGCACGGGTGGAGGTTCGCGCAGTAGGTGCAGTAGTGTGGCGGTGTTGCAGGTGGGAAGCTCGCGTTGCAGGAGGGGAGTTTGCGTTGTAGGAGGGGAGTTTGCGTTGTAGGCGAAAGCTCGCTTTGTAGTCGGGAAGCTTGCGTTGCAAGTGGAGGTTCGCGCAAGTAGGTGCTGTGTGGCTGTGCTGCAGGAACAATGCGCGGTGAGCTCGCAGTGGATGGCGTGCACAGTGGGCAGCGTGAAAGTCGGCTTCTTTGTGTATAGTAGGGAAAGTTGCAATCGTATAGTCTAGGAATGGAGGCTTCAGATGGGTTCCGTCATCAAGAAGCGCCGCAAGCGGATGAGCAAGAAGAAGCACCGCAAAATGCTGCGTAAGACTCGTCACCAGCGCAAGTAGCGACGGTCTGCGGTATCCTAGCGATACGCAAGGAGTAAAGGCTCGAACCTTCTGGGTTCGGGCCTTTTTGTATGTTCGAGGTCTGCGCCGCAGATTCAGAATTAACGAGGGGTCACAATCGGAATTGGGACCCCTCGAAAGTATGAGGACAGAACAAGAAACTGCCCTATCAGTTGGGAATCATTTCCGTAATAAGAAGTGTTATCGCCGCCTCAACAATCGGAAATGCTGATAGACATTCATCAACTGACAAACCTCACTATACCTGATACGCTTGAACTTGTCGAACGTCCTTCCTGATAGCTGGGCAATCGACCGGTCGACAATCGTCGACGTGACACTGGTCACGCCGCGATGGTGTGATCATAAATGAAAGGCACGGTTGTGCGTAACAAGAATGAGGGGCCTAGTTCGGGTTCGTTAGTTGAGTTGATGATGGTGTTGGCGGTTGTACTGGCCGCTAAAGTGCATCCTGGTGTTGCTGATGTAGTGATACTGGCGCTGTGCTGGTTTGCCATAAGAGGCGGTGACAGCGAGTTGAAGTAGGGGAGCTGCTGCAGGTATTGAGAAGTATGCTCCTGTGGCTCATGTTTCTGCCCGTCCTGCACTTTGTGGGGCGGGCCTCCTCATGTGTGGATGCGGTACTGCTGAGGAAGACTATCGTATCTGTGCGTATGGTAATGGCGTGATTTGTTCGCTGTCGAGCATTGAGTAAGTGAATCGTATCCAACGCGTAGCGGTGCTGCTATGCTGCAGAACCGTCGGTGAAGTGGGGTTAGTGTCGGTTTTGTTGCGTGCTGGTGCTGAGCCGCGGCGGAACCGACGGTGAAGTGCGGTTAGCGTCGGTTGTGTTGCGTGGTGGTGTTGTTGCGCAGCGGGACCGACGGTGAAATAGATTCAGCGTCGGTTTTGGTGCGCAGGCGTATTGTTGTGCGGCGGAACCGTCGTTGAAGTGGTGGCAGTGTCGGTTGTGTTGCGTGGCGGTGTCAGTGCGCTGCGGAACCGTCGGTGAAATAGATTTGGTGACGGTTCTGGTGCGTTGGGTTGTGTGGGGTGGATGGTGACAGCTGTGGAGTTGTGCCATCCACCCTGTGTTCCGTCGTCTGCTGGTGAGAGAGGTTGTGGCTGGCGACGGAAGTCTGGCGGGTTTGGTTGTTGGTTGTTGGTGGAAGTGTGAGGGGTGGTTGGTGTGGGCAGGGTTGCCGTGCCCACACCAGCCACCCCCTTTGTGGCCGTCGTCTACCGTGTTGAGAGAGAGTTGTGGTGGCGACGGAGTATTGAGGAGACCGCGACAAGTACGACAGCGGTTACTAGTCCGGTGAGTGTGATTGTGGTTGTGTTGGTGGTGGTTCCGGTGAAGGGGAGTGCTTTGATGGTGGGTATGTAGGTGATGGTGATTTCGGTGGTGCGGTTGGTGAGTTGCGGGTCGGTGGGACTGGTTGGGTTGGTTGGGTCTGGTATGGGGTTGCCGTCGGTGTGGAGGGTGGACTGCGCTTGGGTGGTGAGCGTTTGTGTGGTCCATCCGTCGAGGTGTGGGCTGTTTGCTTGTGGGTAGTAGCCGGTGGTTTTGGTGGTGCCGTCATCGGTGTTTGTTGTGGTCCAGTTGGTGTATGTGGTGGTTCCGGTGACCGGGTTGGTGGTTTTGGTGCGGGTCCAGGTGATGGTGTCCACTTGGTCTGGTGCTGCTTGGGTGTGGTCGTTGTGTTGGTAGTGGATGGTGCGTGTTTGTGTTTTGGACTGGGTTTCGGTGATGAGTTTTGAGCAGTTGATCCAGTAGTCCGAATGTCCTGGTTGGTAGGTGGTGTTGATGGTGCAGGTGGTGTCGTTGCATGATAGGCCTGGGCTTGCTGGTTGGGCATAATAGCCTGCTGGTATACGTGCGGTCAATGTGGCGTTCAAGGGGTCGTCTTGGTATCCGTTGAAGGTTTGTTGCATGCTGGTGTTTTCGGTTCCGTTGATGTTCCAGTGGATGGTGGCGTTGGCTGCTGCTTTGTGGTAGGTGATGGTGGTGATGGCGTTGGTGGCGTTCATCAGGTTGTTGCCGTAGACGGGTGTGCCGGCACTGTTGACGGGGTTGGGGATGGTGACCATGCGTGTGGTGGGGTTGTAGGTGCCGTTGGTGACGGTGATGTCGTATCCGGGGATGTTGGGTGCGTAGACTTGGTTGTAGGAGGGTTGCACACTGGCGTTGGTTGGGTAGTTGCCGTTGAGTTGGTACACTGCACCCGTAGCCGCAGGACAAGTAACAGTGTATAAAGCATCAGCTGTTTGATCTGGTGTCACCGTTATCACTCCGTTTCCCATGTCTGTGCCGCCTCCTGCATTTGAGAGTGTGAGTTTGGCTGGCCCTACGTAGTATGGGGTGTTGGCGAAGTTGGTTCCGCTGATATTTGCACCGTAGTAGCATTTTGTGGTATAGGATTTGGAAGTGTCGACTTTGTAACCTCTCTTGACGTACGCGAAAGCTTTCGCTTGCGTGAATGCTACGTTGGTGAGGGTGATGTTCTGTGAAGTGTCGCCTTGTGTGGCGGTGCCGTTGGAGTATCTGAATTGCGTGGTGCTGTAGGCATGGTAAACGCATGCACTAACTATGGTTTTTGTTCCTTGATAATGCGGGTCTTTTGGTGGTTTTCCTGCTGGTAAACCGTCAACCGTAGCTGTGTAATATCTACTGTCTGTTGTAGCAACAGCACATGAACCGTCGCCTTGTGCGGATATGCCGGGCAGGGTGGCATCCGGTTGCGATTCTGCTTGAGCAAGTGTCGATGAAGCATCAGCGTCTGCGTTGGCGTCTGTACTGTTTTGACTGGTATTGGAAGAATCTAGAAGTGGTGTGCTGGAAGTTAGAGGTTCAGACTCGCTGGGGGGGGGGTGATATTTAATGCTTCTGCCGAGCTTGCGGAAGCGGCAGGTGAAGTTGCGGTGGTGCTATCTGCAGAGTCGGCACTTGTGCTGGAAACTGACGACGCGTAGGCGGTGATGCCTCCGGCAAGGGATGCAACCGCTACCATTATGGTGACAACAGCGGCAAGAGTATGGCCTTGGCGCGAATTCGTCACACCGTGGCTTATGGGAGACATAGCAATCTCTCTTTCTGTGTCCAAACACCACAACGACACATTGTCGAGTCCTTCATTGATGCAGGCATGTCAGCAAAGTGCTGCATACATGCACATATTTCTATAGTTTATTACAGCTCTGTGACATCGGTAACAAGCGTTCTGGCGGTAAGGTCAAGTGCCGTGACATGAATGCGCTGTTGCGCCCGTTCGCCCTTGCCGACAGCGTAAATGGTGGTTGCAGCCGGGCTGTGGGAGAATGGCCATATGACACAAATTACATTGGATGGCAATCCCACGCAAACCGTTGGCACGCTCCCCGAGGTAGGCTCCGCTGCCCCTGCGTTCACCCTGACCGACAAAGACCTCAACGACTTCGATTCCGCCAGCCTTGCCGGCAAGAAGATCGTGCTCAACATCTTCCCCTCCATCGACACTGACGTGTGCTCCATGTCGGTGCGCAACTTCAACAAGGTTGCCGAAGAATTCGACGACGTGACCGTGCTCTGCGTCTCCAAGGATCTGCCGTTCGCCACCGCTCGCTTCTGCGGTGCCGAAGGCATCGACGGGGTCATCGCCGGTTCGGCCTTCCGTTCCACGTTTGGCGAAGATTACGGCATCACCATTGCCGATGGTTCCATGCGTGGCCTGCTGTCGCGCTGCGTGGTGCTCATCAACTCCGATGGCACCGTGGCCTACACCCAGCAGGTTCCCGAAATCGGTACCGAACCTGATTACGCTGCTGCGCGCGAGGCCATCGCCAAACTCAAGTAGGTTTTCTGCGAGTAGCTCGGCAACAGCTACTCACGCGATAGCATGCAAAAGTCCGGCACGCATCCCTATAACTTCGGATGTATGCCGGACTTGAGTTATTGCTGCCATCGCTGCCGGCCGTCCCTCCTAGAGCGGTGATATCGGCCGGTGCGAGGCTGAGCGTGCGGTATTACTTATTGCTGTTCTGCATGACACGCGGGCCGTTGGGGTTGCCCACAATCACCGTGTCCACCATGTGCAGGAACAAGCCGTGCTCCACCACACCCACGGTGTTGATAAGATCTTCGGCCAACGCTTCCGGCTGGTCGATGCGTTCCAAGTGCAAATCCACCACGAAATTGTTCTCGTCGGTACGTACCTCTTTGCCGTCGTCATCCAGCCGCAGCACTGGCTTGTAACCCTTTTCTTCGAACAGCTTCACCACGTGGCCTGCGCCAAAGGGGATCACCTCGACCGGAAGGGGGAATGCTCCGATGGTGTCCACCACTTTCGACTCGTCCACGATCCACACGATCTTGTCGGAGTTCGTGGCCACGATCTTCTCCCACAGCAAGGCTGCACCGCCACCCTTGATGCCGTTGAAATTGCTGTCCACCTCGTCAGCGCCATCGATGGTGACGTCGATATGATCCACGTCGTCAATATCTACGATCTTGATGCCGTAGCCTTCTGCCTGCTCCTGTGTGCGGCGGGAAGTGGTGACACCGGTGAACTGCAAACCTTCCTCCTGTGTGCGGCGGCCGAGTTCGTCCACCAGGAATTTCACGGTCGATCCGGTGCCGAGGCCGACGGTCATGCCGTTCTCCACGATCTTTGCCGCTTCGATGCCTGCGGCCTGCTTGAGCCGGTCCTGTTCTGCCTTGTCCATCATGCTCCTTACTGCTGTCGAGGCCAATCCTGGCCTTCGATGTGAGGTATCTCTCTCGTATACTACCGGTTTTGTGGTACTTTGCCGTCGCGTGATGTCGGCGCGTATATCCGGCGCATACCGTCATAATCTATGGAAACTACGGCGAACGGTAGAGCAATTTTTCGGACATTGTCACATATTCGCGCGTGAGGGCGATGCGCGGTACGGGTGGCAAATTTTACGATATGCGGCAGATGCGTGTTTAGCGCGTGGCTATGAAGAAGGGGGACGACTGGAGCATGACGGTGCCGTCGCCCTCCACCAGCGCGTCTACTTCCACAAATCCATGGAGATGACGGGGTTGGCCGGTGTAGGTGGGGCTGCTGGAAGGGGGAGGGGAGACCTGCAATGTACCGGAAATGGTGAGCCCCGATGCCGTCATGTTTGCAGGTGCTTGGGCGCCGGATGCGCGGTTGCTGGCACTGCCCTGAGGGGACGCCGGCGGCTGATTCTCGTCTGTGGCGGTTGGAGTGGCGGGAACGGTAGAAGTGGCAGCAATGTCTGGAGCGGTGGAAACGTCAGGAACGGTAGAGGCAGCAGAAGCGGCGGAAACCGTAGAGGTGGCAGAAACGGTTGGAGCGGCAGAAGCAACAGGAACGTTGCTTGACTTGGTTGCATCGCCGTCGTTCAAGGCACTGCCTGAGGGCTGACCTGCGTGGGATTGGCCGAAGTCATAGTCGGCAACGCCTTCCGGTTCGTTGAGCAGGTCCTGCAATGCACGGCTGGTCCGTCTGGTGTGATCACCGGAATTATCGGTATCAGTACTGTTATCGGTATTGGTATTACTCCCAGCGCTGGTGGGGCGCTCCGTCTCGAAGTTCGGGCTTGACTGCTCGCCGCGGCCCAAGTGATACTCCTCATTGGTGATTTCGCCGTCGATAAGCAACTGCGCATCAGCAGGAATATCGACCCCTCGAGCGTAATCCGAAGCCAGTAATGACTGCCAGCCCTCCAAAGGGAGATAACCGTCGCGAACTCCGCTTCGAGCATCTCCGGAGTAGGTGTGCGCCAAGTCGTCCACTTTTTCGTTCCCGGGATTGCCGTTGTGACCTTTCACCCACACGAATTTCACCGGCCCCTCGCGCTGCGCGATCTCAGCGTCGATGGCCTTGATGAGCGGCGCGTTCTTCACAGGTTTTTTCTGCGAGTTCTTCCAGCCGTTCTTCTTCCATCCTTTCACCCATTTGGTGGAGCAGTTGATGGCATACTGGGAATCGGTCTCAATGGTGAGCGGCTCGTCGCCTGGATGCGCGCGCAACGCCTCCAGCACAGCCACCAGTTCTCCGATCTGATTGGTGCCGTTCGTGGCGCCGCCGGCATCACAGTCGCCGTCATGGCTGTGGCCGGGCGTGCGCGCCGCATGGGGAGCGTGGTCTGCCCAAGCCCATCCCATTGGGCCGTTTGGGTTGCCGAGAGCGCTGCCATCAGTGGAGACTGTAATCATAGGTCATAGTTCCTTAACGTTTCGACTCGATTGGCTGGGCGCTCTATATTTTCGAGTAAAGACTTGGCCGAGCGGCCCGGAGCGTTCGAAAATACAGAGCGCCCAGCCAATCGCTTGCATGGGCAGGAACGTCGTCGGACGCTCATCCCATATGGTGTGTCATGCTGCGCACTACTGTACCGCGAATGTCGAACGCATGTCTGTGGGGACACGGTGTTGCTGACATTCATACATGATTGATATGGCGCCAGCAACACCAACGGTGGGTCGTGCGCCTCACCCCAGCGCGGCGTTCACCACCGTTTCGGCCTCGCTGAGCACCTGTTCCAAGGTTTCGGGGGAGGTGAACGACTCGGCGTAGATTTTATAGATGTTTTCGGTACCGGAGGGCCGGGCGGCGAACCAGTTGTTCTTTGTGGCCACTTTGAGCCCTCCGATGGGGGCATTGTTGCCGGGGGCTGTTGTCATGACGGTTTCGATTGGTTCGCCTGCCAGCTTGGTGGCGGTGATGTCGGAGGCGCTCATGGTGCCGAATTTCTGCTTCTGCTCCAGTGTGGTCGGAGTGTCAACGCGCCGGTACCAGCTTTCGCCGAACTGTTCCACTTGCTCTTGATGCAGTTGGGCTGGGTTCTTGCCAGTGACGGCGGTAATCTCCGCTGCCAGCAGGTCGGGAATGAGCCCGTCTTTGTCTGTGGTCCACACGTGGCCATCGCGGCGCAGGAAGCTCATGCCGCTGCTTTCTTCGCCGCCGAATGCCACGGTGCCGCTGAACAGTGGGTCCACAAACCATTTGAACCCTACTGGCACCTCTATCAGCGGTGCTCCCAACGAGGTGGCCACGCGGTCGACAAGGCTTGACGACACGACCGTTTTGCCGACGCCGGTGCCTTCGGGCCAGTCGGGACGGTTGCCTCCGAACAGGTATTGCACGCACACTGCCAAATAGTGGTTCGGGTTCATGACCCCCCAGTTGGGGCAAACGATGCCATGCCGGTCGGCATCGGGATCAGTGCCGCCCACCAGATCGTACTTGTCCCAAGCGCCGTTGTTGAGCGATTCCACCAGGCCCTTCATGGCATAAACGGAGCTGGGGTCCATGCGGATCTTGCCGTCGTGGTCCAGCGTCATAAACCGCCAGGTCGGATCCACTTGGGGACGCACCACGTCGATGTTCAAACCATATGCCTCGTTGATGAGCGGCCAGTAGTTCACTGAAGCGCCGCCCAAAGGATCGATGCCCAGACGAACGCCGGACGATCGGATCGCATCAAAGTCGATGACATTGCCGAGGTCGCTCACGTAGTGTTCTCTAAAGTCGAATCGTTCGACGAACTCGGACTTGACGGCCTGCTCGTAGGGTATGCGCTTGACGTCCTTAACATGTCCCAGCAGTTCGTTGGCGCGCCGTGCGATCTGCTCGGTGACTTCAGCGGGAGCCGGTCCTCCTGTGACGGGATCGTACTTGAAACCACCGTCGGTGGGAGGATTGTGCGAAGGTGTCACCACGATGCCGTCGGCCAGTCCGTCTCCGGTGAACCGCTGAGAACCGTCTGCGGCACGGTTGTGGGTCAAGATGGTCTGGGAGATTACGGGAGTGGGGACGAAATCTTGACGTGCGTCGATGCGCACGTGCACGCCGTTGGCTACGAGCACCTCTATGGCAGTGCGTTCGGCTGGGCCGGAGAGCGCATGGGTGTCGCGCCCCAGATAGAGCGGGCCGTTCACGCCGGCCTGCCGCCGGTATTCGGCAATGGCTTGGGAAATCGCCACGATGTGTGCCTCGTTGAATGAGACCTTCAGTGATGAGCCGCGATGACCGGAAGTGCCGAATGAAACTCGCTGCTCAGGCACGGAGGGGTTGGGGACGGCGTCGTAGTAGTCGGCGATGACCTTGTCGACGTCAATCAGGTCGGAGGGGGTGGCGGGCATACCCGCATTGTTTGCTACCATGCCTCTATTGTGCCACGATTGCATATCATGTTCAAGTTTGTGTTATTTTGAGCGATTGATGATATATTGTGTGCACATTTGAAGCCAAAGAGTGCTCGACTGCTGTCACCTCGCCGCCTTTGCACTCAAGCGGCAACCTTCTCGTCCGTAACCTTCTCACCCTCACTGGGCTGCGGAGCCCGCACAAACAACGAGCGATGCTCGACGGTGAAACGGATATGACGCGTCCTCTTGAGCGTATCCCCATCCACCTCGGCCAGAGCGGGCTTCTTCAACAGCACTTCAGCGCACACGCCCTGAATCTGATCAATGGTGGAATTGGTGGACAGCGGGCTTTGCTGCGCCTTGCCGGTAATGGTCTGGTGCATCACGTCCCCGAGCAGGTTGGCCCAACCCAGCAGGCCGCCTGTGGTGTCGATGATTTCGAAATCCAGCAGGCCGTCGTCATAGCTGGCATCGGGAATAAGGGAAAACACCGGAATCTGCCCGCAATTGCCGCTCATCAACGTGCGAAACTCCAAACCGGCAGTGGTGTGCTTGGTCCCGTCGGCCTTCGTGATCGTCACATCGCCACGATACTTGGGCGCGAACAGGTTCTTCATACCGCCGGCAAAATAGGCCAACCAGCTCAGGCTTTTCTTGAGCTTCGGGTCGGTATCGTCAATCATCTGCGCATCAAAACCGATGCCGGCGATGATCAGGAACGCGTGAGGGTGCGTCTCGGTCTCATCGTCCAGCAAAGACATGCGCCCCACATCAATGAGCGTTCCGCCGAGGGACGTGGCCACAGTGAGCGCTGCGTCGATATCGTCAATCGGAATGTTCATGTTGCGCGCAAAAAGATTGCCCGTACCGATGGGAATGATGCCCAACGCATGACCGGACCCGCTCAGCGCGCTCGCCACGGTGCGCACTGTACCGTCGCCCCCCACGGCAATCACCACGTCGGCACCCTGTTCCAGCGCCTCGAGTGCGCAAGCGCGACCATCCTTGTCCAGTGTGGTGTCGAAAAAAGCAGGGTCTCCCAAAGCATGAGTACGGCAGAACTGGCGAATCTGCGCTTTGGCCTGCTGGGCTCGAGGCTTGGACGGATTGATCACAAACGCGTAATGGACTTGGTCTCCGGCTCTGGCACTCAGCTCCCGATCCCGGGCTTCGCGTTTGAGATGACGTTGCACCAGTACCACAGCCAGCACCACGAGCGCGGCCAGCGCGACTGCGAGGACAATGGCTGTGGCAAGAGGCATGGATACCGATCCTTGGTCTGGGCTGCAGAGATGCCTCCACTCTAGTACGAGCGAGAAACGATTACGCGCTCTGCGAGTCGTCGAAGATCCGCGCGAGCCGCCTGCGTGTCGGCTTGAAACAGTAAACTCAAATCATGCTAGATATCCAATACATTCGTGAACATGCCGACGTGGTGAAGGAGTCCCAGCGCAAGCGCGGAGAGTCTGTGGAGCTCGTCGACGAAGTGCTGAGCTCAGACGAGACGCGGCGCTCTTCGCTGAAGGAATTCGAAGAGGCGCGCGCTCGACAAAAAGCCATCGGCAAGCAGGTGGCATCCGCAGCTGCCGATGAGAAAGCGCAACTCATCGCACAGACCAAAGAGCTGGCCGAGCAGGTTTCGCGCTACAAAGCTCAGGCGGATGCGGCCTCCGGCGAATACACGAAAGCGATGTGGAAACTTTCCAACGTGGTGGAGCCTGAAGCGCCGGAAGGTGGCGAAGACGATTATGTCGTCGTCAAGAAGGTCGGTACCATTCGTGACTTCGCGGCTGAAGGATTCGAGCCCAAAGATCATCTGGCATTGGGTGAGGGCGTAGCGGGCATCGATATGAAGCGCGGCGCCAAGGTTTCCGGCTCACGGTTCTACTTCCTGCGCGGTGCGGTGGCCAGACTCCAGATAGCCATGCTGACCATGGCGGTCGACCAGGCGGAAGCGGCCGGTTTTACCTTGGCCATCACACCTACGTTGGTACGTCCCGAAGTCATGGCCGGCACCGGCTTTTTGAACTCTCACGCCGACGAAATCTACCGTCTGCGTGAGCCCGATGACCAGTATCTGGTCGGCACCTCGGAAGTGGCGCTCGCCGGCATGCATGAGAATGAGATCCTCGATCTGTCGAACGGCCCGCTCAAGTACACCGGCTGGTCCAGCTGCTACCGGCGTGAGGCGGGTGCCGCGGGCAAAGATACCTCGGGCATTATCCGCGTTCATCAGTTCGACAAAGTGGAGATGTTCGTCTACTGCAAGCAGGAAGAAGCACACGACATGCACCAGCAGCTGCTGGGCATGGAAGAGGAGATGCTGGCCAAAGTGGAAGTGCCCTACCGCACCATCGACACCGCTGCCGGCGATCTTGGTTCCTCCGCTGCACGCAAGTTCGACAACGAGGCTTGGGTGCCCACGCAAGGTCGCTACCGTGAGCTCACCTCCACCTCCAACTGCACCGAGTATCAGGCGCGTCGTCTCAACATCCGCGAGCGTATGGAAGACGGTTCCACACGCTCCGTCGCTACGCTCAACGGCACGCTGGCCACTACGCGTTGGCTGGTGGCGATTCTTGAAAATCACCAGCAGAAGGATGGCTCCATTGTCATTCCGCAGGCCATGCGGGCGTACATGGGAGGCCGAGAGGTGATTGAACCGACTCGGTGGGAGGCGTAGGGTTTCTTTAAACTTGCGTCGCGCTGGGTCTCGGTACCTTGTATTTTCGAACGCTCCGGGCCGCTAGGCCGAGTCTTACTCGAAAACACAAGGTACCGAGACCCAGCGTTTTTCGCAGTGAAGAGGCTTTTGAGATGGCGTAGCAGATCGACATCCATGGCGTGGAAGCGTTGCCAGTGTTGTCGTTGGCTACTTGGTCTGCTATAGTTGCGACTTGCACGCAAGATGTGCACGGACGGGTGTCTGAGCGGTCTAAAGAGACGGTCTTGAAAACCGTTGTGGGGAAACCCACCGCGAGTTCGAATCTCGCCCCGTCCGCTTTTATATAGTCGCTTTCATCATATGTTAGACCCCTCAATTACCGGCCGCACTCCGACGTTATCTGTGTCACCGTTGCTGTGCTTACTCCGGCTGAGTCTGGGCGTCGAAATCCGCGGTGTCGGTAACTGATGCGAAATCGTAGATGAATTCGTTGCCGGCATCGAACTGGTTGAGTACCTCGTCGCGGTACCGAGCCCGGCTGTCGTGCATGAACCTGCTCAGTGATTCAGGTGTGCTTGCCGTCCAGTTTGCCAAGGCGTCAAAGTACGGCGATTTCTGGTCGTCGAAGATAACCGGTGGCAGTGCTCCGATGCGCAGCGACTCCTTGAATATGAGCATTCTGCCAATGCGACCGTTGCCGTCTGAGAAGGGATGGATGCGCTCGAAAGCCACATGAAAATGGGCGAGTTGTCCGTCGGTGCCGGTGAAATCGTCCATGAGTGAGAACAACTCCTCCATGGCGGGACGCACACGATTCGGCGGTGTGGTGGTGACTGGATCGAACAGACCTATCTGGTTGGGGTGCTGCTTGTATTCTCCGACTCCCCACATGTCCGGCCTGAGTTCCTGACTGGTTCGGGCTTTGAGCGCGGCATGCATGCCGGTGACCATGCTGTGGCTCAACGGCTCCTGGTAATGGTCGAGCATCAGATCGAACAGATGGAAGTGATTTTGCGTTTCGATGATGTCGTCTGCGCGGATGGGGGTGGAATCGTCTGCCGGAGTCAAGGTGCCGGTGTCATACAGCTGCTGCGTCTGTCGCCGGGTTAGGGTGCTGCCTTCCATATGGTTAGAGTTGTACGTCAGCTGGATGGACGTCCAGTAGTAGGCGCCGTGGGAGATGCGTTGGTCGCGTTCGGTCTTGAGCCATTCGCCCAACGATGATGTTGCGGTCATGATCGCCTCCTGGATTGCGTGTGTGTTGCCGTATGTGCGACGCCCGATGTCACTTATACTAGTGCAATGGTCTTGCTTTGCAGGAGGCTCCGTCGTTGTTTTGTGCAAATTCGCAGCCTTACGCATATCGGTTTGATCAGGTGCGGACGCAAGCAAGCTCTCGGTAAACCGAACGCACCGACTGTGAATTTCGGCACACATGATATGGGCACGGTTACGCTGTGAGAGTCATGCTGCGGATGCCTATTTTTCAGAGCTGGGTGCGAGTTGGCTGAAAAACACGTTACGAGTGCCTTCATCGTTGCAATTATGCGAGAAATGCAGTGGTATACTGGAATCCAAACGATGAGTAATGGGACATAGATGGTTATGTCGCGTTGTTCATAGTCCACCATACCATGTGTCTCGGCAAAGACGAATGAGATGCTGGAAACCGGTGGCGGTATATACCGCACCGGTTTTGTCATGAAATGAGAAGGGAAACGGGAATGAAAACCGTAGTTATCCTCGGCGCTGGTTACGCAGGCATGCGGGCTGTGAAGAAGTTGGCACACGCTCACATCGATGCGCGCATCGTACTGATCAACAAGAATCCATACCACTATGAGTCCACTCAGCTCCATCAGGTGGCCGCCGGCACCAAGGATCCTGCGGATGTAACATTCAACATTCGTGATGTGGCGCCGAAGAACGTCGAGGTCATCATCGACGAGGTCACGCAGGTGGATCGAGAAAACCACAAGGTGCTCCTCAAGAACGGCGAACCGGTTGCCTACGATTATCTCATGAATGCCTTGGGCTTCGAATCCGAGACGTTCGGTATCTCCGGCGCTGCCGAATACGGCTATTCACTGGTTGACATCGATACGGCACTTGCCGCTCGCCGTGAGCTCGAAGACAACCTGAAGCGATACAACACCAGTCATGACGAGAACGACCTGCACATCGTGGTGTGCGGTGGCGGCTTCACCAGCATCGAATACTTGGGCGAGCTGGTATGGCGCATGCCCCATCTGGTCAAGGAATACGGTCTTCCTGCAGACAAGATCAAGATTGACTGCATCGAGGCATCGCCCCGCCTGCTGCCCATGTTCGACGAGAAGCTCTCCAACTGGGGCGTCAAGTACTTGGAAAGCCACGGCGTCACCTTCCACGTAGCCACTTCGATTACCGAAGTTCGTGACAACGGGGTGTCCTGTGGTGATGTGGATTATCCTGCCAGTACAGTGATTTGGGCCACAGGTGTGCGTGGCAGCGAAGTCATCGCGCGTTCGGGCTACGACCAGAAGCGCAACCGCGTGGTGGTGGAGGACGACCTTACTGTGGCCGGCGAACCGAACGAGTTCCTCATCGGCGACGTTTCGGCAGTCAAGGATCCTTCAAACGGTCGCCTGTACCCGACGACAGGCCAGATTTCCATCGCTCAGGCGGATTGCGCTGCGGCGAACCTGGTGGCCACGATGAACGGCCAGCCCACCAAGAAGTTCGTGTACAAGAGCCTGGGCACCGTGTGCTCGCTAGGCCCGCACTGCGGCATCGCCTCGCTTGATGCGTTCGGCCACATGAAGCTCAAGGGTGCCAAGGTGCAGATCGTCAAGAAGATCGTCAACGACCGCTCCGTGCTGGAGTTGGCGAATGTGAAGACTATGCTGGAAAGCAACTAGTCTTTAAAGGGTTTAGAGGTTAGACAAGAGAGAAGGGAGAGACACATGACGGTTTTGGGACTGTCGCGCTTTCAGTTTGCGATGACGACGGTATTCCATTTCTTCTTCGTGCCGTTGAGCATCGGCTTGGCGTTCACGGTGGCCATCATGGAAACGCTGTACGTGTTCAAGCGTAAGGCCGTGTATCAGCGTATGGCCAAGTTCTGGGGGAATATCTTCCTCCTGAGCTTCGCGGTCGGCATCGTCACCGGCATCATCCAGGAGTTCCAGTTCGGTATGAACTGGTCCAACTATTCGCGCTTCATGGGCGACATCTTCGGTGCACCTCTGGCCATTGAGGCGCTGCTCGCGTTCTTCATGGAGTCCACGTTCGTAGGTGTGTGGATGTTCACGTGGAAGCGGTTCAAGCCCGGCGTGCATGTCATTTTCATCTGGCTTACCTGGCTGGGTTCCACGCTGTCCGCCATCTGGATTCTGGCAGCGAACAGCTTCATGCAGCACCCGGTCGGCTTTAAGATCGACCCCAAGGACGGGCATGCCAAGATGACCAATTTCGCGGCCATCATCGGTAACCCGCAGCTGTGGCGCTCCTTCCCGCACGTCATCACCGGCGCGCTGCTCACCGGCAGCTTCGTGGTGGTTGGCATGAGCGCCTTCGGTCTGCTGAACAAGAAGCAGGCAGCTAACAAGGCGTTCTACGTGCGCTCTTTGCGCGTCTCCGCCATCATCGCGTTGGTCTCCTCCATCCTGGTCATCATCGCCGGCGATCTGCAGACCGGTTTCATCATCGACGACCAGCCGATGAAGTTCGCGGCCACCGAAGGTCTGTACGACGACTCGGGAGACCCGGCCTCGTGGACCATCATCGGTTTGATCAACGAGCAGGCCAAGACCACCAAGGGCATTGAGATTCCCGCCATGCTTTCCCTGCTGGCCTACCATAAGCTCAGCGGAGCGGTCAAGGGCATGAACACCGTCAACCAGGAACTGCACCAGCAGTTCGACGCCAAGTTCGGCTCGGACATGAACTACTACGTGCCCACCAACGTGCTGTTCTGGAGCTTCCGCTTCATGGCCGCCGTCGGTTTCGCTACGCTGATTCTTTCGATTCTGGCGCTGTGGTTCACCCGCAAGTCCAAGAACACGCTTGCCGACAGCCGTTGGAAGCTGTGGATTTTGGGCATCTGCATGTATCTGCCGTTCATCGGCACCACCGGTGGCTGGCTCATCACCGAGCTCGGCCGCTATCCGTGGCTCGTCTACGGCCTGCTGACCATCGCCGACGGTGTATCGCCGACGGCCACGGTGGGTAGCCTGCTCTTCACCAACATCGTCTACTTCCTGCTCTTCGTGCTGCTCGGCGGCGTGATGATCTTCTACGCGCGTCGCACCCTGCATCAGGGGCCTGAGGCATTGGAGAAGGAAGAAGCGTTCGAAGCCGAACCGGTGGCCGGGAAGGCCGCTCAGCAGGCTTCGGTACAAGGAAAGGTGGCACTGGCATGAACGGCATGAGTTTCCTGCAACTGCTGTGGTTCTTCGTCATCGCATTGGTATTCGCGATTTTCCTGTTCCTTGACGGACTGGATTTCGGCGTGGGCATGGCCACGCGCCTGGTGGCTCGCAACGGTGACGAACGTGCGCTGTACATGCGTGCCGTCGGCCCGCACTGGGACGGCAACGAGGTATGGCTCATCACTGCAGGCGGTGCGATGTTCGCAGCGTTCCCGCTGTGGTATGCAAGCCTGTTCTCCGGCTACTACATCCTGCTCTTCCTCGTGTTGGTCGGGCTTATTCTGCGTGGTGTCTCCTTCGAGTTCGCCGGGCATGCCATCACCGACCGTGAGCGCAATGTATGGCAGTGGGCCAACTTCATCGGCAGCACGGTGGCGCCCTTCCTCTTGGGCATGATGCTCACCAGCCTCATCCAGGGGGTTCCCATGGATGCTGAAGGCAATGCGCGCATCGGCTTCTTTGGCGTCGTCAACTGGCTGTCTGTGGTCGGCGGCATCGCCACGGTGTTCTTCTGCTTCCTGCATGGCCTGCACTTCCTGAGCCTGAAGCTGGATGCCGAACGTTCCCGCCACATGCTCAACATCAGCGAGAAGCTGTACTGGATCGCCTACCCGGCGCTGGTGCTCTTCGTCATCCTGGTGTTCTTCATGACTGACTTCTACCAGGCACGCACCTTCTCTACGCTGTTCATCACCGTAGTGATTCTCGCGGCCACGGTAGGCGGCCATGTGGCGGCCACCAAGAAGCGGGGCGGCTGGGCATTCATCTCCAGCGGCGTGACGTTGATGGGCGTTATCGCCTTCATCTTTAACGGACTGTTCCCGCGCGTCATGGTCGCCAAGGATTCCGCTCTGAGCATGCTGGCCAAGGATGCTTCGGCCTCACCGTACACACTGCAGATCATGACTGTTGTGCTGTGCGTGCTGCTGCCGATCGTGCTGATTTACTTTGCATGGAGCTACTCTCTGCAGCGCAAGCGCTTGGTAAGCGACCCGGTCGTGAAAGCGCAGGCTGTACAGGCCTGAGTGTGACTGGCCGCACAACTTGCGGCCAAGCACTAGGTTAATGCCCGGTGCCTTGTAGTATGGAAGTGCTGTATTGCGCTCATCTACAGGTGCCGGGCATTGCTGTATGTTTCAGGCCTCGAGGCAGATTTGCGCGACAGGTGCCCAGGAGACGGCATAGGGTCGGCATCGGTACAAGACCGGTGCGGCAACAGTTGGGATGATACGGTGATTGATAAGAGTTTGTTTACATTTACGGGAGTACGGCGTACGTTGGGGCTGCTGTCGTTGCTTTCTTTGGTACAGGCGTTCTGTATTGTCGGACAGGCGCACGGATTGACGAGCGGCCTTGTTCAAGTGTGGAAGCTTCACACTGTTTCGTCACTGTGGGGACCATTGGCAGAATTCTTCTCCTGCTATCTGCTGCGTCAGCTTATCGACGTGGCCAAGCAGCGCCTTGCTGCCAACCAAGCGGACGCGGTGGTCACCGAGCTGCACCCGCGCATCCAAGAGAAGGTATTCCGTCTGGGACCTGCTTCTCTCGCCCAGCGTGGCACCGGTGCCAGTGTGACCATGCTCATTGACGGGCTTGACCAGGTGAAGAACTACCTGCAGATTGTGCTGCCGAAGATGACTGACATGATGCTCATTCCACCGGTCATTCTGGTATACGTATGGATTCAGCACTGGGTGAGTGGTTTGGTGCTGCTGCTCATGTTCCCGTTGCTCATCTTCTTCATGGCCATTCTCGGGCTTGCCTCGCGAGACCGTTCCAACAAACAGTATGCACAGTTCCGCATCCTCAACTCCAAGTTCGTGGACAGCATCCTTGGCTTGCCAACGTTGAAGATGCTGGGCGTGAGCGAGCAGTACGAGGACGAGATCTACAGTGTGAGCGAGCAGTTCCGTAAACGTACCATCAGCGTGATTCGCGTGGCCATGACCTCCACCTTTGCGTTGGACTTCTTCGCCACGCTGGGCATCGCCATCATGGCGGTGTTTCTTGGCATCGATCTGATCGACGGCAAGATGGCGTTGGCTCCCGCCATGCTCGCACTTATTTTGGCACCGGATTATTTCCTGCCCATTCGTCAGTTCGGCGAAAATTACCATGCCACCCTGGACGGCAAGAATGCCATGTCGGACGTGATGGCGTTCTTGAACACGCCTGATCCGGATGTGGACGAAAGCCTGGAATGGGATGGCTGGAACGAGCACAGCGAGCTTCATATCAGCGGCTTGGATTTTGCTTACGATGGTGCCAAGGCCGAAGAGAGCGACGCTCAATCAGCCGGACATTCCACGGCCATGCAAGCAGTGGAGCAACAGCGCCCTGCCAAGACGCGGAACAGCGACGGAGATGTGCCGGAGGATGGAATCCATGAACCGGACGACGCCCTGCATGATGTATCGCTGGATGTCAGTGGTTTCGCCAAAGTAGCGGTGATAGGCCGTTCCGGCTCAGGCAAGACCACTCTGGTGGACGTGATGGCTGGGTTCAACCAGCCCCAACGAGGCGCCATCGAACTGGATGGCCATGAACTGCACCACTTCAACGCTCCGGCATGGCAGCGTCATGTCAGCTATATTCCGCAAACCCCTTACATTTTCAGCGGCACCATCGCTGACAACATCCGTTTCTATGTTGAAGACGCCACCGAACAAGCCGTGTCTGAGGCTGCTCGCCAAGCTGGCCTTGACGGCTGGCTTGCTCAGCTGCCGGAAGGTTTGGAGACACGCATCGGAGAAGGAAACAGGGGTGTGAGTGGTGGTCAGGCGCAGCGCATCGCGTTGGCACGTGTGCTGCTTGACAAGTCTCGTGAGATTCTGCTGTTCGACGAGCCTACCGCACATTTGGACATTGAAACCGAGTATGAGCTGAAGCAGACGCTGCTGCCCATCATGGAAGGCCATCTTGTCATCTTCGCTACACACCGCCTGCACTGGCTGTCCAATGTGGACCAAGTGGTGATGCTCGATCACGGGCATGTGGTGGAATCCGGTACTCCGGAAGAACTGATCGGCTCTGGGGGCCCACTCGACGAGCTTATCGTGCAGATGGGCGGCAATCGCATCGATGGTTATCGTCGGGAATCGGGCATGGATAACGGTGCGAAAGGCGTGTCTCAGGCAGCGACGCAGCACAAGAACGAGCGAGAGGACGAGGACGGTGAGTGAGCGCATGAGCGAGCGGAATGACAGCAAGAACAAGACATCGGGCGATGGTGTGTCAGCGCAGACTGAACAGCGGCGCGGCACGTCGCCGGCGGTGCATGGCGAAGAACAGATACATACCACCGGTGCGGGCGAAGCACAGACCGGTCGTGTCGAGGCGCAGACAGGGGACGCCCGGCACACGCGGCACACCGATTACCATGCGGTCTGGGACCATGACCACTGGTTCTGGCCATATCTCAAGCAGCACAAGGGCAAGCTCGCTTTCATCTTTTTTCTTGGCGTGATGACGTTTGTGTGCGGTGCCGGACTCATGTTCACCTCCGGCTACCTCATCAGTCGTTCGGCGCGCCACCCATACAATATTCTCATGGTCTACGTGCCTATCGTGCTCACCCGTGCGTTCGGCATCGGGCGTCCAACGTTCAAATATGTGGAACGCCTCAAAAGCCATGACTGGGTGCTGCATGTGGTCTCCAAACTGCGCGTGCAACTCTATCGCACGCTCTCCAAAGACGCTGCATTCCTCAGTGAACATGAGCGCACAGGTGCTGTGCTGAGCCTGTTGGCCGATGACTTGGACCATCTGGAAGACTTCTACCTGCGTACCATTTTCCCGACAATCGTGGCATATGTGGTGTGGCTGGCAGTTACCGTGGCGATGGGTGTGTTCTCATGGATCACCAGCCTGCTGCTGTTCATCATGCTGGCTTTGGTACTTGTTCTTATCCCCATGATTTCGCTGAACTTCTCCGACGGTCATTACCTGAGTGAGAAAGCGCAGCAGCGCAACGAATACACTGCGGTAACCGAAAGCTACCTGGGGCTGAGCGACTGGGTAATCAGCCACAAGAACGCTCGCTTCTCCACAATCGGCAGTGAAGAGTTCGTACAAATCACCGCCAGCAAGACGCAGCAGAAGCGGTTTGAGCGGTGGCGCAATTTTGCCATTCAAATGATTTTCGCGCTCATTGCGGCAGGTCTTCTGGTGGGAGCCAGCTTCACTATGACCAGCTCTCAGTCGCTTGCCAATTGGGCGGCAGCCGTGGTGCTGGCGGTGTTCCCTCTGGTGGACTGCTTCATCGTTGTGGCTCAGGCAGTGGCGGAAGTGCCTCTCTACACGGATTCGCTCTCACACCTCAATGGCTTGAGCGAACGTGTGGAAGCGCGACAGGAGGAACCGGTGGAGCAACGTCAGCTCGACGGTGCGTTGCAGACCATCGATTTCAACCACGTCACGTTCTCCTACGGGCCGGGGCAGCCAGTGCTGCTCGACGATTTTTCCCTGCATATCAAAGCGGGGGAGAAGGTGGCATTGCTTGGTCCTTCCGGTGAAGGCAAGACCACGATTCTGCAGCTGCTGCTGGGCGACTTGCGGCCCGATGCCGGTGAGATTCTCATTAACGGCATCCCTGTGGCCGCACTGCAAGACGAACGCCCCCGCATCTTCGGGTACCTCAATCAGCAGGCGTTCCTGTTCAATGAGTCTGTGGCATACAATGTGCGTGTCGGCGTTCCTGAGGCGAGTGACGACGACGTGTGGGCCGCACTCAAAGCGGTGCAGCTTGACGATACGGTGAGGGCGCTGCCCGAGGGTATCGAGTCCACGGTGGCGGAAGCCGGGCAGAGCCTGTCCGGTGGGCAACGGCAGCGGCTTGCCTTGGCGCGCATCGTACTTAAGGCAAGCCCGGTGGTGCTGCTGGATGAGCCGACCATCGGCCTCGACCCCATCACCGAACGCGGCATCATGGATATGGTGATGCAAGCCGCCGGTGAATGCACGCTGTTGTGGGTTACTCACCATTTGCAGGGGCTGGAAGACGCGGATCAGGTAGTGTTCCTTGAGAACGGCCACATTGCCATGCAGGGGCGTCCATCCGAACTGTACCAAACGAACAACCGTTTCCGTGAGCTCTACCGGCTAGATGTCGGCGATCTGGCCGGCATGTGATGCAGAGGTTGCAGTGGTTTGCGCGGTTTGCGCGGGTTGTGCAGGTTGCAACAAAGTGGCACAGGCTGCACAGGCTGCACAGGCTGCACAGGTCTGCTGCTGCAGAGCTGTCACTAGAGTACGGTTAGCGTCGGTTCTGTTGCGTGGAGGTATTGTCGTGCGGCGGAACCGACGGTGAAGTGCGGTTAGCGTCGGTTGTGTTGCGTGGTGGTGTTGTTGCGCAGCGGGACCGACGGTGAAATAGATTCAGCGTCGGTTTTGGTGCGCAGGCGTATTGTTGTGCGGCGGAACCGTCGTTGAAGTGGTGGCAGTGTCGGTTGTGTTGCGTGGCGGTGTCAGTGCGCTGCGGAACCGTCGGTGAAATAGATTTGGTGACGGTTCTGGTGCGTTGGGTTGTGTGGGGTGGATGGTGACAGCTGTGGAGTTGTGCCATCCACCCTGTGTTCCGTCGTCTGCTGGTGAGAGAGGTTGTGGCTGGCGACGGAAGTCTGGCGGGTTTGGTTGTTGGTTGTTGGTGGAAGTGTGAGGGGTGGTTGGTGTGGGCAGGGTTGCCGTGCCCACACCAGCCACCCCCTTTGTGGCCGTCGTCTACCGTGTTGAGAGAGAGTTGTGGTGGCGACGGAGTATTGAGGAGACCGCGACAAGTACGACAGCGGTTACTAGTCCGGTGAGTGTGATTGTGGTTGTGTTGGTGGTGGTTCCGGTGAAGGGGAGTGCTTTGATGGTGGGTATGTAGGTGATGGTGATTTCGGTGGTGCGGTTGGTGAGTTGCGGGTCGGTGGGACTGGTTGGGTTGGTTGGGTCTGGTATGGGGTTGCCGTCGGTGTGGAGGGTGGACTGCGCTTGGGTGGTGAGCGTTTGTGTGGTCCATCCGTCGAGGTGTGGGCTGTTTGCTTGTGGGTAGTAGCCGGTGGTTTTGGTGGTGCCGTCATCGGTGTTTGTTGTGGTCCAGTTGGTGTATGTGGTGGTTCCGGTGACCGGGTTGGTGGTTTTGGTGCGGGTCCAGGTGATGGTGTCCACTTGGTCTGGTGCTGCTTGGGTGTGGTCGTTGTGTTGGTAGTGGATGGTGCGTGTTTGTGTTTTGGACTGGGTTTCGGTGATGAGTTTTGAGCAGTTGATCCAGTAGTCCGAATGTCCTGGTTGGTAGGTGGTGTTGATGGTGCAGGTGGTGTCGTTGCATGATAGGCCTGGGCTTGCTGGTTGGGCATAATAGCCTGCTGGTATACGTGCGGTCAATGTGGCGTTCAAGGGGTCGTCTTGGTATCCGTTGAAGGTTTGTTGCATGCTGGTGTTTTCGGTTCCGTTGATGTTCCAGTGGATGGTGGCGTTGGCTGCTGCTTTGTGGTAGGTGATGGTGGTGATGGCGTTGGTGGCGTTCATCAGGTTGTTGCCGTAGACGGGTGTGCCGGCACTGTTGACGGGGTTGGGGATGGTGACCATGCGTGTGGTGGGGTTGTAGGTGCCGTTGGTGACGGTGATGTCGTATCCGGGGATGTTGGGTGCGTAGACTTGGTTGTAGGAGGGTTGCACACTGGCGTTGGTTGGGTAGTTGCCGTTGAGTTGGTACACTGCACCCACAGCCGCAGGACAAGTAGCATTATACGTATCGATGTTCATCGATGGAGACGCTTGTGAAGACTTGGTGAGTTTGCTCAAGCCTGTGTAGTATATAGTGCCGCTGAATTTGGTTGTGCCGATAGCTTCATTGTAAAAGCAGTGTATCGTATACGCTTTGGAGGGGTCTACCGTGTACCCCTTTTTCACATATGCTGTCGCTTTTACTTGCGGGAATGCTACGTTGGTGAGGGTGATGTTTTGTGAGGTGTCGCCTTGTGTGGCGGTGCCGTTGGAGTATCTGAACTGTGTGGTGCTGTAGGCGTGATAGACACACATCTGCACGGCGGTCTCCTGCGTGAGGATTTTTCCTCCCCTTACGTCCGGATCGGGGAAACCGTCAATTGTGAAACGGAAATTGAGCGTATTTACTTTGGTGATGCCACACGTGCCATCGCCGAGTGTGGATATGCTGGGGGAATCTGTGCCTGCTGCTGGTTCGGATTCGCTCAATGATGCGTCAGCCTCTGCTGTGGCTGTTTGTGTATCGCTGCTGTTGGTATCGGTGGAGTCTAGGAGTGGCGTGCTGGGAGAGGTTGCTGGTACTAGCGGTTCAGACTTGCTGGGGGGGGGGGGTGATATTTGATGCTTCTGACAGATTGCTTGCGCTGGAAGAGGCGTTGGTGGCGGAATCTGCGGTGGCGTATGCGCTGACACCGCCGCCTAGGGCGATGGCTGCTGCAAGAGCGACGCCGGCGGCGAGCAGTGCGCGGTGGTGCCTGGACGAGCCGGCATGGTTGCTCGGGGTGTCGGTGAAGAACGTCATGGTTGTTTCCTCTCCAGCTTTCCGCAACTCACAACACGTTGCTATTTCATGACCAAACTGATGCATACAGGTGCACGATGCATATATGCTGTACTCCAGCGTACGGCAGCATCGTGACATAACTAACAATCTCCTCGAACACTATGACTGTTCGTTCATCATTTTAGGCCCGTACAAGTAGCTGAGCATGACGGCGACGCTGCCGCGTGGTAATAGGCGATGATGACGCCTTGCAACAGAGAGGTGTCTGTGGTGCCGTCAAACGAACTTGCGGAGATGGGGTAGCTGTGATGATGAGGCCAGTGTGGCACCAACCAATCTGGTAGTAGCGACGATTATCGCGATATCGGTAGGATGCCGCCGCTGAGAAATAAGCAAGGCCGCCATCGTCGGGGCGGATGGCGGCCTTACTTTCACTTGCGCGGTAGGGGCAGGTGTGCGATCAGGCCTTCGGCTTTTCGCTGGCGCCGATGGACGGCATAACGCCTTCGGTCCCAGCATCGCCTGCCTGCATACCGATGGCCTTGAAGAACGCAGTGTTCACGTCGGTACCGTCTCGTGTGGCGGCGACGCGGTCCCAATAATTGCCGTTGATGGTGATGGTGGGGGTGGCGAACTCGCCCTTGCGACTGCCTTCTGTGGGCAGTACCGAGGGGCGCAGGGGAGTGTAGACCGCCAGTGCCTCAATCCATTTGGTGTAGTCGCCCTTCACCGCCTGCTGGGCCACTTCCGGGCTCACTCCGGCTTTCTGGGCCTGTGCTGCGATGGCGTCGTTGCTGACGGGCTTGTACTGCTGGCCTTCTTTTGGTTGGAACCCTTCGTCGTAGAGCGCGGCGATGAATCCGAGCACATGCTCGGGATCCTTGTCGGCCACGTAGGCCACGGCGGAGGCGGCACGCGTCGAATACTTATCGGTGGAAAGGTCGTCGAAGAGTGAGCTGGGGTGAATCTCGAAGTTGATCTGACCGGCATTCAGCATCTTGGTCCACGTGGGGAGCATCTGGCTGTCGAGCACGCGGCAGGCTGGGCACATGAAATCCACATACAGGGCCACGGTCGGCGCGGTCTTCACCGGCTTGCCGATCCCGTCTTTGGAAAGCAGGAAGCCACCTTCGGAGTTGGAATGTTCGGGCTTGGTCTTGACGGCGGTGACGTTGGTGCGTGCCTGGCGCAGACTCACCTGAGCGCTGTTCTCGCTTGGTTTGGCGGTTGCTGCCTCGCTTTTGGCGGGCTTGTTCACGGCCCACACTACGGCAACGATGGCCACGACCACGGCAATCGCCGCTACCACCACCGAAATACCGATAGCGGTGGCTGTGCGCTGCTCGTTTGGGCTGATGTTGTTTTCCAGTGACGCCGATGCGGAAGGTGCGGACCCCTTCTTCTGTGCCATGTTGATCCTTGTCGTTGTAGGGTTCGGGCGGCCTGCTCTGGTTGGAGTTGCTGTGGCCTGTTGGTGTTTTGTCTTGATGTGCCGCGTGTTGAATGGCGCATAAGATCACTACATACGTTATATCAAAATAGTGATATACGCCACTCTATGGCATGGGGGCGAAAAAGACGGGGAATTTGCGATTTACTTGCGCTGTGCAAACAACACGCAGCATATGGCAAGAAAAACAGTGTGCGGTAGAGTTTTCATACTCAAGTAATGTCAAATGACGACATATGAAAGGAAGTGCAATGGCGCATATTGAATTGTTTACACCATCGTCTCGTGATGAGGCATCGTCCGGTAGCGTGGACATCAAGATTGCCTATGGCGAAGACACCGAGACAAAATCAGCGTTCGCGCTGCTGTTCGTCGATGCGGAACTACCGCGTTTGGTGCACTGGGGAAGACCCCTTGCCCATCCGGATTCGTTGCTAGCCAGTTATGCGGCGCAGCACCCGCAGCGTGTTTCCGGCGCGCTCGATGAGACGAGTTGGCCCAGCATCCTGCCGTCCCAAGCCGAGTCGTGGAGTGGTGCCTCCCGGTTGAGCGTGAGCCGTGACGGCCGTGAGCTGTTCGTCAAGTTCGCAGTGCACAGCGTTGCCGTAGAGCAAGCGGCGCGCGCCTCTGGGGAATCGGTGCCGTCGTTGGTGGTTAAGGCCCAAGACAGTGAACAGGGCGTGAACCTGACTTGGACGCTCGAGATTGACGCTCAAGGCCTGCTTCGTCAGCGTGCCAGCATTGCCAATAGCGGCGAGGGTGCCCTGTCGGTCAAGCATGTCGAGCTCGGGTTCTCGGTGCCTGACCGTGCGCGCGAGATATTGACCACCACAGGTCGACACTTGCGTGAGCGTTCCCCACAGCGCACGTCGTTTGCCGTGGGGCGGTTCGAGAAGAACGCGCTGGTCGGTCGCCCGGACTTTGACGCTTCTCTGCTGCTCACTGCCGGTGTACCCGGGTTCGGGTTTGAGCATGGAGAAGTATATGCGACGCACGTGGGCTGGAGCGGCAACAGCGTGCTGGCCGCTGAGCGTACGCCGTATACACAAGGTGTGATTGGCGGTGGCGAGCGACTGTTCGATGGCGAGATGGTATTGCAGTCTTGCCAAGACGAACATGATGACTTCGGCAACGATGATATTGCCTCGGAAGATATTGTTGACCCTGCGACTCAATCTGTGTACCGCACACCATGGGTGTATGGAGCTTATGGCGAGGGGCTCAACGAGGTGGCCGCACGCTTCCATGGGTACGTGCGTCAGGCGCATCGTTCATTTGCGTCGCGCCCGCGCCCGGTGATCCTCAATACATGGGAGGCGGTGTACTTCCAGCACGACTATGACACTTTGGCCAATCTGGCTGACAAAGCGGCACAGGTCGGCGTGGAACGCTTTGTGGTGGACGACGGTTGGTTCGGTTCTCGCCGCAATGACGAACGCGGCCTTGGAGACTGGCAAATTTCGCCGCAGGTGTGGCCTGAAGGGCCGAAAAGCCTGGCGGCGCTGGCGCAGCACGTCCACTCCAAAGGCATGGAGTTCGGCCTGTGGTTCGAGCCGGAGATGGTCAATCCTGATTCGGATATGGCGCGCAAGCATCCGGATTGGATTCTTGCACCGACCGCTGGGCGGCTTCCCATGCAAGGTCGCAACCAGCAAGTGGTCGATCTCACCAACCCGGATGCCTTTGCCTATATCTACCGGTCCATCGACGTTCTGATTGATGAGCTGGGCATTGACTACATCAAATGGGACCACAATAAGCTGGTGACCGAAGCGGTCTCCCCGCGTTCCGGACTTCCCGCAGTGCACCGCCAGACGCTGGCGGTATATAAGATCTTCCATGACTTGAAAGCCGCGCATCCCGGTCTGGAGATTGAAAGCTGCTCGTCAGGCGGTGGTCGCATCGACCTGGGCATCCTCGAGCAAGCCGACCGTGTTTGGGCATCCGACTGCGTGGATCCGGTGGAGCGTGCCGATATCCAGCGCTACACGTCGCTTCTGGTACCCCCTGAGATGATCGGCGAACACGTGGGTGACAGCCCCGCCCACTCCACTGGACGCGCAACCAGTTTGCAGATGCGAGCCGGCATGGCGTTCTTCGGCCATATGGGGGTTGAGTGGAACCTGCTCAAACAAGATCAGGCCGATCTGGACGCTCTTGGGGATTGGATTGCCGAATACAAGCGTCGTCGTGATGATTTCCATAGCGGCGCAGTGGTTCATGCCGACAGCGCAGACGCTTCGGTGCGTCTGGACGGCGTGGTGAGTGCGGATAAAGCCAGGGCGACCTATCGATTCACGCAACTGACTTCCTCGCAAACCTATCCTGCGGCACCAGTGTGTCTGCCTGGTCTGGACCCGCAGGCACTCTACCAAGTCAGACCGCTCGGCGTCAGTCTTAACCTTGATGTGCCGGGATTGGCCAATGGGCAGACGCCGCTGCTGTGGTGGAATGAGGACGGCGTGCAGATGGACGGTGAAGCCTTGCAGAGCTTTGGCATTCGTCCGCCGAGCCTGAACCCGGCTCAAGCAGTGATGTTCGAGGCGGTACGTGTCTGATCGGGCATAAAGCCGATTCGGGGGTTTGCGCAATATTGTTGTGATATTGCGCAAACCCCGAATTTTGTGGTAGTAGGCAATGCGCCGCGAGTGCGTGTGTCAATTAATGTACGTAGTTATGGCGTGTGCCGCGGCGGCCTGTGCCCACTGGTCCCATGAACAGTCGAGAATCTTGAAATCAACCGGAGACGCTTGCGTGGGGCGGTGTGCGTTGATGCCGCGGCGCACCGACTCGGCATTCTGGTGGGCCAGGAACGATATCTCACCGCTGACCAACACCTTGGACGGCATGGCAAAGTTGGCCATGACCGCAATGAATGTGCCCAAGCGGAAGCACAGCTTGTTGAGCAGCTTGCGCGCCTGCGGTGATTCGCCGTGCAATGCAGTAAAGAAATCATCGGCACTGGAGGTGATGCCGATCATCTCGGAATATTCCGTGGCAATGGAGTTGGTCGTCAGGCACTGCGAACAACCCACATGCCCGGCATAGCACATCGGCCCCTCATGGTCGATGGGTACGTGGCTCACCAGACCGTAGCTTTTGTCGCTCGGACTCACCGGTTTTCCGTTCTCGCACAGCGCGTACCCCACGCCGGATCCGACAGTGACCAAAGCAAGACGTGGTACGCCCACACCTTCGCTGAACCAGCTTTCATATAGGAGCAGTGAATCAAGGTCATTGAACACCAAGGTGGGTATGGCGCATTGCTGTTGCACCATATCGGCGAGCTTCACCTCTCTATCCCAATGTAGAAACGGCGCATAGGTGACGGTACTGCTCTCGACGGGATGACCGCCAAGACTGATGCCGAGCAGGCACGGGGCGATGCCGGCTTGCTGGGCGCAACGCAAGGCAAGAGAGGCAATCTGGCTGGCTACGGCGTGCGGATCGCAGTCCGGCAACGGTTCGTTCAAGGCGGAGCTGAGTGGATGGCACAAAGCGTCGGTAGCGATGGCGGTAATGCCGTTGTTGTGTATGTTCACACCGATGAACGAACGTTGCGAAGCGCGCAGGCGCAGGTTCGTCTGTGGGCGTCCGCGTTTGGTGGAGGGGGTGCGGTCATAGGCTGGTATACGTTGCATTTCCTCGGTTTGCATGGTGCCCACGTGGCTGGCATATTCGTTCCTTATCGCCGGCTCCGCCTCGGGCCCTGCTTCCTCGATGACCTTATGGTACAGCAGATCAGAGGTGATGCGCGAGAGTGAACCTTGGGTGAGACCGAGCATGCGTGAGAGCGTGGCGCGAGAGATCGGGCCGTACTGGGCGATGGTGCGCGCCACCTCGTGAGTGGAATCGGAACCCTCAAACCAGTGATATATCGAAGTGTCGGTGTTCATAAGTTTCCTGCCTGCGTGTGTGGTGTGCGGCGTCTGAATCGCCGGCGCGTATTCTCGTGCGGGAAGAATTACTTTCCTTACGCATCTAAAATACGCGCTTTTAATTGTGCTGTCATGCAGACACTCATCAGGTGGGAAACATAAATCTTTCATGCTTATCTAGAACGAGGCATTGCGGTGTAGCTGCCGCGGTCACAGATAAGCGAAGGAGCTTGGCGATGGGCAATAAGATTCATCTCGATTCAGGCGAGCGGGCAGCCTCGCCAGGTAAAGCTGCCGGGAGTGCAGGGCGTGCCAGAGCGACGTTGCTTAAAGTTGCATCCGCACTATGCGCAATGGGTGTGCTCCTAGGCATGGCAGGGTGCGGTTCGTCGAAGAGCGACCAAGTCACGCTGGACTTCTTCCAATACAAGTTTGAGGCGGCGGACCAGTTCAAAGCCATGGCCAAGGAGTTTGAGGACCACAATCCGGACATTAAAATCAGTATCAACAACTCCGCCAACGCGCAGACCGACCTGCGCACCCGCTTCGTCAAGAACCGTGTGCCTGACGTTATCACCTTCAACGGTGACATTAGTTTCGGTATGTTTGCCGCATCCGGCGTATTTCATGACTTCACGGATGACCCGCTTGTCAAAGAACTGAACCCCGGCATGGTCACCATAGCCAAAAACCTCGTGCAGACCACAGACCGCTCCAAGAAGCGCCTCTACGGTCTGCCTTATGCCGGCAACGCCTCCGGATACATCTACAACAAAGCGTTGTGGCGTCAAGCCGGCGTTGACCCAGACAATCCGCCCCAAACATGGAACGACTTCACTGCCATGCTCGAAAAATTCAAAGCAGCAGGCATCAACCCCGTCCAAGGCTCGCTTGCAGATTCCTGGACCGCCCAAGCACCTCTCGCATCCTTTGCCGGAACACTGGTTCCCGAGTCGCAATACGGCAAGCTCAAAGACGGAAGCACTGATTTCAAAACCATATGGACCCAGTCTGCACAGCGTGAGGTCGATCTGTTCTCATATTCCACAGCGGATAAAGGCGTGACCTATCAGCAGGCCACGCAGAACTTCGCCAAAGGGCAGGCCGCCATCATTCCCCTCGGCACCTACGCGATACCGCAGATTACCATGATCAGCAAAGACGTGGAACTCGGGTTTGCACAGATGCCTGCGACCAACGATCCCAAAGAACAAGTGCTGACCGCCGGCGATGATGTGATGCTCACCATCGGCGCGAACACCAAACATCCCAAAGAGGCCCGCCGATTCGTGGAATTCCTCATGCAGGAACGACAACTCAATACCTATGCCGATGCACAGGCCGCGATCACGCCTTCCAAGAAGACGCACTTCGGCGACCCTGCTCTGACCGGTGTCTCGAAATTCTTCTCCAGTAATCGCGTGGCCGACTTCTGCGACCATTACATCCCCTCGTCCATCAACATCGGCGGCTATCTGCAGACCATGGTGACGAGCGGCAACGTCGATAAATTCACCAACTCGATGCAGAGCGAGTGGGACAAAGTGCAAGCTCGGACATTCGAGTAGAAAGGGAGGTCATCATGTCAAACACAGCTGCGAAAACCGGTGCAGGCAAAGCGCAACACCGCCGCAAGTCATCATTCTCCAAACGTAAAGTGGAACCGGCGTATTACTGGATGGCCGTTCCCGCGGTCATTGTCTTCGCGATCTTCCTCTATGTGCCGTTCCTGCGTGGTGTGGCCTACTCGTTCACGAACTCGCAAGGGTACGGCGACTATAAGTGGATCGGCCTGAACAACTACGCCGCGCTCTTCAAGGATGGGCGGGTGGGGCACGCCTATCTGTTCACCATCGCCATCGCGGTGGTCATCACGGTGCTCATCAACGTCATCGCGCTTTTCCTGGCAGTGGCGCTCAACGGTCGCATCGCCTTTAAGAACGGGTTCAGGGCCATCTATTTCATCCCCTACACGCTGGGTGTGCTCGTCATCGGGTACGTATTCAAGTACATTTTCATGACACCGCTGCCGGCTTTGGGCAAAGCGCTGCACATAGGCTGGCTTTCCGAATCGTTGCTGACCAGTGACAAATACTCTTGGATACCTATAGTCTTCCTGGCTGTATGGCAGGGAGTCGCCTACTCGGTACTGCTCTATCTTGCCGGCCTGCAGACCATCGACGACGAAATCTACGAGGCGGCCGCCATTGACGGTGTCAACGCGTGGCAGAAATTCTGGAAAGTCACCTTCCCCCTCATCGGGCCCTTCCTGACCATCAACCTGGTGCTCTCCATGAAGAACGCACTCGGCACCTTCGACCAAGTGGTGGCCCTCACCGAAGGAGGTCCCGACTCGAAAACCGAGACCGTGACCTATCTGATCTGGAAAGGCGGTCTGACCGGCGGCGAATACGCCTACCAGACAGCCAACGCCGTACTCTTCTTCGTGGTGCTGGCGCTTATCGCCTTTGTGCAACTCAAGATTTCCAACCGCAACGAGCAGGATTAAGGAGCCGACGATGACCGATAGCACAAGCGCGACCGGAACAAACGAAGCCGTCTCGGCAGCACATACCACATCAGTGACGATGAATGCGGGCACAGCACCATCGTTCACACCGATATCACCAACGCAGCCACATGCAGCCGCGGCTTCGGCAGGTGGGCCGGGCAACCGGAAAGCAAAGAAGAGGAGAGTGCACCGGCGTGACCACAACATCAACTGGTGGCTCACGGCCGCTCTTGCCGTGCTCTCACTGACGGTGCTGGTGCCACTCTATTTCACCGTGGTAACGGCGCTGAAGACGCCGGGCGAGGCCGGAACCTTCAGTTTGCCGACCAGCTGGCAATGGCATAATTTTGCAGATGCGTCCGCCAAGGTGAACTTCCCCAAAGCGGCACTCAACTCGGCTGTCATCACTGTGGCGGCTGTGGTGCTCACCTTGGTGACCAACACCTTCGTGGCATACGCGGTGGCCAGAAACATGGACAAACGGTTCTTCCGGTTCATCTATTATTTCTTCATCGCAGCCATGTTCGTGCCCTTCCCGGTGATCATGCTGCCGCTGGCCAAGCAGATGGGCGCCCTGCATTTGGACAACCCATTCGGCCTCATCATCCTGTACACCGTACTGGGCCTGGGGACCAACCTGTTCATTGCCACCGGATTCATCCGTTCGATTCCCGTCTCTCTTGAAGAAGCGGCACGCATCGACGGGGCGAGCACGTGGAAGATTTTCTGGAAGATCATTTTCCCGCTCATGGGGCCCATCAACGCCACCATCGCCATCATGACCGCGTTGTGGGCGTGGAACGACTTCCTCATGCCGCTCATCGTGCTCACCGACCAGACCAATCAAACGATTCCGCTGGCGCAGTACGTATTCAGCTCCCAATTTGCCACCAACTACCCGATGGCATTCTCCAGCTACCTCATGGCCATGGCTCCCATCCTCATCGTCTATATCTTCGCTCAGAAGTGGGTGGTCGGCGGTGTGATGCGCGGCGCAGTGAAATGACAGGACTCCTGCGGTGTGTCGCCATGGTGCCTCTCGATCGTGCGCGCAACAGCAAAGGACGGGGTGGATTGGTTGGAGCCCGTTTGGCCTTGTGAAATGACACGGCAAGGTTGCGTTGTGGAGAGGTGAATTACTGCCCGCTGCAGCTCTGAAGAAGGGTTGCTGTGGGCAGTTCTTCGTGTAGGCTTGGCTGAGACAATAATTTGGGTGGTTGGGTACCGCTTTGGGTTGAAAGGCATAGGAGAATGACTCTGGGGACTCTCTTCAGTACGTTGAAGCGATATGCAAAAGCGGTGATTGCCACATTTGTGGCGGTGGTCGTGATAATCATGATCGTTACGTTCATCATGCCGTCCAAGTACACCGCCAGCGCGCAGCTGCTTGCCACCTACAAGACCGCTGATGTGAGCGCGCAAAGTCTGAGCACCGGTGCCAGCTACATGAATTCGCAAGTTGCCAACTATTTGCAGATCGCCAAGTCGGAAAAGGTTTTGGGGCCTGTGGCAAGCGATTTGGGTCTTGGCAAGTCTGGGGCCGGGCTGTCTGGAGAAGTTACCGTCACCAACCCGACCGGAACGCAGATCATCAACATAACGGTGACGGATAAGAGCGGACAGGATGCCGCCAACATCGCGAACGGTGTGGCTGAGCATCTGGCGAAATATGTCTCTCACATGAACGATGCGAACAAGAAGGATGCAAAAGCGTCCCCCATCGAACTGCAGACCATGCAGAAGGCGACTCCGCCCAGCTCTCAGAGTTCTCCGAACATCAAGGTGAACTTTGTGCTGTCCCTGCTCCTGGGTGTCGTTGCCGGTATCGGTGTGGCCCTCGTCTTGGAGATTCGCCGTACCAAGTTTGATTCCGCTGAGGAAGTCTCCCAGCTTCTCGAGACCCCGGTGCTCGGCGTGGTGCCGGAATCGCCGAGCTTCAACAACAGTGAGCCGGTCATTGTGGCGCATGGCGAGAGTGCGATCAGTGAAGAGATGCGCAGCATGTGCTCGAATATCGAGTTCGCGCTGAAAAACAAGACGGAACAGGAAGAGGCAGGACGACTGCTCATCGTCACTTCCGCCACTCCGGCGGAAGGCAAGACCACTGTCTCCATCAACATCGCAGCCGCTCTGGCTGAACGGGGAAGTCGTGTGCTGCTCATCGAAGCGGACCTGCGTTCTCCCTCGGTCGCGAACCGTTTGAAACTGGCCACCATGACCGGCCTGTCCGACGTGCTGCGCCAGTCGGTGCGTCTGCGTGAAGGTATCGTCAAATATTGGAAGCCGAACCTTCATATCCTGCCTGCAGGCAAGATTCCCAATAGTCCGAGCATCCTGCTCGGTTCATCGCTGATGACCGAATTGATTGACCAAGCGCGTTCCCACTACGACTTTGTGGTTGTCGAGGCCACGCCTATGGAAGTCTCCAGCGACGCCGCCATCTACGCTACGGTTGCGGACGGTGTGGCTTTGGTGACTCGCAAAGGTGTGTCGAACAGCAACGATGTCAAGGAATCGGCGGACACTTTGCGCTCGGCCAAGGACAACCTGCTGGGCATCGTGTTCAACGGGGACACGTCCAAGAGCATCGAAGAGAAGAACAAATACTATCTGAAGACCCGGTAGAAGCAAGGGTTTTACAGCGAGGGGTCGTCGGCAAGCGTGCGGACGACCCCTCGCTGCATTCCACACGAGCGTATACATGAGTGTGTGTTCTACGGGCGCAACATATCACAACAGATGTGCCGCGCGGCCTTCTCTAGCCAAAATATGCTGCTCCAAGAGTAACTTTTGGGGCAAGGTGCGCGATACAATATGCAGTGCAGACGACCCATCGCGGCGGCTAGCATACAACACATCACTGCGGTATTACCAATCGTGCCCTTCGGCATGGCGGCAAGACTACATGCTTGCACCGTGTTCGGGTAGGTACGAGTGCAATTCTGCGGCAAGAACACGGTACAAGAGGAATCATGGCAACTTCAACCGGTGCACACGATAACAACGGTGCAACCCAAACGCAGCAAGAACATACTGACCAGCAGCGAGGCGGCGCAAGTACTGACTCGTCGCTCGAAGCCAAGGCAAAGGGATCCAAGGGCGGATCCAACAACGGACGCACAGACAAGGGTGGCAGGAAGCACACTTGGCTGTGGGTGCTGCTGGCGGTGGTGGTGGCGCTCGTTGCGGTGTTCGCCGTGACGCGCAAACCGGCATCACAGAACACGGCCGAACCCAGCAAAGAGGTGAGCATCGGTCTCAAGCTTGCCCCAGCGAATCTCGACATCCGCAATCAGTCCGGCTCGGCGCTCGACCAGGCTCTTGTGGGCAACGTGTATGAGGGGCTTGTGGCTCGGGACCAAGACAATAACGTGGTGCCCAGTCTGGCGAAAAGTTGGGAGAAAAGCGCGGATGGTCTCACCTACACGTTCCATCTCAACCATGGCATCACCTTCTCGAACGGTGACGTTTTGGATGCCGAAGATGCGGCATGGTCCATCAACGAACTGGTGAAGAACGACTACCATGACGCAGAGTCGCTTCAGAACTTCAAAGACGCACAGGCAGAAGGCAACGATACCGTCGTGATCACTCTCAGTGCGCCATACTCGAATCTGCTGTGGGTGCTGGCGGGACGGCCCGGTCTGGTCTTCGACAAGGATGCACACTACGACGCCAAAACGCAGGCCGTCGGTTCCGGACCGTATACAGTGTCGAAATTCGTGGCCAACAGTTCCCTCACACTCAGCGCCAACCCCCACTACTGGGGCAGCCACAAGCCGCAAACGCAGACCGTGACCCTACGTTATTTCACCGACGACAATGCTGCAGTCAACGCGCTCAAATCCGGTTCCGTGCAAGCGTTGGCACCTATCACCGCCAACCTTGCCAAGCCCTTCTCGTCAGACCCCAAACACTATGAGGTGCATGTGGGAGAGGGAACCGATAAGTTTGTGCTGGCCATGAATTCCACTGGTGCCAAGACTTCCGACATTCGCGTGCGTCAGGCCATTCGCTTGGCGATAGACCACAAGGCCATTGTCGCTTCACGAGGTGGAGCCGACAAGCTCATGGGCGGTCCCATACCTTCTCTCGATCCCGGTTACAAGGACACCAGCGCCGCTGTTTCCAAGCCCAATCCGGACAAGGCTCGGCAATTGCTTAAGGAAGCTGGCTACGATCAGAACCATCCGCTTGAGTTGAAGCTGGAATATGCGAACACGTACGGCACCGAGCTCGGCGACCAGTTGCGCAGCCAGCTCAAAGCCGTGGGCATTGACCTGAAAGTGAACGTGGTCGAGTTCTCTACGTGGATGCAGGATGTGTACACCAATAAAGACTATGACCTCTCGCTCGTCGACCACAGCGAAAGCCATGATTTCTCGCAGTGGGTAAACACCAAGTATTACTACAACTACGACAATGCCAAGGTTCGGGACCTTTATTCCCAGGCGATGGCTGCCAATAGCGACAAGGAACGAGACGGGCTTCTGGCGCAGGCGGCACAGCTGGTGAGTGACGATGCCCCGGCGGATTGGCTGTTCAACTACCGCATCACCACCGCCATGGTTGCCGGGTTGAAGGGTATGCCGCTCAACCTCAACCAGACGCTGCTGCCGGTGTGGAATCTGACCTACACGCCTGCACAGGCGTAGCCTAGACTCACAGAAAGGCTGGCACGACATGAGGTTCGTGATTCGCCGGCTCGCCTTGTTTATCGTGGCGTTGCTGGGGTTGTCCGTCGTGATTTTCGCGGCATTGCGCGTGCTGCCCGGTGATTTGGCGCAAATCATGGCTGGGCTGAACGCCACTCCCGAGCGTGTTGCACAGCTGCGCCGTGAGATGGGGCTTGACCGCTCCTTGCCGGATCAGTATGCCGCTTGGCTGACGGGCTTGCTGCACGGCGACTTCGGTACCTCGCTGCTTACCGGTCGATCGGTGGGGAGCACCGTGGCCTCTCGTGCCGCGGTAACCTTCCCGCTCATCGGCTTGGGACTGGTGGTGGCGCTGGCTGTCGGTCTGCCGCTCGGGTATGCGTCGGCGATGGCGAAAAGCCCCAAAGCGCGCGCGTGGTTCCATGTGATTGGCATTGTGGGTGGTGCGGTTCCGGCTCTTTGGGGTGGTCTGCTGCTGATTCTGCTGTTTGCTCGAGGGACAGGACTATTCGGCTTCCTGCCTTCTCAAGGCTTTCCGGAAGATGGATGGTCACATCCTGGCCAGGCTTTGGCGTCGCTGATATTGCCGGCTTTGACGGTGGGCATCATCGATGGTGCCAGCCTGATGCGCTACACGCGTTCGGCTCTGGTGGATACGATGGCATCCGGGCCAATCGATCAAGCGATGGCATGCGGTTACACGCGAGCTCAAGCGGTGCGCACCGTAGGGTTTCGTCTGGCCTTGCCGCAGCTGGTATCGGTCACCGGTCTTATGTTCGCAGGCATGGTCACCGGTGTGATGGTGGTGGAGAATCTATTCGCTTTGCCGGGTATCGGCTCTGGCCTGGTCACCGACCTGGGCAATCGCGATCTGCTCGCAGTGCAAAGCGAACTGTTTATGCTGGCGGCGTTTTTCCTGTTCATGGGATTACTGGTCGATCTGCTGCACCGTGCGTTCGATCCGCGGCTCAGACATGCCGGCGAAGGGGAGGCACGATGACTCATCACACCAATCGGCAGCGTACCCGGCAGGGTGTCAGCGGTGCGGTGAGGCGCGCGTGGCACTGGTTGGCTGTGGTCATACGCACGGTATGGAGAAGTGGGGAAGGTAAGTTCTCGCTTATCGTTCTTGGTGCGTGGATCGTGATTTCCTTGGTGTCGTTGGTCTGGACTCCGCAATCGTTGTGGGCTACGGATGGGTACCGAGTCTGGTCGGCACCATCGGCCGACCACTGGCTGGGTACGGACGGCACCGGTGCGGATGTGCTGAGCTGGCTGATGGCGGGCGGGCGTACCAACCTGCTCATCGCCCTGCTGTCGGTAGTGTTTGCCGCGGCATTCGGTCTGTTGCTCATCGCCATGATGGTCTCTCGTATCACCGCGCTTTCAAGCGTGGCCGTGGTGGTGGTCGATGCTCTTATTTCCATTCCCACCATGCTTATTGCCTTGATACTCGCGGTGCCGTTGGGAGCTTCGATAACGGTGGTTGTGGTGGCTTGCGGAATCGGGTACGGCCTCAATCTGGCTCGTGTATGCAGACCTGCGGCGCTTCTGGCTGCACAGTCCGATTATGTTCAGTCGGCGCTGGCATCCGGATCCTCGTGGTTCTCGGTGCTGATGCGCCATATTCTCCCCAATATCATTCCCACGCTCACCGTGCAGCTCTCGTTGTCTGCTGGCACTGCGGTGCTTGCGGAATCGGGGCTGACCTACTTGGGGGTGGGAGTCCCTTCGGGCGTGCCCAGTTGGGGGCATTCGCTCGCCACATCGGTCAAGCTCATCAACATTTTCCCCCTCACCGTGCTCTGGCCGGGTTTGGTGGTTACCCTTGTGGTGGTGGCGCTTAATATGTTCGGCGACTCGCTGCGTGGCGCCATTGACCCGGTCTCGAACGCTGCACTGAGGGCTGAGAGTGCTCCTGTGGCAATGAGGACGGATACTGCAGCTCAGGCTGAGGCTGCGCATACGGCTGAGGCTGTCACTGCAACAACGCATACGCCTGGAGACCGGGATGCTGCTGATCAGAAACACGGTCAGGATGCGAGAGGAGGGAATACCGATGATTGTTGATATCCAACACATGAACATCAGCATTGCCGGCAGACCTATCGTGCGTGATGTGAACATGAACATCGGCGAGGGGGAGCGTGTAGGCCTCATCGGCTCCTCCGGCTCCGGCAAATCCATGATTGCCAAAGCCATGTTGGGATTGTTGCCTTTCGGATCTGATGTGAGCGTTTCCGGCTCCATCAACCTGTCAGGCACCGAAGTGGTCGGTGCTGACGAGCGCGAATTGGCTGCCATGAGAGGCCGATCAGTGGGAACCGTGTTCCAAAATCCTGGAGCTTCACTCAACCCGGTGAGCCGTGTGAAGCACCAAGTGGCATTGCCATTGACGTTGCACTACGATCTGTCCGACAGTGAGCGGCACGAACGGGTCAATACCATGCTTGCGCGCGTGGGACTGGACGAACAGACCGGTGAAGCGTATCCATCCGAACTTTCGGGCGGGCAGCAGCAGCGGGTCGGCATCGCCACGGCCCTGGTCACTTCGCCGCGGCTCATTGTGGCCGATGAACCCACTACAGCGCTTGATGCGTTGACGCAACGGCGCATTGTTGACCTGTTGGTGTCACTGGTGGACGATGCAGGTGCATCCATGCTGTTTATCACCCATGATTTCTCCGTGCTGCGCCGTGCCACGACACGTTGCTACGTGCTTGACGAAGGGCGCATCGTCGAGGAAGGCGAGACGGCAGCATTGTTGGAACAACCTGCCTCGCCGGCTGCGCAACGTTTGGTCGACGCCGCTCGAGTGCTCACTTTGCATACGGAACGTTCGGGAGATGTGTCGTGACGGTAACGAATGAAACAGGGCAGATGCTGCTGATCGGGGATCGTATCACGAGAACGTTCGGCCGCGGACGGCACCAAGTTGAGGCTTTGCACGAGGTCGATGTGGCGGTCAGCCGCGGCGAATGTTTAGCGATTATTGGCGGGTCAGGGTCAGGTAAATCCACCCTCGGTCGCATCCTGCTGGGGTTGGACGCCCCGAGCGATGGGCATGTGACGTTCGACGGACAACCGGTGGAAGGACGCCGCTCTGCCGGGTACCAAGCGCTGCGACGGTACAGCGGGTTGGTGTTTCAAAACCCGTTTTCCTCGCTGGATCCGCGCTGGACGGTGGCTCGGAGTGTGGCCGAACCGCTACATGATGCCGGAGGCAAGGCGCGGGGGAGCGCAGCAGATCACGAGACCTTTGGGGAGATGAGCACTTCTCCGGGCGAATGGAGAGAGGAACAGGTTCATCGTGCGTTGACCATGGTGGGCTTGGATCCGCAAGAGTTCATGAACCGGTATCCCTCAGACATGTCTGGTGGGCAGGCGCAACGTGTCGCCATTGCTCGCGCGGTGGTGAACCAGCCGAGGCTCCTAGTTGCTGACGAGCCGATGAGTGCGATTGACGTGGCTGCCCGCGTGCAGATTCTGGACGCGTTCGCTGCCATTCGTGCCGAGCGCCCGCAGATGGCGATGATCATGATTTCCCATGACTTGGGCGTGGTGCAGCATATCGCCGACCGCATTATGGTGCTGCATGATGGGCGTGTGGAAGAGCAGGGCTGCGCTCGGCAGGTGCTTGAAGAGCCGCGGTCTCCATACACACGTGCGCTGATTGCCGCTGTTTCATGACGTGAGGTTGTCGTTGTGCGCAATGGGGGGTTTACGCCCTTACTGAATGATTTGCAGCGGCGCTGTGAAACTGCGAAAACGGCTTGATATAGCCATTTTGAAGTTCGTCAGTGCGTACGCTTTGCCTTCAGCAGGGACGATTCCTTATTAGAGCATATCTCCCACCTCCTCAACAGGACGCTTTAGAATGGTCACATGACAGATACGCAACACGGCACTGCGCTCGCCGCGCTTAAGCAATACTTTGGCTACGACTCGTTCAGACAAGGCCAGGAAGCGTTGGTTGAAGCGATATTAGCTGGCCGCGACGTACTTGGTGTCATGCCGACGGGCGCGGGAAAATCCGTCTGCTATCAAGTTCCGGCCACCATGCTCCCGGGGCTGACCATCGTGATTTCACCGTTGATATCCCTGATGAGAGATCAGGTGGATGCGCTTGGGGATGCAGGCATTCCTGCGGCGTTCATCAACACCACGCAGACTGCCGACGAGCAAAGCGTGGTCTTTGCCCAAGCAATGCGCGGTGATATTCGTATGCTCTATGTGGCGCCGGAACGTCTGGAGACCGATCGGTTCCGAGACTTTGCTGCGCGTGTGTCGATTTCGCTCATCACCGTAGATGAGGCTCACTGCGTATCCCAATGGGGGCAGGATTTCCGCTCATCCTACCTCGGCATTGGCGAGTTTATTGCCTCGCTGCCCACCAGACCTACGGTGGCAGCCTTCACCGCTACAGCGACAGAGCGCGTGCGCCGGGACATCGTAGCGCTGTTGGGATTGAACGAACCCGAAGTCACGGTCACTGGCTTTGACCGCCCGAACCTGTACTTCGACATCATGAACATGCCTACCAAGCGCAAGAATCAGTGGATAGCAAGTTATGCGGCGAATCATGCCGATGAATCCGGCATTGTCTATTGCGCAACGCGCAAGGAGACCGAACAGCTTGCCGCTGATTTGAATGATCAAGGCATTCGCGCAGCTGCGTACCATGGCGGTATGGCGGCAGATGCTCGCGAGCGTGCTCAACGCGATTTCGTCACCGATCGCGTGCCGGTGGTGGTGGCTACCAACGCGTTCGGCATGGGTATTGATAAATCCAATGTGCGGTACGTGATTCATCACAATATGCCGGAAAGCATCGAGGCCTACTATCAGGAGGCAGGCCGCGCCGGTCGCGATGGCGAGCCGAGCCGATGCACGCTGCTGTGGAACGAGTCGGACATCGTTACCCGCCGACGGTTGATGGATATGGATTCGAACAACGAGCGGCTGAGTGCACAAGAGCAGGAGGTGGTGCGTGCCAGCCATCGTCGTCTGCTCAACGCCATGATCGGTTACTGCCGCACCACGACGTGCCTGCATCGCTATATGACCTCCTATTTCGCTGATCCAAACGGTGCTGCTGTTCTTCACTCGCCAACGAGTGAGGAGCGGGAATCTGTCAAGTGCGGCAACTGCGCCAACTGTGAAAGCGAGTTCGCCACCATAGATGTGAGCGACACGGCCCGCGCTATCAGCCGCTGTGTGCATGACCTAGGGCAGCGGTTCGGTTCGGGCAAGATAGTGGCGGTGCTGCGCGGTTCGCGCGCTCAGGACTTGGTGCAACGTGGGCTTGACAAGGTGCCGAGTTTCGGTATGTTGTCTGCGGTACCGGATGCGCGAGTCAAGGACGTGCTTAATCAGATGGCTACCGACGGGTTCCTCACCATTTCCGAAGGGCGTCTGCCTCTGGTCATGTTCGGCCCGCGCGCGGCAGAAACCACTAAGCCGGAATTTCACTATGAGATCAAGCGTGTGGAACGCAAGGGGAGTGCGTCTGCAGGCGCGGCATTCGGTTCGTACACGGATGATGGCGCTCGTGACGCTGTTTCTCGAAATACGCTGTCTGCGGATCAGACGCTCAGCGAGGACGAGGAGACTTTGTTCCAACGGTTGCGTGCCTTGCGCCTCGACATCGCCCGTGAGATTGGCAAACCGCCGTATATCGTCTTTTCTGACAAGACGCTGCGCGACATGGCTCGTATCAAACCGGTGACTTCCGCTCAGTTCTTGGCGGTTAATGGAGTGGGTGAGAACAAGCTCAACTTGTACGGTGAACGTTTCATGGATGCTGTGCGCTCGTTCGAGTAAGTTACGCGACGCTGGTATGTGTTCGCGGATGTGCGGCTGACAGACAGCGCTGGTTATACAAGTTCCGCACGCTTCGGTGCGCTCTGGGCATGTTATCGTGCCCGAGCGCTAAAGTGGAGGCCTCGAAGGCTATATATAGCAGTTTCACGATGTGGGGAGTTTTACCTATGGCATTTGGCACCGATTCTACGCCGAACGGACTTGTGGATCCGACGATTGACCAGTTGCAGGAGCATGTGGACGGCAACAAGTACTCGCTTTCCATCTTCGCGGCCAAGCGTGCACGTCAGATCAACTCGTACTTCACTCAGCTCAATGAAGGCCTGCTGCAGAACGTCGGCCCGCTGGTGGAGTACCAGAACCAAGAGAAGCCGTTGTCCATTGCGTTCCGCGAGATCAACGACGGCCTGCTTGAAGAGACTCTGGCAGAAGACGATTTGAACGAAGGCAGCCGTTAGCTGCTGCAGACCGGAGATGCCTGCGGTGTCTCCTGCTGTGTTGGGTGGACTACACCCCGGCATCGAGCCCCGCCATGCGCGGGGCTTTGTCGTATCTGCGAGACGAACGCAGGCATTGCTGAACGGCTTGAACAGAAAGGCGATAGGGGGCTGGGCGTAGCATTGCTGCAACGTATGTATACACGTCGGCCGCAGCGCAAGCCACGGCCGGCATGGAAGAAAGAAGTGAATAATGACAGCAGAACGCCGCCTCATCTCCGCGGAATCCGTGACCGAAGGCCATCCGGATAAAATCTGCGACCAGATATCAGATGCCATCCTTGACGACATGCTGGCCCAGGACCCCCACTCACACGTCGCTGTAGAGACATCGGCCGCCGTCGGACAGTTCTTCGTGTTTGGCGAAGTGAACAGCAAAGGCTATTCGGATGTGCAGCACATCGTGCGCAACGTGGTGAAGAACATCGGGTACACCAGCTCCGAAGTCGGGCTTGATGCCGATTCATGCGGCGTTCTGGTTTCCATCACCGGGCAAAGCAGCGAGATCAATCAGGGTGTGGCACGGCTTGATGAGGAGCAGGAGTCTGCAGCATCGCGAGAAGAGCGGTACGAAGCACAGGGAGCCGGAGACCAAGGCATCATGTTCGGCTACGCGTGTGATGAGACCGAGACGCTCATGCCGTTGCCCATCTATCTGGCGCACCGCTTGTCACAGCGCCTGACCCAGGTGCGTAAAGAGGGCATCGTCCCCAATCTTCGCCCCGATGGCAAAACCCAGGTTACCATCGAATATGATGAGCAGGGCAAGCCCGAACGCGTCGACACGGTGCTCATCTCCACCCAGCATGATCCGCAGGCCACGCACGAATGGTTGGAATCTCAACTGCGTGAGCATGTCATCGTTCCTGTACTTGCCGAAGTGTGCGGCGACAACATCGTCCATGACGACTTTCGTATGCTGGTCAATCCCACCGGCTCGTTCGTGCTCGGCGGCCCGGCGGCGGACTCGGGGCTGACCGGTCGCAAGATCATCGTCGATACCTATGGTGGTGCGGCGCATCACGGCGGTGGCGCCTTCTCCGGCAAGGACCCCAGCAAGGTGGATCGCAGTGCGGCATATGCCACACGTTGGGTCGCCAAGAACATCGTGGCTGCAGGTCTGGCGCACAAGGTCGAGATTCAGGTGGCGTATGCCATTGGTGTGGCACAGCCGGTGAGCATCAATGTCAACACGTTCGGCACCGCCATCGGCGGCGTGAGCGATGAACGGATTCAGGCTGCGGTGCGTCAGGTATTCGACCTGCGTCCTGCTGCCATCATCGATGAGCTCGACCTGCTGCGCCCCATCTACCTCAAAACCGCGGCATATGGTCACTTCGGCCGTGTGGATGCCGACTTCAGCTGGGAGAAGACCAATAAGGTCGATGAGCTGAAAAAAGCCATCTCGGAAAGCTGAATTTCCTTGGGAGAGTAGGGATGCACCACTAGGCAGCGGTGAATGCGCCACCTCATGAAGTGTCGAAACAGGGCAATACAGTGAATACTGTTTGGGAATTTTGATATGGAGGTGGCGCATGGCCGCTATGAGCGTGTCGGACATCATGAGTTTGTTCCTCGTCGACACAGGAAGAATCAACATTTCAGCGTTTGACGGGTCGTCATTCGGCCCGCAGGACGCTCCGCTGCACATTGACGTCAACAATTCGCGTGCCGTGTATTACATGGTGGATCATCCCAATGATCTGGGACTCGCGCGCGCGTATCTGCAGGGCGATATCAGCTCTCCGGAGCTGGTGCCGGGAGACCCGTACGAGGTGTTCAAGCAGCTGGTGGCTCTCAAGTCCGATGTGAAGAAGCCGAATCCCGCCGACCTGGCACGTGTCGTCGCCAGCGTCTATTCGCACGGCATCCATCACCCCGAGGCTCCGGCCATCGAAGGGCCAAGCCGTTGGAAGCGTAGGGCTGCCGGCCTCATGCCGCACACGGAAAAGGGTGATTCCGCTACCGTGAGCTATCACTACGACCAGTCCAACGAGTTCTATCGCCTCTTCCTCGGCCCCTCCATGACCTACACATGCGCCGTGTTCGAGTCCCCTGAGGACTCCCTCGAGGAAGCGGAGATACGCAAGCTCGATCTGGTGCTCGATAAGCTCGACCTCAAGCCCGGCGACCGTTTGCTCGACATTGGATGCGGTTGGGGTTCCATGGCTATTCGTGCCGCCAAACGCGGCATTCGTGTGCTGGGTGTTACCTTGGCTGGAGAACAGGTCAAATGGGCGCAGGAATGGATTAAGCGTGAGGGGTTGGAAGATCTCGCCGAGGTGCGTCAGATGGACTATCGTGACGTGCCGGAAGGTGATTTCGATGGCATTTGCTCTCTGGGCATGATGGAACATGTGGGCTTTAAGAACTATCCGGGCTACTTCCAGGAGATTTTCGACAAGCTCAAGCCCGGCGGACGTCTGCTCAACCATCAGATCACCCGTGTCAACTCGATGACCGGCAAGTCCGCAGGCGAGTTCATCGATCGCTACATCTTCCCGGACGGGCAGCTTGCCAGCCCCGGTGAGATTGAGACCGTGATCCACGACACCGGCTTCGAAGTGGTGGATCAGGAGAATCTGCGTCAGCATTACGCGCTCACCCTGCACCGTTGGAATGAAAACCTGGTGGCTGGCTGGGATCGTGCCGTGGAGCTGATGGGCGAGCCCAAGGCCCGCCTGTGGGGGCTGTACATGGCCGGATGCGCGCTGAACTTCGAACTGAACAACATTCAGATTCACCAGTTCCTATGCGTGCGCCCCGGAGGAGAGGCCATGACATCCACATATCCGCTGCGTCCGTGGTGGGTCAAGGATGCTCGCATCAAGTCCGAGTAAATAGGAGCCCATGCGTGGCAACGCCGCACATGGCGTGAGATGCACATACCTGACGTGGTAATCCCTTCGACGGGATGAAAGGCATGTGCCGATGGCGACGGTGTCAGACATCGTCGCCATCATTGGTATTGAGCGTAAAGGCGGTGAGTATGGCACAGGAGGCTGAGCAACTGGCACTGGCGGGGCTGGCTCCGCGCAAACGTCGCAAGCGTGCGCCGAAGGAACGTCATCCGGCTGGTCGCTATCCTGTGGCGCAGGTGGTGCTCGATGTTCAGGCTGCCCATCTGGGACGTACTTTTGACTACCTCATCGACGAGAAGCTCGACGAAGACGCCCAGCCTGGTGTCATGGTGCGGGTGCGCTTCGGCGGGCAGAAGCTCAACGGCATCATCTGGTCGCGCACCGCCACCAGCGACGCACCTGCGTCTTCGCTGCGCTACCTTGAACGTGTACTGAGCGGAGGCGTGCTGGTCGGCGATTCCATGCGCCGGGATATCGAACTGATCGCTCAGGCCTATGGAGGCACACTGGCCAACATTGTCCGTCTGGCGGTGCCTGCAAGAGTGGCGAAGGTGGACGAAGAGCAGCGCCTGGCCTTGGCAATCGGTAGGCAGTCCGTCACTGCGTGCGTCGAACAATCACCTCAAGACCATGAAACCAGCTCGCTTTCCGGTGCGCAACATACCGGTGAAGCACTGGGGGCGCGACAGGCGTTTGGCGGTGCCGGTACTTCACCTCGTCTCAATGAGGTGTTGATTGACCAAGAACTGAACCGATTGCAAGGCTGCTTTGACCATACGACCGCACTCCGAGATGCACTCGGCGAGCATGGATTTTCCCCATTTGTGGTAGATGCCATGCCGGGGGCGGGCCAGTGGGCTCGGGACTTGGCATGGATGACGGCGCGGTCGCTGCTGTCGGGGCGCGGCGCCGTGCTGGTTATGCCGTCCATGCGTGAAGTCAACGATATGATGCAAGCGTTGAGCGCCTACGGTCTTACCGCTTTCAGACGTACTCAAGCCGGTCATGGCGGTTTCACCGGTGATGTGGCATGCCTGAGTGCCTCCATGCCGCAGGCCGAGCGATATCGTTCGTATGTGGCGGTGGCGAATGGTCAAGTGCGCTGCGTGGTCGGTACCAGAGCCGCCATGTACGCGCCGATGGAAGGCGAAGCGCTGTTCGCCATCGTTGAGGATAGCGCCTACCAGTATGCCGACGGTATGATGCCATACGCATCTGCGCGCGGTGTGTTGCGACTGCGTGCCAAGGCGCATGCCGGTACGCTGGTGGTGATGGCACAGGCACGCAGTCCCATCAGCCAGTGGGAAAGCGGGGAGACCGGCATCGCACCGGATGCCGAGCAGGAGTATGAACGGTCGGATATGCCGCGTGTTGAAGTGGCAGATGAAGGCCGGGATGCCGGGGATAAAGCCGAACCGAAGCTGCAGTTGCCTCAGGTGTGTGAGACGCAGATCAGCGGGCGGAGCGTGGCGTTGCACCCGCTGCCGGCTGCGTTGAAAGAGGCAACCCCATGGACTCGGTGGTTCAACCGTGATGAGTTGAGCCGGTTGGCTGATTCGACCGTTGGTGCGCGTGTGCCACACAGCGCGGTGCGCATCTTGAGCGAGGCCTTGGAACGAGGGCCGGTATTGTTCTCCATTCCGCAGGACGGTATTGCACAAGCGCTCAGTTGCTCGCATTGCCACCGGCAGGCGCGTTGCCGCAAGTGCACCGGCCCGTTGCGTCTGGTGCATGGTGAAGCACCGCGTTGTGGCTGGTGCGGAGCCATGGCTTCTGATTGGTCTTGCCCGGCTTGCCATCAGACACGTATGCGATCGGTGCGTGTGGGAGCGGCTGGCACCGCTGAGGAATTGAGCCAGTTGTTCCATGGGGTTTCCATGGTGTTGTCCAGTCCGCATCAGGCGCAAGGTGTGGTTGCCCGGGTCCCTGACCGGCCACTGCTCGTCATTGCCACGCCCGGTGCTGAACCGCGGGTGGAATCCGACCGGAACCATCCTGACCGGCCCGGTTCCTATCAAGCAGTGGCTATTTTGGACGCATGGACGAGTCTGTACGCTCCCGGAATCGACGCAAGGCAAGACGCGTTGAGCGCATGGATGCGTGCCGTGGCGATGTGTGCCCCTCGAGCGCAAGGAGGACAAGCGCTTATCCTAGGTGAAAGTGATCCGGCCATTGCCATGTCGCTGGTACTGTGGGATTCTCGCGTACTCGCTTCACGGGAGGTCAAGGAGCGTGCCGAGACCGGCTTCCCGCCAGTGGTGAGTGCTGCCACGGTCTGGGGCAAGCGGGATGCCGTAATGCGGATGCTGCGGGACATCGGTGCGTTGGGTGGAGATTTTTCCGAAGTGCCGGTAGGGGGTGAAACGTTCCCTTCGGTACTGGGGCCGGTGCCGATTGCACAGCCACGTACCATGGACGCACGCGAGTTGGAGGCCACTCGCGACCGTGTCAAAGCCGTAGTGAGGGTACCCTTGGCGAGACGCGGTGAACTGGCACAGCGGTTGCACACGGCTTCGGCTCGGCACGTGGCGAGTCGTGAACCGGGAGAGTTGCGCTTCCAACTGGATCCCAAGGATCTGACCTAACGCAGTACAGGCATGAAGCGAGAATGCGGTGGAGGTTTCTGGTGTATTGGTTGATGTCCGTCCAACAGTGGGATGGGCTGGAATACAATGGCGGCAGACTGTTACGAGTCGGTTGGTGTGCCGACGGAAAACGAAGGGACTGAAATGTTGAAAGTATTGTTTGCAGGCACTCCTCAAGCGGCAGTGCCTACGTTGCGGTCGTTGTCGCAAGACACGGAGCACTTTGAGGTGGTGGCGGTGTTGACGCGTCCGGATGCGGTGCGTGGGCGCGGCCGGAAACTTACTCCCAGTCCTGTTAAAGAGGCTGCGCTTGAGCTTGGTATTCCCGTATTGGACAGCGATCCCAAGGATTCGGGGTTCGTCGAGCAGATTCAGTCCACCGGTGCCCAGGCAGGTGCCATTGTGGCTTATGGGAAAATACTGCGTAAACCGGTGCTTGAGGCTTTGCCATTGGGCTGGTACAACCTGCATTTTTCCCTGCTGCCACAGTGGAGGGGTGCGGCTCCTGTGCAGCGTGCCATCTGGGCTGGAGAAACGGTTACGGGAGCGACGGTGTTCCGTCTCACCGAAGGCATGGATACCGGTCCCATCCTGGCGCAGTCCACGCTTGGCATCGGCGCTCATAGCACTTCGGGTGATGTGCTGACGAGCCTGTCTCAAGACGGTTCCCGGTTGATGACCGCTGCACTGCAGGCTATGGCCAGCGGGGAGATTCTGCCGCAGGAACAGCCCGGGGGATCCTACGAAGTGGCAAGGAAGATCACTGCGGAAGATGCGCATATCCGTTTCGACGTTCCGGCATTCGCCGCTGACCGTCAGATTCGTGCATGTACACCTGATCCGGGTGCGTGGTGCCGCCTGCACGTCGATGGCGGTGCGGCCGGAAAGGATGCCGAGAATGCCGTGCTGATGCATGTGCTCAAGGCGCGCGTGGCCGAGGAAGATTGTGGTGCACCTGTCGGTCTTTTGCCGGGCGTGCTTGCCGTGAACAAGAAACATGTATGGGTGGGTACGCGCTCGCAGGCACTGGAGCTTGAAGAGGTTACCGTACAGGGCAAAAAGTCCATGAAAGCCGCCGACTGGGCACGTGGCGCACACTTGGGGTCAGGTGCGTTCCTCGATTAACAGAAGAATGTGCCGCAGGTTGGTGCCTGGCCTCAATGTGAGGCACCAACCACGTAATGCGAGGTGTCAACCGGGTTCGAGTTGGCGCCTCGCGACTTGATGCGGCATTCAAGCCCCGGTTTTGGTCTTCGGATCAGTCGTCCAGATCCTCAAAATAGGGGATGAGCTCGTCGATGATAAGCCCATTTGAGGCCACGATGTCGTTTTCGCCGCGCCAGTGGATGGTGTCCGAGCACCACTGGCTTACCTTGCCTTTGGCCTGCCGCACCACCACGGTGCCTGCGGAGACAGCGGGAATGTCCCATGGGTGTAGGTGTGGTTCGAAGTAGGCGTCGTAGGTACCGTCGGCCACTCGGCACAAATCCAGCGAGACCGGGCCGACTCGTTTCACATCGGCCGGTTTGCCGGCGATGCGGCCGAGCACTCGGAATGCTCTGCCGGATTCCTCAGGTATGTAGGGCATACCGAAACTGACGATGGATCCGTCGAGATGTGCCACAGTAGACGGCATGATGCGTTCGTGCCTGTCCCCGGCTGGGGTGCGTCGAATGCGTATGGCTCCCTCTCCCTCGGCTGCCAGGTAGGTGACGCCCAGCGCCGGTGCATGCACGACGCCCAGAATGGGGTGGGCGTGGGTTGCGGTCACGAACTCGAACAAAGATACGGTGATGGTCCATTCAGGCATGTTGCGGGTGAAGTTGCTGGTGCCGTCAACATTGCCCACACACCAGAACCGGTCGCCAGGTTTGCCGCGCTCTGGGCGGTCTCTCCACATGCCTTGACCCGGCGCAAGATAGGTAAGCCGGTTTTCGATGAAGCTGACGAGCTTCTTGTCGATGACTGATTCCAAGCGCGTTTTGGTGGCGGGAATCGGGGAGAGAATAAGATCATGCGGATTGGTCTGGCTTTGGAATGCATGCCGTCCGGCATCCTGCACAATACTGGCCACTTCGAGGGCTAGCTCTCTCAAATTCATCGGACGGGCCTTTCTGCGGTAACGGTTCTAAGAGCGATTATAGGTTCTGGCTTGTGCCTTTTCCATGAGCTGACACAATGTGAGCCACACAGGCGTATGGGCCTACAAACAAAGAAGTCCCTGACCGTGAGAGCGGGCAGAGACTTGCGATGCGTGGAGCGTCAATGACTCACTTGGAGGATACGGCCTTCTTGAGGAGCGATCCGGCGGAGATACGAACGCCGTAGGATGCCGGAATCTTGATGGTCTCGCCAGTGCGGGGGTTGCGGCCGGTACGTGCGGCGCGCTTCACGCGCTCGGCAGAGAAGAGACCGGTCAGTCGCAGGCCTTCACCGGACTGCATGGCTTCCACGAACACATCCTGGAAAGCGTTGACGGCCGCCTCGGCCTGAGCCTTGGTGAGGTTGGACTTCTGCGCGATCTTCGAGACGAGGTCTGACTTGTTGTATGCCATAGAAATGCGATCCTTTGATTACTCGGGGGCCTCCGCTCTAACGTGCGAAAACCTTGGTCACCCTTGAGTTTAGCGCATGACCCGGGCAAAAACGGCGACATGTCAGGGTTTTTCGGTCTTTTTTCCTAGAAAATTGCCTTTTTTGCGGCATTATTAGATTAAATTGTTTCTGTTTAACCATTTAAGTGCCAGAGCGCCGATGGGAATGCGCAGCCAATAGAACCCGACGCGGTACACCAATGTGGAGGAAAGCGCCACTGCGGCAGGAACTCCAATAGAGGTAAACGCGAAGGTGAGTGCCGCCTCGATGGCTCCCAGACCTCCCGGGGTGGGCATGGCCGATCCGAGGGTATTGGCCAGCAGGAATACAAACGTGGTCTCGATGGGGTTCGAATGGTATCCGAATGCCATAAGCGCCGCCCAGAAGCCCAAGCCGGTAGCGGCGTTGAGCAGTACGGCTCCCAGCACGCTCCACGCGAGCTTGCGAGGTTGCGAGAGTACATCCACCAGTTGGCGGGCGTACGATTTGAGCATCGGGATGTACTTGGTGATGATCAGGCGGCGCATCGGAGCAATCGCCATTGCCGCGCACAACACAAGCACAATGATGCCGATGACCACCACCAGCGTGTTGGTGGGAACGCCGCCGGAAAACATGTTGCGACCGGTGAACAGGCCCATGAAGAGCAGCAGGATGATCGTTGTGGCTCCCTGCACCACCCAGGTCACGCTCATGATGGCCGTTGCCGCAGTATTGGTGTATCCGCTCTTGCGCAAATACTGGAGGTTGACGAACGCAGGCCCCACCCCGGCGGGCATGGTTACGGCAGTGAAGCCGGATGCGGCCTGTGAGCAGAAGAGCGAGAAAGGACTGCGTCGATTCCTGTCCATGAACGCACCGAGCGTGAGGCCGGATGCGGCCCATGCGAGCATGGAGCAGCCCAGGCATATCAGAGCCCACCATATGTTCGCATGGGTGACCGCATCAATCACCTCGTCGGGTTTGAGCTGAGTGAAAATGACCGCCACCGCAATGATGAGCAACGTGATGGATAGGAATGATTTCACATTGAACCGAGCCAGAGTGACCGGTTCCGCCGGAGCTTCATCGCCACTGGGCGCCAGTGCGGTGAGACGTTCTCTCATTTGGGAGACAAGCTGCTTGTCCCAGCCGGGCAGAGTTCGTGTCTGTGCTGGAATGATGACTTTTTGCACAAACGGAGTGAGTGCCAGGAGCGTCTTGTCACCCCACACGCGCCGGGCCACGTCGATGGCGGTCTCTTCTCCCAAAAGCGCGGCGCACAGCACCAGCAGCTGCACTTTATCCACGGCCACATTGGTGCTGGAACTGGCGCAGTCGCCGTTCTGCCAACCCGCAATGATATGCGTGCCGTCGTCGAGACATGCCAAGGTATCTGGCGTGATGCGGCGATGTGTGTAGCCGCGGTCGTTGGCTCGGCTGAGATAACGCATGAAGTCGGCGGCGGCATCCTCACTCATATGAGCGAGGTCAATCGGTCGGGGAGTGCCGTCTTGGCGGAACACCAATACCGATGACTCTTCTCCTTCCACGACTCCGTAGGCATCGGGCACGGCAAGGCCGCAGTTGCGCAGCCCTAGAACCATGGAGAGATGGTGATGGGTGGCGTCGTTGGCCGAACGGTCGAGACGCATGGTCACGCCGCTGAAACGCAGCACCTGCAGCAGCTGGTTCCAGTAGCCGGTATTGTGCGGCTGCGCGTCCAATACCGAGATGATGTAATGCACACCCGCCCGGTCGGTGGCATCGTAGATACGTGAATTCTCGGTCAGATCATCGTCGAGCGCCGTCTGTAGCACACCGGTCTCATTGTTCGTGCCTTGCCGGCGGTGCAATGAAATCAAATCCAGCCCGATGCCTTGCACCGCCTGCACAATCTGTTGTCCCCACAGTCCTTTGCTGTAGGTGCCCATCGTAAAGCGCAGCACCATGCCGATGATGCGCCCCACTGTGAAGGATATGATGACCCCGATTACCGAATGCCAAGAGACGATGACCAAGATGACAGCCACTACGTAGAGTAGGTTCCAGCTCCACTTCACGCTGGAACGCACGCGTCTAGGGCCTGCCACCGTCAGAAACGCGCCGATGCCGGCGTAGATGTCGGGCAGTACGCTTGAGCCGGATCCCTCGCCGGGCGAGGTAACCGCTGCCAACAACGCAGGCTGGCCAAATTTGGTGAACAGCAGCGAGAGCGCCAATACCGTCGCATAGCCGCAGAACAGTGAGATGACGGCTACCGCCGATTGCATCCACTCACGATTGACCAGCAAATGGATGAGTACGCCGATGACGATGACGAACGATGCCATCTGCTGCAATACCGAGGATGGTACATCCATGATCCAGTCAATGGCGGCTCCGGCCGACCTGGCATCCACTTCTACTCCGCGGGTGATGCCGCGCATGTACAGCGCTACGAAAATCACCACCAGAGCGATGATAAACGATGCTGCAGCGTGCATCAGATCATTGAAATTATGGGTGCGCTCCGGGGCGGTATCGTCGATTTCCACTGCATGAACGTCGGTATCGCCGGTATATTCGCTACGATTCTTCATCGCTGATCGATGTCCACCAATACTGAGGCAAGACCGGTGTACTGCTGCGGAGTGAGTGCCTTGAGACGGGCGGCGCTGGCCTCGTCGAAGTCAAGGGAATCGATGAACTCCTCCACGTCATCGCGATCGATTTCGTGGCCGCGCATGAGCTCCTTGACCTTCTCATAAGGGTGATCCATCCCAGGCCTGCCGGCGAGTTCCTGCGCACGCATCGCCGTCTGAATGGGTTCTCCCAGCACTTCCCAGTTGCCGTCAAGCTCGCGGTCCATGGTTTCGGTGTTGGGACGTACGGAAGCCAAGCCTGCGTCCAGATTATCCAAAGCCAGCAGCGAGTAGCCCAGTGCGGCGCCGATGTTGCGCTGGGTGGTGGAATCGGTCAGGTCGCGTTGCCAGCGGCTTTCCACCAAGGTGGAGGCCAGCGTATCGAGTAGGGAACAGGAAAGCTCAAAGTTGGCTTCAGCGTTTTCGAAGCGAATCGGATTGACTTTGTGCGGCATGGTGGACGATCCCGTGGCACCGGCGACCGGTACCTGAGCGAATACGCCTCGGGAGATATACATCCACATATCCACTGCCAGATTGTGGCACACGCGGTTGGCGTGACTGATGGTGCCGTACAGTTCCGCCTGCCAGTCATGGCTTTCGATCTGTGTGGTGAGCGGGTTGAAGCTCAGCCCCATACGCCTTTCCACGAACTCGCGGGATACGGCTATCCAGTCGGTATCAGGGCATGCGGTTATATGCGCTCCGTATGTGCCGGTCGCCCCGTTGAACTTGCCGAGGTACTCCTGACGCTCCACATGCCGCAGTTGTCTGCGCAGACGGTGGGAGAATACCGCCAGTTCCTTGCCGAGTGTGGTGGGGGTGGCTGGTTGCCCGTGGGTCAGGGCGAGCATGGGAATATCTCGGTACTCACGAGCCTGGGCATCAAGACGGTCGATGAGACGGGTAGCGGCGGGCAGCCACACGTGTTCCATGGCGTGCTTGACGCAACGGGCTTGCGCGCAGTTGTTGATGTCTTCTGACGTGCAGGCAAAATGCACTAAGGTCTTGAGGCGGGGCAGCTGTGTGCCTTCCCCCAATTCGTCTTCTGCGGCGTCCAGGCATTCGTCGATATAGTATTCCACAGCCTTCACGTCATGGTGTGTCTGCGATTCGAGCTGAGCGTGGCGGGCTATGCCCTCCTCATCGAAGCCATCCGCGATGCCGCGCAGGTAGCATATCTCTGCATCGTTCAGCGGCTGTACGCCTGGGACGAGCTGTCGGTGGCCATTGTCTGCATACCCGTTGGCCAGGAGTATCATCCATTCCGTTTCAACGACGATGCGCTCTCGGTTGAGCGCAGGTTCACTGAGGTATTCGACCAGGGGAAGGGTCTGCCTGCGGTAGCGACCATCCAGCGAAGTCAAAGGAATCGAGGGGGAGATTTCGGTCAACTGCATGCTCTAAGGGTAGCGCCAGCCGTGAACGGCTGGCAGAAGCAGAATGTCCGTGCGCCCCAGCTGGGACAACACGGACATTCTGCTTCACAGGAGGTTCACCGGCACCTCACCATGGCTTGGTGTTCTGATCGCGTTTGGCATGGTTGCTGCCGTTGTTGTTGTTTCCGCTGGCAGGCTGATTCGCTGAAAGCAGCTCTTCGACCTGCGCTCGCTGGTCGTCGTTTAACGACCCTTTGCCGTCTTTCCCGCCGTTTGCGGACGCAGGGTCGGAAGCATTCTTCTCCGCCTCGCGTTTAGCCACGCGAATCTTGTGCTTGGTGGAGGAGGTGAGCGAGTGTGAAATCTGCGTATTCGATTCGACGCTCTGCCGGATTTGCGGGAGCAACAGCGGATTGAATTGCGAGGCGTCGCCAAACTGTTCATCGGTCTGCTGCTGCTGCACGGCGAGCTTGTTGAGGTCGACGGTGTCGCTTTTCGAGAGTTTCAGATTGCGATTAAGGCTTTCGGTAGCCTGGTTGTAGGTGCCGATGGCTGAGAGATTGACCGCTATCACGCCGGCACCGCACAAGGCCAGCACCGCAACTGCGACCAGTGCGATGCGTGCCCATAACGGCGTGCGGGTTTCGGCTGTCTTGGAGTCGCTGCTCGAGGTTTCCCCCTCTGCCGGCCTTGTGGCGGCGGGGGAGATATTGCGTTCTGCATCTGCACTCATATGAGCCTCCTGGAGGTCGAAAGCCACACGCCCATCTCGTAGGCGAGCAGTAGGGCGAATGCAATGGCGAACGGCCAGACCACAGGGTTGAGACGTTCGTGCTTGGTGGCCCCCTCGGTGATGTTCCAGTCGTCCGACCGTTCCACGGTGTCGGAAGCGTCGAGTTTGTGGCTCTTGTCCAAGAAAACGGTGTCACCGCTCATTTCATCGGCGATGGCACTGAGCTCTTTGGCATCCATTTTTGAGACGCCGGGCTGACCGGTGCTCGGGTCGGTGACCCAGCTGCCGGTGCTCACGTCGGTTCCTGAACCGGTGGGATCGGCGGTGATGGTGGGAATATTGCCACCTTGCTTGGAGCCGACTCCGATGGTGAATGAGTTATCGAGATACTGGCGCAGAGCGGAGAAAGACCTGCGGTTCTTCGATGAGGTATGCTCGCCGTCGGTGATGAGGTAGAGCACGATGGTGTCATGCTGGTGACTGGAACGTATGGACTTCAACGTCAGCAACAGCGGATCGAGTACGGTATCGAGAGTCGAACCTGCCGACTGGTCGGTGGCTTCGGCTCGCAGACCGTCAGCCCAGTTGCTGATTGCTTCGGTATCGGGGGTCAACGGGACATCCGTTGCGGCCTTCGCTCCGAAGTGCAGGGCAGTGAAGTTCGAATTCGGGTACAACTGCGTCAGGTCGTTCACGGCGTCCTGAGCGGCGGCGAGTCGGCTGATGGTGTCTGCCGAACCATAGTGGGCGTCGTCTACTGCCATGGAACCGGTCACGTCGGTGGCGATGACCACGTCGGTGGCGTTCACTGCTCGGGCTCGGGTGAATTCCGTCATGCTCGGGGTAAGCGCCATAATGGCCACCAATACGCACATCAGTGCGCGGCGTATGGTCGATCCCCGTGTCACGTCGCTGCTGCCGTCCTGCCCACGGCGGTATAGCACTACCGTCGCAACTGCCATGGCAATCATGACTACGGCGATGATGATGCCTACGGGCCATCCCAATGCCGGAGCGAGCGTGACCTGAGCCATGGTGGCGGCTTTCTGTTCGTTCATCTCAACGCCTCAACTTCCAGGTCAACGCCAGCCAGGCGCACAGTAGAACCGCTAGGGCAAACGTCCACCAGCCGGGTGTATCCACCATCAGTGCCTTGAGTTCCCGCTTCTGTGTTTTGTTCTTGCGCTTCTCGATGCTCTGCACCAGGTTTTGAATGGCTTTTGCGTCGCTGCCGTCGTCGGAGTAGGTGCCGCCATGGGCTTCGATGGACTGACGCATGTCATTCGCGTTCTTGCCGTCCTTTTCGCTCTGCGGGCCGGAGTAGAGTCCGTCCACGCTGATGCCTGCCTGAGAGGTGAGTTTAAGCGCGGCGTCGAGCGTGTAGGTTGATTTACCTGACGCGTTGTCCGTCGCAAGCACGATGGAGGCGGGACGGGGAGCGGGGGCGTTTTTGTCCGTTCGGCTGGTGCCATAGGTGAATCCGGGCAGCATGGCGGCACAGCTCACCAAGCCGTCCCCGATCAACGAGGTCATGTCCTTGCGGTTTTGTGTGCCCTCGATCAGATCGGAGAACTGCTGGGTGGTATGCGCATCCATTTTGTCGATCTTGTCTTGCGAGGACACCTTTCCCAAGATATCCGCCGCGGACTTAAGCTGCGATGAAGCCAGTTCGTAGTCGTCGGTCAGAGGAAAGAGTGATCGGGATGTGGAGTTGAACAGGCTCAGTCCGATGCGCTCACCTTTGAAATTATTGATAAGTTTGAGGTACTGGCCAAGTACCTCATGGTCGTAGGCCAGCATGGAGGGGGAGACGTCGAGACAGAGCACGATATCGCGACTGCTGGCTCGTTCATCTTCCTCTCTGACCTGGGAGGGGCGAGCTACCAGGGTGACGGCCAGTGCCATGGCCATTGCCATGATTCCTACGGCCACACGGTTGAGTACCTCCCACTGATGGAGCATATGCGAGGTGTATTCGGTGTTGAAATCCTGATCGAGATTGAAGATCAGCGCTTCGTTGCCTTTTGGCTGGTGCGGTGCCGCGTCACGCTTGCGTTGCACGATTTTCCATCCGATGAGGCACACCGCGCATACGGCGAGGCCAACGATCCAGGCCCAAGGCCAGTGCCAGGAGATCATCATGGACGCCGGCATGTTCACGGTTCGTGTCATGAGCGCCACCTTTCCACCAAGTTGGACACCCACTTGGCCGCTTGCTCCACACTGGCTCCTTGTGAGGGGTCGTTGCTGGAAGCGTGCGCGAATTCAGGTGGGTACAATGCGTTGATGGTTTGCTTGAACAGGTTCATGCCGTGTCCGATTTCGCCTCCCGCAGGTTCTCGGTCAATGTCTCTCAATGTGCTCGAAGTCAGATCTCTGCCGGTGGTCGCCGAGGCGAATTGGCGTGCGATGAGTGCAAGTTCCTGCACGGCGTCCTGGCGGGACAGTTTTTTCGCATCGTAGCGTTGCACCACATCTTCAATGCGCTTATGCCACGATCGTTTGTCGGTGGGACGGGGAAGTTCCGGCTCTCTCGGCTGTGGTGTGGACTGTTCGATGGGGGCTTCCGTCTTGCGCATGGAGAGCCATACCACCGTGGTGATGGCTATTGCCGCGATGACCAACAGCGCTATCAAGGCCACGATGAGCACGGTTGGCGTCGATATGGGGTCTTGAGGTTTGGGCATGGTCTTGGCGGCTTTGACCGTGTTTGACCATACCGACATGAAATGTGCGGGTGTTACCGTCATCGAATGCCTCCCATCGTAGTCGCAGACGGTGCCGCGAGCGGGGAGGGGGAACCCTGTTCAAGCGTCTGCGAAGCCAGGGCGACGAACGAGTCGAACATGTCCTGTGACCCGGAAGCCTGCAGCAGCGAGGCTTGGCAGGTGCGCAGCTCTTGTTCGAGTGTTTCCCGTTGATGTCTGCGGTGCTCGTCCGTCTGCCGAGCCGCGGTGGCATCTCGCATGAACGCGGGTATGCGGCGGCGCGACTCGCCTTCTCGAATGCGTACGTCATTGCCCAGAGCATGTGGTGCGAAGGGATTGAGCATGGAGATATTGACCAGCACGAAGGGGTGACGGGTGGCGATGCGGTGGATGGCGTCAAGATGACTCTCGTCGAGTGACCGTTCGTCGGTGGCGAGCACGATCATCGACCCGTCATCCACGCTGCGGCTGGCATAGTCCAGCAGTGCGGCAAGGTTGCCTTTGGCCTGCCAGTCGCGGTTAAGCCCTTGGTCTATGGTGCGCTCAAACTGCGCCAGACCGCCTTTGCACGGGATGCGGGTGATGGTGCTGTTATTGGCCAGCACCAGTGAGATGTCGTCATGGCGGCGGGAGCTGAGAGCTGCGTACATGCACAGGGCGTTTGCCGCTACGGCCCAAGCAGGTTCCCCTGAAGGACACGTTCCGGCCATCTGCTTGCCGGTGTCGAGCATGAGCCAGATGCGCGTGGTCACCAGTCGCTCGCGGTCCGTGACCATAGGGCGGCCTGCGCGTGCGCTGAGCTTCCAGTTGATGAGTCTGGCCTCGTCCTCGTCGGTGTATTCCCTGGTGCCGATGAGGTCTCCCACGCCGTTGCGCTGCATGGAAGCATGTTCACCTTCCAGTACGCCCAAAGCTCTGCGCACGGTAGGCAGATTCAGCGTACTTGCCATGCTCTCGATTTTGCGGCGCACGTTGGCGCTCTGGGTGGCTGCTGACGACATGATGCTCATGGAACGGGTACCGTTTCGACGATGGAGTCGATGATCTGGTCGGCGTTGATGCCTTGTGCCTGGGCTTCGAAGGTGAGGATGATGCGGTGCCGCAGCACTTCATGAGCAAATGCCTTGATGTCTTCGGGCACCACATAGTCACGTCCGGCCAGCAATGCCGTAGCCTGACCGATGCGAACCAGAGCGATGGAAGCACGTGGGCTGGCACCGAGACGGACCAGGGAGGCAAGCTGCTGGAGCGGGTGGGTGCCGGCGCCTCGTGAGGTAGATGCCAGATCGACCGCGTAGGCCATGATGGCATCCGAGACATGCACTTGACGTGCGGCGGCGCGCAGGAAGAGGATATCCTTGCTGCCGAGGGCCTCCTGCCCCATCTGCGAAGGGTCGAGTGAGTCGGATCCGCGCTTGGTGAGCATGTTGAGCATCTGCTGCTCCTGCTCGGCGGTGGGGTAGGACATGACCGACTTCATCATGAAGCGGTCCATCTGGGCTTCAGGCAGTGCATACGTGCCTTCTTCCTCGATGGGGTTCTGTGTGGCGATCACCATGAAGGGGTTGGGCAGGGCGATGCGCTGACCGCCGATGGTGGTGGCTCCCTCGGCCATGGCTTCAAGCATGGCCGACTGTGTTTTGGCATTGGAACGATTGATCTCGTCCAGCAGTACGAAATTGGCGTGAATCGGGCCGATCTGCGTGTTGAAGCGTTGCTTGGAGAAGTCGAACACCTGGGTGCCCACCAAGTCGGAGGGCATCAGGTCGGGGGTGCACTGGATGCGCTTGAACGTTCCTGAAGTCGAGGTGGCCAAAATCTGCGCGGCGGTGGTCTTGGCCAGCCCGGGTACCGACTCAATCAGCATGTGGCCGCCAGCCACCAGTGTGGTGATCATGGCCTCTCGCAGGTCGTCCTGGCCGACGAGTGAATGCGTGAACCTGGCACGCAGGCGGTTCGCCAAGGCTTTGGCTCTGTTCACATCGGCCGGGGAGAGGCTTGATGCGCTGGCGGCGGGTGCTTCGCCGGTAGGGGTGGTAGGCGTCGGATTATGCGCAGGCGACTGCGGACGCGGTGGGAATAATGCCATGGGCTTCGCTCGATTCTTTCTTCCGGGTTGATTCCAGATTGTGCGGTGTGGCCACTTATCGATGGCTCAGATTGTAGCGAGAGGTTGAGATGAGGAGGAGGGCAGACTCCAGTCGACAGGGGTTGCTCCCGCGGACTGCAGTGCGGCGTTCGCGCGCGAGAACGGCTTCGAACCAAAGAAGCCCCGCGAGGCGGAAAGCGGGCTTGGATGGGGGGATTTGATGATGAACGCATTGGTGAGTTTTGGCTCTAAGCTTTGCGCGTTACGCCCCCAGAGAATGGCCACAAACGGTTTGGGAGAGCCGTTTTCATCTCTGCGCGCATTCAAGGCGTCGATGGCGGCTTCGGTGATGCGCTCCCAACCTTTTCCCTGATGGCTATTCGGTCGTCCTGCCTGTACTGTCAAGCAGCGGTTCAGCAGCATCACGCCTTGGCTGCACCATGGTGTCAGATCTCCGTTTGATGGAATGGGCACCCCCAAGTCGTCGTGCAGTTCCTTATAGATGTTGTTGAGGCTTTTGGGGACGGGCTGTACCTCGGGGGCGGTGCAGAAGCTCAAACCGACGGGATGGCCTGGAGTGGGGTATGGGTCCTGCCCGACGATGAGCACCTTGATGCTGTCGAAGGGTATGGTGAACGCCCGTAGAATATTGTGACTTGCGGGCAAGTATCTGCGGCCTGCGGCAAGTTCGGCTCTCAGGAAGTCTCCCATGCGGTGAATGTCCGGTTCGACCGGAGCCAAAGCCTGCGCCCAGCCCGACTCGACGAGATCCGACAGTGGTTTGATATGCGCTTGAGTCATACTGCCACTGTAGGTTCCGGTGCCTATCTTGCTTTTTTGCAGTCGGTCAGGGAAGAGTTTTCGTGTTGCATGCCAAATGAATTTGGCTGCGCTGGACGGTACACTTGGGAGAGATAATAGGTAGGAAAGGGCGACTATGGCACGCGAGCGCAACGATACAGACGAGTCGTACGGCGAGGATATCTTCGATCATCCACCAGTTGGTCCTGTGGGGGCTCATCAGGGTGCGGCCTCATTCTGGGCGCGTACCATGCCCTATGTGATTGTCATCATTGTGGCTGCCGCTGCGGGCTTGTTAGTCTGGGGCATGCTGTCAGGTGAGCTTTCGCGCATCCATCTGCCGTGGAGTTCCGATACTGCGTCACAGACTACGGATTCTGACAAGCAGAAGGACTCTGATTCCGCTGACTCGTCCAAGGACGACGGTCAGTCGGATTCGGACAAGGACAAGAAGTCCGACGCGGACGATGTGCAGAAGGACTCTGATAAGAAGGAAGAGGAGAAGCCTGCGCAGAATCAGCCTGCACCGGCTGCTGCGAACAAGCAGACCTCCATCAAGGTCGCCAATGGCACGCAGATTGCCGGTCATGCGGCAGCCAAGCAGCAGATGCTTCAGCAGGCCGGCTATGCCAATGCGACTGCGGGCAATATTGCGGGTCAGGCTCCCAGCGCAACAGTCGTGTGGTATCAGAACGAAGCCGACAAGGCGACTGCGGAAGATGTGGCGAAGGTTTTGGGTATCGCTGCTGTTGAGCAGCAGACGGCGATCTCGGTTCCTGTCGAGGTGGTGTTGATGAACTAAGCCGCGATGGTTTGGGCCCGGATCGTTGCGATGGTGTCGCAACGATCCGGGCTTTTCTGTATTCTGCATGAGCCGTATTAATATACAGACGATAATGTTTGAAGTGTCTGGATTGGGTGGTTGTTTACTGGTGAAACGTCTACGTGTTATTGTGTAATTTCGCTCATGTTGTCGCTTTGCATTAATCCGGGCGTGTTGTGACAATAACCTATGCAAAAAGCATGTATACTCAATCTCTAAGCCGTGCTGGTGGAGGTGTAAGTTTTGCACTCCGCTGCTACAGTCCGCGGCTCGATTGAAGAGAGTGGTTTACATTATGGCAATAGGTACCGTGAAGTTTTTCAATTCAGGTAAGGGATACGGCTTCATCAGCCCTGATGATGGTGGTGAGGATGTTTTCGTTCACTACTCGGTTATTCAGAGCGATGGGTTCAAGAAGCTTGAAGATGGGGACAAGGTCGAATTTGAATTCGAGCAAGGTCAGAAAGGGTTGCAGGCCACGTCGGCCATCAAGATCGGCAGCGGCGACAGAAACGGTTATTCCTCTCGCCAGAGGAGAAGAAGCCGGTATGACCGGTATGACGACGATATGAACGCTGATTACTGATTGATGCTGCTGCATTTTTATCAGCGAGGTTTCATCGGGCAGTGTAGATGGGGCCTCGTTTTTTGTTGTGAGATTGAATTGTTGTGCGATGTGGCATGAGATAGGCTGTGTGGCTGGGTGAAGCGCGGGTGTGCTGTAACGGATTGCAGAAGGCGCTGAAGCGACGTCTTGACTTGTTTTGTGATGGTGTTCCGGTTTGCGGTGGCTGGGATGAGGTTTATGTTTCATGCCTTCAGCGCAATTGCGAACACAGTTGGCACTCGCAATGGCAGAGTGCTAAGATTGCCTGTTAGCACTCGGGGTGCGAGAGTGATAATCGGCAGCTGACGGTCGAGAGTCGCTTAAGCCTTGGGTGGATCGACAATAGCCGTGAACCTTATGTGGAGGAATAAATGGCAAAGATGATTGCATATGACGAGGAAGCTCGTCAGGGAATGCTGGCTGGTCTTGACGAGCTGGCCAACACCGTTAAGGTGACGCTGGGACCCAAGGGGCGCAACGTTGTGCTCGATAAGTCCTATGGTGCCCCCACCATCACGAATGACGGTGTATCCATCGCCAAGGAAATCGAACTTGAGGATCCATATGCTCGCATCGGTGCCGAGCTGGTCAAGGAAGTTGCCAAGAAGACCGATGACGTTGCCGGCGACGGCACGACCACGGCGACCGTCTTGGCTCAGTCCTTGGTGCACGAAGGGCTGAAGAACGTAGTGGCTGGCTCTAATCCGATTGCGCTGCGTCGTGGCATTGAGAAGGCTTCTGAGGCCATCGTCAAGGAGCTCATGGCCGTAGCCAAGGATGTGGAAACCAAGGATCAGATTGCCGCCACCGCCACCATTTCTGCTGCCGATCCTGAGATTGGCGACAAGATCGCCGAAGCTCTTGACAAGGTTGGCCAGGATGGTGTTGTCACCGTCGAGGACAACAACCGTTTCGGTCTCGATCTTGACTTCACCGAGGGCATGCGTTTCGACAAGGGCTACATTTCCCCGTACTTCGTCACCAACAACGACGAGCAGACTGCTGTGCTGGACGACCCCTACATCCTGCTGACCAGCGGCAAGATCTCCAGTCAGGAAGACATCGTCCACGTGGCTGAACTGGTCATGAAGTCCGGCAAGCCGCTGCTCATCATTGCTGAGGATGTGGACGGCGAGGCTCTGCCGACGCTGATTCTTAACAAGATCCGTGGTACGTTCAATTCCTGTGCAGTCAAGGCTCCGGGATTTGGTGACCGCCGTAAGGCCATGCTGCAGGATATTGCGGTACTTACCGGTGCTCAGGTCGTATCTGACGATCTGGGGCTCAAGCTCAACTCCATCGACATGTCCGTGCTGGGACATGCTGCGAAGATCATCGTCTCCAAGGAAGAGACCACCATCGTTTCCGGTGGCGGTTCCAAGGATGATGTCGATGCTCGCGTTGCTCAGATTCGCGCCGAAATCGACAACACCGATTCCGACTATGACCGCGAGAAGCTGCAGGAGCGTCTGGCTAAGCTCGCCGGCGGCGTAGCCGTTATCAAGGTGGGTGCTGCTACCGAAGTTGAGGCCAAGGAGCGCAAGCACCGTATCGAGGATGCTGTGCGCAACGCCAAGGCTGCCATCGAAGAGGGTCTGCTGCCTGGCGGTGGTGTCGCCCTGGTTCAGGCTGCCAAGAAGGCCGAAGGTTCCGAGGCAGTCAAGAGTCTGTCTGATGAAGAGGCCACGGGTGCGGCGATTGTGTTCCGCGCAGTCGAGGCTCCTATCAAGCAGATTGCCGAGAATTCTGGCGTATCCGGTGACGTGGTGTTCAACACGGTACGAGAGCTGCCGGAAGGCCAAGGCTTCAATGCAGCGACGAACTCATACGAGGACTTGCTTGAGGCCGGTGTCGCTGACCCGCTCAAGGTAACTCGTTCCGCTCTGCAAAACGCAGCCTCCATCGCTGGCCTGTTCTTGACCACCGAAGCTGTGGTCGCCAACAAGCCTGAGCCGCCGGCACCGGCTGCTGCTCAGGGCCAGGCTGACATGGGCTACTGAGTTGATTGACGGCGAGCAACGGTAATTGCTGGTGTTTGCCGATGGTCACTGCATCTGACATTCGTGCCTGTATGCCAATGAAAATGCGCGGACTCGTTTTGAATGAGGCCGCGCATCTTTGTTAGATACCCGTCTTTGTTAGATACCCGTGCATGCTGTTACACAGCCGGCTTGATTTCGTGATATCTTGCATTGCTCAGTACTGACACCACTCAGATGCTGATGGGTGCGGCTAGAATGAGTGATGGATAAGGCTGTACAAGGTGACGACACGAAGTGAGGCTGGAATGGTGCATACCAGGAACCGACACTATGGTCGCAACACTGGCGTGCATGGCGGTTCTGAGCATCGTGCAGCCGTCCTACTATCGTCCTGCGTTCGTTTCCTGTTGGCGTTCGTCTGTGCGTTGGTGGTCACGCTGTCGTGCACTGCCGTTCCAGGGATGGCTAAGCAAAAAGACGCAGAAACCAGCGGTACTGTGACCGACACACAGAACCTGCTCGGCAGTAACTACGGAAAAATCAACGATGCCATCAACGAGACGCACCATGCCACGGGTGTTGCCGTACGCTTGCTGTATGTGGCTAATTTTACTGGATCGAAGCATCCTGACACTTGGGTCTCGGATGCTTTGGAATCCACCAAACCAGAGCCGAACACAGTGCTGTTGGCAGTGGCTTCAGACGACGGACGCCTCGTAGTGGCGGTTTCCAAGAACTCAGATTCATGGCTGAAAAGTCAGAAAAACGTCGATAAATTCTCCGACGCAGCGCTGGAACCGTTGCAGAAAGCCGATGCCCCGGACTGGTCGGGAGCAGCATTGGCCATGATGAAGCAGATACAAAAAGTTAAAAAAGACCGGGAGAAAACGATATGGATTATCTCCGGTTCGGTGGCTGCCGTGGCTTTGGCGGCCGGCATCGTGCTGAGCTGGTGGCGTATCCGTAAACGGCATCCCCGCAAGAGGCCCAAACATCACGCAAAAAGCGTGCAGCGTCAGGCTGACAGCACAGCGAACGACACCGGTGAGTAACGGCTATGGGCGCAACGTGCAGAGAACATTCAGGAAATATACAGATGACAGCGGGAAGGTAGAGGCATGACAAAACCAATTGAAGCATCACTGGTAGTGGTGGATGACGAACCCTCGATTCGGGACCTGCTGGTTGCCTCTCTTCATTTTTCAGGCTTTGAAGTGGAGACCGCAGCTTCAGGCTCTGAAGCCATCGAGGTTATAGAACGGGTTCAGCCTGACTTGATCGTACTGGACGTCATGCTCCCGGATATTGACGGTTTTACGGTTACCCGTCGCATTCGTCAAGCCGGGGTGGAAGCACCCGTGCTGTTCCTGACTGCCCGGGACGATACGCAAGACAAGATTATGGGACTGACGGTCGGCGGCGATGACTACGTGACCAAACCGTTTAGCCTGGAAGAGGTGGTGGCCCGCATTCGAGCCATCTTGCGGCGCACTCACGAGCAGGAGGAGGTCGATCCCATCATCCGTGTGGGTGATTTGGAGATTAACGAGGACTCGCACGATGTGAGTCGAGCCGGTCAACCGATTGACTTGAGCCCCACGGAATACAAGCTTCTGCGCTATCTTATGGACAACGTAGGCCGCGTGCTTTCCAAAGCACAGATCCTTGACCACGTGTGGCAGTATGACTGGGGCGGAGACGCGGCTATTGTGGAATCGTACATCTCGTACCTACGTAAGAAGGTCGATGGTGTGGAGGTGGAATGCGCCGATGGCACGACCCGCAAGGTCGATCCGCTCATCGAAACCAAGCGAGGTATCGGCTACATGATCCGCGAACCGAAGAAAGCGTAAAGAAAGCGTAATTCATGACGTCCACAGCGCATCAGGAGCACGACACCGAACAAGGTGGGCATGGCCGCTATTCCGGCCTGCTCAATGTTGTCATGCGCAAAGTGGACGGCATACCGCTCACCGTCAAACTGGTGGCATGCATGCTGGTGCTGCTTGCCGTCGGTACTTTCGGCATCTCATTCACCATCCGTCAGCTGGTGGGCGACTACCTGATGGAGAAGACCGACAACCAGCTTCGTGACCAAGCGCCGCTCATCTACAACAACGCCAAATGGCTCGATCAGCGCAGAGGAGACGGCCGCAGCTCAGGGATCCCCAACGACTATTTCCTACAGTACCGCGACATGGAAAATCGCATCATCTACACCCCGCTGCTCCCCACGCTCAAGGATGATGTGCTGGCTGAACCGGACTTGCCGGAAAACGGGTCGATGGGCAGCGTGAAGCTTGGAGAGCCATTCACCGCGCAATCCAAACTCATCAGCGCCGGCCCGACGGCGAACTCGATGACGTTGCAGAAAGCCAAGGCGCCCTGGCGGGTGTTGGCGTTGGCCAGGCAGGACAAGCGCGACGATGGCACGTTGGTGACCACGCAAGTGGTATACATCGGTTTATCCATGAGCGACCAGATCGACGTGGTGGGCACACTCACCCGTGATGCCTTGCTTTTGAGTGTGGGCATCGTGCTCATCGGAGGCGTGGTGGGCAGCCTGCTCGTCAGACGTACGCTGGACCCGTTGAAACGCATCGAGAAAACAGCGGCGAAAATTGCCAACGGTGACTTGGGGCAGCGCGTTCCCACGGCGCCTGCGAACACCGAGGTTGGCTCTCTTGCCTCGTCGCTCAACGCCATGCTGGCGCGTATCGAACAGAGTTTCAAAGAACAGCGCGTGACCACGGAGAAAATGAAACAGTTCGTCTCCGACGCCAGTCACGAATTGCGCACTCCACTCGCCGCCATCCACGGATACGCCGAACTGTACACCATGCAGCGGCAGATGCCCGGGGCGTTGGAACGTGCCGATACCTCCATCGCACATATCGAGGATTCCAGCTCGCGCATGACAGTGTTGGTCGAAGACCTGCTGTCCTTGGCACGGCTCGATGAAGGGCGCGGCGTGGACACCACGCAGACGGTGGAACTGCATCAGATGCTCGGTGACGCCGTCGATGACCTGCATGCATTGGACCCCAAGAGGGACATTCACCGCGGCACTCTGGCGGTTGCACCGCAAATAGACGGTCAGCCGTCCCAGCTGGTCTTCAAGCAGGGACGGTTCCCCGATGTCGAGCTGCAGGGCGACGGCTCGCGGCTGCGACAGGTGGCGACCAACATCGTGGGCAACATTCACCGTTACACACCAGCCGATTCGCTGGTGGAAGTAGGACTGAACATCATCCGTTCGGGTATGGGTGCCGATGAGCTGCAGGATATGGAACAGACCTCGCTGTCGTTGGAACATTTCCTCGACATGGCGGTCGACCTGCACGAGGACGATCCGGGGCGGTTGTACGCGGTCATGATGTTCCGCGACCATGGGCCTGGAGTGCCCGAGGAGAAGCAGTCACAGATCTTCGAGCGCTTCTATACCGCCGATCCCTCCCGAGCCAGGGAGAAGGGCGGCACCGGTCTGGGCATGTCCATAGCCAAATCCGTGGTACACGCTCATCACGGATTCATCTGTGCCGGCACCACTCCCGGAGGAGGGCTTACGCTCACCATGATTCTTCCCGTAGCGCTTCGGGGCTCGCAAGCAGTAGAATAGGATGAGCAGTGTGCGCTGACGTTCGGTTATGCCGTTCGGCGGCGTTGAATCAAGAGAGGTGAACAATGCCCAGCGGGAAAGTACGGTGGTTCGACCAGAAGCGTGGATACGGTTTCATAACCAGCGATGAGGGAGGGGATGTATTTCTTCCTGCCTCGTCTCTGCCGCAAGGCGTGAACATGGTGCGCAAAGGCGCCAAGGTCGAGTTTTCGGTGGTGGACGGCCGCAAAGGGCCGCAAGCCATGGACGTGGAACTCAGCGGTCCCGCCCCTTCCATCGTCGAGGCCACACGCCCGGCACCGGACGACATGGCAGCGATCGTCGAAGACCTGATCAAACTGTTGGACGGTGCCGGCAACACGCTGCGACGCCACCATTATCCGGACGCGGCACAGTCGCGCAAACTCGCGGTGCTGCTGCGCGCAGTCGCCGATAATTTCGATGTACAGGAATAACGCATGACACAATCCATGACGGCCGCACAAGAGCTGGCTCAGGCAGTGGCGTTCGAAACCGCCGATGATCCTAGCCAGGTAGGGGACTTCCTTCAGGTCATTGACTTGGGGGAGGGCGTAAGCGACTTCAGGTTTGCCTGCCGCATGCGCGGTTATGAAGGTTGGCAGTGGGCGGTCACGCTCTTCCGTGATGCCGACGGGGCATGGAGTGTCAACGAAGCGTCACTCGTGGCCACCGATGAGTCATTACTGGCTCCTCAATGGGTGCCGTGGAAAGACCGCATCGAAGCCAAGGATATATCGGTCACCGACGCTTTGGGCACCGATCCCGACGATCCGCGTCTGGAACCCGGATACCAGGAATCGCAGGACGCCGACGAATCTGTCCCGCATGATGCCGATCAGGACGATGACATTGATGGTATCGGTGGCGCAGAAGGCGATGAAGGCGCAGAAGTGTCCGGTCGCAGCAACGACGGAGCCACTGCATACGGCAACAACGCAGATCATACCGCACAAGAAACGCAAGCAGCAGAGTCCCAAGACGGTGTCGGCGAGAGTGAGACCGCAGAAGAAACCGCCGAAAGCGATGCTGACAGCGGCGAGATGAGTGATCTGGATGAAGTGGTGGAGGAGTTTTCGCTCTCCCGGCGTCATGTACTGAGCGCATTAGGGCGCTCGCAGACCGCCAAACGTTGGTATCAAGGACAGCGCGGACCCAAATCCTTATCCACCAAGACCGCTGCCGGAAACGTGTGCAGCACGTGTGGGTTCGCGGTGCCGATGGTGGGAGAGTTGGGCACGATGTTCGCAGTATGCGCCAATCGGTGGAGTCCTGATGATGCCAAAGTCGTCTCGCTCGATCATGGGTGTGGTGAGCATTCCGAGATCGAACAGCCTGAGCCGTCGAGGCTTTGGATGCAGACGAAACCGGCGTACGACGATGTTCACATCGACGTGTTTGACCGTCACGAGGGGCGGAATGCCGAACGGGTGGAGTTGCTGGAAGACGTCATTGAGGATGCAGTGCAAAACTAGATGAATGTCTTGGTAGGGACAAGGTTGCGTTCTTAGCGCAATCTGCCTGGTGCGGAATAATCGTACACGTGAATCTGTAGAGTTGAGATAAGTACTGTCGACATTGGAAGGACAAGTATGTTCGAACGGTTTACCGACCGTGCCAGGCGCGTGATTGTGCTGGCGCAGGAGGAAGCGAAAACCCTTCAGCACAACTATATCGGCACTGAACATCTGCTGCTCGGCCTGATTAGGGAAGGCGAAGGCATCGCTGCCAAAGCGCTGGAAGCAAAGGGTGTTACGCTTGATGGCACGCGCAAGCAAGTTGAGGAGATGATCGGTAAGGGGAGTGCTGCTCCGGACGGCCATATTCCGTTCACGCCTCATGCGCGGCAGGTCTTGGAGTTGAGTTTGCGTGAGGCTTTGCAGCTGGGGCACAGCTACATCGGCACCGAGCACATTCTGCTGGGTCTCATCCGTGAAGGCGAGGGTGTGGGTACCCAGGTGCTCATCAAGATGGATGTGGATTTGGGCGAGTTGCGCAGCTCCACCATCGATTTGATTCGCGGCAATGGCGCCAAAGACTCAGAGAACGGCAAAGGCGAGCTGGCCAATGCCGGCGGTGTCCAGGACAAAGCCCGCAAAACCGGTTCTGCATTGCTCGATCAGTTTGGCCGTAACCTGACTGTCGAGGCTACAGAAGGTAAGCTGGATCCGGTCATTGGCCGTGCCAAGGAGATTGAGCGCGTCATGGTAGTGCTCTCCCGGCGCACCAAGAACAATCCGGTGCTTATCGGTGAACCTGGCGTAGGTAAAACCGCTGTCGTGGAGGGGCTGGCACAGAAGATTCACGAGGGTGACGTGCCTGAGACCCTCAAAGACAAGCAAGTGTATTCGCTCGATCTGGCTTCCATGGTGGCGGGTTCACGTTACCGTGGCGACTTCGAAGAGCGTTTGAAGAAGGTCTTGAAGGAAATCAAGACCCGCGGAGATATCGTACTGTTCATCGACGAGATCCACACCATCGTTGGTGCAGGATCTGCCGATGGAGCACTGGGAGCTTCCGACATTCTCAAGCCCATGCTCGCGCGTGGCGAGCTGCAGACCATCGGTGCCACCACCACCGACGAGTACCGCAAATACATCGAGAAGGATGCGGCTCTGGAACGTCGTTTCCAGCCCATTCAGGTCGAAGAGCCCTCGATCGCCGATACCATCGAGATTCTCAAGGGTTTGCGTGCGCGGTACGAGAACCACCATCACGTCACCATCACAGATGGTGCGTTGCAGGCTGCGGCTGAATTGTCTTCACGCTATATTCAGGACCGCAATCTGCCGGACAAGGCCATTGACCTTATCGATGAGGCTGGTGCCAGGCTGCACATCAAGCGGTTGACCGCTCCTCCAGAGCTCAAGGAGCTTGACAGCCGCATCGCCAAGCTTTCCGACGAGAAAGACGTGGCCATCAAGGATCAGGACTTCGAGAAAGCCGCTGAGCTGCGCGACAGTCAGGAGAAGCTGGAGCAGAGTCGCAAGGAGAAAGAGACCACGTGGCGCGAGGGCGGCAGCAACGTCAAGATGGTGGTTGATGAGGACGTGATTGCCGAGGTGGTGTCGAACACTACCGGCATTCCGGTCTTCAAGCTCACCCAAGCGGAGTCGAAGAAGCTGCTTGGCATGGAATCCTCGCTGCATAAGCGCATCATTGGCCAGGAAGAGGCCGTTTCTGCGCTGTCGCGCTCTATTCGGCGTACACGAGTTGGTCTCAAAGATCCCAAGCGCCCCGCTGGCTCCTTCATCTTTGCCGGTCCCACTGGTGTCGGTAAGACCGAGCTGGCCAAGGCGTTGGCACAGTTCCTCTTCGATGACGACGATGCTCTCATCCGCGTAGACATGTCGGAGTTCTCAGAGAAGTACGCCTCTTCGCGGCTCTTCGGAGCTCCCCCGGGATATGTGGGCTATGAAGAGGGCGGCGAGCTCACCGAGAAAGTGCGACGCAAGCCGTTCTCCGTGGTGTTGTTCGACGAGATTGAGAAGGCTCATCCCGACATCTTCAACACGTTGTTGCAAGTGCTGGATGACGGTCATCTCACCGACGGGCAAGGCCGCAAGGTGGACTTCAAGAACACCATCATCATTCTCACCACCAACCTCGGCACCAAGGACATCGCCAAGGCTGCAAACACCGGTTTCAGTGCGGGGACGAACGGTGAGACGAGCTATGAGCGTATGAAGGGACAGGTGACGAGCGAGCTCAAGCAGCAGTTCCGTCCTGAGTTCCTCAACCGACTGGATGACATCATCGTCTTCCGTCAGCTCACCGAACCCCAAGTGCGTCAGATTGTCGATCTGGACATCAAGAGTCTCAACGACCGTCTCTTTGAACGGCACATGTCGCTCGAGCTGAGTGATGACGCTAAGAACCTCTTGGCGCAGAAGGGCTTTGACCCGCTGCTGGGTGCGCGCCCGTTGCGCCGTGTGATTCAGCGCGACATTGAGGATGCCATCTCGGAGCAGATTCTGATGGGTCAGCTTGAGGACGGGCAGAAGGTTGTGGTCGATGCACAGGGAGAGGGCATCTTGGGAGAGTTCACCTTCCGAGGCGAGCGATTCGAAGACCCTACACTTGTCGAGGCCGAACGCAGTGAGTCTGCAGATGGTGACGCACAGAACACTGTCGAGTCTGACTTGACGGCGGTGCAATCCGGTGCCGGTCACGACGACTCTGCAGCAAGTGCCGCAGATGAGCGCACGGTTCCCGCTCTGCCGGTGCCTCCGCTGACGCCTCCGACTGCAGGTGCAGCCAGTGCCGATGGCAGCGATACCGGTCAGCACGAGACAGAAGCTGAGACTGACAAGGACTCAGACGCGTCACAAGACGAGTAACGCCTAGTGATACCTGCCGCACGAGGTGCGGTCATGTGTTGAGATGAACGAGGTGCATGAACCCCAACCGGTTCATGCACCTCGTGCTATCTGGCCATAGTGTTGATATCGTTTTCGTATCCTGATGCCTTGGTGTCTCGGCATCTTGACTCGCCAAACTGAATATAACAGCTTATAAACTGGACACAAACACGTGGGGGTGTGCACAGGATTTGTGCACACCCCCACAATTATCTGCGACTATATCAGTCGGCAGTGTTCGCCACTACTTTACAGCGTTCAGCCACTGCTCTTTGGTGGCTTTCTCCGCCTCAAGCTTTGCCTTGCGCTTGGCATCGCCTTCGGCGGCAATCTGCTCGTCGAGTGCCTGCAACTGTGCCTTGAGCTGGCTCTCAAAGCTGGAAACACGGGCGTCGGCCTCAGGGTCGCTCTTCTTCCAAGCCGCATCCTCAACCGCCTTAATGGCGCTGTCCACCTGGTCAAGGCCGTTTTCGATGCGGTGCACGTCGTTCCTAGGCACGTAACCGATCTGATCCCACTCGTCCTGAATGGAGGAGAGAGCCTGTCGAGCCTGCTTGGCTGCCTTCTCGTCAGCCACAGGGAGCAGCGCCTGTGCTTTCTTCAGCAGCTCCTCCTTCTTGGCCAGATTCTCTTGTTCGCTGGAGCTCATTTGATCGCGGTCGGCTTGACGTGCATCAAAGAACGTGTCAGCGGCCTGGCGGAAGCGTGCCCACAGGTCGTCCTCTTCACGGCGTCCTGCAAAACCTGCGGACTTCCAACGGTCCATCAGTTCATTGAACTTGTGCGAAGTGGCGCCCCACTCGGTGGAGTCTTTGAGTTCGTTGGCCTCCTTGATGATGGCCTCTTTGGCGGCCTTGGTCTGCTCACGGGCGGCATCGCGAGCCTTGCCCCACTTGCGGCGGCCTTGGTTGACCGCTGAGCGTGCTGCTGAGAAGCGTGCCCACAGAGCATCTGCAGTAGGCTTGTCGATGCGTGCGGTGGTCTTCTGGTGCTCCTGCCAACGCTCGAACAGCGCCTTCACCTTGTCGGTGGCGGACTTCCAATTGGTGGAATCTCCCAGAGATGCGGCCAGAGCCTCGGCTTCCTCGACGATGGCGGTGCGTTCTCTTATCGCCTTGGCGACAGCTTCCTGGCGAGCCTTGGCAAGCTCTTCCTTCTTGGACAGACCTTGTGCTTTGAGTTCCTCGTAGCGGGTATGCAACGCGGCGGTGTCACCCACGACTTCGGCATTGGTGATCTCTTCGCCGAGCGTTGCGATGGACTCGTCAATCTCGTGCGGCTTGATGCTCGGATTGTCCAAACGTGCGGCGAAGAGCTCCAGCTTGGCTTTCAAATCGAGGTAGCGACGGGCATAAAGAGTGAGCGCCTCTTGCGTGTCGGCTCCGGGGAACTGTCCTACTTGACGTTCGGTTCCTGCTTCCTTGACGAACACGCTACCGTTTTCGTCCACGCGGCCAAATGCCTCTGCTGCTTTCACATCAGCTTCGGAGTAGTCTTGCGTCTTCGGCGCTACGGGGTGGTTCATGGGCTTTTTGGCAAAAGCCAGAGGGGAGGGAGCGTGAGGTTTGGGCGCGCTCGGCGTGGCGGGTGAAGTGGCGGTTCCAGCGTCTGTGGTGGGTGTGGGTTGAGTGACTTGTTCGTCGGCCATGGCCAGCTCCTTGGGTCTGTCGTGTAGAGGCGGATACCGGAAGAAGGATGACCTAATTTCGGCTACCTCATTTATTATAAGGAGATATGGCTAAAGGTGCATCATTATCAGGGTTTCCCGAGTGGCTTCCCCAAGAGCGAGTAATTGAACAGCGCGTGATTGATACGCTGCGTCATGTCTTTGAACTCAACGGGTTCATAGGCATAGAAACCCGTGCCGCAGAGCCGGGTTCGAGCCTGCTGAAGAAGGGCGAGACCAGCAAGGAAATCTACCTGCTCTCACGCTTGCAGGAGGTTGGTCACGAGTCCGACACGCCGGTTGAACAGCGGTTGGGGCTGCACTTTGACCTCACCGTGCCGCTCAGCCGTTACGTGGTGGAGAATTCCGGACAGCTTACCTTCCCATTCAAGCGCTGGCAGATTCAGAAAGTGTGGCGTGGCGAGCGTCCGCAAGAGGGCCGGTTCCGCGAGTTTGTGCAGGCTGATATCGATGTGGTAGGCAACGGTGACCTCCCCGCGCACTACGAGGTGGAGTTGCCGTTGGTCATGGTCAGCGCCCTTGAGGAGCTGCGTGCCTTTGGTCTTCCCAAAGCCACGGTGCACGCCAACAACCGCAAGCTTTCTGAAGGATTCTATCGTGGTCTTGGCCTGAGCGATGTGGAAGGCGTGCTGCGTGAGATTGACAAGCTTGACAAGATAGGTGCCGACGAGGTCTCCAAACTGCTAATCAGCGAATGCGGTGCCGACGAGCGTCAGGCCAAAGCCTGTCTTGAACTCGCCGAGCTTAGTGCCGCAGATGGTGCGCAGCTGCGTGAGCGGTTCGATGCATTGTGTGTGGCACACGGTATCGCTCAAGACAGCGATGCCTATGCGCTGGCGATTGAGGGGCTTGACACATTGGCCATGATTGTGGACGAGGCTGCCGCCATTCGTCCGGGTTCCGTCATTGCGGATCTGAAGATTGCACGCGGTCTTGATTATTACACTGGGTCGGTCTACGAGACCTTCTTGGACGGCGCGGCCTCGCTCGGTTCGATCTGTTCCGGCGGTCGCTACGACAACTTGGCATCGCAAGGCAGCAAGAAGTACCCGGGGGTCGGTCTGTCCATCGGTCTGTCTCGTTTGGTGTCCTACATGCTGCACACCGCAGGCGCTGCCGCTTCGCGCATCTCCCCGGCTTCGGTGTTGGTTGCGGTGTGGGATGAGGCTAAGCGTTCCGGATCCAACGCCATCGCCGCGTCGTTGCGTGCCCGCGGTATCGCGGCGGATGTGGCTCCCACAGCGGCAAAACTGGGTAAGCAGATTAAGTATGCCGACAAACTCGGCATTCCGTATGTGTGGTTCCCGGCAGGTCAGAGTGATGATGCGTCCGATGCCATCGAGGGCGACTCGGTGAAGAACATCGTGACAGGAGAGCAGGTTCCGGCCAATGCCGATTCTTGGACTCCCGACGATCGGTACGCCGAGCAAAGCGTGTCTCTGGAGCAATGATTGAGCGATGGCTCGTCCAGCCAGTCGTCTTGCCTACCTCGCTCGCTCTTGGCTGAGTTCAGCGAGTAGTGGTAATTATCCTGGTCATTGTCTTTCTACCGTGCCTATTTCTGGCTGAGATAGATCGAAACGTACCCATACGCCGGCTGTATGCCTGTAAATGGGTACGTTTCGTTCACATTTAAGCTGATTTATGAACGAAACGTACGCATCTTGATCCGGTATCGCCTTGAGTGGGTACGATTCGGTCACCTGAGTGACATGATGCGAGCAGACGAGTGGTATTGGCGGCAGTGACGGGCGGTTGTCACGTCTGGGCAGCTCGCTAGTCTAAGAGCGGTAAAAACGTTGGCGTGGAACCGAATGCTGGTTCCATCAGTGGCCATGAATGCCCGGGAGCTGGACGCTCGCGGCTTCGCAGAGCAAAAGGAATAGAGGAAGTATGAGCCAGACGGCGTACAGGACACATCACGCAGCGCAGGTAGGAGAGGATCTCATCGGCCAGCACGTGACCCTCGCCGGTTGGGTGGATCGCCGGCGTGACCACGGCGGTGTGGCCTTCATTGATTTGCGTGACAACACCGGCTTGGTGCAGGTCGTCATCTACGATGAGGAGATTGCGCGCCCGTTGCGCAGCGAGTTCGTGGTGCAGATCGAGGGTGAGGTGCGTGAGCGTCCTGAGGGCAACGAGAACGAGCACTTGGGCACGGGCAAGGTCGAAGTAGTCGCCGAGAAGCTGACGGTATTGGCCAAAGCCGATGCGCTGCCGTTCCAAGTCTCCACAGCGCTGGAGAACGAGTCTGAGAACAAGCTGCCTGGTGAGGACGTGCGTCTGAAGTACCGTTACCTGGACCTGCGACGTCCGCAGATGCAGAGCAATCTGAAGCTGCGCAGCGACATGACACGCGCTGCTCGTCATGCGCTCGAAGATATGGACTTCACCGAGGTTGAGACACCGACCTTCATTAAGTCCACGCCTGAAGGTGCCCGTGATTTCGTGGTGCCGGCACGTTTGGTGCCTGGCTCCTGGTACGCGTTGCCGCAGTCCCCGCAGCTGTTGAAGCAGCTGCTGATGGTCGGCGGTGTGGAGCGCTACTATCAGCTCGCCCGCTGCTATCGTGACGAGGATTTCCGCGCGGATCGTCAACCCGAGTTCACCCAGCTCGACATTGAGATGAGCTATGTGGATCAGGAAGATGTGATGGCCATGGCCGAGAAGGTCATCGCCGCCATCTGGAAGACGCAAGGCTATGAGGTCAAACTGCCCATCCAACGCATCACTTGGCAGGACGCCATGGATAAGTATGGCTCCGACAAGCCTGATCTGCGCTTCGGCAATCCGATCGTGGAACTCACCGAGTACTTCAAGGACACCCCGTTCCGCGTCTTCCAGGCGCCTTATGTCGGCGCTGTGGTCTTTGAGGGTGGCGCGGACACCCCGCGTCGTCAGTTCGATGCATGGCAGGAGTGGGCGCGCCAGCGTGGTGCCAAGGGACTGGCTTATGTGCAGTTCAGCGCTGACGGTGAACTCAAGGGGCCGGTAGCCAAGAATCTGTCCGACGCCGAGCGCGAAGGACTCAAGCAAGCCACCGGTGCCAAGGATGGCGACGCTGTATTCTTCGCTGCAGGAGCGCGCGAATCCTCACAATTGTTGCTGGGTGCGGCCCGTGTGGAGATCGCCCGCAAGGCGGGGCTGCTCAAGCCTGACGAGTTCGCTTTTACGTGGGTGGTAGACTTCCCGCTCTTCAAGCGCACCGACGATCCTGATGATGACGATGTGGCAGTCGGAAACTCCAAATGGACTTCCATGCACCACCCCTTCACCATGCCTTCCGCAGACTGGATCGATACGTTTGACAAGGATCCAGAGCACGCCATGAGCGATTCGTACGACATTGTGTGCAACGGCGAGGAGATGGGCGGCGGTTCGGTGCGTATTCATCGCACCGATATTCAGGACCGTGTGCTGCAGGTGCTTGGTATCGACGAGGCGGAAGCTCAGGAGAAGTTCGGTTTCCTGCTCGAAGCGTTCAAGTATGGTGCGCCGCCGCACGCAGGCATTGCCTTGGGTTGGGACCGTACCGTGTCTCTGCTTGCCGGTGCAAGTTCCATCCGTGATGTCATCGCCTTCCCGAAGGCCGGTGGTGGACGTGATCCGCTCACTGGAGCCCCGGCGCCGATTTCGGATGCTCAGCGTGCTGAGACCGGTGTGGACTGGGAGCCTGACGAGGAAGAGTAAGGGCTCTCGAGTATGCACAATATGCATACTATGCAGTAAAGAGTAAAAAATACTCGGGCGTGCGGCTGACATGTAGCTGCCACCCGAGTATTTTCGTATCAGTAAGCAAAAAAGTGCGGAAAAAAATTCCTTGAAATATCAAGGAAAACAAGCTTATTTATCAAGTTTATGTCGGCTATATTGCGCATATTGCGAACGTTCGTAACAATGCATCGATATACTGATTCCATGGTAGAGAACACAGTACAAGACCCGCAGCAGGCGGGCACCGGCACCACCGGTTCCAATCAACCGACCGGCCGCGCGCTGGTCGAGCTCAAGCATGTTGAGAAGCACTTCGGTAAGCTGCACGTGCTCAAAGACATCAACCTTACCGTCAAGCAGGGTGAGGTGCTGGTCGTGGTGGGACCTTCCGGTTCCGGCAAGTCGACCATGTGCCGCACCATCAATCGCTTGGAGACCATTGATTCCGGAGATATTCTTATCAGCGGTCATGAACTGCCCCAGGAAGGCAAGGCCTTGGCCAATCTGCGTGCCGAGGTGGGCATGGTGTTCCAGCAGTTCAACCTGTTTGCGAACAAGACCATTTTGGAGAACGTGACATTGGCGCCGATCAAGGTGCGCCATATGGATCCCAAAGAGGCCAACGATTTGGCTATGGATCTGCTGGCACGCGTCGGTGTGGAATCGCAGGCCAACAAGATGCCGTCCCAGCTTTCCGGAGGGCAGCAGCAGCGTGTGGCCATCGCGCGGGCGCTTGCCATGAAGCCCAAGGTGATGCTCTTCGACGAGCCGACCTCCGCGCTCGATCCCGAGATGGTGAACGAGGTGCTCGACGTGATGATCAGCCTTGCCAAGGAGGGCATGACCATGATTTGCGTAACGCACGAGATGGGCTTTGCTCGTCGTGCCGCCGACCGCATCGTGTTCATGGCAGACGGAAAGATTCTTGAAGAGGGCACTCCTGACAACTTCTTCGATCACCCGCAGACCGACCGCGCCAAGGACTTCCTGTCGAAGATTCTGACGCACTGAGCTGAGTATCGAGTGTTGATTGACGTTGGTGTGGTGCCGCCGCACGAACGTGCTGCGTTATATAGGGAAGGATGTGAAACGCGATGAGACGAATGTCGAGACGAACCTCTCGCATATGGCAGCGCATGCTGGCACTGATGTGTGCGGTGGCTTGCGTGTTCACCGTGGCCGCGTGTGGCTCGGGGAGCGAAGAGGGGAAGATTCGGATAGGAATCAAGTTCGACCAGCCTGGTGTCGGATTCAAAAAGGCCGGCGCCTACGAAGGTTTCGATGTGGATGTAGCGCGCTACATCGCTCACGAGCTCGGGTACTCCGAAGGGCAGATCGTGTGGAAGGAGGCTCCCAGCAAGCAGCGTGAGGCCATGCTGCAGAACGGGGATGTCGACATGATTCTCGCATCCTATTCCATTACTGCCGAGCGCAAGAAGGCAGTCTCCTTTGCAGGCCCTTACTTTGTGGCCGGTCAGGATCTCATGGTGAGGAACGACGACCACTCCATCACCGGTCCCAACGACTTGGACGGCAAACGCCTGTGCTCGGTGACCGGCTCCACATCCGCGCAGGTCATCAAGAAGAAATATTCCTCAAAGGTGCAGCTCATGGAGCAGCCTGGATATGCGGAGTGCGCCACGGCCTTGTTCTCGGGCATCGTGGATGCAGTGACCACTGACGACATCATTCTTGCCGGTCTTGCCGCCAACGCAAGGGGTAAATTGCGATTGATCGGCAAGCCCTTCACGCAGGAGTATTACGGCATCGGTGTGAAAAAAGGCAACGACAAGCTGATTGACAAGATCGATACGGCTGTAAACCATATGGTTCAGGACGGTTCGTGGAAGCGTGCCATCAAGGACAACACCCGCGGGGTGAAGTACACGCCGAATGACAAGTATAACCCGCCACTGTCGAACAAGGGAGAAACGGGGGCTTCGAAATGAGTGATTTTGTACAATTGCTGAGTCAATACAATGTTCCCGGTGCGTTCCTAGTCAACATTGAACTGACGCTCTGGTCCGCGCTGTTCTCGTTGATTCTAGGTGTGGTGCTGCTCATGATGCGTATCAGCCCGATCTCGTCGCTGCGCACCTTGTCTGGCGCATACGTTGAGTTGTTCAAAAATATGCCGCTCACCATCATCATGGTCTTCATGGTGCTTGGCGCCTTCGGGCAGCTCAAGCTCACGTTCTCCGACAAGTTCTCAGTGAACTTCTTCTGGTTGGCTGTCACAGGTCTGTCGCTGTACACCGCGGCATTTGTTTGCGAGTCCCTGCGCTCGGGCATCAACACTGTGCCATTGGGGCAAGCAGAGGCCGGGCGTGCTTTGGGGTTGAGCTTCATGCAATCGGCGACGCAGATTATTCTGCCTCAGGCCTTCCGTGGATCGGTGGCACCCTTGGGTAACACGTTTATCGCGTTGCTCAAGAATTCGACCGTGGCCGCCGCCGCATCCGTGGCATCGGAGACCTCATCGTTGATGAGCACCATGATCGAATCCCACGCCAATTCCATCGTACAGATATTCCTCATCTTCGCATTGGGATATGTCATCCTCATCATTCCCATCGGCATCATCACCACGGTGTTGTCCAACAAGCTCGCGGTCAGGAGGTAAAGCCATGAGTGAAGCAAGTAAGCAAAGCTCTCTGCTGTTCGACGAGCCGGGGCCCAAGGGCAAACGCAATATTCTCATCCTCAACATCATCGGTGGCATCGCCATCCTCGCGGTGGCGGTGTGGGTGCTGATGAAGCTGCACAACCCCGAAGGTGGCGAAAATCAGCTGGATTGGCAGCTCTGGAAGCCGGCTTTGGACAGTGAGGCATGGACTGATTTTTATCTGCCTGGTCTATGGATGACACTCAAGGCATCCGTAGTGGCGGTCGTTGGATCGGTGCTGTTCGGCTTCGTGTTCGGCATCGGAAGATTGCTGCCCAATCCGATTCTCAAAGCGGTATCCGCCGTCATCGTCGAGTTCTGCCGCGCCGTACCGGTGCTGCTGCTCATGATCTTCTTCTGGCGGTTCTTCGCGGCCACCGGCATGCAAAGCGCCTCCTACTGGGCGGTCACGCTCGCGTTGATTCTCTACAACGGGTCCGTGGTTGCCGAGCTGATTCGCTCCGGTGTGGGCAATCTTCCCGGAGGTCAGCATGAGGCATCCTTGGCACTTGGTCTCACGCGCACGCAGTCCTTGATGACCATCGAAGTGCCACAGGCGGTCTATGCCATGCTGCCGGCAGCTGTCACCCAGCTTGTGGTGGTACTCAAGGACACCGCATTGGGCTCGATCATCATGTATACCGATCTGCTGCAGGAATCCCGTCGTTTGGGATCCATGTACTTCAACATCCTCCAGACGCTCGTGGTGGCTGCGGTCATTTACTTCGTGGTCTGCTGGCTGCTTTCCAAGCTTGCCGAGTGGCTGCCGTCGCGTATGCAGGTGCACACAGCCGCGCCGACCGAACCGGAACCTGTGGCACCTATCGCCATCATGGATCCCTCGAACGTCAACCAGATTGCCGTGGCAAAAGAAGCTGGTGAGGATCGATACGGCGGGGCGCCGATGCAACATCACGTGCACCATAGCGGTTCGAACGCTTCTGCACGTGGCTGGCGGCGTGACCGCTACCGTCAGGGTTACGACGCCACCCAGCCGGATTCGGAAATCGAGCCGCATTCATTCGAGCTGCCTGACTTCATCAGGCCGAAGACGGAAGCGCCTGAGTCGCGCTCCCAGAACGATAAGGACAAACGGTAACGTTTGTTCCTGACTAGTAGGCGCGCCTACTCGGGTAACCCGTTCTTGTACATGCGGAGCTTTCCTGCGTGTACTGGAACGGGTTTTGCATATCTGGTCAGTGCGGAGAAAAGTGTTGTTACCGTCCGCAGCTGTGCATGGCGTTGCCCGCAGAGCCGATATCGACGTGTGGCCCGGTTGGTCTGCATCGCAACCAGACACTAGGATTGAAGTATGACACAGGAACTTGGACACCTTGCCCCCACATGGCGCGACGAAACGGCGGAACTTGAGCCCGACGAGATTTACGACCGGTTCTTCGGATGGGTGCGCGACGAAAAACGCATCACCCCTTGGCCGCACCAAGAAGAGGCGGTGCTCGACCTTTTGGCGCAGGACCATGTCATTCTCAGCACCCCTACCGGTTCGGGCAAATCACTGGTGGCGCTTGGCATGCATTTCGCTGCGCTATGCACCGGTCGTCGCTCCTATTACACCGCACCCATCAAAGCGTTGGTGTCGGAAAAATTCTTCGACCTTATAGCAGCATTCGGGCGAGATAACGTGGGTATGATTACCGGCGACACCAGCATCAACCCAGATGCTCCCATCATCTGCTGCACCGCAGAGATTCTGGCCAACCAGGCCTTGCGTGAGGGGGAGCGGGCTGATATCGGCTGCGTGGCCATGGATGAGTTCCATTACTACGGCGATGCCGATCGCGGCTGGGCCTGGCAAGTGCCGCTGCTCACGTTGCCGCACACGCAATTCCTGCTCATGAGCGCCACCTTGGGCAATGTGGATTCCATCGCCGACAGGCTCGAAGAGATGACCGGGCACGACGTTGATGTCATTGATGACGCTCCGCGCCCGGTGCCGTTGAGCTACCGGTACACCGACAAACAGCTGGCAGGAACCGTTGAGCTGTTGGTGCAATCGCAGGACACGCCGGTGTATGTGGTGCATTTTTCGCAGGATGCGGCCCTTGAGACGGCTCAGGCGTTGGCAAGCACGGGTGTGTCGAGCAAAGAGCAGCGGCAGGCGGTCGCCGAAGCGATGAAAGGAACTCGATTCACCACGGCTTTCGGCAAGATTTTGCAGAGGCTGCTGCGCAACGGCATCGGCATTCATCATGCCGGCATGCTGCCGCGTTACCGGCGCCTGGTTGAACAGTTGGCGCAGCAGGGCTTGCTGCCGGTCATTTGCGGCACCGACACGCTCGGTGTGGGCATCAATGTTCCCATTCATTCCGTGGTGCTTACCGGGCTGACCAAATTCGACGGCACAAAGATGCGGCGGTTGCGGGCCAGGGAATTCCATCAGATTGCCGGTCGTGCCGGCCGTATGGGCTTCGACACTGAGGGTCTGGTAGTGGCAGAAGCTCCTGAATTCGAAGTCGAGAACGCCAGAGCCATTGCCAAAGCCGGAGATGATCCTAAGAAACTCAAGAAAATCAAGCGCAAAAAACCTCAGGAAGGCTTCGTTTCTTGGAATAAAGGCACCTTCGAAAAGCTCATAGAAGCGGCTCCGGAAACGCTTAATCCGCATATGAGCATCACGCATTCCATGGTGCTCAACGAGGTGGCTCAAGGAGGCGACGCCCGTGCCAGAGTGGATCAGCTCATTGATGATTCGGCGCAGAAACCAGAGCAGAAGGAATATCTGCACGAGCGTGCCGGTGAGATTTTTGACACCATGATAGACACCAACGTCATCGAGACCGAGCCTAATGGGCGAGGGGGAACCGACTATTTCCTCTCCGTCGATGTTCCGGACAATTTTGCGCTCGACCAGCCGCTTTCGCCGTTCCTGCTGGCCGCGCTTGAGCTGCTTGATCCGGATTCGCCCACCTATACGCTCGATGTGATCTCCATGGTGGAAGCCACGCTCGACGATCCCAAGCAGGTGCTCAAGGCACAGCAGAGACAGGCTCGCGACCAGGCGATGAGCGAGATGAAGGCCGATGGGCTCGACTACGAAGAGCGCATGGACAAGCTCCAGGACGTCACCTACCCCAAGCCTTTGGAAGATCTGTTGGGAGAGGCGTTCGAGCAATACCGCAAGGACGTGCCTTGGGCGGCTGATTTCTGGATCGCCCCCAAATCGGTGGTGCGGGACATGGTGGAGACCGCCAGCGATTTCACCGGGTATATCGCCCGATACAACATCGCCCGTTCGGAGGGTACGCTGTTGCGCTACCTCTCGGATGCCTACCGGTCTTTGGCTCGTACGGTGCCTGTGGAGAAGCGTAACGACGAATTGGAAGACATCATCGCATGGCTCAGTGTTCTGGTGCGTTCCATCGATTCGAGTCTGGTGGACGAGTGGGAGAACGCCGATAGGCAAGGGGCCGTTGATGCCCAGGCTCAGGCGCTCTCGGCTGTGGCGCCGCATGCCGAACAAGTGGTGAAGGACAGGCGTGGTCTCACCGTGTTGGTGCGCAACGCGTTGTTCAGGCGTGTGCAGCTCATGGACTTGGATCGGCCAGAAGAGCTCGGTGCGCTCGACAAGGACTGGGGGTATGGCGTCAACGAGTGGGAGGATACGCTCGATGACTACTATGATGCGCACGAGTATGTGGGCGTGGATCAGCAGGCGCGCAGTGCCGAACTGTTCGTGCTCGACGATTCCTTGGAAACCAGCGAGCATGTGTGGAAGGTGAGGCAAATCATTGACGATTCCGATGGGGACCGTGACTGGGCCATTGTTGCCACGGTGGATTTGGACACCACACAAGAGGGGGGAGAAGTGGTCTTCTTGGACTATCGAGTGGGGCCTCAGCAGGGGTGACTGCTGGAGTGAACGGAAGAAACACGATATTCGAACGTATGTTCGAACGATGGACTAGGGTGGAGATATGACCGAGGATCTTTTCAGTGCCGCCGATGCGCCGAGTGACGTGACCCGTCCACTCGCGGTACGTATGCGCCCTTCCGCCTTGGACGAGGTGATCGGGCAGGAACAGGTCTTGACGGAAGGCTCTCCGCTGCGACGACTGGCAAATCCCGCTTCAAAGGGCTCTCTGACCGCGCCCAGTTCCATTATTCTTTTCGGCCCTCCAGGAGTAGGCAAAACTACACTGGCTTACATCGTCGCTCAACAGTCCGGTCGTGAATTCGAAGAACTGTCCGCAGTCACATCAGGGGTCAAGGACGTTCGTGCGGTCCTGGATCGCGCTCACGAGCGACTGGTGGGGCGAGGCAAGGAGACGGTGCTGTTCATCGACGAGGTGCACCGATTCTCCAAATCCCAACAGGACGCACTGCTGCCAAGTGTGGAGAACCGTGACGTCACCTTCATCGGAGCGACCACGGAGAACCCGAGCTTCTCCATCAACAAGCCGTTACTCAGTCGTTCTGTGGTGGTGAAGCTGGAGTCGTTGGAACCGCAACAACTTGAGACCATGGTGGAACGAGCTGTGGCCGACCCGCGCGGGCTGAAGGGCGAGGTAAAGATCAAACCGGACGCCGTTGAGGAAATCGTGCGCATGGCCGGCGGTGATGGCCGTAAAACACTTACCATACTCGAAGCTGCAGCAGGTGCGGTGACGGGAGACGTTGCGCGGGCCAAGGGCGCTCGCAAACCCATCATCACCACCGATGTGGTTGCTACGGTGATGGACGAGGCCACAGTGCGTTACGACAAGGACGGTGATGATCACTACGATGTGGCCAGCGCTTTCATCAAGTCGATGCGTGGTTCGGATCCCGATGCTGCTCTGCACTATCTTGCCGTGATGCTCAGAGCAGGGGAGGACCCCAGGTTCATCGCCAGGCGCATTATGATCGCCGCAGCGGAAGAGGTCGGTATGGCGGCTCCGCAGATACTTCAGGTCACTGTGGCTGCCGCACAGGCCGTTGCCATGGTGGGCATGCCGGAAGCCCGGATTATCTTGGGGGAAGCGGTTATCGCCGTAGCTACCGCCCCGAAGTCAAACGCAAGTTACAATGCCATCAACGAAGCGCTGAAAGATGTGGACGCAGGCCATGTCGGCCAGGTTCCATTGCACCTGCGCAACGCCCCCACCAAACTCATGGAGCAGTGGGGCAACCATGACGGCTACATCTATGCGCACGACGTTCCGGGTGCCGTGGCGGCACAGCAATACATGCCTGATGAACTCAATGGCAGAGAATACTATCATCCCAACAATCGTGGCTACGAGCATGAAGTAGGGGAGCGTCTGGAGAAGATACGAGCCATACTGCACGGATCCGGTACATCTTCCGGTTCTGCGGCACCTCGTGACGAGATGGGAGAAGCCAGACAATCCCGTGGAACGGGTTCCGGGAGACGAAGCGAAGCGAATCAACACTGATGGAACCATGCGAATGCTGTCGATGCGCACCGTTTGGCTCTGATGCGCCGTGACGCGGTGATTATCAATGCCGGCCGCGCAGATGCCATCGGACTTGCATGCGCTGGAGGAATCGCTCAGCCAGGGAGGCACACGTGGTGTCGCCGCGGTGGTGAGAAGGCGGCTATGCTGAGCCGGTGAAGTGCCGTGCCGTTCCGTGTCGGCACTTCACCGGCGATATGCAGCAGGACTACAGATGGTAGATTTCGTTGAGTGTGGCGTCGATATCATCGAGATGCTCAACGCTGGGGCGGAACACAGGGTGTCCTGCAGCCACGACCAGCAGCGGATTCTCCAATGCGCGCAGATCAAGTATCGGATTACTCTCAAGCACGAGCAAGTCTGCGAATTTGCCGACCTCGAGCGATCCGGTCATCTCGCCTACGCCGAGAATATCCGCAGTGGTCTGCGTGCCTGCGCGGAATGCCTGTGCGTTGGTGAATCCTGCGAATTGGACGAACAGCTGCATTTCCAACCATGTGGCGTACTGTGGAACATACGGCATGGCGGTGTCGGTGCCCACACCGACCAGGATGCCGTTCTCGTGCGCGCTCCTGGCTCCGGCGAGCATGCCCTGAACCACGTCGTGGGAATTCTCCATCTGTACATCGGTGAGTCCCAGCTTGCTTTGTTCGATGAACTCCATTGGCAGTCCTGCGCTAAGGGTGGGTTCCAATGCCGAATAGCCGCGCAATGACTTGGGATTGTGCAGGAACAGATCGATGAGTTCATCGTTCAGCGCGCACCCGTGTTCGATGGTATCCACTCCCGCTTGCAGAGCGTTTCGGACGCCTTCCTGGCTTTGCGCGTGAGCCGCGACGATCAGGTTGGAAGCATGGGCCTGCTCGCAAATCACACTCATCTGTTCCACTGACATCTGCGGAGCCCCGGCTTCGCCCAACGTCTGTGAATCCGTTACGCCACCGGTTGCCGCGATTTTGATGGCACCCACATGGTGATCCAGATTGCGTTCCACGGCATCCCGTGCCTCTTCGACCGTGCTGCTTTCCAAGGCGATCAAAGGTGCGCCGTGGCCTCCCGGAATGGCGAGCAGCGGGCCGGACGGCAGAATTCGCGGACCTACAAGACGTTCCTCGCTGATTTGGTCGCGCAACGTGACCAGTTCATAACCGATGTCGCCCACGCTGCGGAAGGTGGTGACACCTGAGTTGAGCAGAGTCATCACGTTCTTTTTGCTTGTGGAATAGGCGTATGCGCGGCCTGGCAGGGTATGCAGGATTTTGACGAGCTTCTCCTGGCCTTCCGGCGTGGCGTTGTCGGAGCCAAGCGGCTTGCCGTCGCCGAACGTGTGTACGTGCCCGTTGACCAGTCCGGGGGTGACCACTTTTCCGGTCGCATCGATGCGGTGGTAGCCGGTGGGTACCTGAGCGTCATCGCTGGGTGATACTGCCTCAATGGTGCCTGTCGCTCCCACCTGCACAGTGGTGTTGTTTAAAGTGACGACATTGTCGCTTCCGGACGCTGCGGTGGGGGTGACCACTGTGGCGTGTTCGAGGGCGAACGGTTCGATAGTGTGTTTAGCCATGAAATCCTCCGACACGGTTGTGATGTCTCATACACCCACTCTACCCCAAGAGTCGCCGAGGCCGAGCGGTCTGGTTGTTGTTGGTATGCGGCAAGGATAAAACCTTTGCTGGGTGTGGCGTCTATTGGACAGTGAGCACACGAGCCATCTATACATGCGTTGCGGAAAATGCCACTTGAGATTTTGGGACAGCATTAGGTTTGACGGGTTTTGTCCCCTACAATCGGCCGCATGATTCCTTCTCGACCTTCGTATCATGCAGCCGAAATTCACGTCGGCTTTGTCGGGCGTTCTGCGCTTCGACTGCGTAGACTGCACGATGCGGTCATGTCTGGTGCTGTGGCGAAGACCCACGAATTGCACTGCTGGCAGGCGGTCCAATGCCACGTTGCCGCATATCACTGTCTGCACAGCGGCAACGCTACCGATGTGGTGATTGTGGATGTTAACGGAATGCCTGAGGAATGGCTTCGGTTCGTTCTGCGAATGCGATTGGCACGTCCTGACATCACCGTGCTCGGTATCGTGCCGCACCAGTCAATCACCAGGGATATGGCGCTGAAAAGTTCAGGGTTAACATGTCAGTATGGAGCGGTATGGCTGTGGGATTCGGAAAATCTGGAAGACATGCTCAAACGCATCATCAAAAATTCGCCACGGTTGCGTTCGGCGTTGGAATGCCGAGGCGAGACTGTGAGACGTGCGGGTTCGGTGAAACCGTGCCTGCGTGTCATTGATGCTGCTGAACAAGCGAGGCATTTCCCGACCAGACGTCCCAGATTATTCAGTCTGCATGGGCAACCTGACCAGTCGGCGACGCACCAGCCCGACCCGGAAACAGGATGGGAGGCTGCGGCGACCTTGGATCTGCAGGAGATGAATCGCAGACTCGACATCGTGGACCTACGGGACATTCGGTTGCGCACCGTCCATCTGACGGAACAGGAACACGCCGTGGTCAGCAGCGGGTTTGCGAACCTGAGCGCCCAACAGACGGCGCTTCGTCTGGGCATCTCCACCGGTACGGTGTTCACACACCGTCACAACATCATCACCAAACTCAATGCGGAGAACTGGGAGGACGCACTCAACACGTGCGGTGTGAGACGGTCGGCATGACTTAGCGTGGCTTGGGTAGAATGTTCCACATAGGCACCGACCATCTTCTAAGGAGAACCCATGACGCAAGACAACACCACACCACAGCCGGAAAGCTTCGAACTTGACCATACCAAGGTGAAGGCACCCTATGTGCGCTTCATCGACACCGAGACCGGCCCCAACGGCGATGTGATTTCCAACTACGACCTGCGTTTGGTGCAGCCCAACGAGAACGCCATCCCCACCGCCGGTCTGCACACCATCGAGCACACCATCGCGGTGCTGCTGCGTGAGCGTATTCCCGGCTACATCGACTGCTCGCCGTTCGGCTGCCGCACCGGCTTCCACCTGCTCACATGGGGCGAGCACAGCACCGAGGATGTGGCGCGCGCACTCAAGGAATCGCTGGAGTTCATCGCCAACGAAGCCACGTGGGACGATGTGCCGGCAACCGACATCAAGAGTTGCGGCAACTACCGCGACCACAGCCTGTTCACCGCCAAGGAGTGGTGCAAGGATATTCTGGCCAAGGGCATCAGTTCCGACGCGTTCGAGCGCAAGGTGGTCTGAGTTACCTGCAGCCACGCGCAAAGTTCCATCATTGCTGTGAACAGGCGCACGTGTGTCATCGCCTGCGGTTCGGTATATGCCCTGCCGCAGGCGATGGTGTTTTCTTGGGGACGGGCGAGCGCGTGGTATGGTGGTGGCGTTTTGCTGTGAAGTATCGAGGAGTATAGCAACCATGGAAACGCTACATGTTGAGGGCATGAGAATCAGAACGGCGTGTGAGGATGATCTGCCGGCTGTTCAGGCTGTGTACGCCAGGGCGCGCCAGCTCATGATCGATAACGGCAACCCGAACCAGTGGGGGCTCACGCACCCGCCGGAATCCATGGTGAAAGAAGACATCGAGCTGGGTAGGCTCATGCTGTTGGTGGATGATGAAGGTGAACACGGTGCCGAACGTCTACTTGCCCAGTTCGCGTTGTGCGAGGGGGTGGAGCCCACCTACCTTGAAATCGACGGCGCATGGCTTGACGACGATGACTATGTGTGCATGCATCGTCTCGCCTCATCGGGGCTGGTGCCCCACAGTGCCCGGGCATGCATTGACTGGACAGTCGAACGGTGCGGTAACGTGCGAGTTGACACCCATCCCGACAATGCCGCCATGCGACACGTCTTCGAAACCGAAGGGTTCACGCAGTGCGGTGTCATCCAAGTCGATCAGTTGGCGGATGGTGACCATGTGCGCATAGCCTACCAGCGGCACGACCGGTAAAGCCGCATACGTGGGTACCTGCCCTCGGTCTTGTCTGGAAACACAAACGTCATACTCCCGCGCGACAATGAGGCCATGACATTGAGTGCACTGGAACCGTGGGTTTTCTCCTCGCAGCAGGGGCAGGCGAATTACGAGGCCGCAAGGCGGCAGTACCCCGGCCAGGCCATCGTTGATATGGTGGCATTGCGCGACAACATGAGTACGCTTGTGCAAGCTGTCGCAGGTTCGCACGGCGACACCGAAGTGATGGGTGTGGTGAAGGCCGATGGGTACGGGCACGGGTTGGTACCGTCGGCTCTGGCCGCACTCGCTGGAGGTGCGACATGGCTCGGCACTGCACAGCCGAGAGAAGCGTTGATGCTGCGCATGGCGGGCATTGGCCCCGATCGGTGCCACATTCTGACTTGGATGTACAACGGCCGCGAGGCTCCATTGGCTGAACTCATCGCCAGCGACATCGACCTTTCAGTAGGTTCCCTGGACGGCATAGACGCGGTGGCGCAGGCTGCTCGCAAGCTGGGCAAACCGGCTCGTGTCCATGTCAAAACCGACACGGGTTTCGGGCGCAACGGGTTCACCGAACAGAGCTTCCAAACCGCGCTGGACAGTTTGGTGCCGCTTGCCAAGGAAGGCGTACTCGACATTGTGGGACAGTGGAGTCATCTTGCGGTGGCCGATGCTGTCGATGTCCCGGAATTTGTAGATGTCACGGATGCTCAGATCGAAGCGTTCCACCGGTTCACTCGCCGTATGGAACAGGCGGGTGTCGCTCCGAGAATACGTCATATAGCCAATACGGCAGCCACGCTGTCCCGCCCGGAAACCCATTTTGAACTGGTTCGCCCGGGCATCGGACTGTATGGGTATGAAGCGGATCCGGCCATGGGAACACCGGCACAATATGGCCTCACGCCAGCCATGACCTTGCAGGCCCAACTCTCCACCGTTAAAGAGGTGGAAGCCGAACATGGTATTTCTTATGGGCGTACCTATGTTACCGACGAGCGCACCAGCACGGCCATTGTGCCCCTTGGGTACGCGGACGGCATCCACCGTTCAGCCTCAGGATTTGACGAAATCGGAGCTCGGCACGAGCGTAAGGTCGGAGGGCCCGTGCGCGTGATGACCAAGCAAGGGCCTGAAATACTGCACGTTTCGGGACGGGTGTGCATGGATCAGTTCATTCTCGATCTGCACGGCGATGCCAATGCCCTTGGTGTGCGTGAGGGGGATACGGTGGAACTGTTCGGACCAGGGCGAGGCGAGCGGTTCGCAGAGCCTACCGCCGACGACTGGGCGCGCGCCGCAGATACCATCAGCTATGAGATATTTACCTGCTTGACTCCTCGTGTGCCGCGCCTGTATCTCAACTCCGCCAAGGTGCTGACCGCCCAAGACATGAGCCTGATGCCATCAAAACTGTTGCTGTGAGTGCAAAGTCACAGTGTTGCCGGAGTTTTGCAGCAGAGGACGAAAGCCAAGGAGATTGAGATGACAGAGCATGTGGAAACATTGCGTTCCGAAGGCTACAACGCTTTCGACGAGGAACGCTGGGCACAGGAACCTCCCAAATCGCAATCCCGAACGGCTTTCGAACGCGATAGGGCTCGTCTCATCCACTCTTCGGCGTTGCGCAGACTGGGAGCCAAAAGCCAGGTGCTTGTGGCCGGAACCGACGATTTTGCCAGAACCCGACTGACGCATACGCTTGAGGTGGCTCAGATCGGCAGGCAAATCGGTGCGATGCTCGGCTGCGATCCCGATGTGGTGGACTGCGCATGCTTGGCGCATGATTTAGGTCATCCTCCCTTTGGACACAACGGTGAACGTGCCCTTGCCGACATTGCCGGTGCCATAGGAGGGTTTGAGGGCAACGCCCAGACATTGCGTCTTCTGACCCGGTTGGAGCCCAAAATCTTCCACACCGACGGACGTTCGGCCGGGGTGAATCTGACCCGTGCCTCGCTCGATGCCGCAGTGAAATATCCATGGACGCTCGAAGAGGCGCCGCTGCACCCCAAAGGCGAGCGAAGCCTTAAGTTCTGCGTGTACCCCGACGACATGCCGGTGTTCCAATGGCTCAAGAGAGATGCTCCGCAGGACAGTAAACCCATGGAATGCCAGGTGATGGACTTGGCCGATGACATCGCCTATTCAGTGCACGACGTGGAGGATGCCATCGCCACCAACGCGTTCAACCCGCTGGCGCTCGCCGATGCGCGCATCATCGACGCGGTAATCGGCATAACGCGCGACTGGTACGGTGCACAATGGGATCCCGATAAGCTGCTCGAAGCCTACAGCAGGTTGCGCGCGCAGCACATGTTCCCATCGCATTTCAACGGTTCTCGTCAAGCGTTGGCGCAGCTCAAGAACATCACCAGTTCGTTGATCGGCCGGTTCGCAAGTTCGGTGGAGCGAGCTACGCGCGAACGGTACGGACAAGGGCCGCTCACGCGTTACAGCGCTTCGGTGGTCATTCCGGAGCACACGGAATATGAGATCGTGGCGCTCAAAGGCATCGCGGTCTACTTCGTCATGGCACCCAAAGAAGCGGAACCGATGCATCAGGAGGAGCACAGCATTGTCGAAGATCTCATCGATGTGCTCATGGCTGATTCGCCACGCCCCTCGGATGCACTCGAAACCGTGTTCCTTGAAGATTGGAATGAGTCCGGAAGCGACGAAGAAAGGCTGCGCGTGGCCGTGGATCAGGTGGCGAGTCTGACCGACGGTTCGGCGTTGACGATGCATTCCATTCTCTGCTCGTGAACCTGCGCCGACACCTGGCGCTAAGGTGAACAATTATGGCTGGCATGATTCAAAAGGAAGACGTGGAAAAGGTGCGCTCTGTGGCGGACCTCTACGACATCGTCTCGTCCACGGTAACGCTCCGAGCCTCAGGCACGGGGACGTTCATGGGACTATGCCCCTTCCATGATGAGAAGAGCCCCAGTTTCAGCGTCCGTCCCACGCTCGGCGTGTGGCATTGCTTCGGCTGCGGCTTGGGAGGTGACGTATTCGCCTACGTGGAGCAGCAGGAAAACATCGACTTCCGTGAGGCAGTGGAGCTGCTTGCCGATAAATATCATATTGAACTGCACTATGTGGCCGGCACCGGAGGCCCTGAACACACCGGTTCCAAACGCGCCCGGCTGCTGGAGGCCAACGAGGCCGCGCAAGCGTTCTTCACCTCTCAGATTCTTTCCAAGGAGGCGCTGCCGGCACGCAGGCTGCTGGGCGGGCGTAACTTCAGTCAGGCCGACTGCGAGCGATTCGGTTGCGGGTATGCGCCGCAAGGATGGGACAACTTGGTGCGTCACCTTGCCGGCAAAGGGTTCACGCAACAGGAGATGCTCGACGCCGGTTTGGCGAGGCAAGGCCAGCGCGGAGTCTACGATTATTTCCGTGGTCGTGCCACTTGGCCGATTCGCGATTCCACAGGCCGCACACTTGGGTTCGGTGCGCGCAAACTGTATGACGACGACAATGTCAGTTCCAAATACATCAACACGCCGGACACGCAGCTGTATCGAAAAACACAGGCGCTGTACGGCATTGACATAGCCAAGTCGAGCATCGTCAAAAAACGCCAGGTCGTCATCGTGGAGGGGTACACGGATGTGATGGCATGCCATCTTGCCGGCATCGACACGGCGGTGGCTACGTGTGGCACCGCGTTCGGTCAGGAGCATGCCAAGATCGTGCGCCGTCTGGTCGCAGATGATTCACTGGGCGCTGTGCAGCTGGTAGGACCCTTGCATGTAGACGGGCAGTCGCTCAGCTCGCGCATCGTCTTCACCTTCGACGGCGATGCAGCAGGGCAGAAGGCGGCCATCCATGCGTTCGGTCTGGATGCCGCGTTCCTATCGCAGACATTCGTCGCTGTGGCCGACGACAACCTTGACCCGTGCGATCTGCGCATCGAGCGGGGCAACGAGGCAGTGCGCGCGCTGATCAGCGGGGCGTCGCCACTCTACGATTTCGTGGTGAACAACGTCATCGACCGTTTCGACACCTCGTTCACCACCGGTCAGTTGGGGGCGGTGAAGGCGGTGGCTCCGCTCATTGCACAGATACGTGACCGTTCGATGCTCGATATGTACACGCGCAAGGCCACCCGCCGCATTGGAGTGGAGTTGGAGGTCATGCGCCGAGAAGTCAACCGTGCACGTCGCGAGCTGCATGTCAAGGATGACGACGCATATGCCACTAAACGGCGCAACGCCGTCCCGTTTGAAAACCGGAACGCAGACCCGTATTCGAACCCTGCCGCACGCAAGGCGCTCGAACGGCGCAACGCCGACAATCAGACCTATTACCATGTGGACGATTCGGTGTTTATCAGCGAGCAGCAGTTTATGGCCATGCTCATTCAAATGCCGCTTGCTGTGCCGCCGGACGGTTTTGCCAAGCTGAACGACGACAATTTTATGACTGACGTGTTCCGCTCCCTGTTCCAAGCAGTCACCGCTGCAGGAGGATTGCCGCAAGCAGACATGCCGCAAGGGCTGTGGATGCACAATCTGAACAAGGCTGCCGGCCCTGTGCTGTCCCAGGTGGTCACGGAACTGGCGGTGCTGCCGTTGCCGCTGCCTGAATCGGAAAGTTCGGGATTGCGCGCCACAGAGCAGTCAGGGCATGCCGGAGAGGGTGTGGATCCAGAACGTCAGCGGCTGCGCCATCCGAGCATGGAGGAGCGAAGGTATGCCGAGGAGTTGATGGCGCGGCTGCTTGATTTGGGATATATGCGCCGTATTGCTGCAGCAAAACGGCGGATGGCTCAGCTGGGTGACGGCGAGGAGAAACTGGAGTTGCTTGGACGCATCACGTCGCTGGAAACGGAGCGTAAGGACATGCAGGCGCAAGTGTACGGCAACACGACCGCGTAGCAAAAGCCATGCGTCGTCCTACAATGATGGTGAATGTGGCGGATATCCGGTATGGATTGCCGCCGGTCTGGGCGTGCAGGGGCACGCTTGGGCCTGGGTGTGGGGGAAGATATGAGCAGTGTGTTAGTCAGGCTGGTTAAGAACAACACCATTGCGGTGGTGGCCGCAGTGCTCGCCCTCATTTCCTGTTGCATCGTCCATCCAGATCGCCAATATCTCGAATATGTGCATGTCAACACCATCTCCCAGCTGGTATGCCTCATGCTGGTGGTGTGCGGTTTTCAGCGCATCGGTACTTTCCAGCGCATCGGTACGTCGCTGCTGCGGCGCGTAGGCAGCGAAGCCGGCCTGGTCATCACGTTGGTGGCGCTTACCTTCTTCTCGGCCATGTTCGTCACCAATGACGTCGCGTTGGTCACTTTCGTTCCTTTCGCCCTGTCGGTGCTGGCGATGGCCGGCATGGAGCGGGCGTCGGTGCTGGTGGTCACGCTTATGACCTTGGGTGCCAACACCGGCAGCATGCTCACGCCCATCGGAAACGCGCACAACTTATATCTCAAAGCGGTTTCAGGCATGCCTACCGGTCAGTTCCTCATGGTGATGGGACCGTATTCGCTGCTTTCTCTGGTCATGCTCATGCTCGCCATAGTCCTGGCGTTTCGGCGCCGTCGCATAGGGCACAGCTTCGACCCGTTGCTGAGCGAAGGGGGCTCTGGAGGCTGGCGTGCCTGGGTGTATATGGCATTGTTTGTGCTGTGCATTCTGGCTGTCGGCGGCTGGGTGCCGCTGTGGGTGATGTGCGTGGTGGTGTTTGCGGTGTTCTTGGTATGCGACCGTAGGGCGATTTTGAAAGTGGACTGGGGCCTGCCGTTAACGTTTATCATGTTCTTCATTTTCATCGGTAACATGCGCCGGGTGCCTGCGTTTGCTGCTCTGGTGGCTGCGCTGGTCAACAAGCAGCCATTGTTGGTGTCGGTGGGTGCCAGTCAGATTATGAGCAATGTGCCGACTTCGATTCTGCTGTCCGGTTTCTGCAGTCAGTGGAGGCCGTTGATCATCGGTACCAATCTGGGCGGTCTGGGCACGCTTATTGCGTCCATGGCTTCCCTTATTTCCTATCAACAGCTCACACGCAAATATCCTGACCGCAAGGGGCGTTATCTGGCGGTATATACCGCAGTCAATGTGCTCTTCCTAGCAGTGCTGCTCGGCTTGGCGTTCCTTATCGAGTAGGCGTTCGATCTGATGCAGCGCGCTTCGGTACAGTGCGTTTTATGCGCGGCTCAACCGGTAAACGGCTTCTTGCTCTTCGTGAACCTTCTCCAGCTTGCCCTGTTGGGTCAACGCGTGTAAGGCTTGCGCAATCGGACCACTGGGGGAGCCGAGCTTGCGCTCCACTTCGGCGCGCGTCAGTTGCACACCGCGTTGGGCGAAGAGATGCAGGGTAACCTCCTCGAGATTGTGTTGTGAAAGCTTTTCGACTTCCAAACCGAACTCGCTGCCTGCGGGTTGCGGGTGTGCGCCGTGTTCCCCCTGTTGCTTTTCTGATGCTGCATCGCCGTGTTGAGAGGCCAATACCAACGTGCTCAGTGGAGCCACTCCGATGACGCGCATACCGGCCAGCGCTGCTGCAGGATCGTCGGTGGTATAGGGCTTGGCGGTAGGGAAACGGTAGCGTTTGGCGTGCCCCGGCTCAGCTCCATCACCCGTTCCGGTCTGGTCGAGTTCTGCACTGCTAGATGACGAGCGCACCGTGGGACTAGGCCAGGCTTCACTGTCAAGTACCGGTTTGGGCAGCACCATGGCAAGGGAGGTCGGGCCGACTCGCAATTGCGGGCTCGCCATGGAATGCGCATAGGATTCGAGTACTCGCTGCACGCCGGTGCCGCAGTTCTCGCTCAAGTTGAGCCGTGCGAAAAGGTCGGCGAGCCACGGGTTGCGCGATTGACTTACCCCGTTGAGCAGATCGTTGACTTCCAGTCCACCCGTCAGTCCGCCCAACGAGACGATTTCTATACGCGAGTCGAACATGCTGATGAGGGTGGGGCCGCTGAGCATGTAGTTGCGGTGCAGCAGCGCATTGATCAGCGATTCGTGAAGCGCCTCCTTCGGCCACGCGTGGTCGGAATCATGATGTTCCAAACATGCCATGGCGTCATCGATTTGCTTGAGTAGCGAGCCTGAAAGGTCATCCCGTGCGGCCACGGTGGTCCTGAAGTCTCCCGCGAACGTCGTACATTTAACGTGGAATGGGCACTGGTCTGCCAGGAGCAAAGCGACGTTGGAGTATTGTCCATCCTCCAAGCGCAAGTGCAGCTCGCTTAGCGTCTCGTCGTTCCACGGTACGCCGGCTTTTTCGAACGCCGGCCGCGCATAGGCGAACGTCAGATCTTGCCATGTTGAGATCTGATGGTCGAAATCTTTGTGTTGCGAGGCATGAGCGGTCATAATGACATGCTACTTGAATGCTTAGAGCGTCAGAAGAAGAATCGGCTGTACGCATGTGGAGATTGTGTGAATCTTGTAAAAGGTTTGCGCGTGTGTGCCCGTCGCGAAGCATGTCGCTCTATAGTGGCATATGGTAACCCAACAGGGCCGTGTTTAATGCGGCGTAGGAATGACGAGTTTGAAAGAACGGGTATGGAGAGTTTGCGTCCCACAGACACGGTGATTATTGCGGCAAGCCGTACCGCTATAGGCAAGTTCCGTGGAGCTTTCGGCTCGACGAGTGCTGCCGAGATGGGTACGGCGTTGTGCACCTCCATGTTTGAACGCTCCGGCATCGACCCCGAAACAGTTGACCAGATGATTCTCGGCAACGTGCTCGCAGCCGGGTTGGGGCAGAATGTGTCCCGCCAAGTCGCTCTGAACTCAGGCATGAGAGAAAGCTCCACCGCCATGACGGTGAACCAGGTGTGTGGTTCAGGGCTGAAAGCCATTCGCCTGGCACAGTCGGCCTTGATGATGGGTGACGCGCGCGTGGTGGTTGCAGGCGGGGTTGAGAGCATGTCGTGTGCTCCCGCGTTGGCCAGACGCACCGGAAAAAAGAGCTTCGACACCTCAGCTTGGGGAGACAGTCTATTCGATGACGGGCTGAACGACGCGTTCCACGGCTATCCAGTCGGTCAGACTGCCGAAAACCTGAGTCAGCGATTCAACCTGAGCCGTACGGAACAGGATGAATACGCGGCGCGCTCGCAGCAACGCGCAGCGCGTGCACAAGAGCAGGGGTGGTTCGACGACGAGATCATTGCCGTGCATGTAGCATCATCCACGGGGGAGGGTGCTGAGGTAAGCAGTGATGAGTCGATACGTCCCGAAACATCCGCGCAGACTTTGGCCGGTCTACGTCCGGTATATTGCGAGAACGGCGTGGTGACAGCGGGCAACGCCTCACCAATCAGCGATGGAGCAAGCCTGATGGTGCTTTGCTCTCTTGAAACCGCACAGAGCATGGGTTGGCGTCCGCTCGCCCGCATCAGCGGATATGCCGAAGCCGGGTGCAACCCCGAAATCATGGGGTATGCGCCGGTGCCGGCAGTGCGCAGGCTCCTGGAACGCAACGGGCAGAATGTGGACGACATCGACCTGTTTGAAGTCAACGAAGCATTCGCAGCGCAGGCGTTGGTGGTGCAGCGCGAACTGGGGATCGCCGACGAGAAGTACAACGTGTGCGGTGGTGCGCTTGCGCTGGGGCACCCGCTCGGGGCATCTGGCGCACGCATACTGACCACGTTGGTACATACGTTGCAACGGCTTGACCTGCGCCGCGGCATCGCTTCGTTGTGCGTGGGCGGTGGTCAGGGCATTGCGCTTGAAGTTGAGCGAATATAGCGTTTGAAAATCGGTATGCGCGGTAGGGCTGTGAGATGGCACGTATTCATGAACGGCATAGTGCATGATGTGAGGAGACATGATGAGCGGTCGTAAATTCTATGAACTTACCACGTCTGAACGTGTGGCACAGCTGGCGAACGACGGCGTACTGAGCAAAGAGGATGTGCACCTCCTGGAGCCTTGCGCGGCGCTTCCCGCCGATATTGCCACGAACATGGTGGAAAATCAGATTGGCGTCTTTCCGGTCCCGTTCGGCGTGGCAGAGAATTTTGTCGTTGACGGACAGCCGGTACTGGTACCCATGGCCGTGGAGGAACCGTCCGTGATTGCCGCAGCCAGTAATGCAGCCAAGCGGTGCCGATCGACTGGAGGCTTCGTTACTTCTTCTGTTCGCAACGGCGTGGTAGGGCAGATTGTGTTCAGCGGTCATATGGATGCCGCACAAAGTTTCCTTGAGCAGCATATGGAGCATATTCGTACAGTGGCACATCAGGCGCACCCCAGCCTCCAAACGCATGGTGGAGGTCTGAGCGATGCGAGAGCGCTGACCTATAGCAGTGATGGTGAGGAATACACCGAATTTCGTCTCACTATCAATCCTGCGCAGGCCATGGGAGCCAACGTGGTGAACACTGTCAGCGAGGCAGTGGCCCACTATTTGGCAGATGAACTGCCTGAAATGGATTTGCTTATGGCCATTCTCTCCAACGAGGCACCGGGGCAGACGGCACGGGCACAAGCCAAGTTTCCTTTCAGTGCGTTGGCTACGGCAAGCATGGGCGGGCAGACCGTGGCACGGCGCATCGTCTCAGCCTATCGTTTCGCCCAGTGTTCACCGGCACGAGCCGCCACCAACAACAAAGGCATCATGAACGGCATCAATGCATTGGTACTGGCCACGGGCAACGACACGCGCAATATTGCCGCAGCTGCCTATTCGTCACTGACCGACAGCAAACGCACTTGGGCGTCGTGGAGTCTCGAAGAGGACTGCCTGGTTGGCAGTATCGAGATTCCATTGCCCATAGGTGCGGTGGGAGGAGCTATTTCCACATTGCCGATGGCCAAGCTCGCCATGCGTTTGCTGGGGTCGCCTGATGCTGAAAGACTGATGGGCATCATGGCAAGTCTGGGACTGGCCTCCAATTTGGCAGCAATGCGCGCACTGGTCACGCAAGGTATTCAAAGCGGCCACATGAATCTGCAATTCCGCAGCTTGGCGATTATGGCAGGCGCTCAGGAGCACGAGATCGAACAGGTAGCCGCGGAATTGAGAGCTCAGCCTTCCGTTGCCGGACTGGACCGAGCCCGCACCTTACTGGCTAACGTGCGGGCTGCACGATAGACAACACTTCGCCACTGTATAGACTGTACGAAAGGAACGTGAGACATATGACGACCGTAGGCATCGACAGTATGAACTTCTACACGCCCAATCAATACTTGGATCTTACCGATTTGGCGCAGGCCAGGGGAGTGGATCCGGATAAGTATCTGATCGGTATCGGTCAACGGCAGATGGCTGTGGCTCCGCTGGATCAAGATATCGCTTCCATGGGTGCCAACGCTGCGCAACCGTTGCTCGATGAGGAAACAAAAGCGAGTTTGGGACTGCTGATAGTCGGCACCGAATCAGGTGTCGATCAGTCCAAGGCGTCAGCATTGTTTGTGCACAGCATGCTCGCCTTGCCTGAAGCCATGCGCGTCATGGAGATTAAAGAGGCTTGCTTTGGGGGTACCGCAGGTTTGCAGACCGCGCTGGATTTCGTGCGGGCGCATCCGCACCGCAAAGCGCTGGTCATCGCCTCCGACATTGCCCGTTACGGGTTGAATACGCCCGGGGAAGTGACGCAGGGTGCCGGAGCCGTGGCCATGGTGGTGAGTGCCGACCCGCGAATACTGGCGATTGAGCCGAAATCAGTGGCCATGAGCCGCAGCACCTTCGATTTCTGGCGGCCAAACTACTCATCGGTAGCCTTCGCCAAGGGCAAGTATTCCGAAGAAGTCTATTTGGGCATGTTCACTTCGCTGTGGCATCGCGCCGCCAATGAGGGGTTGACGCAGGGTGCCGGGCTGGCAGCGCAGCTGTTCCACATTCCCTTCTCGAAGATGGGACGCAAGGGGTTGCGTACGCTTGAAGGCAAAGTGGATGCTGCTACATACGGCCGCCTGACCGCGCGGTTCGAGCACAGCATTGTCTACGGCCAGCAGGTGGGTAACATCTATACTGGTTCGCTCTATCTTGGCCTGATCTCGTTGCTGGAACAGGATGGCAGTTTGGAAGCGGGCGACCGCATCGGCTTGTTCAGTTATGGTTCAGGATCCGAGGCTGAACTGTTCTTCGGTACGCTGCAGGATGGCTTCCGCGAGAGACTCGATGCGCAAGGGCATCAGCGCATGCTGGAGCGTCGTAGAAGGCTGAGCGTGGAAGAGTATGAGCGCGAGTTCACCAAGACACTGGTTGAAGATGGGTCGTTGCAGGACATCGAAGCCAGCGACCCTGATGTGCCGCATCGTTTGATGCAAGTGAACCGCCACGAGCGGCAGTATTGTTAGTAAAACCCGGCTGGAGTCTGCGCGCCAGACGGGTTATGGATATTGTTCTGTTGGCAAGGTTGTTGCGTACCGGTACGCCTGAGAGTGTCGTTGCGTGAAGTCAGGTGGAGCGGCTGCTATACTCGTGAAGGCGCGTCTCGTAGAGATGCTCGGCCCCGTAGCTCAGTTGGATAGAGCAACTGACTTCTAATCTGTAGGTCGCCGGTTCGAATCCGGCCGGGGTCACCAGAACCGTTGAAATCTCAATGATTTCAACGGTTTTGTTTTACGCAGAGATATGTGAAGTCAGCGTAAAAGTCAGTGATAGATTACGAGTTGTTCTTCTTTTCCGTTGCTCTGAAGTAAGGGATGTGCATCGTGCAGGCACCCGCGCATGCGGAGGCGACGGAACCGATGAGCACGCCCAGGCGCCCGATATCATAGGCGGGGCCGGTCAGTGACAGCCCGGAGATAAGCAGCGACACGGTGAAGCCGATGCCGCAGAGCATACTGACCGGCACCAGGTTACGTAGCCTCAACCCGTCCGGCAGCCCCAGGCCGGTCCAACGCGTGGCCGCAGCCGTCGCAGCCATGACTCCCAACGGCTTGCCGATGAACAGGCCGGCCACGACAGCCCACAACAGTGTCTGAGAGAACGGGCTGGAATTCACTCCCGTGCCTGCCAGCGGAATCGCGGCGGCGAACAGCGCGAATACTGGCAGTACCACGGCATTGGTCAACGGCTGCACCCGTTCCTGCACGTACACCGAACGCGGTAACGGGTCGTCGCCGACCTTCCGGGTCGGCACCGACACGCCGAGCAGCACGCCGATGATGGTGGCCTCCACGCCCGAGTGCAGCATAAACACCCACGCGGCCAGAGCGACCACTATCATCAGCCACCATTGCGGCCTGCGCCAGCGGGCGAGCCACGCGAAGACGGCCGTGAGCAGCAGCGCCGCCAGCAGCATGACCGGCTTGATGTCTCCGGCGTAGAACAAAGCGATGACAAGGATGCCCAGCAGGTCATCGACCGTGGCAAGGGTGAGCAGGAAAACGCGCAGGAACCGGTGAAGCCCTTTGCCCGCGAGGGCGAACACGCATTGCGCGAAGGCGATATCCGTGGACACGGGTATGGCCCAGCCACGCAGATCGCCGGTGTCACCGCCCAGCACGAGCACGGCAGCGTAGATGAGTGCGGGCACCACCATGCCCCCGCACGCGGCGAGAACGGGCACTGCAGCAGTACGAGGGTTGCGCAGACTGCCCAGACGAACCTCCGTGATGAGCTCAAGACCGGTCGCGAAGAAGAACACCGTCAACAGACCGTCGCTCACCCACTGGCCCACCGACAGTTGCAGTCCCATTACGGCAGGCCCGATACGGCAATTGGAAAAATCAAAGAAGACCTGGCTCATCGGCGAATTCGCTAGCAACAGCCCCGCCACTGCGCCAAGCAAGGCCAGCAGACCGCCGACCATGCCCCGGTTCAAAAACTGAAGGACATGCATAACAGGACGGACGTTTTGCGTGTTGCTACGGTGTACGCTGGACTGCTGCGGCATATTCGGCTCCTCTGGAAAGACACACGACACCACCGATTCAACGGCAGCGGCCGACCAGTCTTCCCGGCACACCACATCAAAGCCTATGGCATATCACAGACGCGGCCATAATGGACAGCACACGAAACGCTGAGCGGGTCAAATTCCTTGGCCCTTGCATTTAAGGTCCAATCTCCGGCCAGGCCTTTCAGCTTGGAGCCGGACCCGGGGAATCGATAGACTCCCCAGGATCCCACGTCACCCGAGCGACAGAACGAGCAGGCCACGCATTTCCAACGCTGCGCACCCGAAGCGGCTCTTCCGTTCTTCTTCATCGGCCCATGGCATACCGGGCACAAACGGGCCCTCCTCGACGTGGTTCTCATACTCGCCATGCAACACCGCACACCCGCGATTAATGGCGACAGGCACTAAACACACCACGAAACACTTACTCCTACAAGGGCGGACAAGCAACTTAAACACCACGTTTAATTCCTATAGCCCGGACTTTTGGCTGATAGAGTTTGCGGATATGGGAAGACCCCCGGTTTAATGGGGTCTAAGGTGTTACTTGAACAGTTTGAGCAGGTCGCCGAGGCTGAAGGTGGTTTTTGCGGTAGACCTTGTTGTAAGCGGCTTTCTTGGGGTCTTTGATCCAGCCCATGCCTTTCTTCCCGTACCCGGGTATGACAGCTTTTTTGACTTGCTGTTTGAGCCTGCCCGTGGTTCTGGCACGGATAGAGCGTTTGACACTCGGCTTGCGCATACCGATTTTCATGTGATGTTCCTATGCGTTTTGTAGTTCGCGCCGGTAGTTGGTCTCGAGACCGTCGCGCAACACCTGCGAGTAGTTGATATGGTGTTGCTCTGCATAGGTGTCGAGCCATGCGGGGATGGTGACGTTCTTGCGCACGGCTTTGCTGCCATACCTAGCAGCGTAGTCGTCCATGTCGAGGGTGATCAGAGTGACGATGCCATCGCTTTCTTCTGGCATAACATTGTGTACATCGGTGGCTTTGGGTGCAGGGCGTCCTGCCTCGAGTTCGGTGAGGACCCAGCCGCTGGCCGCGTCTTGTGCCATGGTGAGCACTTCGGCCAGATTATTGCCTTCGGTAACCAGTCCTGGCATATCTGGGGCGGTAACAGTGCAACCATCCGGAGTGCCGGAGGGGTATAGGATGATGGGGTAGACGAGTTTCATTTGATTTTCCTTTCGTTGGTGCCGGCTTGTTTCCAGATGGACTTGACGGTGAAGGGGCGAGGTCGCCGTTGTGTTTGGGCACGGTCACCTTGCCGGGCTTGCTGGGGTGCGTGTATTGGCAGTGGCTGCCCGCTTACGCGTACAGTTGCCATCCGTCTGCCATCAGCCGTTTCTCGAGTTCCTTGAACCTCATACCTAAGCAATACGCATAATGCGTATGAAAGTCAAGCAGTAAATGCCGCCACCTTTGATAATTATCATGCTTCAGGTGTTCATTAGCCGCGGCTAGAATCTCGGCGGCAGTATCTGGAGCTGGAGTTCGGGTTTTTGCCACCCTGACTGGTGGCTGTTATGCAGCAGGAGCATGCGTGCGGCGTTTGATATATGGGTAGTAGCGTTTTGACTGTTGCGCTGAAATGTATCCGACCAGTTGCCCGTCAGGGTGGGCGAAGACGGTTGACACAGGGTAGTGTCATCGAACCTCTGGATGCGGATGTTTCAGGTACGCGCTCCAGAGTCAACTCGTACCCAGGCTCTGGGAAATATGTCTTGGCAATAACAATGTTGCATGCGGACAACGAACCTTGTTCTCGAAGGATTGACTCATTCGAGACTTGTCTGCAAATGTGGCTCAATGCGATGACGTCCCGGCCAAGTCATCTAAGACATTCGCCATGGAGCTTATATTCCCAGAGGTGTCTGTATGATGGTGCGTAGTGCAGTCCGCTTGTATACGCAATGCGGCTGGTTGTGTGCGCAAACGGCGGTGCGTCGTTTGCGGGAGCTTGATCGTGTATCGGTTTGTATGGAATGTAGGGGTAAAAGAATGGTTTCGAAGCAGCGCAAACTCAACAAGAGGCAGATTAAGCAGCTGCGCACGTTGGCGAACACATTGGAGCCGATGCTGTGGATCGGCAAGAATGGTCTGACCGATGAGACGGTGCGCCAGGCTGCGCAAACGTTGGAATCGCACGAGTTGCTCAAATGTTCTCTGCAGGACGGCTGCCCTGTCGATGAGAAAGAGGTCAGCGAGGCACTGTCTGGTCAGGTCGGCGCTCAGGTGGTGCAGGTCATCGGCCACCGTTTCGTGCTGTATCGTCCCACCAAGAAGCCGGGCGTGAAGACGATTCAGCTGGTTCGCTAAAGTTGCGCTTGGGCATGCGAGCATGCTTCATAACCCCGTCTACGTGAAGCTATTCGCGCCCCTTGTGGTCGCTGTTGCTCGAGGTTTTCTTCGTTGACGCCATGGTCTTGAGAATATCCACGACCTGATTGGCTTTGAGTTCGGGCACGTACGCATTTACCACGGAGATGCCGATTTGTGCGAGTTTCGCTGCGTCTGGGTAGCAGACGTAGATGGGATCTGGTTTGGGCTGGAACTTGCGCTTGAAGAAGAACAGCGACTTGAACCCATATGCCGGTTCCATGATGTCTGCCACAATCTGCAAGGCATGCTCGATAATCTCGGTGCCGGACTGTGCCTGCACCGGATTGGATGGAATACCGGCGTCACCGGTTCCGCAATCGGAAGTTTGCTGCGGATTGTCGGCTTTGTTCTGTTCCCCGCTTTGTGTCTCTGTGACCCGGCCTTCGCCCATACCGGCCAGGGGAGCGGCGGACAAACTCATGAACTCCACACCGCCGTCGGGGTTGGCAAGGCGTTGGTCACGCAGTCTTTCCGCCATACGTGCGATGAGATATTCCATGATGCCATTGGGGCTGTCGGTACGGTGACGCATGAAGTCGAGTGTCCATCCCACCACATGGCCGGCCCGGTAGGTGGGTAGCCAGCTGGTCACGCCGAGCACTCGCCCGTCGGCATCCTTGGCGTAGAGCAATGCCACGCGCTCATCGCGCAGTTCTTCCAAACCGCCTAACGTGAACTTCATTTCGGGCAGGGCTTTGAGCTGAGTCCACTGCTCGGAGATTTCGACGATTTGCTGTTGAATGTCGAATCCCGCAGTGTCGTAGGTGCACAGTTCATCGGTGATGCCGTCCCGTTTGGCCTTGTTGATGGCGGTGCGGATATCCTGCCATTTCTTGCCGCGCGTCTGCCACTGGTTCGGGTCGATCACCATTTCGGTGCCTACCTGTATGGAACTGCAGCCCATGCTCTCGAGTATGGTGCGTTGGTCGTCGTGCACCGCATAGAATGCGGGACTCCAGCCTCGGTTTTCGCAGAAGGCGGTAAACTGTGCAAGATCGTCACGGTACTCCCGTTCGTCGCCGAATGGGCCGGTCACGCTCAAGGCGATGCCATGCAGCACGCGATAGGCGATGGCGCTATGGCCGGACTGGGAGAACCAGTAGTGATTGTCTTCCCAAGTAGTCATGAAGCTCATGGAGGATCCACCGGCCTGCACCAGCAGGTTCGCTTTGGCGCGATCGTGCTCGTCAGGCGTGACGTTGTCTTTGAACCAGAGAATGAACACCACCAACACCGTGAGCCAGAACAAGGTGGTGAATCCCTCGCTCACCAGTGTTGCCGGTACGGTGTCGGGTTTGATGATGGATGGTCTGCGTCCTGCGAATCCCGAAGGTAGGAGACGGCGCAGCATGTCGAGTACCAGGAGTTTGAGATCTGGCTTGGGCTTGAACGAATCGGGGAAGGACAATGCGAATGCGGTATATCCTGCCACGGTGCCGACCAGTATGAGTGCGATGGTGCCGATACCGCGTCGTATGCGGCTGGCGGGCGTGGCGATTTCAAAATGTTCGAGCTGTCGTGCCATGAACATAACCAGAAGCAGCGGCGGTAACGCCGTGAGGATGAAGGCCGGCATCACGGCATGGTTTTTTGAGGGGCCGGCACCCAAAGGTGCGAACCAGATGGGGAAGACCACGTAGTAGAGCACGGTGAAGATAACTACCAAAGTGTTGAGGGCCATGCTGGTCCATGCTGCAAGACGGCGTCCATGGTATAGACCCCAAGCCACCACGGCAAGTGCGGCCACCGGCAGCAGGATATGAATCCATAGTCCCAGCAGTTCCAGATGGTGCTGCCCGGAGACCATGATGCAGCTTTGCACGCTTTGATTGGCGCTGCATGAACGCAGCAGGGACGAATCGCCCACCATCGAAGAGTAGAAGAGACCGAGCGAGGTGAACAGGCCGAAGCGTGAGGTGGAGGTCAGCGAGAAAATGGGACCGATGGCAAGCACGAGTTGAGCGAAGGTGAACAGACGGCGAATCTCATAGTCGGTGCCACGTTTCCAACTTACCTTATCGACCGTTTTCCCGCGCATCAGCAGGCCGAGGGCATGCCCGACCACTGCGGCGGCGAGGTTGCAATAGTCGCCTGGATTGCCGCTGAACAGCAGGAGCGTGCCCACCGTGGTGTAGGTGATGAGTACTATGCGGCGGCGCCACAGTACGGACTCGAACGCGCTTTGGGCCATAAGTGCCCCCACAATCAGCACGAGAGGGGAGAGTGTGACCGGAAGTTCCTGCAGCCTCGACCAACCGGTGATGGTGTGACTCACCAACATGCATATGCCAAGGCCCAACGTTGATCCGAGAATGGCGCTGAACAGGGAGGTGGCTATGGTTTTCCATACTCCAAGGCGTGTCTGTACCGAGCTGATGACAACAAGCAGCAATACGAAGTAGAGCAGAAGCTGGAACAGACCCCGCACAAACACGACTGAACCCAGCACATGATTGAGCCAAGTGAGAAGATCGGGATGATTGTCCTGTACCGATCCGCCGGGCAATAGATGCCGGTCTTTAAGTGCTTGGGACAGGCTGAGACTGTGCACGGTCGGGTTGGAGACGATATGCCGTGATGCGCGCCAGATCCACCGGGTGAAATTGGCCAGTACGAAGAGCAAGGACACGCTGATGGCGAAGACGTGGCCGTGCATCCAGCGTTGCAGGTCGCTGCCGAGTACTCGCCAGCTTGATTGAGGTGTTTGTTTACGGCTTGGTTGTTTGGCTGCCTTAGGTCGAGCTTGAGGCTGCGGGTGTGGCGCGTCCGTTCTGGTTTTGCCTGTGGCATCTCCGTGCTCGAATGGTCGCTCAGAGTTTTTCGAGGCAGGTTCTGAGGAGTCCGGTGAGGGGTGCTGTGCAGAAGCTGCGGATTTCGAAGTGCTGCTGCCGTCTTCGGCTTCGCCCGGGCGGGAAGCTGTGCCCGGCGCACACTGAGGTTCGCTCTGTGCTGCGCGAGCTGGGGCGGAATGGCCATTCCGCGGCTCGGTGGTGTCGTTATCCTGCATAATGCCCTCTGTTAATGGTGAAACTTGGATGGGTGGGATGCGTGTGGCTTACAACATGCCTCGTCAGTCTGTTCTTATGGTGGTTGCCGAGTCTACAAGGGTGAGCTTGGGATAGTCGGCAATGTCTCTGCCTGTGGAACCCATGCCGGTCTCTGTGCCGAACATGTCGACTTGCGCCTCCATGGCTGCCTGCACGGTATGCCAGTCGTGGCCTGATTCGTGCGCTATAACGGTGGTGGTGCGCATACCTGCCTGCTTGGCCGCCGTGGCGATTTTCAGCTGGTTCTTTTGCGACTTGCTGTCCCATTCGCCGGCCACGCTGAACCATGTCTGTGTGCTGGGGCTGTGCCGTTTGATGATGGTGATGGGAACGTGCGATTCGTAAGCGTGCTCGTCACCGTCGAAGAACTTCTTCACCGTGGCTTTCCGGGAACCGTCAACCGGCTCGATCTCACCGCCGGCAGAGAACACATGGCCGTAAAGATCGGGATGGGCGGGGCCCAGCTGCGTGCTGCATGTGGCGCCCTGCGAGAAACCGCCGATAAGCCAGTCCTTGGCCTTGGTGGAGACGGGAAGATTCGCCTTTACCCAAGCACTGACATCTTTGGTGATGTAGGTTTCGGCGTTGCCGTAGACGTCTGTGTCGGCGCACAGTGAGTTGCGGGAGATGGCACCGTTTTGATCAGGAGAGATGGCGATAGGGGCCAATCCGTGGTGTTGTTTGGCGTATGCGTTGAGCATCTGACCCAAACGGCCTGCGGTGAAGAAGCGATCGCTGTTTCCTGGTTGCCCGGCAAGCACAATCATGACAGGCAGTGCCGGTGGTTTCTCGCTCAGTGCTGCAGGAGGCAGATATACGTTCGCTCCTCTGGCACGAAAATCTGAAATCGTGGCGGGAATGCGCACCGCATGCACCTCTCCTCGATCAGGCATCGACGGCAGCCTGCCCTTATCGGCAAGGTCCTCCCATTGCTTCACGCTCATTACCGCTTTGCGTTCCGCTGAGGTATCAAGCTTGGAGAACTGCGAATGACCGAACAGGGAACCCATCGTGGTGTACTCACCGTAAATGCCGTCGACCTGAAGCATGCACGTAAGCAGTGATATGAACGCCATAATCAGAGCCAGAACCCGACGCAGCCCCTTGGATTGCACCGCTGCTGCCACCAGAGCGGTAATGACACCGACGCCTATGGCGATGGTGGTCATGACCGCCCATCCCAAACTCACCCCAAACACGCGGAACACATCGGAGATGAGCCACACCACCAACGCACCCGCCAAGAAGCCGAGAATACCGATGCCCAGTTGGAGCAATAGTGGTTTGAGCCATCCCTTCTTGGACTTGAGCAGCACCACCAGCGCGATGCCCACGATGGTGATGACCATCATGGTGGGTGGCAGCCAGCCGCCGATCAACCGTATCTTAAAAAACCAATCCATGGCTTACCTTCGCTTTATGTACCCGTGCCCGTGACGGCAGTAAATTCTGACACCATCCTAAGCGCGTCTCAACAAGCGTTCAATCGGCCACGGGGATGATGTTCGCCATGTTTGAACTGTATGAGATGTGGGGTAGGCTTTGGGCGATGAATAATATGGATAAGGAACAACAGGATGCCGCGCCTGTCGAGGCGGCATCCGAGACGAGTAGGGAATACCCACGCCTGCAGACCGGTGAAGAGCGGGTCGATGCGGGAGACGGGGTGCAAACAGACGCCGCACCGCAAACGCAGGGCGGAGAAGAGTCATCGAACGAAGATGAGCACAAGCGGCACGTATCGTCTCGCCAATCGCGTTCGCATACCTTCAGTCATGCAGTGCACCTGAGATGGTTCGCCTATGTAGGACTGTTCATACTCTTTAACTTCCTTGCGGTACTGGTCCTGCAACAGGGTGTCACTCTCACCTCCACCCGCACCGACCTGTCCAGCCCGCTCGAGACGCCGTGGTCGATGATCGTCAAACTGTTTACCAAAGGCAACTTTGTTCTGGTACTCAACATGGTGCTGCTGGGGCTGGTATATGTGGCGCTCATCATGGTGTTCAATCGTTTCTGGGTGGCTACGGGAGCACTGTTCGTAGCGGCCATCTTCATCTCGGTGGTCGAACATTTCAAGGTTGGAGCACGGTACGAGACGATTCTGCCTTCCGACTTGAACTTCCTGAAATCCGATACCGGCAGCTTGCTGAGCTTCCTGCCCGCAGGTTCCGGCCTCATCATTGCGCTCGCCGTGCTGGCCATAGTGGCTGTCATGGTGCTGGCGCGTGTGCTCAGCCGTTTCGATCTGCGCCGTGGCCGCGTGGTCAAGTCAATGCACAAAGGGCTTGGAGCGGCGCTGCGCATCGTGCTGGCCATCATGCCGGTGCTGCTGCTTGGTGGGTACACCATGCAGGTGAGTGTAGTCGGATCGTGGGCTAACAAGTTCTCGCACGCCATGGGTGACATTCCCTCGATGTGGGATTCTGTCTACGACGCGCAGCGCAACGGTCCGCTTGTCTCGTTCTTGGGGCAGGTCAAACCCAAAGTCATGGACGAGCCAGAGGGCTACAGCAAGGACACCATGAAGAAGGTGGCCGATCGTTACCGTGCGTCGGCTGAATCCATCAATGCCCAGCGCACAGCCAACATAGATGACAGTACGGTCGTGTTCATCCTCTCCGAGTCATATTCCGATCCCACTCGGGTGCCGGGCGTCAAACTTAACCAGGATCCTATGCCAAAGATCCGAGACATCAAAGGCAATACCACCAGTGGACTTATGCTCTCCTCGGGGTATGGCGGCGGTACAGCCAATTTGGAATACATGAGTCTGACGGGCATGTCGATGGTCAACTTCGACCCTTCGCTCACCAGCCCCTACCAACAGTTGGTGCCGGGGGAGAAGTGGACGCCCAGTGTCAACCAGCTGTGGGGAGATAAGAAGAACTCCATTGCATTGCACCCCTATGAGCCGTCGATGTATTCGCGTGCCGGCAATTACAAGAAGTTCGGCATCTCGCACTTCTACACCATCCAGCCACCCGAGATCATCGACCATCAGAAGAAGCTGGGAACATCGCCCTATGTGTCCGATGAGTCGGCCTACCAGAGCACGCTCGAACAGATTGAACAAGCGGATGGCAGCCAGTTCATCCAGCTGGCCACCATGCAGAACCATATGCCGTATCAGAATTGGTATCCGGGCAACACGTTCAAGGCCACGAGTTTCAATCCCGCCGCGCCGCTGGGGCAAAGTGAGAATGAGTCCATCAACACATACGCCAAAGGCGTGAACCAGACCGATGGGGCCACTGCAAAGTTCCTGGATCAGTTGGATGGGCTTGACAAGCCGGTGACGGTCGTCTTCTACGGCGACCACCTGCCCGGCATCTACAAGACCGCCAGCGACGACTCTGCCAATTCGCTGGCGTTGCACGAGACCGATTACTTCATCTGGTCCAACAAGGCCTCGGGGCGGCAGGGTACGAAGAATCCTAACAGCGCGTATTCCTCGCCGAACTTCTTTATCGCTCAGGCTGCCGAGCAGATGGATGCCAAGGTCTCGCCCTTCCTGGCGTTTCTGACACAGCTGCACGGCAAGGTGGCGGCCATGGAACCACCGGTGGTCAACAAGATTCAAGGTTGGGACCGTATCCCCGAGGGACAGTCAATTTATTTGGATGCACACGGCAACCCGATGAATGCTGGGGAGTTCGACAAGGAAACCAAACAGTTGATGGAGGATTACAAGCTCATCCAATATGATGTGACTGCGGGCAGCAATTATCTGAAGGATGATGGGTTTATGAGCGTGCAACATTAGGCTTTGCTGCTGTTTGGCTGATTCTGCGGGTGTGCGAGCCTCTCTCGGGAGGCTCGCACACCCGCGGATCTGGAATCATAGGCCATATTTCCGGGCGATGAAGCAATGTGCATTTGGACGTACCCGTGGTGGTCCCAAACACTTTTGTGCTCCTGCGCAATAAAGAAAACCTCACAAGCCTTACGGCTGTGAGGTTTTGATGGGGTGGATAACGCGGTTCGAACGCGCGACCTTCTGAACCACAATCAGATGCTCTACCTGCTGAGCTATATCCACCATGTGGAGCGGAACGCGAGTCGCCAAGAAGGCAACTCTCATTCGCACAACAAATGAGACTATACACGATTCTTTCGACTTGTGCAGCTCGGCGCGTCGCGGTAGTGAACGTGAGGTATGACTGTGTCGTTGCTTACATAACCGTCGAAATGCGGGAGAAACGTGACCGTAGATACCTTCCGTGCGACATAATGAACCTGTTTGAGTTTTCCACGCTGAGAAGAAGATGAGATCACATGCCACACACGATGCACCCCACCAGGAAACGTCCCGCCGCACCAAAACCGGAGAATGTGAGTCCGGAAAGCGCCAAACCGTTGTTCCCCGGGCGTGAGTTCATCAGCACGGTGCTCCATGTGCTCGAGAGCAAGGAGAAGATGACCGGGCGGATGGCGGGTCAGTACGTGCAGCGTGCGGTCATGGCCGGTCTGTTCATCGGCATCTTCATATCGGCGTTCTTCATGATTCAGGGGCAGGCGAGCCTTGGCGGCCCCGGAACCAAACTTGCCGGCAAGGTGATTGCCGGCACCACGTTCGGCTGGGCGTTGGTGCTTATCTACTACACGAATTCCGAACTGCTCACTTCGAACATGATGCTGGTGAGCATTGGTGCGTACCATCACCGCATTGACTGGCTGCACACGTTGCGTCTGCTGGTGTTGTGCTTTGGTGGCAACCTGCTGGGCGCGCTCGTGGTGTCGGTCATTGTTCGTTTTTCCACCGTGGTTTCGGGGCCGGGCCTCGATCAGATGGTGGCGGCTGCGAATGTCAAAATCGGATATCTGGACTCGGCGACGGGCGTGGTTGATTTGTTCGTGCGCGCCATCCTGTGTAACTTCTGCATCAACATCGCCATGCTCATGGTCTACAACGGTAAGCTGAGCAACGATTTCACCAAATGCTGCATCATGATAGTGGCCGTTTTTGTCTTCACCTTCTGCGGTTTCGAGCATTCGGTGGCCGATTCGGCAGTGTTCCTAATTTTGGGTATGCGTGGTTTAATCAACGGGTGGAAGGCCGTGCTGGTCATCGTTGTGGCTCTACTGGGCAACTTCGTGGGTGGCGGCATTCTCATCGGCTATAACTTCGCCGTCATGAACGACGAACGCAGCGTGACGGGCAAGCGCCTCAACGAGACTGTCTGATCGGGGCGGTGCCGAGTCCGGCTGGTGGCAGGCTCGTGCCTCTGACAGTTCGATTCAGCAGACGCACCGGGTCAGTCGCTGTATGCCCGCTCCATTGCCTGATCGATGTCGGCCAGCAGGTCGTCAATGTCTTCCAAACCTACCGAAACGCGTAGCAGGTCGTCGCTCACGCCTGCTTCGGCACGCAATGGTGCCGGCACTTCGCGATGAGTAATGCGTGCCGGGTCAACGATCAGTGTCTTATTGTCGCCGATATTGGGCATGTATGTCATGACGTGCACGTTGTCTACGATGCGAGAGGCGCGTTCGTACCCACCCTCCACGTTGAAGGAGAGCACGGTGCCGGCACCGTTCGGCAGCAGTTTGTGCACTAGTTCATTCTGAGTGGCACGAGTCTTGCAGTGGCGTTCCGCATCTTGTTTGGTCATGCCGCTTTCCATACGGTCAGGCTGTGCACAATGATTGTCGGGCGCACTGTCGTTGCATTGCGTCTGGCTGTTTGCCGGGTTGTTTGCAAGGCTGGGATAATGCACCTGCGTGACGTGGGGGAGTGCTGCAAGATGGAGCGCAAGGCGTTCCGCGCTCGTCACCTCTGCACTGACTCGCTGCGGCAGGGTTTCCAGTCCTGTGAGCTGTAAGTAGGCATTGAACGGGCTCATTACCGCGCCGAATGTGTGCAGATACTTGGTATGTACCCGTTCGAGAAAAGCGAGCCTGCCGAACGCATCAACAAAGCCTCTGCTGGTGCCCGCGCGCTCGTCGCTGATCACGAGCTCCGGTTTGTTCATGTGTGGGTAGCGCCCGTTGTTCCAGTCAAAGCGCCCGGCATCTACAATCACGCCGCCCAACGTGTTGCCGTGCCCGCTGATGCCCTTGGTGGTGGAATGCACCACGATGTCTGCGCCGAAGCGAATGGGGTTGCACAGGTATGGTGTGGGGAGGGTGTTGTCGACGATGAGCGCCACACCATGCCGGTGAGCCAGATCCGCCAGTCCGGGAATGTCGGCGATGAGTGTGGAAGGATTGGCTACGGATTCCGTGAAAATGGCTCGAGTGTCCTCGGCGATGAGTGCTTCGACGGCATCCAAGTCGTTGATGTCGGCCACGAAATCGGTATGTATGCCGAAATTCGGGAAGAATGTGGCCATCGCATCGACCGAGGTGCCGTAGAGCGAACTTGAGGCAATGATGCGACCGCCGCCTTCCGCTGCGCATAGCAGTGCGAACGAGACGGCTGCCATGCCGGATCCCACGGCCACCGCGCCCTGCCCGCCTTCCAGTTCGGCGATACGCCGCTCGAGTGTGGAGACGGTAGGATTGGCCAGTCGCGAGTAAGAGTAGCCTGGCAGCGTGCCTCCAGAGAGCGCATCTCCGCGCTCGGCATCGACCAAGGCGAACGCGGCGGTCTGGTAGATGGGTACGCTGGCTGCGTTCTGGTGTTCTTGGCTCGCGTATCCGCTGTGTACGGCTGAAGTGGCGAATCCGTTCATGATTCCTCGCTTATGGTGGTGTTTCATTATGGTTTAAGTACTTCGCTTAAGTAACTTCCATCAAAGCGCATCTGCCGTCATGATGTGCCGCGTGTCACAGATTTGCTCATAAGAATTCTTTATGACCGCTTCGAAGAACGGTGAAGTTGAGGCGGTGGAGCAACCGGCAAGTGACAGGCAAGAAGTGAGTGAGACCCCCGCATACCCCGGGTTTTGTCGGGCAAATGCCCGGATGACCATCCATCTCGACCTGACGTTGCCGTCAGGCTCTAGCAGCCTACCCGAAGGACTGGGCGAGCAACCCATGCTTACTGCATTCCCTCTGCTTGGCCTTGCTCCCGATGAGGCTTGCCTTCGCGAACGATGTTACCAACGTCCCGGTGGTCTCTTACACCGCCGTTTCACCCTTACCTGTTCCAACGGAACAGGCGGTTTGCTTTCTGCTGCGCTATCTCTCAGGTCGCCCTGGGCGGACGTTATCCGCCATCGTGCTCTGTGGAGCCCGGAAGTTCCTCAGTCGCGCCCCATGAGGGGTCTGACCGCGGTCATCTGGGGGTCTCAACGTGCCATTCTATCAGGGGCGCGGACGCGTAGACGGCAGTGTGGTGATTTATATTGCGGACGTGAAGATATTGGTGTGGCGAATTGCACATTATAGCGGCATCGGGTACAATTGCATGCATTGGTTTACTGCAGTGGTGCGTGAGCCAAGACAGTAAAGCGCCATCGTGCGCGGCGAAGATGCACAAGAAAGGAACGGCTATGAAAGCTGTACGCATTTACGGTGAAGGGGACGTGCGCGTCGAGGATGTGAGCATTGAGGATCCAAAAGCGGATCAGGTGCAGATCAAGGTGAAATACTGCGGCATTTGCGGCTCCGATCTTCATGCCTATTCCGAAGGCTGGGGTCTTCCCACTCATCCGCACCCGCTGACCGGCAAGACCGTGCCAATCACGCTGGGGCATGAATTCTCTGGAGAGGTTGTCAAGGTAGGCGCTGATGTCACCGACCTGAAGGTGGGTGACGCCATTGCCGTCGAACCGCTGTTGGCCTGTGGCAAGTGCGCGAACTGCCGTGCCGGCAACTACAATTTCTGCGATAATGTGGTGGCGGAAGACGGTGCTGGCAACTTCCTTGGCTTCTCGCAGGACGGCGGTATGGCCGAATATGCGAACATCGACGATGTGTTTGCGCACAAACTGCCCGAAGGCCTGCCATATGAGCTGGGTGCGCTGTGTGAGCCGGTGTCTGTCTCCTACGAGGGCATCAAGAAGTGTGGCTTGCACGAAGGTCAGACCGTGGCCGTGATGGGTGCCGGTCCCATCGGTCTGACCACGGCGCTGCTGGCGCGTATTGCCGGTGCCAACCGTGTCTATATCTCCGACGTTTCCGAGGTTCGCTTGGCCAAGGCTCGCGAACTTGGTTTCACCGATGTGCTCAACCCGGCGAAGGAAGACGTGGTGGCCGCCATTCGTGCCGACTATCCCAACGGTGTGGACGTCGCTTTTGAGGCAGCGGGCGTGCAAGCCACCTTTGACACAGCTCTCAAGGTGACGCGTCGCACCGGTAAGGTGCAGGTCGTGGCTTTGTTTGGCAAGCCAATCAGCATGAACATGACCGATGATGTCATCATGCAGGGCATTGATCTGATCACCACGTTGTGCTACAACAACAGCTTCGACACGGTGCTCGGCATTATCGACAACAACCGTGACGAATTCATGCCGCTGGTCACCAAGAAGGTAAGCCTTGACGACGCTGTGGAAGACGGCATCAAGACGCTTGCCAGCGACAAATCGCAGGTCAAGATCATGATCGATCCCTCGTTGTGAGGATAGACGTTCGCGGACTGTAGCTGTGCATCATGTGCGGATTTCGGTCTGTGTTCTCGCATATACGTCCCGTTGCACCCGCTGCGCATCGGGACGTTTGCATGCAAAAGGCAAACTGGTGTTCGGTATGGCGTGTCATGGGTGTTGGTTTGGTTATGGCATGTTGTCGCGTGTTTCGGTGAGTGTATAGCAGGATGTGGAGTCCACGCAACGGAACCGTCGCTGAGTAGGTGTGGGTGTCGGTTTTGTTGTGTTTGGTGATTGGGGCTCAACGGAATCGTCGCTGAGCGGTGGTGAGCGTCGGTTCCGTTGCGGTAAGTGTGGAGTGCGCAACGCAACCGTCGCTGAGTGAATATAAGCGTCGTTTTTGTCGCGTTGGGTGCGGTTTGCTGTTTGTGTGAACGACGGTGACTCTGTAAGTTGGTGTTGACGGTTGCGGCGTATGGTTGCGTAATTGCGCTGATATCTTCATGCGTAGATCTGTTGGGAAAATCCTCGTATTGTGCACGTGCATTTAGTTGGTGGATGGTTTCGTATGTAGTTTGGTGAATATATGCGGGTTCTGTTATGCTGTGTGTTGTTTGTATATGACCTGTGGCACATGATGTGGTTTGGTGTGTGCGGCTGAGAATAGGATGTGATTATGGTTCGTATGGGTGCAAAGAGGCGTGCAGTTGCCGCGTCAGCCACTGCTGCGACGCTGGCTGTGATGCTGGGGATTTCGGCATTTGCTTCGGCCGATGTTGCCGGTGACTCCGCGATTCGCGGGGGGGGGGTAATCTAAATGCCTCTGCAGTCCAACAGCAAACTGAGGTAGCACAACCTCACACTCTCGAGGATGGTGCGAATTCCTCATCTTCTCTTCTTGCGCAGCAGCAAACCAGTAAAGAAGCTGGAACGATAGGCGCAAACAGTGCTTCGAATACTCAGTCGGCTTTGACGGATAAGGACTCGGCTGCAGTTTCTGTGGATGCGCAGGCCAAACAGGACGCTTCCAGCAGCACTACAGTTTCCTCTCAAGACATGACGCGGGCGGCTTCATACCCTGACCATCTCGTTAATGGAGATTTCAGCTACCCGAACTATAACACCGATACACAGTGCTGGAACAGATTCTCGATCACCAGTCCCGGTTATGACCGGTGGCATATTCAGTTCGTCACTAATACCGCCGGGAATTATAAGGTTGATTACGGTGATTGCGCCGGTTGGGGATCATATAGTCCAAGCGTGTTTGGCTGGAAGAATGATGTGGCTGGCTTGACTGGTGGCAGCGCGGTGACGTTCGATCTTGACACCGTGCACAACAATCAGGTAGGCGAGCTTGGCATCAGACAAGCCGACGGTGAGATGGGTAACGGCATCATGTACCAAGACATTGCTACGGTTCCTGGGGCGGTCTACCACTGGAGTCTGAAGCATACGTCGGCGTGGAATAAAGATACCTATTCTATGCAAGTGTTGATCGGCGCGCCGAACAAGACAACCGCGCAGCCTGCCACGAGGACGGCCAGTCAAAACGGCAATACCATCGGCGCGACGTCAACCACGATGACTACGCCTACTAAAGGCACGAATGCGCACGATTTGTATTGGGACACCTATGCTGGCGATTATACGGTTCCAGCGGGGCAAACAGTCACGCGCTTCACCTATGCGGCAGTGAACGGATGGAGCGACATTGACGATGTGAACTTCAGCATTGCGTATCCGCTGACGTATAACGCCAACGGGGGAACTGGGCAGAAGCCAACTGACATTGCCAATGGTATCGGCGGTTGTCAGGTATACCACAACGTCGGAGCGGTGACATTGGCGACGGGTGCGAAGGATAGCGATTGCTGGGATGCTTCGATGTTGACGAAGCCTGGTGCACGTTTCTTGGGTTGGAGTGATACGCTGTTGGGGACGGTGAATACTGCTGCCGATTGGAGTTCAGCACAGTCTCATATCAAGACGTCGGTGACGATGGTTTCCCCGGGTGTGACAGTGTATGCGGTGTGGGGTTCGGATAAGACCCTATCGTTTGATGTGAACACGCCAACTGGGCATACTGCTCCTGTAACGCCGACTGCGCAGACTGTAGGGTTCAACTTAGGCACGACAGATCAGTCTGGTTGGACGGTTGGTGACACTACGAAGGTGCCGGGTTATAAGTTTACTGGGTGGAAGACGGCGCAGTCAGGCACTCCTGTCACTGGCTCTGGTGGCCCGTTCGATGGTAATACCACGTACGATTTCACTACACCGATGATGGCTAATGTTGTGGTGTATGCGGGTTGGCAGCCGTTGGCTGCGGATATTACGTATGATCCTAATCCTGGTGATGGTGTGGTAACGGGAACTACTGATCCGACTGTTGGTGTGACTGATGGTAGTGCCACGATTTCGGATAGTGGGTTTGCTCGTCGTGGGTTCCGGTTTAACGGGTGGAATACGAAAGCGGATGGTCAGGGTGTTACGTATTGGCCGGGGCAATCCTATGACAGGCTGCCTGTTGGTGGTGTGACCTTGTATGCCCAATGGGCAACCGTGCAGTATGCTCTCCCGTTTACTGGTGGTCAGGGTATTGCTGTTTCGATCCTGGTGGCGGTCATACTGTTGGGTGTGGCTGCGGTGTTTCGGTGGTGGAAGAACCGTCGCATGGCCCGGTGAGGTATCAGCAGGCTGTCGGCTTAATGCAACGAAATCGTCGCTTATTGAAGGTGAGCGTCGGTTCTGCTGCGTTGTGTGCCGGTGGAGTAGCGGAACCATCGTTGAGGTGGTGTGAGTGACGGTTTGGTTGCGTTGAGTGGTGGAGGTGTAACGGAACCGTCGCTGAGACGATGCTAGCGTCGGTTATGTTACGTTTGGTGCAGGGTGCGCGGCTGAACCGTCGTTGAGGTGGTGTGAGCGACGGGTTTGTTGCGTTGGTATAGAGTCGCAAGTAAACCGTTGCGGGACGAACCTGGGCGACGGTTGTGTTGTGTAAAGTGAGTGGTGAAGCAGCAAAATCGTCGGTGAGACACTGCAGTCGTCGGTTTGGTTGCGTTGGGTATGGAGTATGCAACCAAACCGACGCTGAGTCAGAGTGAGCGACGTTTCTGTTGCGTTTGGTGCAGGGTGCGCGGCTGAACCGTCGCTGAGCTGGTGTGAGTGTCGGTTATGGTGCGGTGAGTGGAGTGTACGCGTCGTAACCGACTGTAATGAGTACTAGCAAGGTGGCAATTGGCACCGAGAATTGACGATAATGATAAGCCTGGGTGCGGCCGTCAATTCTCGGCGGCTCACCGCTCCAGGAAGGCAGGGATGCGTTCTGCGGCGTCGCGCCCCAGCTGGTACATGCGCTCCAAGCCTTCCAGATTCTTGGACAACGTGTCCAGTCCGCACAGGTCGCTGGGAGCCAGAATGAGCACCTTGCCCTGCGCTTCGTAGCGCTTGGCGAGGTTCACTTCATCGTTGTAGGTTTTGAAGCGCATCTTGAGCTGGTAGGCCGCAGCAGGGTAGGAGTGGTGCAACATTGCGGCAGGAATGGCGTCTTTCTTAGCTTGACGGACGAAATCGTATTCGTGCGTCAAGATGAGAATCACTCGGTCTGCGCCGTCATCGAGCGCTTTCTGCACCGGTACCGGGTCGGCCAGTCCGCCGTCAAAATAGGGCACACCGTTGATCATAAACGCCTTATTGGCCACCGGCACTGCAGAGGATGCCATCATCGGCTCGTAATGATCTTGGCTGATGTCGTCACGCCCAAAGTAAGTGGGGTGGCCGGTGTTCGCGTTGCATGCCACTACGGTGAAGTCGGCAGGATTGCGCTCAAACGCCTCGTAGTCGGCCGGATATTCGCCGTCATGGTTGGAGAGCGTGCCGTAAATATATTGGAGATTCACGAAGTTGCGGTCATGGAAGAAGTTGCTGGGGCTAGCGTACTCCTTGCGGAATGCGTACTGCGTGTAGAACGTATAGGAGCGCCCGGGCTGTTTGCACAAGAAGGTGAAGATGTTGGCACTACCGGCAGAGATGCCGTACCCGTGGTCGATGGTCAGGCCCAGCTCGGCCATGCGGTCCATGACTCCAACGCCGAATATGGAACGGTAGCCGCCGCCAACATCAATCATTGCGGTTCGTGTCATGAGCTCCTCCAGTCGTTCAGCAGCTGATGCGTATTATACGCTCAGCATACGCGGCGCTGGCGGACATCGGCGACGCGAACTCACCGGTTCAGCAGGTCAAGCGCAAGCTGCTGTTTGGCTGGGCTCGGGTCGGAATTGTGCAGTTCAACCGCACCAAGCTGATGAGCACCGTCTCCCTGCGGAAGAGTCGCCAGCGCGCCTCGCTCCTGCAACAGACTGCGCACTCGCCGCGCAGTGCCTGCGTTGCCGTCGATGATGGCGCAGGTGGAGGGGAGTAGTTCTTGGAAATACTCGCGATAAAACACGAAATGGGTGCAGCCCAAGACCACAGAATCAATAGTATCGAGGTCGTACGCGTCAAAATAGCGGTGCAGCGCCTTCATGACCACGCGCCGGTCGCCAAGCAGCCCCTGCTCCACGATTTCCACCAAATCGGGGCACGGCTGACGGTAAATGGTATGGGTGTCCTCAAAACGGCTCATCAGCGCAGCAAACTTGTGCTCGCGCAACGTCAGGTCAGTGGCAGCTACAATAACCCGCTGCGCTCGCCCCTGGCCCCGATCGCACGCCACTTTGAGCGCCGGTTCCATGCTGATAATAGGGAAGGGGTACGCGGCCCTCAAATCGTCCACCGCAGCAGAAGTGGCGGTGTTACAGGCAATCACGACCGCTTTGACACCCATACGAGCGAATCGTTCCACGATGTCGAAAGACAGCTGCCGCACCTCGCTCGGGCTTTTCGTGCCGTACGGTGCATTGGCGGAGTCGCCGAAATACACGATCCGCTCGGCCGGCATAAGCGAGCGCAGCTCGCGGACTACGGAAATACCGCCCAATCCCGAATCGAACACGCCGATGGGAGCGTCTGCAGTCATACTGTCCCTTCCTGTCATATTCCTTATTGTAGGAGCTGGGCTGTGCTGGCGGCGAACGGCGCGTTAGACTTGGGGGTATGACGATTCCAAGACACATCGTAAAAGCCCACGCTACCGGCAATGATTTCGTGCTCTATGTTGACCCGGATGGTCGCTATGAGCCTGACGCCGACGAGGTGCGCTGCCTGTGCGACCGTCATTTCGGCATCGGTGCCGACGGCCTGATTCGTTTGGCACACCCGTGCGATGTTTCCGATCTTGAGGAGTCTGACGTGGAGCGTTGCCAGCAGGCAGGAGCTCAGTGGTTCATGGACTATCGCAACGCTGACGGGTCCATCGCCGAGATGTGCGGCAACGGCACGCGCGCAATCACCCTGTTGGCACAGTGCGAAGGTATTGCGGCCGGGCCTGGAGGCGAGCCGTTCCTGCTGGGCACGCGCGCCGGGGTGAAGACGCTGCGCTCGTTGGGTGAGGCGGTTCCCTACGGTGAGCACGTGTTCGAGGTGTCGGTCGGACGTTGGCAGATCGGCCCGGTGGACGCGCTGCAGGTCTCACTGCCTGGGTTGGAAGGTGTGCGGGCAGGCACCTTCGTCGACATGGGCAACCCGCATGTAGTGGTGGTTTTGGACGGCGCTCGCGGCACACTGCCGGTTGGTGCAGGCGCGTGGCCGGATGTGGAACAGCTTGATTTGTCGCGCGCTCCTACGGTCACGCCCGCGCTGGAGCATGGGCAGAACGTCGAGTTTGTGCGAGTTGACCGGCTGGATGCCAGGCGAGGGGTTGGCGAGGCCACGATGCGCGTCTACGAGCGAGGCTGCGGTGAGACGCTGTCGTGCGGTACCGGCTTGTGCGCCACGGCGGTCACGCTGCGTGCCAAGACGGGAGTGGATCAGTGGGATATCCGCGTGCGCGGCGGGGTGCTGCATGTGGTGGTGAGCGATGATGATGTGAAACTTACCGGGGACGCTTGCCTAGTGGCAAACGTTGAGCCGGAGCAGCTGTAACGTGAGGGGTATCAAGCCCCGTGCGAGTTAGGGCAAGGCCTCACCAAGAAACGCAACAGCCGCTGATACGCAATTACAGGAATGCATATCAGCGGCCGTATGCCATGAGGGACTTCGCTATGCGAAGAGCGCTGGGCCTTCGGTGATGACTACGAGTGCCACGATGGCTGCGATCCACAGCACGTCCACCATCCAGTCGTAATGCAGACGGTAGTAGGTGCGCAACCACCCTGCGTTGGCTCCCAGCCCTTGCACGGTGACTGTAGCGTGGCTTAAGGCCATGAACATTACCGTGGTGGCTCCCATCATGAGCATGCACCACGGGCATAGCGCCTTGATGACGAACAAGGACTGGGAGAACAGCCAATAACTGAACAGCAATGCCAGCAGGCCACCGCCCCAAGCGGCGCCGGCGAACCATCGAGGCAACTTGACTTGTGCCAGACCGATTACGGCCACGGTGATGAACACGCTGTAGGCAGCGATGCCGAAGAAGGCGTTCGGAAAGCTCAAACTGCCGATTGTGATGAGTTCGGCTTGCGGGGACTGAGCTACTGAGGAGCAGGACACCACGGTGTTTACGTCGCAGCTCAATGGGGCGTTGCCGTTGCGTGCCAGCTTTAGCGTTTCTGCAGACAAGGTAAAGGCACTGAGCAGCCCAAGTACGGCTCCGACCAGCATTACGGCATATGTCCACGTGGAACTGTGCCAGAAGCCGGTAAAAGACTTTGCAGCTGGGACGGCAGAGGCTTCCGGAGCGTTCTCCTTGTTGAGAGCGGGCGCTGTTGACCGCTGCGACGGGTCAGTGGATTGCTGCTTCTTGCTCATGCTTTGGTACGATAGCAGGGTGACACGAATATTGCGATCGACGCCTCCCGCGCACGGCTGGGACCTGCATTGCCATACGGTATACTCCGACGGCACCACCACTCCCGCGGAGTTGGTGAAGCGTGCCCGGGCATGCGGATTGGATGGGGTGGCCATCACCGACCACGACACTGCAGCAGGCTGGGATGAGGCGAGGCGGCAGGCAGAAATATCGCACATGCCGCTGCTATGCGGCTCCGAGATCACGGCCGAATTTGATATTTCTTCTGTGCATATGTTGGCGTATGCCTACAACCCGTGCAGCGAGCACATCGTGCGACTATTTACCAGCACTCGTCAGGCAAGGCTTGAGCGTGCGCAGATTATGGTGGAACACCTGTCCCGCGATTTTCCCATCAGCTGGGAGAGTGTGTTGGAGCAGGCCAAGAAAGGCGATCAGACCACAGTAGGCCGCCCGCACATGGCCGATGCCCTTGTGGCCGCAGGTGTTTACCCGACAAGGTCGGATGCGTTTTCCGGCGCAATTTCAGCCTCGAGCGAATATTACATTCCCACGCCGTCTCCCAGTGCCGTTGAAGTGGTCGAGGCAGTGCGACAAGCAGGAGGGGTGAGCGTGGTGGCGCATCCGGGCGATCACAGCCGCAACGCCACATTGCTGAGCGACGAACAGATACATCGCTTGGCGCTAGCTGGGCTAGGCGGTCTCGAGGTGTGGCACCGGGGCAACAGTAGCGAGCAACGTGCCCGGTTGCTGGAATTGGCGAGGCGCAATGATTTGTTGGTCACCGGAGGCTCGGATTGGCATGGGGAAGGCAAGCCGAATCTTCTGGGGGAGTGTGTTACTGATGACGACACGGTGGCTGAGATTATCAGCCGCAGTGCAGAGCTTGCAACAAGTTGACCATCTTGTGCGGCGCAATGGTGCGTTCAGTCGATTGCATTGATGGTAATCTGCCCTAACAAGATTTTCGGGCAAATCGGGCGGGCAAATCGGATACGTTCTGCGAATAGCGAGTTTGCAATCATCACATAGCGTGCGAGGAGATAACGATAACAAAATTGCCTCGCACGTGAAATTTCAATGTGCGAGGCAATAGTGAGCGGTCAGGTGCTTTAAAGGGCGCCGAACCCTACGGCATGCTTGGTCTCGGAACCGATCATTGCGTAGCCTAATGCTCCGGCGGGTACGATGATGCGACGGCCCTTGTCGTCGAGCAGGCTGATGGGCTTGCCTTCGTTCATCGCTTGCTCCACCGCAGCCTCCACACTCTCGGCGCTGTCCGAAGTGCTGAAGTTAACGGGGCGCGCTACATTCTGAATGCCGAATTCAACGTCCATGTGTGTTTCCTTTTCTGTTAGGCCGCTGCCGGTATCCGCCGGCCGCATATTGGCTTTGTCGTATGATTGTACGCCGTTGCGTACTGGCGTTCACTCTGTCCGCTTATTGTCCGTGGTATCGTCACTGCCTGCCGTATGGTCGAAGGTGATGTCGGAGAAGTGGAAAGAGCTATTGGTGTCATCTTCCGCATCCGGTTCGTTTGACGCTGAGCTTCCCGGCTGCGGTGTCTGGGCGAACTTGCGGCTCTCGTACTCGTCAAGTCCCTCCTGGGCATCACGCAGTGCCTGCTGCTCCTGTTCAAGCTTGGGGATGAACAAGGTGGGAGGCAGACCGCTGTCTCGCGTGGTCTTGTGGGTGGAATGATCGTTGGCTGCGGCAGCGTGCACAGCATTGTCTGGCGCAGGCTGATCGATGGTCTGCGATTCGTTGCCGGCAGACACCGTGCCGGCTGCCATCACAACCGTGGCTGACGACGAGGGATCCGGCATGTCCTTGTAGGAGGGACTGTTCGCCTTGCTGCCAGGGTTTGGCCGCTGCGTGCCCGAAGAGGCCGGACGTTCAGCGCTGAAGGTGTTGTCTTCGTCGAGTGTGTTGTCGGAGACGATGTCCTCGTCATGGGTGTTGTCGTTGTCAAAGGTGTCGTCGCTCACCGGCACATCGTCGAAGGTGTTGTCTTCGTCGAGTGTGTTGTCGGAGACGATGTCCTCATCCTGCGTGTAGTCGCCGTCGAAGGTTTCGTCGGACTGTTCCTGACGGGCTTGCGCCTGCGCCTGTTCGCTGGCCTGACGTCGAGCAGCCTCAGCAGCGGCCTTCGCCTGACGCGCCTCACGCTCCGCGCTGGCCTTGGCCTCATTGCGGTTGGTGAGCACGGTCAGCTCGTGCGCCAGCTTCTCAACCTGTGCCTTGAACTTGGAGATCTGGCGGGAATCGGCGCGGCTGAGAGCCTCGATGAACTCGCCCACCTGTTCCATCTGCATCCACAGGTTGGCTCGCAGCATGATCAGATCATCCACGCGTGAACCCATCATGTGCCCGTAGGCGCTCATCAGCTGGTTGCGGTGCTCTTCGTCCAGTTTGGAGAATATCCAAGCCAGGTCTCGTGCCGGATCGTTCAACTGCATGCTCTGCCAGTTGGTAACCGCGTTGATGGTTGAGCCTGAGAAGACAAAATCGCCATCGTTGAACCCGCCATGTACCAGGCAAGTGGAGAACATCCACAGACCGTCGGTATTGATGACCTTGGCCCAACTGGACGTGATGGCCTGAGGGATGTGTCCTGCCCGTTGCAGACGTTCGATCCATGTGGTGAGCTGGATGCGGATCTCGTCGGTGGTGAACGTCGCGTAGCCGCCCGACTCAAGAAAATCGGGGTTGAGACGGTGAATCGCACCGATGGCGGTGCCGGCGCTGGCACAGTCCTCGAAGGTGAGCAGATCAAGCGAGCGAGATTCGCCGTTGACGTGAGGGGCCACCAGCACAGACTCGTCCCCACCGGGTTCGAACGCGCTGATATCGTCCACAGAGAAACCCAGTCCATTGGGCCCACGGGTCCCCGCCAGTGTCTGGGAGGCTTGCGCACGCTCGGCAAGGCGCTTGCGGCCTTCTTCGCTACGGGCGGCATATACGTCGTAAAAGCGGCCGCGTGTGTCCTGAACCACGGCAAATGCTATGCCTGCGGCCTCATCGGTCTCATTCGTTTGGTGTACGTCGCGCACGCCGGCAACGGCGATGGACGGCATCGCGGCCGAGGCTAGTGCTGCCAACGTAAGCTTGCTCTGTAAAGTCGTCACACCCCTACAGTAATACAGTGCACCCCCGTGAGGAAATTTTCGGCCAGCCGTCCAAAAAATTTGGGGCATGCGACTGCCACAATGGAACCATGACCACCTCGACCTTGCCCCATGACGACGCCGAAGCCCTGCTGGAGGGCCTTGACGACTCCCAGCGAGCCGCCGCGACCGAGTTGGAAGGGCCGGTGCGCATCATCGCCGGTGCCGGTGCAGGCAAAACCCGTACGGTCACCAGGCGCATCGCCTACGCCTGCGCCACGGGGGCATGGGATCCGAGCCGCACACTCGCGGTGACGTTCTCGGTGAAAGCGGCAGACGAGATGCGTCGACGTCTCGAAAACCTTGGTGTGGACGGGTCGATCACCGCAGCCACCTTCCACTCTGCGGCCCTGCATCAACTGCGTCGCGTCTGGCAGCAAATCAGCGAAGCGCCGTTCCCGCGTCTTGTGGAGAACGCACAGGAGGTGATGCACCGGGCACTCAAGCGGTTCGACGACCCGGATCGTTTCGGTGACAGCGAAGTGAGGGATCTCATGGCGCAGATCGACTGGGCGAAAGTGTCTTTGGTGGCACCCGACGACTATGTCAGAGTGTGCGCCGCAACCCATCGTGAGCCGCCTGCCGGACTAGAGGCAGCGGAATTTGCTGATATATACACGGCGTACGAGCAGGAGAAGACCTCGCGAGGCGAGATGGATTTCAATGACATTTTGCTCATGGTCTGTCATGTGCTTGACCGGTTCCCCGAGGCCGCTGCTTCCATACGTTCCTCCATCGGTTGGCTCACCGTTGATGAATACCAAGATGTATCGCCTCTGCAGCACCGGCTTATGACGTTATGGCTGAACGGCAACACCAACGTATGCGTGGTGGGGGATCCGGCACAGACCATCTATTCGTTCGCCGGAGCCAGTAGCTACGATTTGCTGGGGTTCGCCGATGAATTCGCACCGTTGAGCGCCGACATCAATTTGGGCATCGACTACCGTTCCACGGCAGCAATCGTTTCCAGCGCCAACAAAGTACTGGAGAAAGCCCCAAACCGCCAGGATTATCTTCGTCTCAAAGCAGTGAGAGCTGGTGGCAGGAAAGTGCTACGAACTGTGTACGACAACGACGTGCAAGAAGCGCAAGACGTGGCTCATCGTATTGTAAAACTGGTGGAATCGGGCGCCGATGTGGCTGATTGCGCGGTATTGACCCGCATCAACGCGCAACAGCAGGTGGTGTGTCGAGCGCTTAGGGCGGCAGGTCTGAACTACAGGATGAGACGCGACGGAGCCGCACAAAGCTCCGTATTGGAAGACGATAACGAATCGCGGCGCGCGGCGTTGGAGGCATTGGGCCTGCGCGCCGCCGGAGCGGTGACGGTCTCGACGATTCACGCTTCGAAGGGTTTGGAGTTCAAGCATGTCTTCCTTATCGGTTGCTCGGAAGGCCTGCTGCCGTACGGATCACCTGCTGAGGGCGACGCTTTGGAAGAGGAGCGGAGGCTGCTCTACGTGGGAGTGACCCGTGCCGAGGACACGCTGCACATCTCTTACGCGCGCAGCAAGGACGGCACCGGTTCGCTCACTCGTTCGCCGAGTCGGTTCCTGTAGGTTCCTGCCCCTGCCCGCCGTTTGCAGCTGGACGGTTTGTGCCGTCTGAAGCATCATCGTCGCTCGCTGTGTCTATTTCGCCGGAGCTGTCAGGTGCGCCGGCTCCGGAATCTGTGCTGTTTGCCTGTGCAGAACCGCCCTCATCTGAGTCGTTGTGATTGGTACCGCCTTGATCGGCTGCTCCCATATCGCTTTCGCGCAGTAGCTTGGCGAGTTCGGCATCCCAATCTATGGTGCCGTGTTCAGTATCGGCGCTCGCCGAGGATTCGCTCTGCCGCTCCGGGGAAGGAGTGTTTGTGGGATGTTCTGCAGAGGCATCCTGTGCGTCGATGCGTGGAGTCGAATCGTCGATTTGGGGCAGCAGATCGGGGTGGGACCAAGCGTGATCTCGTCCCTGCACTCCTTGCTCGGCAGTAAGGCGTTCCCACAAAGCAGCGGCCTCACGCATACGCTTGGGCTTAAGTTTCAAGCCCAGCAGGGAGGAGAAAGTATGTTCGGTGGGGCCTCCGACCGCACGCTCGCGACGTGCCATCTCACGCAGCTGCTCGATATGCGGAATATGGGCCATGCCGGCATGCCAGGTAACGCAGTCAACCCAGCCTTCGACCTGATCCAGCAGATTTTCCAGCGCTCGCAGGGCTTCCTGCTGTTCCGGGGTATCGGGAATGGCTACTTTGGAAAGATCCACGGCTCCGGAGAGAGATTCAGGATCCATGCTAGTGGCATCGCGCAACTGCTCCTCTACGGCATCCAGATCGATATCGACACCACGGGCATATTTTCCGATAAGCGCCTTGAAACGAGGCATGAGCCAGGGCACGTTTGCGAAGAGCCTTGCATGTGCAGCTTCCTCAAGTGCCACATATGCCAGAACCTCCGCTTTGTCGATACCCAAATCGTCCGCATAAGCGAAGACGTTTTGAGCCACAATCGCACCGGCGGGATTGTTCTGCAAGGCGATACCTTGATCGAAACTGCCGTGTACCTCATGGCTGATTTCTCCCGCCGAGTTTCCTAGTTGCATGGCGAATGCGGTACTGCCCAGCATCTTGACAAGACTCGCAGGATCTTTCATGTTGTCAGGTATGGAAATGGGGATGGGTCCGGCAAAGACTCCTGAGATCTCGCCCGAGTCTCCTAAACGGTCGGTCATCACTTCAGCCAGTGCGTCGTTGGTTGCCTGTGCCACCGGGCTGGCGATATCCACCCAAGCGTCCAACGTGGAGCTCACCCAGTCGGCACGGGTCTGTACCTGCACCTCCCCGTGTGCAGGGTCGATGTCGCAGGTGGTGTCAAGCCACAGGTTTGCTTCGCTCATCGCCTGGCGCACCTCCTGTGCGTTCTCGGCGCTTACGATTTTCTCACTCGACTCGTCGTTGGCCTGCGCTGTGGCGATGGAAGAGGCCAACTTGGCGTTGATGGAGCCGCCTTGCATCGCATCGGTCATGTCTCCGACTGTGCTGAATCCTTGTGAGGTGAACGCCTGCATCATGGCCTGCACTTCGGAGGGACGGGGGAGTTTGGATACATCCTGGCTGAACAGCTGGTCGCGCACCACAGAAGGCATGGATTGAATCTGATTCCATACCAACTCTCCCTGCACGGGGCCAAAGCTTTCAACGATCCACTGGTGGATTGCATTCTCATCCATCGTTTGCTCCTCGGGTTGCAACTCGTCGTAACTGAATCACGACCAATCTTATTGGTTCGCATGGTCTTCCGCCCCGCGCGATGTTGGTGGCAGCGGGTCATAGAATAACCGAGTGAAGATTCGTAACGCACCAAGTAACAAGCCTGATTCCAAGGCATCGGCTTCCGGCAACAGGCGTAGGCGCAACACAGGTCTGCATGTGGGATCGTGGTGTGTGATGCTCTGCCTGCTGGCCATGCTTGTTCCCAGCCCGTACGTCATCAAATCTCCAGGACCGACCCAGGATGTGCTCGGTACCGTTGACGGCACTGAGGTGATTGCCCTGGACGGGGTGAAAGCACACAAATCTCGTGGCAAACTGCTGATGGTCACCGTCAGTGTTGAAGGGGTTCCCGGATATGTGGTGCCCGTGTCCAGAGTTATTCCTGCGTTGGCTGACAGCAATCAGGAAGTCGTACCGAGTGAGGCTGTGTTCCCGGTGGGTCAAAGTGCCAAGGAGTATCAGCATGAGTCCGACTCGCAGATGAGCGGATCCCAGGATGAGGCTTCGAAGGCTGCACTGGCATATGCAAAGCAGCGAGGGATAGATGTGGAGGGAGCGAAAATAACCCTGCACAGCAAGGATGTGGGAGGCCCGTCGGCCGGCATGATGTACGCGCTCGGCGTGTTGTCCAAGCTCACGCCTCGCGATGAGACCGGAGGGCGTGTCATTGCCGGCACCGGTACCATAGACGAAGCTGGAACGGTTGGGAAGATCGGCGGTATCACGCTGAAAATGCAGGGTGCCAAACGTGACGGCGCCACATGGTTCCTTGCTCCTGCGGGAGACTGCGGGGAAGTGGTAGGTCATGTGCCGCAAGGGTTGCGCGATGTGAAGGTAGCGACGCTTGACGATGCGTACCGTGCGCTCGAAGCCATTGGACAGGGGCGTGGCGAATCACTGCCACACTGCTCGGCCAGTGGTGCGGGGCGGAGCTCTCAACGCTAGCCTTACAACGTTGCTGCACAGCGTATTTCGACAAAACGTGACGCAGTTCGCAGCCGTTTGCTACTATGAGCCACGTGAATGAAACGGCATCTCAAAACGCTGAAGAATTCGGTTTTCGCGAAGGCGACATTGTCCAGGAGTGGCTCTGGGACGATGACGTTGACGACTCCGTGCGTGCGAAGATTGAAACGTTGACAGGCGAAGACCTTGTTGATGAAGATTACGACTCCACAGTTGACGGGGCTATCATCTGGTGGCGCGACGGCGATGATGAAGATGGTCTGAGCGACACCATTGTGGATGCGTATGCGGTGATTGGAGATGACGGTCCTATGTGGCTGATTACCCCCAAGCCTGGTCGTTCAGGGTCCGCGAATCCCAACATAGTGCAGTCTGCGACCAAGACCGCCGGCATGAATGCCGCCACACCGCTCACTGTGGCACCGGATTGGAACGGAATACGGCTGCGTCCTTTCGGCAAAGGCCGCTGAGATGAATGAAGCCCCGACATGCTTACACGCCTGTCGGGGCTTCATTCATAGTGAAATACTTGCATTTCAAGTGTTTAAAGAGATGTGGGCGATGAGGGATTCGAACCCCCGACATCCACCGTGTAAAGGTGGCGCTCTAACCAGCTGAGCTAATCGCCCGCAATCGTACATGCTTCATATGTTCGCGTTGCAGATTCATACTGTAGCGCACCGTGCGGTCAACTTCAGTGAATCGTTGCCGCGGCAGGGCGGAACACGCGCGCATAACCGGTGTGTGCAGCTGCTGTAGTTTGGTTTTTCTCGTTGATGCGTCTGTGCGCTCGCGTAAACTTGACGCAGTCAACGATTACCTTGAGGAGGCAAATCCTATGGCCGAGGAAACCGAGACTGGTCAGAAAATGCCCGGGATTGCCCGTGTCGGCAGTCGCAAGCGCGGGTATGACGTGGATCAGGTGGACGCGTTCCTGGACAGGGCGCATGCCATGTACGACAGCGACCGCATGCCGCTGACGCTCAACGATATCCAAAACGCCGCCTTCCATTTGGTCAACGGAGGCTACGCTATCGGCCAGGTCGATGCCGCCCTGGCTCGTTTGGGCCGTGCCGTTGCAGACAAGCAGACCGCACGTGAACTCAATGAGCAGGGGAACGAGGGATGGAAGGCACGCACCCGGCATCTGTACCGCGTGGTGGAGAACCATGCTGAGCGTCCTGCCAAGCACCGTTTCGCCAGGGGCGAGCGGAAACGTATCTCCTATGATGTCAAGCAAGTCGATCAGCTCGTCAACATGGTGGTCGATAAGATCGCCCTGGGATTGGGCATGGACGATGACATCAAGCAATCCAAAAAGTTGGATAATCTTAGTTCCACCAGCGTGTCGAATTCTATTTTTACCCAGCGTAAAGGTTCGCGCGGCTACGATCAGCGTCAGGTCGATTACTTTCTGAGCTACTGTGTGGACCTGCTCAACCGCATTGAGTCCTACAACCGTCTGGATGGCTATCAGCAAAGTGTCGGTTCTGCCGGTGCTTTCGATGGCGCGCCTTCTGCTCCCGTGCCGGTTGCTGCAGTACCAGCGCCGATGCCAAACAGCGCTGCGGACGAGCAGTACGCCAATGGCTTTGACTATGCGTCTGGCGGGCAGCTTGAGGACGATTCACGTGATGAATTTGCTGAGCCGTTCAATGCTGGTTCCAGCGTTTCGAATTTCGGGTTCGACGATGATTTTGGTGATTCGGCGGTAGATGATTCGGTTGTTGAACCGCGCAATGCGTATGAGCAGCACAGCGCTTATGAACCGGTTGCGACTGCATATGAGCCGGAACCGATGGATGTTCCTGCGGCACCGCCTGCACCGGATTTTTCGCAGTCGGCGCAGGTAGCACCGAGTGCAAGTCAGATGTCTGACTATCCAGCTCCTCCTGTCTCAGCTCCCGTTCCGGCTCCTGCTGCTTTCAGTGCGACGGAATCATTCGCCCCCAGTGTTCCTCCGGCTCCGGCACCCTCGTCGTTTGATGGAGCTCCGGTGCCCCCGCAGCCAGTGGAAAGCGACGTTCCGGCTCCTGCCGCAGCCAGCCCCTCGCTTGCTGCCCTGGCGAGTATGGGCCAACAGGCAAATGCCCCGGCCCCCGCTGCCCCTCCCGCACCTCAGTTCGATGGCAAATCCGCAGATGCCGGAGCACATTATGACGATGCTCTCTATGAGGACGAACAGAGCGACATGGGCATTCCCAATGTCACGTTCCCCGGGCTGAGCAATGGCGGCAACGGGTATCGTTTCTGATTATGCGGGCGGGGTGACGTCCCCTAGGTTGGTGTGAGTTTGAGTGATGTGATGAACGGTGCCGAGCAGCCGGACGAGAAGGCTGAGCGTGCCGAGCGCCCCAAGGCATGGACGTTCGGCAAGCGTATGCTTGCCACGCTGCCCATCTTCGTGATTATGCTGGGACTGCTGGTTTCCATATCAGGTGCCACAGCGACCTCATGGAACAAGGAGCCGACCGATCAGCGCATCGAAACGTTGACGCCCGACACCAGCGTGCACTTCGACAACCCGCAAGGTGTGCACTTGAACAGGAAAGGCGACTACGAGGTAACGAGCCGGCATATCACAATCGATGCCAAGCAGCCTTCGACCGGTGCGGTGCAACACATCAACGTCAACATTCGCGAGCCGAAGGGTGCGCCCAAAGGCATGCCGGGACTGGTGTTCTTGCATGGCGCCGGCTATGGCACGTGTGACAACTCGTTTGGTGACGTGGCCACTGATTTTTCTTCGGCCGGTTTCGTGACGGCGGTGCTCGACAAACCGGTATGGAATACCAACGACCTGACCCGAGACTATCCGGGGTCGGCGGTCGCCTACGACCAAGTGGTCGACTACGTACGCGGTCTGCCTGGCGTCAATCCCGACAACATCGGTCTGTATGCCACTTCGGAGAGCACATGGATTTCGCCGTATGTCATCAAACGAGACAAGCGTATTGCCTTCCAACTGCTGCTGAGCCCTATGGTTTACCAGCCTAGGCTTTCGCTCGGTTTCTTTGTCTCCCAAGACTTTTCTCTGGTCGGTGCCAATGATGGATACCAGTCGATTGTGCGCCGTCTGTTCCACATTGATGCAGATATGTTCGGCATGCATAATCTGGACGTACCGGTGGATTTGCCGGAGGCATATTCGGTTCCCACCATGGTCATGTATGGCGCCAAAGATGTGATGACCGCGCAGGTGCAAGGCGCTGAACACATCTTCGATTCCGCACATAAAGCAGGAAACCAGAATGTGACCGTACGCAGCTACCCTGTGGCCAACCATGTGCTGCGTCTGGGAGACGAGGCGGAAGCCGGCACTCCGTTCGCCGACGAGTATGAGCGTGATATCACTGACTGGACGGTCGGCACCTTAGCCGGACTGCATGAGACGAGCGAGCGTGTGGCGGGGGTGACCATCCACCAGTCCACGGCGGTGCCTACGGAATTGCACGCCGACAGACCGCTGACGGTGTACGGATGCATTGTGCATGTTGCCATGTTGGTGCTGTTGGCAGTGGCCATAGTACTTTCGTTGGTCGCTTTGGTGATGAAGGCTGTGCGATGGTTGCGTCGTGACAAGCGCCGTGTGTTCGGGTTCCGGCATGGCTTCGGCAGTGAACTGCTGGCCATCACGGTCACCACATTCGCCACGTTTATACTGTTCGGAGCCGGTTTGGGTCAAGTCATCATGGCGCTGGTCAAGCTTGGTTGGGGAGGCGCACCCGATGAAGATCCGGGCATGATGCATTGGAGCTGGCCGGTAGTGCAGATTATTGCCGTGGTCATGGTCTGGGCGTGGGCGCGAGTCGTGGCACGTCTTGTGGAATTGACGCAGACCGGCAGGGTGCGTTTGCCGTTCTCCAAGACGAAGCAAGGTTTATCCCTGCAGGCTGCGCAGCCGTCATCGGTGAAGAACGAACCGGTACTGGCTACCACCCGATTCGGCAGAATCTTCTTCTGGGTGGTCGCGGCGGCTATGCTGCAGATGCTGCTGGTCTTCGCTTTCTGGGGGCTGTTCATCTACTAGATCGGTAGGAAACCGGCACGGAGAGGAGACGGCCGTGGCATTGTATCGTGACGAAGGTGTGGTGCTGCGCACGGTCAAACTAGGCGAGGCCGACCGCATCATTACGCTCATGACGCGCAACCATGGCAAGATTCGTGCTGTGGCCAAAGGGGTGCGTCGTGTCAAATCACGTTTCGGCGGTCGTCTTGAACCGTTCATGCGCTGCGACCTGCTGGTGGCTCAGGGACGCTCGCTCGACGTGATTTCCCAAGCATCCTCGATTTCGGCTTATGCCAGCACGGTATGCGCGGATTATGAATCCTATGGTGCGGCCAGCGCTATGGTCGAGGTGGTCGACAAGCTGGTGTCTGATGAAGATGAACCGGCTCAAGCTCAGTATCTGCTGCTCATTTCTGCCTTGCATGCGCTGGAGCTGAACCGGCACCAAGCGTCGAGCGTCGGCTATTCGTATGCGTTGCGAGCCTTGGCCTTGGCTGGGTGGACGCCGCGTCTGGACTCGTGCGTTGTCTGTTCCACACGTGACGACCTGGGGTATTTCTCTTCGGAAGCCGGCGGAGTGATGTGCTCCGTACATCACACCCGGCAGTCCAGACCCATCGGTTTGGAAGGGCGTGAGTTGCTCGAGGCGTTGCTTGAAGGCGATTGGTCAGTGCTTGACCAGACTGTTCCAGATCAGCAGACATGCCGGTTTGTGGAGGAATGGTGCGAATATTACCTGGAACGCCCCATCCGTTCTTGGCAGTTGTTACATTCATAGGTATGGCTTTTGAACAAGTGGATTATCAGTCGTTGAGTGTTCCTGCGGCACCATTCTCCGACCCTGCCATCATTCCTGATTTCCCGAAAGGCTCCGTACCTCGTCATGTCGGTGTCATCATGGACGGCAATGGACGCTGGGCGCAGAACCGCGGATTGGCGCGCACCAACGGGCATCAGGCTTCCGAACCCGTGGTGTTCGACACCATCGCCGGTGCCATCGAGGCCGGTGTGCGGTACCTGAGCCTGTACACCTTCTCCACCGAGAACTGGAAGCGCAGCCCACAGGAGGTTCGCTTCCTTATGGGATTCTCCCGAGATATCATCCATCGCCGTGTAGCGCAGATGGACGAGTGGGGCGTGCGTGTGCGTTGGAGCGGCAGACGTCCCAAATTGTGGAAGTCGGTGATCGACGAGCTGGAAACCGCGATGGAACGCACGCGCCATAACACGACCATTGATGTGGTGTTCTGCATCAACTATGGGGGCCGGGCGGAGATCGCGGACGCGTGCGCGCAAATCGCCCGTGAGGTACGCGACGGTGAGATCAGCGGAGATCGCGTCACTGAAAAGATGATCGCCCAGCACCTGTACAATCCGGACATTCCCGATTGCGATTTGATGATACGAACCTCGGGGGAGCAGCGCACGTCGAACTTCCTGCCTTGGGAGGCGGCGTATGCCGAGTTGGATTTCGCTCCCGAACTGTTCCCGGAATACGGCCGTGAGCCGTTGTGGAGGTCCATCGACCATTACGTGCACCGAGACCGCAGGTTCGGAGGCGTGAAGAAGTAGTCCCTGACGGCCTGCCGTATGTGCGAGAAACATAGCAAGAGAACACTGACGGATGGCTCAACCGGCGGTTTTGGCTGTCAGTAACTGCTACTAGCATGGCGCTTATCTTTATCGTTGTTGTCTTTGACCAGAAGGTGTGATTGTGGCTGTTTCCAAACTTGATGAGGTGGTGTCGCTGGCTAAGCGGCGCGGATTCGTGTTCCCCGCCGGGGAAATCTACGGTGGTACGCGCTCGGCTTGGGACTATGGCCCGTTGGGTGTGGCGCTCAAAGACAATATCAAGCGTGAGTGGTGGCGCTCCATGGTCGTCACCCGCGGCGATGTGCAGGGCGTGGACACATCCGTCATCCTGCCTTCGGCGGTATGGAAGGCTTCCGGCCATGTCAGCGTGTTCAACGATCCGCTTATCGAATGCCTGAACTGCCACAAGCGTCAGCGTTCCGACAAGCTTGAGGAATCGTGGGCCGAGAAACACGGCGACAAGATGCCGGAGAACGGACTGAAAGACATTGCCTGCCCAGAGTGCGGTACACGTGGTCAATGGACGGAGCCTCGTGACTTCAACATGATGCTGCGCACCCAGCTCGGCCCGGTGGACGATGACAACGCCCTGCACTATCTGCGTCCCGAGACCGCACAGGGCATCTTCGTGGACTTCAAGAATGTCATGACTTCTTCGCGTTCCAAGCCACCGTTCGGTATTGCCAATATCGGCAAGTCCTTCCGCAACGAGATCACGCCCGGCAACTTCATCTTCCGCACCCGCGAGTTCGAGCAGATGGAAATGGAGTTCTTCGTGGTGCCCGGCACCGATGAGGACTGGCATCAGTATTGGATTGACACGCGCACCCGTTGGTACACCGATTTGGGTATCAACCCCGAAAACCTGCGTCATTATGAGCACCCCAAGGAGAAGCTCTCGCACTACTCCAAGCGCACGGTCGACATCGAATACAAATTCGGCTTCAAAGGTTCGGATTGGGGCGAGCTCGAGGGCATCGCCAACCGCACCGACTTTGACCTTTCGGCACATGCCGAGCATTCCGGCGAAGACCTGAGCTATTTCAACCAGGCTACCGGAGAGCGCTTCGTGCCGTACGTCATCGAGCCGGCAGCTGGCCTGACGCGCTCTCTCATGGCATTCTTGGTGGATGCATACGATGTTGACGAGGCTCCCAACACCAAGGGTGGGGTGGATCGCCGTACGGTGCTGCGTCTCGACCCGCGCCTGGCGCCTGTCAAGGCCGCGGTGTTCCCGCTGAGCAAGAAACCCGAACTGCAGGGCTTGGCTCAGGATTTGGCTGCTGACCTGCGCCAGCATGATTGGATGGTGGACTACGACGAGTCCGGTGCCATCGGCCGTCGTTACCGTCGTCAGGACGAGATCGGCACCCCGCTGTGCATCACCGTGGACTTCGACACCATCGACGACCAGGCCGTGACCATTCGCGAACGCGATTCCATGAGCCAGGAGCGCGTGAGCCTGAGCAAGGTGGCTGATTTTGTGGCGGAGCGTGTGGGAGAGAAGCGCACCCGCTACCCGCAGGGACCGATCAACATTGTTGGCACCAAGGCTGCGGATGGCGGCAGCGATGTAGCCAAAGAGTCCGGCATCGACACCTCTGAGCCGGTCAAGGTCGCGCAAGCAGGTGGGTTGTACTAACGTGCCCGATGTAGCTGTACCTTCTGCCATCGCCCCGATTGATCTGGGGCCGGTGCATGTCCCTACACCAGTGGTGCTGTCTCCCATGGCCGGCGTTACGAACTGGCCGTTCCGCGTATTGTGCGAAAGCTATGGTCCGGACGGTCTGTACGTGGCTGAGATGATTACCTCACGGGCTCTGGTGGCGCGCAACCCGAAGGCGTTTAGACTATGCAGGTTCGCACCCAGCGAGAAGATCCGTTCGCTGCAACTTTACGGTGTGGACCCCGAGATTACCGCGCAGGCCACGAGAATCGTGGTGGACGGTCATATGGCCGATCATATCGACCTGAACTTCGGCTGCCCGGTGCCCAAGGTGACCCGGCGCGGGGGAGGTTCCGCTCTGCCATGGAAGACGGATCTGTTCCGCGAAGTCATCCGCCGCGTGGTCGAAGTGTGCGAGCCCGCCGGGATTCCTGTTACAGCCAAGATCCGTGTGGGTATTGACGCCGAGCATGAGACGTTTTTGGACGCAGGTCGCATCGCAGAAGACGAGGGATGCGCAGCGGTGACCTTGCATGCCCGCACCATGGCCGAATACTACGGCGGTCACTCCAACTGGGACAAAATTACCGAACTGGTGCAGGCCTTGGATATTCCAGTAATCGGCAACGGAGATATTTGGGGCGCCGAAGATGCTCAGGCCATGGTGGAGCAGACCGGTTGCGCTGGTGTCGCTGTGGGGCGTGGCTGCCAAGGGCGCCCTTGGTTGTTCGCAAACATCGCCAACGCGTTCGCCGGTAGTGACGAACGGCTTGATCCGAACCTTGGTGAGGTGTGCGCCATCATTATGAAGCATGCCGGTCTGCTGGTCGAGTTCTATGACGGTGACGAGCAGATGGCCGTTCATGATTTGCGCAAGCATATGGCTTGGTATCTCAAAGGTTTTCCTGTGGGCGGGCAGACGCGCCGCGCGTTCATGGAATGTGAGACGCTTGACGATGTGCGCCGCCAGATGGACAAACTCGACCCTGAAGTGCGCTATCCCGAGAGACTGATGGATAAGCCGCGGGGGCGTGTTCGCTTTGCGAAAAAAGTGCATGTGCCTTACGGCTGGTTGGATTCCAGAACCACCAGCCACGAGGAACGTGAGGAATTATTCGGCAACGATCCCATGGACGCCAGCTATTGACGAATCGCTGGTGCAGTGGATTGTTTACACGAACGTTACGACGCACGACGCGAGCCACGTCAACTTGGCGGCGTTCTGCGGTAGAGTTACAGATATACGTGAGTGACAGGAGACAATGGTGAGCGAGATTGCCCAACAAGACAATTTCAACGACAAGACCAGCATCAAAGTGGTCGGTGTCGGTGGTGCCGGTGGCAACGCCGTCAATCGAATGATTGCTGAGGGGCTGCAGAACGTTGAATTCGTAGCGATTAATACCGATGCAAAGGATTTGCTCCGTAGTGACGCGGATGTGAAGATCTCGCTGAGTGACCATACCAGTCGTGGCCTTGGCGCAGGTGCTGACCCTGAGAAGGGGTCCAAGGCCGCGCAAGACCATCAGTCCGATATCGAGGAGGCCCTCAAGGGTTCCGATATGGTATTTGTCACATGTGGCGAAGGTGGTGGCACCGGTACCGGTGCCAGCCCGATCGTGGCTCGTGCGGCACATCAGCAGGGTGCGCTTACCATCGCCGTGGTTACACGTCCTTTCGAGTTCGAGGGACCGCAGCGTGCCGCGTCAGCAACGCTGGGCATTGAAAACCTCCGCAAGGAAGTCGATGCGCTCATCGTCATCCCCAACGACAGGCTTCTGGAGCTTTCCGACCGCACCATCGGCATCGTCGATGCCTTCAAGACCGCGGACACCGCTCTGCTGGCCGGTGTGCAGGGCATTACCGACCTCATCTCCATGAACTCCTATATTCACGTAGATTTCTCTGATGTGACCTCGATTCTTCGCAGCGCAGGCACTGCACTCTTCGGCATCGGCTCCGCCCGCGGTGAAGATCGCGCCACTCAGGCGGCCGAGATCGCCATCAGCTCCCCATTGCTCGAAGAGAGCATCGAAGGTGCCCACGGTGCTCTTATCAACATTGCCGGCCCCACCGATTTGGGCATGCAGGAGACCAGCGCCGCAGTGGAGCTTGTCCGCCGTGCCATCCACCCGGAAGCACAGATTATCTGGGGTCTTGCTCTCGACGACTCCTATGGCGATGAGGTTCGTGTCACCGTCATCGCGGCCGGGTTCGACAGCACGTCAAAGAAGGATGACGGCGATGCTCAAGATTCTGTTGAGTCTGCACCAGCCGAAGTGCCGGAGACTGTGGAGCAGCCTGCCGTGCAATCAGCTCAGCCACAGGCTCAGCCACAGGCTCAGCCTGCAGTGCAAGAGCAAGTCCGTCAGCCTCTGCAACAGCAGTTCGTAGCTCCCAATACGCAGGGCGTTCAGGGGGGTGCTGCCCCCTCTACTGTGTACCGTGATCCGCAAGGCCGACCAGTTGCTGGTCGCGTCTATGAGGAGCCAGACGACTCGGCTGATGAGTTTGGTGACCTCGACATTCCGGATTTTCTGCGGTAAGGTAACGACTGCACACTGAAAGAGGGTTCTTATGGCTGGTATCATGAAACATGCCATGTCTTACTTGGGCATGGCCGACGTTGTTGACGAGGACGACCTGGACGAGGAGGACACTCCCACTTCGGCGTTTGACTCCGACCGTACTGTCACGCCTATGGTGCCGCAGCATGAGGAACCCATGGAATCTTCCGAGACATCGATGAACCCGTTCCAGAGCAAAATCAACCGCATCACCACCATTCATCCACGTTCGTATGAGGATGCGCAAAAGGTGGGTCGTGCAGTGCGTGACGGTATTCCTGTGGTTCTCAATCTTACCGGTGTCTCTGAGTCCGTGGCCTATCGCATTGTCGATTTTTCGTCTGGTGTGGTATTCGGCGTGCGCGGATCCATCGAGCGTGTCACCCCGCGTGTCTTCCTGCTCAGTCCCGCACAGGTGAACATCAAAGTAGAGGAATCCAGACCGGATTCCGACGATGAACTCTTCTAGCTGACGTTACCGGCGCGTTCTGAGGCAATATGCTCTTTCTGCTGTACGTCATCATTTCATGGCTGATTAACATCTACTCTATGGTGGTGCTCATACGCACCATCATAGACTGGGTGCTGGTGCTCATGCCGCGCTGGCGCCCCGGCCCCACACTCGGTAGTATTTTCAATGTTTTCTACGTTCTCACCGACCCGCCGCTGCGTTGGCTGAGACGCTACATCCCCATCGTGCGCATCGGTGCCTTGGGCATTGATTTCAGTCCAGTTGTGCTGATTCTCGGACTCGAAGTACTCAATTTCCTGATTTGAGGCGAGTAGACGAATCCAGACAGGAACCCGAGAGACCAATAATCGGTGTGTTCTGCGCTACTGGGACAGGATTGTGCTAGCATGGCTGAGGAACAACAGTCGCGTCAGCGCCCAAAGTGAGGTAATAGTTTATGGCTTTACTAACGCCTAAGGATATTCGAGAGCACAGTTTCAACACTGTTCATTTCAAAGAAGGCTATGACGTCGACGAGGTGGACGAGTTTCTCGACGAAGTCACCGAGACCGTAGATGTGCTGAGCAGCCAAGCGGTGCGCGGCGGACAGTCCGCACAGAGTGCAGGGCCCGAGGTAGGTAAGCTCAATGCAAAGATTGCGGAGCTGAACTCGCAAGTGCAGTCTCTGACGCAAGAGAACCAGTCCTTGAAGGCAGCTGGATCCAAGCAGGGAGCAACCGCTCAGCCGGCCGTGGACTCTGCCAAATTGAATGAGGCGGAAGAGAACAACCGCGCTCTGGTCTCCCAGAATCGCCAGCTCAAGGATCAGGTTGATCGTCTCAACGTGCAGGTGGATCAGCTCACCGCTCAGGCCGCCAAGACGCAGGGCTCAGGCGATTTGACCAGTCAGCTTACCGCATTGCAGCGGGAGCGTGACGAGGTGCGCTCCAGCAACGAACGTCTGAATCGTGAACTTTCCCGGTTGCAGCAGCAACTGAACCAGACTCGTTCGCAGTCCGATCAGGTACGGGATCTGAACCGTCAGCTCGAAGAGGCCAAGAGCAGGGAGAGTCAACTGCGCGCCCAAGTGGCGAAGATCGAGCCCAGCACGGAGACCGGCAGCCTGCAGAAGATCGCAGGAGCTGCCGCAAACGGTGACAACGAGGCCGAGCGCGCCACGGCGATGCTGGCGCTGGCCATGCAGCTGCACGACCAGTACGTGGACAAGGGCAAGGCCAAGGCTAAGGAGATTACCGACTCCAGTCAGTCCAAGTACGACGAGATTATCGCCAAGGCGAACGAATACTCGTCTCGCACCCGCTCCGAAGCCGAGTCTTACGGCAAGCAGGTGAAGGAGAAGGCTGAGTCCTACGCTTCTCGCAAGCGTTCGGATGCCGACCTCTATGCCAACCAAACGCATGAGGACGCCGATGCCTACGCACGCAAGGTGCGCGCCGATGCCGCCGGATATGAGACCGAAGTGCAGCGCAAGGCGAACGAGTATGATACCCGTACCCGTTCTGCGGCAGATGTCTATGCACGTCAGGCGCACGACAACTACGAGTCTCAAGCCAAGGCCGCAGAGGAGAACATCCAGAGCCTCAAGCAGTTCGAGACCGAGTACCGTGCTCGTCTGAGCGATTTCCTGCACCAGCTGATGACGCAGGTCTCGGACGTCGATACGTACAGCAAGATCGAGCGCTCCGGCCGCTGATTGGCGAAGCGTGGAGATGACTGTGAATGTTCAACGACGGCTGTGCACACGCACAGCCGTTTTGTTGTGTGTAACCGCATTGGTGCTGCTCGCCGACCGGTGTTCAAAGCTCTGGGCGCTCAGTGAACTGAGCGATGGCCGTTCTGTGCGTCTTCCCCTCGGACTTGGGCTTACCTTGGTGCGCAACCCTGGCGCATCCTTGGGTATGGGGTCTTCCAGCACATGGCTGATTTCATGCCTGGCGATTGTGGCATGCGTGGTTTTGGCGCTATTGGCACTACGCACCCGGCACATGATGTGGACGGTGGCGCTGAGTCTGGGATGCGCCGGAGCGCTTGGCAACCTCATCGACCGTGTGATATACGCAGACGGATTCCTCAACGGTCGCGTTGTGGATTTCATTGACTACGGTTGGTCCGTCGGCAATGTGGCAGACATCGTACTGCTTGTGGCGGCCGTGATAGCTGTGGTGCTCATCATGGTTGGCGTACCGTTTGGCGCGGCCGACCACACTGACCACACCGAACGCACCATCGATCCAGAAAGTGCCGGGCAAGGAGATCGGTCATGAGCCATGTGGTACCGGTTCCAGATGCACTGGTGAACCGTCGTTTTGATGTGGCGGCGGCAAAAATGCTGGGTGTGTCCAGATCGAAAGCCGCGGAACTGGTCGAGAGCGGTGAAGTGTCGGTACTGGGACGAGCCCTGCCCAAGTCAGGTATGCTGCTGGCAGGCGACATGGTGAACGTTGACATCCATGAGGAAGACACTCCGGTTGAACCGTTGGCGCAAGACATGGCGGTGGTCTACGAAGACGACGATGTCGTGGTGGTTGACAAGCCGGTGGGTGTGGCCGCACACCAATCGGTGGGGTGGACCGGCCCTACCGTGCTGGGCAGTCTGCTGGCACGTGGCGTGCACATCACCTCGTATGGAGCTCCTGGACGGCAAGGCATCGTCAGCAGACTCGACGTGGGGACGAGTGGACTCATGCTGGTGTGCAAGTCGGAACTCGCCTACAAGGAGATGCGCCGCCAATTCTCCGAGCACGAAGTGGTGAAGACCTATCATGCGCTGGTGCAAGGCAACCTCAAGCAAGACAAGGCCACCATCGAGGCACCCATAGGTCGTGCAAAAGTTTCCGATTTCCGCTTCGCTGTGCTTCCTGACGGCAAACGTGCGGTAACGCATTGGGACGTGCTGGAACGTTTTGGCGAGGCGACCTTGGTGTCGGTGAACTTGGAAACAGGTCGCACGCACCAGATTCGTGTGCACTTTTCTTCGATCGGACACCCATTGGTAGGAGACCCGATGTATGGCAGCAACCCGGTGGTGGCAAAGGAACTGGGACTGGAACGCCAATGGCTGCATGCCATGAAGCTGGAGTTTCGCCATCCGCGCACCCACGCGTGGACCACTGTCGAGTCTCAATATCCGCCGGATTTGGCGGCAGCCCTCGCGGCAGTACGCCAACGCGCCAGCTCGATACGCTGACCCGGTTGCTGCGTCCGCCTCTTCGACAGGCATACAGTCGCAATGAGTCGGTAGGGTGGAGGCATGGCTCATTCGGGAAACTTCGTGCAACTTCACAACCACACCCACTATTCGCTGCTTGACGGCGCTTCGAAGATTCCGAACCTGGTGGCACGTGCCAAAGAGCTGGGTATGCCCGCCGTCGCCATCACCGACCACGGCAACATGCATGGTGCCTACGAGATGTGGACCGAGTCGGTCAATGCCGGCATCAAACCCATCATCGGCATCGAAGCGTATGTGACGCCTGAAACCGCGCGCCAAGACAAATCCCGCGTGCACTGGGGCACCGAAGCCCAGCATTCCGACGATGTCTCCGGCGGCGGCCTGATCACCCATATGACCATGTGGGCCGAAACCGACGAGGGTCTTCGCAACCTGTTCAAAGCCTCGTCCGTGGCCAACTTGGAAGGCCGCGTACAGCGTTACCCCCGTATGGATTACGACGTGCTTGAGCAATACAGTGCCGGTGTGATCGCCTCTTCCGGCTGCCCCTCAGGCATAGTCCAGACCCGTCTGCGCTTGGGGCAGTACGATGAGGCATTACGTGCCGCCGGTCACCTGCAGGACATTTTCGGCAAGGAGAATTTCTACATCGAGCTCATGGACCACGGCCTGAGCATCGAGAAGCGGGTATTCGAGGATCTGCTCAAGATCGCCAAGGCGCTGGATGCCCCGCTGCTGGCCACGAACGATTCCCACTATGTGAACGAAGAGGACCGCCAAGCGCAGGATGACATGCTCTGCATCAACTCCGGTTCACGCCTCGATGACCCCAACCGGTTCAAATTCGACGGCTCGGGATACTACATCAAATCCGCCGAGCAGATGCGTGACCTGTTCAAAGACTTCCCTGAAGCCTGCGACAACACATTGGAGATCGCCGAACGGTGCAACGTCATGTTCGACGACCACGAGGACGGCGCCTACATGCCGAACTTCGACTGCCCGGAAGGTTGGGACGAGACCTCTCTGTTCCTGCATGACGTGCAGGCGGGTCTCGAAAAACGTTATGACGGCAACGTTCCCGAGGATGTGCGCGCCCAGGCCGACTACGAGTGCGGCGTGATCTGCCAAATGCAGTTCTGCGGCTACTTCCTGGTGGTGGCGGACTACATCAACTGGGCCAAGACCCACGGCGTGATGGTGGGGCCCGGGCGAGGCTCGGCGGCAGGCGCCATGGTGGCGTACGCCATGGGCATCACCGAACTCGACCCGCTCAAGCACGGGCTGATTTTCGAGAGGTTTTTAAACCCCGAGCGCGTCTCCCTGCCCGATATCGATATCGACTTCGACCCCGACGGCCGCGCCAAGGTGCTCGACTATGTGGGGGAGAAGTACGGGCACGACAAGGTGGCGCAGTGCGTCATCTACGGCACCATCAAAACCAAGCAGGCCTTGAAGGACGCCGCGCGCATCATGGGCTACGAGTTCTCCGTGGGCGAGCGGATCACCAAAGCCCTGCCGCCGAGCAAGAACGGCAAGGACGCGAGCCTGAAAGAAATGTTCGACCCCACCTCCAAGCGCTACGCCGAGGCCAAGGAATTCCGAGAGCTCTACGAGGCCGACCCGGATGCCAAGCGCATCACCGACGAGGCCAAGGGCATCGAGGGGCTGATCCGTCAGACCGGTGTGCACGCCTGCGCCACCATCATGTCCGCCATTCCCATCACCGACTCTTCGCCGCTGCTGGAACGCACCGACGGCACGGTGACCACCACGTTCGAATACCACACGTGCGAAACGTTGGGATTGGTGAAGAACGACTTCCTGGGCTTGTCCAACTTGACAGTCATTCGAGACACGTTGAAGAACATCGAGATCAACGGCAAGGAGTCCATCGACTACACCAAGATCCCGCTTGACGACAAAGCCACGTACGAGCTGCTCTCCCGGGGAGACACCCTGGGCGTCTTCCAGCTCGATGGCGACGGTATGCGCGCTCTGCTCAAGAGTCTGAAACCCGATAACTTCAACGATATATCCGCACTCATCGCCCTGTACCGACCGGGCCCCATGGATGTGGATTCGCACAACAATTACGCCAAGCGTAAGAACGGGTTGCAGGAGATCACACCCATCCACCCTGAGGTGGCCGAGGCACTGGCCCCGGTGCTCGACGAGACGTATGGTCTGATCGTCTACCAGGAGCAGGTGCAGTCCGCTGCGCGTATTTTGGCCGGTTACTCGCTCGGTGAGGCAGACGTGCTGCGCCGTGCCATGGGCAAGAAGAAGCCCGAGGTGTTGGCGCGTGAGCAGGTGCCGTTCTTCGAGGGCATGAAGCAGCATGGCTACTCCCAGGAGGCGGCGCAGGCTGTGTGGGACATCTTCGTGCCGTTCGCGGGCTACGCCTTCAACAAGGCGCATTCTGCGGCGTACGGGCTCATCTCGTACTGGACGGCGTACTTGAAGACGCACTATCCGGTGGAGTTCATGGCGGCCCTGCTGCAGAACGAGCGCACCAATAAGGACAAGACCGCACTGTATCTCGGTGAAGCGCGACGTATGGGCATCCAGGTGCTGCCACCGGACGTGAACGAGTCGCGCCTGGAGTACGCGCCTGTGGGCGACGTGGTGCGCTTCGGACTGGGTGCCATCCGCAATGTGGGTGACACCCCTGTGCATGACATCATTGCCGAGCGCGAGAGCGGACGGGGCAAGTTCGTCAACTTCATGGACTTTGTGCGCCGCGTGCCGATTTCCGCCCTCAACCGGCGTTTGGTGGAATCTCTTATCAAGGCCGGTGCCTTCGATTCCATCGACCCCAACCGTCGTGCCCTCTTCCAGATTCACGAGTCCGCCATCGACTCGGTGGTGAGCCTCAAACGCAAGGAGGCGGAAGGCCAGTTCGATCTCTTCTCCGATTTGGATGATGACGGGGGAAGTGACGCGATGGGCGATGCCCAGGTGCAGGTGCCGGACATCGAGGAATGGGACAAGAAGACCAAACTGAACTTTGAACGCGAGATGCTGGGGCTGTATGTTTCCGACCATCCTCTTTCGGGCATGAGCGCCGTGCTGGCTGGGTTGCGGGACATGTCCATCGCGCAGCTCATCAACAGTGCGCAAAACTCGGGGGATGGCCGGCAGGTCACCATCGCCGGGCTGATCACCAGCGTGGATCGGCGTGTATCGAAGAAAGGCAACCCATGGGCCATCGTGACGGTGGAAGACATGGAAAGCTCGGTACAGTGCATGTTCTTCGGCAAGGCCTACACCACGTACGCCCCCGATTTGGCCCTTGATCAGATCGTACAGATTCGAGGTCAGGCGGAGCAGCGTGACGAGAGCGTGAGCCTGCGTGCCATGGAAGTGGTGGTACCCACCATCGAGGACGACGACGGTAAGCCGTTGATCATCACCCTGCCCATGCAGGCACTGGATAGGGGACGAGTGATGCAGCTGGGGCAGATCATCTCCTCGCATCCCGGGTATTGCGAGGTGCGTTTGGCGGTGCTTGACTCGGACGGCAACGCTCAGGTACTCACGTTTGGTGACCGGTTCCGCGTCAAACGCGAGACCGCGCTGTTCGCGGAGATCAAAACGGTGTTCGGCCCCAAGTGTTTGCCGGCGGCGTGAATCCGCGTCTCAGCATGTGACATAGTTGTGCCTTGTGGCGCATTCCCAGCCGGAAAGTTGCTAGGATGGCGCTATGAACGATACCATGATGCGAACCATCGATCTGCGGGGCAAAGCCCTGTCCAAAGCACAACTTCTCGAAGCCATGCCGCGTGCGGCCATGGGTACCGGCGACGCCGCACAAGTGGTGCGCCCCATTCTCGAAGCGGTCAAAGAGCACGGTGCACAGGCACTGCGCGACTACGAAGAACAGTTCGATCATGTGCACGTGCATCATCTGCGTGTGCCGCAGAGTGCCATGCAGGAGGCGTTGGAGAAGCTCGACCCCCAAGTGCGCAAGTCCATCGAGGAGTCGGTGACCCGTGTGCGTGCGGTATGCCAATCCCAAGTGCCGCAGGACTTCCACACCGATTTGGCACCGGGTGCCCGTGTCTCGCAACGTTGGATTCCCGTTGAGCGAGTGGGACTGTACGTTCCGGGAGGCAAAGCGGTGTATCCCACCTCCGTCATCATGAACGCGGTGCCGGCTCAGGTGGCCGGTGTCAAGTCCTTGGCCATCGCCACGCCTCCCACTCCCGGTGGGGACGGCCTGCCCAACGCCACTATTCTGGCTACGTGCGCCATTTTGGGCGTGAGCGAAGTCTACGCCGTGGGAGGCGCTCAAGCAGTAGCCATGTTCGCCTATGGAGCCAAGGGGAGCGAACCGCAGGACGGGGAGGTGCTGTGCGATCCGGTCGATAAGATCACCGGTCCGGGCAACATCTTCGTAGCCACTGCCAAAAGTCTGGTTTCCGGTATCGTGGGCATCGATGCTGTGGCAGGCCCCACGGAGATCGCCATCATCGCAGACGCCGGCGCCAACCCGAGCTGGCTGGCTGCCGATCTGATCGGGCAGGCGGAACATGACGAGCTCGCCGGCTCTGTGCTCATCACCGACAGCGAGCACATCGCCCAGGAGGTGCAGGCTGATCTGGAACATCGTGTGCCACTGACCGAACACGCTGAACGAGTGCGCACCTCGCTGTCCGGCAGTCAATCCGGCATCATCCTTACCGATTCGCTTGATCGTTCCATCGAAGCGGCCAATGCGTATGCCGCTGAACACTTGGAGATCCAAACCGAGCATCCGGACGAGGTGGTGCCGCGCATCACCAACGCCGGCGCCATCTTCCGGGGCCCCTACTCGCCGGTGCCGCTTGGTGACTATATGGCCGGGTCGAACCATGTGCTGCCCACCGGTGGCACAGCGCGCTTCAACCCCGGTTTGGGCGTCCACTCGTTCCTCAAACCCGTGGAAGTGGTGGAATACGACGAGGAAGGTCTCAAAGCGATCGCCTCGCGCATCAACACGTTTGCCGTGGCAGAAGACCTGCCGGCTCATGGGGAATGTGTGCTCAGTCGTTTCGTCGACGATCCGTACGACAAAGCCACCTTGGCAGCTCAAGAGGAAACGGCAGGATTGCGATGAACGACCGGCAACAAGCTGAGAGCCCCAATGACAGCGCTACTGCCAGCGCTACGGTTGGTGATGCCAGTACGGCAGACGGCAACCAGCAGGCCAGCGCGCCCGGCGATCAAGCCTCTGCGCGACGTGCTCTGCCGCTGCGCAACGATCTGCAAAACGAGGAACCATACGGTGCCCCACAGCTCGACGTGCCGGTGTGCCTCAATGTCAACGAGAACCCATACCCGCCTTCACCGGCGGTGGTGGACAGTATCGCCCAAGCCGTACGCCGCGTGGCACCGAGCCTTAATCGATACCCGGATCGTGAACATATAGCGCTGCGCGGGGCGCTGGCAGATTACCTGAAACGCGAATCCGGCGTGGCGCTCGCTGCCGAGCAGTTGTGGGCCGCCAACGGATCCAATGAGATCATGCTTGAACTGTTCCAAGCGTTTGGCGGTCCCGGGCGGTCGGCGCTGGGTGCCGCTCCCACCTACTCCATGTATCCCGAGTATGCGCGCGACACGTTCACCGACTGGCAGGTGGTGGGGCGCCGGGACGACTTCTCTTTGGATCTCGACGCATTGCTTGCGCGCATCAGCGAACTGAAACCGGCCATGGTGCTGCTCACCAGCCCCAACAATCCCACCGGCACATTGCTGCCGCAAGATCAGCTGCGCACCATTCTCGACTTCTGCAAGAGTGCGAGTGTGGCCGGAGCTGGTCCCGAAGTGCATCCGCTGGTAGTGGTGGATGAAGCCTACATTGAATTCAGAGACCCCGGCGTTCCTTCGGCGCTTGAACTGCTCGACGAATATCCGGCGCTGGCGGTGAGCCGCACCATGAGCAAGGCCTTCGCGTTCGCCGGTACTCGTCTGGGTTACCTGGCTGCAGCCCCAGCAGTGGTGGACTGCTTGCGCATAGTGCGCATGCCCTACCATCTGTCCGCAGTCACCCAAGCCACTGCATTGGCCGCGCTGGAGCATGCCGACGAACAGCTCAGCCAAGTTGAGCATCTGCGCCGTACCCGTGAAGCCACGGCCGCATGGCTCAAGACGCTGACTTGGCATGGCAAAGCACTTGCCGTGGCACCGTCACAGTCGAACTTCCTCATGTTCGGTGGAGGGTTTGAAGACCGAGAAGCGATTTTCGCAGCAATGCTGGAGCGGGGTGTGCTCATCCGGGCTGTGGGACCTCAGGGCTGGCTGCGCGTGTGCATGGGAACCGATGAGGAGGTGGAAGTGTTCCGTTCCGCTTTGGCTCAGGTGCTCGCTACCATGGAATCGGAGGGATGATATGGCACGAACTGCTGCGATTACAAGGCAAACCAGCGAATCAAGCATTGAGTTGAGCTTGAATCTGGACGGTACCGGCAAGACTGACATCGATACCTCGGTGCCGTTTTTCAACCATATGATGACTGCGCTCGGCAAGCATTCGCTTATTGACCTGACTATCAGAGCCCATGGCGACACCGACATCGACGCGCATCACACCGTGGAAGACACCGCCATCGTGTTTGGGGAGGCGCTGAAACAAGCGCTTGGCGACAAGCGCGGCATCCGCAGGTTCGCCGATGCCACGGTGCCGCTTGACGAGGCTTTGGCTCGAGCAGTGGTGGACATCTCCGGAAGGCCTTACGCTGTGTGCACCGGTGAACCCGAAGGGTTCCAGTACGCGATGATTGGCGGGCATTTCACCGGATCTCTGGTGCGCCACGTCATGGAATCCATTGCCATGCACGCCGGCCTGTGCCTGCATATGCAAGTGCTGGCCGGACGCGATCCGCACCATATCGCCGAGGCTGAGTTTAAAGCGCTGGCTCGTGCCCTGCGTGTGGCAGTGGAGCCTGACCCAAGAGTGGACGGAGTGCCGAGTACGAAAGGAACGCTGTAGTGGCGGGTAGCAACCGGGAAGATAACACGTTCGACGATGATGCATTTGACGCGCAAGCGCCGTACGAGTTCAATATGGACGACTTGTTCCCGTCAGGGATGAGCGAGGAGAGCGCATCCGGAGAAGATGCGCATGCTCAAGGAGCCGAAGCGGATGATTTGGCGCAGTTCGAACGCGAGTTCGGTCAGGCTACGCAAGCTGATTTCGATGCCGAATTGGATGGGCTGATCGGCAACAAAGCCAAGGCTGCCATGCTCATCACCGGTCTGGTCTCCGCCGAGTTGCTTACCGCGTTCTGCTCGCTTACGGACATTGCCGCCGACTGCATGGCGGACGAGCATGGTGCTGTGGCCGTGTTGCGCAATCTTGACGGTGACGCTCCCGAAGCCGCTGCTTCAAGCCTGTCCCGCATGGTATCGGGGATGCCGGTGGTGCTGGCCGTCAACCGTGCGGATAAACTCGCATCAACGTTGTACATGGACGGCGAAGCGGGGCAGGAGTTCGCACCCCCTGTGCTGTTTGCGTCCTCGCCCCGGTTTGTGGAAGATGTGATGCTCGGCATCGTCTCATTGGCGGATCTGCAAGCGCAGGGGCAGCCGACGTTCGACTCGTCGTCGATGGGACGGTTGAAGGCCATGAGAACCGTCAATTCATTCGTGCGTCAGGCGCAGAAGGCAGCCAAAGCGCAAGAGCGTGCAGAGCGCGACCAGGACAGGGGCGCAGATGCAGGCACCGGTGCCGAGGATTCCGGTAATGCCGGCGATATCTCGGGAACCGACCCGACGGACGACGGGAAACGCTCATGAAACGAGTGGTGGTGTTCGATTACGGGTTCGGTAACGTTCGCTCTATGATGCGTGCCTTGGAACATGTGGGCGCGCAGGTCGAACTCACCGCCGATCCCCAGCTCTCGTTCGAGGCGGATGGCCTTGTGGTTCCGGGAGTGGGAGCGTTCGGTGCATGCATGCAAGGCATTGAAGCCGCACACGGCGCGCAGATCATCAACCGTCGTCTGCAAGCAGGGCGACCGGTGTTTGGCGTATGCGTAGGGCAGCAGATCATGTTCACTTCCGGCAGTGAACACGGCATGGCTGTACCTGGCCTGGGGCTGGTGCGAGGCACTGTCGAAGCACTGGATGCTCCTCGCGTGCCGCATATGGGCTGGGACACGGTGCAGGCAGCCCCTGACTCCACACTGCTTGCCGGGGTGGGAGATGAGCGTTTCTATTTCGTCCATTCCTACGCGGCAATGAACGCCGAATCCGCCACTGATGCGCTGCATGGCGAGCCATTGAAGGTAACCCGTTGCAACTACGCGGGCAACGATTTTGTGGCTGCGTTGGAGCAAGGACCCCTGAGTGCCACTCAATTCCACCCTGAAAAGTCGGGGGACGCCGGTGCCGTGCTGCTGCGCAACTGGCTGAACACACTATAGGCTGAACACAGAGAACGCAAAGACGGAAATAAGAACGGAGAACCTCATGCTGACATTGCTCCCCGCAGTAGACGTAAGAGACGGTAAAGCGGTGCGCCTGGTACAAGGGCGTTCCGGATCGGAGACCGACTACGGAAGCCCGCTCGAGGCGGCTCAGGCGTGGGCGGACGAAGGTGCACAGTGGATTCACCTGGTTGATCTCGACGCCGCGTTCGGTACCGGCGACAACCGCGAGCAATTGCGCAGCATCGTCGAAACGCTGGGTGAGCGAGTGCACATCGAATTAAGCGGTGGCATCCGGGACGACTCCAGTTTGCAGGCCGCTCTCGACGCCGGCGCAGCACGAGTCAACATCGGCACCGCAGCTTTGGAAAATCCCGAGTGGACCGTAGCGGCCATCAAACGTTACGGGGACCAAGTGGCCGTAGGCCTTGATGTGCGAGGCCATACCTTGGCAGCGCGCGGCTGGACGCGAGAGGGCGGTGACCTGTTCGACACCATGGCCATGCTCGACGATGCCGGCTGCGCCCGGTACGTGGTCACCGACGTGGAGCGAGACGGCATGATGAACGGTCCCAACGTGGACCTGCTGTGCGAAGTGGCCGAACGCACCGAAGCAAAGATCACCGCGTCGGGCGGTATCTCGAGTTTGGATGATATTGCGGCTGTCAACGCATTGGGAAAGAGTGAACAAACCTCCAATGTGGACTCGGTCATCGCAGGAAAATCCCTGTATGCCGGGGCCTTCACCCTGTCTCAGGCGCTCGCCGTCACCGGCTTGTAATACGAGTGTGAGACCATGGGAGGCATGGATAAACAGCAAGAATTCGTAATGCGCACGGTAGAAGAGCGAGATGTGCGCTTTATTCGCCTGTGGTTCACCGATGTGCTGGGGACGCTGAAGTCCGTAGCCATTGCACCTGCCGAACTCGAGGACGCGTTCAACGAAGGCATCGGATTCGACGGGTCGGCCATCGAAGGCATGACTCGTCTTTCGGAAGACGACATGATTGTCAAACCCGACCCCTCCACCTTCCAGATGCTGCCTCAGAAAGGTGCGGATAAAGGCAGCGCGCGCATGTTCTGCGACGTGCTTACCCCCGAGGGAGAGCCCTCGCTCGGCGACCCGCGCCACGTGCTCAAGCAGGAGCTGGAACGTGCCAAGGAGAAGGGCTTCACCTTCTACGTACACCCCGAGATTGAGTTCTATCTCTTCGAGAGTCAAGACGACTGGAGCAAACCGCCGGTTCCGGTAGATCGTGGTTCGTACTTCGAACACCTGCCCAGAAGCTCCGGTATGGACTTCCGTAGGGCTGCGGTCAACATGCTTGAGCAGATGGGAATCTCTGTGGAATATTCGCATCATGAAGTGGGGCCGGGACAGAATGAGATCGACCTGCGCTACGCCGACGCACTCATCACAGCCGACAACATCATGACGTTCCGTACCATCGTCAAGGAAATCTCCATCGATCAAGGCATTCACGCGAGCTTCATGCCCAAGCCCCTGACCGATGAACCCGGGTCGGGCATGCACACCCACCTCAGTCTGTTCGAAGGGGATTCGAACGCGTTCTATGAGGCTGGACAGGAATTCAACATGTCGCTTATCGCCCGTCAGTTCGCTGCCGGCATCCTCTACCATGCGGCTGAAATCTGTGCGGTGACCAACCAGTATGTGAACTCCTACAAGCGCTTGTGGGGAGGCAACGAGGCACCCAGCTACGTGTGCTGGGGGCACAACAACCGTTCCGCCCTGCTGCGTATCCCGCAGTACAAGCCAGGCAAGGGCAACTCGGCGCGCATGGAGTTCCGTGCGCTCGACTCGGTCACCAACCCCTACCTCGCCTTCTCAGTGCTCTTGGCGGCTGGCCTTGACGGCATCGAACAGCAGATGACGTTGGGGGAGCCCACCAGTGATGCGGTGTGGAAGCTCACCGATGCCGAACGTAAGGCTATGGGCATCGAACCTCTGCCCGGCTCGCTCGACGACGCGCTGTCGATTATGGAAAAGTCCGATTTTGTGGCCGGGGTGCTCGGCGAGCAGGTGTTCGAATACTTCCTGCGTAACAAGCACCATGAGTGGGACGACTATCGTCGTCAGGTGACCACGTACGAATTGGAGCACTTCCTGCCCAAGCTGTGATGCGTGGCTGTAATATATGGCTGAGATGTAGCGGTGTTGTCTGGAGAAGCAACACCGCTTTTTTGTTGTACATCGTTCCAATCTGTGGCGTATATAGTGGCGCATAGTGCTTGGACGGGCAGCTATTTGGAGGGCAACAGCGAGGATGTTTACTTGCGCGGGTCGCCGAACCAGTTGCTGTAAATAAGTGAGAAATTGCGGTTGCCGTAGCTCGAGCAGCCATCTCCCTCGCCGTAGCCGGCACTGAGAGCGGCCTCGTTGGGCTGATAGGGTGTATAGACGTAGAGTAGGGCCGTGGCGGCGGTAGATATGTAGACCTGTGTGCCGCCGCACTCCTTGTTGGGATGGTACTGCACATAGTTGAGCGTGCCGGAATGATATGGGTATTGCTCGGCATGGGCCTGATAGTACTTGAACCGTTTGGCGGCACCATAGACCTGGCGGAAGAATCCGGCATATTGGGGATCGCAGTCCGCGTCGTCGGGGCAGCTCAACCCCATGGCCGATTTGAATTGGAAGTCGGAGGCTGGGGTGGTGGAGAGCAAGTGCTGCTCCTTTTGCAGCATGGTCAGGAGCACCTTCTCGCTGATGCCGCAGGCTTGGGCGGATTTGTAGACGATGGCGCCGGCACTCTCGTTGCCGGGGTCGGTGTAGGCCTGGCACAGGTCGTCGGCGGGTTTACTTTCACTGGGGAATGTGCGTGCCGCAAGGCAGTTGGCTTCGGTGCAGCTGCGCGCCGGGTCGGCGATGAACGCCTCCACTTCGGCTTGACTCATGGCGTCTGCGTTGAAGAACTGCGCGTCGGAAATGATATTACCCGGGTCGAAGTTGTACTGTTGCTCGGACTGTTGTTGCCGGTGTTCCGCCTGGCTTACCTCCACACGCCATTGCACGACGCGCACCAATCCCATGACAAGTGCCATGGCGCAGATGGCCGCGATGACGGCGAGCGCGACCGCTGTGGTGCGAGTGGCCACGTTCGCCTTGTTCCAGCGTCGGCGCAACTGATTGCGCCATGAGGCAGTACGAGAGTTGCGTTTGGTGTTCTTGGCCTGTCGTTTGCGGCCGCTCTGGTTGCCGCGTCGGCGGCGTGAGGGGTGCGAGGAGCCGTGATGAGAAGCCATATCCCGATGCTACCGCATGGCACTGAATGGTGAGCGACCGCGTCCGAACATGCTTAGCAGCAAGCGTTGGTGAGTGGCTGCCAGGGGTCGAGGTCGATCGGTTCGGTGTTGAGCACGGCGAGCGTCTCGGTGTTCAGATAGCGCTTGTGGATGATAATTTCGGTGACGTATTCGCTGAACCATTCGTCACTCGCCACGTAGTAGCCATCGCGTCCGCTGGCCTTGCCCCAGCTGTTCTCCACTTTCCAACGGTCGGGCTTACCGGCTTCATCAAGATTCACGCCTGTCAGAGTCATGGCGTGGTTGCTGGGGGAGTCGCCGTATTCCAGCCCATGTGCCTTGTCGAGGGTGAAGTCGGTGCCGAACAGTTCGTCGGTACGCACGGTGCTGCGGTCAAAGACACCTTCTGCGCGCAGGGAGAACTGGTCGCAGTCGCAGGCAAACCAGATGGGGTGACCGTCGGTAAGCTGGTCAACGGCTGCTTTATGGAACACGTCAATCGGCACATTGATGAATTCGAGGGGACCGGACTCAATTACATTGGTGGCGTACATGAGATGATAGCGTCGATTCATCGGGCGGCTTGGCATCGGCACGTTGGCGAGGGTGACGAAGTCGTTCACGTCCACCGGCACATACTTCCTGTAGAACTCCATCGGGGTGATGCCGAATTCGCGAATTTGCTGGCTGGAGTCGATGCGCGAGTCCTCGCTCTTTGCGGTTTTGGCCTTCGCTTTGACGTTGGTTCCGGTGCTTGCGGGAGTGGCGCTGCCGGTCTTTTCGTTGCTCTTGTCATCCTTGGTGCGAGCGAAGAAATCGAAATGTTCCGGCGGCTCGCCGAGGCTGATGGCGCAGATACGGTAGACGGTCTCCATGCTTTGGCGTTTGAGCTCGCGCAGTTCATCTATGCTTGCGCCGGCTTCATGTTTCTCGCGCAAGGTGGCGCCCGCCTGGTGGAGTTTGGTAGCGAGGTATTGGGTGAAGTCGTCGGAGTCCCGGGAATTTGCGGACTCCGGGTAGGCGGACTTGGGGACGAGACCGTACTTGTTGATAAGGTTGACGAACATCTGCCACCAGCCTCCGTCCGCTGCCGGATAGTCGTTGATGGCTTGGAAGATGCGGCTTTCGGTGGACTCGTCGAGCGTGGCGAGCACGTTTTCGAGGTAGGCGTTGGATTTCTCCATCTTGTCCCAGAAGAAGAGGTAGGTTTCTGAGAATTCGAAGTCGTCCAGATTCCAGCGGTGCATCACTTCAAAACGCAGCGTATTGAGTGCGGCGAACATCCAGCAGCGGCCAGAATGGCGCTGGTTGGTGATGGATCCCTGCTTGAGTTCGACCGAGAAATCCTGTGGCAGTTCGCGCAGTCCTTGGTAGCTGGTGGCTGCTTTAAGCACGCCGTTGGTCACAGCTGCGTTGGCAGCCACACGGTTGGCGCGGTCGGTGTTGAAGTTAACCGAATACTGCCGGGTCTGATCGGCGGTGATGGCTTGCAAAGATGCTGCGGAGGTAGGAGCGGAGGCGGTTGGCGATGGTGCTGTTTTGTCTCCGTTGCGGCCGCCAGTCGTACTGTCATTGCTCGGTATGGGTGTTTTTCCTGATGATGCCATGATGCTTATGCCTCCGGTTTCGTAGAATACGCATCAGTATACGGTCAGATATGAATGACGGTGAGGAGCAGGGGCGCCTATCCGCGTCATGTGTCGTCGCGCACCACGGTATTGTCACGTTGAATCGTTCCGTGAGTACTTTTTGTGGATGGTGTGGGTGTGCTGGTTTTAGAGATTGGTGGAATTTCAACGTTCTTGTTGAGGTGGTGGTTGTGTAGCCTGCGTGAAAGTACTCACGGAATGAGCTGTTCATGGTGTTGGTTCGTTCCGTAGGGACGAAAACCAGGGTGTGGCGTTACATCGATTTCGCAGGTCGTTGAGATTCCAGCGTTTTGGTTTTCGGGCGAAGAGTGTTTAGCTTGTTTTGTCTCTACTGAATGAAGAGGGCTATGGGTGAGGGTGAGCTCACACGGATAGTGTGAACTCACCCTCACTGATTTTTGTTACTGGCTACTGGTTGGTTCGCTTGTTGCGCAGGTGGGTGAGGAGGGCTGCTAGGGCTAGGAGTGCTAGGGCGATAATACAGCCAATGATCACTCCGGTGCCGCCGGTGAAAGGCATGCGGGTGATGGCACGCTGATAGATGACGGTGACATCGAGCTTGCGATTGGATGTGTTGGGGTTAGCTGGATCAGTAGCTGCAAATGTGACCGATGGGTTATCGGTACGACCGTCTTGGGTGATGCCGGTGATGGAGGTGACTGTGCGTGGGTTGGTGAGATATCCAGGCTTTGACGGGGTGACAGCATCGAATGCGGTGGTGTCGGTGTTGTGCCAGTTGTTGTAATGCTGGGGCGGCTCGTTGGGGTAGATGACATCGTAGAAGAGGTCTTCTTTCCATGTACTTGTTTGAATGGTGTCTGGGGCTGCGCTGGTGCCGTCGGCGTACTGGTGGTGGATGGTGCGGGTGATGGTTTTCACTCCGGCGTCTTTCTTGATTTGGTTGTTTTTCAGGTAGATGGTGATTGTGGTGTCACTACTGGGGATGGTGGTGTTCAATGTGAAAGTGCGTGTTTTAGCGCTGTCGCTTCCTTCGCTGACGCTGACTTCAGGGGGTACGCCGACTGCTCGGTCGGGTCCGAAGAGTTTGTCGGTGTAGTTCAGGGTTTCGTGTACGGGTGTGCCGGGTTGGTTGGTGAAGGATTGTTGGTATTGGGTGACGGGTTGACTGCCGGCACAGGATGCCCAGTCGTTGTTGGCAGGTGCGCAGGTGTCTGGTACTTTCAAATATTGGACGGTGATGGTTTGGTTGTCTGGGATGTAGAAGTAGTAGACGTCGGTGGTACCCCAACCGGCGGTACTTCCTGCGGTGCCGAAGGCGACGATATCGCCGTTGGCGTTGTAGCTGAGGCCGGTTTCTCCAGGGTAGGGAACGGATAGGTTGCCAGTGGCCCAGATGCTATTGGCATCAGTGTTGTTGGCTAGAGCGGTCAACCCGGCCACGCTGGAGTTCGACGCGCCGAGTGTGGTGGCGATGGTTTGGCGCTGTGCGTCGGTTAACGAGCTTAAATCGGTGCTGGTGAGTGGTCGATAGCCGGGTATGGAGGCCGGGGTGTTGGCTGCAGTCGCAGTGCCCTTGCTTCCGGTGACGGAGTTGGTTTTGCCCGTGGGGAAGCTAACGGTTTGACTGTCTGGTGCTGCGGAGGTTCCATCAAGGTTGAGATGATGCGTGGCGACCGTGGTTTGTCCGCTGGACGATGAACCGGTGCTGGGCGTAGAGCCGCTCACCTTTTTGAGTACCGAACCAACGGTATGTGACGTGCATGTGCTGCCTGTCATGCCTCCTGCGCATGTATTGTTGGCGTCAGGGGCGCTGCTGTCTAGCGAGAATGCATCGACGGAAGTTGTTTTGTTGGTATTGGCAGGTGTGAAGTATTCGTAGATGCCGATGTTGCTGGCATAACTGTTGAGATACTTGTGGTAGTAGTTGCGTGTGGAGGTCACGTCGGCTTCACGATTCTTGCTGTAGGCTGCAGCACTTGCATGATATGTGCTGCGGGTGTTCTGATCAATCTGGACGTCAGTGAGTACTTGATCTGCAGCTTTGATTATGGTGGAAGTCATGATGGATCCGTCGTCTTGCCGCGAATAATACATCGCTGAGGAAGTGAGTTTCTTGACTTTGGCATCGAGTTCTTTGGCGTAGATACCATCTCCGGCGTTAACGACCGGTATGGCTTTTGTGATGTCTGATTCCACGGTATCGGCTTCATTCTTGTCTCCCGGTGTGGTCTGTGCGTAGTCGTTGGAAACGTAGAATGTGCCGAGGTACACCGTTGCTTTGGTGGGGACGACTGTCTGGCTGGTATATATGTTCGTGTTTCTGATGATGTCCCGGCCTTTGATGTTTGGTGTCGTTCCCACTCCAGGCTTGTTACCTGGTCCGATGGTCAGTGTTGGTGTCTGAATATCTCTGAACGTGGTGTCTGTTAAAAGATTCTTCCGCATGTGATCGTTGACTGTGATGGTGTCAGCTAAGCGTAGATTGAACATGTCTCCGGCGAGCTCGGTCGCTTTGTATGTGGGTTTTGGAGCCGCGAATTCGATACTGTAGGCGTGGTTGGTGGCACCGGTCTGGTTCTTGCCAGTAGTGAAGGTGCTCGTGAACGGCATGGTGTGCATCGTTGTGGCACTGGTCTGGTATGCGATGTAGTACATCCATTCTCCGGTGAATTTGAAGAATGTGGTGCTGTTGCCGGGAATGGTGTTGGTGACGCTCAAGGTGAGTGCGGAACCCCAAGGCGAGTTGGGGTCGAACTGGAGAGTGCCCACGGGTTTGCCGGTGTTGGTGCTGATGTTGACTGGTTTGCCCTCATCGTTGAAGGGAACTGACTCTCCCCACGTACTATCGGTAGATTGGACAATGGTGGAGACAAGGATGGTGGTGCCGGCCACCAAATCGCTGGTATTGACGCTGAAGGTGCCGGTGGCGCCACCGCGTACGTAGTCGTCGGCGGCGAAATACTGATAGGACGGCATGGGGCCGCTGCAGAAACTGCTGTAACAAGTAAGTGCGACGTCTGCGCTGACGGCTTGTGCGGTGACACCGCGTGTGGAGATGGATGCTGTTTGGTTAGTTCCTAGCGTGCCGGGTTTGCTGGGGGGGGGTGATTTCATTGCTATTTTGGGTTGCCCCAGCTTGTGGTTTAGGCTTCGTTGGCGGTGTTGCCGGCGTAGGCGACTGAGCCTGCGGCGAAAGCGGTGAGTAGGGTAGCTGCGGCAGCGATACCGGCAATCAGGCGTGTGCGTGCGGACTTCGCTGCTGTGCGGTCACTGTGGTGCGCGTGAACCATGGTCATCATGCCTCCTGGTCTGCTCGTGCTTGTCTGCTGCGCGAGTTTCGGCTGCTGTTTGGTGTGCAGATCACACGGACTCTGCAACTATTCAATATTCGTCTATGTACTTGTGGTCGTGCTGACGATACTGCAGTGAGCTAGGCCACAAACAACACAACAAACACTACCTACCGCATCAGACAACACTATGCATATTCCCTGCATACTAGGTTCTGAGATAAGCGTCAATGACGGAGCATTCCGTGAGTACTTTTTGTAGGAGGTGTGGTTGTGTCGGTTTTGGAGATTGGCGGAATATCAACGTTCTTGGTGCGATAGTAATCGTGCAGTTCATGAAAAAGTACTCACGGAACGAACTCATTATGATGTTGATGCGTTTAGTAGGGACGAAATAGCAAATATGAAGGTATGCCTGCATTGAAGATTAGCGAAATGGCACCGTTTTGGTTTTGGGACGGTGAGAGTTGAATTCGAATTCGTCCCTACTGAATGAGAATGCACACATGAGCATGCTACTTATAGGTACGTTTCAGTCAATTATGGGGCAGATTTTGAACGAAACGTACCCGACTGAGTTGGAGGGGAGGAGACCCTACCCATTTTGCCTTAGTTGGTGGCGAACACGGACAAGGCTGAGCGGCTCAGGTGACCTGTACCGCTGTCGCCACAGAGTCGCTACGCCACGAACTCGATGGGCGCGTCTAGCTCCACTCCGGACGCATCTCTGCGCATGTCCGGCTTGGGCAGCTCCACTGGGGCACCTTCGGGTGTGCTGGCGCGCAGCGGGTAAGTGCCCACCACAGCAAGTGTCAGCCCATCCTGGCCTTTGAGGAAGCGTTGCGAGCGCACGCCTCCGGTGCCGCGCCCCTTGGTGGGGTACATCTCGATGGGGGTGACCTTGGCTGCGCCGTTCTCGGTGCCCGGCAATGCCGCAGAGTCGCCGGCCACGGTGAGCAGCACGGCGCCGGAAGCTGAATATAGCCCGTTTTCGCCTTCGTCGTAGGTCCAGGACACCTTGCCGGCCGGTACGACGTTGAACGTCATCACCGTGCAACCTTCAGCCAGGCGAATACCGTTCATTCCCGCTGAAGTACGTCCTTGAGGGCGGACCTCAGCGGCGGCGTAGGTGAGCAGAGATGAGTCCGAGGAGACGAAGACGATACGGTCGTCGTCTTTGGCGGGAGCGGCAAAGACGACGCTGTCGCCGTCCTTAAGCTCGATGACGTTCCACGAGTCCATGGTGCTGGGCGATTCTCGGTTCCAGCGTTTCACCGTGCCCCGGCGCGTACCGATGGCAAGGGGGACATCGCTCAAAGCCGGCACGGCCGCAACCACGGTCTCACCGGGCACCGGATCGGTGTTCTCGGTGCCGCCGAGAAGATCCTTTGCAGCCACGCCCAGAGACACATCTGTCGGTGTCGCCGCGCCTGAGACGGCAAGTGAGGGGAGATCGGCCACATTGGCGAGTACGAGCCGGCCGGCCGAAGTGATGAGCGCGTACCGTGCCTGGGTCGTGGTCTCGAATAGGGAGACGATTTGATCATTGGGTCCGCGTTGATCTGCGGTGGTGCGCGTCTGCCACTGGTCGAGCGTACTGACCTCGCCGCGTGCGATGAGGCCTGACGCGCTGAGCAGCACGGTGCAGGGCGAATCGTCAAGTTGCAGGGCCTGTACGGCGTCTTCGTCGTTGCCTGCCCTGCGTGCGGCAGCGGCCTGAGCCACACCGGCCTCGGCAGAGGAGACGATCTGAACCGCCTGGATGGCCTGCATGGCTTCGCTCTGCACACCTGAAACATCGGAACCTTCGGCGTGCACCGGGGTGAGCGTACCGTCCTCGGCCTGGTCAAGTAGCACCGTGCGCCTGGGGTCGCCGAACTTGGCGGCCGCTTCGTCCATCTCCGAGACGATGACGGCGTCGAGCTTGGCCGGGGAGGAGAGAATGTCGTTGAGCTCGGCGATACGCGCGTTGAGTTCGTCGCGTTCGCCTTCCAGCTCGATACGGCTCATTTTGGTCAGCCTGCGCAGCCTTAAATCGAGAATGTACTGCGCTTGAATATCGTCTAGGTCAAACACGGACATGAGTCTGTTTTTCGCAGCTTCGGCATCGTCCGAAGTGCGAATCACCTGGATGACCTCGTCGATATCGACCATGGCCAGCAGCATGCCTTCCACCAGGTGCAGGCGCTCTTGGGCCTTGCGCAGCCTGAATTCGCTGCGGCGGTGCACCACGGTGCGGCGGTGCTCCACCCACACCTCAAGCATCTCCTTCAAGCCCATGGTGTGCGGGCGTCCGTGCACGAGCGCCACGTTGTTCATGGTGAAGTTGTCTTCCAACGGCGTGGCTTTGAACAGCTGAGCCAGCACGGAGGCGGGATCGAACCCTGTTTTGATTTCGATGACGATGCGGGTGCCGTTGTGCCGGTCTGTCAGGTCGATGGCACCTGAGACACCTTCGATCTTATGGCTTTTCACCCCGGCGGAGATGCGTTCGAGCACTCGTTCCGGGCCCACCATGAACGGCAGTTCGGTGACGATGATGGCCTTTTTGCGGGCGGTTACGTTCTCCACATGCGTAGCCGAACGGGTGGTGAGCGTGCCGCGGCCGGTTTCATAGGCTTCGCGGATGCCATCGCGACCGATGATGATGCCACCACCGGGCCAGTCCGGTCCGGGAACGAAGCGCATGAGGTCGTCGAGTGAAGCGTCGGGATGGGACATCAGATATTTGGCGGCATTCACCACCTCACCCACGTTGTGGGTGGCCATGTTCGTGGCCATGCCCACGGCGATGCCCGAAGCGCCGTTGACGAGCAGGTTCGGAATAGCCGCAGGCAGCACGTCAGGCTCTTTGAGCTTGTTGTCGTAGTTTGGAGAGAAATCGACGGTATCCTCGGCGATGTCGGCATTCATGCCCAAAGCGGCCGGAGCGAGCCTCGCTTCGGTGTATCGGGAAGCTGCCGGACCGTCGTCGAGCGAACCGAAGTTGCCGTGCCCGTCCACCAACGGCAGACGCATGGCAAAGGGTTGCGCCAGTCTGACCATGGCCTCGTAGATCGACGAATCGCCGTGAGGGTGGAGCTTACCCATCACTTCGCCCACAGCGCGTGCGGACTTCATATACGCCTTATCCGGCGTCAGATTCATCTGACCCATCTGATAGATGATGCGCCGCTGTACAGGCTTCATGCCGTCTCGGGCGTCGGGGAGGGCGCGCGCATAAATCACTGAATAGGCGTATTCGAGGAACGACGTGCTCATCTCTTGATTAAGCGGCGTCTCGACGATGTTTTCCTTGACCGTGCGTGGGTCGAAGCCCGGCTTGACGGTTTTGCGGCGTTGAGCCATACCCTGTGAACTCCCTCTTGACGACCTTACCGACTTTATATAATAGCCCGAACCGTGCATTGCCTGATTGACTTGGCATGACGCGGGGGAGATGAGACCTGTATGCGGAACTTTTCTGCGCACGGTGATTCAATGAGACGCGTGAGCATTGCCATACCTGACGAACAAGATCTGCTGCAACCCGTGCCAATAGCGCAATATGGGGATGCCGTCCATCGGGCGCGCGGAGGGGCAAGACATCTATCAGCGCTCTTGCCCGCTCTCAGCGCTGCCATCGGATCTCCGACGTCTACGCGTGTGCACAGCGACCCCGAGGCATTATGCGCCACGCTCGGGTTGCCGAAAGTTCGTTCCGCCATTGTGGTGCTGGTGGACGGGCTGGGATATTGGAACCTGAACATGCGCATAGGCCACGCACCATATCTGCGCTCGCTGATGAAGCGTGCCGAGAATGCACGCCCCATCGCCTCGACGTTTCCGAGCACCACGGTGGCTGCGTTGGCTGCCTTCGGCACCGGCACCGCCCCGGGACTTACCGGCATGACCGGGTACACCCAGCGCAACCCTGGCACCGGTGCCTTGGCTCAGCTTATCCAATTCGACGGTGCGCCAGATCCACTCGACCTGCAGCGCGAACCTACCATATTCGAACGTTTGCGCGAACAGGGAGTGCGTGCCACCAGCGCCGGACTGCGTCAATTTGCCGATTCGCCGCTTACTCGCGCCGCGCTGCGAGGAGCGGACTACGTGAGCGGAGGCACGCCAAACGCCCGCGTTGCGGCAGCCTGCCGAGCTGCCAGAAAACCGGGCTTGACCTACTTCTACCTGCGTGACGTGGATAAGACGGGGCATCATGATGGATGGGAGGGAGAGTCTTGGGCAGCGGCTCTCGAATCGGTGGATGCGCAGCTGGGACTGCTAGGTCGCAGCGCGCCTGAAGGCACCCTTATCGTCATCACTGCCGACCACGGTATGATCACCCCTGACCCTTCGTGCATCATCGACGTTGCCGCACGAAGTGACTTACGGCGCGATGTGGCACTCGTCGGAGGAGAAGCCCGAGCCGCGATGCTCTATGTCAAGCCCGAAGCCGACGTAGATGAAGTGGCTCAGCGGTGGCGCGAATCATTGCATGGGCAGGCGCAGGTGCGCACGCGCGCCGAAGCGGTGAAGGAAGGACTGTTTGGTCCGGTCAGTGCTCGAGTGGAGCCCATGATTGGCGACATTGTCGTTTCTGCACTGGGACGTACCACCATCGTGGACTCCCGTACACAGAGCGAGAACGCCATGCACCTCGCAGGTGTGCACGGTTCGATGTCGGCCATGGAAGCGGATATCCCCCTGCTCATCGACCTTATCGATTAAGCAGAAGGATATTGATGGGCAGGCAGGGGAAGGCTATGCAAAGCGAAGCGTAACCTCTGGAACAGCAATCAGTCGCCGAAAAGAATCTCGTCCCAGCTGGGCATGGCGGAACGGCCCGACTTTCCCTTGCTGCGATGCACCGAGGTGCTCGCTATGGTTTCCGTCTCGACGGTAACCGGTTCCACCTGGGCGTTTTCAGCACCGTCAGTTGCCACCGCGGTTTCACCGACAGCGGAGGGGATGACCGGCTCGGAAACAGGCACAGCAGGTTGCGCAGTGGATTGTGGTTGCACGAATGGTATCGAGTCGTCCGTCTCGGAGCCGAGGGGCTGCCAGTCGGTCTGCGTGGAGACGGCGCTTGGTGAAACATCAGCGGGTGCCAAGGCTGGTGCGTCATCGGGAACTGTACTTGTACTTTCTTGGCCAGCGGCAATATCAGCAACATCAGGGGAGAGCTGCTCTGCCTCACTGGAATACGCTGACGCTGCTTCCGGCTCTGTTTCAACGTCGGTTCCCGCTACCTGGACTTGCGGAGCGGCGATGGGGAACGACTGCGGAATTGGCTGGGTGGGCATTTGCTCAGGTTGCAGCTGCTGCGCGAGCATCTGTTGAATCTGGAATTGCTGCATCTGCGCTACAGGAACAAACGCCGGATATCCTGATATGTTCTCTGGCGTGTCGTTCCCATCCTCACCGGTCTGCAGTGAAGCGGCTGGCTGGCTCTGTGGCTGCTGCCATGAAGGCAGAGTGCTGCCGATGCGATCCTGCGTCACGGTGCCGCCCGCAGATGTCCTGCCTGCCCCTGCGATGGTGTCGATACTCACCACGCCGCTGTCCACCGGCTCGTTGACGCTTTCTCCCAGCAAGATCCGTGCAGCTGTGTTCAGGCATGATACCGAGTTGTCTCGCATGTTCCAAGACCATTCGGCCGTGATGCGGTTCCGCTCGGTCTTGAATTGCGCGCTCACCTTCCACGGCTCGCGGCTTCGGCGTGTCGCGCTCCATGTTACCTCGTTTTCGCTTACATGCGCGGCGGTGAGCGTCAGGTCAATCAAGTCCCCGATGGTGTGCACACGGCTGCCTTTAGGCGCCGGAACGGTGAGGAACTGCTCGATGGCGTACTGTTTCTCGGTTTGCACCGATGACGTGAAGCGGCGCACCAGAGCCTCGCTCAATCCGTACTGTTCCGCCACTTTCTGCGCATCCACACCTTCACGAATCTGTGCCTGAATCCTGGAGATGGGCAGAGTCGACGTTTCATGCACGGGGGCGGTCTGCGCGGCCTCGGAATACAGCTGACGGGCTTCGAGCACGGCACGCTCCAGCGTGTCGCTCACCTGCACCCTGAAGGTTGCGCCGTCCGCATGAAACACCAGATTTCCGGCGTCGTCAACATGGTCGAACTGAGCTTCAACCGCTTCACTGCCCGGCATATACCACCACTTTCCTAGAGCTTCTCTAGCCCAATCTATCATCTGCTTTCTCTATTGTGCCCCACGTGTCGTATTTTACGTTGCGCGCAAATCGTGTATCCTGTAGCCCATAAACCGTAAACGCTCCGCCGCGCCGATGCCGACGGAACGCCAAGATGAAAGGACCGGGCATGGCTCAGGACTACGATTCTCCCCGTAACAAAGACGAAGACGAGGAGTCGCTGCAGGCTCTCGGCAAAAGCGAGCAGAACAACAACAGCGATATCGACGACGATGAGAACGCCATCGCCGAGGATTACGAACTGCCTGGCGCCGATTTAAGTCACGAGGACTCTTCGGTCACCGTCATTCCGATGCAGGGCGACGAGTTCATCTGCTCGCAGTGCTTCTTGGTGAAGCACCGCAGCCAACTCGCCTACGCCGATGAGAACGGGCAGCCGGTGTGCCAGGAGTGTGCCGCATAATGGCATTCGACGAGGCATACAACGAGCCGGAAACCGTTGAGGTGCTCACCTTGGGCTCTGTTGAGCACCTTGGTCTGCGTTATGCGCATGCCGGGGATGCAGGTGCGGATTTGATCACCACCGAGGATGTGGAACTCAAGCCGTTTGAGCGGGCGCTGGTGCCCACCGGCGTTTCTCTTGCTCTTCCCGCAGGCTATGTGGGGCTGGTGCACCCGCGTTCCGGCCTTGCCGTCAAGCAGGGGGTGACGGTGCTCAACGCTCCTGGAACCATTGATGCCGGGTACCGTGGGGAAATCAAGGTTCCGCTCATCAACCTCGATCCTGAACATACGGCGGTCTTCCATGCCGGAGACCGCATCGCCCAGCTGGTGATCCAGCGCTATGTCGAAGCACGTTTTGTGCCGGCACAAGCGCTGCCGGGCTCTGACAGGGCAGACCGAGGGTTCGGTTCCACCGGTGTGGCTTCGCAAGTCTGAAGTGTCAGTGTGGCGCTGGCAGGTGACTCGCCGAGCTGTGGCCCAATCGGTTGGACCGCTCAAGTATGATGGCAGGTAATACAACGAGGGGAGCGGATATGGCGGGCCGCGACGAGGAACAATATTCGGCGAAGATGCTGGGCTGTGAAGTGAGCGCGGACCCGCTGGATCCGTTGCTGCCCATAGCTTCCGTATGTGCACAGCACTACCCGGACGCCGACTTGGACATTCTCGAGCAGGCATACCGCAGAGCTGTGTACCAGCACCGCAATCAACGGCGTCGTTCCGGAGAACCCTACATCATTCACCCCCTTGCCGTGGCGCAGATTCTGGCTGATTTGGGCATGGGGCCGGCTGTGGTGGCCGCAGGGCTGTTGCATGACACCGTGGAAGACACCGATTACACGCTGGAGCAATGCCGCGCCGAGTTCGGGGACACGGTGACGGGTCTGGTGGACGGTGTCACCAAGCTGACCAATATGGAGTACGGTGACTCGGCCCAAGCCGAGACCATCCGCAAGATGGTGGTTGCCATGAGCCGGGACGTGCGTGTGCTGGTCGTCAAGCTCGCCGACCGTGTGCACAATGCGCGTACATGGCGTTACGTCAAACCGGAGAACGCTCAACGCAAAGCGCGTGAAACGCTCGATGTATACGCCCCTCTTGCCAACAGACTGGGTATCAACACCATCAAGACCGAACTTGAGGAATTGAGCTTTAAAGTGCTCTATCCCAAGATATACAACGAAATCGTGGTGCTGGTGTCTCGCAGGGCAGGGCAACGAGACGTGTACCTGAAGCAGATTCTGGCTGAGATCAACGCCGACCTGTCCGCTCAGCATGTCAAGGCGACGGTGACGGGACGGCCAAAGGATTATTTCTCCATCTATCAAAAGATGATTGTGCGAGGTCATGATTTCGCCAACATCTACGATCTTGTCGGCGTGCGCATCATCGTGGACACCATTCAGGACTGTTATGCGGCGCTCGGTGCAGTGCACGCACGCTGGAGTCCGGTGCCGGGGCGGTTCAAGGATTACATCGCCATGCCCAAGCTCAACATGTACCAGAGCTTGCACACCACCGTGGTGGGGCCTGGGGGCAAGCCGGTCGAGATTCAGATTCGCACATGGGACATGCATCGTCGTTCCGAGTTCGGTATCGCCGCGCACTGGAAGTACAAGGAGAATGGGCAGGCCGGTCGGCATTTGAGCGTGCCGGACAAGGATGATCGAAAGCGTGAGAGTGCCGATAGCTCGGAACTCAGCGAAGCCGACAATCTCAAATGGATTCAGCAGCTGGCCGACTGGACCAGTGAGACCCCTGATTCCGACGAGTTCCTGGGATCCCTCAAGGAGGATCTCGGTTCCTCCGAAGTGTATGTGTTCACGCCCAAAGGCAAAATTATTTCGCTTCCTGCGAACGCTACGCCCATCGATTTTGCCTATGCGGTCCATACCGAAGTCGGTCATCGTGCGATGGGAGCCAGGGTCAACGGCCGGCTGGTGCCGCTGGACACGGTGCTGGAATCGGGCGACACCGTTGAGATGTTGACGTCGAAGTCCGAGACGGCAGGCCCGTCGCGTGATTGGCTGAGTTTTGTGAAAAGTCCGAAGGCGCGTAACAAGATTCGGCAATGGTTCAGCAAGGAGAGGCGCAGCGAAGCCATCGACGAAGGCAAGGACGAGCTGACGCGGGCATTGCGCAAACGCAACCTGCCGGTCAACACGCTGCTGACGACGAGCGCATTGGTCGGGCTGGCCGATGAGCTGAGTCTTGACAGTGCCGATGCGGTGTTCGCGGCCATCGGTGAGGGACAGGTGTCCACACAGAACGTCATTGCGCATCTGGTGAAGGATGCCGGCAGCGACGAGGTGGAAGACGACGTGGAACAGAGCGGACTGCCGCTTACCCATGCCGACCGAGGGAGTAAAAAGAGCGAATCGCTGGGAGTCTCCGTCAAAGGTGTGGGCGATGTGTGGGTCAAGTTGGCGCGTTGTTGCACCCCGGTGCCGGGAGACAAGATCGTCGGTTTCATCACGCGCAATGACGGTGTTTCCGTGCATCGTGCCGACTGCTTGAACATGCTTGACTTGCAGAAGCATCAGCCTGAACGGGTTATCGAGGTGGCATGGACCAGTGCCAAGGGTCTGTTCATGGTCAAGATTCAGGTGGAAGCGCTCGATAGGGCGCACTTGCTTTCGGACATCACGCAGGTGCTCTCCGATCACGGCGTCAACATTTCCAGCGCTTCGATCGCCACTGGCTCGGATCGTGTGGCCGTCGGCCAGTTCTCGTTTGAGATGGCCGATCCGCAGCACATGACCACATTGCTGTCTGCGGTGCGTAAGGTGGAAGGTGTGTTCGACGTATATCGTCTTACCGGTTCCAAAGACTCACGCGAGGCCAAGATACGCAAGATTGCGCGTAACCAGCGCTCATAGCCAGCGACCGATAAGTGGGGCGGCGGTGCCCCTGGTACGGGTCTGTGGCAGACTTCGCACTGGTTAGGGGTGCCGGGCATCACGATGATTGGGTATGGCAAAGGGGCGGCCGGAATTGTTTCCGACCGCCCCTTCACTGTTGCGGATTCAGGCCTCACGGCAGTTATGCCGCTGAGCTTACTTCACTTCGATGGAGATGATGCCGGCCGGTTCCAGCGGCATATCGCTGCGGTCGGTGTCCACAGCCTCGAGCTTGTCGACCACGGCGCGGGATTCGTCATCGGCCACTTCGCCGAAGATGGTGTGATGGCCGTCGAGCCAAGGGGTGGGCACGGTGGTGATGAAGAACTGGGAACCGTTGGTGCCGTGCATCTTGCCGTCGGCGCCACGGCGCACGCCGGCGTTTGCCATGGCCAGTTTGTACGGTTCGTCGAACTTGAGCTCGGGCACGATCTCGTCGTCGAAATCGTAGCCGGGGCCGCCGGTGCCGTTGCCCAAGGGGCAGCCGCCCTGAATCATGAAGTCTTTGATGATGCGGTGGAACGTGAGACCGTCATAGAACTTGTCGTGGGACTTCTCGCCGGTGGCGGGGTTCGTCCATTCCTTCTCGCCGGTTGCCAGGCCCAGGAAGTTCTTCACGGTTTCGGGTGTCTTGTCGTCGAATAGGTCGAGTGTGATGTCGCCTTCGGATGTGTGCATGATAACTGTAGTCATGAGCCTCATTCTCGCACGGATTAGGGACGGTGTCGGGCCGTTTGCGGGCAATGCAGGCGTCGGGGATGTAGCCGGTTATAAGCAACGGTGATACGTAATTTGGCCGATAGTGCCGTGTCGGCGTGCATGATTCTGTACGCTGGCTGCAACGGGTGCGGTTCGGCCCGCATATCGGTGGAAGGTCAGGAACGTCGGCACGTGAGGTGCGGCGTGAGGGTCCGACCGGATGATCCCATGAAAGGAACGCGATGAGCGACGAACAACCAGATGGAGAACCGTTCTCGGGTTCGCTTGAATTTGAAGAACCGGTGCGGGTGTATCACATCAAGCGCAACGTGGTGATTGCGGTGGTTCTGGTGGTACTGGTGGCCCTTGTCGTCGGGCTTGGACCGCGCACCGTCGATGCGCTCAAGGCTCGAGCCCCCAAAGGTTCCAAAGCAAATCCGGTGACGATCGGCGTGGTGGGCGTGACGAGCCCGGAATGGGTGGCCTTCAAGGACGAGAGCCAGAAGGAAGGCATCTACGTGGATCTGGTTGATTTCCAGGATTACACGTCCAACAATCCGGCGGTGGACTCGGGCAAGATGGATATGAACGAATACCAGCATTTGTTGTATCTGGCTAACTACAACGTGAAGAACCATAAGCAGCTTCAGCCCATCGGCGCGGTGGCGGTCTATCCGCTGGGCATGTACTCCACCAAAGTACGCAGCGTCGATGAGATTCCGCAGGGATCCCAAGTGCCTATCCCGGACGATGAAAGCAATCAGGCAAGGGCGCTGAGTGTGCTTAAATCTCAGCATCTCATCGAACTGAAGCACCCTTGGACGCCGTTCACAACTCCCGCGGACATCGACCAAGATGCTTCCAGAGTGAAAGTGATGCCGGTCAAAGGGGCGCAAGTGCCTACATTCCTTAACGATCCGAAGGTCTATGCCGGCGTTATCAACAATGATTTTGTGGCCGATGCCGGGCTCAAGCCCACCGACGCCATCGCCACCGACGATCCCGATGGCCCCGAGGCCAGACCATACATCAACGTGTTCGTGGTGCGCAGTGACGATGTCAAGAACCCCACATACACGAAACTGGTGGAGATTTTCCACCGTAAACGTGTCATGGACGGGGTGGCCGCCAAGTCGAAGGGGACTGCCGTGCTTGCAGGCCAGTACACCGCAGATCAGCTTCAGGGCTATCTCAAAGACATCGAGAGGGAAGCCAAAAGTGCCGGGGAGTAAGTGACGGCTGGCCCGATACTGACGTGGGTCAACCAACAGCGACGGCAAGATGACAATTTGAGGAATGAGGAACGCATATGACAGATCCAGCCATTGTCTTCGACCACGTGGTCAAGGAATACCAGAGTGACGGCTCCAATCGTAAACCGGTTCGTGCCGTGGACGATGTCTCGCTGAGCATCGAGCAGGGGGAGATATTCGGCATCATCGGTTATTCGGGTGCCGGCAAATCCACGCTGGTGCGCATGATCAACGCACTTGAGCGGCCCACCTCGGGTACGGTTACCGTGCTGGGGGAGGACCTGAACGGGCTCAAAGGCGCTCAGCTGCGGGCGATGCGGCAGAAAATCGGCATGATTTTCCAACAGTTCAATCTGTTTGCCAACCGAACGGTGGCGCAGAACATTGTGTATCCGCTGGAACTTGACCACTGGCGCAAGGATTATCAGGAGCGACGCGTGCAGCAGCTGCTCCGGTTCGTAGGTCTTAGCGACTACGCCGACCGGTACCCGGCCAAGCTTTCCGGCGGGCAGAAGCAGCGTGTGGGCATAGCCCGGGCCTTGGCCACCAACCCCAAGATTCTGCTTGCCGATGAGGCGACGAGCGCACTCGACCCCCAGACCACGGCGGAAGTGCTGGATTTGTTGCGCCAGGCCAACGAGCAGTTGGGAATCACCGTGGTGACCATTACCCACCAGATGAGCGTGGTCAAGCAGATAGCCAGCCGTGTGGCGGTGATGAGTCAGGGCAGAGTCGTGGAAACAGGGGCCGCCTACAACGTGTTTGCCCTGCCTGATCAGGCGGTCACCAAACGTTTCACTGCCACCGCAGTCTCCGGACTGCCCGAGCCGGCACGTTTGGAGACCATGCGTGCACAGTGGCCGGGGCGCATCGTCACCATCAAGATTCGTCAGCGCGATGTGATGGACGGCGACGAACTGCTGTCCCCGGCCTCCGGGCAGGACATATCCGATCTCATCGCAAAATTCGGCGTATCCACCAGCATGCTCTACGGCGGCATCGATACCGTGGACGGCTCTGCCATCGGAGCGATGACCTACGAGTTGAGTGGGGACGAGATGACGGTGAACCGGTTCCTCGAAGCGTTGAGCCGGGGCAGTGACGTCTACGACTTCGGCACGGCGGCCAATCCTGTGCAATATCAGCAGGCCGTGGCTCGTGTGCTCAATCCAGCATCGTTGACAGTGCCGCCTGTGAGCACCGATAGCGATGTGCGCAGTGCATTGAGTGAAACCGCAATCAGTGAAGACGAACAGGGAGGTGTGCGATGAGTGCAACGAATTGGGTGGACGCCGGTTTTGCAACGGCACAGTCTGTTGCCGTTGGAAGGGGCACACGCGCAACGGTGGTGTTGGCGGCGAACCAAAGCTGGGATGTGCTCAAACCGTTGCTGTTGCAGTCCATCGGCCAGACCCTGGAAATGGTGTTGGTCACGTTGGTTGTCGGCGGCCTGCTCGGACTGGTGCTCGGTGTGGTGCTCTACGGCACACGCCCGGGCAACCTGTTTGAGAACGCCGTGGTCTACCGGGTGCTCGACGTGATCGTCAACATCGTGCGTCCCATCCCGTTCATCATCTTTCTTGCCGCGGTGCAGCCGCTGACGGTCAAGGTGGTAGGTACCTCGATCGGCACTACTGCGGCAATCTTCCCTATGGCATTGATGGCCACGTTCGCCACCTCGCGGCTCGTGGAGCAGAATCTGGTGAGTGTGGACCCGGGAGTGATCGAGGCGGCACGTGCCATGGGCGCCTCCTCGTTCACCATCATCCGCACCGTGCTCATTCCAGAGGCACTCGGCCCGCTCATCCTGGCCTATGCATTCCTGTTCATCTCCATTCTGGACATGTCGGCGATGGCCGGCTATATCGGCGGCGGCGGGCTGGGAAACTTCGCCATCTCCTACGGCTACCAGAAATACGATGCGTCTGCCACGTGGATGGCGGTCATCATCATGATCGTGCTCGTGCAAGTGGTGCAAGCCATCGCCAATGCACTGGCCAAGCACATATTCCGACGCCGTCAATAACGCGTGGGGTGGTATGACGGCATATCCGATACGTGGACAGGTACACCCCACGGCGGTGCATCTCGCCTATAGTGGTTTTATGGCCACGCCGACAGGCGGCATCGTACCCGAAAACAGGTTTGGCCGGGTTCTGCGCATCAGAACAACGGCATCAACGGAAGTGAGTGGTATCATGAGCGAGCATCTCACCATCGATGACGACATCGTCGCCGTCAGGCACCGGTTGCACGAGCACCCGGAGATGAGTCTGCACGAGCATTGGACCACACAATTCCTGCGAGAACAGCTCGAAAATCACGGCATCAACGTACTCGACACTGATTTGCAGACCGGGTTGGTGGCGGAGATTCATGGGGAGCGTCCAGGGCCGCGCATCGCCCTGCGTGCCGACATCGACGCGCTGCCTATCGAAGAGCACAGCGGGTTGGAGTTCGCGTCCCGCAACACCGGTTGCATGCACGCCTGCGGGCATGACATCCACATGTCAGGTCTTCTGGCGGCCGCTTTCTGGCTTGCCCAGCGGCCGGAACTCATTCACGGGTCGATCGTCATCCTGTTCCAGCCTGCGGAAGAGAACGCGCAAGGGGCGCGATTGGTGGTGGAGTGCGGAGCGTTGGGCAGCGTGGATGCCGTAATAGGCACGCACAACAATCCCGAGATGAAACCGGGGCAGATTGCCGTGGGTAACCAACCCATGATGGCGGGCTGCGTAAAATTCGACGTGACGTTGCACGCCCAAGGGGCGCATGGCGCGCACCCTGATCACGGTACAGGCCCCATTGAGGCGCTCGCCTCCATGATCCTGTCGTTGCAGACCATCGTGAGTCGCAACATTCCGCCGTTCAACCCGGCGGTTCTTTCGGTTACCTCCGTGCGAGGGGGAGAAATGTGGAATGTTATTCCGCAAGAGGCGGGATTCTTGGGGACAGTGCGTTATTTCCACCAGGACGATGGGGAGTCCATGGAGCGGCGCTTCCGTACCATCGTTGAGTCGACGGCGCAAGCGTATGGTATCACGGCGGACGTGGAGTGGAATGTTGTGGCGTTCCCGTTGGTCAGTGACGAATACTTGGCCGGCAAGGTGATGGAACGGGTTCCCGACTACGCGCAACTCGTACCGATCATCCCCTCAATGGGTGGTGAAGACTTCTGCAACTACCAAGGTCTGGCTCCGCTGGTGTTCGCTTCCATCGGTTCCAACGGCGGGCCGGGGCACCATGGTGTGCACAGTCCCGGCTTTGTGGCGCTCGACGAAGCCATCAAACCCACCGCCGAGTTCTATGTCAATGCGGCACTCGACGTGGCGCAGGCCATCGAAGAGCGACGCGCATGCGCTGACGTCCCGCGTCGCACCGGTTGCGAGGATGAAATATGATGGGGACATGACTCAACTTCGTTTCGCCATCGCTCAAATCGACACCGCCGTAGGCAACCTTGAAGGCAACGCCGGCACCGTGCTTCAATTCGCACGCGCTGCCGCTTCTCAAGGAGCCCAAGTAGTGGCGTTCCCTGAGATGACGCTCACCGGGTATCCCATTGAAGACCTCGCTCTGCGCGCCACGTTCCGCACGGCCGCATGGAACAAAGCGAATCAGTTGGCGCAAACCCTCAAACGCGAAGGCTTGGGTGCGCTGTACGTGGTTGTCGGCACGGTTGGCACGTCCGCAACGGGCACGAAACCCACCAATCGTCTCGTAGTGCTGCACGACGGTGTGGTATGGGCCGGATATGACAAGCATTTCCTGCCCAACTACGGTGTGTTCGACGAGTTCCGCATTTTCGCGGCAGGAGAACGGTCGGTCGTGCTCGACATCGACGGCGTGCGTGTGGGCGTGGCCATCTGCGAAGACATCTGGCAGGACGGCGGGCCGGTGGCCGAGTTGGCCGGCCGCAACATCGACGTGCTGCTGACCATCAACGGTTCCCCCTACGAGGAAGGCAAAACGCACACGCGTCTCGATCTGGCCGCCCGGCGTGCCGGCGAGGTCGGAGCACCGCTCATCTACGTCAATCAGGTGGGAGGCCAAGACGATCTCATCTTTGACGGCGGAAGCTTCGTGGTGGACGCCGACGGGACGCTGCTTGAACGCTCGCCGATGTTCATGGAACATCTCGGCATCTTTGACTTCGACTCTTCAACCGCTCATCAGACTCCGGGGCAGGTGGCGTCCTGGCCATGCAGAGACGAGGAGGTCTACACCGCCTGTGTGCTCGGGCTGAAGGACTATATGGCCAAGAACGGGTTCACCGGAGTGGTGCTCGGCCTGTCGGGCGGCATCGATTCGGCACTGGTGGCGGCCATGGCGGCCGACGCAGTGGGCGGCGAGCACGTATGGGGCATTTCCATGCCCAGCATGTACTCCTCCGACGGGTCGAAAGACGACGCGGCGGATCTGGCTCGCAATCTCGGAGCGCACTACGAGATCCAGCCCATTGAGCCGCTGTTCACCGCCTTCCAGAACCAGCTGGAATTGGAAGGCGTGGCGAAGGAGAACCTGCAGGCACGCATCCGCGGAGTCATCGTGATGGCCTACTCGAACGGTCAGAACCTTCTGGCGCTCGCCACCGGCAACAAATCCGAGCTGGCATGCGGCTACTCCACCATCTACGGGGATGCCGTGGGAGGGTACGCGCCCATCAAAGACCTGCTGAAAACGCGCGTATGGGATCTGTCCCGATGGCGCAACAAGGCCGCAGCCTCCGGCATGGGGATCGGTGGCCTGCATATGGTCGGCAACGAACATGGTGGAGCCGGAACGCCACTTGACGGCGGTGTGATGATTCCGGTGAACAGCATCGACAAAGCGCCGAGCGCGGAGTTGCGCCCCGGGCAGAAAGACTCCGATTCTCTGCCGCAATACGATCTGCTTGATCAGGTGCTCGCCGCCTATATCGAAAAAGCCCACGGGAGGGCCGACCTGCTGGCCGACGGATTCGATGAAGAGACGGTCGACACGGTGATGCGGCTGGTGGACCGGGCCGAATGGAAACGCCGTCAATACCCGTTGGGGCCGAAGGTCACGGCGCTCGCATTCGGACGCGACCGCAGGCTGCCCATCACCAACGCGTTCCGCGAGTAGTCGCACAAATCATGCAAGGCAGAATCGACCATGGCAGCGAAAGGATCGTAACGATATGAACAGCAAGGAACACCAAGAAGAGTGGTATTTCAACACAGTGACCGGTGAGCCGGAGCTTGGCAAACTTTCACCGGCCAACCAGCGTAGCGGGCCCTACCGCACCCGCAAGGATGCACTTGACGCATGGAACATAGCCCAAGAGCGCAACCTGACGTGGGATGAGCAGGATAAGCGCTGGAACGCTTGGCAGGCTTGATCAGGTCCACATGATGGCCGCGCCGCGTCCCAGAACCAACAAGGCGCACACATACAGCGCACAGCATATGCCAAACACCCAGTCACGTCTGCCTGTCTTCATCTCATGCCACCGGGTGCGTGGCATGCCCGCCTCGTAGCAACGCGCATCGAGCGCGAGCGAAAGGTTGTCGGAATGACGCAACGCGCCTGTGAACACCGGCACGATGATGGCTGCCAATGCTCTGATGCGTTTGGCCGGAGTGCCGGTTTCGATGCTGCCTCCACGCGCCGACTGCGCATCGACGATGGAACGTGCCTCTTGGGCAAGGGTGGGCAGAAAACGCAAGGCCAGACTCATGACCAGAGCAATCTCCTGGGTATGCAAGCCCCAATGTGAGAGAGGGGAAAGCAAGGACGCAAAACCGTCCGTCAGTTCGGTTGGTGTGGTGGTGCGCAACAATACCGCCCCGATGATCACCACCAATGCCAAGCGGCATGAGTAGAGCACCGCATCGGCAAGACCGGCCTCCGTGATCGCCAGTGGTCCCCAAGAGAAGAAGGTGCGGCCGCCTTGCACAAAGAACATGTTGACAATGCCGAGAATGGCGAACATGCCGAGAAACAGTTTGAGAGAACCCAGGAGCTTCAACGGGTTGATGCGTGCCGCACCGATGATGGCAGCCACGGCCGCCGTTGAGAGCAGCAGTTGGGCGGGCGTGGCCACAGTGAACCCGGTGAACAGCAACACCAGGAACAACACCAGCTTGACACGCGGATCGAGTGAAGCGATGAACGAGCGATGGGATGCGGCTGCGTTTGGCGCCGATGCGGATTCGTGTCGCGGTGCGGCATGGCGTGTTGAAGCCGGTTGTGCCTCAGGCTCTCGCTCCCCATGCAGCTTGACGATACGAGCCCCCAAACGAGCCGCCTGCTCCTTGGCATGGGTGATGAGCACAACGGTGACGCCTTGTGCATGTAAGGACAAGATGAGCTGGTCGATCCGTGCCGCTGCGGTACTGTCCAACCCTGCGCTCGGTTCGTCCATGATGAGTATGCGCGGGTGGCAGGCAATGATGCCCGCTATGGCGACGAGCCGCTGCTGGCCGCCGGACAAGGCAAAGGGCGAACGGTCTGTCAACGCTCCCATGCCCAGCATGTCCAGTGCTTCCTGCGCTTGGCGTTCGGCATCCTCCTGTGTCAGCCCCTGGTTTCTCGGCCCATAGGCGACATCCTGAAGCACGGTGTCTGCGAACAGCTGGCGTTCCGGCTGTTGCATGACCAATCCGACGGTGCGGCGCAGCGTGCGCTTGTCAGCGCGGCTGAGATGACGCATATCCAATCCTGCTACGCGCACCGTACCGGTGTCAGGTGCGGAAAGCGCCGTCAACACGCGTGTCAGTGTGGTTTTCCCGGTACCGTTGCGGCCCATGATGGCAATGATCTCTCCGGCATCGATGTGCATCGTCACGTCATGCAAGGCATCACGTTGGGCATTGGGGTATCGCATGCTGACATGTTCCACACTGATGACGGGGTCATTGCCGGCAGCGGCATCTAAGCCGGCGCTGGATGCGGCCGTTGGTGCAGTGGTCAAGTCCGTTTCGGCATCGGTACACACTGTGCCGGCATCGCCTACGCCGTCCATCGCGGTCGCGCTCGAGGCTGTCACATCGTGCAACAGCCCGTCACGTAGTTCAAGCACGCGGTCGGCACCCTGCAATTCAGCGGGTTTATGGGTGACGTGGACGATGGTGGTGCCGTTGTCGTGCAAGCGCTCCAGGATATGCAGCACATCGGCTTGTGCCTCTTCGTCAAGCATGGCGGTGGGTTCGTCAAGCACCAGCAGACGGGGAGACATGGCCAAGGCTCCGGCCATCGTCACGCGCTGTTGCTGGCCGCCGGACAGTCTGGTGGGATCGGCGGCCCTGAAATCGCTCATTTCCACGGCGCGCAATGACTCGTCCACGCGTGTGCCGATGGTAGTGCGCGGCATGTTCAGGTTCTCCGGCCCAAAAGCGGTGTCATCAGCAGTTACTGTAGTAATGAGCTGGTCGGCAGGATTTTGGAAGACGACGCCGATGTCGCGGCGTGCCGCACGGTATTGGTCGGCGTCCGGGGTGCTCTCGTGGAAGACCTGATGGCCGAGTAGGGTGATTTCTCCCTCGTCGGGAGCCGACAGACCAGCGATGAGACGGACGAGCGTGGATTTTCCGGCACCATTGGGACCGATGATGCACAGTCGTTCGCCCGGAGTAATGCTCAGGTCGATACCGTCCAATACCCAGGTCTGGCCGCCGTTGTGGCTGAACCGTACGTCGCGCATGCGTACGAGCGGCTCAGCCGAGAGGGTGCTGCATTGCGAGATCGCCACGGTGTCAGCGATTCAGGAAGTTCGAGATCGGCTTGTAGATCAGGAAAGTGACCACGCCGTTGATGGCGAACTTGATGAGGTTGAACGGCAGCAAGGTAGGCACGATGATGGCCACGACCTTGTCTACCGGCCAACCGGTGTAGATCGGTGTGATGAGCAGGTTGCACACGATGGCCATGATGAGCGCGCACACGGCTCCCACGATGATGGCAACGGCTGCACGGCCGCGCGTGCGGCGAGTTTTGTAGATAAACGCCGCGGGCATGCTCAGCGACAGTGCCACGATGATGGCGATGAGGGCTCCCCAAGGGTCTCCGAACACGTGCGGCAGGAAGCTCAAAATGCTTACTATGGCCGCCGCCGAGGGGCCGAATGCGAATCCCGCTATAAGGCAAACGATGCCGGATGGATCATATTTCAGCCAGTTGGTGCCCGGCATGATGGGGAACCCCACAAAACTCAGCGCCATGGCCAGCGCTACAAACAGCGCGTAGACGGCGATGCGTTGGGTGGACCAGCGGCCGGAATCGGCAACGCCGGTGGCATGGGAGGACTGCGTCTTATCGCGGCGCCCATCGTTGTTTTGGGTATGCTGATTAGAGCTCATATCGAGCCTCGTTTCTTTCATCCGGACTATGACCGTTGGCTTCGGAGTCTCACCGAATCAGCCGCTTGCGCAGCGCGCGGGCTTCGTGCCGGGAACCGTTATGACAGTGGTTCCGGACGTTACCGCCAGTAAGGAATTGCACCTTCCCTGAAACTTGCACTTCCAAGCTATACACGTACGGCTCGCCAAATGGGCACGAGAGTGTGAACGGTACGTCCGTCCGGTCTCGTTGGGCGGGCGTGCAAGAATGACGGTATGAATGAAACAGAACACATGACCTCCGCAGATTCGCAGCGCCCCTCGGTCGGCAAGGATATTGAGCGTTCCGGTGCTGCTCGGCCGGCACGTCGTGGCATGCTTCACCAAGGGCGAACCATCGAACGCCTGGCCATCGTAGTGGTGACCTACAAGCGCCAGGAGTTGTTGGGAGAGCTGCTGGAATCCATCGAGCACTTGGAACAGGCGCCATGGCGCATCGTGATGGTGGACAACGAGCACAGCGACCGCACCCGAGACATGGTGCTTGAGTTTTCGGCCAGAGTGGCGGCACGTTGGGGGCAGACCGATCCTGACGACCAGGGCGGGCGTTCGCGCGTGGTGTATGCCCCGCAAAGCGGCAACATCGGTGGTGCCGGCGGGTTCAATGCCGGTGTGAAGAAAGCCTATGAGCTCGGCGCGCAATGGTTCTGGGTGATGGATGATGATGTGGCGGTGCTTCCTGACGCCATCGACAAGTTGGCCAAGTGGACGCCCAACCACGATGTCATCCAAGGCTCGCGCTTCGATTTTGATGGAGGTCCGTTCTACTGGCAGTACGACTTCATCGTTCCTCTGGGTATTCCCAATCCCATCGCTCCTGCGGCATTTGGGCCGTCCGGGTATCACCGGATGAACACCCTGTGCTTCGAGGGGGGGCTGTTCCGCCGCTGCATCGTCGAGAAAATCGGATTCCCCGACCCACGCTTCTTCATCTACTGGGATGACACCATGTACGGTTATCTGGCCAGCAAAGTCACCGAGTCGATTGTGGTGGTCGACCGCATCATCCGCCGCACGCGCACCATCGGCAACTGGGACATCGCTGGAGTTCGCCAGCTCAACTCCACTTCGGACATGAACCGCTACCACATCATGCGCAACCGCGGCTATATGGCGCGTTACTTCATGGCGCACGGCGACTATCGTCCGGCGATGTTCGCCCTGGGTACCTTCCTGACGGGCGTCAAGGAGGTGATTCGCCTGGTGGCTGTAGACCGTGAGCATCTGGGCAATGGGCTCAAGCAGATCTTCAAGGGATGGATCGATTCGAGAAAACTGCTGCACGACCCTGACTGGAAGCCCATGCCGTCTTTGCGTTGAGCGAAACCGACCTGCCGGCAGATCGGCTGATCGTCTGATGTGCCGGTGCGTACGGTCGAACTCCGCCGAATGCAGACGGGGCGGCAATATGGGCATGTTGCGTAACGTGTCGTCTTTTTGGGTATCGGATGAGTTAAGATACCTGAGTTTATAAGCTCATGAACCAAAGGGGTAATGATGATTGAAACAGCGCAGGCCTTCGGTGTCGATATCGGTGGTTCCGGCATCAAGGCGGCTCCCGTCGATTTGGAGCACGGGCAGTTTGCCGAGCCGCGCCTGAAGATTCTCACCCCCGAGAACTCCACCCCTGAAGCGGTGGCGGCAGTGGTGCGCCAGGAGCTCGACCATTTCGAGGTTCCTGCCAGCGCTCCGGTGGGCATCGCGTTCCCGGCACCCATCAAGCCCGGTCAGACCATTGACTTCATGGCCAACCTTGACAAGTCCTGGATCGGTACCGATGTGACCGAGGTCTTCTCCCAGGCGTGCGGCCGTCCTGTCACGGTGGTGAACGACGCTGATGCCGCAGGTCTTGCCGAGCAGCAGTTCGGTGCGGCGAAGGGGCATGACGGTCTGGTCATCGCCACCACGCTGGGAACCGGTATCGGCACGGCACTCATCTACAACGGTGTGCTCATTCCCAACACTGAGCTTGGTCACATCGAGCTGCAGAAGGGCAAGGGCGACGCGGAGAAGTATGCTGCGTCCTCAGTGCGCGACCAGCAGAGCTTGGGCTACAAGCGTTGGGCCAAGCGCCTTACCAAGTATTACGGGCTGCTGGAAAAGTACTTCAGCCCGGATCTGTTCGTAGTCGGTGGCGGCGTGAGCCGCATGAGCGAGAAGTTCCTGCCGTACATCGAGATCAAGACCCCGTTGGTGCCGGCGCAGCTGCGTAACGAGGCAGGCATTATCGGTGCCGCATACTATGCGGCGACCAAGCAGGCGTGAGCATTCTGCCATTGATATTCGGGGGCGAGTCTTGAGGCTCGCCCCCGTCTGTATAGGGAGCGTGACGGTGCCGGTTGTGGGCGCTGCCGGCAGATAAGCAGATACACGCTCAAATCAAGGAAGGTGTGTGCCTATGTCGTACCGGCCGGTGCATTTTTCATCACGTGTGGGCAGCGTGACACTCAACGCCGTTGCCCAGGCCGAAGCGCAAGCCAAGAGCCGAGGCGTGGCATTGGGTAAACTCAACGATTCAAACCCCACCGCCAACGGACTCGGACCGGCATTGGTTCCCGGCATCTACGATGCACAACCCAAGGGGCCGCAGACAGCACGCCGCGCCTTAGCCGAATTTCTGGAAGAACGCGGTCGCGCCGAAAGCAGTGGAGAAGGGCAGGAGGGGCATGCGGTAGACCCTGAGAGACTCTACCTGTTGAGTTCCACATCGCAGGCGTATTCGTGGCTGTTCAAACTGTTGTGCGACGCCGGAGACGTTGTACTGGCGCCCAAACCCGGATACCCTCTCATTGAGTCCATAGGGCGGTTGGAAAACGTGGAGACGCTCGAATACCAGCTGTCGTTCGACGGATCATGGTTCATGGATCTGTCGCAAATTGAAATGCTGCTCGATTCCGAAGCCAGCTCTCGCACTCGAGCCATCGTCGTCATCAACCCCAACAATCCCACCGGCTCCTATGTTAAACCGGACGAGCGTGCCCGCTTGGTGGCATTGTGCGCGCAACGTGGCATCGCCATCATCGCCGATGAGGTGTTCTTCGACTACACGCTCGAGCCATTCCCCGGCAACCGTCGCTTTGCTCGGGAGAAAGAAGCATTGGTCTTTGCGCTCGACGGCTTCTCCAAACTGTTGGCCGCGCCGCACGCCAAAGTGGGGTGGATCGAGGTTTCCGGGCCAGATGAACTGGTAGAGGAATCACTGTGCAGATTGGACATGATTGCCGACGACTACCTGCCGATGAGCAACATCATTGCCGAGCAGATGCCCGAACTGCTGGGCGCGGCACCGAGCCAACTTGCTCGGGTCGGAGGGCGTGTCCATGCCAATTTGGCCACGCTGCACACCATGTTGGATCGGCATGAATCCGGGCTGGTGTCCTTGCTGCGGCCCGAGGGAGGCTGGAACGTGTTGGTGCGTTTCCCCTCGACGATCGATGAGACCGAATTGACGCTCTCACTCATCGAGCACCACCATCTCACCGGTCAGCCTGGATACTTCTTCGACATGCCGGGCAACGGCGCCATGGCATTATCCTTGTTGCCGGAACCTGATGTATTTGCCTCCAATGTTGCCGCATTGTTGGATGCAGTCGATGCCATGGTGCTCTAAGAGCTGCACGGTTCACAGTGAAAAGAGGAGCGAGAACCAGGACTGTACGGTGTGGAACAATACCGGATCGTGTTTGATGAGCGCATCGTCTCGTCCTGGGGTGAATGCGGTGAGCACACTGATCAGCAGGCTGGCGCTGACCAGCACCACACACAGTAACCGTATGGCGGCGAGCCGTACAGGGGTGCTGTGCCATGACATGGCAGACGCGCTTGCATGCGTTTCATCGGCTGTGAGTACGCGCAACTCGCCGGAGGTGTCCGCATGCATGCTGGCAGTCACTGTCACCAGCACCACAGCAGCCACCAACGCCAGCAGCCAGCCGAAATCAATCATGTAGCGCCATGACAGGCCGCCTTTGGCGCTGTCCACCACGATTAGCAGCGCAGCAAGGGCCACTGCTGCCACCAGCGTGGGGAAGATGCCTGACGTGCGTAGACGACGACGCATCCATGGCAGCGCGACCACCAGTAGCAGCGCCGGGCACAGCATGAACAGGCCGCCGGCCATCGGGTCGGTGTAACTCCAGTTCGTCATCGGAGTTGCGGTGATTCCCAAGAAGGGGAAACGGTCCATGAAGGTCAGGGGAGTGGCCAGATAGTATCCGATTTCAGACATCAGGTTGCGCGCATTGCCGGTAACGGTCATCATATCGGATACCGTAAGCTGGTATTGTTCCCCGAAGTTCAACGGCGAACCGAAGCGTGCGGCGTTGTAGATGCCGACGGAAATGATGATGGCCAATGCAGGCAGGAGCGCCGCGCATAACAAAGTGATGGCATTTCGTCGCTCCGCTCGCGCTGTGCTGCCATCTGTGGGCCTGAAGCGCTTGGAAAGAAGCGTTTTGGCAATGGCCTGCAGCTGCCTCCAAAACAGGGGAAGTGCCAGCAAAGCCGTGAAGATGAACGTGGGGCGGCACCCGATCGTACCTGCCATCGCCAGAGATCCCGCCGCCAAATGGGGCCATGAGACCGGTGGGGCCGATCCGATGCGTACCGTATGTTTGTTGCGCTTTTCTTCGCAGTTGATGGCACCGAACCAGAACCACAAGCCAACGATGCTCAGCAGGAGGGAAGCGGCGCAAGGCACCGAATAGAAGTTGGTGCGCAACGCCAGATAGCTTACGTTCGACCCCACCAGCAAGGTGAGCAGTGCCAATATCATGCCGGCCAGTGGGGCGTTGGGGGCGACCCGTTTGGTCACGCGAATCATGAGCAGGGCAGCGAAGAGAATAATGCCGAATGTCATTATGCCCACGGCGGCATGCGTGGAGAGCATGAGACCTCCAGGAGTGAACCAGCTGGAAATCAACCGGAAGGGGGCAAAGAGCAGCAACGCCGGCAATACGCCGAAGTATGAGTACCAGTGCCCCTGATAGAACACATAGTCCCAGTAGATCGGTGTCACCCCATCATGCAGCAGTTGCTCGCGTACGGAAGGATCGTAAGGGTTGGAAGCATGCAACAGTTCGCTCGGCACCGGCATATCCAAGGAGACCTGACCGTGCAGCAGAGCGTCGGCGAGGTGGCCGTACTGGTTGAAATCGTACGTGTAGTTGCCCGGCTGGTGGAATGCCATCGACTCAGGGGATACGGCGTTGGGAATAATGTCGGCCAATGTGGCTGCGCCCAACAAAGCGAACATGCCCCAGAACAATCCGCGCTGCTTGCGACTGCCGGTGTCCAGCGATATGCGCCACAAAGGGGATCCGGGACGGAACGCCTCGACGAATACGGCGATGACTGCCATGAGCGCGATGCGCACCGGTTCGATGCTGAAAGGAACGCGGACGTTCGTGCGCAGGTCCGTGGCCGCCACGCGTGTGCCGGCAGCCTCTTGAATCCACAACTTGACCGTGCTGCCACGGCCCACGTTCAGATAGTGGGAGCGCGGAGCATCTTGGGACAAGGAGATGCTGCGCCCCATATGGCCATCCACCTGCGGAGCCACAAAGAACGACTTGCTGAGCCTGGTGTGTGGTGAATCGGCCGTTTTGTCAATGTTCATGTCGACGCGCACGTAAGGGGAGCTGCCATCGCTGTCTGCCTCGATCCACGCCTGTTGAGGGTCATGGACTATCAGTGTGCCGTCGTTCTGCCGTTCCAGACCGGCACCAATCGCGTTGAGCGCTGCGGCGGAATCCGTGCTGGCCGACGTAGAAGTCCAGAATGGCAGGTTGCACACCACACACTCGAGTATGGCGATCAGCAAGACCCACAGCAGGGCTCTCAGAGCGGCTGTGGATAGGCGGTTGGGCCGGTTTTTGCGAACGTTCACCCTGTTATTCTATAAGCTGGAATGTCTGAATGGATTGAAAGAATAAAATCTATGTCAAAATTCACGCCGCACATGCATGACAGAGATTCGCTGCCGGAAGACAACGGCATCTTTTCGCGCGTCGTGAACGCCGCTCGTAAAGCCGCCTCAGCTGTCTATGAAACCGCACAGCAAAGCCACATACCCGGTCAGGGAAGCAGCGTACCAAGTGGGAGCGGAACCAGCGGGGGCGTGGGGGCTGACGCAGCGGACATGAGTCGTATCGTGGAGGGCATCGAAGCCCACGCATTGACGCTCTCACCGCTGGTAAAAACGCATATGTTCCCCGACTTTCCAGGCATTGCAGACGGATTGGTTCCAGGATGGGCGCAACTGCCGCAGCGCCACGGTACTGCCTTCTCTCTCGGCGTATTCTTCGATGGAGCTAAAAACAGATTCCACCAGTTGGCGCTCGCTGACGGTCAAGGGCGAGTTTTTGTGAGCGTCGATCCCAACGATGACGTGCAATCCCTGACCCCGGCACTCTTCTTCAGCAAAGAAGGCGAGATAACACTGGCCGATAGCAGCCGTATCTCGCGCGCAGGCAACCGGAACGCAGATTACGTTCCGCCAAAAGCCCTGCAAGGTGCCGTGGTCGGAAGGGACGCATCGGGAGAGCCGATGTGGCTTTCCTCCTGGCTTTCCGTAGGCAAGCGGTACACGCTCGAACAGCTGCGTCTCGACGTGCCGCGTAACTTGCGCGTGGACCTCGAATACCGTGATGCGCTCGCGATTGCCTTCTTCTGCGCTTGCGCCATGCCGCATTACGTGGGCACCATGGGCTTTGGCGCCGGCAATATTTTCCGCAGACTCAACCACGAAGCGCCCCTAGGTGCCATACGTCGTGCCGTGGCCGATGGCACTCAAGCCAAAGCCAAGGGGCTGCGTGTCTCTGGCCTGGAGGAATACTTCGCGCGACTGATGCGTGAAGCCGGGGCGTTGGAGAGCACGAAAGGTCTGGAAGCGGTACATGGCAGAGAGCCGTTGAGCTTGGTTACTCTGAACCATTCCGGCATGTACGCCTTCGACTGGGGAGAGGCGTTGGAACTGTCCTCGGCGTTGCGCGCACTGCATATCGAAGGCAATCTGAACCGTTTCGCCGCCGTAAGTGCCTGGCTGGAACATAACGCACGCGTCGGATCGTTGCCGATCGAAGACACCGTTTCGGTGGAGCAAGCTGCCGATATTGACGCGACGCTGTTGCGTAATCCGGCGCTAGCCGCTTTCGACGTGAACGATCAGGGGAGGCTGCGTCTGGATGAGCCAAGCGCCGACTCTGTGCAGCGTGTGCTGCATATCGCGCAGCAAGCCGCACTGCAGAACATGGAACATGACGGTGTGCAACCAGATGGCACCGGTCAACGTGCGCAAGGGGAGTGGGAATACCGGCAAACCCTTTCCGGGTTATTGCGCAGCCTACGTTTCCCTTTCCGTTTCGACGCTGATTTTCGCTCGAACATCGCGCAGGGCGAGACGGCTATATCCCTGAGTGCGGTGGGTTCCTCCATGATGCCGCAGCATCGGTGGGATGGCGGCCGTCATCAGTGGGTTGACTATACGCACAGCGAACGCGTGGAGATGAGTGTGGACTACAACCTGCGTGCAGGCTTGGTGCTGGCCGCGCTGTGCTTTGGCGCCAGTGAGCAGGTGAATCGTGTTTCGCTGCGCATTGAGTCGCTTGGCTTGGAGCAAGCCTTGGAAGCACAGGATTCGACGATCGGCGAGATGATCGCGCGAGCGTTGGGGGCGTTGAAGAGGGCCGATGTTCCTTCACGAGGCACGCGTTCCAAAGCCGATCCCAAGGACGGCGACGTGCACGGAGACCCTGCGCAGGTCAGCCTGAGTGATGACCACGGTCAGATTCGCACCGATGCCTCGACCCAAGACCGTGCGGCTGATGGGACGGATGATGCTCGCACCGCGCGTCAGGCTGCGACGGCTTCGCAGCCCTGCGAGGAAGATGCGGCTCAGCACCCTGCACAAAACGATGCGCATACGGATAATGGCGCAGGGAGCAACAGCGAGACCGCAGGCGTTTCGGGACACCGCAATGATGCTGGTGATGACAGTTCGGTAGATGCGCAGTTCGCTGACCTCATGCAGGGAGTCGACATCGACGACATGGCCATTGCTGCGCAGGAACGTGACCGCCGCATGGGACTGTGGGGTACCGGTATGCATCAGCATGGCGGTTTTGCCGGTGATGGCACTGGTGTCGACGGCGATTTTGAGGATGATATGGACGGCGCCGACATGGGCGACGGGTCTGTCGGCTCAAGAGGGGACATGCTGCGTGGCAATGTGCAGGTTCCTCAGCCTATTGCCGTGGTGACGGTGACATTCACCCGCGAAGATTTCATGCGGCGCATCGCCGAGGGCGGATTGGATAATCCTCAGGAACTGTATCTGCAGTGTGCCGCGGCAATGGCACTGGATTCAATCGAAGGGTTCGCTGAGATCGTCCCGCAGTTCACCCTGCACGATAAGCGTTTTGCTCCTGCCACCGCTCAGTCGGAGCCGGAGTTCTCTGATGAGGTGCTGCCGCAGGCTCAAGCACAGGTTTTGGGGACGCAGACAGTGAGCGGTCTGTCGATTCAGCGAGGCGACGTACTGCAACGCGTGGATTCGGACTTCCAACGTTTGGCGATGGATGAGTCCATGCCGCGAGTAGGCAAGGCACAGGAGGCCATGCGCATCGTGGCTGCGGTGGGAGACCCGGAACTTGATGACTTGGCGCCGATGGTGAGTCGTGCGCTCATCGACGGCGACGATGTGCCCGACATCCATTTTGTTCTGAGCAAGCAGATAGATGATGCGCGCCTCAAGGCGCGAGACCTGCTTTTCTCCGGCAGATTCAATCAGTCCATCGAACTGCTGGAGCAGACGCTCGACGAGATTGACGCCCGTTACGACTCGATTCCTGGCGTGCCGCGTTACTTCAACTCCTATGCGGAGCGGGTGGTGTACAACCGGCTGTTCGCCACCCCCGACGAGTGCACGGTGCTCATTCCTGACAGCCTGTTCTACGCGCACATGGAACTGTCGGATGTGATGTCGCAAGTGCAGGGGCCTGCTGCGGCACTGTCGCACCTCAACAAGATGGTGGCCTATGCTCCGGCCTACCCGCTCTCGCATATGCGTCTGGCGGTGCAGTTGGCACGAGGCGAGGACTGGAATTCTGCACGCGCTGCCTGTTTGAACGCGCTTCGGGTGAGCTTGGACGGGGATGATGCAGCGTATGCTTACTACCGTCTGGCTTACGCGGAATGGATGAGTGATCGGCTCGACGTGGCCGCTGCCGCTTATATGATGAGCGAACATCTGGCGCCCGGCAAGATCGAGTCGGCCCCAGAAGAACTGCACGAGGTCGTAGGCAGAGCTCAATCCCAGTGCATTACTGTGCCTTCTTCGCCGCAAGAGGTGAGCCAGATGCTTGCATCACATGACATTCCGGTCTGGCCGCACATCGGTGTGGCGCCGATGGTAAGTCAGGCCGCACAGGTGTGCGTGGATCGTGGCATGTTCATACCGGCGCGCACATTGGCCGTAGCCAAGGCTCGCATGAGTGAGGGCAATCAAGATGGTATCGACATGGCGCAGATGCAATTTCTGCGCTCATTGGGGGCATGATGGGAATCGAGGCACACGAGCATCAGGAAGCGCTGAATCTGGGGGTGTCGCAGTTCACTCCAGGGTCGGCGGCCTGGGTTGCGGCATTGAGTGCAACCGACGCGGATGCCATGACGTTGACCGTGCTCGACGTTCCCGCATTGACCAGCGAGGTTGCGGCACGTCTGTGGGCAAAGTTGGCCGCGTGGGTGGAAAACGATCAAGTGGCGTATTACATCGACGATGCGCCGGTCTCCTCTGACGCGGCGTATGATGCCAGACTGCGCTGCCTGCAAGCATTGGAAGCAGCATTCCCGGTGCTTGATACCCCGCAGTCTCCCACACATCGTGTCGGCGGCACCTTCTCGAACGATTTTGCTTCGGTGAGGCATCCATCTCAGATGATGAGTCTCGATGATGTGTTCTCTATAGATGAGCTGAAAGACTGGTATGACGGGGTGCGTCAGGCGTTGGAGTGGCCTGAAGACGAAGCGCTGCCCATGACCTGTGAAGTCAAGATCGACGGGCTGGCGCTCAATCTCATCTACCGTTCCGGAGTACTTGAACAGGGGCTGACCCGCGGGGACGGAGTGACGGGCGAGGATATCACCACCAACGTGCGCACCATCTCCTCCATACCGCCGAATCTTGGCGGCAAGGCCGAAGATATTCCACAGTTCGTGGAGGTTCGCGGCGAGGTGTTCATGCGTTGGGACGATTTCAAACGTCTCAACGAGGCGAATGAGAACGCCGGGCGACCTCCGTTCGCCAATCCTCGCAACGCTGCTGCGGGAAGTCTGCGGCAAAAGGATCCTCGCATCACCGCCACACGCCATCTGAGCTTCTACGCGCACGGGTTGGGACGTTTGGACTGGGGTGACGGTGCGACTGGGCATGACGCGGTGAACGACCAGTCGCAGGCCTATGCGTTGTACCAGACGTGGGGCGTGCCCGTGTCCCCGCATAACCGGGAAGTGACCGGGTTCGACCAGATTCTCGAGATGATCGACTACTACGGTGAGCATCGCGGAGACATCGAGCATGCACTCGACGGCATTGTGGTCAAGGTGGACGATCTGGCGCTGCAGCGTCGTCTCGGTTCCACTTCTCGCGCTCCTCGATGGGCTATCGCCTACAAGTACCCGCCTGAAGAGGTCAACACCCAGCTGCTGGATATCACCGTGCAAGTGGGGCGCACCGGCCGGGTCACCCCGGTAGCGGTGCTTGCGCCGGTCTACGTTGCCGGTTCCACGGTGGCTGCCGCCACATTGCACAATCCCACCGAAGTCAAACACAAGAATGTGCTCATCGGCGACACCGTGGTGGTGCGCAAGGCCGGAGACGTGATTCCCGAGATAGTGGGGCCGGTGCTGGAACGGCGGCGTGGTCGCGAAGAGCAGTTGCGAGAGTTCGAGATGCCACAATATTGCCCTTCGTGTGGTACGAAACTGGCACCGTCCAAAGAGGGCGACAAAGACATCCGCTGTCCAAACGTCGAATCCTGCCCGGCGCAGTTCAGCGAAAGGGTCATCCATCTTGCTTCCCGCAAGGCGTTCGATATTGAGCACTTGGGTGAGCAAAGCGCCATTGCGTTGACCAACCCGGAAGATAACCGGCCTGACAGCGTCGCCACCTACATGCCCGGCATTCAGGAGATCGAAGTGAAGCCGGGGGAGGAGCCGGCACCGTACGAGCCGGCCGCAGGCCTGGTGCTCCCGGCTCCTCAGGAACCGGTGCTCACCAGCGAGGCAGGCCTGTTCTCGCTGGACGCCGCAATGTTGCGCAGCGTGCATGTGTGGCGCGAGATTCAAGTGATAGAAAAAAGCGTGGAGGTCGATGCCAACGGGCGCAAGCACTTTCACCGCAAGGCGCTCGGCGGTTCTGGCCTATGGCATACTGTCCCTGCGTTCTGGACGTTGCCGTTGGATGCCAAGAAACCTGCCGGCAGTGAAGAGTATCAGATTCCTGAAGATGCTGTGGTAGTAGGCAGCAGAACGGTGAAGCGGCGGAAGGAAGCCGACGAGGAGAGGCCGCTGTATGTGCGTCCGTCCGAGACCACGCGCACCATGCTCGCTGAGATTGACAAGGCCAAAGACGCCGAGTTGTGGCGTGTGCTGGTGGCATTGTCCATCCGGCGCCTCGGTCCGCCCACAGCACGCCTGGTCGCCACGACTTTCGGCAGTTTGGAAGCCATCGAACATGCCAGCGTGGAGGAGCTGTCCGCCATTGACGGAATCGGTCCGGAAATTGCCGAATCGGTGTCAGGTTGGTTCCAGGCCGCGCACAATCCTGACGATTGGCGTTTCGCGGTGCTCAAGGCGTGGAAAGATGCGGGCGTGGGCAGTCACGCTGCCCAAATCAGCCAGCTGCCGCAAACGTTGTCAGGCAAAACTGTGGTTGTCACAGGCTCATTGGAAGGTTATAGCAGAGATTCGGCCAAGGAAGCCATCGTGGAACGTGGCGGCAAGGCCGCGGGTTCGGTGAGCAAGAAAACCGACTACGTGGTGGTCGGCGAGAATGCCGGGTCCAAGGCGGCGAAAGCCGAGGAGCTGGGCATTCCGCAGCTGGACGAGGAACAGTTCAAGATGCTGTTGGAAACCGGGGACGTGCAGGAATCGTAGGCTGACCTACTATGGGTTGCTGTGCGGCCTCATTGTCCTGCCTATCAGAGATGCGTGTACAAAACTGTATATTTTGCAAAATTTGCTGAATATTGATTCTACGTTTGTTGCGTGAGTCAGGATGGTCAACGGTATCAATAAAAGTAATAGCGGATGATAGCTTTTATAAAAAATAGTATACGAGAGTTGATGAATGAACACGCGCTGGGCTGTAATTTGATATGACATCGCAAAGGCGCGACACGCCCGGATGGAGTTGTGTTTAAAGATGTTTTTTTACTACGTATGACTCAAAAAGGCACAGAATTCTGTAATTGAGTTGTACTTTTTTAGCGGATGCCATACGCTGTCTTATGCAGGGAAATTTGAAGTGGTTGTATAAAAGTTCTCTGTATAGCCGTAAATCAGTACTGATGGTTATTCGTAATCCGAATAATGATGGAAAGGTTTGACTATGTCAATCACAAAAACGACATTCAACAATTTCGACCCTACCGAAGGTCGTGGAGCTTCAATGAATTATGCAGCTGGTTGTTGTTGCTGCTCCTGCTCTTGTTCATCGGCTGCGGTGTGAGCTGAATTCTCTAGCATCGCGGTGGAAGGGCTGGTGCACAATGTACCGACCCTCCCATGAGGAGCAACAATGATTATTCTGCAAGATATAAAAGTTAATCTTTCTGGGAAAACCATCTTGGATTTTGCTGGAAAGAACATTGAAATCAGCAATGGTAGTAAGTTGGCGGTTCTTGGCGAAAATGGAGCCGGGAAGACTACTCTGATTAATACCGTTTTAGGCGAGTACAAGCTGAGTCGCGGTGCAATTGAGAAGGACTTTCAAGGCAGCGATGTCGGCATCGTATTTCAGGACAACAGCTATAGTGACTTAATTAAGGTTAAAGAGTTTGTCGCTTTAATTTTTCCACACTGGCGTCGAGACAGTGTTGATGCTTTCTTAAATAAGTATCAGCTCAGTGGCTTGGAAAATTCGTTGATTAAGGATCTTTCCGCCGGTGAATTGCAGCGATTTACTTTGGGCTTGGTTCTGTCACAACAGAAATCTGTGTATTTCTTCGATGAAATCACGTCAGGGCTGGATGCATACAAGCGTAGTCAACTTTTGAAGATTATGACTGAGGAAACCAGAGACGCTACCGTAATCAATATTTCTCATTATTTTGAAGAAATCAATAATTGGGCTACAGATATCCTGATTTTGCGCCGTGGAAGACTTGCATTCTATGGCACTAAAAGTCAACTGTTTGCAGATTTTCCTCATATTGGTGCGCTGAAAGTGAATGGAATGGATGCATTTCCTGTTGATGAATCTATCCAGCATGCTGATACAGGGGATGGTACGGTGTACTACCTGAAAGACGCAGAAGATAAAGCAAAATTGACAGAACAATGTCATCAGGACAAAGTTGAATTCTCCTACCTTGAGCCAAGCATATATACGTGCTATCTCATGGCAAATCAAGCGGAAAGTATCGTGGCGTGAACAAAATTATTCTCAGTCTAAAAATGCAAATGCGTGTTCCGATATCGATTTTCTTTACGGTCTTTTTCCCGCTTATCATGATGTTCGTCATGATGACGTCGTTTAAGAATTTCGATATTGGCCAAGGGTATCATTTTATCGATAAATATGTGCTCGTCACGACTGGCATAGGCTTGATTCCGCTCACCCTGATTAGCTTTCCCATCTGGGTTGGTGAAAGTATTCGCAATGATAGTTATAAGCGGCTTAAATACTTTAATGTCAACTTACTGACATACACGCTCGCTGATGTTTTCTCTTATGTTGTGCTTGCTCTGCTGAGCATATTTGTGAATATTTCCGTCGCGTATTTTGTGTATGGGGCCAAACTTCCATCTTTCGGCTATCTGGCAGCGTATGTGCTTCAATGCCTGTATGGTGTCTTTGCATTCTTGCTAGTAGGAACGCTTATCGCTTTGGTTGTCAAGAATACTCGAGTATTACTTCCGCTCGGTATGACCTTGCTATTCGCGTGCTATATGTTTACCGGAGCGTTTGTTCAATTCGATAAGCTTCCCTCATCTATCCAAAAGATTGGAAGTGCTCTCCCATGGAAATATATGATGAATGATTTCTTTGAGATATGGGGCATGAATGAGTATTGGAATCTGTCGTTTTTGAAGGTAACGTCGCTGTGGCTTGTTGCTAGTGGAGTTGTGTTGCTGGGCGTCGTTTACCTACGCAAAACACTGGAACGTAAACGAGTGAACGCATCGTGAAGAGGTAAAACACGGTGCTGTACCGTGCTTCTAAGTTGACGTAACTGTGCGGAATCGGCTCCGACTATAGACGAATGTTGAGCGGGCGGCTATGGTAGGTGAGTGACGTTGCTCAACGGCGCATGCGGCGCAGGCTCGTCAAGGAGGTTTCAATGACGGCAGCTGGCGTGGACATCGAGACGTTGAGTAGACGGTTGTATGAGAGGCTTTCCCACGTCATCGACCCGGAGATTGGCCGGTCGGTCACCGATTTGGGTATGATTGCAGGCATTGACATCACCCCCCAAGAGCGCGACGGACACTTCGATGTCACCGTACACGTGGAACTTACTGTGCCGGGCTGCCCCCTGTCGGCAACCATCGCCGAACAGATCAAGCAGGCTGTGGCATCGTGCGCCGACGCCGAGCTGACGCCCCACATCGAAGTCGGCTCGATGGAACAGGACAAACTCGAACGGCTCGTAGCAGATCTCAAAGCCGAGCGGCGGCAGAACCCTTTCAACAAGCCAGGAGTCAAGACCCGCATCTTCGCCATCGCATCTGGCAAAGGGGGAGTGGGCAAATCGTCCGTGAGTTCCAATCTGGCGGCCACGTTCGCGGCGCTTGGGTACAGTACCGCAGCCATCGATGCCGACATCTACGGGTTCTCGCTGCCCAAGCTGTTCGGAGTGCACTCCCAGCCCACCAATGTCAACGGTATGCTCATGCCGGTGAGCGCTTGGGGGGTCAAGCTTATCTCCATCGGTATGTTCGCCGGTGCCGATCGTGCGATTTTGTGGCGCGGTCCGCGGCTGCAGCGCTCGCTTGAACAGTTCCTCTCCGACGTGTGGTGGGGTGAGCCTGACGTGCTGCTTCTTGATTTGGCCCCGGGCACTGGCGACATGGCCATCTCGGTGGCTCAAGCCTTGCCTAACGCTGAGCTAGTGGTGGTCACCACTCCGCAGCCGAGCGCTTCGGATGTAGCGGTGCGCAGTGGTCTGGTGGCTTTGCAGGTGCCTATGAAGGTACGCGGCGTGGTGGAAAACATGAGCTACTTCGACCATGCCGGGGAACGGTTGCGTCTGTTCGGCCAGGGGGGCGGCGAACGGGTGAGTGCTCAGCTGACCTCCGCACTGGGGTATGATGTGCCGCTGATGGCCACGTTGCCGCTCGAACCTGAGCTGCGCGAGAGCGGTGAGGCCGGCCGCCCTGCAGTGTTGAACGAGGACGGCTCCTTGGCTGCGAGCCCGCTGGCGGATGCATTCCGAGACTTGGCTCAAGGGCTGATGCGAGGTGCGCATGAAGCATGATCATGATGATTCGCGCGGCCGCGACGGAGCGGCGTCACCGTCAGACGAGACTGCTGGCGACGTTGATAACACGACAGCCAATGCAGTTTATGGCACTGCAGCCGGTACAGACAAGACCGGTACAGACAATGGCACCGTTGCCGGCTCAGACAAGACGAACTCTGACATGCGGGCTCTTAGTGACGAGCAAATAGCCAGTGTGGGTGTGCTTGCACAAGACAATGTGTATATGAAACAATCCAAGTGGAAGACGTTCCGAGAGTTGCCGTTGCGAGACAAGTGGCCGTTCTTTGTTCAGCATTTTCTGCTTGGTGTGGTGGCTGTTCTGGTGGTGCTCGCGCTGGTGATCTCGTACATCGTCACGCTTGTCACCAAGGCGCCAGACCCGTACTTGAGCGTGGAAGCACTCAACATGCACGAGTATTCCAGCCAGCTCACGCGCATACGCTCCGGCTTCCTGAGGCATGAAAACATCGATGACGAGCGGCTGGTCGGCATCAATGCTGATCTCAATGTCAGCGTCGGCTCAAGTGAACGCAAAGAGGACGATGGAGCTGACGGCAACAGCGTTGATGATTCCGCCAAGATTCTGGTGCAGGTGACCGCAGGGCAGATTAACGCCTTCGTATCCACGAGACAACAATTTCCGCAATTGCAGCAGCGTGGCTATACGTCGAAGCTTGAAGATGGACTGTCTGCCGCGCAGATGAAGCACTTGGCAAATATCGGGGCGTTACTGGACTCGAACGGTGCCTCGGTGGCGGATCCGTCGCAGGCGTATGGTCTTGACCTTTCCAAGTCCTCGGTGTGGAAAGGCGAATCGGGATTGCCGAGTGACGCCGTCCTTGCTTTGGCAAACTTGGAAAGCGGTACGAAATATGTACGGGACTTTGTGAATTACCTTGACTTCCACTGATGCTGCCGGTGTGAGGCGCGGCTGGTTAATGTCTGGTTAACGGTTGTGCCACGCGTCGCCCGGCCGTCAGTCCGGCGTTGCGCTATGGTTAGGCATAGCCAACAAACGCAAGGGGGCGGTATGCAGCGGTTCGCGGTTGGGTATGAGTTCATCGCACGTATCATCATGATGGTTGCAGTGGTGCACGTGGCCTTCGTGGCCTACACATTGTTGGGGTTGGGCGTGCTTGGAGTGTTTCCCTCCATTGCTGCGGCATGCACGGTGTATCGTACTTGGATTCTTGACGTGGACGACCGATCGTGGACGATTAAACAGACATGGACCGTCTTCCACCGTGCATGGAAATCCGAATTTGTGTCCGCAAACTTGTTTGGTTGGCCTCAATTCCTGGTATGGGCGTTGCTGATATGGGATTACTGGCTGACCATGCGCAACGACATGGGAACCGCTGGACTGGCCGTTTCTGGCGTATTGCTGGTGCTGAACGTGTTCTATGGCCTGTTCGTGTTTCTCAGCTGGCCGGTACGTTCGAACTTCGAAGAGCGGCCGATGTGGATCATTAAATACTCACTGTCGATGGTGATTGCGAGACCGTTGAACAGCGTCATGGTGGTGTTGCTGCTGTTCATTGTGGTATGGGCATACTGGCAGTGGCCGGGACTGATGGCGGCGTTCGGTGTGGCCGTGCCGCTGTTTGCCGACATGATGGCCGTCTATTCCTGGGGGCGTTTGCCGGGTATGGATGTACATGTACTTGAGCCGCGTGAGGAGAAGCGGAAACGTGCCGAGCGGCGTGCTCAAGCGCGCAAGGATCGGGTGAGTCGCCGGCGTTGAATGCTGCATGGGTTGCGGTGAAGCTCAGCTCAAGCGCAGTTGGCAATACTGTGGTAACGCATGTTGTTAACTTGTCGGTTATGGATACTGGAAGAAGAATATGACTGCAATGGCTAGGATTCTGCATTATAAGTTAACAAGTTAATGAGCAAAGTTGACATCAACCGGTTAACTTGTTATTTCTTATCTCATCATCAACCGTTCGTCAGCGAGGCTGCTCGGTGGCGGCTGGTGATATCACGAAAAGGAGAGTGTAAATGACACAAGGAAGTGCATGGAAGAAATTCGCGGCAGCCGGTGCCTTGGTAGCCATGCTGATGCCGCTTGCGGCATGCGGTTCGGATTCCAGCGACAATGCCACTGACAAAGACGGCAAGCCGATCGTAAAGCTCATGATCACCCGCTATTCCACCGACACGCCTATGACCAAGATGAAGTGGGTCAAGGATGTTGAAGCCGCATGCGACTGCCACATTCAGTGGGACGATCTTGCGGATTCTTCGTGGAGCCAGCAGAAGAGCGCCAAGCTCGCCTCCGGAGACATCGCGGACGCATCAATCTTTGCATTCGATCCGGGAGACGCCACAAAGTATGACTATTTCGATGACCTCAACGCCAACATGGACAAGATGCCCAACGTCAAGAAGTTCTTCACCCAGAACGAGACCGCTGAAAAGATGGTGAAAGACAAGGACGGCCACGTCTATGTGCTGCCGACCGATCGTGGCGAGAGCTACCGGGTCTCCACCAACCACTTCCTCATCAACAAGAAGTGGCTCGACAAGCTCGGTCTGCAAATGCCCAAGACCTGGGACGAACTGACACAGGTGCTCACCGCGTTCAAGAACGACGATCCGAACGGCAACGGCAAGGCCGATGAGATTCCGTTCAACATGCGCAAGCTCGATACCGATGGATTCAAGCTGTGGAACCCGTTCGTGTTCCTCAACTCCACCGGCATCACGACCAGCTTTGCTGGCACCTCACCCTCGCTGCAGGGCTACTATGTCAAGAACGGCAAGGTCGATAGCTTCCTGACCACGCCGGAATACAAGTCGGTCATCAACTATCTCCACTCGCTCATGGAACAGGGCCTGGTTCCCAAGGACGCCATGACCCGTGATGACGCAGCCACCACAGCGGCCACCACCGGTGACGGCAAGACGGCCAAGTCCGGTTTGATTGTGGGCTGGTCGAAGACCGACTTCGAGAAGCTCAAGGATGAATACGTGCCCATGCCGGTGCCTAAGGACACCGCCAGCAGGCCCGACTCCGAGGTGACCTGGGACTACTCGCAGGATCTGACCGAACTGAGCAACCATGGCATCGCCGTCAACAAGAACGCGAAGAACAAGGATGCCATCTACAAGGTCATCAACGCTCTGTACAGCCCCAAGATTTCCGTGGCCCAGTACTACGGCGACATTCCCGACTATGTCGAGCAGAAGAGCGACAACGAATTCCGCATGAAGGACGGCTGCTATGACGGCAAGCTGCAGTGCGCGGCCGTGGCCGACCGGTTTGCCGGTTGGATCCCCGACAGCGTAAAGGTCGAGAATGACCAGACCGCTGATGCGTTGCACGAGGCAGATGTGCCGTACCAGCAGAACTTCGCCAACGTCGATCCGGTCAAGGATGTCATGCCCGCTTACGTGCGTATCGATACCGAAGAGGATCAGACCACTCTGGGCAACAACAACACCGCCATTCTGAGCTATGCTCTGGAGCAGACCGCCAAGTGGATTCAGAAGGGCGGCGTGGACCAGGAATGGGATGCGTACGTCAAGAAGCTTGAAGATCCGAGCCTGGGACTCAAGAAGAATATCGATATCTGGCAAAAGTATTACGACCAGTACACCAAGGCCGAAGCCGGAAAGTAAGTCTTCGGTCCGACGAGTGGCCCCACCTCGAACGGTGAAGTGGGGCCACTCTTGCCGGTGCAGCTCTTACTGTGCCGGAGGGCGGCGCACCATCGCAGGTGGGCTGTTCCATGAATATGTCATATACGCGCGAACAGTGAAGGAGTTGTGCATGAGAGGGGAAAAGAGTGTACCCCACGAGAATCAGCCACACGGGTGGAGTGGCATCGTTTGGTCGCTAAAACGGTACTGGCAGCTGTGGCTGTTGGCAATCCCGGCGGTATTCTTCGTGGCGTTGTTCGCGTATGTGCCGATGTGGGGCATTCAACTGGCGTTCCGCAAATTCGAGCCGAGCAAAGGCATAACCGGCGGTGACTGGGTTGGTTTGGATTACTTCAAACAGTTCTTTGCCTCGCCGATGTTCGTCAACATCATGAAGAATACGGTGACCATCAGCCTGTGGACACTGCTCATGGGGTTCATTGCCCCGATCATCCTGGCGTTGCTCATCAATCAGATCGGCAGCAGCAGAGTCAAGGGCTTCGTGCAAACCATCACCTACATGCCCCACTTCATCTCCACAGTGGTGATTGTGGCCATGATCAACATCTTCCTGACACCTGGCACCGGTCTGCTCGGCAAATTCCTCGGCGAGACCAGTTTGCTCGGCGAACCGCAATGGTTCAGCACCATCTATTGGGTTTCGGAGGTCTGGCAGCACGTCGGGTGGAACTGCATCATCTACCTTGCGGCCCTTTCCTCAGTGGATACCTCGCTCTACGAAGCGGCGAAGATCGACGGCGCAGGCAGACTTCAGCTCATCCGGTATGTGGACATACCGACCATCATGCCTACCGTAGGCGTACTGCTCATCATGAATATGGGTTCCGTGCTTTCCGTTGGCTTCGAGAAGGTATACCTCATGCAGAATGCGTTGAACGCCTCGGCCTCCGAGGTCATCTCCACGTACACCTACAAAATCGGTATTCTGGGTAGCCAGTTCTCCTATTCCACGGCCATCGGCCTGTTCAACACCATCGTCAACTTCTTCTTCCTCATCATCGCGAATTATGTGTCGAAGAAGGTTTCGAACACGAGCATCTTCTAAGGAGGCATCATGGCAGATACACAGATGCAAGCCGACAGCCACGAAGCCGTGGCCCAAGCGCACGACGCCACTGCTCTGGCTGTCAAGGTCAACGGCGGAGACGTTCCGTTCAACACAAAGATGAAGCAGCGCAAAAGCGTCTCCGACTGGATCATCGACATCATCATCTGGGTGATCATCGCACTGGTGGTCATCGCTGTGCTCTACCCGCTCTGGTTCGTGGTCATCGCTTCGGTATCGGATCCCAAGATGGTAGCCAGCGGTCAACTGAGCCTTCTGCCCAAAGGGCTGACGTTCAAAGGGTATGAGACCATCTTCAAGGATTCGCGCATCTGGAACGGGTATGCGAACACCATCCTGTACTCGGTGGTGGGCACACTGCTGAACATGGTGGTCACCATTCCCGTGGCCTTTGCTTTCTCCCGGCCGGAGTTCAGGGCTCGTCGCGTGCTCATGTTCCTGTTCACCTTCACCATGTTCTTCGGCGGAGGCCTCATTCCCAGCTACCTGCTCTACAAGCAGCTCGGCATCCTCAACAGCGCATGGGTGTTCATCCTGCCTGGCGCGGTGAGCGTGTACAACGTCATCATCGCACGCTCATTCTTCGACTCCTCGATCCCGGAGGAGCTCTACGACGCGGCGCAACTCGACGGCATGAGCTACATCGGCTACTTCCTGCGCATCGTCATCCCGCTCAGCTCGGCCATCATCGCCGTCATCGCGCTGTACTACTTTGTTGGGCACTGGAACGACTACTTCACCGGTCTGGTCTACATCACCGACATGAAGAAGTGGCCATTGCAGAATGTGCTCCAGCAGATTCTGCTGGCCAACCAGACGCAGACCAACGTGGCGTCCCTTGGGGCGCAGCAGGCGCAGGAAGCCGCCGAACAGATCAAGTACGGCATTATCATCGTCTCGACGCTGCCGCTGCTGGTGGTCTACCCGTTCCTGCAGAAGTACTTCAACAAGGGTGTCATGATCGGTGCCGTCAAGGGCTGATATCATACTGTCTCCGAATACAAGGGGGTAATCGTGGTCACGTTGCAGGAAATCGGCGACAGCCTTGGTATTTCCAAAGCTACCGTGTCGCTCGTTTTGAGTGGCAAGGATCGGGGTCGTGTCAACGCCCAGACCGCCGACAAAGTGCGCCAGGCAGCCCGTTCCATGGGGTATGAGCTGCGTGGCGCCGGAGCCGGAGCGCGGGGGAGAAGAACCCGCGTGCTCGGATTCATCAGCGACCACATCGCCACCACCCCGTACGCGGGCAGGCTTATCCTCGGAGCTCAGGAGGCGGCCCGGCAGCAGGGATACATCCTCGTCGCCGTCAACACGGACGGCGACGACCGGCTGCGCGCCTCGGAGATACAGGCGCTCAAGGAATACGGCGTGGATGGCTTCCTGTACGCCAGCGTGTACAACCAGGTCATCCACTTGCCGCAAAGCCTGCGCAACGAGCGTGTGGTGGTGGTCGATGCCACGGACGCCAGCGGTCAGGTAGCCTCCATCATTCCCGACGAACGTTTCATCGGCCGCATCGCCACCCGTCGCCTCATCGAGGCAGGGTGCAAGCGCATCGCCTTCATCGGCTCGTTCGGGCCCATGCAGGCGCAGCGCGGCCGGCTCGCCGGGTATTGCGGAGAATTGACCAGGCACCGCCGAGCGGTGGATGATGCGCTCATCGTCAATGTGGAGATGGGTGAGGACGGCATGGAGAAGGTCGACAAGCTCTTTGAAGATCGTCACCCTGACGGGTTTTTCTGCTTCAACGACGCTCGGGCATGGTACGTGTACGGTGCCGCGATGCGCCGTGGTCTTACCGTAGGCGAGGATATATCCGTAGTAGGCGTCGACAACCACCAAGTGGTTGCTGAAATGATGGCACCATCCCTGACCACCATCGAGCTGCCGCATTACGAGATGGGGTATTGGGCCGCGCTCAAGCTCATCTCCCTGCTCGAGCGCCGGCGGCTGGACGATGTCAAGCTACGCCCCACCACGGCCCCCATACCATCGTTCGACAGGATTCACGCGCAGGTCGAATGCGCTCTGATAGAAAAGGAATCGGTCGTAGGTCATTCATGAGTGTACGCGCCACCGGTTCGTCGGAAGGCACGCATATCCATGTTCAACATTTTCGTCCTGTCACCGTGTGGCAGGTAGCCGTACACGGCACATATCACCAAAGGAGTTCCATAGTGTCACTCAGCTCACAGGCAGAACACATTGCATTCGACGCCCGATTCCATACCCAAGTGGAGGTTTTTCTCGAACGCGAGGGGAACGGTGAAGCGTCTGTCACTCTTTGCGAGGATGGCTCGATTGAGCGCAAAGAGGCAATGAAACCACAGAACTACCGCCAACATCTGGTGCTGCCCCTCGAGCAAGGTCATCAGTACCGGCTTGCCGTGCATGGGGGACGGGTGAGTCTGGCATATTGCTCCGGTGGAGAAGACCTGCTGGAACGGGGTATTCGCTACATTGTGCCTGACATAGATGAGACAGCGCGGTTCTCCGGGCATTTCAAGCCAGCCGCTCATTGGATGAACGATCCGAACGGACTGTGTCGCTTCCAAGGCCGTTACCATCTGTTCTATCAATACAACCCCTACGGTTGGGATTGGGACAACATGCATTGGGGGCATGCCGTCAGCCGTGACCTCGTGCATTGGGTGGACTTGCCGATTGTGCTGTTCCCGCAGCCCAGCCTTCACGAAGACATCACGCTGACCGGTGGCGCGTTCTCCGGATCGGCCATCACAGTGGACGAGAGCGGCAAACCCTGCTTAGACGGCGACAATGCAGCCGCCATCAGGTTCTACTTGACTCGGCATATGGCGCGTAAGGGAGATGACAGCTCGGTCGAGCAGGTGCAGACCACCGCCATCAGCTACGACGGCATCACCATCGAAAGCGAGCACACGGTCATCACCCGTCCTAACGAGTCCTTCGGCCTTGATTTCCGAGACCCGAAGATCGACATGGGGGTAGCTGACCCGACCTACAACGGTGCCGATGGCGACGCACTGCCGTTGATCGTGCTGGCCACGAATCTTCCGGACGACGGCGACGGAGCGCGGCCCGGGAATCCGGGTGCCGTCAACCCGGACGATGCGCCGCAGGACGGGGAGAAGCTGGGCTGGTATACACGCGATTCGTCGCTGGGACGGGAACGTGCCGTGCTCACGCAGATCCCCGACGCCAGGCGCGTGCCCTCCATCGTCGCGTTTCAGGCCGACGGCACTGACTTGGGTCAGGCGCATTGGCGGTGCCTAGGGCCGGTTGTCAAAGACTTCCGGCATGCCGTCGCCAACACGTACGAGTGCCCCGACATCTTTGCGTTGGACGGCTCGATATGTGTGGCCGGTGCCCTGATGCAATACCGTGACGATCATGGCCGCTTCCAGCCGGTACGCTGGTATGTCGGCGATATCGCCGATGCGAGCAAGCCACGGCTCGACGTTCGCTCCAGCGGTTGGTGTGATTTCGGCTCCGGCTACTATGCCGTCCAGTCCTTCCGCGACCGCGGCGGCCGCCGCATCGCCATGGGCTGGCTAGCCGACTGGTTCGGCGCGCGCAAGGCCAGTGCCATGGGCGTCAACGGTGCCATGTCGCTGCCCCGCGAACTGCATATCCGAGACGGTGTGCTCACCGGCTATCCGGTGCGAGAAGTGTTCGATCATCTGGTCGGTTCCGCCGAATTCGAACGTCGTCTGAGCGAACCTGGGCAGTGGGAGGACGGCATCGGAAACGCTCCGTGCTACATCGATGTCACGCTCGAGGATGACAGCGACTTCAGCATCGTGCTGGCACAAAGCGGCAACGGCTCCTCGGCTCGAGTGGAACGCGTCGGCGGCGTGGTGCGTCTGGCCACTGAGGGAATGTCCGCGGACAAAGCCGATCTGGCCTCGAGCGAACGTGGTGTGCGCCGTGTGGAGGTGTTCCGCGACGGCGACATCGTGGAGGTGTTCCTTGACGGTGGTCGCAGCGCGGGAACCCTGATCATGGACGCTCACGCGGTGTGCACGTCCTCGGGAATCCAGGCTTCGATGGGGGCGGGCACCGTGCGTGTGCACCCGTTCGCCGGAAGATGACGCGTGGGCGAGCTAAGGAGCGATGCAGGTATGGCCGGAAAACCGAGAGTCCACAAAGCCGTGGTGGCGCTATCGACGGTGATTGCCTTGGCTGTCGCCGTGGCGCTGGTGTGGGTGTCCGGGCTGGTGCCCGGCTTTGCTCGAGGCAAGACCGGTGCGGGACAAGATGGGGATGCAGTGGAGAACAGTTTGGCCAGCAGCCAGTTCAGGCAGAAGTATCACTTCTATAACCCGGCCGGTTTCATGAACGATGTGCAGACCATATGGAAGGGGCGCGACGGCCGCTACCATTTCATGTACCTGCAGAATTCCCAGTTCAAGCATGATGGTGACGGCACGGAATGGGCGCACGTCACCACCGATGATTTCGTGCACTACCGCCACGAGGGCATCGCCATCGCCAAACACGTCGGGGGGTGGGATGATATGGCCACCGGTTCGATTGTGCGCAATGAGGGCAAGTTCTTTGCCGATCTTGACGAACATGCTCTGGTGGCGTACTTCACGAGTTACATGCCTGCCGGCCAGCAGCAGTTCGTCGCCTATTCCACCGATGAGGGCAAGACGTTTAAGCCGTACGCCAAGGAGCCGGTGCTCAAGGCCCCCGATGCCAGCGCCAACTTCCGAGACCCATATGTCACCATCGATCCGGAAGCGCACAGGCTGACGATGTACTTGGCGGCCGGTGACCGGGTGAGCACCTATACCAGTGATGACGGCCTGAGCTTCGACCATGCCGGAGACACCATGATCGACGCCGATACGCTGGAAGACGGCACGGATTTGGGGCTGATCGAATGCCCGAACGTGAAAACACTGACGGACCCGGACACGGGGGAGCGCAAAACGGTGCTGTTCTTTGGAGCCAACGGTTACAACCATTCTCAACCGACCGGCACGTATTATATGGTCGGACATCTTGACCAAGATGCGGTGTTCGTCCCCGAGCAGCAGCCCAAACGCATGGACGACGGTTCGGACTACTATGGCGCCAACTTCATGCAGCAGGACGACCGGACGGTGACATCGCTGGCGTGGATGGGCAACTGGGATTACACCAACAAGAGTCTGGAAGACGATCACGGCACCGCCTACAATCTCGGTTCGCTGAGCCTGGCTCATCAGCTGCGATTGGCAGGGCATGCCGGGGACTACTCGCTTTCCGGCAGTTTCATCGAGCCCAAAGCGCTCTATGGGAAAGCCGAGACAGGCAAGGCGCGGCTCGGCCAAGCGCAGGGGCAAGGAGACAGTCAGGGCAACGGGCAGGGCAAAGATGGCAAATCGTTTACCAAGGAATGTTCCTCTTACCAACGCATGCGCTTTGAACTGACTCCTGAATCCGGTGGAACGGGGGTGAACGGGCATACGAGTGTGACGCTCAAACAGCAGGATTCGAGTGTCACCATTGACTATGACGCCGATACTGGGCAATATACGGTGGCCCGTACCACGACACGGTTCACCGATGCCCAAGGTGCCAACCACTACAGTAAGAAGTATGCATCGGTGCCCAGTGGTGTGCCCGCCGGCGGCAAGGCGGTGTTGAACATATTGGAGGATCAGAGCAGTGTGGAACTGTGGTTCGAGGGCGGCGGCCGTACCTACACGCTTGCCAAGTTCTCGACGGATACCAGGACTCAGGTCACGGTGTCGGCGACCCGCCCCACTTCGTTGCGCTATAGCTTTCAAGATGTAGGTTCCATCTGACGATATATCCATGTATATCAATGGCTCATTGATCCGCAGCATCTGAAATGTACCCACTTTCCGTCAGCCGCACTGTGAGCGGGTACATTTCGGACACTGAACAGTGTGTTTTTGACCGAAGTGTACCCATTTTCTTGGAGCTGGTGGGAACGTGGGTACAATTCGGTCGTGTTGTGACTTATTGTTGGCCGAAATGTACGCACCCGCGGCGTGCGATGGCGATTGTGGGCACGTTTCGGTCATGAAATGGTGTCGTATTGACCGTATCGTACGCATTTTATGTGAGTAGTGGCCGAGATGGGTACAGTTCGCTCATAAATGAGTGTTATGCGCAAGAAGAAACGGATAGATTGCGTAAACGCGAGAAATGCCTGCTTTCAGCTGGGAAAGCAGGCATTTACCGTTGTGTTTTTAGCGTGGTGCTTGGTAGGTGCTTATTTGATGCGATTCTGCCTCTTTTTGAGCAGGTGGCTGATGGTGATGAGTACTCCAGCCAGGAGTATCCCGCCTGCGATCAGTCCCAACGCGGTGAGCGTGGTACCGGTGAACGGTAGGGCCTTGACTGCCCGGTGGTAGATGACGGTTACCTCCTGGGTGCGTGGCGCTGTGGTCGGGTCGCCAGGCACGGTGGGGGTTCCCGGAGTGAATCTGGGATCGTCATGGGTGATGATGTCGATGGAATCCACGGTGCGTGGGCTGGTGGTGTAGTCGGTCATTGTGGTATCCACGGCAGGCATGGACACCTGGCCCGCTGTAGTGACTAGAGCGGGGTCGGTTTTGGTCTTGTCGAGAACCCAGTTGTATTTCAACGTGGGTTGTCCGGCATAGCCGGGGTAGTCGTTGGTGAACTGATCCTGGCTCCAGTACACGGTCTGGATGGTATCGGGTTTGGCTTGGCTGCCGTCTGCGTACTGGTGGTGGACGGTGCGTGTGGTGGTTTTGTCGGCGTAGTGGATTTGCCGGTTGTTTTTCATGTACACATATTCGACCTGGTCCGTGTTGTCGTCAGTGTCGTAGGTGGTGTCCAATGTGAAGCTGATGGTCAGTTTCGGTCCGACCGGTTGGCCTTGCTTGATGCCGTCGGTGGTGGCAAACACCCAGTCGGAGCTGCCGACGCTCATGGTGCGGTCTAGGGTTCCGGTGGCAGGGCTGTTGGACGGGCCGGTGAAGGTCTGGCTGTAGGCGGCTACTTCTCCCATGCATCCGTTGAAGTTGGGGTCGGTTTTGTCTTTGATGCAGGCGCCGTCCAGTACGGTGGGCGTGTGGTCGTTATCGAATTTGAGGAAGACAACCTTCAACTTCTGCGGGTTGCCGGTGTAGGTGACGGTGACAATGGTGCTGCGGCTGCCGCTGCCGTCCGGATTGGCGGTGGGGAAGTTGGTCGCTGCGTTGGAGGGGCTTCCGGTGGCGGCGTTGTTGCCGTCATGGTCGAACCCGGCAATGGCCGGCACGTTCTTGGTGTCAGGAGTGTAGCCGGCGATTGCGGGCGTGGCAATCGCGGGAAAATCGTCCTTCAGTGTGGTGGTGTCGCCGTTTTTGGACCAGTTGCGGTATGATTTCTTGTTGCCGTGATCAACGTTTACGATGACTTTGCGCTGCCATGTGGTGGATTGTGTTTGGTCGGTACTGGCTTCGCGCCCGTCGCTGTACCGGTATTTGACGGTGCGGCTGGTGGTTTTGGTGTCGATGGTGTAGGGGTTGGCCTGCAGGTACAGGTAGGCTTCTACTCCGCCGGCGGGGGTGTGAACCAGATTGAGGTGGTAATGCCAGGCGCCGGTGCCGTCGCTGATGGGTTTGTTGTTGCTATCTTTGATGTCCTGCACCCCGTCGAGCTGGTCGCTCCAGCCTGCAGCGTGGTCGTCGCCGTTGTATTTTACGGTCTGGCTGATGGTATCGCCGGCGGCTTCGTCGGTGAGATGGGTGAATGATTGGCTGCCGGTTTCAGTGCCGTCATTGGGCTGCCATGTGGTGCCGCTGGCAGGCTTCGCATCGCATGGCTTGCCTGACTGCTCGTCTCCGGGGTTGGTGTAGCAGGGCACACGCACGGTATGCACGGTGATGGTTTGTGGATCGGGAGTGTAGGTGACCGTGACGGTGTCGGTGTAGGTATGGTCGGCGTGTTCGTAGGCGCTCAGGTCCGGTGCGCCGGGTGCTGCACTTTGGCTGGCGGTATAGCCGGGAATGGCGGGGGCTGTTATCTGCATGCCGGTGCTGGTAGGGTCGACGGCCCATCCGGCGTCGTCGCTGATCGCGCCGGTGGTCGGGGTCTGCTTGAACGTCCTAGTCTGCTTGTCGGTCAGGGTCTGGTCGGGTTTGGCTGTGGTGCCGTTAGCATACTGGAATTTGACGATGCGGTTATGGATGTGGGTGACGATGCGCGTGGGGATGTCCGCATACCAGACGTAGTAGTTGGTAGCGCCTCCGTTGGCATCATAGGTGACGTTGATGCTGAACGTGCCATTCGCGTTGGAGGTGATGCCCGGTGACGTGTTGGTCACGTATCCGCCGGCTGGCAGGGTCCATCGCAATTGTCCTGCGAGTTGGGTTCCTGCATTGCCTTGGTATGCTTCCAACATGGCGGTATTTTCGATGGCATTGGCGGCGTTGCTGGTGTCGCGGTTGTTGTAGTTCATCCAATGCACGTAGACGGTGGATATCTTTGGTGCTGGCGGCGGGGTCGGTGCCGGTGCCGGCGTCACATCGGGTAGCGTCAAGGTGCCACCGGCACCCACGCCGAACGGGTAGTAACCGTGGCATGGTGCGGTTGGGCTATTCATGTCGACGTTCCTGTCCGGAGCGATGGTGAGCTTGGCACTGTTGTTGCCGTTGAACGTAACGCGCTGGGTAAGTGACCGGTTGCTGATGGCTGCTCCATGGTAGAACTCCAGAGCTGCTTGGTCATCCGAGGCCTGACCGTTACCGGAAACGATACCGCTGGCACGGGTACTGGCGAGAATCTGCGCGTCGGTGAGCGATAAATCCGACGGTTTGATGCTCACCGCGACGTATTGTGAGCCGACGTAAGAGGTGCTGATGCAGGCGGCACTGTAGGACAGGTTGTTTGCACACTGTATTGTTTGTTGTGCAGTGGTAGCGCCCGAGTTCGCTACCGGCAGTGCGATTGTTTTACCGTATTTCAAACTTCCAGAGAGGCTGGAATTACCGGAATATACCATTTTGGGCGCCGAGTTGCCTGTGCCTGTGTATGCAACCGGGTAGACGCCCATGTCCACAGTGATGGATGGATTGCTGATGCCCTGTTTGCTGCCGATATGGTACAGGCGAATCACGTTGTGCGGAGCCGGTTCGCCTACGGTCTGTGTGCGACCGCTGGATTGTTGCAAAGTGGTGAGAGTCTGCGTAGCAGTGCCGTAGCCGGTGCCGCCTTTATCGCCGAATAGCTCATGTTGCAGGATGTCGCTTACGGAGAATGCTGGATTACTGCGGCTGTTGAGCACGAAGTTATCATAGTCGATGCTGTTCAGAATGCCGATCGAGGAGCTGATTCCTTGCGGAGCTATGGTACCTGCCGAATCAGCGCCTAGTGTGCCCGCTGTTGCGGGGGGGGGGCAATATTCGATGTTTGCTGAGTCTCCGTGCTGGAATCTGAGCCAACGCCGGTGTCGTTTCCTGCGGCAAACGCAGTGGCCGCAGTGCCAGTGAACACAGCCACGGCCGCCACAAGCACGGCTATGGGACGAGTGCGGTGATACTGCTTGGCTGTGCCGTTGCTCTGTAGCTTGTGTCGCGACTGCGTGAAGAGGGACATATGATGCACCTGTGTTTCTCGATACGGCACCGCGGGGCGCCGTCGCAGCCCCGCAGCATGTTCTGGTTGTAGGCGTAGCTTCCGTGAACAGCAAAGCATACTGTATAATAGACTACAATTATGTGTGGATTTTATGCACGTACTGTGGATACGTAAGGCGCGGCACCGATTCGCGGGACTTATATTCGTATATATCAGTATCTGCCGCTGTCTAGCCGACAACGCGTACTGTTTCTAAGCCGTCAGTCGCGGTTCCTTGATGCGCAGCACCAATTTGCGTGCTTCCGAAGCCACAGCGACGAACAGTGAAAGTCCCAGGCACTCCAGCCAGTCGAGTGCGCTCAGCGGTGTGGTGCCGAACGCTGTGTTGAGCGCAGGCGTGTAGATCACCGCCACCTGCAGCAGGGTGGAGATGCCGATGGCGGCCCACAGCCAGTGATTCGAGAACAGGCCTGTGAACATGCTTTGTTTGTGAGAGCGCGAGGCAAGCGCATTGACCATCTGTGCAAAGACGAGGATGGTGAAGCCCATGGTACGTGCTTCGGTCATCTGGAATTCATGACTGCCGCCAAGAGAACGATCGGTGAACAGGCCGCCGGGCAGGTGCAGATCCATACCGATAAGGGTGACGGCTGCCATGACAATGCCAGTGAAGATGATGTCCCCCCACATCGTCTTGTCGATGACGCTGCTGCCGTTCTTGCGAGGAGGCTGATCCATAAGATTCTCGCTCGACGGATCCACACCCATCGCCAGCGCCGGAGCTGCGTCGGTGAGCAGGTTGATCCAGAGTAGTTGTGTGGCCAGCAAGGGCACCGTCACACCTGTGGAACCGGGTTGGGTGATACCGAGGAACCCGGAGAGCACCACGCCGCCGAATACGGTGAACACCTCGCCCATATTGGAACTGAGCAGGTAGCGCAGGAACTTCTTGATGTTCTCGAAAATACCGCGTCCCTCACGCACAGCGGCCACGATAGTGGAGAAGTTGTCGTCCGCCAGAATCATCTTGGCGGCTTCCTTCGTCACTTCGGTGCCGGTAACTCCCATTGCCACGCCGATATCCGCCGCTTTGACCGCTGGGGCGTCGTTCACGCCGTCTCCGGTCATGGCCACGATGTTGCCTTGGCGTTGCAGAGAGCGCACTATCGTGAGTTTGTGTTCGGGGGCAACGCGTGCGTAAACGCTTACTGAAGCCGTGGCCGCGTCGATGGCCTCCTCGTCATCGCCCAAACGCTCGAGGTCGTCTCCGGTCATGGTCACCTTGCCGGCAGACTGAGCTGTAACGCTTTCGCCTTCGCTGCTGTGAGCCTCACCGTTATCGGCTGCATCGTTATCGGTGGGTTTGCGCTCGCCGTCCGCTTCGATGATGCCGAGGTCGGCGGCGATGCGCTCTGCGGTGAGCGGATGGTCGCCGGTGATCATCACCGTGCGGATGCCTGCCGCATGCGCTTCGGCTACGCTTGGAGCCACCTGCGTGCGCGGAGGGTCGATGATGCCCACCATACCGGCCCAAATGAGATGCTTCTCTATCGCCTCACCTTGCTCGCTGATATCAGATGCATCGCCCTGCTCGTTCGTGGCAATGCCATCAACGTCGCTGATGTTGGAGACTTCCAGTGGACGGTAGGCCTGGCCGAGTGTGCGGTAGGCCTGAGAGGAGAGACGCTCTACCTGACTCAACACAGTTCTGCGGTCTTTGCTGGTGAGGGGCCTTACCGTATTGCCTTCAAGGATGCGGTCACAATACTCCAAAAGCACATCGGGCGCGCCCTTGGCGAAGACGGACAGGAGCCCGTCGCTGGCCATGTCGCGTGCGATGACGGACATGCGTTTGCGTTCGGAGGTAAACGGTATCTCCGCCACACGTTCAAAATCGCCATACAGCTTGTCTGTGCCGGTTTTGCGAGCTGCCACAATGACGGACACCTCGGTGGGATCGCCCACTGCCTGCCCTTCGCTCAGATCGCCGTCATTGGCCAAGAGACCGGCTCCCAAGGTCGCCGTTACCTCATGCATCACATGTTCAGGTATGGTTTTCGGACTGGAGGAGGCAGAAACATCGGATTCCGCTTGGTCGGATTGCAATGGCAGCACTTCGACCAGACTCATTTCGCCTGCTGCGGCATATCCGGTGCCGCTCAGCTGCACCTCGCCGCTGGTGGTGACCACTCGTTCCACCGTCATTTCGTTGCGCGTCAATGTGCCGGTTTTATCCGAGCAGATCATCGATGCCGAACCGAGCGTCTCGACGCTGGACAGTTTCTTGACGATGGCTTTGTGCTGAGCCATGCGCTGCACGCCGAGCGCCAATACCACGGTAAGGATGGCAGTCAGTCCTTCGGGCACAGCCGCAACGGCAAGCGAGACCGCAAGCAGCAGTGAATCGATGACATCGTGCACGTTATGGAATCCTTCCATAAGTGCCAGTGCCGCAATGACCAGCACGGCGATAATGCACACCGACACTCCCAAAATCTTCGAGACTTTCGCCATCTCCTTCTGCAGAGGAGTGGATTCTTCGTCCGCGTTCGCCAACAGGCTCGCGATGTTGCCTACCTGCGTATCCATGCCTGTGCGGGTTACCACGGCCCGGCCTGTGCCTTGGGTCACTGCTGTGCCGTTGAATACCATATTGGTACGGTCGCCGAGAGCTGCGGCACTGTTGAGCGTTGCCGCATTTTTGCTCACCGGTACCGACTCGCCGGTCAGGCTCGCCTCGGCCACACGCAGCGACGCGCAGGAGAGCAGTCTGGCGTCGGCGCTTACGGCATCGCCTTCGGCAAGTGCAAGAATATCTCCCGGTACCAGTTGCGCAGTGTCAACGGTGGTGAGTGCGCCGTCTCGAAGCACTTGGGCCTGTGGTGCGGTCATGCTGGACAGCGCCGCCACTTCACGCTCGGCTTTGGCCTCCTGCAAGTAGCCGAGCACGGCATTGACGATGAGAATCAGCACGATGACGATAGCGTCGAACGGCAGCTTTTCGCCGCCTTGTGCGCCTGGCTGTGCATTTGCGCGTTCGATGAACCATGCCACCACGGAGATGGCTGTTGCAGCCAGCAGCAGGTAGACCAGAGGGTCTCGGAACTGTTGAAGGAATTTTTTCCACTGAGGCACCGGGGGAGCGGATTGCAACGTGTTGGGGCCGAATCGTTGCAGTCGGCGCTCGGCTTCGTCAGAGCTCAGACCGGTCTTGGCATCGACTCCGAGTTCCTGCGTGATGCGTGTTGCGTCAGCGAGGGACGGATCTGTTTTCCAGTCTGTTTCTAAGCGTTCGGAGGAGATTGGCAGTTGATGATTCGTTGAATCACTCATGATGTTCCCATCGATGTGCCGCGGAGTAGTCAGTTCTTGCGTCAGGCTGAAACACAAGCGCCCGAACCGCTCGAACTGCGCGGTTATGGTGCCGGCGGTGCCGGCTGGTAATGCTCAATCATAAAGTGTGGCATGGATGGGAGCATGGTCTCGAGCCGAAGCATGCGTATGCGTCTTTGTGGCGCAGTCAGTCATGCCTGGCTACAGCAGGTCGATAAGCTGATCCACGTGTTCGGCTGTGGTTGCCCAACTAGTGCAGATGCGCATAATGGTGTGCGTATCGCTGTATTTGGTGACAAAATCGAAGTTCACGTTGCGCGATAGACGTTCTATGGTTGGCTGATCCATAACTATGAAAGTCTGGTTCGTGTGGTTCTCGAAAACAATCTGATAGCCTTTGTTTCGCAATGCTTTGCGGATACGGTCGGCCTGTTCGTCAGCGTTCGCGGCGATGCGGGTGTACAGATCGTAGGTGAACAGTGTGTCAAACTGCAGTCCGAGCAGCCAACCCTTGGCAAGCAGCGCGCCATGCTGCTTGATTTGGGTGAGGAAATGGTTCGGGGTGTTGCCTTTGGTGAATACGACCGCCTCGCCGAACAATGCTCCTACTTTGGTGCCGCCGATGTAAAATACGTCCACGATGCTGGCGATATCTTCAAGACTGAGATTGTTGCCTTCTGCCGCTAATGCGTACCCCAAGCGCGCTCCATCCAGAAAGAGCGGCATGTCGTATTTGTGGGCGACCTCCGCAATGGATTCAAGTTCGGCTTTGGTGTAGAGCGTGCCGTATTCGGTGGACTGAGAAACGTAGACGCAGCCGGGGAAGACCATATGGGTGTGGTTGCCGTCGGCGTAGAAATCGGCGCAGAACCGGTCGAGCTCGCGCGCATCCATCTTGCCTTCGTGGCTCGGCACTGTGAGCACCTTGTGACCAGAGAATTCGATGGCTCCGGCCTCGTGCACGTTGACATGTCCGCTGTCGGCCGCCACCACGCCGGCCCATGCGGGAGTGATGCAGTCGATGACGGTCTGGTTGGTCTGTGTACCGCCCACCATGAACCATATGTCAGCGTCCGGGGCATTGCATGTTTTGCGAATCTTCGCTTTGGCTTCGTCACAGTAATGGTCGGAGCCGTAGCCGGGCAGCTGCTCGAAATTGGTCTCTTCGATGCGCTGTAAAATTGCCGGATGCGCGGCCTCGCAGTAGTCGTTGACGAAATTCAGCATGCTATAAGATCGCTCCTCTTGATGTCAGACCGGACAGCCTCAGTCTAACGCAGAGTCTGCGAACCTGGGCCACAAAATTGTTAGTTTCTTCCTGTTCTGCTGAGAATGCGAGCATTATTGCAGCCGCGGCTTCGAGTGCTCCAGCTATCTGGGGGCGGGATCGCCGTTCTCTAGTGCATTAAGCCGTAGCTCAAAAAAGTTGAGGAGAGAAATCGTGTCTAGGATATACTGCGTTTGAAGTCTTTTTAACTCTTCAGCATCCTGAGTATGGGATTGTTCCACAAAGTCCAGTATTGAGGAGACATAATTCTGTGTATATGGTGTTTGGGTATAGGCTGCTTGAAGAAACTGCAAGGCCTCTATGAATACTTCTTCCTGTGACATGGCCGAGTGCTGCTTTCTTGCTAAACCGTGTAGGTGGCGAAGAATACGAATCTTCGCCACCTACAACGGGAGAGTGTTCTATCTCAATCAGTTCCAAACTACCAGATAAGCTACCCCTGTAATTGCATTAGGGACGCAGTAAGCCGCTTTGGCATACCTGTATTGCTGTTTTCTTATTCGTTCGCATTCATTGTATGAATTGAGGACTCTTCTCACTTTACTGTAATCGAGGATTGGTCTTATGTAGCGAGGCCCGATTTGAGCGTCATTGCCTTGCATGGTGCTTATTGACAGAGAATATGAGGAAGTCTCAGCAACTTCGTTGTGTGATGGTGTTATGGTGCCAGCCATTGCTGAAGATGGAGTAGAGAGACATAGTACAGTAGCTATAGCTACGATGAATCCTGTTTTTTTTCACTTCATTATCCTTAATTGGTTGTGAGTTAGATAGCCTAGCAAGAGTAAAGGTAAAACCGTTATCATGAAGGCTGCTATTAAGCATACCAGAAATTATTTATTTGCAAAGCATATAATGCTGGAATTATTCAAATATATGGTGTGCGTTATATGTTGTCTGGTTTTGGTACATCGGAAAGTTCAGTTCTCGCTGGTGATTCCGTTTTCTGATATAGATGCCGTCTTGCCGGTTGTGTGAAGACTCGTAAGACCTTTAAACAACGGCAAGCCTGTCACTCACGCCGTGCTTACTGCAACTAGCAATTTTTAATGCTGCAAAAATGAAAAGGCTGGTGCCTGCTGCAGAGCAGCAGGCACCAGCCAATATGCCGAAATGTGAAGCTTAAGCCTCAGCAGTTGAAGTAGAGCTGATACTCCAGCGGGGTGGGGGCCAGACGCTGCTGATCGATCTCTCCGCGCTTCAGGTCAATCCACGCCTGCAGCAGGTCGGGAGTGAACACATCGCCGGCGGTGAGGAAGTCGTTGTCTTCTTCCAACGCATCCAACGCCTCGCCGAGGGATGCCGGCACGTGCTTCATACCCTGCAGTTCTTCGGGCGGCAGCTCGTAGATGTCCTTGTCAACCGGAGCCGGCGGCTCGATGTGGTTGATCACACCGTCCAGGCCGGCCATGAGCTGAGCGGAGAAGGCCAGGTACGGGTTCGCCGAAGGATCGGGCACGCGGAACTCGATGCGCTTTGCCGAAGGCGAGGTACCGGCGAACGGGATACGGATGGCAGCCGAACGGTTGCGAGCGGAGTACACCAAGTTGGTGGGCGCTTCATATCCGGGCACTAGGCGCTTGTAGGAGTTGAGTGACGGATTGGTGAATGCAAGCACCGAGGAGGCGTGCTTGATGATGCCGCCAATGTACCAACGGGCAATGTCGGACAGTCCGCCGTAGCCGTTCTCGTCGTAGAACAGCGGCTTGCCGTCCTTCCACAAGGACTGGTGGCAGTGCATTCCGGTGCCGTTGTCTCCCGCGATGGGCTTGGGCATGAACGTGACGGCCTTGCCTGCCTCGGCGGCGGTCTCATGCACAATGTACTTGTACTTCATCAGGTCGTCGCCGGCGTGCAGCAGTGTGCTGAAACGGTAGTTGATCTCCTGCTGGCCTGCGCCGCCCACCTCGTGGTGAGAGCGTTCCAACGTCATGCCTGCCTGCTGCAGGTTGGCGACCATGTCGTCGCGCAGATCCTGGTTGTGGTCCTGCGGGGCAGGGGGGAAGTATCCGCCCTTGACCGTGTTCTTGAACCCGATGTTCGGCGTGCCGTCGGTTTCGGTTTCGCGGCCGGTGTTCCATGGGGCTTCGTTGGATTCAATCTGGTAGAAGGAACGGCCCATGGAGTTCTCGTAGCGCACCGAGTCGAAGATGAAAAACTCGGGTTCCGGAGCGAAGCAGGCGGTGTCTGCCACACCAGAGGCCTTGAGATAGGCTTCTGCCTTGGCTGCCACCTGGCGCGGGTCGCGCGAGTAGGGCTCCATGGTTACGGGGGTCACCACGGAATGGGTGACGACGATGGTCTTGTGCTTGCGGAACGGATCGACATAAGCGGTGGAGACGTCTGGCACGAGCTTCATGTCGGAGTCGTCGATGGACTGGAACCCGCGGATGGAGGATCCGTCGAAGGGCTCGCCGTCGGTGAATGCGTTCTCCAGGAACTCGCTTGCGGGAACGGTGAAGTGCTGCTGGCTGCCGACCAGATCGGTAAACCGTACCGAAATGTATTCTGCCCCTTCGGCATTGACGAGGGCCTCGAGATCTTCCTTGGTTTCAAGTGCAGTCAATGGACCGCTCCTTTCCTTGGGTGAGTGAACCAATTACCTACCAGTGTAAAGCGTGGCGTTTCGGCGCTTTGTTCCTCATGTTACGAACGTGTTTCGTAAGTGTGCGCCGATTTACTTGCCACGCATGGCCCGCCGGCTCATGTGCTGCGGATGGGTGGGGTCGATGCCCTTGGGAATGCCTAAGCCCTGCTTGCGTTGCAGAGTGCGCAGGCGCTCGTTGAGCACGTTGAGTTCCTCACGCGTGAGCAGGAAACGGCTGGTAGGATGCAGTTTACGCATGATGGCGCTCTTGTGGCCGCTGGGCACGCGCGTCTTGGATTTGAGCACCACTCGCCGTAGGTTCTTGAGTCGTACCTGGCCTTCACCGGTACCGACAATGATGCGGTAGACAGGAATTGAAGAGCCGGCGGTCACGCCTTTGATGGCATGCTCCTGACGGTCGAGTTCTCGCCGGACGCTGCCGGATTCACCTTCGGCCAGCAGATAGATACCGTTGTACCCAGTGCCGCGCCAGATTGAATCTTTGGTTTTGCGGTCAATCCACACCGGCTGCTCAGGGAAGCTATATCCGGCCTTGTTGATGTTGCCAAGCACGGCGACGGCTGCACCGGGCTGTCCCTCAAGCCTTACATATCCGACCCTGTCGGCGCGGCGAGTGAGCGTCATGGTGGCAAAGAGCATGCCCAGCATCACTGCCATGATAATCATAAGAACCCAGATGAGCCAGCCCCAGTGCAGAAGCAGCCCGGCAACGACGATCACAATCAGCGGCGCGACGAATACCGCTGCCAGCAGCCATGGCAAAGCCTTGTCATCGGCATGCGTATATTGGTAGATTTGCGTGATCTGCCTGATGATCTTGGGGCCTTTGTCCTTCTTCTCGGTTGGCTTCTTCTCTTTAGCCATCAACTTCCTCACTTCGTGGGTGTTACTCGTACGTGCGATGCCCTCATCCTACCAGCAGCGCAGACTGTATGGGGTTTGAACTGCTAACGGGTGTGTAGCGGTCTGCCATCGGCTTTCAGCAGCGTTTCCCCAAGCATTTCACTGAACGTGGGATGCGGGTGGATCAGTCTTGCAGCTTGGCTCACCGGTATGCGGTTGCCCACCAGCTGCTCGGCTTCGGCTATCAGATCCGAAGCGCCGGGCGCTACCATGTGCACTCCCAACACCACCGGAACATCTGGCATTTCGGGGAGCGCGCCGGAAATCAGCGCCATGGATCCAGCAGCGTCGCTCATGCGCATGCGAGCGTTGCCCATCACCGGGTATACCGTCTCTCTGGCATCAACGAAACCGTTTCTTTCGGCATCGTCCAGTGTCAGTCCCACACTTGCCGCTTCCGGAGTGCTGAACACCACTTGCGGCACGGTGCGGTCGTCGAGGGGTTTGGGGCAGAGACCTGCGATGGTTTCGGCGACGATGATGCCTTGCTCATAGGCACGATAGGCGAGTGAAGGGCCACTCGTAATATCTCCCACCGCCCAAACGTGCGGGGCGTTGGTGTGCCCGAGTTTGTCGGTAATCACTGTGCCGTCCTCGTTACGGGTAACACCGGCTTGGTTGAGCCACTCCATACCGGTTACGGGGGTGCGGCCGATGGCCACAAGCGCGGTCTGCGCACGCAGCTCAAGCTCGGAAGACTCGTCGGTCTCGCGGTTGCTGCGGTAGTGTATGACGGCCTCACCGCTGGAATCGTCCGTAGAGGCGGATGTTACGGCAGTGTGGGGGAGGACGGTTATTCCTGACTTGCTCAAAGCACGGGTCAGCGTAAGCGAGGTACGTCGGTGCCAACCTGACAGCACACGCTCGCCGCGAATGAGCATGGTGACGTCCACACCGGCCTGGTTCCACATCGAAGCGAACTCGACCGCTACCGCACCCGAGCCGATGACGACGGCGCTGCGGGGGAAGGGAATCGCGTTGAGTGCCTGCGTCGAGTCGATGACGGCGCCGCCGAAGGGAGCCGCTGGAAACGGTTGGGGGCGCGAACCGGTGGCAAGCACGATATCGGAAGCATGCAACTCCAGCGTGTGCCGCGCTCCAGATGTCGCATATTTTCCGTCGGAGATATTGCCGCTTGTGCTGTCTGCACTGTTTGCATTGATTGTCGTGTCGTTTACGCTACTGACGCCAACCTGCCCCTGCTTGTCGGCCGTCTCCTCGCCTTGCTGTACCAGCACCACACCCGTCTCGGCAATGCTTGCTATGCCGTGTATGACGGTTACGTTGCGTGCAGACAGTAAGGATTGCACGCCTTGTGTCATCGAAGTGACCATCTCTTGTTGGTAGGCACGAAGCCGGTCTGCATCGACTTTCTCCAACGTGGCGCGGATACCCATGCGTTCGCTGTCGCGTATCTCGGTCATGGCATGAGTGGCGGTGATCAGTGCCTTGGAGGGAATGCAACCGCGGTTCAGACATACCCCTCCCAGCGTGCGATCGCGCTCGACCAAGGCGACGGAGTGTCCCAACTCGCTGGCACGCAAGGCGGTGGAGTAGCCTCCCGGGCCACCACCGATCACCACAATGTCGAACGTATTATTGCTGGTGCAATTCGGTGCTGTCATAGTGCCTCCACAAGTTGGCGCGGCGGGTTACTTGGGCCAGTTGCCACGCTTCTTCGAAGTGGGCTTGGGAATGCGCCAGCGGCGCAGCTGAATGGCGCGACTCCACGCATAGCTGCACGAACGCATGCCTTTGGCTACGGAACGTTCACCGTACTTGGCGATAAGTTTCTTCTTCAAACCGCGCCACATGATGAAAATATCGACAATGCCGACCAGGATGTATACGTAGAGCGCCATTACAATGCCGTAGGAAAGCGCCGTGGACTTGGCCATGGCAATCCAGCTGAGGATCAGGGCGACAAACATCACCGGAATGAAGAACTCGCCGATGTTGAACCGGGCATCCACATAGTCGCGAATATAGATACGCCATGGAAGACGTTCGCTGCGCGGCATCTTCGAGACATCACCGGTGCGCATGGCCTCATATTCGGCGTCCTCGCGGGCCCTGACGCGTGCCTTCTCGGCCTTGGAGTCGGCTTTGCGATCCTTGGGAACCAGAGGGTGCAAGTTCTTGGCCTGCGCGTCGCGGCGCTTGGGTGTGGGTTTACCTTTGCTTGTGCTGCGCGTGGTGGTGTTCTCGCTTGCTTGCACGCCTTCCTCGGCGGCCTCGTTCTTCTTGGCGAATGGGTTCCATGTCATGCTTGCAGGTTACGGTGACGCCTAGACGCGAGTAGGTGGTTTGACCGCCTGACGACTGGGTTTTGACGCTACGCAAGTGTCTTGCTCAGCTTGCGTGCCTGCGGCAGATGCCGTACACGCGGCTCGCATTCGCTTTCGACAGTGAGGAATGAGGAATACAGTATGAGCACATTGAGTACACAGACGGTGCAATCCAGGGTAGCTTCTGATTTCGAACGGGTGGTGGACATGCTGAGCCGAAAAGTGGCGATGCAATCCGTGTCCGCCAACGGCATTACCGCCGAGCATATGCGTCGTTCCGCGCAATTTGTGGCTGATGAACTGAAACTGGTGGGTGTGGATGCCAAGGTGATTCAGTCTCAGAACCCCGATGGCACGCCGGGCGCGTTCGAGGTGGTCGGTTCCAAGCTCGTCGACCCGCAAGCACCTACCGTGCTGCTGTATGCCCACCACGATGTACAGCCTGTGCCTGATGTCAGCGCGTGGGACACCGATCCGTTCACCGCCACCGAGGTGGACGGAAGGCTCTATGGCCGCGGCTCGGCGGATGACGGCGGCGGCATCGCCATTCACTCCGGCGCGCTCAAAGCGTTGGGGGACGATCTGGGTGTCAACAGCAAAGTGTTCATCGAAGGTGAGGAGGAGATGGGGTCGCCGAGCTTCATTCCCTTCATTGAGGCCCATCGTGAAGAGTTTGATTCCGACGTCATCATCGTCGCTGATTCGGGCAACTGGTCAACTGAGATTCCCAGCCTCACCACCAGCCTGCGCGGCAACACCGACTTGGACGTGCGCGTGCGTGTACTGGGACATCCGGTGCATTCCGGCCAGTTCGGCGGTCCAATCCTCGATGCCAACACCTTGGCGTCCATGCTGATAGCCTCCATGTATGACCAGGACGGATCGCTGGTCATCGACGGGCTGGAAGGCGGGGACCCGGTCGGCGGACTGCAACGTGACCTCGAGGAGTCCAGTGTGCGTGCCGATGCCGCTGTGGTGGACTCCTACCGTTTGGCCGGAACAGGTTCGTTGGCTTCCCGTCTGTGGACCAAGCCCAGCGTTTCGGTGATCGGGTTCGACGCCCACCCGGTGGATGGTTCGTTCAATGTGATCGCCGATCAGACCCGCTTCCGTCTCTCCGTGCGCACGGCTCCCTCACAGCGACCCGAAGAAGCCCAAGAGGCCGTCTCTCGCTTCCTGAAGGAGCATGCGCCCTTCGGTGCAGAAGTGGAAGTCACCCCGTTGGACGCCGGCATGGGTTGGAGCATGGATCCTCAGGCGCAGGCCACTCAGGACGCGCTCGAAGCAATGCGTGAGGCGTTCGGTACCGAGCCGGTCAACAAGGGTGAAGGCGGGTCGATTCCCTTCATTCCCGAGTTGCAGCGCTTGTTCCCCGCGGCGCAGGTGCTTGTCACCGGTCCGGAAGACCCGAAAGCCAATGCCCACAGCCCCAATGAGTCCATTAGCCTGCCGGCGTTGGAACGCAACATTGTGACCGAAGCGCTGATTCTGGACAAGCTCGCCAGCTGAACGTAAACCGGCTTTCCGCAACGCTGTACGGCATCGGTTGCCGTCAATCCTACCCTTGCCGTACAGTGGGCGGTGACACGGGGGCTGCGCAACACGATTACTCGTTGAGTCTTTCTGTAGGATGGATGTTGTGATGCGCGGCTGAGATGAGGGTTACCTCGACCGAATGAACGTGAGTCCAGATAATGCTGGCGCACGGACGTCTCTTTTCCCGTGCCTTGGGTGCGCTGAAATACAGTGATCCCGGGAAGGCACACATCATGTCATCATCTATGTCGGATTCATCCGAAGCGACCGCAATGGTTTCTCCTGCTCCAGCCCCCGCGAGTCTGCGCTGGCGCGTAGTCGATATCGCCGTGGCTTCGGCCGTAGGAGTGGTCAGCTCGCTCATCTACTGGGCTGCGGCCCTGTTGTACAGTCCGATCGCCGCACCATTGACCGCTCTGGTGCCGGGGCTTGACGGGTTCATGAACGGTTTCTGGCTGTTCGCCGGACCTCTGGCACTCGTCATCGTACGCAAACCGGGTGCTGGTCTCTACGCTGAAATTGTGGCAGCTGTGCTCGAAGCGTTCTTCGGCAACGTGTGGGGCGGTCTAGGGACTGTGGCGATAGCATTGGCGCAAGGAATAGGCGCGGAACTCGTGTTTGCGCTGACTCGTTACCGGGTTTGGAATGTGGCGCTTACCACCCTGTCCGGGGCGGTGTCAGGACTGGCTTGCTGGCTGTACGTGTTCTTTACCCACATGCAAGGCTTCTCCATCACCGGTGCCTATGGTATCTGGAACTTGGTTTCCACGCTTATTGCCGGCGCATTGATTGCAGGCACGCTCATGTGGTATCTCTATCGCGCCATCGCTGCCACCGGGGCGCTCGACAAGTTCGCGTCCGGTCGTGCAGTGCACAACGTGAACGCATAAGTCACGGCAACTCGGAGAACGGTGAGGTGAAGAAGGCAGCGGAGGATATGGGGAGAATCGCATGAACACGAGCGTGGAACCGGAACAATCGGCCGGTGCAGGCACAGCGCGGTCTGGGGCGCGGCCGGGTGCGTCCATACGCTTCGAGAACTGGGGGTATCGGCATGCCTCGAGAAGCAGGTTCACGCTCCAAGGTCTGAACCTCACCATCTCCGCCGGTGAACGGGTGCTGCTGCTGGGAGCTTCCGGCATCGGAAAATCGACGATGCTGGAAGCTGTGGCAGGACTACTCGGAGCCGGGGCCGTCAACGGTGAGGAAGACAGCGAAGGGGGCATCTCGCAAGGCGCAGTACTGGTGGACGGAGTACCTGCAGTGCAGGCACGAGGTGCGGTAGGACTGGTGTTGCAAGACCCCGAGGCACAGGCTGTTTTCGAACGCATCGGTGACAACGTGGCCTTCGGACCGGAGAACATGGGTGTGCCGCGCGACGAGATTTGGGAACGAGTACGTCGTAGTATGGCGGACACCGGGCTCGAAGGCCTGCAACTGCATCGCTCATCAGCACATTTGAGTGGCGGTCAGATGCAGAGGCTGGCGCTGGCCGGTGCGCTGGCCATGCACCCGCGTGCCTTACTGTTGGACGAACCGACCGCCAACCTTGATCCCGCAGGCGTGGAACAGACTGTGCAATCAGTCGCTCGAGTGTTGGAAACCACCGGTGCCACAATGGTGCTGGTGGAACATCGCGTCGACCCGTGGATAGACACAGTGAACCGTGTGGTGGTGCTGGGCAAGGAGCATGACCAAGAACAGGGTTCCCGCGCAGTGGTGCTGGCGGACGGCACCCCCCAGGAGGTGTTCACGCGCAAGGACGTGGACTTTGCATCATTGGGCATCTGGGTGCCGCAGCGTTGGCGCAGACCCGAAGACGAGGTGAAACGCATACATGTGGAGGGTGAACCCGGCACTGATCCGGCTCAAGGCAGCGGCGATGTGGTGCTGAGTACCCACGACTTGGCAGTGGGACGCAACGGCAACGCCATCGCCAGCCATATCAACCTAGAGTTCTCCACTGGGCAGATCACTGCCATCGTGGGCCATAATGGTGCCGGCAAATCAACGCTTGCACTCACACTGGCCGGGCTGCTTGAACCAGTGGACGGCACTGTCGAAGCCTCACCTTCCCTGCAAGCCGGAACGGCAAGCGCACAACCGTATCAATGGTCATCGGCACAGCTGGCGGCGCGCATCTCCTACGTATTCCAAAATCCCGAACACCAATTCGCCACCGGCAGCGTGCTCGAAGAAGTCAAGCTTGGCCCTGTTCGCACCGGCGTTGAGCCAGATCATGCAACAGCGCTCGCAGAAGGTCTGCTGGAACGCTTCGGTCTGTCCGCACACGCCAATGCCAACCCCTACACGCTTTCCGGTGGTGAAAAACGCCGTCTCACGGTAGCCTCCGCTTTGGCGGCAGCTCCGAAAGTGGTGATTTTGGACGAACCGACCTTCGGGCAGGATCGGGTTACCTGGATGCGCATAGCCGAACTCATCCAATCGTTGCGTGCCGACGGTGTGAGTATCATCGTCATCACGCATGACCGTGATTTGGTCACGGCGCTGGGGGCGCGCGTCGTAGAACTGGCCAGTGCGCCCGCATCGCACGCACCTGCACAAGCAGTACACGAGACAGCGATTCCCTCCGATGAACAGGTGACAGTCAGCTCCGTCAACGACCGGAGCGAGGAGGAAAAGCCGTCCAGTCGTTCACGATTTCTTGCCTCCCTCAACCCGGCTTGGCGCATGATAGGCGGGTTCCTGGTCTCTCTGCCCATGTTGCTCAGCCTCGACTGGGTATCGGCTCTGGTGGCGCTCGGGTTGGAGTTCGTGGCGTTGTTGGCCATGGGATTTAAACCTTGGACCGTGGTACGCCACACATGGCCCGTGTTCATCGGAGCCCCTGGATCGGCACTCGCAGTGCTGCTATACGGCAAAGAAGGAGGGGCACTGTGGTGGCACTGGGGCATGATCAACATCACCGAACGCTCTGCCACGCTGGCGCTGGCCACCGGTCTGCGAGTGCTGGCGATTGGTGTACCGGCGGTTATCGCCATGCTCGGCATTGACGCCACCGACTTGGCGGATTCGCTCAGTCAAGTGCTGCATCTGCCGGATCGATTCGTCTACGGTGGGCTGGCAGGCATGCGCATGTTCTCCGTGCTGCGCGACGACTGGGCTGCGCTTACCGCGTCGCGGCGCTCGCGGGGATTGGGCGACGACAATAAAATCAAAGCGTTTTTCCCTCAGGCATTTGCACTCATCGTGCTTTCCATCAGGCGTTCCACTACGCTGTCGGTGGCTATGGAGGCTCGTGGATTTGGTGGTGAAACGATTCGTACCCATGCCCGGGTCAGCCAGGTGCATAGACGAGACCATATGTTTGCTCTCGGGTGTTTCGCTGTTCCGGTGGTGGCGCTGCTTGCGGCTTGGGCGGCAGGCACCTTCGTTTTCTTTGGAGGGTGATGCTCGCATGCGGGCTGTCTGTGATGTATACCGGCGAATATTATGCGACTCTGACCTTGCCTTCGTCTAAGATTGCCAATGTATATGCCATCAATGAGGGGAAGAGAAAATGTCCGAGACGGATATGCCGCAGTCAAGCAATATTGACGGGCCCTCACTGTACCCCAACGGTGAGCTGCCCGCAGAGGCGCCGCTCAATCCTGTCGTAGAGGCCGAATTGCAAGCCATGGTGCAGCGTGCTGCCGCAGAACGTGCTGAAGACAAGCGGCGTAAACAGGCGTCGTTGGGATTGCCAGCCGCCATGGTTCCTTCGGCGCAGAACGCGCCACAGACTCAACCCTATGCTATGGAAACGCCCTATGGCAACACTGCAAATCCCGTTCAGCCATCTTATACAGGCCAGACCTCGGCGCCTGTAGCGAATCCTGTGACGGTGCCGCTCGGAACCGGCGCGGTGAAACCTGCTCCTGCGACCACCCCCAGTGTCGTCTCTCCATATCCCTCCGAGCCAGTGCCAACAGCATCGGGCGCGGCTACGGCGAGTGCCGTTCCGCCATCGAGCATGTCAACTGGTGCAGCACGGCACAATAATCCGGAACATGAGCGTTCGAGCCAGTTGAAGCACAGGCAAGGACATAAGCACACCAAGGCTGACCAACGGTCCAAGAACACCCCGAGCGCAGCGAATCCAGCGGGGAATGACAGTCGTCGTGCTGTACGGCGGCAACCAAATGCCGCAGGTGAGCGGAGTGCTGTACAAACGGCAAAACCGCGCAGGTGGAAAGTGGTACTGGTGCTGGCCCTGGTGCTCGCCATCGGTTTTGGTATCGGCTCATGCGCTGGCAGCAGTCACCCCAAGAAGTCGCAGGAATACAAAGATCTGAACGCGCAATATATGAAAACCGAGCGTGAACTGCAAAATTCGCGGGATAGTCTGGCCAGCATGCAAGCGCAGCTTGCGAACTTGAGCAAGCAGGCGCAACAGCAATCCGCGCAAACACCGCAGCAGGGCGATCAGAGCCAAAATCCGCAACCGGCTCAGCCTCAGGCACAGAACGAACAGCCGCAGACTCCGACTCAGGAGCAGGGGGCAGGGGCGCAGTCGCAGCAATCTTCTCCAAGTGCGACGGCACCTCAGGTGCGCAGCAACGATTCTGCCGCAGTGCCGGCACCGCAAGCGTCCATTGCTCCGCAATCCGGGCAGGCGTGCACTTCTGAGGGCAAGACGTCCGCCGATGGCAAGTTATTGTGCATGTCGGGACATTGGCAAGGCTGAAATTCCGGTATTCGCTAAACGCGGAGCATCCTGGCGAGGTATCATAAAAGTGTGACTTAGATTACATTATGATATGCACGCGAGGAGGCAATCATGGCCAGCGACAAGTCCCAAGAGATCATGGACATGGAAGAGGCTGACAAAGCCTATAACGACGCCCAGTCGGAATATGAGGAGGCTACGTCTTCGGCGAAGTCAGCGCTGAAAAAAGCGCAGAAGACCTATCGCAAGGACATCAAATCGGCCGAGAAGGCGCTTGAAGATGAGAAAGATCGCATCGGAAAACCATTGGCTTCATTCGGTGGGTCAAAACTATATTGGGATCATATCGAGCAGGGCAAGACCTCGTTGGTTCTGGAAGAAGGCATGAGCATCGAAGTTAATGCTGCAGGTAGCACCTATACGGTGGTTGCCGATCCCGATGGCGTCAGCACCAAGTCGTCCGGTGATATCGAGCAGGATGGCGGCACACGGGATGCCAGTGGGACGGGCGCCGCCGAAAGTCGGAACCTGTTCATTTCATTGAAAACGTCGAGCAATGTGATGATGTTGCAATGCAATCCCGATAAGGCCAAAGAGGCAAGGGACTATGCAGATGCCATAGGTGAAGCAGCTGCGAATGTGACTCGTAGAGCCGGCGAGAATCAGCAGAGGTTGAACGAGGCGAATGAGGAAATTGCACGAAGCAGAGGTAACACCGCCGGTGTGCAGGATGCCAAGCGAGCCTTGGACGAGAGCACGTCCGACAAGGATGATGTGAACGAGGCCAAGCGCAATCTCAAGCAGGCCATCGACCAAGTGCCGCAAGATGAGCTTGATGACTACCGTAAGACCAAGCGGTGGCGCAAGTTGCTATTGGTGCTGCTGGGTGTTGTGGTAGTACTGGTTGTGGCGGTGGTGCTGTACATTCTGCTCACCTGACTTCTTGGCATCGGATTCGCGCCTGTCACGTGCAGTTTGTGTATTGCGCCTGCAGTGCGCTGTGCGGTTGGCTGTGTGGCGGACTGTGATGGCTGACTACCATAGGTTTGGCCGGTGTCTGATGCTCTCATGCAACAGACACCGGCCAAATCCGTGCAGCGGAACAACCGCAGGGCTCGAGGTGCTACTCGGCCTTCTGTTCTGTGATCTTCTGTTCTGTGTCGTTCCGTTCCGCGGCCAGTGCCAAGTAGTCGGTCATGGTCGCAGGGTACTCAGGCCACGCTCCGGACTGAGTGCACACGAATGCGGAGGTGTTGACCGCGGCCTTGTGAGCCTCGCGAAGCGATGAACCGGTGAGCAGCTTGGCGGTGAACGTGCCGGAGAAGGAATCGCCCGCACCCACGGTGTCGGTGGCATCCACGCGAGGGGTGGAGAGTGTGGAGGTCTCTCCGTCGCGGGAGACGATGGTGCTGAACGTTGCGCCACCGGTCAGAATCACATATTCCAGCCCATAGGTGTCGATGAACCACTGGCATGCTTCCTCGTCAGTGGTGCCTTCGATGGTAAACATGTCCCGGAGCAGCAGCAATTCGGCATCGTTGATCTTGAAGACAGTTGATTCCTGCAGCAGCTCTTCGATGAGCTCTTTGGAGTAGTTGTTGCCGCGAATGTTGATGTCGAAGAACTTCATGGCACCTGGCTTGGTGCTGTGCAGCAGTTCGATGATGGTGTCATGCGATTCGGGGGAGCGCATGCCCAACGTGCCGTAGCACACTGCATCTGCCTGTTCCGCCAGGTCGATGATCTGCCGGGTGAGCGGGATGTGGTCCCAGGCCACACCCGAGATGATGGAGAACTCGGGGATGCCGTTTTCCAGCTCCACGGCCACGGTGCCGGTGGGCCATGCATTGCGAGCGATAACTCCCTTGATACCGGCCTTCTGAGTAGTTTCAAGCAGTTCATCGCCCAACGTGTCCTCGCCGACTGCGCTGATGGCATAGCCGTCACAGCCGTTCATCATGGCGTGATAGATGAAGTTGGTGGGGGCGCCGCCTGCACGCTTACCGCTGGGCAGCATGTCCCACAGCAGTTCTCCCATGGAAAGCACGATTGGCTTGCTCATTTCGATCCTTTCGGTTATGTGATGTTGCATCAGGTTAAAAATTTTTAATTGGTTACAGTTTACGGCAAGGTCTGAGCCTCAAAGGCTGACATACCGGGCGCAGCTCGTGCCGTAGCGCGTCGCTCCGGCGGTGTAAAGCGCGAAGGCTGGTTGAGAAACTGTGTGATGGCGATCGCCGCCGCGCCGCTCACTGCGGCATCGGTGGGCAGAGCAGAAAGTTCGATGGACGTTCCTGCCCTCAGTTCGGGGATGACTCTATCCTTGACCACACGTTGAGCAGCCTGCAGCAGGGGCATTCCGGCGGCGGCAAGCATGTCTCCCACAATGATCCGGGACGGGTTGAATGCGTTGATGATGGTGACGCAGCCATAGCCCACGTAAGTGCCAATGGTTTGCACTAGCTCGACCGCGTCTGTGCGGCCTTCCTGCGCATCGGTGAACAGTCGTTCGCAGGCTTGCTGATGGGTCATCGACTCGATTCCGGGGCAGTAGCCGCGTAGATTGAGGGTGCGATGCACTGCCACGGCCGAACAGTATTGCTCAAGGCAACCTCGGTTGCCGCATTCACAGTGCCTTCCATCCACGTCAATGCTGATATGGCCGAGCTCGGTGGCAGTGCCCATGGCACCGTCAATGAGGTGACCGTTGTCGATAACCCCCAAGCCCACGCCTTCGCCCAGCAGGTAGTACGCCAAACTGGGGGAGCCGTGCTGTGAGAACAGCTGCTCGGCGAGCGCCCCTGCACGTGCGTCCTGCTCAATGAAGACGGGTACGGGGAAGCTATGGGTGAATTCTTCCACGAAGTTGACTTGTCGCCAACTGTCCATGGATGAGACCAATGCAGCTCGTCCCGCCTCTCGCAGGTAGGGGCCCGGCACGGCCATGCCGATGGCGATGATGCAATGGTCGTCGCGCAGCAGTGCGGCGATGGTGCGGTGCACGTCGTTCAGTGCCTGGCGCACGGTGTGGTTGCTGACGGTGGGCAGGTTGTTTAGTGAAATTTGAGTGCCGCGCAGGTCGAAGACTCCGATTTGCAGGAGGCTTCGGGCGAATTTGACGCCGATGACGTGGAATGCTTCGTGCCGCAAGCGCAGACCCACGGAGCGGCGGTTGCGTGAACCAGGTAGTGCTTGTGTTTCTTCGATGATGTTGTTTTCCAGCAATCGTGCTGTGATTTTGCTGATGGCGGCCGGTGTGAGGTTCAGCGCCCGGGCTATTTGTGCGCGAGAGGTGACGCCGTGCTGGTAGAGGTAGCGTAAGGTGTGCGAGCGGTTGGACTCGGAAAGTGAGGCTTGGGAGATGGTGTGCGTGGTGAACGGCATAGGTCTCCTTTGCTCTGTGTGTAGCATGGTCGGGTGAGCCTGCTGGGGCGGTAACCCTCACTATATGTTAACAGCGTTAATATTAGAAGTTTGCCATGACGTATAGCAAGGGCGTGTCGCGGATGCTTCTGCGTACATCGTATGCGGTTAGATAGGTCACATCAAAAATCAAGAAGGAAGTGTTAGTATGTCCGGAAATTCCCGGCTTCTTGAGGAAAATGCAGCGCTCGTAGCGCTGCTGAACGCGACTGACCGCAGAAAAGAGTCTTGGAGTGCAATTGCCGAAAAGATAACGCGGCAGGGTAGTGCCATCGAGGTGTTCAACCACGAGGCGGACCCTGCACATTTTGCCCTGAAAGATGAAGGTGAGGGGCAGTATGAGTCCGGTGTGCTCTTCGGTGATGACGAGGTGCCGGTGAACGTTGAGCGGCGCCGTCGTCTGGAAGAGGCTCGGGACGAGGCGAAGCAGTTGGTGGCCGAATGGGATCGACATGGCTTGGATTTTGTCTCTGTGCTTGATGAGCGCTACCCGCCACGGTTGCATCAAGTAGAAGACACACCGCCATTCGTGTTCTGTCGTGGTCGATTTAATGAGCGTGACCGACAGGATATGGGCGTGTGCGTGCTCGGTTCTCAGAACGCCTCTCAGGATGCCCTTCTGTTTGCTCGCGCGGTTACCGGCATGCTGGTTGAGCGGGGTCTGACCGTCTTCGCCGGCCTGACGGTGGGTGTTGATGCTGAGGTTCATCGGCAGGCCATGGATTTGGGCGGCAGGGCAGTGGCGTTTCTGGGTACAGGAATTGATCGTTGTTACCCGCTGACTAATCGGCTGCTGCAGGAGCGGATAGGGCGAGAAGGGCAACTGCTTTCCCAGTTCTGGCCTGAGACTGGCCCCAGTCGTCACACATTCCCTGCACGAAGTGCGGCGATGTGCGGCTATGCGGTGGCTACGGTGATTGTGGAGGCAACCGAGCAGTCTGACGCTCGTATGCAGGCAAGATTGGCGCAACGGCAAGGCAAGCCGGTGCTGCTGCGCGATGAGGTGGCGCGTCATACGGTGTGGGGAGCTTCTATGGTCGGCCGCAAGGGTGTATATGTCGTGTCGAGCGTGGCTGATGTGAGCCAGGTGCTCGACCAAGTGCTTGCCGGACTGCGGGCGCAGTGAGGACGGAACGACGGCGAAGCGAAGGAATCGTGCCGCCAATCGCGGCATGCCGGTCTGCGCGCGTAAGGCGTGTGCTGAATAGTGTCCGCGATGATGAGCACGCCGACACGGCATGCCTGCTCACGCGCGTAAGGTGTGTGCGCCATGGCGTAGAACACGACCACGATAAACAATGCCTGCTCACGCGCGTAAGGTGGGGTCTTGCGGGAAACTGCCAGCCGGACGCCAACTTCGTGCCATGCCTGTCTGCGAGTGTAAGCGTGCTGTACTTGTGGGGCGGAAAAGAACCGATTGGGCTTACTTGCCTGCGGGCGTAAGGTGTGCGTGACGATTGTGGTCATTGTGGTGCGCGTTGCCACGCATACCGGCCTGTGGGTATAGGTGTCTGCGATCCGTAGGCATGCAGGCCTGCATGTACATCGTGTACACGTGCCGGCTTTTGGGCGTAAGGTGTGGTCTTGCGGGAAATTACCGTGTCGGAACCGACTCCGCGGCATACCTAGGGCAATAAAGAAGTGCAACACCTTGCGTAGCGTTGGGATTGTTCATTGAATCCGGTAGGTGGAACGCCGTGGCGGCGATGGTTTGCGGGTCGGTGGCGGATTGTTCGCTGAACCCAAGAAACTGGGGCCGTACATTGCTATATGATGGGAACAGGGCGCAGCTAAAAGCGGCGCGAAATACGACGGCATGACGGGAATACCATGGAACAGAGGCAATATCGCTGTGATAAGTGCGGGTGCACCACGTATGTGTCGGATCAGTTCCAAGCCACTGGTGGAGATTTCGCCAAGCTGTTTGATGTGCAGAACAAGAAGTTCATCACTGTCAGTTGCACTAGTTGCGGCTACACCGAGTTGTACCGCGGGCAGACGGACGCGGGCATGAATATGCTTGATTTCCTCGTCGGCAACTGATTGATGGCCAGAAGCTTCGGCAATCTGAGTACTAACGCAACAAAACCGTCGCTGATTGAACATGAGTGACGGTTCCGTTGCGTTTGGTGCGAGATACGTGACAAAACCGTCGTTCAGTCTGTATCAGCGACGGTTTCGTTGCGTTTGGTACGGTGTGCACAGCAGAACCGTCTCTGAGTCTGTATCAGCGACGGTTCTGCCGCTAGGTTTCCGTCATGTAGGATGCTTTGTGAGCTGTGAGTTGTAGTCGTTTGTAAATGAGTATCAGTCGTTTTGGTTGCGTTGAGCTGCGGAAGTGCAACGAAACCGTCGCTGAGACGATGTGAGCGTCGGTTTTGTTGCGTCCATTGTCGGTTTGGTTGTGATAGATGCGATGTAACCGTTGCGTAGTCGTCTGTAAACGAGTGTCGCCGTCAGGTTTAGTGTCGTTGTCGGCGCCATCGGTGTCGGTTCGGGTGCGTGAGGGTGCAGAGGTGCAACGAAACCGTCATTGGGGCACTGTGAGTGACGGTTTCGTTGTGTTGAATGGTGGTGGTGCAGCTGGACCGTCGCTGGGATATGGTGAGCGACGGTCCAGCTGCGTTTGATGTAAGGGTGCGCGACAGGACCGTCGCTGAGGTGGTGTGAGCGTCGGTTTTGTTGCGTTTGGTGCGGGATATGCGACAGAGCCGTCTCTTAGTCTGGATGAGCGTCGGTTTCGCTGCGTGGTTGCGTGGTTGCGTCGGTTGCGTCGACTGCAGTGAGGTTCCGATACTTACGACTCAACGTCGGAGCCTCACCGTCTACTACTTGGTCAGGTTCGGGTAGTCCGGTACTCCCATGTAGTTGGGTTGTGCGCCTTTTATGCCGTTTCGTGCCGCCATGTTGGTGTTTGTGTACCACAACGGAATCACCGGAAGGTCTGCGAACAGTTGCTCCTGAGCTTGCCGGTAGCAGTCAAGGGCGGCGTTTGAGTCGGTTTGGCGTGCTGCCTGCGCAATAATCCCGTCAAATGCGCGGCTCTTGTAATCCCCGTTGTTCAACCCTTTGCCATCAGCTCCTGACGAGTCGTAGGCCTGCACCAAGTAGCCTTCGGGGTGCGGGTAGTCTGACTGCATGCCTTGAATGAATGCCGCTGCGATGGTGCGATCGTGTATGGCTCCGGTCAACGACTTCTGCGTGGCGAAAATGTAGGGTTTGGCGTCAATGCCGAGCGTATTGTGCACCGAATTGACTATGGCATCCACCCATGGTTTGTTGGCGGTGTCGGCACTGTAGGCCAACTGGAACGTTCCTGTCCATGGAGATATGGCATCAGCTTGGCTCCACAGCTCCTTGGCTTGGTGTTCATCATATTTCAACACGTCAGCCCCGGGCAGATCCTTGCTGTAGCCGGAAATCGTAGGCGCTGTGAAGTCGGTGGCCGCAGTGGCGGTGCCGTGCAGCGTCTTAGTCACGATTTCGGTACGGTCGATGGCCTTGGAGATGGCGGCACGCCGCAACTGTCCCTCGCGCCCGGTGAAGTGCTGCAGGTTCTGTGCAATGGTGATGGACTTGAATCCTGTCCCTGGCGCGTTGATTGACTGCAATCCCGACTCGTGCATATACGTCTTGAGCGCAGAATTGGGAATGGTGTCGAGCACGTCCAGATTTCCCGATTCCAGGTCGGCGTAGGCGCTGTCGAGATTGGTGTAGATTTTGTAGGTCAGCCCCTTGTTTTTAGGTTTTCTGGGGCCGTTGTACTTGGGGTTTGGCTTGAGTGTGATCTGCTGATCGTGATCCCAGCCAGTGAGCTCATAAGGGCCGTCGCCCACTGGATGCTCGCCAAAGGCTTTGATGTCGCGATATGCCGACGAAGGCATGGGCAGGAATGCCACATCTCCTACTTTGTAAGGAAACGAGGAATCAGGAGAGGAGAGCTGCACCTGTAACGTGGTATCGTTCACTGCGGTGAGGCCGGAGAGTTGAGCGCCGGGGTCGCCGTTCGGGGTTTGAAGTTGATCGTAGCCGGCGATGTTGGAGAATATGGCAGCACCCATCTGACCGTTGGCGGCATTGGCCGCGAATGACCAAGACTTGGCGAATGTGGATGCGGTAATGCGTTCTCCGTCGGAAAAGCGCAGATTCGGTCGTAGCGTGACAGTGTATTGGGAGGCGTCGGCGTTGGGAGTGATGGCTTTGGCGTCGGCATAAATGAGTTTGCCGCTATCGCTGAAGGTCACGAGCCCCTCGAAAATCTGTGTCACCACTTTCCATCCGGCGGTGTCATTCGTATTGCCTGGCACTAGTCCGGCCGCTGGTTCGGTCTCGTTGACCGTGATGATATTGGCTGCGTCGTCGTTTGTCTGGGCACTGTTCGAATTTCCGCATCCGGTGAGTATTGCGCACATGAGAGTCGCCGCCATCAGGGCGGTTCCAGATCGTTTTACCGTAGAAGATATGGTCATCGTATGCTCCTTCTCTATGTGTACCGCAATGTTGATGAGTACGAGGTGTGTGCCGGGGCTTGCGTGTCTGCCGGTTCGTAGCAGGCACGGATGGTGCCGCAGTCGTCCGGTAGCAAAGACAGAACCTGAATCAGTACTCCGTCTCAGCATAGCTGGTGTTCGCAAGGTCTTTGCGATTACGCTCACAGGGTGGCGGTCGGTCCCGTTTTATGCGAGGAACGTTGTTTTGAACCCGCAAACCTGGGCTTGGATGAGGGGAGACAAAGGGTGTACCGTCGTTTTCATTAGCCGGGTGTTGTCCTGCACATGTCGGATCCGACGGCATCAGGGAGGTTTGCGCCTGAGAGCGCAGGATGCCACAAACGACCGATGGGCTGAACCTCATCATCGAACCGGAGATTCGTGCCTGGGATACGCGGGGTGCAGCAGGTATGCACGAGCGTTGTACCCCGGATGTGTGGGTGTGGTATCGCGGTTGTCCGCTGAGTGATTAGAATAACGCAAGACGCGAAGCCCATAGGTTCGCGCCAAATGCTCAAATTTCAAGGAGAAAACAGATGAGCAGCATGTTCACGTGGAAATTGCACGGTGATGGCAAGACGTTGCGACCCGGTGAAGTGGTTGAACCCGATGAGAGAATGACGTGGGGACGCACCGCCGGTATTGGCGCCCAGCATGTGGTCGCAATGTTTGGAGCCACGTTCCTTGTCCCGATATTGACGGGCTTCGACCCATCGACGACATTGTTCTTCACGGCAATGTCGACGGCGCTGTTCCTGTTGATCAATCACAATGAGCTACCCAGTTATTTGGGTAGCTCTTTTGGTTTCATAGCCCCGATCATGGCCGTGGCGAGCGCAGGCAAGGGACTGGCCGCTGCGAGCTTCGGCATCATGTGCACGGGTTTGCTGCTGGCGGTTATCGGCCTGCTGGTGCATTTTGCCGGCGCAAAGTGGATTGACATCATCATGCCGCCGGTGGTCAACGGTGCCATTGTGGCCATCATCGGCTTCAACCTGGCTCCCTCGGTGTGGGACAACTTCAAAAAGGCTCCCGACACCGCCATCGTCACGCTCGCGGCGGTGCTGCTGATTGCGATGCTGTTCAAGGGTTTGCTCGGCCGTCTCAACATTCTGCTTGGCGTGCTTGTCGGTTACTTGTACGCCTGTGTGTGCGGGCAGGTGGACTTCAAAGCGGTGGCTGATGCCGCATGGATCGGCTTCCCGCACTTCCACGCCCCGCAGGCCGATTTCTCCGTGCTGCCCATGTTCATCCCTGTGGTCATGGTGCTTATCGCCGAGAACGTGGGACATGTCAAGTCCGTGGCGCAGATGACCGGCCGTGACTATGACGACAAGATCGGCACGGCTCTCTTCTCCGACGGTCTGGGCACTGCCATCGCCGGTGTCGGCGGCGGTTCGGGCACCACTACCTACGGCGAGAACATCGGTGTGATGGCGGCCACTCGTGTGTATTCCACGGCTGCCTACTGGTGCGCGGCAGGTTTTGCGCTCGTGCTGAGCCTTTGCCCCAAGTTCGGTGCCATCATCAACACCATTCCCGCCGGTGTGCTCGGTGGTGTCACCACGCTGCTGTACGGCATGATCGGCATGACCGGCGTTCGCATCTGGGTCGACAACCATGTCGACTTCGCCAACCCGCTCAACAACATGACTGCTGCGGTGACGATGATCATCGGCATCGCCGACTTCAGCTTCGCCATCTCCGGCGTTAAGTTCAACGGCATTGCCATCGGCACCGTTGTGGTGCTCGTGGTCTACCACGGTCTGAAGTTCATCGGTCGTCTCACTGGCGCATTGCAGGAAGATAAACCTGTAGAAGATGCGGCAGGCGTTGCGGTTGGCGGGCAACCGGCTGCGGCAGGTGCGCAGCATGATGCTGCGGCGGAGTCGCTCGGCGACAATGCCGGTTCAAGCCATTGATCGTATCCTAGTCGTCGCTTCGCGGTGCGATGAATGGCGCCGCTCAAAGGCAACGCAATGAACAGGTAAGGCCCGTCTGTATATCAGGCGGGCCTTACCTGTATGCATATGGGTGGATTCATAGGCATATTCTCTTCTGCCATCTCGTATGCCATATTGCCGGTTGGCGTGTACATGCTCCCGGCGATGCCTACCGCTACGATTGACCCATGTCTATATATGACCTTTTCGGCAGTGCAATGAACGGCGATTTCCCTTACGGGCCGTCCGGCAGAAGCTCACGCCCTTCGTGGGGGCGCGGGGAAAGCGAGGAGGATGACGATCCCACCATCCTCAACGTGGAGACGGATGGTGACGAGGCAGGGAAGTCCCGTTCGCGCAGGTCTTCAGGGTCGTCCTTGCCGCCGTTCGTGCCCCGGCTTTCGAATGGTTCGTCCGGCTTTGGGCGCGGGTCTGGTCTGGCATGGAAGGTGCTGTTTGTTGTCGCCATTGTCTTGGTGGTTCTGTTGGCGCTGTTGTTCGGTCTCGATCGTTTCATCACAGACCTGATGTGGTATGACCAACTTGGTTTCCAGAGTGTAGTGTGGAAGCAGCTATGGACCAAGGTCGGTCTGTGGGTGGCTTATGCGTTGGTGTTGGCTGTGGTGAGTTACATTTCCGCCACTCTCGCCATACGTGCCAGGCCGGCCGGTGCAGACGGCTCCACCATTCGTATCAACGGTGATGTGGTCGAGGTCGGCACGTCGTTCAGTTCCAAGTCGGCGCGCCGTGTGGCTGTGGTCGTATCGCTTATCGTCGGGGTGCTCTTCGGATCTCAATTCAATGCCAACTGGTCCGAGGTGCTGCTCATGTTCAATGCGCAGTCCTTCGGTGTCAAGGATCCGCAATTCGGCATCGACAACGGATTCTATGTGTTCATATTGCCAGGTCTCAAGCTTATGCTTTCGGCGCTCACCGTCATGCTGGTCGTTGGCCTTATCTTCTCCGCGGTCACGCATTTTGCCATGGGGGGCATCCGCATCACGATGCCGGTGAACGGGCGCGGCATCCTGACCGTCACCAAACGCGCCAGAAGGCAGATCGGTGTATGGATCATATTGAACATGCTGCTCTGGGCGGTCAGTCAGGTAGCGTCGGTGTTCTCCAACTTGACTGCAGACAGCACCCGATTCACCGGAGCTGATTACACCACTGTCCATGCCACTATCCCGGTGTCTTTCGTTATGGCTGCGCTTACGGCTTTGCTCGGTGTGGTGCTTGGTGTTTGGCTGATGCGCACTCACGCGTTCGACGGGTCATCCTCGACCGCGGTCAGTGCCGCTGAGGCCCTGCGTGCATGGAAAACACCGGTCATTGCGGTTGCTGCGGTTCTGGTGGTCGCTGTGGTGCTTGGTACCGTATGGCCCATGCTGCTGCAGCGCTTCAAGGTCAGCCCGAACGAGCAGGAGATGGAGTCTGACTACATCTCACGCAACATCAGCGCGACCCGTCAGGCGTACGGTCTGGACGGTTTGAAGACCGAACAGTACGATGCCACTACCGAAGGCAAATCCGGCGCTCTGGCATCGGATCCGGAGACCACCGCGCAGATTCGATTGCTTGACCCGCAAGTGGTATCGCCCACCTTCAAGCAGATGCAACAGTCCAAGCAGTATTACACGTTCGCCGACACGTTGGCGGTTGACAAGTACGACATCGACGGCAAGAGCCAAGACACCATGATCGCCGCGCGCGAGCTGGATCTTAACGGCAACGACAACCGCAACTGGGTGAATGACCACACGGTCTTCACACACGGTTACGGTGTGGTGGCCGCATACGGCAACAAAGTGACCAGCGACGGCTACCCTGAGTTCTTCGAATCGGGGATTCCCACGCAAGGCAAGCTTACCGAGTCCGAACGCTACGAGCCGCGCATCTACTTCTCGCCCAACGCTCCCGACTATTCCATCGTCGGTTCGCCCAAAGGCACGAAGTCTTGGGAGTTTGACTATCCCAAGGGTTCCACCGGCGCCTCCAATACTTTTGATGGCAATGGCGGGCCGAAGATAGGCAATGCCTTCACCCGTCTGCTCTATGCGTTGCGGTTCGGTTCCGACAAGATTTTCTTCTCCGACCGAGTCACTTCAGATTCGCAGATTCTCTATGACCGCAGCCCGCGTGAGCGTGTGGCCAAGGTGGCTCCCTATCTGACGCTCGACGGGCGTGTATACCCGGCGGTAGTGGATGGGCGTGTCAAGTGGATCGTCGATGGATATACCACATCAGATGCGTATCCATACTCGCAGAACACTGATTTGGGAAGAGCCACGCAGGACTCCACCACAACTACCTCCTCTACCGTCAAGGGACTGATGAGCCAGCCAGCGAATTACATTCGCAACTCGGTGAAGGCTACGGTTGATGCCTACGACGGCTCGGTCGACCTTTACGTGTGGGATAAAAGCGATCCGGTCATCAAGGCCTGGCAGCAGATATTCCCTGGTCAATACCACCAGATTTCCGATATTTCCGGCGATTTGATGAGTCATTTGCGCTATCCGGAAGGCTTGTTCAAGGTACAGCGCCAGCTGTTGTCCAAGTACCACGTCACCAGCGCCGGCCAGTTCTTCTCCGGCGAGGACTTCTGGCAGACTCCGACCGACCCGACCGAGTCGCAGTCAGGGCGAAGTTCCAACGTGCTGCAACCTCCGTACTATCTCACCCTGAAAACGGGAGGTTCCAACGAGCCGCTGTTCTCACTGACCTCAACATATGTGCCTGCAGGCACATCCACCAGGGAGATTCTTACCGGATTCCTTTCCGTCGATTCGGATGCCGGCAATGAGAAAGGGCATATCGGCTCGAATTACGGCACGATTCGACTACAGGAATTGCCGAAGGACTCCAATGTTCCAGGCCCCGGACAGGCGCAAAACAACTTCAATGCCAACGCTGAAGTCTCCAAGCAGCTCAATCTGCTCGAATCCGGATCTACCAAGCTCAGACGAGGCAACCTGCTTACCTTGCCGCTTGGTGGAGGGTTGGTATACGTCCAACCGGTGTATGTGCAGTCCGCCGGCAGCACGAGTTTCCCCTTGCTGAAAAAGGTGTTGGTCGCCTTTGGCGATCAGGTCGGTTTTGCAGACACGCTTAACGACGCCCTCAATCAGGTCTTTGGCGGTAACTCCGGTGCCTCGGCAGGAGATGCGGAGAATGCCGATGACGGAGCCGGAACGGCTGATAGCGCGGGAACGGGCAGCTCGCAATCCGGTTCGGGTACCCCTGCTGACGGTGGCAAAGGCACGGGTCAGTCACCTGATAAGCAAGGCGGTAAGCCCTCCAACTCAGCAAGCCCTGAACTCAAAGCCGCACTCAACCGCGCCGGTCAGGCCATGAAGGACTCTGATGCGGCCATGAAGTCCGGCGATTGGGCGGCGTATGGTAAGGCTCAACAGGATTTGAACAATGCGTTGAACCAAGCCATTGAGCTGGAAAACAAACAGTAGTCGAAGCGTATTCGGGAGTAGGGGGAGAAGATGGGAATCATCCGGCCCTATGGGGAAGATGACTTGCAGGCGATCACCGACATCTACAATGAGTCGGTGATCGCCGGTGGGGTTACCGCCGACTTGGTGCCGCGTACTCTCGAACAGCGCGCGGCTTGGGTAGACGAACACACACCACGTGAGGTATATCCCGTGGTGGTGGCTACCGACGGAGCGGGCACCGTGGTCGGTTTCGGCTCGTTGTCGAGATTCCATCAGCGTCAAGGTTTCGACGGTGTGGTGGAAGTCAGTTATTATGTTGCTTCCCAAGAGTGCCGGCATGGCTATGGTTCCGCGCTGCTTGAACATCTGCTCGCGCAGGCGGAAAGCATCGGCCATCGGCTTGTTGTTGCGCTGCTGTTCGACGAGAACAAAGGGTCTGCCGCGTTGGTGCAGCGGTACGGATTCACTCGTTTTGGATTGCTTCCTCGAGCGTCGCGCAACAGTGAGACCTACTCCGATCTGGCCTACTGGTATCGGCCCGTTGAAGGTCATCGCTCCTGAACGGTGACGTGCGCTTGGCTGAAACGTTATCGTCGCGTCGCCAATTTCCAGTAGGATGAGGCGGTGGTTGGCTCTCACAGCGCGGCACGCTCGACTGTGCAGTGCTTGGCAGACCGGCATATCGTGCCGGTCACTTGGCGTGTGGGCTTTGGATGACAAAGGATGGGCAGAGCGCGGATGGCATCTGATTTTTGGCTGGTGGCGGGGCTGGGAAACCCTGGTAAGAAATATGAAGGCACCCGTCACAATATGGGTTTCATGGTGGCAGATGAGTTGGCACAGCGTTGGTCGGTCTCGCTCAGTGGGCATAAAGGCCTGGCGGATCTCGGAAAAGGCGTGATGCGTCTGGACGGTAAGATGGTCAAGTTCTTCCTGGCCAAACCACTCACGTTTATGAACGACTCGGGTGCCGCTGTATCGTCCATCTGTTCCTATTACGGTATTGAGCCGGCACACGTGGTCGTCGTGCACGACGATATGGACTTGGACTTCGGCCGCATCAAAGTAAAGTCGGGCGGCTCGGCCGGTGGGCACAACGGTATCCGTTCCATCGACAGGTCTCTGGGGACCAACCAGTATGCGCGTGTGCGCATGGGGGTCGGTCATGCCGAACGTGGTGCCAGAGCGCACGAGAATACCATTGACTGGGTGCTTGGCGGGTTCGCGGCGTCTCAGCGCAAAGAGTTGCCGGAGTTTCTTGCCGATGGGGCGGATGCTGTCGAGACCGTTATGGTCACCGGGCTGAATGCGGCACAGGAGCGGTTCAATGGCCGATGAGGTGAATGCATCGGGCACATTGGTTCCGCTGCTGGAACGCTTGCAGCGTGATGAGTCCTTCAGTCAGCTGGTCGAAGGTAAGGTGGACGGTCCCGTGGGTGCTGCCGATGCCGCGATTACGGTAGGTGCCCCCACTGGTATCCGTCCGGCATTGGCGGCTGCGGCGGCCAGACGGGCACCGGTGGTCATGGTGGTTTCCTCTTCGCGCGAGGCCGAGGAAAGTGTCAAAGCGATTCGTGCCTGGTATGAGGGCGACCCGCAGGAAGTGTGCCAGCTTGAAGCATGGGAAACGCTTCCGCACGAACGCCTTTCACCGCGCTCCGATACCGTGGCAAGCCGTATGGCAGTGTTCCGTAGGCTGAGTCACCCCCAAACAGGGAATCCGGTGTTCGGTCCCATACGCATTCTCGTGATGCCGGTGCGTTCACTCATCCAGCCTGTGGTGGCAGGTCTGGGTGAGGTGGAGCCGTTGGTATTTGAGCGCGGGCACGAGATAGAGCTGGATACGGCAGCCGTACGACTGGTGGAGAACGCCTATACGCGGGTGGAATTGGTGGTCAATCGCGGCGAGTTCGCGGTGCGCGGCGGCATTCTCGACGTGTTCCCTCCCACGCTCCCGCATCCTGTTCGTATCGAGTTCTTTGGCGACGAGATCGACACCATGCACGAGTTCCACGCCTCAGATCAGCGCACGTATGGTGACGACATCGATATGGTATGGGCCACGCCCTGCCGTGAACTGCAGCTCACTGATGCCGTGCGTGCGCGAGCCAAGGCGCTTATCGGAGAGATTCCCAATGCCGACGATATGCTCGCTTCCATTGCCGATGCCATTCCGGTGGAAGGCATGGAGTCGCTGATTCCCGCACTGGTGACGGATATGGAACCGGTGTCCGGCATGCTGCCCAAAGGCGCGGTGCTCATGCTGTCCGATCCGGAAAAACTGCGCCGAGCTGCTGACGACCTGGTCAAGACGGCGAACGAATTCCTCGCAGCCAGTTGGCATGTGGCGGCCAGCGGACACGGTGCAGGCGCCCCGATTAGCTTCGAGCAGGCCAGTTTCATGGACTTCGGTGAAAGTGTTGCCCAGCTTGAATATGCGAACCATGATGTATGGAAGGTTACCGGTTTCGGTGTAGACGCTTCCGTCGCCGGCCATATCAGTCTGGATGCTCAGGCCGCGGCGGAATACCGGGGTGATGAGCACAAGGCCGCCTCCGGCATCGAAGGATTGGTAAGTGCCGGGATCGATGTCACGCTGACCGCTGGTTCGGCCACTACGCTGGCACGGCTGCAGCGGGCGGTGGAAGGCGTCGGCGTTACGAAATTCCACACGGCGCAGGCCGAGATGATTGACGGTTTTGTGGATGTCGCGGCCAAAGTGGCTGTGCTCACTGAACGTGATCTGACTGGAAAAACCAGTGTTGCCGCACGCACCAAGACACGTGGCAGGCGTCGTAAACCGCTTGATCTGATGGAGTTGAAAACCGGTGATTTCGTGGTGCACGAGCAGCATGGTGTCGGTCGCTTCGTCGAGATGCGGCAGCGTACCACGGGTGTGGGAGCCAACAAGGCCACGCGCGAATATCTGGTCATCGAGTATGCTCCCAGCAAACGCGGCGCACCGGCCGACCGGCTGTTCATTCCCACCGACCAGCTTGAACTGGTGTCGAAATATATTGGTTCAGATGCGCCCAAGCTCAACAAGCTCGGCGGCTCGGACTGGGCACAGACCAAAGCCAAGGCTCGCAAGCACGTACACGAGATCGCAGATGACCTGGTCAAGCTTTACTCGTCTCGTCAGGCGGCGCGCGGCTACGCGTTCGGACCTGATACCCCGTGGCAGAAGGAACTGGAGGATTCGTTCCCGTTCCAAGAGACGACCGATCAGCTCACCACCATCGCCGAGGTGAAAGCGGACATGGAACGAGCAGTGCCCATGGATCGTCTCATCTGCGGTGATGTGGGCTTCGGAAAGACCGAAATCGCGGTGCGTGCCGCCTTCAAGGCCGTGCAGGACGGCAAGCAGGTGGCGGTGCTGGCTCCCACAACGCTGCTGGTGCAGCAGCATTACGAGACGTTTACCGAGCGTTACGATGGTTTCCCAGTTGAGGTGGCCGCCATGAGCCGCTTCCAAACCACCAAGGAGATCAACGAGACGCTCGAAGGTTTGGAATCCGGCAGGGTGGACGTGGTCATCGGCACCCATAAGCTGCTCAACCCTAAAATCAAGTTCAAGGACTTGGGGCTGCTCATCATCGATGAGGAGCAGCGTTTCGGTGTGGAGCACAAGGAGACGCTCAAGGCGCTGCGCACCAACATCGACGTGCTCTCCCTGTCCGCAACCCCCATCCCGCGCACGTTGGAGATGGCGGTGACGGGCATTCGTGAGATGTCTACTCTCGCAACTCCTCCCGAGGATCGCCTGCCGGTGCTCACATACGTGGGAGCGCAGGAGGACCAGCAGGTCACTGCGGCTGTGCGACGCGAATTACTGCGTGGGGGACAGGTGTTCTACGTGCACAACCGGGTCAACGACATCGACAAGGTTTCATCCAAGATTCACGAACTTGTACCGGAAGCGCGCATTGGCGTGGCTCATGGCAAAATGCGTGAGAAACAACTCGATGAGATCATTCAGAGCTTCTGGCATCGCGATATTGACGTGCTGGTGTGCACGACCATCATCGAGACGGGGCTTGATATCTCGAATGCGAACACGCTCATCGTCGACCAGGCCGACCGCTTCGGTCTCTCCCAGCTGCATCAGTTGCGAGGTCGCGTAGGGCGTGGACGGGAGCGTGCTTACGCCTACTTCCTCTATGATCCCACCAAGCCGATGACCCAGCAGTCGCATGACCGCCTGGCCACCATCGCGCAGAATACGGCGCTGGGCTCAGGCTACGACGTGGCCATGAAGGATCTGGAATTGCGCGGCACCGGCAACCTACTGGGTGGCGAGCAGAGCGGCCACATCGAGGGCGTGGGCTTCGACCTCTACGTGCGCATGGTCTCCGACGCTGTGGAACAGGTCAAGGAGCCGGAACGAACCGAACCGGTCGCCGTCACCATAGACCTGCCCATCGAAGCGTCCATTCCGGTGGACTACATCGATTCCGACAAGCTGCGCCTCGAGGCCTACCGCAAACTTGCCGCATCGCATACCGAGGAGGATCTGGACGATCTGTGCGACGAGTTGACGGATCGGTACGGTGCCATGCCCAAGGAATTCGACGCACTGTTTGAAGTCACACGTCTGCGTGAGGCCGCGCGAAAGCTGGGTATCACCGAGATTATCGGACAAGGCTCGCGTGTGCGCATCTCCAAATTCGACCCGCCGGAGTCGCTGCGCATGAGGTTGAACCGCATCTACCACGGTATGCAGTACCGGCCGGTCACACACACGTTGCTGCTGCCGGCGCCATTCAACGGCTCGCTGGGCTCCGGGCCGATGAGCAGCGACGAAGTGCTGGAGTGGGCGGCGCAGCTGCTCAAGGATTTGGCTTGGACGGGTGCGGCGCGCTGATCAGGGTACCGGCAGCGCCACAGCAGTATGAGCGTGCCTCGGCACCTGGTCGCGGCAACCGGTTGTGTGAGCGTTCACAAATACGCGCGATTTTGACTCTCGCTCGTCCAACAAGGCCACTATTCTGGAATTTGTTAGAGAAACCAACGCTAAGGAGTAGCTGTGGCAGCAATTGAAAGCGTATACGCGCGCGAAATCCTTGATTCCCGTGGAAACCCGACCGTGCAGGTCGTGCTCGACACCGATGACGGCGCTCAGGGCGTCGGTCTGGTGCCTTCAGGTGCTTCGACTGGTGAGGCAGAGGCTTGGGAGCGCCGCGATGGCGACAAGTCCCGCTACATGGGCAAGGGTGTGCTTGACGCAGTCAAGGCCGTCAATGAGGTCATCGCCCCGAAGATCATCGGTATGGACGTCACCGATCAGCGTGCGCTCGACGAGACCATGATTGAGCTCGACGGCACCCCCAACAAGGGCAAGCTCGGCGCCAACGCCATCCTCGGCGTGTCCCTGGCCGCCCTGTATGCCGCTGCCGACTGGGCCGACATGCCGCTCTACCGTTACATCGGCGGCACCAACGGCCACATCCTGCCGGTGCCGAACATGAACATCATGAACGGCGGCGCCCACGCGGACTTCGCCACCGACATTCAGGAATACATGATTTCCCCCTACGGCTTCGACACCTACAGCGAGGCCCTCCGCGCCGGCGTCGAGGTGTACCACACTCTGCGCGGCATCCTGAAGAAGGAAGGCTACAACACCGGCCTCGGCGACGAAGGCGGCTTCGCCCCCAAGATGAAGTCCAACGAGGACTCCCTCAAGTACATCATGACCGCCATCGAGCAGGCTGGCTATGAGCCAGGCCGTCAGATCGGCATCTGCCTGGACGTGGCCTCCTCCGAGTTCTACAACAAGGAGACCGGCAAGTACCACTTCGACGGTGAGGACCGCGACGCCGACTACATGCTCGACTACTACAAGGGCCTGGTGGAGAAGTATCCGCTCGTCTCCATCGAGGATCCCTTCGCCGAAGAGGACTGGGAAGCCTGGCAGAAGATTACCGCCGCTCTGGGCGACCAGCTCCAGTTCGTAGGCGACGACCTGCTCGTGACCAACCCCAAGCGCCTGCAGAAGGGCATCGACCTGAAGGCCGCAAACTCCCTGCTCGTCAAGCTCAACCAGATCGGCACCGTCACCGAGACCCTCGACGCCATCGAGCTGGCCACCGCCAACGGCTTCACCTCCATGGTGTCCCACCGTTCCGGCGAGACCCCTGACACGACGATCTCCGATCTCGCGGTTGCCAAGAACACCCGCCAGATCAAGACCGGTGCTCCGGCCCGTGGCGAGCGCATCGCCAAGTACAACCGCCTGCTCGAGATTGAGGAGGAGCTCGGCTCCACCGCTCAGTACGCCGGCTACAGCGCCTTCAAGGCCTGCAAGAAGTACATGAAGTAAGTGTTTTCGCTATGGCGCGTTGCCAGCGCCTGATGCGAGCACAATACTGAGTTCGGGTGCACATCTTCCAGTAAGGTGTGCACCCGAACTGTTCCACCCGCCGCATTCTGCATAAGGTCGAATGCGGCGGGTATTTTCGTGACTATGAGTAGTACCAATTCAGGTGGCTCGCCAAGCGGTAGACGCATGGGTGAAAGACAAGTGAGTGAACGGAGGCAGTCAATGCCAAACGCTCGCCAATCTTCAGACTCCAGAGGCTTCTCGAAGGCTCGCGCCGCACAGAGCGTGCGCGCTGAATTAGACCGCGAGCGGCAGGCCGCCAGCGCACGATCTCAGCGTGAGCATGCTGCACCGAGTGGCGTATCCGCAAAGAGAAAGCGCAGTTCTGCAGCGTCTCTGAACACACACAAAGACGACCACCGAGCACGTAACAACAAGTCCGCGAATCGGGACAAGGCACATTCCAAAGCAGGTTCCGCCCGCGCTGTGACGCGCGCTAAGCAGCAACGGGAATCCGGCCCTATAGCCTTGTTCGCTGCCGTATTCATTATATTGTTGGGAACGATTCAACTGGTTGCCACGTTCCATAGCTATGCGCAGAACCTGTCGGAACTCAACGGACTGAAACGACAGGAAGCTTCGTTGCAGTCGCAAAAACGCGGTCTGGAGAACGACATCGCCCGTTGGGACGACAAAGCCTATGTTACCGCTCAGGCCAGGGAACGGCTCGGCTTCGTGTTTCCGGGTGAGCAGGCGGTGCATGTGGAGCATCCGGAGGCGGTGACCGGAGTCAAGCCCAAAAAGGGCGGTTCGGCTACCGCAGTGTCCAAACCGTTGCCCTGGTACAGTGAGATGTCCTATTCGTTCAAGAAGGCCGATGCTCCATTGCCTAAGCGCGACGATGACACCGGAGTGGTGTCGGGCAGCGCCCAAGACAAGGCGCATTCCAAGACTGACACCGGCAACGGTGCAAACAATAACGGCACTGATGACAAGAGTTCAGAGAAATGAGCCAGACAGACATGACAACATCGTCCAAACAGCAAGCCGAGCAAGACATTCCGGCTGCCATACGCACCGCGGCACAAGCGCTGGTGGATCGTGTAATGAGTGATGCCCCGAGTGAACAGGACATCGCCATGGTCACCAAACAGCTAGGTCGCTATCCTAGGGGAATGGTGGCAGTTGGAGCCAGGTGTGTAGTCTGCGGCAGCCCGTTGGCCGTGGTGACGCGTCCAGAGCTGCCGGACGGCACCCCTTTCCCGACAACGTGTTACCTCACCAGTCCGGAGGCGGTGAAAGCGGTCTCTCATGTGGAGGCAAGCGGGGCAATGGCACAGATGACGGAGGAGCTGGAAGGCAGTGAAGATCTGCAGGCGTGTTACCGCGCCGCCCATCAGCAGTACTTGGCGTTCCGTTCCGAGCTGGCGGCACGACTTGGTGACAGTGAGGAACATGTGCAGGGCATCAGTGCAGGCGGTATGCCGGTTCGTGTGAAGTGCCTGCATGCCTTGCTGGCGCAGACGCTGGTGATGGGTGCCGGCATCAACCCGTTCGGAGACAGTGTATTGGAACAGGTGAAGGATGAGTTCTCGCCGGACGTCTGCCGGTGCAGTGTGCGAGCGGATATGTTGGAGTGAGGGCGAGCTTCACTGGTCGACTCGAATGTGGCACATGTGCATGAGAGACCACTGCATTGGCATGCGGCAGTAAGGCTGCGATCGAATCTTTAGGTATCTGACGAAGGAAGCAATCATGAAACAGACGGCACAGCGGGATTCGGTAGTGGTAGCTGGTGTGGACTGCGGTACGAATTCGATTCGTCTCAAAGTATCACGCGTATATCAGGACGGACATGTGGACGACATCGTACCTCGTATGTTGCGTGTGATTCGTTTGGGCGAAGGAGTGGATGAACATCACCGTTTCTCCGAGGCCGCGCTGGAACGTGCGTGGGATGCCGCGCATGACTTCGCTGCAGTGTTGCAGGAGCATCCGGTGGACGGGCTGCGTTTCGTGGCCACTTCGGCTACCAGGGATGCGCAGAACCGTGATGTGTTCGAGCAGGGCATCCGTGACATTCTGGGGGTGACTCCCGAGGTGATTGCGGGGACTCAAGAGGCGGCGTTAAGCTTTTTGGGTGCCACTGGCAGTGTGCCGAGAAACGGTCTTGAAGCCCCGTATTTGGTGGTCGACTTGGGTGGTGGCTCCACAGAGCTGGTGCTTGGTGGAAACGGTGTGGATGCTCCGGCTACGTCTGTGCGCGCCGCTTTTTCGATGGATATTGGCTCGGTGCGCATGACGGAGCGGCACTTGTTGGCCGACCCTCCCACGCAGGCTCAGATCGATGAGGCCATGGCTGACATTGACCGTCATATCGACGAGGCGTTTGAGCATGTCCCTGCCGGGCAGGCGCGCACCATCATTGGCGTGTCGGGCAGTGTTACCACCATGACTGCGCTGGCATTGGGGCTCGATGAGTACGATCATAGCGCGGTCGATGGGGTTCAGTTGCCTATTGCCGACGCTGTGGCAGTAGATGAGAAGTTCTTGAGGATGTCCCGGGCGGAACGTTCGAGCTATCGGGCCATTCATCCCGGCCGCATCGATGTGGTGGGTGGCGGAGCATTGGTGTGGAATCGTGTGCTTGAACGGGTGTCTGCCTCTGCACAGGCCGACCATGGTACGCCTATTGACTCATTTGTCTCCAGCGATCACGGTCTGTTGGACGGCATTGTGATGGACTACGGAGCCCGGTTGTTGTACCCCCGGTCGGACTCGAACCGACATGCCAATGGCGACTGATTTTAAGTCAGGTGCGTCTACCAATTCCGCCACGGGGGCACGTCTGAAACAGACATAGCCATTGTGCCACAAGCGCTCTACACTGCGGTAGCAGCGTGTGCGAGAACTGTATATAGAGCGTGCGAGAAGGGTTATCAAACACATGTGGGGTGCAGCGACGCTAATCGCTACACCCCACATGCGGAGAACCTCAATCGAACGTGTTACTTCACGCGCTTGATGAGCAGAGCGGAGCCTGCCGAGACGACGGTCATGACGATGGCGACCGGGAATACCAGATCATAGCCGTGGCCGATGGCCACGCAAACCGTGGTGCACACCGAACCCAAGGCCTGGCCGGCGCAGGTGGCGATGTTGATGAAGCCCAGGTCCTTGCCCGCGTTCTCTTTGTCAGGCAGCACGGCGACGTTCAACGCCTGGTCGATGGCCGAATACATGCCGTAGCCGAAGCCCGCCACGCCGGCGAACAGCAGCATGCCGGTAGGTGTCGGGATGGCCCATGCCAGGGCGATGCCGATGGCGTAGAGTGCGCAGGCGAAAACGATAGGAGGCTTGCGGCGCTTGATGAAATCGGAGATGGGGCCGGAAACGGCGGTGGCGATGAGCGAGACCACCATGGTGATCACCGACATTGTGGCGATTACGGCACCGGCCTCGGCCTTGCTCTGTCCGAGGCGGTCTTCGCAAATGAAGAGCTGGTAGGCGGTGATCATCTGATAGGCGATAAGCAGGCCGGTACGGCACACGAACGCCTTCCAGAAGTCGCTTGCACCCTTGGTCGGTGGAGTGAACGCGTGCACGAGCACCTTCCACAACGGCTCGTTGTTCTTCGGGGTGTCCAGGTTGGCCTTCTCCTTGGGGATGATGACCATGGCCAGCCATCCGGCCAGCAGCAGGGAAATGCCGGAGAGTGCGAAACCGATGGTGGTGTGGGAGATGAACTGGGCGGCGAGCAGGTTGCCCAGGCCCTGGCCGATCACCGCGCCACCGCCGAACGCCGCCGAAGCGGTGCCGCGGTCATGCTCGGGCACGCGGTCCGAGAGGATGGCGGTAATGGGAGCAATCATCATGTTCAGGCCGATGAGCGAGAAGCAGTAGGCGATGCCCACTCCAACACCGATGGTGGGCAGGCCGGTGGCGTAGAAGGACAGGCCGCACAGTACTGCGCCGGAGACAATCCAAGGGGTGCGCTTGCCGAAGCGGGAACGTGTGCGGTCGGACATGCTGCCGATGAACACGTTGATGAACATGGAGAGTACGGCACCCACGCCGTTGATGGTACCGAGCAGGGTGCTGGGGTCGTCTACGCCGATGTCGCGCAGGCGCTGCGGCATGAGCACGCTGCCCACCATGGTGAAGCCCACATAGGTGAGTGTGTTGTAGACGAAGAGTCCAATGATGTAACGCCAAGCTTCGCGACGAGAGCGACCGCCTGGTTGGGTGGATGACGGCTCGTTGGCGGTGATGTTTTGTTCCATGATACTTCTTTACTGTATTGCTGTGAGGGTTTGGTCGTAAGGTCGCAGCTCCTACGCTGCGCTGAACAGGCAAACCCGGATTGGTATGTGGAATTCATATGTGGAGTGGCGGTTCAGACCACTCCACACAAGCATGTCGAACGCCGTTCGGGGCATAACGGTGACCGAACGGCATTCCGGACACGGCTCAGTCGTCGAGCTGAATCCACGCGGACGTATCCTGCGGCAAGGTGCCGTCGGCGTTGAGCGGGCTGGAGGTGAGCAGCACCTTACCTTCAGGCAAGGTCATCGGCTCAGCGCTGAAATTGGTGACATTGGCCCAACCGTTCGCACGGCGATAGGCGATCGAACCGCCCAAGTTGCCGTCAGCTCCGTCAGGTTCGCTTCCTTGGCGGTCAAACCCGTCAAGCCAGGTCAGGCTCGTGTCTGTAGTCTGCAGCTCATGACGCATCTTGACCACCTTGCGGTACAACGAGAGCACCGAACTGTCGTCCTCTTCCTGCGTGCGGGCTGCGACTTGAGAGAACCATGCAGGCTGGGGCAGATGCGGCTTGGAAGCGCCTGCGGGGGAGAAGCCGTACGTATTGCGCGCATCATCCTCCCAAGGCAGTGGCACGCGGCAGCCGTCGCGGCCTTTCTTGGACAAGTTGCGAGAAGTGCCGAACGCCCACGGATCCTCAAGGTCATCCCATGCAATATCGGCGACTTCGAACAGGCCGAGTTCCTCACCCTGATAAATGTAGGCGGAGCCGGGCAGTGCCATTTCCAACATCACAGCGGCACGTGCGCGCCGGGTACCGGCTTCACGATCCTCGACGTAGGTGGTGCCGTCGCGCAAAATCCAATCATTGGCGATGGCATGGTACAAGCCGTTGTTGGTCTTGACCTGCGGCAACGCATAGCGGGTGGCGCTGCGAGGCACATCATGATTGCCCATCACCCAGGTGGAAGTGGAGCCGCCGGTCTGCGCCGCCGAGGCGATACCGTCCTCGATGGCGCTGTGCATCTCGTCACGCAGCCAGTTGCATTCGGCGAATTTGAAGTTGAACACCTGGCCCAGCTCGTCGGGGCGGGCATAAAGATGCTGACGTGAAGCAGGCACCCAAGCCTCACCCACGGCGAAACGTGCCGGAGTGTACTTGTCGAAGACCTCGCTGCGCCACTGACGGAAGATCTCGTGCACCTCCTCGCGGTCATAGACCGGGTGGGTGCCGTCTTCCACGGTGACGTGCATGGCGTCCACATCGTAGTTGTCCAAGTCGTCGCGATCGAGATCCTTGGCCAGAGCCTGCGCCACGTCGATGCGGAAACCATCTGTGCCATGGTCGCACCAGAAGGTCAGTGTCTTGATGAAGTCCTCGCGCACCTCGGGGTTGTCCCAGTTGAAGTCAGGCTGCTCCTTGGTGAACAGGTGCAGGTACCACTGGCCATCGGGTACGCGCGTCCAGGCAGAACCGCCGAAGTTGGCAAGCCAGTTGGTGGGGGGCAATTCGCCGTTCTCACCTTTGCCGTCGCGGAAGACGTAGCGCTCGCGTTCCGGGGAACCGGGGGCTGCTTTGAGTGCCTCCTGGAACCAAGGGTGCAGGTGGGAGGAGTGGTTGGGGACGATGTCGACCATCACTTTGATGTCGCGGGCGTGGGCTGCCTCCACCATGCGGTCGAAGTCGTCCATGGTGCCCAGCTTGGGATCGACGTTGCGGTAGTCCTGTACGTCGTAGCCGCCATCGGCCAGTTCGGAGGGGTAGAAGGGTGAGAGCCAGACGGCGTCTACGCCGAGTTCTTTGAGATAGTCCATCTTGGAGGTGACACCGTTGATGTCTCCCAGGCCCGATCCGGTGGAATCCTTGAAACTGCGTGGGTAGATCTGGTAGACAACCGCTTGCTTCCACCACAGGTCAGCATCAGTAAAAGCGCTTTTATCATGCGTTTCGTTATGTTGTTCTTGCATAGCTACTTCCTTATAGTGCATGGCGTTAATATGGTTATTTCAGCATTTGTAGACGTTATTGTCTGATGAAATGCCGATACTGCAAAATAATAGCGCTTGCATGGTAAAAGTCAACTCGCCCCATGAACAGCGCGAGTTGCCAAGTTGCAGTAGAATCAGAAACGTTTCGCCGTCAGTACAATCCGTGCAAGAAACGGCGTCAGCTAGGGGGAAATGCATGGCCAGGGTCACGCTTCATGACGTTGCGAGAGAGGCAGGGGTTTCGGATTCCACGGTCTCCAGGTCGCTGCGAGGCTTGGATAAAGTCGATGAGCGCACACGCCGGACAGTCAAAGAGGCGGCGCAGCGTCTGCATTTTTCCTTTGCGCGCAATGCCTCGTCGCTGGCCAGCGGGAAGACCATGAGGGTGTCGCTGCTCTTCTCAGACGCGCTCAACACTTGGTTTGATGCCGGTGTGATGCAGGGGGCCTACGAAGTGCTGGTGCCCAGCCACTACGACATCATTCCCAACATGGTGCGCGATCACTCCCAGCTTGACGAGTTCTTTGACCGGCTGCCCGCTGGGGGCAACGTGGATGCGGTGGTCGTTGCCTCCATCAACCTGAGCAAACGGCATATTGGAGTACTCAAGCATCTCACCATTCCCACTGTGGGGCTTGATTCCAGAACCATCACAGGTTTCGACGCCTCGGTGCTCATGGACGACAAACGGGCCATGGATGACGCTGTTCGTCTGCTCAGGGCGTTGGGACACCGCAACATCGGGTTCGTGGGTTGGCCCGAACCGGGGGACTTGGAATTCAGCACCCAGTTGCGTGTGCGTGATTTCATCGAAGCTGCACAGGCTCAGGGATATGGTCGGCGGCAGGTTCAACATTTTGACTTGGGGAAGGTGCAGGATTATCGCAGCCGTGATGAGGCGCTTGACGCGGCGGCCTCCCGGATTCTTCAGGCACCGGTTCGTCCGACCGCCATTTGTGTGGAGACGGACGATTTTGCGGTGCCGCTGGTGGCTCGTCTGCGCAGCAAAGGTATGCGTGTGCCCGAGGATATGTCGGTAATAGGGTTTGACGACAATGATGTGGCCGGTGCCGTTGGGCTGACCACCATCCACCAGGATCCGGTGGAAATGTCGCGAAGTGCATCCCTTAAGGCGCTTTCCCTGATGCGTTCCGAACCTCTGGCACAGCCTCATGATGTGGTGAGGTCGGTGCTCATGGTACGTGACACCACCACATTTGCGCCAGAACAGTGAATCGCAGGTGGGGCGCGAAGTGCCAACTGCCGCGCCTTTCTGCTTGCCGTATGGCACCTGTGTGACGGTTCGGTAACCGTGCTGTGTCGGCGGTATGAACGCGCCGTTTCTCTGCTCGCGCAGCAGCTCCGATACGGGTATGCGGACGGCTAGAATATTGGTCATGTTCAGCATTCTCGATATGTTCAAAGTAGGAGTGGGGCCCAGCTCATCGCACACCGTGGGGCCGATGGCGGCCGGTGCGGCGTTTGCGTCCTCTCTCTCTACCAGCACGGCAACATCAGATATGTCGGAGAAACTCATTGCTGCGGTGCGTCGTGTGGAAGTGACCTTGTATGGGTCGCTTTCCCTTACTGGTCTGGGACATGGGACCGACCGTGCTGCGGTAGCTGGTCTGGAGGGCAGCGTGCCGGCCACGGTTGACACCGATCATCTGCTTGACATCAAACATGAGTGTGAGCGCAATGGTTTCATCATGCTCAATGGCACGCATCGTGTTGAGTTCGACTATGATCGCGACGTGGTGTTTGAACAGTGGGAGCGGCTGGCGCCACATACCAATGGCATGCGGTTCAAAGCGTTTGCAGGCAACGGCGAGGTGATTGCCGAGCAGGTTTGGTATTCCATCGGCGGTGGCTTTATTCGTCAGGGTCACGCGGATGACCTGATGATCGGCATTCACGACCAGCCTCCGGCGGGCTCGTCCTTCGCGGAGCAGGAGAGCGCGGACGATGCTGATTTCCCTGCGCAAGCCCCCTATCCGTTCTCGTCCAGCGTGGAATTGCTGGAACTGTGTCGCACCACGGGGAAAAGTATCTCGCAGATCGCCTGGGAGAATGAGATTGCCGTGCAGCCTGAGGCTGAAGTGAGGGCGCGCCTGCTGCGCGTGTGGGAATACATGCAAGAGTGCGTCAATGCCGGCTGCACCAGTCGCCAGACGGTACTTCCGGGAGGACTTAATGTGCCTCGGCGTGCGCCGAAAATCTATCAGCGCTTGGCCAGCGGAGCCGATGTGCTGGGGCTGACTCATAGCGCACAGGCGTCTTCCGCAGTCGGGCGGGGGATTGCTCAGCCTGGTGCGGCCAGTGACACGTTCGGCATCCGGCATGCCGATGATGCAAACGATGACGTGCTGCCGCAGATACATCAGGGCGCAACGCCGGTACCGGATGCCAGCGTGCTCTATGACTCGCATTCGGCATGGCTGGATCTGTTTGCCATGGCGGTGAATGAAGAGAATGCCGGAGGTGGCCGCATCATCACAGCACCCACCAACGGTTCTGCCGGCATCATTCCTGCCGTGCTGGAGTATTACTGGCACTTCTGCGATGGCGCCGACGAAGATGGGGTCATCCGCTTCCTCTTGGCAGCAGGTGCCGTCGGCTATCTGTTCAAACGCAATGCCTCGATCTCCGGAGCTGAAGTAGGATGCCAAGGTGAGGTCGGGTCTGCGTGTTCCATGGCTGCCGCAGGGTTGTGCGAAGTGATGGGCGGCACACCCGAGCAGGTGGAGAATGCTGCCGAGATCGGCATCGAGCATCACTTGGGGCTGACTTGCGACCCTGTGGCCGGACTGGTGCAGGTGCCGTGCATTGAACGCAACGCCATGGCGGCCAACACGGCGGTCAATGCTGTGCGGGTGTCGTTACTGGGAGACGGCGGACACATCGTCACTCTTGATCAGGCCATTAAAACCATGAAGGATACCGGCGAGGACATGATGGCCAAGTATAAGGAAACTTCCAAGGGAGGACTCGCGGTCAACGTGGTTGAGTGCTAGTCTAGTGTCGTTGTGAATCTGGCAATGAATGTGAAGGAGGCCGCATGGCTGGCAATATGCCCGAAGTAAACGCTGAGTTCGGAGCGCATCCGCAGATCGAGTTCCCTGAAGGCGAGGCTCCTAAGGGCCTGAAAGCCGTTGAACTTATCGAAGGCGACGGCCCGATGGTGCGCAGTGGAGACACGGTCACCGTCAATTATCACGGTGTGGTGTGGGGCAAGAGCGACCCGTTCGATTCGAGCTTCGACCGTCATCAGCCCGCGAGCTTCGGCATCGGTGTGGGGCAGGTCATCAAGGGCTGGGATCGCTCTCTGCCGGGCCATAACGTCGGTTCGAGACTGGTGGTTTCCATTCCGCCAGAGTATGGCTACGGTCGCTCTGGTATGCCCCAGGCAGGCATTGGCGGTGACGATACGCTCGTTTTCGTGGTGGATATCATTTCTACACGCTGATTGGCGGATTAAGGCGCTGCATGGTACCGGTTATGGTGCCGTGCAGCGCTCTATGATTTATGCACATGCGTTTTACGCTGAAATATACGGTTCAAGGCTCAAGGAGGACAAGATGGCCGAAGAAGAGAAGACAGTGCTGCTCACCCAGGAGGCATTCGACAAGCTCAAGAGCGAGCTTGCTTACCGTGAGGGGGAGTATCGCGAGGAGATCACCAAACGTATCGCGGTGGCGCGTGCTGAAGGCGACCTTTCTGAGAACGGCGGCTATCAGGCGGCTCGCGAGGAGCAGGGTAAGAACGAGGGTCGCATCATCGAACTGACGGTGAAGCTGCGTAACACCAAGATTGTGCAGGCTCCGCCGAAGGGCACCGTTGGCAACGGTTCACTGGTGAAGCTTGCGGTTGGTGGCAAAGAGATGCAGGTTGTTCTCGGTTCTCGTGACATCGCTGTGGCCACTGACTTTGATGTTATCAGCCCCGAGTCGCCGATCGGAGCTGCCGTCATGGGTGCCAAGGTTGGCGACACCGTCACCTATCAGGCTCCGAGCGGCCGTGATATCGAGGTTGAGATTAAGGAATCCGAACCTCTGCAGTAACGGTTGAATCTATTCTGCTATATATGTAGGAATAAGAAAATAAATATGTAAAGGCAACTTTCTCTTGGCACAGCGGTACAGCGCTGCCAGAGAAAGATGCCTTTTGCGTGTAGTCGGGTGCACAAGGATGACGCAACCACAGCCGAGTGCCGCAGAGCAGTTGTTTCGGTGCAGATCTGACACGCCGGCAGGCTATCTGAGATTCACCACCACCATGTAGATGGCCACCATATGGCAGGCATACCCGGCCACGGTGCCCACATGGAATATTTCGTGGAAGCCAAAGATGCGCGGCCACGGGTCGGGACGACGCAGCGCATACACGACGGCACCGGCAATATAGCAGGCTCCTCCGGCAGCGAGCAGCACCACGACTACCGGGCCGGCGGCGGGTGAGGTCCAGAACAGTCCGAGGAAGGCGACTCCCGAGACTCCGAAGACAATGTAGACCACCGTATACAGCCAACGTGGCGCGTTGATCCACACCACGTGGATGATGAGCGCCACTGCCGTACAAGCCCACATGCCCGCAATCACACGGGTGCGCCACGTGTCGCTCAGTGCAAAGGACACTGGAGTGTAGGTGCCTGCGATGAGCAGAAAAATGTTCATGTGGTCGATGCGGCGCAGCACATCGGTGACGCGCGCCGACCAGTCACCCAGATGATAGGCGGCTGAATTGGTGAACAGTACCAACGAACAGACCATGAATACGGCGCAGGCCCATTTAAGGCCCGTGCCGGGAGCCAAGCAGATGAGCACGATGCCTGCGGCCAATGCCAGCGGGGCGGCCACCGCATGAATCCAACCTCGCAGTAACGGCTTTGGCCGGCCGTGTACGTCAAGGCGAACACGGCGACGCGCATCCGGCACATCAATGCCCTCGATGCGTGCGGCTTTCGCCTCGCCCTGTGCCACAATCCGCGTTGCGCGCTGTTCGGCACGGCTGCGGACGGTTTCGGCCCGGGTATGGGCGCGGGTGCGGACCAATGCTGCACGAGCCTCAGTAGAGCGTTGCTGTGCGTTGAGTGCAGCGTTTGCACGCGAATCGCGGTCTGTGGTACCTGGCATATCTCTCCCGCCGTCGCTTGCTTGTATTCAGCTCTCATCGTAACCTACGCTGTCGTAAGTTGCAATGTGACTACCACGTTGTGACGGTATTCGTCTGTCTGGGTCATACGCGGCAGCGCCAGGATCATCTGTGGCAACACGAGCCTGATGTTGAGAATTGTGGAACATGCGTATGATGGTGTCTATGGCTGATTTAGATGAGATTCTTGCTGCGCAATCCGAATTTGACGCAGGCGACCGCGAATGGCTTCACTTACTGGTGGCTGACTGGCAAGTGGTGGCGGATCTGAGCTTCGCCGACCTGCTGCTTGTGGTGAAGAGGGACGATGGTAAGTTCATCGTAGCGGAGCAGTGCCGCCCGTCCACGGTGATGACGTTGCGCAGCGACGACGCTGTGGGCAGTGAAGTACCAGACGAACTGGTACCCGAGCTCGAGGCCGCCCTGCAATCGAGGGGGGAGACCCATTCGCAATACCTGCAGACCGTCGGCAAAGCCAAAGTGTGTAACGTCTACACTCCCGTGAGGTGCGGCAACAAGACGCTTGGAGTAGTGGTTCGAGAAACGAACATGGCTACCCGAGAGTCCAATGGCCGCTACGAATCAGAGAGCATCAACGCCGGCAAGCAGCTGTACGATATGATTGCGCGAGGCCAGTTCCCGTACCATGACGCGCTCATGAGCCAACGTCACAATGCGCGCGTGGCGGATGGGTTTATCCTGCTGACCGTAGACGGCGTGGTGCACTATGCCTCGCCGAATGCCATTAGCTGTTTCCGGCGGCTCGGCGCGCTCACAGCCATGGAAGGTCACTATCTGAGTGAGGTGGGCACCAAGCTCATTCATCACGGTGACTCGGTGCCTGACTCGCTGCCCGATGTGCTGAGCGGCAAACTGGCGGCGGACTGCGAACTGGACGCGAACAATTCCATGGTGTCCATGCGCGCGCTGCCGCTGTACAGCGAAAGCAACCGCATCGGTGCCATCGTGCTGTGCCGCGACGTCACCGAGCTGCGCCGGCGCGAGCAGGAGCTGCAAACCAAGGACGCCACCATCTCCGAGATTCACCACAGAGTGAAGAACAACCTCCAGACCGTTTCGGCACTGCTACGGCTGCAGGCGCGCAAAACCAAGTCGCCCGAGGTGAAGGCGGAACTGCGTGAGGCGCAGCGGCGCGTGCAGACCATTGCTACGGTGCACGAGGGGCTGAGCCAGACGGTGGACGAGATTGTGGACTTTGACGAGGTAATCGCGAACCTGTTGAAGATGAGCGTGGACTTGGCCAGCATGAAGGACCAGCACATCAACGTGCACTATGTCGGCAAGTTCGGCATGATGCCGGCTCAGGATGCCACCCCGCTCTCGCTGGTGCTCACGGAGCTGATCACCAACGCCGTCGAGCATGGATTCGAGGGGCGCAGCCAAGGCAACATCACCATCTCGGTAGGCCGCAGCGGCAAGAACCTCAACGTGGTGGTGGAAGACGATGGATCTGGCCTCGAACATGAGGAGCACAACGGCATGGCTCGTTCTTCAGGCTCTGGCTTGGGCACACAGATTATCAACACCTTCGTCACCAACGACTTCGGCGGCACCGTGCGCTGGGAGCCGGCTCGCAACGGCGGTACACGCGTCGTCCTCGACATGAAGCTGCGCGCGGCGCGGGAATAGTGGAGTGAACAGCGAGTCGGTAAGTAGCCTCTCTCGCAAGCCGTAAAGCTGCAACTACAGTTGTGGGGTGCATACCCGAATAAGTATGCACCCCACAACTGTATAAGAGCGTTGCTCTAGCGATTTAGTATGCGCCAATTTTGTGTATCACGGCAGAGAAGGTCTTCATGATGATTGCGATGTCACCTGTCAGCGACCAGTTTTGGATATAGGAGACATCGGCGAATTCAGACTGTTCCTGTGTCAGGTTGCTGCGCCCGGAAATCTGCCAGACTCCTGTGATTCCAGGTTTCACCAAAAGTCGTGAGGAGTAGAGAGCTTCGTACTTTGCTACTTCATCTGGGAGTGCTGGGCGGGGCCCGACGAGGCTCATGTCTCCTTTGAGAACGTTAAATAGCTGCGGTAGCTCGTCTATAGAACGGGGGCGCATGAAGTTACCGATTTTGGTGATTCTGGGATCATTCTTCATTTTGAAAATGAAGTTGTCTTCCAAACCGTTTTCTTTGGCGAGTTGATCTTTCATATCGTCGGCGTCGACTCTCATGGAGCGGAACTTATGCATGGTGAATGTTTTGCCGTATATGCCGACGCGCTGCTGATGATAGAACACTGGCCCGCCGTCTTCACGCTTAATGCGCACTGCCACAATCATCATGGGTATGGCAAACAGTATGAGTGCAACGATTGAGCCAACTATGTCAATGACGCGCTTGCAGAATTTGGTGAAGAGCGAATACTGAGTCAGCCGAGCGGTGAGTACTGGCATGGTGGGGTCATTGCGCATGTGCACAGTTGCACCGCTCATATCGGCAACTGATGCAGAGAATGCCAATTCCAATCCCATGCTTTCGGCCGCTAAAGAGAGCGCCTTCATGGCTTCGGAATGGCTCATCATCACGTCGGCCACCAAAATGGTCTGCGCTCCCCAGATACGAGCGTTTTGTGGTAAATGGGAGCTGAAGGATAGCTTATGAAGGTGCTTTTCGATGTCGTTCTGTGGAACGAATGTGGCCGGCACTAAGTTTCTTGTGCTGAGGTCATTGTTGGAAGCGGTCACTGACTCAACTGGGCAGATGGCTACTGGAAGATAGCCGAGTCCTTTGTTTTCGGTGAGCTGCTGCACGGTGGCGTGGATACCTTCGGGAGAGCCAACCACAACGGTTTTGTAGTTATACTCGCCCTTATTGCGATTATGATGCAACATTCTGCGCATGACCCATCGCTCGATGATGGTGAGAACCCCCGTGATCAGAGGGATAGCGATGGTCAGACTACGAGGAATCTCAAGTTTGATGAGGTATACGAATGTGCACAGGAAAATGAAATCCATGAACATGGCGGCGACGATCTTGCTGTATAGCTCGTAGCCTTCTCCCATAGTGTGCCGTGCGTAAGCGTGCTGGCTGACAAGGCTGATAAGCCAAGCGGCGACGATAAGAACCAAATACTTGCCGATTGCTCCATCTTCGGAGTTGCGCACGAGCATGTACTGATAGGTCGATGGGCGGAAGAGGAACACTAGGAAAGTCGCCAGAAGTGTCATAACGGTGTCAAGCACTGCAAGCACTGCGTTGTAGAAAATGCTCCATCCAGGGAAACGCTGGTGAGAGAGTTTTGCTGCGGAAAGTCCGGATTCTTTGTCGTTTATGGCCGATTCGAAGTCGTATGAGCCGTCAAAGAACGCTGCTGCGCGGTCATCCTGAGTTTCTGAAGAGGAGTCATGAGAATAGGCAGAGGTGTTGCTGGAATGCGTGTGCTCAGAGTCTTTGTTGGCACTATATGAGGCAGCAACGTGTGCAGTGTCAAACTCTACAGTTTGCTCCGCTGTGACTTCTGCAGTGTGCTCCGACTGTGGCATGGAATCCTCTTCCCTCGTACTTCTCTGCTTACAGTGTAATGCATATACGAACAATCAAATGACACGTAATTGAGCGGGGGGGGGGGAGTTATTTGCGTAAAGATATAGATTCTGTCGTATTTTAAATATTGTGAATGTGAATAATTGTGCACGTATAAATTAGGATTACCAGCACCTCGGCGATGTGTAGAAGTGATATTCCTTACTTACCAAGGGTTTCGTCTACTTGGACGTTGTTGTTACGACTTCTGGGTACGATGTGAAGGTTGGAAAGACAAATTGCAGCTGGCAAAGTTGCGGTCGGCGTTTCGGCAAACGCAGTCCTCTACGATGGCAGAAGTGAGATGTTGTGCAGGGTTAGGAGCATTGGATGAATCTGAAACAAGCAGGGATGCAGCATGTTTATGATCCAGATGAACTCGGGAAACGTCACCATACGGTGCTCTGGAGTGTTTTGGGAGTGTTGCTGCTGCTCGCGCTTGCGGGGGCCGTTGGAGTGTACAAGCTCTATAATGAAGCCATGCAGGTCAAGGATGACGAAACCAAGGCGATGACCCTGCTCAAGGGTGTTTCTAGCGGCTCAGGGGCTGATGCCTTCACTGAAGTTGCAGACAGTTTGCCTCAAGTGCAGAAATATGCAAAAGACGCGAACAGTATTTCTCATGGCGTGTTGTGGAATATCGCGGCAAAGGTTCCTGTGGTCGGAGGGGACATCAAGAATGTGCAAGGCATGACACAGGCGCTGGATTCGATGACGACTGACAGCATTCCACAATTTGTCACCATTTTCACCAATCTCAAAGGCGCGTCGCTGAGTAGCGGTGACGGGAATCTTAATCTGGACCCACTTATCAAAACGCAACAGCAAATGATGAGTGCCAACAAGTCGTTTCAAGGCGCCGTGAAGCAGTTTGATGCGCTGCCCACGCCGAAAATATCGATGATTAAAAACACATATGACAGCGCCAAGACCAAAGTTGACGGTCTTGCCGGGCAAGTGGACCAGGTGAGCGGCATGATGAATCTTTTGCCGCAGTTCCTTGGCACAGATAGTCCGAAGACATATCTTGTCGCGGCCATGACGACTTCTGAAGCGCGCATCAGCGGTGGCTTGATTGGTTCTGTCGGCACCATGACCACCAGCAACGGCAAAATCGAAATGGGGAAGTTCCACTCGAACGCTGAACTAATTCCATATGGGAAAGGCAAGCCTACCACCGATGAGACCAAAGCAATGACTGACTGGGGGCCGCTCAATATGTCATTCGATATTCGAGATTTGGCTGCCTTCCCCGAGACGAAAAGTTCGGCGGATAACATCACAACGATATGGAAACGGACCCCGTGGGGAGCAAAGCAGCAGATTGATGCTGTGATTCTGGTGGATCCAGTGTTTTTGCAAGAGCTGAATGGCATCAATGGGGGAGTTACATTGAAAGATGGGCGTACACTCGATGGTAAGAACACCGCTGAGTTCCTGCTCAATACTGTGTACAAGGATTATTCTCCGATTCAGCAGGACATCTATTTCCAACAAGTAGTTGACCAGGGGATGAGCCAGATGTTTTCCGGTATGGATATGAACAAGCTGATGAGCATTGCTAAAATCATGGGCAGTATGACCAAAGGCCGCCATTTCAATGTGTATTCGTATGATGAGTCTATGGAACAGACGCTTGATGCCGCCGGCTACACCGCGCACGCGCCAAATAGCGAAGAGAAACCGACAGTGGGTGTCTACATCAATGAGCAGAACCCCTCCAAGATGGACTGGTACGTGCACCGCACCTCGACCATCAGTGGTGGTAAGCGCGACTCGAATGGCGTGGCGACCTATCATGTCGAGTACCGTATGACGAACACGTTGAGCAAGAACGATGTCGGGGCGCTGCCAGCGTATATTCGAGGTGTTGGTGACCCGTCTGACTCGGGTGCTGCTATTGAGAAGACGTTCGTGTATGCACCTGCAGGAGGATCTGTGAGCAATATGGTCGTTTCCGGAAGTTCCAGCGACGGGAAAGTGGTCTCCAAATCGATGAATGGTGCCACCACGCAAGCTTCAGTTATTCATATAGCTCCAGGCACTACAGCGACCATCTCCTTCGATGTCACGACATCCAGCAAAGCGCAAGCGCCGCTCGCCATCGATCAGACTCCAATGGGCTGGACCGACGATGGTGTTACTGTGGTGGATGCGAATTTGTAAAGTAAATTTGCGTAATGTGCGGAAGACTTCCGAGAAGGTGTATTTATAGGAGAATACGAAACTCATCTGCATAAAAGATAGACTAGAGACAAGTTGAGAAGTAGGAAAGCATAATGACAGAGAGCCAGCCAGTCCTAACGGTGTTGATACCCGTTTTTAACGGAGAAACGCTCATTAGGTCTTGTGTTTCGTCAGTACTGGAGCAGCCTTGCAAAGATTTGCAGGTACTCATTCTTGATGATGGGTCGACAGATAAGACTAAGGATATTTGTGAAGCGATTGCAGAGAGAGACAATCGTGTGACAGTGATGTCGCATGAGAATTATGGCTTAGGTAGAAACCGTAATGAGGGATTCCCATTTATAAAAGGGAAATACACGATTTTTTTGGATCATGATGACTTCCTAGTCCCTAATTTTTATTCTGAGCTGTTCAAGTCATTCTTACAAGATTGCTTTAGGAAAGGTATAGATACGATTGTTCCTGCGAGGTTGAGATGTAATAGTGCGGCAACTTTAGGGTTTAAAGAAGTAAACCATATCTCTGGCTTGTATTCGGGAAATTCTATGCTCTCTTGGAAGGTTAAATATGAATTCTCTACGCTGATATATGCAACTGAAAATTTACAGCGCCATGCTATCTTTTTCAGTGAGACTAGACCAGAAATGGAATCGATTTTTCGGCACAAAGCCGTTCTAATGTCAAACAAAGTTTTGTTTACAGACGAACTGTATTTTGCTGTGCGTCGCGATAATTCGATGCAGATTACTAAAAACTGGAATCAAGCTGAAGTTAGTAAGGTACGGATGCAGGAATACTCTAAACTTTTAGGATGGTACGATAATCTAAGTATAAGTTCAGATGTTCGTAAGAAGTGCCGAAAAATTTTAGCAAGTACAGAAAAAGAGTATGTATATCAAGTAGCGCGTAGTATAGGGACAGTTGATTTACAGCATCTTGATGACATTCCAGATACGGGGCTGCTTGATAAGATGAGCAAAGTTCTTTTAGAAACTAATCGACATGGCAAATTAGTACGGCTAACTATGCTGACAATGATTGAAGTACGTAGAAGTTTGGATAAACTTACAAAGGGTGCTATTAAATATTTATACATGTGTGCTCATCTGAGACAATTGGATTCACTCTTTCTGTCTTCCGAGCAATATGAGAAAACTATCAGGGGTTTGAGAACGATTATACAAAATGAGTAATACGATAAGTTTCAAGTGGTTAGATTCTCCAGCGCCCTTGATATAAAGTACGATAAATCCAGTTATGTGAAATCCGGGGAGTTACAGTTGTATCCTGACTATACTTTGATTATGACGTTATATAAGGGTTCGCAGTTGAGTAGCTTTCAGCAAGCGGTAGAGAGTATGCTTAGTCAGACCGTGAAACCATCGGAAATTATTTTTGTATATGATGGTTTTGTGTCTGATGAGATTTCTCAATTCTGCAGCAAGTTAAAGGACACGCTCTCGATAAGTATTATAATTCATAAGATTGAACCTAATGTAGGGCCGTCTTTATCCGCGGCATGGGCAATAGAACATGCACACACTAATTATATAGCTAGGTTAGATTCCGATGATATATCTTGTAAAAATCGTATAGAAAAGGAGTTCGACTTCTTTGCAAAGCACCCGGACTATGTGGCAGTCGGAACGCTAGTGACCGAATTTTCTGACTCTGATACCTCGAAGATTAGCAAAGTTTCATTGCCCGAGACTAGTAATGAAATTGCTGACTTTGCACGGCGCCGATGCCCTTGCAGACAAACAACATTGCTATATAGAAAAGATGCAATTTTATCTGTAGGAAATTATCGTGCTTTTCGGATGGGTGAGGAGTGGGACTTGTATAATAGGTTTATTTCGCATCGGTTTAAGTGCTACAACCTGCAAGAGTCACTTGTATATATGAGAGTCGATGATGCATATTATGCACGGAGAGGCGGTTTGAAAGTTTTGAGAGAGCTGCTGCATCTCAAATGGGGCATGCTTTGCGATAGACAGATGGGTACTTGGGACTTTATAGTTTCTGTTTCTGCTTCGATTATCGTATGTCTTATTCCTAATAAGTTACGTACATTTATATATATGCGTCTTTTGAGATCTCATGTCTGAGAGTAAGGATAGGGCTATGAACGTTTACCTTTCTGGTTATTTGAGAGGCAATTTCGGAGATGACTTGCTATTTAAGATTATGTGTGAGCGTTATCCAGATGTGCATTTTTATTCATACTCTGATGAAAAGTATGATGGATTGTGCAAGCAGGTGCCAAATCTGACGATAAATTCTCCAAAATATGCAAGGAAAAGCAAATTTGCTGGGCGCTTATTGAGAGTTTTTGACATCCTGAAAAATTCTGCCCGGTGCAATGCAATTGTAAATCTAGGAGGATCAATTTTTATTCATACGCCGAGTAATCACACGTTGCTAACACATTTTAAAGATCTTGTGTACAGCTTGTATAGGAAGTTGCTTCTCATCTCGTACAAGAATAATTTCGTTGTTGGTTCTAATTTTGGCCCGTATGGTAGTGACAAAACATACAAAAGGATAAACGATTATTACTTTTCAAGGTGCAGAGACGTCTGCTTTAGAGATAATGAATCGTTCCGTTTATTTGAGAACATAAAATCATGTAGACAATCCACAGATTTAGCTTTTACTCTCAATCATGAGAATATCGGTAAAACCGGGTCTCAAAAAGTATTCGTTTCTGTGGTGGACTTACTGCAAGTTGACGGCTTCTCCTTTACGCGTGAAGATCAATCAGCATATGAGTTGCAGATTGTATCGACCCTTAGGCGATTAGCAGAGACTAGCACAGACATAGTAATATCGGGCTTTTGTCAATATCAAGGTGATCATGCAGTTGCGAAAAGGATATGTGAGCGCCTTCACGAGTACTCAGTGCCTGCTACTTTGCTGAACTATGATTCGAACGTCGATGCAATAATTGATTCTATTTCGCAATCAAAATATGTTATTGGTACAAGGTTTCATTCGGTAGTGTTAGGCATACAGTTTGGTTGTGTAACACTTCCTGTTCTGTATAGTAATAAAACTCGGAATTTATTGAATGATATGAATTTCCCCTCGCACCAAATTATTGATGCGCGAGGCGGGATGCAAAAACTTTCAGATGCTGTTCAAGATGCAGAGAGATTTAACCTAAGCAGGTCGTATAAAGAGTTTGCAGAAGAACAATTTAGAGGGTTAGATTCTTACTTCAAAGAACAACTCTAGAGACTGATGAAAGGTATTTTAGATGAAAGTTTACGTCTATCTTATTATGTTATTGGTTCTCGGAACGATTTGCGGTCCTAAACTCCCGCGGAACGATCATTTTAGGAAGCGTCTTCTTATTGTAGCTCTTGCTTTGCTCGCTATCATATCTGGGGCGAGATATGGGATTGGTGGTGACTATGCGCACTATGTAAATGAGTTTAATGCCATACGTAAATATGGGGCGTCGAAAGCTTATACTGAAGCCGGATATACGTTTTTTTCTCTCTCTTTGGCGAAATTGCATTTACCTGTGCAGTTTTTGTTTATTTTGTCTAGTGCGTTGCTTTATGTCGCACTGTACTATTTTATTAGTAGGAATTTTGAATCTAGATACTGGCTTCTTTGCGTTTTACTATTTGTAATTCTGGGATTTTTCTTTTCTTCGATGAACCTAATGAGACAGTATATGGCGGCATCATTTTGTATAATAGCGTTTGATACCTATTTGCGAAGGAAGTATCTACAGAGCACTTTTTGGTGGATATTAGCCATTCTATTTCATAGCGTAGCAGTTTTTGCCGTACTAATCCCGCTAGTAGCGCGGCTATGCAAATCACGTTATGCTTTTACGTTGATTTCTGGCATATTTATACTCACAATCGTGCTCTCTTTCATAGATATACGACCTAGCATAGCGCAATTCTTACACTTCTTCCCACGCTGGTCTGGGTATGCTTCTTCAGAGTTTTTCATCGATCGAAATCGATCAGCCATTCTTAAAAATGTAGTTCCTGATTTGCTTTTTGCATGGTATCTTCTTAAAAACATCAAGGATGCTGATATACACATATATTTGCGTAGCAAATCAGCAAAAAGTGTGCAGGTGTTAGATGATTCAATTCATCCGTTTTTCGTTTCTGGTGCTTTACTATATATCGGTTTTCAAAATATCTTTTATGGCGTGATGGTAGCAACACGTATTTCAGAAATCTTTTTTATTGTGTATCTTGGATTCCTAGTTGAGCTTCAGAAACTTTGCGAAACTGAGTTTTCGAGGAAGTTATATATCACGGGGCTAATTTTGTATGGAGTAGTGTTGACAGTAATCACAATTTTTATAGGAAAAGGTAATGGTGTTGTACCGTACACTTCAATCGTCATCTAACGCAAATGCTTGCTCGCTTAAAGGCAGAAGTGAGATGCACCACCTATCCTTGTGCACTATGGTTTCGTCTTATATCTACATATGTGCGCTAGACCATAGTGTGCAGTATACCTAATAGTATCAAGGTTCAGTAGTCTCAACTTTCAGAATCGATAAAAGAGGAGTTGAAGACGCAGATATATTGTCTTTAGTAAAGTTGGAGCCTGATACTGTACGTCAAAAAAACTAGAGAGTCTCTTGGAAAGACTGTTTTTTTGATCAACAAATTTTTTTACAGTCTCCCTCGCATTTGGTTCCATATCATTTTCATACAAGTTGAGCAACTGCACTGCCATGTGACTAGATGCATGATTGTTGTTTCTGATAAACTCACGAATCAGTTTCCAATACCGACTACTCGTATGGACTTGACTCTCAATGGTGACATTGTTACCGTGAATACGGCGCAGTATATAACTATTGTGATCATCGATAACGATTCCACACGTCCGAGCAACAAGGTGAATCCAACCGTCATGATGCTTATCGCCGTTATATTGTGACGAGCCATGCTTCTGAATTAGACAGCACAGTTTATTATTGAAAACCATAGTGCAGCCACCTGCCCAGCTTCTCACTAACGACATCTTCAGCTTATTCGGAAGATTTAAAAACCAAGTATTCTCTGGTTTCCCATTCTGCAAATTCTCATCGGTATTTTGCATAACAGAGTAATACAAGGCGGCTTGTCTGTTAACTGGTTGTAGTTTACTGATCGCAATAGATAATTTTTGTGGAAGCCAGTAATCATCCTGATCAGAAAATGCAAAGTAATCATATTTCTCAGGCTCACATTCCACGACCATGTCTAAGAAATTTTTTGTAACTCCTTTATTGGTGGTATTGCTGCGGACAACTATACGCTTATCATTTTCTGCAATCTGTTGGCATATGCCAACAGTATCGTCGGTCGATCTATCATCTGATATGAGGAGAGAAACTGTCACATCTTGCTGGTTAAGAATACTTCCTATTTGTTCTTGAATATACTTGGCGCCATTATATGTTGCCATCATAACGAGAACATGTGGCACATTTTCCCCTGTAGTTGTCATGTGTTTAGCCCTTCTAAAGTCGGATGCAACTATGCTACTCAAGGCTCGCGAAGTATGTGTGTAAAAGTAGGCCTCACTACATACCATGGGGTCTTAAATGTTACTTACATGATATAGAAGATACAAGGTGTGCAAAACCATGTCAACTGTAATATCTCAGTACCTGTTCAATCGGGTCATCGTTTTACAATGGTGTATGTTAAAGAGTTCAGTCTCGATAGTGCGAGGAGAATATGTCTGAATCTGTTTTGTCTAACATCATAGTGACCGGTGGCTGCGGTTTCATCGGCTCGAATTTTGTGCGATGGGTGGCAAAGAACCATCCGGAAACGCATATTACTGTGCTTGATGCGCTGACTTATGCCGGCAATGTTGAGAACATTGCCGGTCTTCCTAAAGACCAGGTCGAATTCGTGCATGGGAACATTTGCGATGCAGAACTGCTTGATCGCATCGTTCCTGGGCATGACGCCATCGTGCACTATGCGGCGGAGTCGCACAACGACAATTCGATAGCCAACCCCGAGCCATTCGTCAAGACAAACATCGAAGGTACGTTCCGCCTGCTGGAAGCTGCGCGGAAGTACGATGTTCGTTATCATCACGTCAGCACTGATGAAGTGTATGGGGACTTGGCATTAGACGATCCTGCACGGTTCACCGAGGAGACCCCATACCATCCGTCTAGCCCCTATTCCTCCAGCAAAGCGGCGTCGGACATGCTCGTGCGAGCATGGTACCGCACATACGGAACCAAGATAACCATCTCGAACTGCAGCAACAACTACGGTCCTTACCAGCATGTTGAGAAGTTCATTCCTCGACAGATTACCAACATTCTTGACGGGAACCGGCCTAAGTTGTATGGCGATGGCCGTAATGTGCGCGATTGGATCCATACCGAAGACCATTCCTCGGCAGTATGGACGATTCTCACCCAAGGCCGGCTTGGTGAAACCTACCTGATTGGTGCCGATGGCGAGCGCGACAATCTCACGGTTCTCCACGACATACTGCGTGCAATGGGGCGTGACGAGAATGATTTTGACTGGGTCAAAGACAGGCCGGGGCATGATCGACGCTACGCCATAGATTCAACCAAATTGCGCACTGAACTGGGATGGACACCAGAGCATACTGATTTTGCAAACGGATTGCGCCAAACCATCGACTGGTACACCAATCATCGCGATTGGTGGGAACCAGCTAAGGCGGCGACGGAATCGAAATATACGCAACAGGGGCAGTGATACACGCTAAGCCGCAGTCGGATTATATTTCGTTTGCTGATCGTAGTAAAATATGCGAAGTGTCAGTCGAGCGAGACTTCGCCAGTTGAGAGGTACAAGAACAGTGGAGTTTGAAGCGCCATTATCCGTGGAGAAAACCAACATACCAGGTTTGCTGGTGTTGTCTTTGCCTGTTCACGGCGACAGCCGTGGGTGGTTTAAAGAGAACTGGCAGCGCAGGAAAATGGTCGACCTGGGCCTTCCGGACTTTGGTCCTGTTCAGAACAACATCAGTTACAATGCCAAGAAGGGCGTGACGAGAGGAATCCACGCCGAGCCGTGGGACAAGTATATTTCGATAGCTAACGGCGAGATATTTGGCGCTTGGGTGGACTTGCGAGAAGGGCCGAGCTTCGGGCAGGTGTACACCACACGGCTCGATCCCTCAAAGGCAATTTTCGTGCCGCGCGGCGTTGGCAACAGCTTCCAGGCGTTGCAGGATGAAACTGCATATACCTACCTTGTCAATGCACATTGGTCACTCGAGCAGAAAAAGACCTACACGTTCGTTAATCTGGCAGACCCCCAGCTCAACATCAAATGGCCTATTCCACTTGAGCAGAGCGAGCGCAGTGAAGCTGATTTACATCATCCGATGCTGGAGAATGTTGTTCCTATGTCACCTAAGCGCATCATGGTGACCGGAGCTCGTGGGCAGCTTGGGAAGGCTGTTCAGGAATATGCTCGGGAACACAGCATTACTAATATCGATTTCACCGATATCTCGACGTTCGATTTTTCAGACCAGGCAAGCTATGCCGATATCGACTGGGATATGTACGGCACCATTATTAACGCTGGCGCATACACAGCAGTGGACAAAGCAGAAACCGATGACGGGCGCGCAGCCGCTTGGAAGGCAAATGCGCAAGGGCCGGCTCTCTTAGCCAATGTGGCCGCCGAGCATCATATTACGTTGGTTCATATCTCGAGTGATTATGTCTTTGACGGCGCTGTAGAGGAGCATGACGAAGAAGAAGGCTTCTCTCCGCTTGGAGTATACGGCCAGTCAAAGGCTGCAGGTGACCTGGCTGTGGCGAATGTGCCGAAGCATTATATTCTCAGAACCAGTTGGGTCATAGGGGAGGGGCACAACTTCATCAACACCATGATGCAGCTGTCCAACCGTGTGGCCGACGGAGAGGACAGCCTTCAGGCTGTGACTGTGGTGGACGATCAGGTAGGGCGTCTCACGTTTACGTCCGAGCTGGCCAGAGCAATATTCCATTTGCTGGATACCAATGCTGAGTACGGTGCCTATAACGTTACCGGAGACGGTGAAAGTGCTTCTTGGGCGCAAATCGCCAAGCGGGTCTTTGACGCGACCAATGGCAACGGTGGCGCAGTGCAGCCGGTTTCAACACAGCAGTACTACGCAAATGCCAGTACACCGGTGTCGCCGAGACCGTTGCATAGCACGCTGAGTCTAGAGAAAGTGAAACGAGCAGGATTCGAGCCGGCATCATGGGAGCAAACGTTTGATGCATACGTGAATGCGGCACTCAGTAAGTAGCAGTACATTAGAACTAGGAAAGTTGGTATATGCGATGAAGGGCATCATTCTTGCCGGAGGTTCGGGCACGAGGCTGTACCCGCTCACCACAGTGACGTCGAAGCAGCTTCTGCCGGTGTACGACAAACCGATGATTTACTACCCGCTGAGTGTGCTCATGCTGGCCGGTATTCGGGACATTCTCATCATCTCGACCCCCAACGACGTGCCGAATTTCCAGAAACTGCTCGGTGATGGATCGCAGTACGGAGTCAGTTTGTCATACAAGGTTCAGCCGTCTCCGGACGGCTTGGCGCAGGCGTTCATCCTGGGTGAGGAATTCATTGACGGTGATGCGTGTGCCTTGGTTTTGGGAGATAACATCTTCTACGGCAATGGTTTGAAGGAGATGCTGCAGGAAGCGGTGCGCACTGCGGAAAACGGCGGCGCCAGCGTCTTTGGCTATTACGTCGACGATCCGGAACGCTATGGCGTTGTGGAATTCGATGGTAACCATAGGGCGGTGAGCATCGAAGAGAAGCCGGCTGTGCCGAAAAGCAACTACGCTGTTACGGGTCTGTATTTTTATGACGCCGATGTCTGCAAACTTGCCCAGCAGATTACTCCAAGCGCACGCGGAGAGCTGGAAATCACTGATCTGAATCAGCTGTACCTTGCCCAGAATCGACTCAATGTCACCACGCTAGGCAGAGGATATGCGTGGCTCGATACGGGCACTATGGACTCCCTCTATGAGGCTGGCGAATTTGTACGGTCTGTTCAGCGCGTGCAAGGGCAGCCTATTGCCGTCGTTGAAGAGGCGGCCTACCAGAATGGTTGGATCAGCCGCGAACAGCTGTTTGAGGCAGCATGCAAATACGGCAAAAGCTCTTACGGCAAGCATCTGAAGGACGTGGCTGAGGAGAAGTTTATTTAGCACTTTCGTTCTTTACGAGCTTCTGCCCGATGGTGGAAGCAAGTTCCTTGACCGCCTTGCGGTTGGCAGCCACGAAGACGGAGTACACGGCGACGTAACTGAGCGCTGCAGGAATACTGGGAAGAGTAAAAGCAAGTGCGATGAACACAACGGTGAGCGCAATTTCTTCAACGGAAATTATGCTGAACTTGACGTCGAGCTCCATGCCGATAAGGATTTCAGACACGAAGCTGCGTAGGATGATTGCCGCGGTAACACTTCCAATCACGAGGTATACAGAAGGCCATACGACGGTGAACAGCACAACTCCAATACTGCTCAATAGTGCTGTTGCAAGATTTACTTTGAGCAGCACTTTTTCTTTTCGCAGCACCTTAAAATAGGTGGTGCAGGAAACGTCCATTTTCGCATCAAAAAGACATATCGGAATAAGAAGAATAAAGAATCGAAGGCTTTCTGCGTACTCAGGGAGCCAGAGCTTCAAGAGCCAACTTATCGGGAAGTACAATACGTATATTACTGGGAATACAAGCTCCATTACATCACGAATACGTTCATAGATACGACGCAATTCGCTTGTTTTGCTCTGTCGCAAAGCCGGAAACAGAACTATGCTGGCTTGGGCTACAAAGGTGATAAAGAAGTTTACCAAAGACAACGAAAGCGATAATTTGCCGAAGACGGCGATACCCCATTTGCTGTCGATAGCGAAACGTGCCACTCCTAGGATGAGCAGACTGGCAAAGTTCGCAATCATGAGGTTAATGCCGACTTTAATGCTTCGTATTGCAGCGTGAATAGATTCGTTAAAAGGTAACGTATGTGCTGATAGAATATCTTTCGCCTTCCATAGACAAAAGGCGAGGGCAAAAACTTTTGATATCGCATAAAACACAACATACAGTTCGAACTGATTCACTCGTAGAACGAGCAAAATAATAAGAGGCACTAGGAAGATAACCCGATCAACGATTGTAGAGACCGAATATAATTTCGTTTCGTTGATTGCCTGGAACACCATACCGAGGAAACTGGTGAGGTTCGTGAGAACCATGTAAATGCCGGTAAAGAAGATAACGAAAGCGCGTTGCTGCCCAAAACCGCCTAGTAGTGCTACAGCAAGAATAATGATTGCAAATACCATTTGCAGGAGAAAAGCCACGGTGAACTGGCTTTTGATTGATGACTTATCCAGAGTTTTACGTGTTTTTCCGCCATTAATCAGGTAAACTCCGTCATTAAGACCAAGATGTGATATGCCGCAATAGGTCGTGTAAAACATAAATAATTGCCAATATCCGAATTCGGTCACACCAAGGAGTTTGGGAACGACTAGCGATGTAATAAAGCTAAGAATCATTGAGATTCCTTGCGTCGAAAACGCAACAACAAAATTCGAAGCGACCTCGCGGATTCTCATATAGTCCTGATTCCTTACCTACTAATCTAAGACACAAAATTAGACATCGTAAGATGCAACAAATGTGAGTTTACTATCATGCCATGTCGTTTCTCGCTAGAACCCAGCATATGTCTGTTTTCCAGCGTGATATGAAACGACTGGTACATAAGCACATTGATCGAGGCCGGTGAGGGGTGTACAGCTGGTTGCAGAACGTTGCGCAGGCTAACTAGCTGTGAGACGATGCATCATCGCCCGTCTCCTCTCCGTCCCATCGTATAGTGATACCCATGGCAGTACACAATGCAACCGAAACACTTACCAACCCTAAGGCAGAGCGCATCCGGCGGGTGGCGGATTTGGCGCGCTCGCATGGGCGTAAGAAAACCGGTCGGTTTTTGATTGAGGGGCCGCAGGCGGTGCGGGAGGCGGTGCGGTGGCGTGCTGATGCGGTGCTGGACTGTTACGCACAAGTGGGCGAACAGGGTGACGGGTATCTTTCGGACACGGTATTGCGGATTGTGATTGAGGCTGAAGCCCAAGGGCTGTACGTGCATCAGGTGAGTGCCGAGGTGATGCGCAAGATGAGCACCGACTGCCAGGGTATTGTGGCGGTCGGCAGCATGGAGGCGATGCGGTATAGCGTCGATACTTTTGACGTTCAGAACCAGGCGGATGATGCATTGCAACACGAGACATCGATGGAAGACAGCAGGGCAGACAGCGACGATTTCTCAGGTAAAAGGCGCTCGCGCTCACAGGAGTTTGATCGGTCGATTGATGCTGACGCAGCGAATCCTTTGCCTACCTCCAACCTGAAGAACACGGTCGCGGCGTTCTGGCAGGTGCGCGACCCGGGCAACGCGGGCACAGTGATTCGCGCGGCGGACGCGGCCGGGTGCCGTGCGGTCGTATTCGTTGACGACTGCGTGGATCGCTTCAACCCCAAGGTGGTGCGTTCCACAGCCGGCTCGCTGTTTCACCTGCCGGTGCTCACCATGAGCACGGACGAGTTTTTTGCTTGGGCAGTGGAGAGCGGCGTCGACGTTATGGCTGCGGACGTCTACGGCACGGCGCAAACCAAGCCGGAATCACTGGTCGATGTGCTCGCCGAGCGCGCAGGCATCACGCAACCTCACACGGTACAAGCGCCGCAAGAACCGTTGAATGCAACGGGCGACGATACCGATACTGGCGCAATACAAGCAACAAGCATTGCTTCCGCACCCGTTCGTCACGCCGTGCTGTTTGGCAACGAGGCTCGCGGACTGCCGGTCGATGTGCTGGAACGAGTGCAGCGCATCATCTCGATTCCGCTCTACGGCAAGGCCGAATCACTCAATCTCGCCACGTCGAGCGCCGTGCTGTTGTATTCGCTGGCTATGGCATAGGAACGCGCGGCACGCGCACGGTTCGGTGTACTGGGTGCCGTGTTCCAGCGTGCCCGCAAGCGTCAGCATGTCGAGTCATATTGGAAGAATGAACAGACAGTGATGCCTTGATTTCCGCGGGTTTGTGGGTCGTGGCGTCGGTAACCCAAGTCGCTACAGAAAGGGTACTCGTGGCAGAAGGTGTGGTATTCGACGCGCAAGCGGTGAAGGACGCGGCCGCCGAAGGCATAGAGAAGATTCAGTCCGCCCAATCGATGGCGGAGCTCAAGGCCGTCAAAGCGCAATATATGGGTGCGGATTCCGTCATTACGCAAGCTAACCGCGCCATCGGCACGCTTCCTGCCGACGAGAAGAAGGCCGCTGGTCAGGTGCTCGGTAAGCTGCGCGCAGATTTCGGCCGTGCGTACGGCGCTAAAGAGGCTCAGGTAAAGGCTGCCGAGGAGAACGCCAAGTTTGCCGCCGAGACCGTTGACATGACTTTGCCGGTGCGCCGCAAGCCTCTTGGTGCGCGTCATCCGCTCTCCAAGCTGCTCGAAGACGTCGAAGATTTGTTCATCTCCATGGGTTGGACCATCTCCTCCGGTCCCGAGGTGGAGAGCGAATGGTACGACTTCGACGCCTTGAACTTCGGGCCGGATCATCCTGCCCGCCAAATGCAGGACACGTTCTATATCAAAGGCAATCAGGCCAAGGATGCAGCCGGGTTTGTGGGCTCGAACATGGTGTTGCGCACGCAGACCTCCTCCGACCAGGTGCGTGCGCTCATCTCACAGGGCGTTCCGCTTTACATAGCCTCTCCCGGCCGCGTGTTCCGCACGGATGAACTTGATGCCACGCACACACCGGTCTTCCACCAGTGCGAGGCTCTTGCGGTTGACAAAGGCTTGACAATGGGAGATTTGAAAGGTGTGCTCGATAAGCTCGCCGTCACCATGTTCGGCCCGGACGCCAAAAGCCGCATCCGTCCCAGCTATTTTCCCTTCACCGAGCCCAGCGCAGAAATCGACCTGTGGTTCCCCGACAAGAAGGGCGGGCCCGGTTGGATCGAGTGGGGCGGCTCGGGCATGGTGAACCCGAACGTGCTGCGTTCCGCTGGCCTTGACCCGGACGTATACACCGGCTTCGCGTTTGGTGTGGGCATGGAGCGCACCCTGCTGCTGCGCCACGACATCAACGATATGCATGATCTTGTTGAAGGCGACGTGCGCTTCAGCGAACAGTTTGTGATGGGGGAGTAAGTACTCATGCCAATGGTAGATATTGACTGGCTTCAAGAGCACACCGAGGTTCCCGAAGGCCTGACCTATGAGCAGCTGGCCGCCGATCTGGTGCGTGTGGGGCTTGAGGAAGAAGAGATTCACTCCTCTCAGGTCACCGGTCCGATTGTAGTGGGCTACGTGGTGAGCGCCGATCCGGAACCGCAGAAGAACGGCAAGACCATCAACTGGTGCCAGGTGGATGTGGGTCCCGAGTTCAATGAGACTGACGAGAACGGCAACAAGGTGCCGCGCGGCATTGTGTGCGGTGCGCCCAACATGGCCGCAGGTGAGAAAGTCGTCGTGACGCTTCCTGGTGCTGTGCTTCCCGGTGACTTCAAGATTGAGCCGCGCAAGACCTACGGTCATATCTCCAACGGCATGTGCGCTTCCGAGCGCGAGCTTGGCTTGGGAGACGACCATAACGGCATTATCCTGTTGCGTCACTACGGCTTCAGTGAGGCGGAATATGACGCACTGCAGCCCGGTGACGATGCCATGCATCTGTTGCACCTGGACCAGCCGCTCCTCGAGATCAACATCACCCCAGACCGCGGATACGCATTCTCTTACCGTGGCGTGGCGCGCGAATATCATCACTCCACCGGTGCCAAGTACACCGATCCCGCGTTGGTTCTTGCAGCCAACGCGCCGCAGGATGCCGGTGAGGGGCAGCGCGACATTGAAGTGGCGATCGAGGATAACAACCCGATTCACGGTGTGCCCGGCTGCGACCGGTATTATGCTCGTGCCGTGCGCGGCTTCAACCCGGACTCTCGCACGCCCAACTGGATGCGGCGCCGTTTGATTCGTGCCGGCATGCGTTCGATTTCCCTTGCTGTGGATGTGACGAACTATGTCATGCTCGACTTGGGGCAGCCTATGCACGCGTACGACATGGACAAAATCAGCGGCCCGATTGTGGTGCGGCGCGCCCAAGCCGGCGAAAAGCTGACTACGCTGGACGGCAAAGAACACGACTTGGATCCCGAAGATCTGCTCATTACCGATTCTCCGGAAGGGAAGCGCGGTTCACGCATTCTCGGCCTGGCCGGTGTGATGGGCGGTCTGTACGGTGAAGTGACCAGCGAGACGAAGAATGTGCTGTTGGAAGCGGCGCACTTCGACCAAGTCACCATTGCACGTTCCGCTAGGCGGCACAAGATTCCTTCCGAAGCGTCACGACGCTTCGAACGTGGTGTGGACTTTGACCTGCAACCCGCAGCAGCACAGATGTCCGCTGATTTGCTCGCCCAGTTCGGTGGGGGAGAACCTTCCGATACCCCGGTCGATGTGAACCGTACGCAGCCTCGTGAACCTGTCGTGTTCAAGCTTAGTGAAGTCAAGCGGCTGACCGGGTTGGATACCGACGACAGCACTATTCGCACCATGCTGACAGACATCGGCTGTACGGTTGAATCACATGGTGATGCCAGCGCTGTGAATGTGGTGCCGCCCACGTGGCGCCCTGACCTCACCGACCCGTGCGACTTGGTGGAGGAAGTGGCCAGACTAGTCGGCTACGATCAGATTCCGGTGACGGTGCCTCCAGCTCCTGTGAGCGGCAGTGTGGGATTAAGTGCGGATCAACGACGTCAGCGCCAAGTGGCTGACGAACTTGCTGAATACGGTTTGGTGGAGACGCTGAGCTATCCGTTCGTAGGGCCGATTGATTTCAAGGCGTTCGGCTATAACGCAGAACAGATCGAGCCCGTGAGCGTCGAAGTGGCCAATCCATTGGCAGGTGACAGGCCGTATCTACGCCGTTCCGTGCTGCCGACCCTCGCCCAGACAGTGCAGCGCAACATTCGTAGGGGGTTGGACAACGTATCGCTCTATGAACTTGGACACGTCTACCTGTGGGATCCCGATGCTCCCGCCATTCCAGCACTGCCTGGAGGAGTGAAGCCCAACGATGAGCAGCTCGCTGCGCTGGATGCCGGTCTGCCGGAACAGCCATTGCATGTGGCGGCGTTGCTGACCGGCAAAGCCGAGGAGTCCGGTTGGCTCAAGTCCAGCCGCGACGTGGACTGGAGCGACGCGGTAGAGGCCCTGATGAGGGTGTCGGATCGTTTGGGAGCACAAGTGTCCCTTGACCAGCCGGCAGCAGGAGATGTACCGGAACAGTGGCATCCAGGTCGTGCAGCGCGTGTCATGATGGATGAGACGTGCGTGGGCATGGTCGGCGAGCTGCATCCGCACGTGAACGCGGCTCTTGGCTTCCCTGAGCATTCGGCGGCGTTTGAGCTCGACCTGACGGCGATGTTTGCTCGTTTGGACGGTAAACCGGTGCAAGCCAAGCCGCTCTCCACGTTCCCTCCGGTCAAGCAGGATTTGGCATTCACCGTTGACCGCAATGTCACTGAAGCACAACTGCAGGAAGCGATTGAGACGGCCGCAGGCGACGACTTGGAATCCATCGAACTCTTCGACGTGTTTGCCGGTGAGCAACTGGGCGAACATATGAAGTCGTTGGCCTATGCGGTCACGTTCCGCGCACCGGACAAAACGCTTGATTCTGCGGATACTGAAGCGTTACGTGCCCGCATAGCACAGCAAGCTGCCACATTGGGTGCCACGCTCAGGGCGTGAACCCGAGTATGAGGTTAGTGTGATACGTACGATAACGTCCTGCAACTGACGAAGGGAACGCCATGGACGAAGCAAACAATGATATGACGAATGAACCAGTGAACGGGTCACAGCTGCCTGAATACGGTGCTCTGGCGTCGCAATTCCCCAAGGACTACGACCCCTACGTGTTCGGCAAACCCGAACCAAAGGAAGAGAAGCCGGCCCAAAAACGAACCGGGTTCTCTAATCCGTTCGCCGGCGGGCGCTCCGGTCAGCAGGATACCCAGAATCCTGCAGGAGACGCAGCAGGGCAAGGGCAGTCTGATCCTCGTTTTCAGAACATGCCGGGGGCATGGCAGCCTCAGCAGGGTCAACCGGCACAAGGACAGCCCATGCCCGGCCAGCCTGGCTTCAACCCGATGCCAGGTAATGCCAACCAGCAGAACGGCAACACGCCGTACAATAACGCGCCGTATGGATATAATCCCAACATGCCGCAGACAGGGCAACAGGTGCCGGGCAACTCAGTTCCCCATGTTCCGGACATGCGAGCCGGTATTGACATGAACGATCCGCAGCAAAACCCGTTGTGGGGGCGCTGGAGTGCCATGGCCATTCTTTCCTTCGCCTGCGCGATTCTGTTCCCCGAATTTCCTGCTTTGGCGCTGGTTCTTGGTGCAGCATCGATATGGCGTACCAAGCTGTACCACATGCGTGGGCGGGGATTTGCCATAGCGGCCATCGTCATTGCGGTCATCGTGCTCCTTCTCTCCGCATGGGTTATGTCTAATCCTTCATTGATGCAGGAAATGCAGAACATAATGAATAGCATGCCAGATAGCGGTACATTTGGAGCCTGATGTGAGGTAAGTCGCGAGAAGAGTATCGGCCCCTGTGCGTGTTGCGACGCACAGGGGCCGATTTGTTGATAATATGCAGCTAGGAGCATAGTAGTATGCAACATTCGCTAGAATGGTCATGAGAGAGAAAACAAGGAGGGCGAAGTGACCGAGAAACAAGGCATCCGTGCAGCTGAATTGAGTTCAGATAAGCTTGACGGTGCTGTAGATGAAGGTGTTGAGCGGCAAAGCATTGACGGGGGTGCCACCGGCACTGACAATGCAAGCGCTGGCGCGGCATCTGTCGCGAGTGATGCGAATGGTGGGCAGTCTGCGCAAGCTGGCGGCCAAGACGGCAAAGAGAGCGATTTGGAGCACGCGACACGCCGAGTGACCGGTCTGCATCGACCGACGAATCGAGCGGCACGTTTGAACGTCATTGAGCAGATCCTGCTGGAAAACATCGTGTCTTCGCAGGCGCAGCTTTCCGTCATGCTTTCCGAACGAGGCATCGATGTGACGCAAGCTACACTGAGCCGCGATCTCGATGAGATGAACGCTACCAAGTCGCGATTGAAGAATGGTCGCATTGCCTATACCATCGGCGCAGAGCCATGGGATGGGCAGGAGAGCGCAACCGAACATATGGATAAGCAGCTGTCCCGCGGTTTGGCGGGGCTGATTGTCTCTGTTGCCTCGGCACGCAACCTCGTCGTGGTGCATACGCCGGCAGGTGCTGCGCAGTACATGGCCAGCGTCATCGACCGTCAGCCCATCGACGGCATCTTGGGCACGGTTGCCGGAGACGATACCGTGCTCTTGATCTGCGCCAGTGACGATACCGCGAAGGATCGGAGCCGTTGGCTGCTTGATGTGGCGTCAGGGCGCGCCAAGCGTATCGCGGAGTACGAGAAATCCAAACAGGACTGAATCGGCGAAACATGAAACATCGTATGTGCCGGCACCAATAGTGCCGGCACATACCGTATCCTGGCTCCTCAACGTTGAGTGAGTCGTGCGCCAACCCGTTGCTCTGCATGGCGTGAGGTCTCTTACCTGGTTGCTTCAGGGTCTGTTGGTGTCGCTATCTGCTGCGAAAATGAAGACATTCTGCACTTCAGCGCAAGGTTCCAGAAATATTGGAAATGCGCGATTATCGGACAGGCTTTGGAGTGTTGCAGCACCAAGGGAAGAAGGAAACGGGTATGTCTCACGTCACCGGCTACAAGGAAGCGGGATTCGCTGCGCTGTACGACGAGTTGGAATGGCGTGGCCTTATTGCGCAGTCTACTGACAAGACTCAGTTGGAATCTTCTCTCAACGGGGAGCCGATCACCTACTATTGCGGGTTTGACCCTACCGCGGCTTCTTTGCACATCGGCAACTTGGTGCAGCTCATCATCATGCGCCACCTTCAGGAGGCTGGGCATCACCCCATTGCACTGGTCGGTGGAGCCACCGGTCTGATCGGAGACCCGCGGCAAAGCGGTGAGCGCACGCTCAACGCCAAAGAGACTGTTGCTGCTTGGTCGCAGCGTCTCAAGAATCAGATCGGCGACATTCTGGTGACGGATGGTGCCAACCCGGTTCGTTTTGTCTCCAATTACGATTGGACTGCACAGATGTCGGTCATCGATTTTCTGCGCGACGTAGGCAAGAACTTCCGTATGGGAACGATGCTGGCCAAGGATGTGGTGGCTCGTCGTCTTAACTCCGACGAAGGTATTTCATTCACCGAGTTCAGCTACCAGGTGCTGCAGGGCAACGATTTCCTGCACCTGTATGAAGAATTCGGATGCACTTTGGAATTGGGCGGCTCCGACCAGTGGGGCAATCTGACCAGCGGTCTTGATCTCATCCGAAAGGTGCACGGGGAGTCGGTCAACGTGTTTACCAGCCCCATCATCACCGATGGGCAGGGCAAGAAATTCGGCAAGTCCGAAGGCAACGCTGTCTGGTTGGATGCCACCATGCTCAGCCCGTACAAGTTCTACCAGTTCTGGTTCAACCAGCCGGATGACCAGATGGAGAAGCTGCTCAAGGCGTTCACGTTCCTGCCAAAGGAAGAGATCGAGCGTTTGGTTCGCGAGGCGCAGGATGATCCTGGTGCACGGCAGGCTCAGCGCACACTGGCATGGGAAGTGACCAGCTTCGTGCATGGCGAAGAGAAGACACAGCAGGCGCTTGACGCAGCATCGGCGTTGTTCGGCCGCGGGGGCGACTTGCATGATATCGCTATGGATGCGCTGGAGTCAAGCATCGAAGGGCTGAAGGTCGAAACCGAGAACGGTATGGCATTCGCCAGCGCAAAGGTCGGGGATCGAGTCGCTCAGGCCGGTGTGTCTGCCGGTCTGTTCGCTTCTCTGTCTTTGGCGCGCAAAACCATCAAGTCGGGCGGTGTGTACGTGAACAACGTGCGGGTGGAGAACCCGGATCAGGAGTTGGAGGAGTCTGACTTCCTGGGAGGCCGTTTTGCGTTGGTCAGGCGCGGCAAGAAGGCCGTCGGCGCTGTCGAACTGGAGCAATGACCCGTACAGGGCATACCGATTGGCTTCAGGCATAAATTGTTCGATGCCGCAACCCGCCGTAGGGTAGGCTGCTAAGCATCACACCATAATAGATATAGGTAAAGGTAAAGCGAACTATGGCATATAACGAGCACGAATCTCACGGCGGCGAATCTCGCGGACACGCTGCTGGAGGCTCGCATTCAGACGGGTACCACGGGCACGGCGGCTACCGTGGCGGAGCCTCGGGCGGACGGCGTGACGGCTTCCACAAGGGAGGATCGGGTAACGGTTCCCGCGGTGGCTACCGTGGGAACCACGACGAACGTCATGGCGGCAAAGAGTACGGTGACCGTGGCGGATACCGCAGGGATGACCGTGGCGGGCGAGACGGTTTCAAAGGCAACGGCGGTTATCGCGGCCGGCGCGATGATCACCGTGACTTCCGCCGTGATGATGGCGAGCGTGGCGGATACCGCGGCAACAACGGTGGGCGACGTGATTTCCACCGTGATGGTGAACGTTCCGGTTCATACCGAGACGGAGGCAATAGGCGAGATTTCCGGCGCGAAGATGGTAACCGCGGAGGGTATCGCGGCTCGGATCGTCGTGACTTCCACCGCGACGACCGTCGCGATGGCGGTCGTGAGGGCTACCGCGGCAACGGCAGGCGTGACTTCCATCGGGACGACCGCAGAGACGGATTCCGTGAGGATCGCCGTGATTTCCGCCGTGACGGTGAACGTAACGATTACCGCGGCAACAATGGTGGTCGTCGCGATGGTGAGCGTCGTGACTTCCGTCAGGACGGCGGTCGTTCAAGCTTTGGTCGCGATGGCGGCCGTGGCGGCTATCGCGGCAATGACCGCAAGGATTTCCGACGTGATGATCGGCGTTCCGACGATAGGCGCAGCAATTTTGGCGGACGTGAGGATCGTCGTGACTTCCGCCGTGATGGTGGTGACCATGGTGGTTACCGCGGCAATGATAGGCGCCAGGGAGGCGATCGCAGGGATTTCCGCCGGGATAACGGGCATCGCGAGGATCGTCGTGACTCGCGCGACGATCGTCAGCAGCACCGTGACCACGATCGTCGCAGCTTCAATGACGGCCGCAGTGAATATATGGATAGAGGTATGCGTCGCAATTCTGACGGCACTATCTCCTTCCCCTCGCAGAACCCATATACGGATCGCCGTCCAGACGAACCTCGCATGCCGCGCGGCATGGAATGGTCGATGCTCTCCAAAGATGAAAAAGAGCGTCTGCGTGGCCTGTCGAAAGAGCATGCAGAGAACACCGGATTGCATATTCTAGCAGCATATGCATTGGAAGAAAGTGATCCTGCAGCGGCTTTGGAGCACGCCAAGTGGGTGGCTCGGCAGGCGTCCCGCATCGATTTCGCACGTGAGACCTTGGCATTTGTGGCCTACCGTCAGGGTGACTACAAGTTGGCGTTGCGTGAGTTCCAAACCGCTCAGCGCATGAACGGATACGGTGACTACATGCCGTTCATGGCCGATTGCGAACGTGGCTTGGGCAACCCGAAGAAGGCCGTGGCTCTGGCATTGAGCGATGAGGCCAAATCGCTGACAGGAGAGGCGAAGGCTGAGATGTTCCTCGTCTATGCCGGTGCTTTGAGCGACCTAGGGCTGCTCGATCAGGCCATCAGCGTGGTGGACAAGCTCGGCAAGTCCAACATTCCCGGAGCTTATCGCATGCGTGCCTTGCAGGCGGAACAGTACTTCTTGGAACAGGCCGGTCGCAGCGATGAAGCCACAGACCTGGATGTCATGCTCGACAAGCTCGAGCAACGTTACGCAGACGTTGACGAAGAGGACGAAGAGCCGGTCATTGACTACGATCTCGAACGCTTGCCGGACGATATGATGGAGGAACTCGGCATCACGGAGGAAGACGCACAGTACGCGCCGGAACCGGAACGCCGTGGCGGGTACGATGACGAGCGTGACGAGTTCGATGCGTCCTCCGAGCTGAATGACACGGCCGATACCGAAGGCAACGCTGATACCGAAAGCAGCGACACTGAAGGCAACGATACCGAGGAAGCACTTGAAGAGGACGACTCCGATAGCGAGGCCAGCGTTGAGGAAGGTGCTGTCGAAGCGGCTGGAACAGAGAGCTCACAGGCGGCCATCATCCCCGAAACAGCAGAAGCTCAGGTTGAAGCGCAGGCCAGTGTGGCGCAGGAGGCTGACGGTTTTGATGTGATCGATCCTCGTATCCACACCGAGACCGTACCGCAGCCGCCCGTGCAGGATGAAGCTGAGCTTGGTGCGGATGAGGATGATGAAACCCAGCTGTCCGAGAGTTTGACCCAAGAGGGAGTAGATAGCGATATCGATCCTGCCCAGCAGGCTGCCGTATCGAGCGAATACGACGAGAACGGTCGTGGGGAACAAGCTCCTCAGTCGGCGGTGCCCAGTGACGCTGACGACCAGCAGGAGGAGGAATAAACCATATGATTACAGGGACGGCTGAACCGATTGAAAACGCGTATGCGTTGGCATTGCTCGACCTTGACGGTGTGGTGTACCGCGGCAAGAACCCGGTGGCGCATGCTGCGCAGTCCATTCGCGAGGCGCAATCGCAAGGCATGGGTGTGGAGTACACCACGAACAACTCCGCTCGCATGCAGGCCACTGTCGCAGAGCAGTTGCGAGGCTTCGGCTTGGACGTGGAGCCGTCCCAGGTAATCACATCATCGGTGGTGGCTGCTCGTATGCTGGCTCGCCAAGTGCCGGCGGGTTCCAAGATCATGGTGGTCGGTGCCGAACATCTTAAGGCGGAAGTGCGTTCTCAAGGACTCGAAATAGTTGAGTCGTCCGAGGACGATCCTGCCGCAGTGATACAAGGCTGGTACCCCGAAATCTCATGGCATGACCTTGCCGAGGCTTCTTTCGCGGTCGAGCATGGCGCACAATACTTCGTCACCAACTTGGACTCCACGCTCCCTAAAGAGCATGGCGTGGCGCCTGGGTGTGGTTCGCTGATTCAAGCCGTGGTGACGGCCACCGGCGTCAAACCGATTTCGTCGGCCGGCAAACCCGAGTCTGCAATGTATGACGAAGCGCGGGTGCTGGCGGCCGGCGAGGGCGAGGACATGGTAGCGAAGTCACGCTGCCTTGCCATCGGAGACCGCCTCGACACTGACATTGAGGCCGGCAACCGAGGAGGGTACGATTCGCTGCTGGTGCTTACCGGCGTATGTACCCCTGAGCAGCTGCTGCGCGCTCCCGAATACCTGCGTCCCACGTTTGTGGCAAAAGACCTGCGAGGGTTGCATGAAACCATGCCTGAGCCCCAACGCCTGGATGATGGTGTGTGGCGTTGTGCCGACGATGAGGCTTATGTCGTAGGGGAGAGGCTTGAGGTCAGTTCAACGTCAAGCGTGAATGCGCTGCGCGCCGCCTGTAACGCCGTGTGGGAGTTCGAGGCACAGCAGGGGACGGATGCGGCATGTTCGCTTATCCTGCCCCAGTTCGAATTCTAACCGGCGTGGTGTGAACACCATGGATGAGACGGTTGAGATGGATGAAGCTGCACTAGTGCAGCGTTTTCCTGAGCTTGCCGACATGTTTGGCGAGCTTGGGGCTTCTGCTGTCTACGGTGACGAAGACGCTCCTACATCTCCGTCTGATGATGAACCTGGAATGGACACGGCTTCAGAGCGAGAGCATATCGCCATGTTGCGCGATGTGCTCTCTCGTCTGCAGCTCGAGCTTGACGAGGGAGATCGCGATCAAGACAGCGCAACCAATGCGGGCAGGTATGCGCGGCAGACTGAGGGCCTCACATGAACTCTGTGATTCGAGACGATGGCCATGAGAGAAAGCCTCCTACGGACCTGGAGACGTCTACAGGAAATGTACGGCTTGATGTACGACTTGCCGAACTGGGCATCGCTTCCAGCAGAGCCAAAGCACAACGTCTGATTCGCGAAGGTCGGGTACTGGTGGACGGCGCCGCAGCCGGTAAACCCTCAGTGCAGGTCACTTCGCAATCGCACATCGAACTTACGGCAGGGGACGACTACGTCTCCCGTGGCGCCTACAAATTGCTGGGTGCCTTTGACCACTTCGCACAAGATGGCCTGATTGGCGCCGAAGGCTTGGATTGCTTGGATATCGGCGCTTCAACCGGAGGGTTTTGCGACGTGCTGCTGCGCGCAGGCGCCAAGCGCATCATCGCTCTCGATGTGGGGCACGGCCAGCTCGACCCTCGCATCGCCACCGACCCTCGTATCATAGAGATGAGCGGGGTCAACATTCGTGACGTCACCGCGCGCTCGCTACCTTTCCGCCCCCAACTCGTAGTGTCGGACGTTTCGTTCATATCCCTGACCTATGTCATTCCCGTTATCGCCGAACTCGCCGCTCCCGGTGCGCATATGGTGCTGCTGGTCAAACCTCAGTTCGAAGTCGGCAAAGGTCACTTGGGAAAGCATGGCATCGTCGAAGACGAACGCCTGCGGGAAGCTGCTTTGGAACAGGTGTGCGCATGCGCTGAGCGGTGCGGCATGGATGTGCGCGGCACGTGCGTTTCTCCCATTGCAGGCACACACGGCAACATGGAGTATTTGCTTTACGCCACTTTACGCTCAACTGCCGCTGCTTGCTGAGCGTCTGTCTGCAGCTGATTGACCGGTAGCGCCACCGATTCAGACGAGTGAGGCGATGACACTTGACGAGTCAAAGGACGTTGAGACGAAAATCGTCGAGACGGAGGCCACGAGCGCTGCATGGCGTCGACATGTGACGTGTCGTCCAACGTCAAATCGTCATCGAACAGCACCTCCTGTACTCGGCAACGGTTGGACAGCGACACCAGTGCGGCTTGCACACGTTCACTGTCCGTGGCCTGCAGTCGCACCTGCTGCGCACGGATGCGCCCCAAACTGCTGCATGCGGTGTACTGGTCCATGCCCAAACGGGTCAGCATGCGAGATTGCAATGGTTCAACATTCACAGTGAGCGCCTCGATGCTTTGCACATGCGCACGGCCCCGTACTGCGACTAGGCCTGCGGCACGCACGGTTTGGGCACAAAGCGCGCCGGTGACATGTACATTACCGCTTGAGACCAAACTATGCACGGCAATGTCTCCCGTGCAGTCGATGTTGCCGCACTGAAGCTCACCTGAAACATCGAAGCGTCCGTGCCCGCTGACCGCAGCCAGCTGAAGATCGCCGTCGCAACGCATCCCTCCGCCGTGCAGGTTGACGCGCCCTGCGCGGGCCGCATGCATGCTCACTTCGCCATATACCTCCAGCACTGCGCACACAGTGCCGGCGCAGAGCGACACGTTGCCATGCGCGATGATCGTACCGTACGTGCGCGGTTCGACGATGCCACCGAAAACGTTGAGGTTCATGAATACTCGCTTCCGCAGTTGGTTCAAGGACAAACCGCCATGCCACTGTACGAGAGAAAGCAGTGAAGTCGCAACATTGCGGAACATATCTCAAGTGGAATGTTCATAGGGTTCGTGTTATTCCAAGGACGGAACCACTTGCTGGTTTGTAGACGGTGGTCGGTTAGGATAAGGGCAGTGTGGACTCGGCAGGAAAGGTATATGGATGGCGGAACAGCGGCATGCGGTGGTGGTAACGCATTCGAGGTTGGACGAGGGCGGAACCGTGGTGCGTCATGCTCTCGATCAGCTGCAGCATGCCGGGTTCCAAGTCGATGTTGTCGACGACCTGGCTGCTCCTGATTTTGGTGAGGCCGCACCTACGGTGAGTGCGGATACGGAAATCGTGGTGGTGCTTGGAGGCGACGGCACCATACTGGGTGCTGCCGAGATGGTGTACGGCACCGATGTGCCGATTTTGGGTATTAACCTGGGGCATATAGGGTTTCTTGCCGAGTTTGAAAGTTTCCAACTTACTGAGGCCATCAGTCGTATCGCCGATCGCAATTACACCACGGAGTCGCGCATGCTGGCCCGAGTCGACGCCACGCTGCCGTCGGGGCAGCGGGTGCATGATTGGGCGCTCAACGATGTGACTGTCAAAGAGCCGGGCAGTGGCCGTATGGTGGAGCTGTCGGTGAGTGTGGACGATGTGCCGATGAGTTCGTTCAGCGGTGACGGCGTGGTCATCTCCACCCCGACAGGTTCCACCGCCTACGCATTCTCTGCTGGAGGGCCGATTATATGGCCAGACGTGCAAGCCTTGCAAATGGTACCTTTGGCTGCACACGCGCTCTTCGCTCGTCCTGTCATCATCGGCTCGGGTTCGACCTTTGGCGTGCACGTGCTCAACTCGTCGGTGACGAACGGATGCATCTGCTGTGACGGACGGCGGAGCATGGTGCTGCCACGCGGGTCACGCGTCGAGGTGGGTCAGCTGTCCCATAAACTTAAGCTGGCCAGCTTGTCGGACGTACCCTTTACCAGTCGTCTGGTCACCAAGTTCAACCTTCCCGGGGTCAGCCTGCGAGAACAGGCCCGGCTTGAGGAACAGGTGAGGGAGCGGTCCCTCACTGCAAGTCAGGAATAGAAGGAGTCATGCATGCTTGAGGAACTTGAAGTACGCCATCTCGGACCCATTCGTGCAGCGAAGCTTGAGCTGAAGTCGGGTATGACGGCCATTACCGGCGAGACCGGTGCCGGTAAATCCATGCTGCTCAGCGCCATTCGTCTCATCTCCGGTGATGCAGCCAGCAGTGCGAGAGTCTCGCCGGGCGCTGATGCCGCATGGGCGCAAGGTGTCTTCGACGTTGACGAGCAAGGGCCGGCTGTGGGCTTTGCCGTGCAAGCCGGGGCTGTTGAAGAGCGTGAACAGAGCGATCCCGATCCCGATGAGGCAGGACGCCAGGAGCTGTTTTTGGCAAGGTCCGTACCCGCCTCAGGGCGTTCGCGTGCGGTACTGGACGGGCACAGTGTGCCGCGCGGTGTTCTGGCGGATGTGGCAGGGGAGTTGGTCACCATTCACGGGCAGAGCGACCAGTTGCGCATGGCTTCTGCGGCGCGGCAACGCGAATTCCTCGACATGGTGGCTGGAGATGAGACGGAACTGGCTGCGTACCGCAAGGCTTGGGGAAGTCTGCAGGACATTGATGACAAGCTGCAACGCATCAGCTCCCAAGAGTCAGCTGCGCGTCAGCGAGCCGACTATCTGCGAGACTCTGTGGAGCAAATCAACGCGGTTGATCCCAAAGTGGGGGAAGACGAGGATCTGAAGGAGAAGCGTTCACGTATTGAAAACGCTGCTGAAATCACGCGCGGGGTAGGGACTGCACTGTCTTCGCTCGATGCTTCTCAAGTCGATGCCGACAGTGATGCCGTTGGAGCCTCGGATGCCATCACACGAGCCATTGCTGCACTGCGCACCATTCATACCCAAGGAGCATTTGGCGAAGCAGCTGACCGGCTGGAATCACTCAACGCAGATTTGACTGACATCGTGTACTCGCTGTCGGATGAGATGGGCGAGGAAAGCAGTGTGGAAAGTCTGGACTCAATCAATGCTCGCATCCACGATTTGGATGAGCTGACACGACGCTGGGGTCCCGAACTCAGTGATGTCATAGCATGGCGAGACAAAGCGGCCTTTGAAATCGAAGATCTGGACGCCTCTCCTGAAAAAATCGAAGCACTGCAAGCCGAACGACAACAACGGTTCGACGATGCTCTGAAAGCTGCGCAAAAGCTCAGTAAAGCGCGGCTCAAAGCCGCGAAAACGCTGAGCAAAACAGTCACTGCCGAACTGGGGAACCTGGCCATGGCAGGGGCGAAACTCGATATTCACGTCACTCAGCGTGCAGTCGGTGACGGTGCTGCCGGCTCGGTAGACGTGGAGGTGCCGTCATCTGCCCCTCTTGACGCTCATGGCGTTGATGACATTGAGTTCCTGTTCACTCCCTTCCCTGGATCTGCGCAGCTGCCGATGAGCAAAAGCGCTTCGGGCGGTGAGTTGAGCAGACTGATGTTGGCGCTCGAACTTGCCGCTGCCGGCAAACGCACCGGCACTTCCGACATGACCTTCATCTTCGATGAGGTGGATGCTGGTGTGGGCGGTCAGGCCGCTGCCGAACTAGGCAAACGTCTGGCGCAACTGGCTCGCACCGCGCAGGTCATTGTGGTCACGCATCTTCCGCAAGTGGCTTCATGGGCGGATGCGCAATTCGTAGTGTGCAAGTCAGGAGGCGGGAGAACAGGAAACGGCAAAAACGCACAGAAAGGTTCCCAATCATCGGTTTCCACCGTCGTGGAACAGGTGGACGGTGAAGAGCGTGTGCATGAGGTGGCCCGCATGCTGGCCGGCACGGAATCCGAAACCTCGCTCGAGCATGCTCGAGAACTGTTGCAGGGAAGCACTCTTGGCAAATGAACTGAACGACGATAAGATCCAAAGCCCGGCAGAGAGTGCCAACTCGGGGAAAGCGGCGATTTTTGACCTTGATGGCACACTGTTGGACTCGATGGGTGTGTGGGCGCAGGTTGATATTGACTTCTTTGCCGATCGCGGCATAGAAATGCCTGACGACTACATGGCCACAGTCGCCACCATGCAGTCCCATCAAGTGGCGCAGTACACCAAAGAGCGGTTTGGTTTGCCTGATTCTGCACAGGAGCTGGCAGCATTGTGGGATGGCATGGCGTATACGGCCTATGCCACGGACGTGCAGCCCAAGCCGCATGCTTTGGAGTATGTGCGTGCTCTGCGCAAGTCGGGAGCGGCATTGGCTGTGGCGACGGCGCTGGCCAAGTATATGTATGAGCCGGCGATGAAACATGTAGGGCTTGACGGGTATTTCCATGAGTGTGTCAGTGTCGGCGACGCTGGCGATGTCGACAAAAGCAGTCCTGATGTTTACCTGCTGACGGCGCAGAGACTTGGTGTGGAACCAGGCTTGTGCACGGTTTTTGAAGATCGAATTACCGCCGTACGCGCGGCAAGAGCTGCTGGTATGCGAGTGTGGGCGGTGCTGGACGAACATTCGCGAGATGATTGGCACGATTTGCGGCGCGAAGCCGACGGTGTGTTGACTGATTTTGCACAAGCCCCAATGGTGCTGTAGGCAAGTCGCGTGCGTGGTTGAGATAGACGCGCGTTCAGGTTTTGCGGCGAGTCGCATGGTGTGGTGCGAGCGGCCGTGTGCCGGTCTTGTGATGGGCTGTGTTGGACCGGCGATTCAGAGGTTTTCGATTTAGAGTTGCGCATACGCACTTAAATAGACTGGTGCTGGTGGCTGGTATGGCAAGCTGATACATGTTGCGATTATTGGTAATACGGCAAACTGTTATAGTGTCGACTTGCACAGTTGAGAAAACTGTTATATAGTGTTGTATATCAGCAAAGAACAGTTAGTATGAGCTGGCTGCAAGGCTGACGGCAATATCCATCAACAGAAAGGGACATTGATGAAACTGATCATCTCATCCGTGTCCGGCAAACCAATCTACGAGCAGATCAAAGATCAGATTCGCCAGGCCGTGCGTTCGGGGGAGTTGCATCCCGGGGATGCGCTGCCCTCGTTGCGTAAGCTGGCCAGAGAACTGCGTATTTCAGTGCTTACCGTTACGCGCGCGTATAACGAGCTTGCGGATGAAGGCATTGTGGAGAACCGGCAAGGCAAAGGCTCTTTTGTCGCTGAGCGCAGTGGCGAAATGATGCAACAGCAATCAACGAAAGCAGTACGGGACCATCTCGATCAAGCAGTGAATGCTGCTCAATCGGTTGGCATGTCCATGCAGGACGTAACGCGTCTGCTTTGGGAAATCTATGGCGAATAGATTCACGGTGTTCGTGGTTTGGTGAAACAAGAAAGGAGCGTTGAAGATGGCAGCATCACCTTCGATGCCCGCGATGCAGCAGCGTGTCTTGGTAAAAGGCGCGGCTGCTATGCCCAGCGCTGATGCCGGGCAACCCTATGCACTTCGCGTGAGCGATGTGGGCAAGACCTACGATTCGGGCTTCAGTATCAGCGAAGTCACGTTCGACCTGCCGCTGGGCTATATCATGGGGCTCATCGGTCCCAACGGCGCGGGTAAATCCACACTTATCAAGTTGATTCTCAACATGGTCAAGAGGGACACCGGTTCCATTGAGGTGCTCGGCTTGGACAACATTACTGACGAGGAAGAGGTCAAGGCACAACTCGGCGTGGTTTTTGATACGAATTTCTTCCCGGAATACTGGAGCGTCAACCTTGTGGAGCATGCGCTGAGCGGTATGTACGAGGAGTGGGATGCACAAGCCTTCTCGGATTACCTCGAGCGTTTCGGCATCAGTGAGCGTAAGAAAAGCATGAGGCAGCTTTCCAGGGGCATGCAGATGAAGGTCATGTTGGCAGCGGCGATGAGCCACGGGGCCAAGTTGCTTATCTTGGACGAACCCACGAGTGGACTTGACGTGCTCTCACGTGATGAACTTATGGACATTCTTTCGGCCTACATTGAGGACGAACGTCACTCCGTGCTGTTCAGTACGCACATCACTGGCGACCTCGAGTTATCAGCTGATTTCATTACCTACATCTCTTCTGGATCGTTGTTCTATACCGGTCCGAAAGATGAGTTCGAGGACTCGTTCCGAGTGCTCAAAGGAGGGCCGGATGCCACGCCGGTACAAGAAGCTGACTGGGTGGTGGGCGTTACGAGCTATGCCACCGGTTGCGACGTGCTGGTGAGAACAGATAAGCTGGCGCAGGCGCTGAATTGTATACCGGGAGCGGTGGTGGAGCCTGCTTCAATCGACAACATCATCAGGCTTACCAATGACCGACGCTCGCGTGGAACAACGAACGGTACGCAAGATGAGCACGCACAGGAGGTGGCGCGATGACAAAGCAACTGTGGTTGGCCATAAAATTGGATTTGCTGCGGTATACAAACTATCGTAGGCCTCTGGTTATGCTGGTCTTCGGATTGGCCTTGCCTCCAGTGTTCACGGCTTTGATGGTAGCCTTTCATCTGAGCGACACCACGTTTGGTTCGCTTATCGGAGGCATGCTGGTCGGTATCATATTCATGGTCGTGCTACTGTATCCGTTCATGCTTGCTACCGTGGATGATGCCGGTGGAGCTTGGCGTATGCGCTCAGTAGTGCCGTTGTCTCGACGAATCCAAAGTGACGCGATATATGTGGCTGTTGTTTGCGCTGATGCGCTCATTGCGGTGGATGCGTGCCTCACGCTCTGGATATACAACCTGCCGAATGGAGGTGCTGTACTGCACATAGGTGATGCTTCGGTTGCCGTAAGTATGTTGTACCCCATCATGCTGGCGATCCTTGTCTTTCTGATAGTCTGCGATGCATTGATGATTCCGGCGGTGCAACGGTGCCCTCATTCTCCTCAACTGGTCGTTGCCTTTTTGGTGGTCTTTATCGTAATATATGCAATCTTCTTTGCTGTTATCAGCATTCCTGAACAGCATATGAAGCAGATTGTCGGATGGCTGTCCACGCACATCTTTATCAATTATTGGACGGATACCGTTGCGGCCGTCGTGATTTCAGCAGTGTTCCTCTTTATTGCGATGACTGTTTCGCGGCGCATCGTTGCCGAGCGCGAAGACTAAACTTCCCGCTTGGTGCCAGGTATAAACATGTGCTGAACTCAAGATAGAGGAGACCAGGGTATGTGTGTACGTATTTTATACAGCACTATATGCCTTTTATGTGGCACATGTATCCGTATGCAACAGTAAATCCCGCTTCATGTCAATGTGAACCTCGTGGGAAAGGAAGGGTTGGTTTTGAGCGCCGCCATGTCGCGGTACTCAAAACCAACCCTTCTGTATTACCGAGAGTTTTCTTGGTGGTAGCAAGTGAGTGGGGCAGATGGGTGTGGCAAGCAGGGTGACAGTGCTGCGAATCAGCCTAACGACTGTGACGCTTTGGCAACATAATCAGGCATGTCGTCAATACTGATTGCATCGGAGAATCGTTCCGGTAAGTCACGCAGGGCACGCAAGCGTGCGGGTGCTTCGGTATTGGTGGCGTCTTCCAACGCCTCCATGCATGCAAAATCATCGCCAGTGCAGTTCAATCCAATGGCTTGCCCAACTACGCGCGGGAACTTGTACGGGCTGGCGGTGCTCAGCAGCACACGGGGCACACCCTTCTCTCGAGGCATCTGTTCGAGCAGATGATATCCGCAAGCGGTATGCGGGTCGATGACATAGTGGTGCTCGTTCCAGCAGTGCGCGATGGCATCGCTGACCTGAGACTCGTCCGCCCAACCACAGGCGAACAGCCTGCGCACCTTGGCAAGTAACGGTTCAGGAATCTCGAACGCCCCCCAATGGTCAAGGTCGTTCATCAGATTGGTGATAAGCCTGGTGTCGCATTCCGACATGTAGTACAGCATTCGTTCCAGATTCGAGGAGACAAGAATATCCATGGAAGGAGATGTGGTCTCGAAGAAGGGGCGCTTGCGATTATAAAGGCCGGTTGTCAGGAAGTCGAAGAGCACGTTGTTCTTATCGCTGGCAACTGTCAGGCGCTTGACCGGCAACCCCAGCCTCTTGGCGTAGTAACCGGCCAGCACGTCACCGAAGTTACCGGTGGGCACCACGAATTCCACACCGTCTCCAAGCTTCACTGCACCACGCTGCACAAGCTGCATATATGATGCAAAATAATACACTACTTGCGGTACGAGCCTGCCGACATTAATGGAGTTGGCTGACGACAGGGAAACATTGCTGTGGCTGAGATTTTCGGCAAACGCATGGTCGTTGAAAATATGTTTTACTGCGCTTTGAGCATCGTCAAAATTACCGTCAACGGCGCATACATGCACATTGGAGCCGGACTGTGTGGTCATCTGCAACTGCTGTACGGCACTGACTTTGCCTTTGGGGTAGAAGACGGTGATGCCGGTGCCTGGAACGTCGGCAAACCCCTCGAGCGCTGCTTTGCCGGTGTCGCCGGAGGTGGCGGTGAGAATCATGGTGCGCTTGTCGGCATTGCGATCGCCGGTGGAGCGAGTCATCAACTGCGGCAGCATCTGTAACGCCACGTCCTTGAACGCTGAAGTAGGACCGTGGAACAGCTCCAACACGTAATCGTCGCCCAAAGGCCTGAGGGGAGTGATGTCATCGTCGTCCCATTGGCCGCCATATGCCGCTGCGATGCATTCCTGCAGTTCATCGCTACTGAAGTCGGGAAGCAAAACGCCCAGCACGCGCTGCGCAATCTGCTGATAACTGGCTCCCTGCAGTTCATGAATGTCGATGGGAACAGAGCCCAGACTGTCGTCTACGAACAGGCCGCCGTCTGCAGCCAGTCCCTGCCGGATGGCCTGCTTGGCGGTCAGCTTTTCGTTCATGCTGCGTGTGCTGTGAAAGTACGGTGTCATCGGTCCTCGCGTTCGTGCCGGGTAGGAAACTGCTTTCATCATACGTCAACGGCGGGTACGATGTTGTGACCATTTCAGGTATTGAGCACAGGCGCTCGCAGCACGAGGCGCTGGCCGGCAGGTCTTGCGCCGGTAACGTATGCCAAGCACATGTTGCAGGCATGACCGTATACTGGAACCCTATCGGATTAATAATGGTCAGCCCTGATAAGGGAGGAAGCATGGCACAGCAGCAGACCGCGGCTGCAGACAAGGCAATCGTCGGGCTCGACCCCGAAGTGTTCGAACAAGTGTGCGCGCTGGCGGACCGGGCGGCATGCGGGCAGAGAGAACTGGCGCGTTCCTGCGGAGACAAACGAAACATGCTGCTCATGGCGCTTGCTGACGCCTTGGACGAACACGCTTCCTATATTGCCTCCAGCAACAGCGAAGACATGGATTCTGCGCTCGCAGACGGCATGGCGCCGGGCTTGCTGGACAGGCTGCGCTTCGATGAGGAACGGGTGCATGCCGCTGCCCAGGGGGTACGGCATGTGGCATCCCTGCCCGACCCTCTGGGGCAGGTGGTGCGCGGCTCTACGCTGCCCAATGGTGTGAGACTTGAACAGGTGCGTGTACCCATCGGCGTATTCGGCATGATTTACGAAGCGCGCCCCAATGTGACGGTGGATGTGGTGTCGTTGTGCTTGAAATCCGGCAACGCGGTGCTGCTGCGTGGCGGGCACGCTGCGCAACGTACCAACCGGGCGACGCTCACTGTGGTCAAGCGTGTGCTGGATGAGCTCGGCTTCGATGCTTCTCTGGTGGCGTCGGTTGACGAATTTGGTCGTATGGGTGCCACAGCCATGATGGAGGCGCGTGGGCACATTGATGTGCTGGTACCCCGGGGTGGTGCTGGGCTGATTCAGTCCGTGGTGCGGCAGGCCAAAGTGCCGGTTATTGAAACCGGCGCCGGCAATGTACACATCTACGTGGACGCTTCGGCTGATTTTGCCAAAGCGGTGCCGGTCGTACTGAATGCGAAAACACAGCGTGTGGGTGTATGCAACGCCGCTGAAAAGCTGTTGGTGCACCGCGATGTCGCCGAAGCGTTCCTGCCGGTGATCGGCGAAGCGTTGACGCAGGCCGGAGTGGAGCTCCATGCTGACGAACGGTCATATGAGTTGCTGGAATCTGCCGGCATAGACGGATTGGTGGTGCGTCATGCCAGCGAGGACGACTGGGACATCGAGTATCTGGCCCTGACCATGGGGGTGCGTGTGGTGGATTCGCTCGATGATGCCGTAGAGCACATCCGCCTTCATTCCACAGGTCACACTGAATGCATCCTGGCGGAAGACTATTCGGCGATTGAACGGTTTACCGGCGCGGTTGACTCAGCTGTGGTCATGGTGAATGCCTCGTCGCGGTTCACTGACGGCGGTGTATTCGGTTTTGGTGCGGAGTTGGGGATTTCCACGCAAAAGCTGCATGCCAGAGGGCCGATGGGGCTTCAGGAAATGACGACGACACAATGGATAGGCTACGGAACAGGACAGGTGCGCCAATGAGTGAAACGACACAGCATGAAGCAACACAGCACGAGACCAGCCGATATGAGGACGGCTCGGGGATGGTGGACAGTGTGGCGGAGGTGGCCGCGCCTGACCTGAAGCTCGCTGCGGACAGAGGCATTGACGTGGATGCGCCGGCCATGGGGCTGAAAATAGCGGCTGAGCGTCTCAGCCAAGTGCGTTACGTGTTTCTCGTGCAGGTCGAGGACGGTATAGCCTCGGCTGAAGAGCGCGCGGCGTTGGAGTACGCAGACGCGGTGCTCATAGGCTGGCCTGAGGCGGACGACAGCGACGTCGTGGAGATTCGCGATGAACAGTACCGAAGCATGGTGCGGCAAGCCGAAGGCATGGAGCACTACATCAGCCAGTTCCGCAGGCAAGAAGCACAAGGCGATGTGGAAGGCATGACGTTCTCCCTGGTGGCTGCAACCCAGTGTGTGGCCCAAGTACGACGGATGTACCAGCCCAGCTTCCCGCTGCCCACGTTCGCTGAAATCAGACGCGTGGTGCAGGATGAATGGGACGAGGACATGGGCAAAATCGACCCCGAGGCCTCGGGCACCACTGTGGAAGCCATCGAACAGCAGACCGAACAGGCAGACGAACAGCGGCAATCCGATCGCACGGATGGCCCGGATGGCAACAGCAAACACTAACCCATACGTTTCTTATACAAAGGCAAACGACTCTTGAGCAGTACCAAACCAAGCACCACCAATAGCGAATCGGCCGTTGCTGGCACCACAAGTCCTTCACTGGGGCAGCCGGCCAGCGCTGCGGCCGAAGAACTGACGGCGAACGATGACGGGCAAGCTTTAGGCTCACGAGCGGCGGATGTGGCGCGGCGGATGTCAGATCTTCCCATACGTTTGCGCCGAGCATCGGCCCCGTTCGCTTCAAATGCCGCTGCCGGTATTTCCGGAACGCCGTGCCGGCGCCGCATCGGCATCATGGGCGGTACCTTCGACCCCATCCACCACGGGCATTTGGTAGCGGCTTCAGAGGTGGCTTCCGTCTATCAGCTGGACCAAGTCATCTTCGTCCCCACAGGCAGACCTGCATTCAAACTCGACCAGAACGTCACGAATGCCGAAGACCGGTACCTGATGACCGTGATCGCCACCGCCTCCAACCCGAAATTCACCGTCTCCAGAGTAGATATCGACCGCCCGGGCGTCACCTATACCATCGACACTCTGCGCGATCTGCACCGACTCTACCCGGATGCCGAACTGTTCTTCATTACCGGCGCGGACGCAGTGGCTGAAATACTCGATTGGAAAGACGCTGACCAGATGTGGGATCTGGCCACATTCATTGCGGTGACACGCCCAGGATACCTCGACCCCAAAGGTATCCGCTCGGCAGTGAACGTCAACATTCTTGAAATCCCAGCCCTCTCGATCTCGTCCACGGATATACGCAAACGTGCCGGAAAAGGCAAGCCAGTGTGGTATCTGGTGCCCGACGGCGTGGTGCAGTACATTGCCAAGCACGGGCTGTATATGTAAGCGTGGTGAGTCGTTGCACGGCACCGTCCGGCGGCCTCCGTCTGGCGAGTTGACTAGGATAGGGGCAACTACAAGTCAATTTCGTTTGGAGTCATGGTGAGTGCAATCCTCGAAGGCAAACCCAATAAGAATCTTATATTGGTGACGGGCCGGGCGCATCCGGCGCTCGCCGAGGACGTAGCCAAACAGCTCGGCATCGATGTGCTTGAGACCACTTCCTACGACTTTGCCAACGGAGAGATGTATGTGCGCTACACCGAGTCGGTGCGCGGTGCCGACGTGTTCGTGTTGCAAAGCCATACCGGGGCTGTCAACAAGGCCATCATGGAGCAGCTCATCATGATTGATGCGCTCAAGCGTGCTTCGGCTCGTTCCATTACCGCAGTTTGCCCTCTGCTCGGATACTCTCGCCAAGACAAGAAACACTTGGGACGAGAACCCATCTCGTGCCGTCTGGTATTCGACCTGCTCAAGACCGCAGGTGCCGACCGCGTGATGAGCGTTGACCTGCACGCCGCGCAGACCCAAGGTTTCTTCGACGGCCCCGTCGACCACCTCGTGGCCATGCCGGTGCTGGTGGACTATATTCGAGATCGTTTCCAAGGTCATCTTGATAACGTCGCGGTCGTCTCTCCGGATGCCGGGCGCATCCGTGTGGCCGAACAGTGGGCGCAACGCTTGGGTGGCGGCCCTCTGGCTTTCGTGCATAAGACACGCGACACCACGCGCCCCAACCACGCCGTGGCCAACCGTGTGGTAGGAGACGTTGCTGGCAAGGATTGCGTGCTGGTCGACGATCTTATCGACACCGCCGGCACGATTGCCGAAGCATGCAATGTGCTGCAGCAAGCCGGTGCGGCCTCCATCACCGTTGTGGCCACGCATGGTGTGCTTTCCGCCCAGGCCATCGATAATCTCAAAAACAGCGGCGCTCGCGAGGTGGTATTGACCGACACCGTGCCGATTCCTGAAGAGAAGCGTTGGGACGGTTTGACGGTGCTGTCCATCGCGCCGTTGCTGTCCAGTGCCATTCGCGCGGTGTTTGAGGATGGGTCGGTTGCCAAACTGTTCGACACCTATCCTGAGCACCACGGTCAAGGCTTCCTGTTTGCCTGATGACAGGTGTACCGGTAAGCGCTGTATGGTGGGCAACTCGCCCAGTGTTGAACAATCGGCACAGTGTGGCATAATAGAAACTCGGACTTGGTAACCTTTGGTTGTCAGTCCTGCTCCTCCATGGTGTAATGGCAGCACACGGGTCTTTGGAACCCTTAGTCTTGGTTCGAGTCCAGGTGGAGGAACGAACAGTCGGCTGGTAGTCTTCAAGGCTGCCGGCCGTTCTTGATATTGGAGTGGAATCGTCAGCATACTGCGCTCCTTGGGTGGAACGTGGGCGTACGGGCGATTGCGTCACGAAAGGCGGAGTGGCATGGCATTGTCCGCAGCGATTATTCTGGCGGCTGGAGAGGGTACGCGCATGCGTTCCAACACTCCCAAGGTGTTGCATACATTGGCTGGGAAAACTTTCCTGGAACGTGTCATGGCCGCTGTCTCACACTTGGATCCGGAGACAACCGCTGTGGTGGTGCGGTATCAGGGCGAACGCGTGGCCCAGGCTGCGCTGTCGTATGATGCGGATGCCGTCGTGGTGCAGCAGGACGAGATTCCCGGCACCGGTCGGGCGGTGCAATGTGCCATGGAACAGGTGTCTCAAGCGGGTGCGTTGAGCGGACAGGTGCTGATTGCGGCCAGTGACATGCCGCTGCTGGACAGTGGGACGCTGAATGAACTGTTGCATGCTCACACCGCTGCTGGCAACGGGGCAACGGTGCTCACCGTCAACTTGGAGGATCCGACAGGGTATGGCCGTATTATCCGTGATGATGACGGCAACGTGCTACGCATCGTAGAACAACGTGATGCCAGCGATCAGGAACTTGCAGTGCGAGAGGTAAATACGTCGGTGTATGTGTTTGAAGCCAGTGTGCTTGCCGGCGCCATCGCCGGTCTCAACACTGAGAACGCACAGGCTGAGTTCTACCTGACCGATGCGCTCGAAGCCGCCCGCACGACAGGCAGGGTCGGAGCGTTCGCCGCTCCCGACCCGCTGAGTGTGGAAGGTGTGAACGATCGAGTGCAACTGGCAACCTTAGCCAAACGGCACAATGAGCGAACATGTGAACGTTGGATGAGGGCAGGGGTGACCATCCTCGATCCGAGCACCACGTGGATCGACGACGATGTGGAACTGGAACAGGACGTCACCGTGTTGCCGGGCTGCTTCCTGCAAGGGCATAGCGTTGTCAAGAGCGAAGCGGTCGTCGGCCCCTACACTACGTTGATCGATGCGCGGATTGAAGCAGGAGCTACCGTGGAGCGTTCGCGTGTCCAGGAATCGCATGTGGGTGAGCGTGCCAATATCGGCCCGTGGACGTACATGCGCCCCGGCAATGATCTGGAAGCCGACACCAAGGCCGGAGCGTTCGTAGAGATGAAGAAATCGCATATCGGTGCCGGTACCAAGGTGCCGCATTTGAGTTACATGGGAGATGCCGACTTGGGAGAGCATACCAACGTGGGCGGCGGCACCATCACTGCCAACTACGATGGCGTGCACAAAAGCCATACGCATATCGGTTCGAATGTGCACGTGGGAGCCGGCAACTTGCTGGTGGCGCCGGTGTCGGTCGGGGACGGTGTCACCACTGGTGCAGGCTCGGTGATCAGGCATGACGTGCCGGACGGCAGCATGGCGTACTCCGAGAATTCACAGCATGTGGTGGAAGATTGGAAACCAGCCTGGGAACGCTAGAAACAATGGTTTGGCCGTTGTGAGGCCAAAGCTTAAATTCGCGAACAAGACGATACCTGCAGTATACAAGGAGAATTCATGCCTGCATTATCAAGTTCAGTCGAGGCATTGCGCATCGCAGCCGTTGCTGCGGATCGTGTCAAAGGTGCCGATATCGTGGCGTTCGATGTCACAGGGCCGGTGGCGATCACCGATGCCATGATGATCGTATCCGCGTCAAACGAGCGTCAAGTACTTGCCGTAGCCGAAGAGGTCGAAAAGGATCTGTATCTTAAGTCCGGCAACATCAAACCGATCAGTCGTGAAGGTGTTGAGGATGCCCGCTGGGTGCTGTTGGATTACGGTGATTTCGTCATCCACATCATGCACGAGGAAGACCGCGCCTTCTATGATCTGGAACGGTTGTGGAAAGACTGTCCGGCGATCGACCTTCAGCTGCCCGAACCGCAGGCTCAGGATTGATGGTGCTGACTGACGGTACTACGATGTGACTGTACTTCGATGAGAATACAACTAAGAAGGGCGACCCGCATGGTGTGGGTCGCCCTTCTTAGTATGCGCGGCAAAAGTTACAGCCGCTACTCCAATCAGTCCTTGGAGATGGTGGTGCCGGCCTTGGCTCCAGCGGAGAGGTCTTGAATCTCGGTGATCTCGAGCACCGGGATGACGGCGGGCTTCTTGGTGCCGTTCTTTTCGGCGACCTTGACTTGGCTCTCGTAGATGGCATCGTCGCTGTGCAGCGTCACATTGCCACGGAAGCGGTAGCCGGACTTGGACTCCAAGTTGGCGAAGCACACCACCAGGTCGCTGCCGTCCTCAAGGTTCTTGTAGTGCTGCCCGGCGGTACGCTCGTGGTAGGCCAAGTGGTTGTCGTCGAGCACGAACATCGACATCTTCGGGCCGAGGTCAAGCTGACCATCCTTGCTCGAAGTGGCGATCCACGCGAGGTTGTTGTTGATGAAATCCTTCATTTCTGCGGTTAACGTTGCCATGGCAACTCCTTTCAAGTCGGTCATTGACACCTCTAGTCTACATCCCATCCCTTAAGTTTGAGGATGTTCACTGGAGGCATGTGTGAGCAATGTCACCGGAGGAGGTTTTGTGAAGGTAGCGTCGCATTCAGCGAGTTGCTAAGTTCGTCATCTATGATGAAGCGTGTGAAGAATTTTTTCAAAGGCATCTCCGTAACGCAAGTAAGTGCCGGTGCTCTCGCCGCGGTCACTTCTTTTTTGCTGTCTGCGAAAATAGGCATCGCCGGTTCGGTGATCGGCGTTGCCATTGGCTCTGTGATTTCAGCGGTGGCCTCGCAGATCTATCAGAACGTGTTGAAAGAGTCGAGTAAAAAGCTGCAGACGGCAGCCCCGTTTGTGGATCAGGGCGATGAGGACGAAGCGAATGGCGAGCAGACGACAGTAATCGGAACGTCCGGGCAGTCGGCAAAAAGTGATCATGGCAATGCGTCGGGGTCGACTACCATGATCTTCGCCGGTGAGGGCAGCGACAGTCTCTCCGCTCTGGCGCGTGGCCGAACGGGGGCCGAGCAGGACGCGCAGCAGACGATGGTCGGAAGCTCATACGCTGCCCAGGATGAGACTAAGGGCGATGCGACGCAGCTTATCGGGACTGCCGATGGCGCCGATGCGACGAGGGTCATGCCGGCGGCCGGTTCTGCTGCAGCCTCGCGCACGGCATCGTCGCGCGGTACGGGTGTGAGCCCCACAAACGGTGAGCACGGCGTGCTCTCTGCCTCAAAACAGCGTGAGGTGCAGCAGCGCAATAAGCGTGTAGCCATCATCATCGCGGTAGTTGCCGCCTTGATCGGCGTTGCTGTGACCGCAGGAGTGATTACCTTGCTTACGCAAGGCGAAGGCACTGACCACGTGGTGCGTGATATAGTCAACAACTCGTCTACGCGTACTCCCGATTCCGACAGTGACGGCAAGACGCCGAGCACTGATTCGAATGATGGTGATGGCAAGAGCGGGTCGAGCGACGGGCAAAACAAAACTGAGACCCCCAAGCGCGACGGGAATGCTGACGGTCATCAGCAGAACGGAACGCAGGGGAATACCGGTTCGAGTAGCAGGGAAGGACAGTCCGGACAGTCGAACCATTCCGGCAGTGAAAACGGTACGATCGGCGGTAACGAGTCCGGGAATACGGGCGGTTCGGGATCCTCCAATTCACACGGCTCGACTGGAGGGAATGGCAACTCTTCGGGCTCCAACGGCACGTCGACTCCCACCAATCCCGGGGATGCGGCCAGTGGTGGCGCCTCGTCAGGCAACGGTGCGAACTCCGGGCCCAACGCAGGCGGTTCCTCGTCGGGCGATGGGCAAGGCGAAAACTCGTCGTCAAACCCTAGCAACGGTCAGCAGGGTGGCGTGTCCTCGAACAAACCGGGTACTGTGCAGTGAGCCAACGGTGTTTGGTATTTCTGCGGCACCGAGCTTTGCGTCAAACGCGGAGCGGTGGAAGCTGGGACAGCAGTGGCCGTGTGGTGCTGGATATGCCTTAAAGGGCGTGCGGATGGGTTGTAATCATGAATGTGGTTGCAACCCATCAGCGTTACTGGTGTGTATTGCTGGTGGAGTGGCACAGGCGTCATGGGTGGTGTGATCGGTCTGTGTGCTCGTTGTGCGACACGCCGGTTTTGCGGATATCGGGGGATGGTGTAGACTGATGAAGTCTTCGCAAGGAAGGCAACAAATGAATACGGGGCTATGGCGCAGCTGGTAGCGCATCTCCATGGCATGGAGGGGGTCGAGAGTTCGAATCTCTCTAGCTCCACCCGATATAACAGAACCGCGGAATGTTGATATTCCGCGGTTTTCTTTTACCCTCGAATCGATATAGTAATCGGTGGGATGTGGGTCTTCAGTACGATTGTATGTCTGCTGGATGCCGGTGTGGGTTATGACTAGTTTCTGGCTATGTGATCGCCATATGGCACTGTTACGGTTCCGTTGATTCTGATTTTTTAATGGACAAATAGGTGGACAGGAAACAGCCGACACGGGACTGGATTGGATTATTCGGTTGGCTTGTCTACAAGCCGGATAAAGCACAACTGCATGGCATCGTATCGTCAACATGGTTCATGCCTCCACGTCTCGAAGCAGTTGATCTCTTACTCCCGCAACACCGCGTACCCAAAAGATACACATTCTGACCAATAACCCAATAATCCTCAGTCTGATGCCATATAAGGCCGATGGGGGGGTGAGAGGTTGATCATCGAGATTCTCAAAGGCAACGCTCTGGCATTGGCAGCTCGCGCAGATGACTTAGATGCTGTGGTATATCAGCATACTTGTGTACAGTGGCGTTGAATTGGTGGTTGGCTGAACCGGGTGGGGATGAAGCTGATGTTGGGATGCGTTGGTTTGCATTTGGTGTGGTCATCGTCTTCCTCCTGTTTAGTTGGTGTGCGTGGTTGGTGAAGCGTTGGTGGATATCACGTCACCGGTCTGGTTCACTTAAAAACGAACTTCGCTAACGTGCAGCAGCACGAACCTACACATCATTGTTGTCTCCACTAAGCAGATCAGGGGAAACGTAATTGGCCTATGTTTTGGTTTCTTTTGTCGTTTTCATCTCGCGGTAGAATCCATCTGCAAGCTGTGCTTCCGTCTCGCCCAATCCTCTTGCAAGCCTGCGGAATCTGCCTGCCATCAAATCAGGTGCATTGTAATATTTGAGTATTGTCAGTGACAGAATGTGGACTGCTTTAATCTCATTGCGCGTCATCATGTTGTGACAGCGTATCGTCGATAAGTTGCTGAGCTTGGCGCAGGCAGTTGATTTTCGCCTCTATCTGTCTGCGCTTGGCACGAAGCAGGGCGCGTTCTCGCTCGCAAACGCCCTGATCGTAATCGAGACAATCGCCGATTTTCCCAACCTGATCCATGCTCAGCCCTGCCTCAAGTAGCGCGTGAATACGTAGTGCTCTCGCCACTGAGATATCGTCATAAATCCGGTAACCGTTGGTGTCCCTATGCTCGGAGATTAAGCCATGTTGCGTCCAGTACCTGATTTGGCGCGTGCTCAACCCTGTTTGATGGGCGAGTTCCCCGATGTGCATGATTGTTCCTCTCTATTCGAGTTTCCTGGCTGGGTTCCATGCTTAAGCCGGCTTGCAGCGACGGTTGGTGTTTCGGTGTTCGCCTGGGGCAAATGATGCCGTATCCATTTGACCTTGACACTAGTGTCAACCTATACGCTCGACATGTCAATGATTTCGACATGAGAGGAAACGTTCATGACATCATCCACTAATCCATCCGAAGTTGGGTACGGGGAAGCGGCGAAGCCAAACACCCATATGGGCCTGCTCGCCTTCTGCACGCAGTTCGTCATCGGCACCGACACCTTCCTGACCGCCCCGCTGCTGCCCGTGCTGCAACGCGAGCTCCACATCCCCACGGCCCTTGGCGGCCTGCTGGTCTCGGCCTACGCCATCGGCTTCGTCGTAAGCGCTCTGTTCGCTGGCCCGATCTCCGACGCGCTCGATCGCAAGGCCGTCATCATCGGCGGGGTCACCGGTTTCGCCATTTTCACCTGCCTGTGCGGCTTCGCCTGGAACTTCCCGACGCTCTTCGCCGCCCGGTTCCTTGCCGGCGTGGCGTCCGCGTTCGTCGGCTCGCAGATCTACGCCACCATCCCCGTGGTAGTCGAGCCGAACAAGGTGGTTTCCGCAATGGGATACGCTACCACGGGCTTGGCAGTGGCCCAGGTGCCGGCATCCCGATCGGCTCACTGCTCTCCGTGGCGAACTGGCGCATGCCGTTCTACGTGGTTTCGGGCCTGGCAGTATTGCTCGTCATCGTGCTGGCTGCCATGTTCCCACACGTCCGCCCCGCGGCCGGCACACACATGGGCAATCCGTTCGCGCGGTATTCTGAAGTGCTGCACAACTGCAAACTGCTGCTGTCCCTCTTGGCCTACCTTGTGTTCATGGTCGGCAGCTGGTCGGGCATGACCTACATCAGCTCGTGGCTCACTCGCGATTTCGGCATGTCACAGGCCTGGGCCTCCGGCGCGTTGATGGCCGTGGGCGCAGGCCAGACCATCGGTTCGATCGTCGGCCCGAAGATCGCAGCCAAACTCGGCACCGCACGCTCGCTCGTCGCAGGCGCGCTGGGTATGGGCGTCCCTTACGCATTGACCTTCGTGGCCACCAATGTGTGGTTCGCTGTGGCGTTGCTGGTGCTCGCCCTCATGGCCGCCGGTTTCATGCTGCCGGTCATGATGAACCAGACCCAGCAGCAGACCAGCGCCGCCCGCGGCACCGTTTCCGCACTGACGAACGCCGCCATGTACTTGGGCGTGACCATCGAGGGTGCTATCGCAGGGCCGGTCTTTGCTGCCACCCGCGGGTACCAAGGCATCGCCGTCATTGTGGTGGTCGCCTTCTCGCTATCGATGCTCATCTACGCTGCGGCAGGTGCATTGAAAAAGGATTGATAGGCATGTCTACTAGTTCTTCCCCAAAGGCGTGTCATGTCGTCACACCTTAACGAAACGACGTATTCTGATGAGAATGTCGTGGACTGGCAATGTCATAATTCCAAATTCTATGGGTGTGGGTACATTTCGGCCGGTATTGGGTGGTACGTTGATTGCAGCGTACGCATTAATGCTGTTGAGTGACCGATGTGGGTACAGTTCGTTCATAAATGAGTGTGATATTGATCGAACTGTACCCACTCGTGGGCTCACGGGAGGGGTGCCGCGGGTTGGTCTGTGATGATGGCGGCATATCGGCATTGGATATTGGCTGAGTTGCAGCATTCGGTTCCTTGGCAATGAACGCTCCATGCCCGTTGGTATTCTTTCACCGAGGTTGCTGCACATGCAGCGGCGCGATAGTTGTCCGAACTGCCAGTGCGGTGCCCGAGTGAATCGAGGTTGGTGTGTCGATGTTCCGTGGCCTGTCAGCCAAGGATGTCATGTCGAGGGGAGCCGGCGCCGCCATCTTGCGTGGTGGTGGTCGGGCAACGCATCATGGTCGTATTGGTGCCATCGATGGTTTACGCGCGTTGGCCATTCTTGGCGTGGTGGCATACCACACGCGTCCCTCACTGTTGGATGGCGGGTTCATTGGCGTCACCATTTTCTTCGTTATCTCAGGGTTCCTGACCACGGTCAGCGTGGAGCGTCGCCTCAACTCAGAGCGAGGGCTGGATTACTGGTCGTATCTGTGGCGCAAAGCGAAACGTTTGATGATTCCTGTTCTGGCGATGATTGCGCTGCTGGCCCCTATCCTCTACATCTTCTCTCCGGGTCTACTGCCGAAGTTTCGTGCAGACTCGCTTTCTGCCGCCTTCTTCGTTACCAACGTCACCTACATCGTGCGGCAAGTGTCGTATTTTGCCGCGTCCGGCCTGCCTTCTCCCTTGACGCATCTGTGGTTTGTGGCGCTCATCATGCAGTTCTATGTCTTGTGGCCGATGGTGTTGTGGGCGATGAACTGGTTGCGATGCACCAAAGCGGTGAAGCTGCTGTCCACGGCGCTTTTGGCTGCAGGCTCCACTGCGGTCATGGTATGGCAGGGGGCTGCTGCTCAGGGTGACGCGCACGCGTATTATGGGCTAGATTCGCGCGCTGCTGAGCTACTGATCGGAGCCTTGCTGGCGCTAGTGATGGAAGACCGCGGGCGGAGGTCTGCAAGGACCGAAGAGGGCGGGGCGTTCGCCGCTACCTCAAAACTCGCCCGCATTGCCCTCGGTGTGGCCGGATGGTGTCTGGTCTTGGCGCTGATGGTCATGTACATGACGGTGAACGGTGAGGATGGCGCGCTCTATCAAGGCGGCTACCAGATTGTGGCTCTCGTAGTGGTATTCCTACTGGTGGTGGTGCTTGAACCCACCAACTTGTGCTCACGGGTGCTGGCATCGGCGCCGTTGCAATACTTGGGATCGCGCGCTTTCTCGATTTATCTGGTGCATTACCCGCTGCTCGAGCTGATGAACCCGGCCACACGCATGTCCCGGCCCTCCGCATGGCAGTGGGGAGTGCAGATGCTGGTGATTTGGGGCGCTGCGGAACTGTTTTACCGGGGTGTCGAAGTTGCACGTCAGGCAAAGCGACGCCATGCGGGGGTGCTTGGTGAAATCAGTCTTCCGGCCAAGGTTCTGGCGGTGTTGGGGCTAGTGGTGGTGCTCGTATGCAACGTTGCCCCAAACGGCGTTGACGGCATGGCTGCCAAGCGTTCTCAGTCGTTGCGTGGCACCATGCTTTCACTGTCGGATTTGGGTGCAGCGATTTCAGGGCATCCTGTGGTGCGGCGCTCCCAAGTGCCTGAACCGACGCTGGGACTGCCTCCGCAGCTGGTGCCCAAAGCGGGGAAAGTGCCCTCGAATATCGACGCTGGGCAGTGGACGCTGGACCGGTCCACGGGAGTATGCAGCGCCAATCCTCTCATCATCAGCGATTCGGTGGAGATGGGGGCGCAAAGCTATGTGCAGCAGCTCCTTCCCGCAGCGGTGCAAGACAACAAGGTCGGCCGTGGGTTCAGCGCTGCGCAACCCTTGTATGAGCAGTATGCGAATCAGGGGCGCACGGGCAGCGTGGTGATTGTGGCACTTGGCACCAATGGCCGTATCGCGAACCGAGAACAGGTGGAAAACCTGATCTCTGCGGTGCATGGTCAGCCGTTGTACTTCACTACGGTGCGTGGCCCGGTGGCCTGGCAAGACGACAACAATGAGTTGCTTGTCTCCGTGGCTTCCCGGCACCGCAATGTCGGTGTACTGGACTGGTATGCCGTTAGTGAGAATCATCCGGAATACTTCTACGACGATGGCATCCACCTGACACCGGGGGCTGATGGTGGGCGTCAGGCGTTCGGCAAAATGGTGGTGAGAGGATTGTGCGGCCAATAACGGTAACAATATGATACGCACTGTCAGAAGCGTTGTTTGCCGCGTGTTCAATACCACGACACGCAGAACATGAAATTATTGCAGACCATTCGTCCACATTGGTTCAAAACGGCACAGTTGCACCTTCATCTCCTGCATACTGATGGGCATGGAAGCTCACACAGGCAGGAGAAGCGCGATGAACAGTAAACGGAGGGAATATCGGGAACGGGCAGGACGGATACGCAGACTGCTCAGTTGGCGTGAGGAGATATGGCAACAGCGTACGCGCGCCAGCTATATGGCAATAGTGTTTATGGCGGTCGTGTTGTCACTGTGCGTTACGACTCTGATACCTCAAGGAATCGGAATGACGCAGGCTGTTGTCCATACGAGTCGCGTGCGGCAAATCCGGTGCGGTGTGGCTTCCGTGACGCCCGTGAGTGGGCGTACCGGCGGCAAGGAGTTTCCTTCATCTGGAGATATATTTGCCATAAGCCAGCCAAGAGTGCGTGGGAAGGCGTATGACCATGCGCAGGCTTCCTGCACGGCTGTGATGGCATGGCCTGTGGAACCCCACCAAGTGATGCGACATTTTGAAGCTCCTGAGCAGGAGTGGAGTGCCGGGCATCGAGGTCTCGACCTCGAAGCGCTGCCGGGCACGACGCTGCTTGCGCCAGACGACGGTATCGTCAGCTTCAACGGGGAAGTGGCTGGTAAAAGCGTGGTCAGTCTACAGTCATCCGCCTTCACACTGACTTTTGAGCCAGCTGCCAGCGAGTTGCATGTGGGTGCGAGTGTGCGCAAGCGCATGCCGTTCGCTGTGGTGAGCGGAGGGTCCGACCATTGCCAAGCCTCATGCGTACATTGGGGTGTCAGACGTGAGGAACGGCAATATTACGATCCGGAGAGGTTGGTATCCAACCGAAAAATCGTGCTGAAACCGGCAGACGATGGGTAACTCACAGTCCGGCATCGGCCATGGTGATGTACCCGGGATCGATGAGCTCGTGTTTGAGATTACCGGCGCTCACTGCGACGAGGCCTCTATGAAGCACAGGAACGGTGGATTGGCCGACCTGCTGCATACTGGTGGAGGGAACCTGATCGAGCGGAGTACGGTCGCTGAACGCCAACGCCAATGCGGCCATGTCGCTGGTAATGCCGGTGATGTCCTCCATCCCTGTGGCCCACTGCTTGCCGTCCACAATGTTGGGGATGATGCTGATCGATGAACCGTACCCAGTGACGATAGGCCACGTCAGGTCGCCGCTCTCGTTGGGTTGAGTGGAAGGTGCGGTGGTATTGCCGTTCGTTCCTTTGGCATCGCCCGCTTCGCCGTCGGCAGGAGCACCTGCGACACCGGCATCTTGGGGTTTGGGGACGGCTTGCTTGGTCAAGGTGCGCTTGCCGGTGATGCTGCCCACAATGTTAGGGATGGTGATGTCTGGATTAATGTCGGCTGAACTGCCATGGTATTTCAACGACTGCAATTCGGCGGTCACCGCATCGCTCGTTAAATCGTTCGTTGCGATGATGCCGTCGATGTGTGCGGGGGATGAGGCGCGGTCGCCGGTGGAGCCGGACTGCAGACGCGATCTCAACGCCTCGCGAATCTGCGAGGACTTGCGCGCCTCAAAGGTCAGCGACTTCCAGTCGTCGTTCGTGCTGGACGCGGTGATTAGGCCAGAGGGGCTGTAGGCGCGACCTGACTGGAAATACGGCGCCAATACCGACCAGATACCGCTGAATGCGGCTTTGTTAAACGAGTCTGAGGCTGCAGAAGACGACTTGCTGGCATCTTGTGACTGAGCAGAGGAGGATTTGTCTGATGATTTATCAGAGGACTTGGCGTCATCCGACGCACTTTTCTGGTCGCCCGCATCCGCCGGCAACAGCACCTCGATGGCTTTGGGATGGTTTGCTGTGGTGTTGTCCAATGCCAGCTTGCTGACCAGCTGACTGGCCTGCAGCGCGCCAATCTCCTCGGGCGTGGACAGGCTCACATAGGCATCAGGCGTGAAATCGGCAACCTGTGAAGCGATGAGTGTGACATGTGCTCCTGCTTTGTGCGCTTTTCCAAGCGTCTGAGCCAGTCTTTGCTCTTCGTGTTGCCGTTTCGTTGCGGTATCGGCTTGAGACGGTTCCTGTTGTGTTGTGCTGCCCTCGCCGCTGCTTGACGCGGTTGGGAGTGTTGACTGTGCATTGCTCACATAGTCGCCGTATTGGCGCACCGTAGCACTTTGGGACTGTGCCTGAGCCGGCGCCACAAACAAGGTGGTGCGGCGGGCTGCAGCCTCGCCGACAAGATGATGTTCCACATAATCTTCCAGGTCGTCGTTCTGCTTGGCTTGCGACGGTGAGGTCTTCTGTACGATGGCGTCTTTGGCCAGACCTGCTTTACGTAGCGCAGAGACCAACCGGGGGGCGAAAGCCGTCCACTTGTTCAAAGGGGTGTGCTGGGAGATGGTAATGCTGTCGGAGGGGATGAACACGGCAGCTTGTGCGTTGCTGGCAGATGCAGCGTCTACGTTTGGGGTTTCTGCGGCGTTCACGGTGGGACTTTGTCCGCAGGCCGCCAGAGTAGCCACCATGACACAGGCCATGAGCAAGGTGGATACCCGGCGGCGGGAGCGTGAGCTTGGTACTGTCATCCCTGTTTCCTCCGACCTCGTACTGGAATCAGCCTGATTCTATCTCGAGGGGAATATAGCCGGTTTGTGCAGCCTCATTTTCCGCCGTTTTCGTCACGCCTGAGCACTACTCTTGCAAGCATGAGTGAAGCAATTGAAATCGGCCTCGGCAAAAAGAGCCGTCGCGCTTATTCCCTCGACGACATCGCCATCGTGCCTTCGCGTAGGACAAGAGACCCACAGGCGGTCTCGACGGCTTGGCAAATCGATGCATATGAGTTCGATGTGCCGGTGCTGGCAGCTCCCATGGATTCGGTCACCAGTCCTCAGACCGCTATTGCCATGGGTGAGCTCGGCGCTCTTGGTGTGCTTGATCTGGAAGGCTTGTGGACCCGGTATGAGGATCCGCAGCCGTTGCTGGATGAGATCGTGCGTTTGGATCGCGATCAGGCGGTTGCGCGCATGCAGGAGATTTATGCGGAACCGATCAAACCTGAACTCATCGAGGCGCGTTTGCAGGAGATTCGTGCGGCTGGTGTCACGGTGGCCGGAGCGTTGTCTCCGCAGCATACCCAGGAGTTCTATAAGACCGTGGTGCGGTCCGGTGTGGATCTGTTTGTGATTCGTGGCACCGCGGTTTCGGCTGAACATGTGTCGTACGACCATGAGCCGTTGAACCTCAAACAGTTCATCTACGACCTCGATGTGCCGGTCATTGTTGGCGGTGCGGCGAGCTATGCTGCGGCCCTGCATTTGATGCGTACCGGTGCTGCGGGTGTGCTGGTCGGCTTTGGAGGGGGAGCGGTCTCTTCCACGAACGACACATTGGGCGTGCAGGCTCCGTTGGCTACCGCCATCGCCGATGTGGCCGAAGCGCGGCGTGACTACATGGACGAGTCCGGCGGCCGTTACGTGCAGCTCATTGCCGACGGCGGCATGGGAACATCGGGCAGCTTCATCAAGGCTCTTGCTCTTGGTGCGGACGCGGTGATGCTTGGCGTTCCCTTGGCGCGTGCCACTGAGGCTCCTGGGCAGGGCATGCATTGGGGTGCCGAGGCTCGTCATCCTACGTTGCCACGCGGTTTCCGTACCGACGTGGGCACGGTGGCACCGCTCGAGCAGATACTCTATGGTCCCAGTCATAATGCGGACGGGACGGCCAACTTTATCGGAGCGCTGCGCCGCACCATGGCCACAACGGGCTATTTGGATGTAAAAAGCTTCCAGAAGTGCGAGGTTGACGTAATTGGTGCGGGCATCCGATAAGCACATGCGAAAATAAGCATTGAAATTTTCCATGTCACGTTGCTTATCGTGCTCCCATCTGGTGTGATGAAATCCCGGCGCTCGTGTTGCGCCGGGCATACCACCTGCAAAGGCGGCACGACCGGGGAGTAGCGCATGACAGGAACAGCAGGCACCAGCAAGGCGGATGAGGGCTGCCGTGACGTCCTTGCGCTCACAGATGGTGGCGTGGCACAGCCGCCCATGGGAGTTTCGCTTGGCTCTGCTGCCGCGTCTTCAGTGGTTTCACAGCAGCGCAATGGGTTGCCGCAGTGCGACGGGTATATTCAAGTAGAGCTTTCCTCGGCTCCGATACCATACCACTTCGCCTATTGTTTCCAGGCGTTGATTGATCCAGATCAGTGCGACCGTTTTGCCATGCACGCGTGCAGGGTAGCCTGCACCGTGGTGGATGTGGTGCGCCAGCGTGTGCCTGGGCGTACACTCAACCGGCAGCTGACCGGCACGTGCATCAGCAAGCTGGAGACTATGGCATGGCTGGTGGCCAACCACCTCAACAACCATCCCGAACAACGCAACGAACTGAGCTACCTGCCGGTAATGCCGACGCTGGTCAACGGCATGATGATCAGTCCGACCACGTTCGAGATCGCGGTACGTCTGCGCATCAGTCGCGCTGAATATTGGGTTACGCTGGTGCTGAAACTCGACGGTACACGTTGGGTGTGCACGTTGGCGGACTTGGGATGAGACAAAAGAAAAGGTGGGGATGCAACCTTGCGATTGCAACCCCACCTTAAACACCGGCCCGAAAGGGCTCAGCTTTACAGCGCGTTGACGGCGAGCGCCAGGCTCGACTTGCGGTTCGCGGCCTGATTCTTGTGAATCACACCGGCACCGGCGGCCTTGTCGAGCTTCTGTCCGGCGACTTTGAACGCAGCCTGTGCTGCAGCCTTGTCTCCGGTCTCGACGGCCTCGCGGGTCTTGCGAATCGCGGTCTTGAGACCGGACTTCACTGCCACGTTGCGCTTGTGCGCCTTCTCATTGGTGATGACGCGCTTCTTCTGCGACTTAATGTTTGCCACATCTACTCCAAACAACGGTTACGACTTTAAGGACATACAAGGTTTAATATACCATGTCCCCGCGCCGAACGGTTTCATGGGCTTACGCCAAGTCACACAGCGGTGGTGCCGCCATCCACCAGAAGCTCTGTGCCAGTAATATAGCTTGCTTCGTCGGAAGCGAGGAACAGCACTGCGTAGGAGACTTCCTTGGGCTCGGCCATACGCTTCAAAGGTATTTGGCCAACCATCTCTTCCGTGACGCGTTTGCCTTCACCTCCGCGAGCCATGATTTCGTCGATCATGTGGGTGCGGATCACGCCGGGGTGAATGGAATTGACACGAATATGGTCGCTGGCATACTCAAGTGCGGCGCTCTTGGTCATGCCGCGAACCGCGAATTTTGTGGCGTTGTAAGCCAGGCCGCCGGCTTGCCCGACAAAGCCGGAAACCGAGGAGATGTTGACGATGGATCCCTGGCCGGCCTTGCGCATGGATGGAATGACATGCTTGATGCCGTAGAAGACCGAGGATTCGTTAAGCGCCACGACCTTCTGCCATTGGGCATCGTTCATTTCCTCGGACTTGCTGCTGTAGCTCATGCCGGCGTTGTTGACCAGTACGGTGACCGGACCGAAGGCACGTTCGCTCTCTTCGACGACGTGCGCCCAGTCTTCCTCGCTGGTGACGTCATGCTTGACGAACAGGGCGTTGGGGCCAAGCTCCTCGGCCAGTTGCTGCCCTTTCTCTTCTTGGATGTCGGTGAGTACCACCTTGGCGCCCTCCTCAACGAAGAGACGTGCGTGTGCGGCGCCCATACCATCCGCGCCGCCGGTGACAATGGCTACTTTTCCTGTTAGACGTTCAGACATCTTTGTTCCTTTCTTGTGCCGTACCACGGCGTTGAGTCACGGTACATGGCTTCGTGCTGCTGCATTGCAGAGCGGAGTTGTTCTCATGATACCAGTGTTTTGCTGGATGACGAGCGGAACTCAGGTTTTGGATGGAAATCAAGTTAGATAGGGTGCTTGCTGAGAGCAGGAACGCCGTGAGCTTCCCTTTTGCGAACGTATGCAGTAGGTTGGAGCACAGTAGGGTAACGATGGCGCTGTCTGTGAGGAAGGAACACGTATGACGAATGCAGGGATCAGAGATGTAGCCAAGGCTGCGGGGGTTTCTATTTCGACGGTTTCGCGCGCATTCACACGCCCGGACCTGGTGTCGGACAAGACGCGGCAAAAGGTGTTGGAGACCGCTGACAGTCTGGATTTCAACATATCCCGTTCCGCCACAACGCTCAAGTCGGGCCAAACCTACCGTGTGGCCATGCTGATGAACGAGGAGATTACCAGCTGGTTCAATACGCAGGTGTTTGCCGGAATCGAATCGGTGATGCATCCTGCCGGCTACGACATCTCGCTGTTTCAGCACGTTGACACTGCGGAAAACCGACGTGATTTTTTTGATAACCTACCGGTCAGACGCAATGTGGATGCGGTATTCGTGGCTTCGTTCGCGGTGGCGCGCCATGAGGTGGAAAGACTCGAGCGTATCCATGTGCCGATTGTGGGTATCAACACCCCCAGCGTCAAAGGGTTCGACGCGGCGGTGAGCATTGATGATGAGCAGGGCATGTATACGGCGGCACAGCATCTCATCAATCTCGGGCACCGCCATATCGTCTATGTGTGTTCGCAAAGCAATTCCATCAATTCCAGTATCGACAAGCGCACGAGCGGGTTCGTAAAGGCGTGCGAGGCGGCCTCGGAACGGGATTTGCAATGGGAGGTGCTTGAGGTGCCACGTGGGCGCGATTTTGCCGACTCGGCCTTGGCGGCCCTGCTTGGGCTGTCGCATTTTCCTGACGCCATCTGCTGCCAGACCGATATGATGGCCATACCGGTGCTGCTGAAACTGCGCAAGTACGGGCATATCAGCCCGCAGGATTACTCGATTATCGGCTTTGATGACAGTCCTAACGCCGATACTGTCGACCTGACCACTATGCGACAGGATCCCAAGGAGATGGGGCAGTGGGCAGCCAAACAGGCGCTCGACCTCATTGCCGGCAACAGTCTGGTCGAACCGTTCCGTACGGTTCGACCGCAACTGGTGCTGCGAGGCACTGACGCCACCTTCGATCGCGGTTGAACGGCAGTGGGCATAAGCCGTCCATGTACTACATCACTGTTATCGCACATACCAGCAGTATGAGAGGGTATGAGGCATAAAACGCGTATTTGACGAAGCTGTGCTTCCGGTCGTATCCCAGCTCCTCGTTACGCCAATGCAGTGCCACCACGCCAAAAGCCGGAGTGACGCCAAACAGGGCGCCCAACAAGCCGGCACCGAACATCATGACGGTTTCGGTGCGGCACAGATAGAAGATAAGACAGCATGCCAAAGTGAGCACACCGAGGTTGATGAACTGCTGACGCACACCCACCCGGCATATCAGCATCCAGGCAAATCCGGCCGCCGTCACCAGCACCTGCACGAGTCGCCTCTGACTGGCCGGCAGCGATCTCGCCCAACGGATGGCCGCCAGCACAACCAGGCTTACCAAGAGAGCGAACGTCGGGTTCTGCGAACTCCAGTCCACGCTCGTGCCGGTGGTGGTGAGGTCGTAAGGCACTTCGGCGAGCAGGGCCAAGACCAGCAGGCTTGCCATGTATCGACCTAGGTTGCGGGTATGACGAAGTCCCTGAACCAACAGCCAGGAATACAGGGGAGCGGCTGCCCATAGCAGACTTTCGCTCACCACGGTGAGCGTGAGCCCGGTCATGGTCATTTGGCTTGCATCGGATCGCAACGCGGCCCCTGAACCAGCGGTGCCGGCCAATGCCGGAATCATGGTGGTGCCGAGAGTGCCGACAGCCAGCAGTGCGGTTGCGATTATCTTGATACGAAAGTCGGAGAGACCGCGCCGCCGTGCCCGGCGTATACCGGTGCCGTCTGCGCTACGTTGTCTGCTGGTGTTCCTGCTCATTGTCTCTCCTTGTGGCTGGTGACGTTCGTATCATATCGTCGCCGGTGGCGGTCACTTTTGTATCCAAGTAGATAACCTCCGAGACGAGTTTCCTGTGCGACGCTCAGCCTACATGATAAACACCGCGAAGCTCTGCGGTCCGATCAGCAATGCGTCGTCCAGAGGCTGCACCGTTCCGAGGGCGGTCGCGGCTCGGACAGCCGCATGCATACGGACGTTCTCCGGTAGCTTCACCTGCTCTTCGCGAGTGCCCGGGTTGAGTGCCACGAGCACCCGCCGGTCATCGTCGGTAGCATGATCTGAGAAGCGCTCGTATACCAAGGAACGCCCCTCGCTTGCCGCGGCCAAGACCTGCAACTGCGCGCCGGCATCAAGCGCGCGCACGGTATCGCGTAGGTGCAGCAGCGATTTCACCCAATTCAGCATGGAATCGCTCTCGCCGCTCTGATCGGCTACCGTTGCAGTGGTTCGTTCATCTTCCACCGGCAAGTACAGTTGGCTGGCAGGCGCCGTGGAGAAGCCGAGGTTGGCGCTATGATCCCACTGCATGGGGGTACGACTGCCGGTGCGCGAGAACCCGCCCTCTTTGGTGTGCAGCTTGCGGTAGCTCATGCCCAGCTCGTCGCCGTAATATACAAACGGTACGCCGGGCAAGGTGAGCAGCATGCCGTAGGCCACCTTGCGCTCGCGCTCGCTCAGACGGGGCGCCAGTCGGGGGGTGTCGTGGTTGCAGGTGATGAGGCTGAAGTAACCGCCGAGCTGTTGCGCATCCTCAAGCCGTGGCAAGTATTCATTGAGGAATCGTGTGGCGCTTTGACCGCTGTCGGCATTGAAGTAGCTGGCGTCGCCCTGCCGGCTTAACGGGTCGTCGGTGTCGCGCGCCATCATGGCGTAGCCGTTGGGATTGCCGTCCCAACGCCAGTCCAGGTAGAAATCCATGTCGAACCCAGCCTGCAGTGCCTGCTCGGGTACGCCCCATTCCGAAACGAAAGCGGAGTTCGGGTAATCGTTCTTGACCGTGGTGAACATGCGCTGCCAGGCCTTGATCGTTTCCGGCTTGTCGTCGCCGTCGTTCTTGACCAGCGAGTTGGCCATGTCGACCCGGAACCCGTCGCAGCCCAGGGCGAGCCAATATTCCATGACGTCAATCATGGCCTGCTGGGTGCTTAATGCTGCAGGGGAGTCCGGAGGCGTCTGCCAAGGCTTGTCTAGATGGGCAAATCCATAGTTCAGCGCTGGCTGGCATTTGAAGAAGTTGAGAATATAGGCGCCGTCGCGCTCGCTTTCGCCTCCGATGAACGGCATGGAGTAGCCTTCCATCGCGCTGCCGGTCCAAATATAACGGTCTGAGTATTCGTTGTGTTCCGGTCTGCGGCTCTGCTGGAACCATTCATGCTCTTCGCTGGTGTGGCCTGGCACCAGGTCAAGCAGCACGTGCATGCCGCGTTCGTGAGCCATGGCAAACAGTCGCACCAAATCGTCGTTGGTGCCGTAGCGGGGGGCTACCTTGCGGTAATCAAGCACATCGTATCCGGCATCTTTGAAGGGAGAGTCGAAGCACGGGTTGATCCACAGTGCGTTGCATCCCAAGTCTTTGATGTAATCGAGTTTTGAGCAAATGCCTGGGATGTCGCCGATGCCGTCACCATTGCTGTCGGCAAAGCTCTGCGGATATATCTCGTAGAATCTGGCTTCTTCCAGCCACTTCGGGCGAGGCGGCAGCGTGTGTTCTCGGTTGCGATGCGGGTCCGGTTGTGGTTGAGGTGTTGCCTGAGGTGTCGGTGTCTGCTGTTGTGGCTGCTGCGCCTGCTGTCGCTGTTTCTGTGAGGTTTCGCTCATCGTCGTTCCTTAACTCCGGTGTTGTGGTGTTCGTCGTCGAACCGGTGTGGCCTGTATCTGGTGGCGTTGTTGCCAGTCTACATACTACAGGATTATGCAAACGCTAGCAGACCGGTGTTTTCTGTACGCTATGATGCGCGTGTTCTGTATCCCGCAAAAGGCGAAATATGGCGTATAGCGGCGAAGAGAAGGGTATGGGAGAGAAGGAATTCTTTTGTTTGTGGCGTCAGATGTCATATGAATTTGCATACGTTTGCAAAACCGTGTACACTGCTGACTTAGACAACGACAGTTACGGTGCTGTACCGCGCAGATGCTGTGCAGCGTGTGGCGCACGAGCTGGGGATTTGCCTGCCATATAAGAAGAGAACTCAGATATTGAGGAGGTCAAAGATGACTAACGTAAAGCGGATTATGGGCGCGGGCCTTGCCTTGGCGCTGACCATGGGAGTCGCTGCATGCGGCTCGGGTTCCGACTCCAGTGCTTCCGGCGACGACAAGAACGTGAATCTCACAGTATGGAGCTCGTCTGAAGATCAGGCAAAATCAGATTCCTGGCTGCCTACTATGGAACGTGAGTTCGAGAAGGCTCATCCCGACTACAAGATCACATGGAAGAACTCCGTGGTCGCCGAAGGCGATGCCGCCACCACCGTCAAGCAGGACCCGTCCGCGGCTGCTGACGTATACCTCTTTGCCAACGATCAGCTCGGTCTGCTCGTCCAAGCCCAGGCCATCGGCGAACTGAGCGACGACGCCGCGGCGCAGGTCAAGAAGCAGGATGACGAATCGATGATCAAGTCCGTTACCGGCGAGGATGGCAAGATCTACGGCGTTCCTTACACCGGCAACACCTGGTTCATGTACTACAACAAGTCCAAGTTCTCCGCCGACGACATCAAGTCGCTCGACACCATGCTCTCCAAGGGCAAAGTGAGCTTCGATCTCGGCAACTCGTGGTACCTGCCCGGATTCTATCTCGGCGCCGGCGCCAACGTATTCGGCAAGGACGGCGACCAGAAGAGCGACGGCATCAACTTGGGCGACCATGCTGCCGATGTCTCCACTTATTTGGCGAAACTGGTCAACAACCCCAATTTCGTGCTTGACAACAACGGCGCCGGTCTTTCGGCGCTCAAGGACGGTACTGCGGACGTGTTCTTCTCGGGAACCTGGGATGCAGACAACGCCAAGCAGGCTCTGGGCGACAATTACGCCGCCGCGGTGCCGCCTACCTTTACCACCGACTCCGGAACCTATCCCATTGCGCCCTTCGCCGGCTCCAAGGCAGTAGGGTACAACCCGAACTCCAAGAGCCCTAAGGTCGCCTCGCAGTTCGCCGCCTTCCTCGGCTCCACGCAGGCACAGAAGAAGCATTATGAGATGCGTTCCGTAGTGCCTTCCGACAAGTCACTGGCTTCGAGCGTCACGGGAGATCCCGCCGCCCAGGCGCAGATGGACACCATCTCCAGTGTGGCGCGTGTGCAGTCCACATTGCCGGCGATGGGCGACTTCTGGGATCCGTGCGACAACTTCGGCAAGGCGTTGACCAACAAGGAGGTCACCGTCGACAACGCGGCACAGAAGACCGCTGATTGGGCCGCGGCCTACAAGAAGTAGTACCGAGCATCTTCCGGCCGCCGGTGAGTGTGATGCTCCCGGCGGCCGGAGCGCTTAAGGTGAAGGAAACGGTTATGAGTGAAGTATCGGCAGCCCCGACGCGGCGACGTCGGCCGGCGAACCATGACAAGCGTAGCAAACGCGCCACGGTGCGCGTGAATTCCGACGGGTTGACACCGTCGCCATATTCCGCCAGGAATGCCTGGAGCAGGGGTGATATAGTGACCCGGGGTTCGTTCCTGATATTCGGCTTGGGCAACCTGGTGCGCCGGCAGTTCGCCAAAGGCGTGCTGTTCCTGCTGTGCGAGGTCGGCATCATCGCCTATCTGGCCACCAGCGGCGTGAAGTACCTGTCCAAATTCGGCACGCTCGGCACCGCCACGCAGACCAAAGTGAAGGTCGACGGCTTCTGGGTGTATCAGGCCGGCGACAACTCCGTGCAGATTCTGCTGTACGGCGTCATGGCGGTGTTCGCTGTCGTTGCCCTTGTGCTGCTGTCGGTGCTTTCCGCACGTAGCGCGTACAAGGCTCAGGCGACACTGGAGGACGGTTCCGTGCCGCTCACCTTCCGTCAGGACGTGCGTTCGCTCGCCGACTCCAATGCTGCGGTGGGGCTGATGACACTTCCCACGCTCGGCATCATCGTCTTCACCGTGCTGCCGCTGGTGTTCATGATCTCGATGGCGTTCACCAGCTATGACAAGAACCATACTGTGCTGTTCAGCTGGGTCGGATTGCAGAACTTCGGCCGCCTGTTCAGCTCGTCCACCTCCAGCCACGACATCAACCTGAACATGTTCCTTTCGGTGCTGGGCTGGTCGCTGGTCTGGGCATTCTTCGCCACATTCCTCAACTTCTTCCTTGGCATGTTCCTAGCCATGATTATCAACCGCAAGACCACGCGGTTCAAAGGCTTCTGGCGCGCATGCTTCTCCATGTCGGTGGCCGTGCCGCAGTTCGTCTCGCTGCTGGTCATGAACACCATGCTCCAGCAGGACGGCGCCATCAACCGTCTGCTCATGAACTGGGGTGTCACCAGCGGCCCGCTGCCATTCCTTTCGGATGCCACCTGGGCCAGGGTCACGGTCATCATCGTGAATCTGTGGGTCGGCATTCCTTATACGATCATGCAGATCACCGGCATCCTGCAGAACATTCCGGCCGACCAGTATGAGGCGGCCATGCTCGATGGAGCCAACTGGTGGCAGCGTTTCCGCAACGTCACCATACCCTACATCTTCTTCGTGATGACCCCGTACCTCATCACCACCTTCACCGGCAACATCAACAACTTCAACATCATCTACCTGCTTACCGCCGGCGGCCCCACACCGGTCGGCCAGTCCGCTGGCAAGACCGACCTGCTCATCACCTGGCTCTACAAGCTTACGGTCGATAAATCCCAATACAACCTTGGTGCGGTAATCGGCATCCTGACGTTTATCGTGCTCGCCACGATCTCGCTGCTCACCTATCGCAGCTCCGCATCGTACAAGAACGAGGAGGCGTTCAATGCCTAGCTCAACTCGCGCCACCACAGGCGCCACCGAACGCAACGAGGTTCAAACCTCTCAGCATGCCGAACATAACACGTCCGCCGTCCAAGCCAAAGCGCGTACCAAAACGCCGTTCTGGCAGGACCAGCGCAAACGCCGAATCCTAGGCGACGTGTTTACACACCTGTTTCTGGCCATCCTGGCGGTCATCTGGCTGTTGCCCATCGTCTGGGTGTTCCTCGAGGCCTTCAACAAGGACCCATCGCCATATCAGAACACGTTCTTCCCACGTCAGTACACGCTTGACAACTTCAAACAGCTGTTTACGCAGACCGACGTGCTGAACTTCCCCCGCATGTTCCTCAACACGTTCTTCATCGCATGCTGCTCATGCGTGATATCGCTGTTCCTGCTGCTCTCGGTAGCGTTCTGCATGTCCCGTCTGCGTTTCGGCGGACGCAAGGCGTTCATGAACATCAACCTGGTGCTCGGCATGTTCCCCGGCATCATGTCGGTCATTGCCATCTACTTCATCTTGAAGACGTTCGGCCTGACGCAAGGCAAGTTCGTGCTGGTGGCGCTGATTCTGGTCTACTCGGCCGGAGCCGGTGCCGGTTTCTACGTGATGAAGGGGTATATGGACACCATCCCCAAATCGCTTGACGAGGCCGCCTACCTTGACGGAGCCACCAAGTGGCAGGTGTTCACCAAGATCATCATCCCGCTGTGCAAGCCGATGATCGTCTACCAGACCATCTCTAGCTTCCTGTCGCCGTGGCTTGACTTCGTGATGGTCAAGGCCATCGCCCGCACGCAGGACAACTACACTGTGGCGCTTGGTCTGTGGCAGATGCTGCAGAAGGAGTACATCAACCAGTGGTACGCGCGCTTCGCCGCAGGTGCCGTCTGCGTCTCGATTCCGATCGCCATCCTGTTCATCATCATGCAGAACTTCTATCAGGAGTCCGTTACCGACGGGTCCACGAAGGGCTGACTCGTTCCGTTTGATGGTGCTGCATCGCCCCGCCACCTCAATCCCATGGGATGGTGGGGCTTTGTCTTGCCGCATGCCTGTGACGGCAGGTCTTCGCCGTCGGATTCTCCGCCATCAGCCACGACCGGGAAAGGATATTCATGCCAGTCTCACCGACGCACGCCCCCGCAGATTTCGATTGTGCGTACCCTTATTATTCGGGTCCACTTGGTGCCCGCTGTACCGACGGTTCCACACAGTTCACGCTCTGGGCCCCCACGGCCTCGGCGGTGCGGCTTCGCCTGTATGCCACCGGTCGGGGAGGAGCTGCTTGGGCGACATTCGACCTTGAGCCGGGAGAAAGAGGATCGTGGAATGCCACGGTTGCGCAACGGTTGGACGGTACCTACTACGACTACGAGCTGGACTTTCCCGACGGTTCGAGCACCACCAGCCCAGACCCATGGGCCAAGGCGAGTGGCGCCAACGGCGTGTGCAGCATGGTGGTCGATCTTGCCCGCACCGATCCGCAGGGGTGGAGCCACGACCGCTCGCCACGGATCGCACAGCACAGCACAGTCGTGTGGGAGACTCATATCGGCGATTTCAGCAACGACGTTCACAGCGGTGTCCCCGCCGAGCATCGTGGCAAATACGCAGCCTTTTGCGATATGGGAACCAGCGTGGACGGAGCCGGAGCGTTCCCAACCGGCATAGACTACCTCACATACCTTGGGGTGACGCATATCCAGATCATGCCCTTCTACGACTACGGTTCAGTGGATGAAACCAAGCCGGGCGGATACAACTGGGGATATGACCCCGTGGCCTATGATGTGCCGGAAGGCTCCTACAGCAGCGATCCCGACGACGGCGCCTGTCGAATCCGCGAATGCAAAGCGATGATTCAAGCGTTGCATCAATCTGGTTTCCGCGTCATCATGGACGTGGTCTATAACCACATGTACACGCCGGACAACTCCTTCGAACGCATAGCGCCAGGGTATTTCTGCCGTCGCACAGCGTCGGGAACGCTGAGAGACGGTTCGGGCTGTACCAACGACATGGCCAGCGAACACCCCATGTTCCGACGTTTCATCGTCGAATCACTGCAATACTGGGTGAGTGAATACCACGTGGACGGTTTCCGCTTCGATCTGATGGGATTGATCGACGTGCAGACCATGAACGAGGCGCGCCGCGCCATCAACCGGTTGCCCGGCGGCAACGACGTGCTCATGTACGGCGAACCGTGGGTAGCCAACGAAAAAGATACGCGTGATGTACCGGCAACGCTGGCCTGGGGGACAGGGTTGAAATCGCTGGATGACGGCATCGGATGGTTCTGCGACGACTTGCGCGACTGCATTAAAGGCAGTGTGATGGACGAGCGCTCGCATGGCTTCGTCAACGCAGGGTCAGGCGGCGCGGATGCCGACGATTCGAATACAGCCAGGCGGCTGCTGAAGATATTGACGGAACCGGGGGATGCAGGGAGGCAAATTCACTACGTTTCCGCCCACGACGACCTGACATTGTGGGACAAACTGTGCCTCACGATGCGCGAGAACCCCACCACGGCGGATTTCGGCGCACAGACAGTGCTGCCGCATCAGGGTGATGCGCGTATGGCGCGTGGCTCCGCAATTTCCGACGATGCCAGTGTCCACGACATGCTGGCAGCCAATGCCATCGCTGCCGGACTGGTGTTCACCGCGCCTGGCACGCCGTTCCTGCTTTCTGGCGAGGAGTTCGCCAGAACCAAGTTCGGCTGCGACAATTCATTCGATCGCAGCGCCGAATTGAACCGGCTTGATTGGAATCGAGCCGCACGTTTGTCGCCTTTGGTGCAGTGGTATCGCCGGCTCATCATACTGCGCAAGCGATATCCTGCGCTGTACGACGCTCCTCGCACACCGCTGCATGCCGGCGACGGTACGCTCGCCTTCGCTGTCGGACAGGGGAACGAAACCCTGCTGGTCGCCGCCAATGCGAGCGCGGATGCCTGCGAATTCGATATTGCCTGTGATGCTGCTGGTCTGCCGTTGGCTGCGGGGCGTTGTGAGGAAGCCGACGGAGGCGCATGTGCCGGTTGCAGCACCGCCGTGGGCTGGGAGCTACTTGCCGACTCTGCAGTTGCGCTGCGTGCGGACGGCGTCGTCAAGAGCGGCGTATGTTCGAGCGGTAGCCGTTCTGCTGCCGATCATGCTACTGGTTCCCGTTCCGTCGGCTTCCGTTGCCCGGGTGTTCATCAGGCCAATAGCGGAATCGGTTCCGGTGAGGTCGTCCCCGATAAGGTCGCTGCCCCTGCTGCCGCCATTGTCCCCGCTAAAATCTGCTCTGTGCACATGCCACCGCGTTCACTGTGCATCTGGCGGCGTACGGCGTGATGCGGTGACATATCGTGACTCAGCGGTCGTCTTCGACGCGTGCGCGATGGCAAATTGCACTATATGGCGCAAATATCGACAAAAATAGCCTGTTTTCTGTCGATATTTGCGCCAATGTCTAAAAATGTGTCAGTCGGGAGAATGGCTGGCTAGGATGCGAAGCAATGGGGTGCGGTGCTGCGACACGGTTATCCACAGTAGGCATAAAGCGCGAAGCGTTCGACCACATTGCTGTGATGAAGGTCGCTGGTGGTTCCGATGCAGATATTGTTGCGGCATGCATCAACATGAATCATTGCCGAGTTGCGTCAGCCGTGCCCATCGCAACCATCGTTGCGCCGTGCCTCGCCATGGGTCTGAGCACAAACAGTTGTCGCGTTATTGGCATAAAGGCGTTCTTGTGAAGCCGTATCCAAACGTTTATGCCGATGCGTGCGTATGGGAGCGGCTAAGTCGCGTCGAAAGGATGCTATGGGTCGAACGTGCACTCAGTCTGGTGCATCCGGACTGGGTATTCGCCGGATTGAGCGCCGCTGCCATACATCGCATCGCAGGCCCGTCTTATTGGTATGACGAGTCGACAATATACATTGCGACTCAGGGGCGAACCAGACGCGGGACTGGCCGCCGGCTTCAGCACATTCACTCAGAATCAAAGGATTGCAATACCGTGCAGGGGGTGCGGGTGACAAGCGTTGCTGACACACTGTTTGCCTGTGCCGGCATGATGCCGTTTCGCGACGCACTGAGCATGTTTGACTCCGCGTTGAGTCTGGGCAAAGTGATGCACAGCCAGTTAGAGTCTACGTTGGCGTGCATGCGTCAAGGGAAAACAAAACTGGTGCCTTTGGTTGCTCATGCAAGTGAACATAGCGGGAGTGTAGGAGAGTCGCTGTGTCGCGGCACGTTGTTGGAGGAAGGCTTTCCGTCGCCGCTCATGCAGGTGGTGCACCGTAATCCTTACCGTCCGGGACGCGTGTTCAGAACAGATTTCGAGTTTTCTTTGAGTGATGGCGGTGTGGTCATTGTTGAATTCGATGGTATGCAGAAGTACACCGATCCTGCGATGACCGGGAACAGCAGCATTCGGCGGGTGGTGCAGGAAGAGCAGCAGCGTGAGCGCGCGCTGCTTGCAGAACCGAATGTTACGGCGATCATACGGTGTACCTATAGCGAAATGATGGATCGAGAGCCATTGGTCGCAGCCTTGAGCCGTGCCGGCGTACCTCGATCAATCAAGCGATGGTATGCCCCGTCTCAGCTATGACGCATTTTTGGACATATGACGCAAATATCGACAAAAAACAGGCTATTTCTGTCGATATTTGCGTCATGTAGCGCAATGCATCACGCTGGGGATGGGGAGTGGGCGGGTGAAAGCATCGTGCTGTGAGGCTTGCGTTGGATGGGCGAGCACAGATATGCGACGGGCTTGTTCCGACGATTGTTGTGTGTCGGAACAAGCCCGTTTGCGTTGGACGCTCAGATCAGACCAGCAGCCAAGCGGTCTCGTCCTGTGCCAGCTGGCCGTTGCCGTCCAGCTCGCCGGAGGTGAGGACGACTTCGCCGTCCGGCAGCTGCACTGGTTGATCGCCGAAGTTCGTCACGCTCACGAATGTACGATTCGCATCATCGGCGGTGGGACGGCTGTAGGCAATGACATCGTCTCCCATATCCTTCCACTCAAAGCTCGTGGTGTCGCCGGTGGCGGTGAGCAATTGAGCGCGCAACACCAAAGCTCGGCGGTACAGGGTGAGCATCGACGTGCTGTCTCCAGCTTCGCTGCTGGCTGTGAAATCCTTGAACCAGAGCGGCTGAGGCAGATGCGGGTCTGCGCTGGCAGTGCCGTCAGCACGGGTTGCGGGGGAGAACCCGAAGGAAGCGCCAGTACCGAAGGATTCGCTCCAGTCAGCGGCTTGCGGTACATCGTCGGCGGTCCACGGCAGCGGTACGCGGCAGCCGTCGCGCCCCTTGTCGGTGAAGTTCTGATGGGTGCGGAACGGTGTGGGGTCTTCGAGGCGATCCCACGGAATATCCGCCACCTCGTACAGGCCGAGCTCTTCGCCCTGGTAGATGTAGACGGAACCGGGCAGGCCGGCTTCCATCAGGATGGCGGCGCGTGCACGCTTGGCGCCCAGTGCGCGGTCTTCGGGATAGGTGGTGCCGTCACGCATGAGCCAATCCTTGGCCAGCTGGTGGGAATCGGGAGCTGGTACTTGCGGCAGTCCGTAGCGGGTGGCGTTGCGCGGCATGTCATGGTTGCTCATCACCCACGTGGCCGTGGAGCCGCCGCTGTGCGCCGCCGAGTCCAATCCGTCCTCGATCGCCTTGCGCATGGCCTGTACGGTCCATGCGGCGCTGGAAAGCTGGAAGTTGAACACCTGTCCCAGCTCGTCAGGGGAGGCATAGAGATGCTGGTGCTCGGGCACCACCCAAGACTCGCCCACAGCGAAGCGGGGCGGGTTGTACTCGTTGAAGACTTGGCGCCACTCTTTGTAGATCTCGTGCACCTCCGGCCTGTCCCACATGGGGTTCACTCCTTCGAGCACACCCTGCTGGTTGTTTTCCACGGTGAATTCGCGGCCGAGCTCCTCAAGCGGTTTGGAATCGAAATCCTTGGCCAGTCCGTGGGCCACGTCGATGCGGAAGCCGTCGGTGCCGTGGTCGCTCCAGAAGCGCAGGGTCTTCTTGAATTCCTCGTGCACGTCCGGGTTCTTCCAGTTCAGGTCGGGCTGTTCGGCGGCGAAGATGTGGAAGTACCACTGGCCGTCCGGCACCTGTTCCCAAGCGCTGCCGCCGAAGAGGGAACGCCATTCGTTGGGAGGCAGCTCGCCGTGCTCGCCGCGCCCGTCGCGGAAGATGTAGCGGTCGCGTGCGGCCGAGCCGGGCTGGGAGGAGAGCGCTTCCTTGAAGAGTTCGTGGCGGTTGGAGGTGTGGTTGGGGACGATGTCCACGATCACCTTGATGCCGGCGGTGTGCGCGGCTTCTACCATGGCGTCAAAATCGTCCATGGTGCCCAGGCGGGGATCGACGTTGCGGTAGTCGTCCACGTCGTAGCCGCCGTCGGCGAGCGCTGAGGGGTAGAAGGGGGAGAGCCATACGGCATCGATGCCGAGGGCTTTGAGGTAGTCCATTTTCTCGGTGATGCCGGCGATGTCGCCGATGCCGTCGCCGTTTACGTCTTTGAAGCTGCGTGGATAGATCTGGTATACGACCGCTTGCTTCCACCAGTCGCTGCGTGCGTTGTTGTCGGTCATGCTGCCTCCTTTGGTCTGAGCGTTGCGATGCTGTATTGTGACGTCGCAGCATCGTTCTTATGACAACGCTAGCATAGCAGATTTAACAAACAACACGAGGGAGGTTTGAGGTTATCTGGGACGATGTGAAATACTACGGAACGAAAGCGTTTTCATGACGGTGATGAGTGCGCTACAACTGGGGCGCCATGCTCTATTGCGCTGTGTGACAACATCAGCGTGCGTTCGTGCGGTGTACTGACTCGCTGCAATGCTGTGAGTCAGTGGGCTGCCATACTGTGTTGTGCTCGTGCCTCGGTGCGTTGGTGGCAGTGAGGCTTTGCCTAGTGGCTAGCGGTTTTTGGGCGGTTTGGTGGAGTTGCGGAAGATGATGGTTGCCTCATAGGTACTTGGCAAGGCCGCCGGAGTCGAGGTGTCGCTGGCTGGCTCGCCTTCGCCCATCGCCTGCGCCAAGCTGGTGCCAACGAGCCGGCCCATCGCCGCAGGGTCCTGGCGCACGGTGGTCAGTCCGATCTGCCGAGCAATGTCGATGTCGTCGAAACCAGTGATTGATACGTCTTCGGGCACACGGTAGCCAAACCCTTGCAAACGGCTGAACAGGGGAGCCGCCAAGGAATCTTGTTCGCAGCAGATTGCTGTAGGCATGGAGGCAAGAGCGAACAGCTGGTTGAGCGCTGAGTCAATGGCTCCCTCACCCTCCGGTACAGTGATGATATTCGGCTCCACTCCAGCCCGCTCGCACTCTGTTATGAATCCTTTGGCTCTCAGGCTGGCGCTGAAATGCAACGCATTAGCACCTTCGCTCTCGTTGGGGAACGTGAGGAAGGCGATGCGACGGTGGCCCAAGGAAATCAGATGGCGGGCGACCCGGCGCATCGCCTCCTCATCGTCAATGCCGACGCTCACGTCAAAGGCGGCGGGAGGTATGGCATTGATGCCGGCCACGGGCACGTGCATGGTTTTGAGCCGTTCCACTTCGCGGCCCTCAATATCGAACGAAGCCACTACCACAGCGTCTACATTGCGCCGTATCGGCAGCTCTTCGAAAAAGCTGCGCCGTTGTGCGCTGCTGCTCACCTGATAGAACACCATGTCGTACCCCAACGGCTGCAACACTTCGCTCAGTCCTTCATACACGTGCGCGTTGAACCATGAGGATGAGCGGTCGTTAATGAGCAATGCCACGCGATGCGTCTGCCCGGTCTGCAGCAGGGAAGCGGAGCGGGATATGGAGAAGTCGAGGCTCCGGGCTGCGCTGAGTACGCGTTCGCGAGTTGCGGCAGCCACGAGATCGGGATGCCGGAACGCGCGTGAAACCGTGGTGATAGACACCCCCGCCTGTTCGGCCACGTCTTCGATGCTGGCTTGCATATGCTCTCCTGCCTTCTGCTTATCCCTAATTCTAGCGTGCGCGTAGCCCCGAGCCACTTGCCGAGGGGAGCAGGTTTATCGGTTTTGTCAGTTTTATTGGCGCAGGCGCTGGTTCATACTGCGGGCGGTGAGCTTGGCGTAGACGATATTGATAATCCAGACCAGCGCGTAGATGCCGACGAAGGCACCCAGGAACAGGGGAAGCTCCTTGGTGAGTATGAACGCCCAGCCATTGACCGACATCCATACCATCACCAGTGCGAACGTCAGCGCGCAATGGATGGCATAATCTTGCGTGGCCGAGGTCGTCGCATCGCCGCTCATGCCGGGCAGACTGTAGCCGATGCCCATTTTGGCACGGAACGCCTGCTCCATGTCGGAAGCGTGCGGGGTGCCTGAGAACGCGTCGCTGACGGCATCGGGCATGAGCAGTCGGCGCATGAGCGAGGCGCAATAGGCTCCGGGCCAGAACTGGACCACATGCTGGGCTGCCTTCGGCATGACACCGATGGGGAAGTAGACGCAGGAGAGGAATCCTGCCGCCGTGCCGAGGAACGAGGTGAGACCCGAGGCGGCGGATTGGGTTCGAATACCCGCGTTGAAGGCGTAGCACAGCAGTGAGCTGAGCGCGGCGGCCAGTAGCATGACTGCGAGGAACAGCACATCCGTTCGCACATCTCGCCATGGCAGGGTAATGCCGTCGGTGAGCGTGAAGTAACCACCGATGATGACGAGCACGACCAGTTGCATGGCGAACGTGATGACGGTGGAGCTGAGCAGATAGCCGCATGCGATGCGCCAGCGGGAGTGCAGTGCCATCAAGAAATCGACGTCGAGCCCGTTCTCGCGGTCGCGCACCATCTGGGCGACCAGAATCAGCGCTGTGGTGACGGCCGTGGAGGCGAGGATGCCGCCGATGAGCCAAGAGTCGAGCAGATTGTTGATGGTGCCTTGACTCAGGCCTTGGCTGCCGCCGGTCCAGTTGGAGGCCATGGTGTCCTTCAAAAAGAGCAGGTAGAGCACGAACCCGATGAGCGCGTTGATGAGCGAGAAGAACGCGGCCGTGCGGTTGCGTAGGTAGAGTGTGACGTTTCGGCGAGCAAGGGTGAGCATATTGATGTCTTTCGGTGAATTTTGGTCATAAGAGGCTTAATTTTGGAGGCGCTTTCGTTCCGTGAACACTTTTGGAAGGAAATTCTGAGTTTCGGATTTGCCAAACAGCGGAGTTTCAGCGTTTTGCAAATTGGTTAGCGAGACAACTCTCTTAAAGTGCTCACGGAATGCAGTTAGCGGTCAGGATCGCACGTCAGCGCGAGGAATACGTCGTTCATGGTGCCTGGGCGGCATTCAAAGTCGGCAAGATAGGGCCGCAGCGCGGTGAGCATCGTCAGGCTCTGGTCGGCGTTCGGCAAGGTCAGATTGCGGTGGGTGAGGTTGGGCAAGGTCGTAGACGCGGCTGTAGGTGCAGATACAGGTGAGAGTGTGTCCGTATGCATGGGTGCGGGATCTAGTGTGGGTTCGGATACGTTCCGTTGGATTCGTTCGGGCGCGACCAGCTGATTGAGGGTGGCGTTTATTGCGGCATCTGCCTGCTTCTGCGCACCGGGCTTGATAACCAGCGAGAGCTGATATTGCGCGTATTGACCGATGAGCTGTTCGGCTGATCCGGAAGCCATGACCCGCCCGTGGTCGATGACGTAGACCTGCTCGGCGTGCTCGGCCTCCTCCAGGTAGTGCGTGGTGAGCAGGATGGAGAGCCGTGCCTCCTCGCGTAGTCTGCTGAGCAAGTCCCACAGCGCTTGGCGTGTGGTGATGTCGAGGCCCGTGGTCGGCTCGTCGAGCACTAGGATATCGGGGTCGTTGATGAGCGCGCGGGCAATGTCGACGCTGCGCCGCTGGCCGCCGGAAAGCGTGCTGTAGCGCTGGTCGGCGAACGGTTCAAGGCTCACCAGTTCGATGAGCTTCTCTACCCGTGCCTTCGGTTCGGTGATTGATTGGTAGAGTCGGGCGCGGCATGCCAGGTTTTCGCGCACCGTGAGCTGCGGGTCAAGCACACTGTTCTGGAAGACCACACCGATGGTGGGTCGCCCCGTGCCGGTTTGCTGCCGGGCGCGTTCATAGTCCGGGTAGGTTATGGTGCCACCGTCGGGCTTGGAGATGCCGATGAGCATGGAGATGGTGGTGGATTTCCCGGCGCCATTCGGCCCGATGACAGCGGTGAGGCTGCCGCGCTCGATGCCGAGGGTTATGTCGCCCACCGCCCGGTGGCTGCCATAGAATTTGGTGAGATGATTGGCCCGGAGCAATGTCGCCATCGCTATCACGCCCTTTCGTATTCGTTGCGTTTGGTGCAAACATGAGTCTGCCCCAGAACCGGTGTGCGCGAAAGCGAAAACGGTCAAGCGGTCGGCCCGCAATGGTGAGCGGTGTACGCCAGCCCGTGAGTGGACAGCCAATCATGATATGCTCGAGGCGAGCGATGTGAGCGACTTGAAACAGCGATAGTAAAGTAACCGCATGGCTCAAGTGAAGATAAAAACGCAATTCGGGCGCTCGCCCGATAGAGCCGGTAGGTAGCCCGGCCGCCTCGCCAGAGGTAAGTAACCTGCCCCTCCGGGTTGTCCCTTCTTCATGGAACACAAACATGGAGGGACAATATGGCAAGCCGAAGCGGAACGCTGACGGTGTATTTCGAGGACCCGTTTTGGGTCGGGGTCTTTGAGCGAAACGAGGGTGAACAGCTTTCGGCCGCGAAAGTGACGTTCGGCGCGGAACCCAAAGACCGTGAAATATATGATTTCATACTTCACCACTACGATGAGTTGGAATTCAGCCCAGCCGTACCGGTTCAGCTGAAACCAGCTAAAAAATGCGGCGCGAAACGGCTCAGCAGGGACGCCCAAAAGGCAGTGCGCGCCGACGGCATTGGCACCAAGGCGCAGCAGGCGCTCAAACTTCAACAGGAGCAGCGGAAGCAGGGGCGCAAAGCACGGTCGAAAGAAGACAAGAGACTGCTGCAAGAACAACGGTTCCAGCTTAAACAGATGAAACGCAGACGCAAGCACAAAGGGCATTAAGCAATATTCGATGCAGCGCTTCGAGATGGTTCACAGCGCAGCACATCCAACAGTGATTGCCGGCAAGGGCGCGCAGAGCAGTTGCTCCTGCACGCCGCAGAGTGTCGCCGCTCTTGGGTTTCCACCGCGTCGGTTAGACTGAATGCAGTTGATAAGGCTGCGCGCTGCTAGGTTGGCAAGGACAACAAGCGACGGCACATAGCGCAGCGGGACGAGGAGCGGAGCCAAGTTGGCAGAGGCACAGAACAAACCGGGATACACCGACCAGTCGTTGATTCGCAATTTCTGCATCATCGCACACATCGACCACGGCAAATCCACCGTAGCCGACCGCATCCTCCAACTCTCCGGCATCGTTCCCGAACGTGAGATGCGCGACCGGTTCCTGGACCGCATGGACATCGAACAGGAACGCGGCATCACCATAAAATCCCAGGCCGTACGCGTGCCGTGGACCTTCGACGGCACCGAATACACCCTCGGCATGATCGACACCCCCGGCCACGTGGATTTCACGTATGAGGTTTCCAGGGCGCTCGCGGCCTGTGAGGGAGCGGTGCTGCTGGTGGACGCCACGCAAGGCATCGAAGCGCAGACACTGTCCAACCTTTACATGGCTATCGAGCATGATCTAACCATCATTCCGGTCTTGAACAAGATCGACCTGCCGAGCGCCGAACCCGATCAGCATGCCGAAGAAATCGCGAACCTCATCGGGTGCGAGCCGAGTGATGTGCTGCGTGTCTCCGGAAAAACCGGGGAAGGGGTTGCCGAGTTGCTCGATCGCATCGTGATGGAGATACCGGCACCTCATGGTGATCCGGAAGCTCCGGCACGCGCGCTGATTTTCGACTCCGTGTACGATTCCTACCGTGGCATCGTCACCTACATCCGCATGGAAGACGGCGAGCTGACTTCCCGCGAAAAAGTGCACATGATGGGCGTCGGTATGACGCACGACCCGATAGAAATCGGCGTGATCAGTCCGGATATGACGCCGACCAAGGCGCTCGGCGCAGGTGAAGTCGGCTACATCATCACCGGTGCCAAGGATGTCTCGCAGTCCAAAGTGGGTGACACGGTCACTTCCGCAGTGCACCCGGCAGCTGAGCCGCTGCCTGGATATCAAGACCCGCAGCCGATGGTGTATGCGGGTCTGTTCCCGGTCGACAACGCACAGTTCCCGGACTTGCGAGACGCGCTTGACAAGCTGAAACTCAACGATGCGGCGCTCATTTATGAGCCGGAAACCTCGGTGGCGCTCGGGTTTGGATTCCGTTGCGGCTTCCTCGGTTTGCTGCATATGGAGATTGTTTCGGAGCGGCTTTCGCGCGAGTTTGGCTTGGACCTGATTTCCACCGCCCCGAACGTGACCTACCGCGTCACCGCCGAAGACGGCACGGTGCATCAGGTGACAAACCCAAGCGAGTTCCCGGACGGCAAGATTCGCGAGATTGTGGAGCCGATGGTCTCCGCCGAAATCATCACACCGAAGGACTTCATCGGCGCGGTGATGGACCTGTGCCAGGAGCACCGCGGCGAAATGGGCACGATGGAATACTTAAGCCCCGAGCGTGTGCAGATGCACTACCGCATCCCGCTGGCGGAGATCGTCTTCAACTTCTTCGACGAGCTCAAGAGCCGCACCAAAGGCTACGCCTCGCTCAACTACGTGGAGGACGGCGAGCAGAGCGCCGACCTGGTCAAGGTGGACATTTTGATTCAGGGCGAGAAGATCGACGCGTTCAGCGCCGTCGTGCACCGTGACAAGTCGTATAGCTACGGTGTGATGATGACCAAGAAGCTCCAGAAGCTCATCCCGCGCCAGCAGTTCGAGATCCCCATCCAGGCCGCCATCGGCGCGCGTATCATCGCCCGTGAGAACATCCGTGCCTTGCGCAAGGACGTGCTCGCCAAGTGCTACGGCGGCGACATCACTCGTAAACGTAAGTTGCTCGAAAAGCAGAAGGCCGGCAAGAAGCGCATGAAGATGCTCGGCCATGTGGAGGTGCCGCAGGAGGCCTTCATCGCCGCACTCTCTACCGGCGAAGGCGGCAACGACCGCGACACCAAAGACAAGATCCGCGCCGCCCAAAAGACCGAAGGGTAACGTAGGAGTAGGCAATCCGACGGCTCACTTGCTGTTACATGTTATGAGGCAAGGTCAAGGAGCTGGTCGGTTTTTGCTGTCCTTGCCTCTTTTCAACTTACCGCGCTGTCAGTAGCAATACAACTGGGCCTCACACCGTGCAGATATTCTGCGGATGTGCGGCCCAGTTGTAGTGCGCGTGCTGAAGGCGAGGCTCAGGAGTTGTAGGTCCAGCCGCCGTCAACGATGAGCTCGAGGCCGGTGACGAACTGCGACTCATCTGAGGCCAGGTAGAGGTAGGCGTAGCCGATGTCCTCTGGGCCGGCCACATACGGGGGCAGCATGGCCTTGCCGTCGTAAGCCTTGCCCATGTCTTCCTTGGTCTTCAGTCCTGCGGCGCGAGCCATGCCGGTGTAGGTGGAGCCGGGGTGCACCGAGTTGACGCGGATGTGGTCCTTGCCGAACTCTGCGGCACCGAACTTGGTCAGTGAGCGCACGGCGCCCTTCGACGCACTGTAGGCCGCGCCGAAACCGGTGGCCATGCCGCCCATCAGCGCGCCGATGGAGGAGGTGTTGACGATGGAGCCGCCGCCATTTTTCTGCATGTAGGGCGCCACGGCCTTCATACCCAGCCACACGCCGGTGGAGTTGATGTTCATGACCTTGTTCCAAGTATCGACGTCGGTTTCCATAATGTTCTTGGCGATGTGAATGCCGGCGTTGTTGACCAGGATGTCGATCTTGCCGTACTTGGCCGCGGTGGCTTCCACGACCTGCTTCCACTGCTCGGGGTCGGAGACGTCGAGCTTCATGGCGGTGGCCTCACCGCCCTCCTTACGAATGTCTTCGGCGGCGGCGTTCAGCTTGTCTTCCACCACATCGGTGAGCACTACGCTGGCACCCTCCTTGGCGAAAATCTGCGCTCCGGAAAGACCCATGCCGTCTGCTGCGCCGGTAATGATTGCAACTTTGCTATCTAGACGTCCCATATTTGCTACCTTTCAATAGTGTATTGGACTATTTCAGTATACCTACCAGATTGGGGGAATGCTAAATTCGCGGCGTGCGACTGCGCGTCGGCAGCAAGGCCGCTTCTCAAATGGCGCTCGCTCTCCTCAGCGAAGCAGCCGGCAGCGCGTCCCCTGCTCGCGTCGTCAAAACGTCACTGACAGCGACGCAGTGTCGCAATTGGTGGCCGCGCACTTGCTCGAGCCGACAAAAGCATTGCCAACAACTGCTCAGTGACGTAAACGTCGGCATCCGGCCTACTTGCGTGTCAAAAGCGACGCTAACAGCGGCTTAGCGACGCAAATGGCGCGCCCAACGGGATTGTGCCGTCAAAAACGTCGCTGACCGTTACTCAGTGACGCAAATGTCGGTGTATACCTTGCTTGCGCGTCAAAAGCGACGCTGATTGCAATTTAGTGAAGCAAGCGTCGGCGGCTCAGCGGCGATCGAGCTTGGTGTAGGAGCCTTGGGCGCGCGGGCGCACCACGATCGAGTCGATGTCGACTGTGTCTGGCTGGGAGAGTGCCCAGCGCACCGATTCGGCGATATCCTCGGCGGTAAGAGGGTCTGGAACGCCGGCGTAGACCGCGTCGGCCTTGGCTTGGTTGCCGTCGAAGCGGTTGAGCGAGAACTCCTCGGTCTTGACCATACCCGGCGAGACGTCGATGACGCGCAACGGCTGCCCGACCTGCTCAAGCCGCAAGACGCGAGCCAAGACGCGCTCGGCGGATTTGGCTGCGCAGTAGCCTGAGCCACCCTCGTAGGGCTCAATGCCCGCGGTGGAGGAGATGAAGACCACCGACCCGCCGCCGGGCGCGGACTTGAGCGCGGGCAGCAGCTTCTGCGTAACGCGCAGGGTGCCGATGACGTTCAGTTCGTACATATCACGCCAATCAGCGAGGCTGGAGGTTTCGACGGAATCTTGGCCGATCGCCCCGCCGGCGCAATTAATGAGCGCCTTCACCGCGCCGCCGCACCCGTCCGCGAACGCAAGCACTTTGTCAACCGCCGCTTGGGTGGATGCCTCATCGGTCACGTCGCAGAGCGCGTAGGCGCAGCGCGGTTCGGCAGCTACATCTGCAGTATCAGCCTCATCGGCGTCTTTTCCGAAACCGTCGGCGTTAATCTCATCGGCAAGCACCTTGAGTCGTTCCTCGCGCCGAGCCAGCGCCACCACGCGCCAGTCGTTCGCCGCGAGCGAGCGCGTGATGGCCCGCCCGATACCGCTCGAAGCCCCCGTCACCACCGCGACTTTGGCGTCATTGTCCATATTCATCGTTGCCGCATCAGTCATATCAGTCTCTTTCGTCAACCGGAAAATCCCATTGACAGCCACTGTATCACCGCTGGAGATGCAGCGCTTTATGATTGACTGCCTTTATTCAGTAGGAGCGAAAACGGTTAGATCGGGAAATGCCCAAATGGGATTGGCGGAATTCCGCCATTCTTAAAATCGGTCTTCGTCAACATCAGTGTTTCGTCCCTACTGAACGAAACCGAATCCCAAAAGCACGTCATGAGGTCATCACGAGCGGCTCATATCGTCACTTGCGTAGTTGCACGTGATCGTGCAGCCGTCAGCTATTGGCAATCATTGTCCACTGTGAGGAAGTAATAGCCCGGCGAGATTCGGAGGTTTGATGTCGGTGTGCTTAATGGGGGCTTCTTTGTTTCATTGAATCGTGTGCGAAGGTTTTCGCGTGTGGAATACTGATCTCGGTTATCTCGTCATGATCCAGCTGCCAATGTCATGCGTGTGCAAGTCAGTGGCAAGTCATCGAGGCCGGCCAAAGATTCACGAAATCCAATGGCCGATGTACGCGAACAGCCCCAAAACGGCACCTATGATTCCACTAGCAATTGCCCAAGGCAAGATATGCTTTCAAATCACGTATGAGTTTGGTGGTGTCAGGAGTATTCTTTAGAGGTTCATTGTCTTTATATATGGACGTCATTGCCGGATCCCCTCTCGAACGCGTGTAGCATGCTCTCGTAAAGTGCGGCACTAAGATTGACTTGAGCTCTTGCACTAGAGCTGCACAAAGACATCAAGCTCAAGAAATTCTCCGACCGTTTCACTGAGGCTGAACTGCATAGCCGGTCGTTAAACGAGGGGAGGTTTCGCGTGGTATCGTGCGCGGGGGTATGAATGTCGTGCGAATGTCTGTTCTGTGTGAGAAGGGTTGGCTTCATTCTGAGTAGTTCGATGGATAGACAGAAGTACAAAGAAACAAGGACTTAGCAGAACTTGCCAGGGATGGAGGTACTTGTCATCAGCGCGGATATGGGTCTGCGTCAGATACAGAAGATCTGACTAGAAATTGCTTCTCAAACAACATTGCTGGTGCATGAACCACAAATGGCCAATATCTTACAATTTAGTAAGTAATGTTAGTTAAGTAACATTCTCGTAACATTCGTAGATGATAATGAGTGGTGGTGGGTGGTTTCGATGAAGTTTTAAAGATACCTAACACTACTCAAACAACAGTCACATACAAAGGATAGACCTATGGAAAATGTTAAGCTTGAAGATAAAGTTGAAAGCGTATACAAGAGCGATTCTGTTGCTGCACTTGGTGATGGTTGGTGTTGCTGGTGCTGGTGCTGATAATGCATAAGTAGCAGAGGTTCGCTTTAATCTGCCATATAGCGCAGATTCACGTTATAGCGAGTGTAGTTGGGCTATAACCTTCTTCCGGCGCGCAGGCAACTGCATTTGCTTTTCATGGATTGCACTTAGTGCAATCCATGAAAAGCAAATGCCTTGTATGCAAAATAACGACAGTCGTAAACTGTTTTCTATCACGATTGCCTTTACGGGCAAAATGTGTATTTCGTTTCTTTCATTGCGCTGGCGTAGCCAGATTCTATAGTGTCAATTTTTACCTCTTTGGGGAGATATCTTTGAAACCGTACAGATTAAATCCATATGTGCAGGCTATTCGTATAGGTGAGAATAAATTCCTTATCAAGCATGGAATCACAAGCAAAGTATCTTTTACTTTGAATTTCGATGATAAGGATGCAGATAGCAAGACCTTATTACTGCGTCTTCTTAGTGACCGTGTCATTCCGACAGAAGATCTGATTTCACGACAGGTCGATGATGAGAAAAGCGGAAACGAACTACTCAGTTTTCTACTCGAGCAGCATATATTACTGCCTCCTGATTCTTCCGATGCTGACGCTTATTATCACTTGATTGATAGTAAACAGCCTTTCACTTCGCTCGAATCAACTTCATCAAAGAAAATCCAATTTGTTACTTCATCAGATCAAGTAGCAGAAGCAATACGTTATAATCTCGCTAATACTGGTATGCAGTATATAATTTCTTCTCCGGAAGAAGAGATTGACGAGCAAGCTGCATTTATTTCAGTTTTGTTTGGGCACTTTGATTCAGACTTCTTCCACAAAATAGATGAGATGTCAGTTGCAAAAGGGATACCGCTGCTAATCGGTTTTATTGATGGGAGTACTACCTTCATTTCACCAATCTCGTATCGTGGCATAACAGTCTCATACAATGAGATGGAAATACAACTCGAGTCAACATGGACGCATACCGCTGAATATCGTTCATATAAAGAGGCTCCGCTTGATAGTGCGTGCTATCCTAACTTCGCTCTTAACCCTCTACTGTTTTATGGAATTCATCTTCCTCTTGATTATCTCGTGACAGGCAAGATGAAAACTAAGAATCGAGCAATAGTTTTTGACGCGGAAAGTCTACGGTACGATTTTGTTGATATTATGCCTTTCCCGAATAATCCTTCTACTGAATTAGAACATGCAACAACGCATGACTATTTGTAAACATCACATACATTGAGGAGGTAGAATCATTGCAATACAATCAAGAAACGAATGACGACACATATGTCGAACTTGAAGAAACTCTGATACCTTATCCCGATTCGTTTGATATACAAAATAATAACGAGCTACGCTATATTTTGCGGTTCGAACGTCCTTTAGAGTTTCAGCGTTATTTAATGGAGAGTCGTTTTGATCGAGTTGACAATGAAGATTATGAAACACTCTCTGAGCGGATTTCTAAACTTGCGAGGTGGTACCACTCGACAGTATACAATGTAGACAGCAAGATTTTATCCAGTGATAACACTATATTGAACTCTGTTGATAGCTTTTTATCGCATGATGTTCTCTCTGCGATCCATGAGCATTTTGAAGAAGTTCAAGAACAGCTACTTGAAACAGACATAGTGGTTATTCGTGACGATATAAGTTTTCGATTCATTCCGTCCATTGGGAAATTGCTTAAGAAAAAAACGATTCACTTATCTGAAATCACAAATAACATCATTGGGTTCGAGCAGACTAATTCAAGCCATCAAGAGCTGTATGAGATTGTACTGTTAATCAGCCATCCTAAACGGTCGACAGCAGTATATGGGGAACGCTCATTAGTCTTCTCATCAATCGCAGCAGGTGAAATAATTCAGATACTGAATTCGATGTTCGGACGAGTAAATGCGGGCGTCAGAGCAAAGATGTATAGGCATATTTTTGATGCTCCTGTTCTGGGTGAGCTTGGAGTGAATTATACAGACTCTTTTGTAGCTGCGGCATTCCAAGTCATACCTAGTGATGACGGTATATCGGTTACAAAAGAACAGAGTGAAAGGAATCAGTAATCTTATGGAACAAGATTTTGAAATATATGAAAAGATCAATGATGTGCATGAGAGATTTGAAAATGCGGATATTGCCGAAAGAATAGACCACGCGCACAGTCTCATTGCACCGCCTACAGTGAGGTCTTACCCTGAAGATTGCGTGCGAATAGCTCTTCCATATGCTAACGAGTTCAAAAATGAAGATTTTTCTAGTTTGAGCGCATTTATTGAGCAGCGCCATTCTGTTAGGGCATATAAGCCTGAAGGATTTGAGAGAGACCGTCTCGGGGCTCTTCTGGCATCTTCGGTGGGGTTGCGGCAGCATCGTTATAATGCATATAACACACATCAATATCCTGTGTTGCTCTCACCAACTGCCGGTGGTCTACAGTCTCTTAACGTATATGTTATTGTTAGAAATATAGCGGGACTTGAGTCAGGACTCTACTATTACGATCCGCTTAAGAACGTGTTGGTGTCTGTATGGACTGGCTCGGTCAACGTGCTTTTATCAGAAGTCTTTGTGTCTGCAGATTTTTGCCAAACGGCTCCAGCGTGTATCATGCTAACGTCACAAGCGCAACGATATGTATGGAAATACGGTTATAGAGGATATCGTCTTGCTAATGTTGATTGCGGTATTGCTGCTGCTCAGATTTCGCTTGCTGCTGTCTCACTTGGCTTGGGAACTTGTATGGTCGCTGCTTATTCCAGCGAAAAAGCAAGTGAATTAATGTCACTCGAAGACCGAGAACTGCCTTTACTTGGAATGGCGATAGGGGTGCCAGATGAACAGTAGTACACTCGTGTTCGATCATGTCAACAAAAGATACGCTGATAAACAAGTGCTGCATGACGTGTCATTTTCCTTGCTAAGCGGAATAACATTGTTAGCGGGCGCAAATGGGGCAGGGAAATCAACATTGCTCAGATTGGCTTCAGGCCTGAGCAGTCCGACATCAGGACATGTTTCTTGTTTATCAGCACCTGCTGAAACGTTACGATACAAGCAGCGAAGAGAGCTTGCTTTCCAAATGCAGGATGCCGCGTTCATGCAAAACGTGCGTGTTTCAGAGTATGTGGAACTGTATTTGGACTCATATGCAGATGCCGAGTATCCGCGAGCAATGTTACAGAAACGCAGTGAACGATTCGCGCGTTTACTTGACATGGAGTCTGTTTGGGATCAGTATGCAAGCAGATTATCAGGAGGACAAAAGCGCAGGGTCACTGTTTTCTTAGCTATTCTTGGACATCCCAAACTGCTACTTCTTGACGAGCCTACCGCAGGAACCGACGTTGAGATTGGTGATGCCATACAAGAAGTCCTCAGCCTTATACGGCAGGAAGGAACCGATGTGATTATCGCTTCGCATGACTTGGATATAGCGTTTGCGGTCGCTGATAATGTGCTGATACTTGGCAAGGATAGATATCTGAATGTGCCGAAGACAGAGTTTGTGGACACATACTCAGTACGCTACAAAACATTTTCTCAATCAGCAATTGCTGATTGGAACGGTTTCACTGTAACAGGGAAACAGGGATATTGGTATTATTCCGATGACGAGAATGATTTCTCATGGAAAAAAGAGGCAGACGCCATACAAGAGACATCCACGAGAGACATGTACGACATAGCATTAGCCACGATTCAATCTCAGAGGTGATGTCATGCAACAATTATATATTTTGAAAGACTTAACTAATATTGAGTTCCGAAGATTTCTGCGCGAACCAGTTTCGCTCTTCTTTACACTGATTTTTCCGCTCATCTTACTTATCATCTTTGGGGCTTCGTATGGGAGTGGAGATAATAGCGGTGGCGTCCCAATTTATAATTCGCTTGTTGCTATTGATACGTCATTTCTCATCGCAAACTTCACTTTGATGGGAGTTGCTGCCGATCTTGCTGTACAGAAGGAAACTGGTGTTAGCGAAGCAATGCGGTTGTTACCGTTACCTTCGTGGTTACGTTTCGTAGCTCAATCCGTTGCATACTGCCTCATTCTATTCATTTCGATTGCTATGATGTGCGTATACGTGTTTACTGTGTACCGCTCTCAGATTCAATTCCAAGGAAACCCAGTGATGTTCGTATTAGCGATTTTGGCTTCCTATATCATGTTCGTATGTGTGGCCAGGCTAGTCGCTGTGCTACCATTTTCTGCACGCGCACTGCAACTGATTGGCTCAAGTATCTTCTTCATACTCTTGTTCTGCTCAGGCGTTGTAATACCCATAGATTCCTTACCGAGTATGCTCCAGCGCGTAGCCAATGTTTCCCCTATGTACCTGACATATAAGGTTCTTGAAGGTATTTGGAATGACAATATGACCACACAGCTGACTGTTACCTTCGCCGTGTCGCTTTTCATATGTGCTGTAGCGAGCGTGGTGCTGACCAGAATCATTGCATACCGTGTCAATAAGGATAGGTGAACGTGTGCCAATAATAGGTTTTTTTCTATTGCGTGGATCGGCATGTGCTTGCATGAAGTTGGACATTATGCCATAGCGAAGCTAGTGCGAGCAACGGTCCACTCAATTCGGTTAGGTGATGGGTGGGAGATTATGCATATCAGTTCGGTAAGTTTCAGGATTCTTCCTACTAGTGGTGAGTTGTCATTCGTGCTTCTCTCATCCATATGGAAGAATCGGCTTATTTTCCTTGCCGGTCCTGCAATGTCAACGATTTGGCTCATCATATATACCTTTTTCTTGATACGTTTCGAATTACCCATGTGGAGCTTGGTTGTTCCCCTAACACAGTTACTAGTTCCGATACTACCTTCAGAAAGGTCTGATTTATGGAAAGCGATCCACATAAACACTCTCATGACGACGAATACCAAATGAAGAAAACTGCTGCGATTAAAGGTTTATGGCGATACCTCGTTGGTATTACAGTTTTCATGCTAATCAATATTGCAACTATCGTTATTATCCCTGGCTATTCTTTTCCAGAAAACTTTTGGGCAATCTGGCCAATTGTTGGATGGGGAGCAGTAGTCTTCATTAGATTCATATCTTTGCGTCAGTATAAGTAGGTATCCAGTGAATCAATTGTGTGGTAGTTGTATGAAACCTTTGACTTGCGATAACCGCGGGACTGAATTAGATGCTTCCGAATCGTCTGTATATTGCTCAACTTGTTATCAAGACGGGCAATTCACAGAAGATGTGAGCTATTCCGACATGGAAAGGCATCTAAGGGTATCTCTTGAAGGACATCACATCCCAGAAATTGCTAAAAAGCAGGTTATTAATCAACTGAAGTTAATGCCTCGTTGGAACACGAATATTGAATCAGATAGGAGATAATCCGAATGGACATCACTGTAACCAATTCACACAGCATCCGCTATGGATATCGTCTTAGTTATTCGACATATAGCGCATATCAGGAACTAGAAAGATATTATGGACCATATGATTTGTTTAAGAAGGTCACTACCTACTTCCGTACAAGCTCAGAGTTACCTTCTTTCATGGGTAAAGGTGTCTATTCGGATATTGACTACATCATACAAGCAATGTTCAATGATTTTGGACAATCCCCAAATCTGTCACAAAGTTTGTTCGGCGGTGGTAAAGGCTCCTCATTCTATAAACTATATATATCTACTCTCGGTGAGATGTTTGAGAGGATATTGGGAGCCTTTGCTCTGTTTTCGGAAAGAGACAAGTTTGTTTTTGCGAGCGCGCGTGAGTTACGCAGCAAGCAGTACCAAGTGTGCGGTCCTGATGAGATACACATCTTTGCAAAAGAGCAACTTGAAGATCCAGATTTCCTGTTCTCAGATTTTACTGACGATACGACACTCAACTGGTATCCGATGAAAAGAGCCATTTCAGGTCAGACGGTGTGGGTTCCTGCGCAGCTGGTATTTATCTATTATCCGATGACTACTCCGGAAGAGTACAAGATTGGTTATGCAACTAGCGGCGGTCTTTCTTTGCATGATGACCGCACGCAAGCTTTACTGCATGGGATCACTGAATGTATTGAGCGTGACCAAATAAATTTGCGGTGGTATGACCAGATACCGTTAGAAAGGATTGATTTAGACGATATAGAAGGATTAAGCAGGTATGGTAAAGATGTAATTGCCAGTGGACTGGAACGCGATACTCACACGGATGCATATCTTCACAATGTAGATATTCCAGAAGTACCGGTAGTTACGGTTATTTCAAATGATGGTAGCTTAGATAAGTATGCTTTCTGTGCGGGTGGTGGTTCAGGACTGTCGTTGGCGGAATCAGTAGAAAGCGCGTACAGGGAATACAGTCAAAGCGAGCTGAATCTCAAACTTATGTTCTATTGTCCTAATTGGTATTCCTCCAGTATGATGTCACAACTTTTTGGATTTGATGCAGATTTTGATCTTCAAAATATGTCATTGTTCTACGAAATTGTTCCATACTATGGCCTAAAAGAAAACCGACATTCACTTGACTGGTACCTTGGGCAGCTAGGACAAAACTCAGTACTGGAGACGGTACAATCGGTAGAGCGTCCGAAAAGCGATGACGACCCTTCTAAAGAACTGGATGCATGTTTGTCGATGCTAGATAGCAAAGGTATTGATCCGCTCATTGTTGATTTTACGCCTGAAGGTTTTTCACATATATCGCTTATGAAGTCCTTTATTCCAGACTTGACTTTTGCCTTCTTGCCTAATCGTGCTTGCCTGGGGCACCCAAGGTTTTATCAAGCGGCTCGCAAGGCTGGGCTAATTGATCATGATCTCACATTTGATGAATTGAACACAGCCCCGCTTCCGTTCCCGTAAAGAGAGGAATATTGGTTATGTGCGAGAAGTAAATCTATCGAACTCTTTACTTGCGGACCCTTCAACGCTCCCGCGACAGCTCGCTACTGATGCTCTATCAGCAGCGAGCTGTCGCGACGTCAGTACATGATGCGTACAAGGTGGCAGTAATGAGGAGAAGCAATGTTTGAAGTGTATGTACACGTGCCGTTCTGTTTGAAAAGGTGCGGATACTGCGACTTCAACACGTACACCGCCACGGATCTGGGCGGAGGAGCGTCACGCGCCAACTATGCGAATATGGCCATCGCCGAGATGAAACTGGTCAAAGCGTGGCAAACCGAGCGCGGTATCAACGAACCGGCCGTATCGAGCGTGTTCTTCGGCGGCGGAACCCCGACCGTGCTGCCGGCACACGATTTGGGGCGCATGCTCGAGGCAATACAAGAGATATGGGGTATCGAAACGGGAGCGGAAGTCACCACGGAAGCCAACCCCGACACCGTCGACCAATCCTATCTCGCCGAACTCAAAGCATCCGGCTTCACCCGCGTCTCCTTCGGCATGCAGTCAGCCGTGCCCCACGTCCTGAACACCCTCGACCGTACCCACACCCCGCACAACGTCACTGCCAACGTAGCCGCCGCCAAGGCTGTAGGCCTTGAAGCCAGCGTGGACCTCATCTACGGCGCGCCGGGGGAGAGCATGGATGACTGGCGCACCTCCGTGCAAGCGGCGCTCGCGCTCGACGTGGACCATGTTTCCGCATATGCGCTCACTGTTGAACCGACCACCAAAATGGGCAGGCAGATAGCGCGTGGAGACATCGCCAAACCTGACGATGATGATGAGGCTGCCAAATATGAGCTTGCAGACGATCTGTTCTCCAAGGCCGGTCTGCAGTGGTATGAGATTTCCAATTGGGCGCGTCCGGGGCACGAGAGTAGGCACAATCTGGGCTACTGGCGTAATGTGGACTGGGCTGGCATCGGCCCTGGCGCCCATTCCCACTACCGCACCTCGGACGCGGGAGCATGGCGTGAGTCCCCGTCGGCCTTGGGTGCGGCAGGTGCCAAGAATGATGAAGGCTTTATGAAGACTGCCGAAATCGCGCCATTGCACAATGATGAGGCGGTTGCCGGTGACTCTGCGGCCGGTAGCGTGACTGTGGGCGTTCCCGCAGATTCAAGGGATGCTGAAGATTTCATGAACGCTTCCGAGTATCCAGCGCAGCACCGTGCTCAATCACACTGCGACGAACCGCGCCGCGGGAACCACAGCCGTCCGGATCCCTCTCAATTCGGCATACGTTCGTGGGACATCGCCCACCCTCACGCGTGGGCGGACGCCATCGTCGCCTCCCATGTGCCATGGCAAGGCAGCGAGGCCATCAGTCATGACGAAAACCTGGAGGAGACGGTGATGCTGGGGCTTCGCTTGCGTGAGGGGCTTGATATCCGTCGCATCGACGAGGCTTCGGGTAAAAGACTCGACCCTGGGGCTTTGCGGCCGCTGACGGCAGCTGGTCTGGTCTCCGTCTCCGAAGGGCGCATCACGGCGACACGGCGCGGCCGGTTGCTCAACGATACGGTGATTTCGTCCGTGCTGAACTGCTACGGACTATAATCTCGGCCGATATCTTATAGGCGCTGCGGTGTGGGTGTGTTCCGTCAGCACTCACGCCATCAGGCATGTTTGTTGTGGCACTTGGCATATAGACACCTAGTACCCTAGCATCTGGCGCATGTGCACCTGGCTTCTGGCACATGACGCGTGACAAAGGAAAACAATCGTCGCATATTGTGGACACGAACAGATACATTCCAGCTCCCTGCGCTAGTCTTACAAAACAACATAGGCCGTAGCGTAGTGAGGTGCTACGGCGAAGCTGCAAGCAAGGGGCGAGCATATGGGCAATACCGCGCTGGATCTGACCGTTCATCAGGCGAACGGACTGTACAACCCTGCGAGTGAACATGACGCGTGTGGTGTGGGCATGGTGGCCACGTTGCATGGCAAAGACGAGCGCAAAGTCGTCGACAATGCCGTGGAGGTGCTGGTCAATCTCAATCATCGTGGTGCGGTGGGCGCTGAAGAGAACACTGGTGACGGTGCGGGAATTTTGGTGTCGATGCCCGACGAATTCATGCGCTCCATCATCGGTGCCGATCTTCCTCAAGCCGGGGAATATGCGGCCGGCATTGCATTTCTTGAGCGCGATTTGGCTCGCTCCGGAGAACAGAAGCGGCAGATTGCCAGTATAGCTGCCGAGGAAGGGCTGCAGACGGTTGCTTGGCGCACCGTGCCTGTCAACCCGGACGGTTTGGGTTTGCAGGCGCTGGCGTCCATGCCCGCATTCGAGATGTTCGTTGCCAAAGATGCTGCAGGTGTTCGCCAAGGCTTGGAATTGGACCGGTTGACGTTCCGGGTGCGCAAGCGGGTCGAGCACGAGGTGGGTGTCTATTTCTCGTCGCTTTCCTCGCGGACCATCACCTATAAGGGCATGCTCACTACCATGCAGCTCACCAGCTTCTTCCCGGACCTGCAGGACGAACGGTTCAAAGCGCACATCGCCATCGTTCATTCGCGGTTTTCGACGAACACGTTCCCAAGCTGGCCGTTGGCGCAGCCGTTCCGACTCATCGCTCACAACGGCGAAATCAACACCATTCAAGGCAATCGCAACTGGCTTAAGGCGCGAGAGGGCAAACTGAACTCCGAACTGCTGGGCGAGATGGCGCCGTTGCTGCCCATCGACACCCCTGGCTATTCAGATTCCGGCACCTTTGACGAATGCCTCGAGCTGCTGCACCTGGCGGGGCGCAGTCTGCCACATGCTGTGCTTATGATGCTGCCGCCGGCCTGGGAGAACGACATCGCTCTCGACCCGGACGTGCGCGCGTTCTACGAGTACAACAATTCGCTCATCGAACCGTGGGACGGTCCGGCGAACATAGTGTTTACCGACGGCACGCAGGTGGGAGCGCAGCTGGACCGCAACGGGTTCCGTCCCGGACGGTGGCAGCTGAGCGACGACGGATATGTGGTATTGGCCTCCGAGGCCGGTGTGCTGCCCGAAATCAACCCGTCCGATGTGGTGGCCAAAGGGCGGTTGGAACCCGGTCGCATGTTCCTCATCGACACTGAGCAGGGGCGCATCATCGACGACGAGGAAATCAAGAATGAACTGGCCTCGCAGCATCCATACCGCCAATGGATAGAAGGCAACAGCATTAAGCTCGACGAGCTGCCGGTACGTGAGCATGTGCAGCATTCCAGGGTTTCGGTCGTACGGCGTCAGCGTGCCTTCGGCTACACGCAGGAAGAGCTCAAGATGCTGCTAACCCCCATGGCCAACACCGGCAAGGAACCGTTGGGTGCGATGGGCAACGATGCCCCGCAGGCCGTACTGTCCAATCACAGCCGTCAGCTGTTCGACTATTTCACCCAGAAATTTGCCCAAGTCACCAATCCACCGCTTGACTGGGAGCGTGAGTCCGTTGTCACTTCCCTTGAATCGGCCATCGGTCCGGAGACCAATATCCTCGAGGACAGTGAGCCGGGGGCACGCAAAATAGTCATCGAGCAGCCGGTGGTGGATTCCGACGAGATGGCTCAGCTCAAGCGCCTCGACAAGGCCGAGATACTGGGCGGGCATTACCGTCCCTTTGTGGTGCAAGGCCTCTACCAAGTGGCTGGCGGCGGCAAAGCGTTGGAAGAACGACTTGACGCCATCTTTGCCCAGATTGACGAAGCCATAGCACAAGGGCGCAATTTCATTGTGCTTTCCGATCGCGAATCCAACCATACCTGGGCGCCGATTCCCTCCCTGCTGCTGACCAGCGCGGTGCAGCATCATCTGCTCGACCAGCACACACGGCCCGAGGTATCTATCGCCGTGGAGGCAGGGGACGTGCGAGAGATTCACCATGTGGCCTTGCTCATCGCCTACGGGGCCGCCTGCGTGAACCCGTATCTGGCGTTCGAATCGGTCGAGGACCTTGCGCGTTCCGGCATGCTCGATGTTGACGCGGTCACTGCAGTGGACAATCTCAAGCATGTGCTTTCCACGGGAGTGCTGAAGATTATGAGCAAGATGGGGGTCTCCACCATTATGAGCTACCGTGGATCACAGCTGTTCGAAGCCGTGGGGTTGAGCCGCGAGGTCATCGACCGTTACTTCTCCGGCACCACCTCGCAGGTCGGCGGCATCGGGCTCGAGGAGATATCCCAGGAAGTGGCTGTGCGTCACAAGGTGGCATATCCCAATCAATGGACGGCCACGCCCCACCGTAAACTTCGCACCGGCGGGCAATACAAGTGGCGTCGCACCGGCGAGGATCATCTCAACGATCCAGAAGCGGTCTTCCTGCTTCAGCAGGCCACCGAGCGTGGCGACTACGACTTGTTCAAACGCTACAGCGAACACGTTGACGACACCTCCAATCGGATCATGACGTTGCGCGGTCTGATGAAACTGGTGCCAAGCCGGCAGCCGGTACCCATAGACGAAGTCGAACCGGCAGAACAGATTGTCAAACGATTCTCCACCGGCGCCATGAGCTACGGTTCCATCTCGCGCGAAGCCCATGAAACGCTGGCGGTGGCCATGAACCAGATCGGCGCGCGCTCCAACAGCGGGGAGGGCGGCGAAGACGATGACCGTCTCGCCGACCCGAAACGTTCCAGCCGCATCAAGCAGATAGCTTCGGCACGTTTCGGCGTGACCAGCAACTATCTGGTGAACGCCACGGATTTGCAGATCAAACTTGCGCAAGGTGCCAAACCGGGCGAGGGCGGCCATCTGCCCGGAGCCAAGGTGCCGCCGTGGATTGCCAAAGTGCGTCATGCCACTCCCGGAGTGGAACTCATATCGCCTCCTCCTCATCACGACATCTACTCGATCGAGGATTTGAAACAGCTTATCAACGATGCCAAAATGGCCAATCCGCAGGCTCGCATCCACGTTAAGCTCGTCTCCGAGTTCGGCGTGGGCACCGTGGCTGCGGGCGTGGCCAAATGCCGTGCCGATGTGGTGCTCATCTCCGGCTCCGATGGCGGTACCGGTGCGGCTCCGCTCAATGCCATCAAACATGCGGGAACCCCGTGGGAGATCGGTTTGGCCGAGGCGCAGCAGACGCTTGTGCTCAACGGTCTGCGCTCCAGAGTGGTGCTCCAATGCGACGGCGAACTCAAGACCGGCCGTGACGTGGTGGTTGCGGCTCTCCTGGGAGCGGAAGAGTTCGGATTCGCCACCACCGCGCTCATGGTAGAGGGGTGCGTCATGATGCGCGCTTGCCATCTCAACACCTGCCCGCAAGGCATCGCCACCCAAGACCCGGAGCTGCGCAGCCGGTACACCGGCAAACCTGAGCATGTGGTCAACTTCTTCATGTATATCGCCCAAGAAGTGCGTGAGATTCTGGCCAGCCTTGGATTCCGCACTTTGGAGGAAGCCGTTGGGCACGTGGAATGCCTCGACCAAGATGAAGCTATTCGCCGGTGGAAGTCCGACGGCATCGACTTAAGCGCCGTGCTCGCCCAGCCCGGGCCAACGCCGGGCACCGTGCTGCACTACACCACCGAGCAGAACCACGAGCTTGAACATGTGCTCGACCGCAGGCTCATCGAACTGGCGCAACCGGCGCTGGAACAACGCGAACCGGTGCGCATTGACGTGCGTGTGCGCAACGTGAACCGTACCGTCGGCACCATGGTCGGCTACGAAATCACCAAGAGATATGGTGCCGAGGGACTGCCGGAAGACACCATCGACATCACCCTCACCGGTTCGGCCGGCCAGTCGCTCGGTGCGTTCATCCCCAGCGGCGAGACGCTGCGCGTGTACGGAGAAGTGAACGACTACGCCGGCAAGGGGCTTTCAGGCGGCACCATCGTGGTGCGTCCCCATCTGGAAGCGGGTCTTGATGCGCACAGCAACGTCATTGCCGGCAACGTGACTGGTTTCGGCTCCACGTCAGGGTTCATGTTCGTATCCGGTGTGGCCGGGGAACGTTTCGCTGTGCGCAATTCAGGAGCCACATTCGTGGTGGAAGGCGTCGGCGATCACGGCTGCGAGTATATGACCGGCGGCACGGTTGTGGTGCTCGGTCCCACCGGTCGCAATTTTGGTGCCGGCTTCTCCGGCGGGCACGCCTACGTGCTCGACTTGGACGTGCACAGGGTCAATCCCGAGGCCGTAGCCTCCGGTTCGCTGCTTCTGGAACCGTTGAACCAAGAAGACAGCGAACGTGTGTATGATCTGGTCAAACGGCATGCCGAAGCCACAGGTTCCGCATTCGCCACAGAGCTGCTGGCCGACTGGCAGAATGCGCAGGATCGGTTCACGCATATCGTTCCCGGCCGTTTCCTGGCCATGCAAGACGCCATGGCAACCGCTGAGGCGAACCACGTTGACTTTGCTCAACCGGGCGTATGGGACAGCATTTACCAGCAAGTCATGATGGAAGGAGCGATCGCATGAGCGACCCGAAAGGATTTCTGAAAGTCCGCACTCGTCAGACGCTGCGCGACCGGCCGGTGAGCGAACGCCTGCGCGATTGGAACGACGTGCATGAGCATAACGGTTTCGAACCGTGGACCGCCGAGCAGGCGGCTCGCTGCATGGACTGTGGCACCCCCTTCTGCATGACCGGCTGCCCTCTGGGGAACCTCATCCCAGAGTTCAACGACTTGGTGAGCCAAGGTAAATGGCAGGAAGCCTATGACAGGCTCTCCATGACCAACAACTTCCCGGAATTCACCGGTCTGGTGTGCCCCGCGCCTTGCGAGCAGGCATGCGTACTGGGCATTCACGAACCGGCCACCATGATCAAGAACGACGAGGAGACCATCATCACCCAGGCGTGGGATCTGGGGTATGTCAAGCCCATGCCGCCTGAGCGGTTGACCGATATGACCGTGGCGGTGGTCGGTTCCGGTCCCGCCGGCTTGGCATGTGCTCAGCAGCTCACCCGTGCCGGCCATACCGTGGTGGTCTATGAACGCGATGAACAGGTCGGTGGCCTGTTGCGCTACGGCATCCCTAACTTCAAACTCGAAAAGGGTCTTATCGACCGCCGTGTAGAGCAGATGGAAGCCGAAGGCACGGTGTTCCGCACCGGCATGGAAATCGGCCGCGATGTAAGCTGGGACGATTTGCGTTCTCGCTACGATGCGGTGGTGGTCGCCATAGGCTCTACGGTTCCCAGGGACGTAGCGGTGACAGGACGCCGTTTGGACGGCATTCACTTTGCCATGGAATTCCTGCCTGATGCCACACGTCGCCTGTATGGTCAGGAACCGGTACACGACATCAACGCCAAGGGCAAACGCGTTGTCATCATCGGCGGCGGCGACACCGGTTCCGACTGCTTGGGCACTGCTTTGCGCCAAGGAGCTTCCAGCGTTACCGTGCTGCAGATCAACCCCAAGGAGCCGTCCAGCAGACCGTCATCACAGCCGTGGCCCACGTATGCCAGGTTGTATGGGAAGACCTCGTCCATGGAGGAGGGAGGTGTCTATGAGTACAACACCGACACCGTTGGCTTCACCGGGAGTGAGACGGAAGCTGCAGAGCGGGTCGAGCTTGACGAAACCAGCCTGGCTGTGGGCTTCGAGGCCGGTGAGAGCGGTGCCGTGAACGGTGTAAAGGTCGTTACGGTCAAGCCTTCCGCCGGGCATTCCTTTGTACCCGTAGAAGGTAGCGAACGTGTCATCGAAGCGGACCTGGTGCTTATCTCCACAGGCTTCCTGCACCCCGACACGTCGACCCTGATTGACCAGATGCCAGTCGATCTGGACGCGCGTGGCAATGTCGCGCGTGACGAGAGCTTCGCCACCAGCCAGCCGGGTGTGTTCGTATGCGGCGATGCCGGGCGCGGGCAGAGCTTGGTGGTGTGGGCCATCGCTGAGGGACGCAGCTGTGCGGCGGCCGTTGACGGATCGTTGATGTCCGGCCGCAGCAGCGAACTGCCGACCCCCATTCATGCCAGCCAGCGGCCGATGATGCTGCCTCAGGTGTGAACAGGTGCGACCGGTTCGGCGAACTCGCTTGCCATCTGCTGCCGGTACGTGAGGTGCGTCTCATCTTGGCGCAGGTCGGGTTAGAATGGTCAGCAGCAAACAGTGACACAGGAAGGATTGCACATGCCGAATCGCGCCGAAAGAAGGGCCCGAGCCAAGCGCGGCTCCCAAGGGGTACAGCAGAATGAGGGCCGTTCCTCTCGCGCAGGATTGGTCAACGAGTATGCTCTGCAGGAGCGTTCACGCCGACTGGCCGAAGGCGGGGAAGCCGAGTGGAAACCGTCCGGCGGGAATGTGGTCGATCTGAGCGACGTGGCCAGCGCTTCACGCAAGCCGGCCCCGGTGCGTGCGCCGCATTCCGTGCGTCAGTGGTTCCACATCCTGACATGGGTGCTTATTGTGGTTTCCGCCATCGCGTTCATCGTGGTCATGTGGCTGTCCAGCCATCCGATGTGGCTCATCATGACTGTTTCCGCAGTATTCGTGGTGGGTGTGCTGAGTCTGTTCTTTACCGCGGGTAATCCCAAAGACAATCCGAACTTGGATTCCAACGGCACTGCGGTGTGAGATGGTGCTGATGGCGGAAGAATATGCGCTTCGCATGGAAGATGTCGAATTCCGGCGTAATGGTCGTGTGATTCTCTCGGATGTTAACCTGACTGTCCGCGCCGGAGAAAAATGGGTGCTGTTCGGCCCCAACGGCATCGGAAAATCCACGCTGGTCAAGATGATGGCCACACGCGGCTTTCCGTCATGCGGCACCGTAGAGATTCTCGGAAACCGTTTGGGCAAAGTCGACGTGTTCTCTTACCGCAATCGTATCGGTTTGAGTTCTCTGGAGCTGTCGCGCACGTTCCCGGCGGACGAGGACCCGCTGGATGCGGTGGTGACGGCGTTGAACGCCGTAGTGGGCCGGTGGAGAGACCGGTACAGTGAAGAGGATTATGCTCATGCCCGAGCGTTGATGGAACGATTCGGCATCGGCTATCTGGCTGGTAAACGTATGTCCAAACTCTCGCAAGGCGAACTGACACGAGTGCTTATCTGCCGTGCTCTTATGGCTCAACCAGATCTGCTCATTTTGGACGAGCCCATTACAGGACTCGACTTGGGCGGCCGTGAGGTGGTGCTGCGCGCCTTGGGAGATATCGGTTTGGATGAGGCGTCCAACTGTGCGTCGGTACTGGTGACCCACCGGCTCGACGAGATTCCCGAAGGCTTCGACCATGTCGCCATCATGGGGCGCATGGGTGGCGTTGAAGCACAACGGCACACCATGTCGAAAGACGAGAACGATCCGCGTCCCGGCACCATCGTCTACACGGGAGACCTGGAACACGGCTTTACTGCAGAGCGGCTGAGCGAGATATTCTCCCTTCCGCTGCAGGTCACGCATTATGATGGACGTTGGAACGCCTTTGCGCAGTGAGTCAGTTGCGCCCCGGTCATGCCATATATCAACGCCATGCGGCATCATGTCATAGCAGACGGATGAATGAGTGAGCGTTATCAGTGGAGGTATACGTGGCAAGGAACGGAGCGTTACAGGCGGGCGAGAAGGTGCAGTTCACCGACCGCAAAGGCAACAAGATTACCTCGCAGCTCGTGGCAGGTGGCACCACCCAGACTTCGCACGGCATTATCCTGCACGATGACGTTATTGGCCGAACTGAAGGCATCGTCGTCACCACGGTGCGTGCCAAGCGCGAGCAGCTTTCCGAGCGCGACCAAGCTAAGCCGTGGAAGGCTGCGCGAGCTATCGGAGGCTGGGATTTCAGCGTGATGCGTCCGCGCCTGGCGGACTATGTGCTCTCCATGCCTCGTGGCGCGCAGATCATGTACCCCAAGGATATTGCACAGGTCATTCAGCTTGGTGATATTCGTTCAGGCATGTCCGTACTGGAGTCGGGGGCCGGATCGGGTGCCATGAGCATCAATCTGCTTGATGCAGTGGGCGAGTCGGGGAGTCTTACCACCATCGAGATGAGACCCGAGTTCGCGCGCGTGGCACAGGCCAACGCCACGTTGTATTTTGGCGCAGAGCCGCAATGGTGGGATGTGAAAACCGGAGATTTCGACAGTGTGGCGGCAACGCTTGCCGCGCACACATTCGACCGGATCGTGCTCGATATGCTCGACCCGTGGAATCGTCTTGAACAAGCGTGGCGGGTCATGGCTCCCGGAGGCGTGCTCGTTGCATATATCACTACTACCACTCAGCTCAGCCGACTGTGTGAGGCCCTGCGTGAATCCGGAGTATGGACGGAACCCGAAATACAGGAGACGTTCGAGCGGCATTGGAAGGCCCAAGGGCTGGCCGTGCGTCCTGACCATCAGATGATCGGGCACACCGGTTTCCTGGTGATTTCGCGCGCGATGGCCGACGGCTTCACTGCACTGCGCAGGCGTGAGCGAGCAGCGAAGGACACGCAGACCGACGTCGATTCCATGAGCGAGCAGGAGCGTGCCGAGCGACTTGAGGAGCTTGAGCTGCGAGATATCTCCGACCGCAAGCTGCGTCACGTGCTGCACGATCTGGACATGCAGGTGGGTGAGCTGCAATCGTAATGATGCACCCTTATAACTTCAGGTTATAGCGACACCTTAACGGCAGTAATGCCGCATTTCAGTAAAAATTTGGTAGTCTCAGACCATACCTGAGCGGCTCTGCCAGTCGAACGTCTGACGCATAGCCGCGCGATAGTCTGGAGGACTCATGCCCATCGCCACATCCGTTTCCGGGTTCCCGCGCGTCGGTCGCGACCGCGAACTCAAGAAAGCCATCGAGGCGTACTGGAAAGGCAACGCCACACTGGACAGTGTGCGCGAGACTGGCGCGACGCTGCGTGCCGAACATTGGAAGATTCAGCAAGACGCCGGAATCGACCTCATTGCCAGCAACGACTTCAGTTACTACGACCAGATGCTGGACACTGCCATACTGCTGAACGCAGTACCCAAGCGTTACCAAGACCTCGGCTTCGAAGACGCAGAAGACACGCTATTTGCCATCGGTCGCGGGTACCAGGGCAGCCACGGCGACGTGACCGCACTGCCTATGAAGAAGTGGTTCACCACCAACTACCATTACATTGTCCCCGAAATCAGCGACGACACGGATATCAAGCTGTCGTCCAGCAAACCATTCGACGAGTTCACACAAGCCAAAGAACTCGGCATCCTCACCAAGCCGGTGCTCATCGGCCCCTACACGTTCCTCAAGCTAGCCCGCACACCGCAGGCCGAAGAGGTGCCGGTAGACGAGCAGCTTATCGGTGCAGTGGCAGCGGTTTATGCTGACGTGATCGAACGCTTCTCACAGCTTGGCGCGCAATGGGTGCAGCTGGACGAGCCGTACCTGGTGCTCGACAAGCAGCCCGGCGACCTCAAACTCTTCACCTCGCTCTACAAGACCATCCTGCAGGCACGTCAGGGCAAGGTCAAAGTGCTGCTCAACACCTACTTCGGCCACATCGCCGACGTATATGAGACCATCAATCAGATGGGCTTCGACGGCATCGGTCTGGACCTGAACGAAGGGCGAGACGAAAACCTCGCCGCGCTCAAAGAGTACGGTTCTGCCGCCGGCACCACCATCTTCGCCGGCGTGGTGAACGGGCGTAACATCTGGCGCAACAACTACGCCGAAAGTCTGGGTCTGATCGAAGCGGTACGCACCGTCACCGACGACGTGGCCGTCGCCACCTCGTCCTCACTGCTGCACGTGCCCTTCAGCACCAGCAGCGAGGACAAACTGGAACCTGAAGTGCTGCGTCACTTTGCGTTCGCAGTCGAGAAGCTGGGAGAACTCAAAGACATCGCTGTGCTCGACGCAGCCGAACAGGGGAGCGGCACCACCGATGGTGCGCAGCGAGACGCCTTCGCTGCCATGAGCGACAACCAGGCACTGTTCGACGGTACTCGCGTGGCCGCCGATGCTGCCGTCACCGAGCGTCTCGGCAAGCTCACGCAGGATGACTTCACCCGTCAGCCGGCTCGCGCCGAGCGTCGCACAGTGCAGCACGAAGCGCTGAACCTGCCGGAGCTGCCGACCACCACCATCGGCTCATTCCCGCAGACGAGCGAGGTGCGCTCCACTCGCGCCAAGCTGCGACGCGGGGCAATCAGCCAAGATGAGTACGACCAGTTCATCGCCTCCAGCATCGACGATGTGATCGCCCGCCAAGAGCAGGTTGGCTTGGACGTGCTGGTACATGGCGAATTTGAACGCAACGACATGGTGGAGTACTTCGGCCAGCGGCTGAACGGCTTCCTGTTCACCAAGAACGCTTGGGTACAGTCCTACGGTACGCGCTGCGTTAAGCCTCCGATCGTGTGGGGCGACGTGAGCCGTGCCGAGCCCATCACCGTGCGCTGGAGCAAGTACGCGCAAAGCCGTACCGACCGTGTGGTCAAGGGCATGCTCACCGGCCCGGTCACCATTCTCAACTGGTCTTGGCCGCGCGAGGATGTGAGTCACGAAGTGCAAACCCAGCAGTTGGCTCTCGCCATTCGTGACGAGGTTCTCGATTTGGAAGAGGCTGGCATTAAGGTCATTCAGATCGATGAGGCAGCGCTGCGCGAGAAGCTGCCGCTGCGCCGAACCGACTGGCACAAGAAATACCTTGACTGGGCTGTTCCGGCATTCCGCTTGGTGCATTCCGGAGTCAAGCCGACCACGCAGATTCACACGCACATGTGCTACTCGGAGTTCAACGACATCATCAAGGACATCGACGACATGGACGCGGATGTGATCTCCTTCGAGGCCTCCCGCGGCGACTTGGTCGTGCTTGATGCCATCGAGGAAGCGCACTTTGAGACCGAGGTGGGTCCAGGTGTTTATGACATCCACTCGCCGCGCATTCCTAGCACGGAAGAGTTAGTCGATCGCATCCACGCGGTGCTGGAGAAGACCGATGCCTCTCGCGTGTGGATCAACCCTGATTGCGGGCTGAAAACGCGCGGCGAAGCTGAGACATGGCCGAGCCTGGAACATATGGTCGAGGCGACCAAGCAGGTACGTGCTGAGCTTGCCGACGCGTCGCGACGCTAAATGAGCAGGATTCATCGGGCCGTCTGAAGCGTGCATAGACATGTTCAGGCGGCTCGGTTTATTGAATAAATAATGACATAAATGCACATACTGTTGTGTGTATATGGTCAAAATATTGAGATGATACAAGGAAACACCATGCACTCGCCGATTTTCTCGCTGGAAGTCTTTCCTCCGAACACCAAAACCTCGGTCAACACTATCTACGACACAATGGATGGTCTCAAAGAGGTCAACCCTGATTTTGTTTCGGTGACCTACGGGCACGGCGCGCTCAAGGATCGCACACGCACGGCTCGTATCGCAGCAACTATCAGCCGCGAGTATGGTTTCCCGGTAGTGGCTCACCTTACAGCGCTTTATAGCGACGAAGCCACCGTTGACCAGGCGCTCGAGTACTTCCACGAAGCCAAAGTTGCCGGGGTCCTGGCGCTGCGCGGTGACCCGGTGGAGGGCAACGAACCGTATGGCGCCTTCGAACACGCCAGCGACCTGGTTGCCTACATCCGCAGTCACGACCCGGACATGCCTGTGTTCGGCGCCTGCTATCCGGAAGGTCACACGGAATGTGCGAGTGTGGAAGACGATATTGTGAACCTCAAGAAAAAGGTGGATGCAGGAGCCAGCCATCTGCTGTCCCAGCTGTTCTACTCCAACGACGACTTCTACCGGTTCATGGACTCGGCGCACGACGCCGGTATCGATGTACCGATCGAAGCCGGCATCATGCCCGTCATCAACCAGCGCAACGTGGCCACTATGAACCAGCGCAACGACACTTCCGTCGCGCCCGCGCTGCAGCGCATGCTCGATCGATGGGGGGATAATCCCAAAGCTCTGCGCCAAGCCGGCATCGTCTATGCATCCGAGCAAATCGCCGACCTCGTGGCCCATGGCGTGGATGGCGTGCACCTTTACACCATGAACCGCCCCTCGGTGGCCCGTGGCATCTGGAACAATGTCGCAGGGTTGTTTGAGACAAACGCGAAGTAGGGGCATCACTTCCGCGCATAGGTGGTTTCTGGCTTCCTTAGGATAGGGAAGTTGTCTCCTATTTTTGGTTTGCCCGTGCAGAACAGAAGTCTCATATACTTTCGCACCGTATTTTTATGCTACTGACAAGCGGTACTTGGTTTTGTCGTCAAAACACACTATCCTATATGTAGTCGTCTAGACACACATTCCATGAGTTGTCGTCAAAACAAGATAATGCAGTATTGCAGTCCTAGTAGGAGGTGTAGTGATGGCTAAGATTCAAGATGTGGCTAGGTATATATTGGAGCAGCATGGCTCCATGACTGCCATGAAACTGCAAAAATTATGCTACTACTCGCAAGCGTGGTCGTTGGTGTGGGATGAGGAGAGGCTATTTCCCAGCCGAATTGAAGCGTGGGCTAATGGGCCGGTGAGTCCTGAGTTGTATAAAATGCACAGCGGTCTGTTTCGTGTCGATGTTGCCGATATTCATGGAGATGCGTCCGCGCTGACTGAAGATGAAAAGGCCACCGTTGATGCAGTCCTTAAGTTCTATGGAGACATGGGCGCATGGGATTTGAGTAATCTCACGCATAAGGAGGCTCCGTGGAAGGAAGCAAGAGGGAACACTCCCGACGGTGAGCGCTCAAACGCGGAGATAACATGCGCAGCTATGGCTGAATATTACGGCAGCCTGACTGACTGAGTCTATTATGGGGCACAATGGATCTAAGAAGCGGCGCCATCCTAAAACGGCTTTTGCGCGAACTTCGTATGTTCGTAAAAAGCAGGCTTCTGCTGAGGCTGTAGCTGTTGATTCATGTGGGCGTCTTAAAATTCCATCGGCTTCTGTAAAAAATCGCGATAAGCTAAATAATATGCATATTGTTTTCCGTTTTGATGCAGTAGATCTTGATGATGAATGCCCCTGGTCATTGGCTCGTATAAGTACGGATGATCATGCTGATTTGCTGCATAAGCTCAAAGAGTTCGAGAAGAGTACTGTAGGCGAGCTTAATTCCCAAGTGATGGGCGAATTCAAAGTGTATAAGGACTTTTCGCTATGTCCTAATTCTGCAGCTGTGAAGCGCTTGGGAGAACAATATGAGCGTGAGGGTGATAGTATAGCTCGGTTCCGTATTTCAGGTGCTAAACGGTTGTACGGCTTTCTAGTGGATAACCAGTTTCACATCGTATGGTGGGATGCGGAGCACGCTGTTTGGCCCTCGAAAAAGAAGCATACATAGGCAGCATTCAAACGTAATTTTTCCTCGATTGATGATGTGCATTGGGAGTGGTGTGAGGTGGATGCGTCAGATGCAGTGCTGCAGCACCCACCCCACGTTCCGTCATCGCCTTGGGTGAGAGAGGTTGTGGCTGGTGACGGAAGTCTGGTGGACTGGTTGGTACGGTTCGGTCACTTCACATCGCGACTATGTGAGCGAAATGTACCTGTGTTCTTGTGGTGTATGGAGATATGGGTACGTTTCGTTCATTTATCTCTGGTTTATTGACCGTTTTGTACTCGTTAGCTTGGGTTGTGTGGGTTTGTGGCTACGTTTCGTTCGCTTATCCATGGTTTGATGATCGTTTTGTACTCGCTAGCTTGGATTGTGTGGGAACGTGGGTACGATTCGGTTGCGGATTGGTGATTTGGTGATCGAATCGTATCTGGTTGTGGAGTGGATGTGTGGTTGGGAAGGCGTAGTCGGACTTGTGGGTTGGTTGGTGTCATGGGTTGGTTGGCTGTTAGTCGGCTGTCGGTTGGTGGCTGATATGTGTGCGGCTTGTGAGTTACCGGCCATCACAGGCAAGCCGCACACACCGGCCACCGTTGCACACATTGCACAGCACTGGACGGCATCGAACAACATCTCACAAGACCGTGTGTTTAGTTGGTAGTGATGTGGTGTTGTTTGCGTTTCAATACCATGGTGATGGTGACGAGCAGGGCGGCGACAACAAGGCCGATGAGTGCGATGGTTGCTGCGGTGGCGGTGCCTCCGGTGAACGGCAGGGTGTTGACGGCTCGGTGGTAGATGACGGTGATTTCCTTGGTGTCGTTGCCGCCGTCCACGAGGTTGTAGCCGATGGTGAGGTCGGTGTTGGTGTAGGTGGCGGTTGTGGTGTTGGTGGTGTAGTGGGGGATGGTGGGGTTGTCGATGGTGAAGTTGAGGTTTCTGCTGTTGCCGGTGACGGTGCGGAATATGACGGTCGGGTCGCCGCCCGGATACGCCCAGTCTCCCGGCACAACGATGGTTCCGGTGTCTGGTCTGGTGGTGTAGTCGCGGGTGATGGTGATGGTTTTGGTTTGGTCCGGGTGCAGGGTGTTGCCTTGGTCGTCTTTGTAGTGGACGGTGAGTGTGGCATTCCAGGTTTCGTGTTTGGGGGTGGTTTTGTAGCAGGTGATCCAGTAGTCGGTGTGGCCTGCGGGGTAGGTGGTGTTGATGGTGCAGGTGGTGGTGTTGCAGGTGATGCCGGGGCTGGTGGAGCTGACGTAATATCCGTTTGGAATACGGCTGCTTAGGGTGGTGTTGAGTGGGTCGTCTTGCCGGCCGTTGAAGGTTTGGTTGAGTTCCGTGTGTTCGATGGTGTCGAGGCTCCAGTGGACGGTGGCGCTGGCTGCTGGTTTGATGTAGGTGATGGTGGTGACTGAGTCAGTGGCGTTTTGTAGGTCGCTACCGTAGACGGGTGTGCCTGCCCAGTTGGTGGGGTTGTTGGGTGTGGCGATGCGTGTGTTGGGGTTCCAAGAACCATTGGTGACGGTCACGTCGTAGCCTGGTTTGTCTGGCACGTACACACCGGAGTAGGCGGGTTGGGTGTTTCCGCCGTTGTAATAGTTACCGTTCAACATGTAAGAGTTGAGCTGCCCCTCAGGAATGGGCAACAATGCCTCAACACTTGCGCATGCAGCTAATTGAGCATGGCTGTCTGGCTTGATCGAGATATTCTTAGGAGTGCATTTGCTACTTGTGGAGTGTCGGTCGACACCTCTGAGAGCGAGTACCACCTTCCGGTATCTGGTTCCTACTGGTGCATCTCCTATCCACGAGTTGAAACCGAAATAAGCCGAGCCGTTACTCACGGTTTCATAGGTGATGTTTTGGTTGACATCGCCTTGGGCTGCGCTGCCATTGGAGTAACGAAACTGCGTGGTGTTCCCGGCCGTGTAGTCGCATGCGAGGTATGAGTAGATCTCGTTTACGGGTGGATGGGATCCGAGGTATTGGGTGAGTCCTGCGTCTTTGTAGAATTCGAGCCGCATGCTGAATGCGTCGGTGAGGTTGACATTACATGCGCCACTGCCGCGAAGTAGTGGGTTGTTGTCGGTTTGTGGTTGTGGGCTGCCGGGTTTGTTGAGTACTTCGGATTCGTCGGGTTTTGATTCGGGGACCGCACTTACATCTGTGGGTTGTGGTTGGTCGTCGCTGGCTGTGTCGAGCAGTGGCGAGTTGGGTGAGAGCCCTGGTGTCGGGACGGGGTTTAGCGGTTCAGTCTCGCGGGGGGGGGGTGATGTTCGAGGCTTGTTCACTGTTTACGCTGGAAGGTGCCGTGACATCAGACGTGGTGTTCGTGGGAGCTGCAGTTTGGCTGGCAGCGGTATTGTCTTCTGATGCGACGGCGCTGAGCCCGGTGGGGATGAGAACTGCTGCGCAGACCAGCAGTGCCAGAGCAATGCGCGTGTGATAACTGCGGGTTGGTGTGCTGGTGTGGCGGCCTGTGGTGGTAGGCAAGGTCATGCGAACGATTCCTCCATGTGTGTGCGCCCGAACCACTTGGCGACAACTGTGCTCTTCCATGTGCGCACCAGTCCTTGCCTTGCAGGTAGAGCAAGCGCGCAACATTATGAACAAATGATATATACATACTGTGACATAAATAACACATGATAGATTCCGTATGAAATGAGCCGCTTATAAATGGGTAGGCATAGTTTCATGACTGATGCAACCTTACGCAACCGTAACTTTGGCCTGACGCTCAGGTATAGTGGCAGCATGCTCAGAGAATTTAAATTGGATCCGGTCAGTAAGACAACCGAGAAGGACACTATCTTCTCGCTGCTGTCGCGACGCGCCGAGCGCGACCCTGAAGGTCTTATCGCCCAATGGCAGGATACCAAGGCATACAATTGGCACGATGTCACTGCGGAGCAGATGCTCGAGCGTGTGCGAGCCGTGGCCAAAGGCATGATGAGCCTGGGCGTGTCCAGCGGCTCCATGGTGGTCATTTACGCATCCACATCCTACGAGTGGGGAGTGGTTGATTTTGCATGCGCCGCGATTGGTGCAGTGAGTGTGCCGGTCTACGAGACCGATTCCGCCCAGCAGACCGGCTCCATCGTCAGCGCTGTCAAGCCGGTCATCGCCTTCGCCGGCGACTATGCACATGCCCAGACGCTCGAGGACCTGCGCCAGCGGCAGGAAGGCCTCGAATACGTGTTCAACATGGGGGAGGGTGGCCTCGACGCCGTAGTCGATTTCGGCCGCTCGGTGAGCGACGCTCAGCTCGACCAAGCCATCGACCGTGTCAGTGCCGATGACGTGGCCACCATCGTCTACACGTCAGGATCCACCGGTGCTCCTAAAGGCGCAATGCTCTCGCACCGCAACTTCATGGTCATCGTGTTCATCGGTTGGGTTGTGCTCAAAGACATGCTCTACAATCCCAGCCGCCTGCTGCTCTTCCTACCGCTGGCGCACTGCTTCGCGCGCTACATCCAGTACGTTGCCATCGGATCCCAAGGCGTGGTTGGGTACACGTCAAGCACTAAGCGTCTGCTGCCCGACCTGCGCAGCTTCAAGCCCACGTACCTGCTCGGTGTGCCGCGTGTGTTCGAGAAGGTTTATAACGCCGCATCACAGAAGGCCGGGGCCGGACTGAAAGGCAAGGTATTCGCAGCAGCGTTCGACCATTTCAACCAGTGGTCGCGCGACGAGCAGGAAGGCCGCAAGCACAGCCTCAAAGCCAAGGCGATGCACGGCTTCTATATGAAGACCGTTGGCGACACCGTACGTTCTGCCATGGGACCGAACCTCAAGTACTTGGCTTGTGGCGGTGCCCCCATGAACGCCGATTTGGCGCACTTCTTCAACGGCATTGACGGAGTCACCTTCATCCAAGGCTACGGCATGACGGAAACTGCCGCGCCGTGCATCGTCAACTTCGAAGATTTCAACAAGGTCGGGGCGGTCGGCCGTCCCGGCAGCGGCATTGCCATCAAACTGGCGGACGACGACGAGCTGATGATCAAGGGCGAAAGCGTGTTCCTTGGCTACTACCAGCAGCCCGAACTCACTGCTGAAGTGCTGGGGGACGACGGCTGGCTCAAGACCGGCGACATCGCCCAGATTGACGACGATGGCTTCGTCTACATCACCGGCCGCAAGAAGGACATCATCATCACTGCAGGCGGCAAGAACATCAGCCCGGCTCCCATGGAAGACACCATCGGATCGTGCCCCATCGTGGCACACGCCGTGGTCGTGGGTGATGGCAAGCCGTTCGTCTCAGCGCTCATCGAACTGGAGCCGGAGATGCTGCGCTCGTGGTTGCGAGGTCATGGCTTGGATGAGCGCATGCCGATGAGTGAGGTTGTGGAGAACGATGCGGTGCGCGCCTGCGTGCAGCAGTATGTAGACCAGGCCAACAGCAAGGTTTCTCGGGCCGAGTCGGTGCGCAAGTTTGTGATTCTCGACAGCGAGTTCACGCAAGATGCCGGCACGCTGACACCGAGCATGAAAGTGGTACGTCCCGCCGTGCTGAAGCAGTGTGCTGATGTGATCGAGCATCAACTGTACGCGCCGAAAACCGCACACGCGCAGTAGCTGGTAAGGTTGGCGGAAGCTGATGTTGCGTTCAGCCAAGCCTCGTCAAGACTTCTAAGGAGTAAGTGAATTGTCGTTACGTGAAATTCGAGTTGTCCCTGATCCGGTGCTGCGCACCCCATGCGACCCGGTGCGTACCATTACGCCGCAGGTGCATCGCCTGGTGCAGGATTTGCTCGACACGGTGGACGATCCCGGCCGTGCAGGCCTTTCTGCCAACCAGATTGGTGTAGGCCTGCGTGTGTTCTCGTACAATATCGAAGGCAAACTGGGGTATGTGATCAACCCGGTGCTTGAGGAGACCAGTGGCGAGCAGTACGGCGAGGAAGGATGCCTGTCGGTGCCGAACCTGTGGTACAAGACTCGGCGTGCCGACTATGCCCGTGTGCGTGGCATCAACCTGGATGGCAAGACCATCGTGGTGGAAGGCCGTGGCATCATGGGGCGCATGCTCCAGCACGAGACCGACCATCTTGATGGCCACGTCTACCTCGACCGGCTGGAAAAAGAGGAGCGCCGCGAGGCCATGCGCCAGCTTCGCAATAACCAATAAGCAACAAATAAGCAGGGCTGTATTTTAGCGATGGGGCCTGCCTGTGGATGCGCGTATAACGAGCTGAATCGGGGCTGTCTCGTGACGGTGACTTATGCTTTTGCCTTCAATGAGTCTCAGGGTTTTCGTTGCAGCCGCTTCGGCCATGTCTCGCGGCCGTTGACGAATGGTTGTCAGGCCGACTTCCTTGGCGAATTGGCTGTCGTCAAATCCGACGATGGAGACATCTTCGGGAACGGAGAATCCATGCCGTGGAAGTGTTGAGAAAAAGGGGATAGCTGGTTCGTCGTCGAGGAAGCAGATTGCCGTGGGGGAGTCGCCGTCGCGCATGAGTTCGGTGAGTGCCGTGTCGAATTCGGAGTTTGCGCTGTATCTGATGGAGGTGCCGTGCAGTCCCAGTGTGGCGCACATGTTGCTGAAAGCACGAGGACGAGCAGCCGAACTGTAGTTCAGGTTCGTCAGAAAAGCAGGATAGAGGTACAGCAGGTTACGGTGCCCCAGTTTTGCCAAATGACGTACAAGCATGTTGACACCCAAAACATCATCGATGTTGATTGATGCCGTGAGGCCTTCGCGCGAAGAGGGATTGATGCCGACAATGGGTACTTTGATGGAACGCAAACGTTGTATCTCGGTGCTGTTGGTGTCGAACGAGGAGATGACGACGGCATCGACGTTGCCGCGTACAGGTAATTCTGCAAAAAACTTCTGCCGCTCGGCGGTGTTGGCTATTGGATAGATGGCCAGGTCGTATCCCGCCTTACTGAACACTGAGTTCAAGCCTTCTATGATGTGTGCGGTGAACCAAGTGATTTCGCTGCTCCCGATGAGTAGCGCCACACGGTAAGAGTGCCCTGATTTCAAGATTCCAGGTGTGCGCGAGATGGAGAAGTCGAGCTTTTCCGCGGTTTCCAGCACTGAGGAGAGAGTCTTGGGCGAGAGCTTATCGGGGTGAGAGAACGCACGGGACACTGTTGCGGTCGAGACGCCAGCCTGTTCGGCGACGTCGGAGATACTCGTCTTGCGTTGACGGCTATGTGTGTTCTCCATGGATGCTGCTCCTTGTTTGTCGAGCATATAGTACCCCTAAATGCTGTTGCGTGTAAAATCACTATGCAACGGTTTACATGTAACGACACGCCACGTTATTAAAAGCAAATATGTATTTTCGAGTGGAATGTAAAGCTTTTCAAGATAAAACGTTTACATTTGCAATATACGAATTTGCCTCATCCCTGAAATCAGTAGTAATTTGGAGGCTACATACTTTTACAAGGAGGTAATGGATGAATATTCGTAAGTTCGCTTCAACAGCGGTTGCAACCGTGTGCATTTTGGCGACTGCGGCATGCGGTGGCTCAGGCAGCGGTGCGTCAGGTACCACAGACACCAAAGCCGATAAAGGTATGAAGACCATCGGCACGGCTGTGAAGTACGACCCGAACCACTTGGTCAACAATGGAAAGCCGATTACTCTTGAATACTGGTCATGGGGAACCAAAACCACCGACCCGGTCTTCAAGATGATCAACGAGTACGAGAAGATCTACCCGAACGTAAAGTTCACCACGAAGAACGTGCCATGGGCTGATTATTGGACCAAATTGCCGCTTGCCTTGCAGGGCAAGAACGGGCCGGCGCTGTTCAACATTCACAATTCCTATGATTCGCTGGTGCAGCCTTACGCCGCAAACTACGACATCCCCACCAAAGACCTGGAAAAGGACTACAGCACTGCCAATGTGCATGAGGATGCCAACGGCAAGGTAAAGTATATCGATTCTGTGCTGGCAACGGGTAGCATCTACTATAACAAGAAGCTTTGGTCTGCTGCCGGTCTTACCGATGCCGACTATCCAAAGACATGGGATCAGTTCATTCAGGTGGCGAAGAAGCTTACCAAGAGCGACGGCGACAAGATGACCCAAGCCGGTTTCAACATCAACGGTGAAGCGTACAAAGCCATTTTCCAAGGGCTCAACTATCAAAAGGGCGAGCTGCTGTTCGACAAGGACGGTACAAAAGCCAACTTCGACAATGCGACCACTGCCGAGAACATGCAGTTCCTCAAGGATCTTTATGACAAAGACAAGATTGGATCCATCAATTTCGGCAATGATTACATCGCAAGCTTCGGTCAGGGTCAGAGTGCCATGGTGTACGCTTGGGGCAGCATTCAAGGCACGCTGAAAGACAAATATCCCGACATCGAATATGGTGCCTTCCCAACTCCGACATTCGACGACAAGGTGCCTTTCGCATACGACCGCTACAACGGCGAATCCACGCCTGGTGTCAATTCTCGCCAGTCCAAAGAGCAGCAGGCCGTAGCTCAGGACTTCATCAAGTATATTCTCGCCAACGATGATTACATCCGCTCCGCATCCGATCTGCTCAACGGTTTCCCCGCAAAGGTGAGCGTGCAGGACGACGCAAAGATTCTTGCTCAGCCCGGTATGCCGGGAGTGAAGGATCGTCTCGATCGTCTGATCTGGCCGGGACCCGCCCCTGCGACTGTGGAGAACACCGGCATCAAGACCTTCGAGAACGTGTTCCAGAAGGACATGCCCATTGACCAGGCGCTCAAGACTGGTCAGAAACAGATGGATGAGGACATGAAGAGTTCAAAGTTCCAATCCAAGGAAAGCAAATACGTTCATTTCGATGAGCACAAGTAGGCCATGATTGAGCGTTGGTGTGGTGGTCTTGGCAATCAGCTTCGAGACCGCCACACCATCATTGTGCAGATGTAAAGGAGCATGGATGGAAGTGGAAAAGAAGCATTTGGGAGCGTCGCTCGGGCGCATATTTTCGATGCGCAATGTAGCTGTCGTATTCTTTGTGGTGTACTTCGCTATATTCCTGATTTACCCGATTTTCAAGGCGTTTGCAGGCAGCCTGCACGACTGGAACCCACTGGTTGGGCAGTATGACTGGGTGGGGTTTGCCAATTTTAAGCAGATTCTGGGCGATAAACTGTTCTGGAATTCACTGCTCAATACTGCGGTCTTCGTGCTTGCCGCCACTGTATTTCGCGTACTTATCGGTCTGGCTTTGGCTCTGCTGCTCAGCTCGAAGCTCATCAAGTTCAAGGATACGCTCCGTGGCCTGTTTTACATGCCCACCATCACTCCTCTCATTGCTGTGAGTTTTGTATGGATGTGGATGTTCGATCCGCAATTCGGCATGATCGACAAGGTTACCGGTCTCAATATCAACTGGTTGCACGACACTAAATTTGCCATGCCTGCAATCATCCTAATGACCATCTGGAAAGATTTTGGTTATGCGGTGGTTCTGTATCTGGCCGGTATCATGAATCTGCCCGATGACGTTTACGAGGCCGCGCAGATTGACGGCGCCAAACCAAGCCAGATCATGTTCAAGATTACGATACCTCTGCTGAAGCCGACTACCTTGTTCATCATCATTACATCGTTGATCAGCTATCTGCAAGCCTATATCCAGATCATGGTCATGACCAAGGGCGGACCGGGAACGTCCACGTACACCATTAGCTACCTGATTTACGATCAGGCATTCCAGAAATACAACTTCGGCGTAGCCTCAGCGATGAGCGTGGTGTTGTTCATCTTCACTGCAATCCTGACCTGGCTCATGTTCAAGGTGTCGGGCGAGGAGGACATGTCATGACGAAAACAAGAAAAATTGGGGGATGGGTTGCCACCGCGCTGCTGTTCATCATCGCGCTCATCACCATTGTTCCGTTCCTGTGGATGTTCATCTCCTCCTTCGCTCCCAACAGCGAGATCGTGAAAGTCGGAGGCAGTATATTCCCCATGCCCTCGACGTTGGACAATTACGTAGGGATTCAGAACAAGTTTGACTTTCTGAGATTGTTCGGCAACTCGCTCTTCGTCTCGGTAGTAAAGACCGTAATCATGATCTACACCAGTGCTGTGCTGGGGTATGTGTTCGCCAAGATGAAGTTCCGCGGGCGCAACCTGCTGTTCGGTATTGTGCTGGGAACGATGATGGTGCCGTGGGCTGTGACCATCATTCCCCAGTACGACATGATGACCAAAGCCGGATTGCAGGATTCCTATTGGTCATTGATTCTGCCTGGCATGATCAGCGCCTTTGGTGTGTTCCAATTCCGCCAAGCGATTTCGGGTATCTCCGACGAACTCATAGAGGCGGCCAAGCTTGACGGTGCAGGAGATTGGAAGATTTTCCATAGCATCATATTGCCTATGAGCCGCAACACGGTCGCATCTCTTGCCATCTTCCAATTCCTATGGAACTGGGAAGATTACCTGTGGCCGTTCCTCATGATCACCAGCGATAAGAAGCAGCTGCTTTCTGTCGGTTTGCAGTCGTTCAATGGGCAATACGGTACGGATTACGGTGGATTGTTCGCCGCGACCTCCTTGGCGATTATTCCGGTTCTGCTGGTGTACCTTATTTTCCAAAAACAGTTCATTTCGGGTATCTCAGCTGGAAGTGAAAAGTAGACCATCAAGGTCACATGGTTGGTGGTGCAGAAGGTCTCGGCTTTCTGCACCACGTATATGTGCTTATCAGTGAAGGGGTAGAAGTGCGTTCAACAATCGAAGGGGAATCACGTTCGGGCGTGGCAAGTTCCGTGGTTCGGGAACATAATATATTACAAGGGAAGCAATGGAGGATAACGTTCCTCACCGAGTCGCTCTTTCGTTATGAATGGTCGGATTCTGGTGTATTCGAGGATAAACCCACCTCACTCGCCAAGAACCGGAACTTTGCGGGAGCAGTGGATTTCAGTGTTGAAGAGCGTAGTGGATGGCTCAGCATTCGAACTGAGCATCTTCGCGTCAGCTACAATCGTCAGGCTCCCAGCAAGGAGGGCTTCAGCGTTGTTGTTGCCGGGGTGAGTAACAGTCAGGCCAATACCTGGCACTATGGGGATCGCCCCAGCGGCAACCTCGGAGGTACCGCTCGTACGCTGGATGAAGCCGACGGTGCCATCGCCATTGAATCCGGCGTGATCTCGCGTGACGGTTGGTCGGTACTCGATGATTCAGAGAGCATGATTTTCTCTGACGATGATGTAATGATTCACCCACGCGATCATGCCGAGACTGATCTGTACTTCTTCGGGTATGGTCATCGTTATATAGAGGCGATACGGGATTTCTACAGGCTTTCGGGGAACACCCCGCTCCTGCCGCGGTTTGCCATGGGCAACTGGTGGAGCCGGTTCTATCCATACACACAAGATGAATATATAGATCTTATGGATCGCTTTGATGCGCAAGGTATTCCCTTCACTGTCTCGGTCATAGACATGGATTGGCACCTCACCGACATCGATGCCAAATATGGTTCCGGGTGGACGGGATATACATGGAATGATGCACTGTTTCCTGACCACGTGCAGTTCCTTAACGAAGTGCACCGCAGAGGCTTGCGCACCACCCTCAACGTGCATCCCCGCGATGGCATCAGGGCTTTTGAAAAACCTTACGTTGCCGCCGCCGAGGTGATGGGGGATGACATTGCAGCCGGAGAAGACATCGAGTTCGATTTAACCAGCCCGCGCTTTGTAGAAGCCTATATGGGCATGCATCACGACTTGGAGCGCGAGGGTGTTGATTTCTGGTGGATTGACTGGCAACAGGGTGGTGTGACTCGGCAGCCGGGGCTTGATCCTCTGTGGGCATTGAACCGTCTGCACTACCATGATGCCAAGGATCAAGGCTGCACCCCGCTCATCTTCTCACGCTATGCAGGGCCCGGCTCCCATCGTTATCCGGTCGGTTTTTCCGGAGACACCATCATTTCATGGAAATCCTTGAGATTCCAGCCCTACTTCACCGCAACTGCCTCCAATATCGGGTACGGTTGGTGGAGTCACGATATTGGTGGGCATATGTTGGGCTACCGGGATGATGTGTTGGAGGCTCGCTGGTATCAGCTTGGTGTGTTCAGTCCGATCAGCCGTCTGCATTCCAGTGCCTCTGCTTTCAGCGGCAAAGAACCGTGGAATTTCTCTTCGCAAGTTCGCGAATCCATGACTCAAGCCTTGCGGCTGCGGCACAGGATGATTCCATATCTGTATTCCATGAATTACCGTGCCTCGTTGGAGGGGCGGCCGATTGTCGAACCGATGTATTGGCAGTCTTCCGAGATTGCCGCGGCATATGAGGTTCCTGACGAGTTCAGGTTTGGCACGCAGCTGCTGGTCGCCCCTGTGGTCACTCCCGACGATGCTGCTGCTCAAGCAGGGGCGACGGACGTATGGTTCCCCGAGGGACGTTGGTTTGACTGCTTTGACGGCAGGCAATACCATGCGCAGGGCGAGCATGGTGCATCGATGCGCGTGTGGCGCACCATCGATCGCATTCCGGTGTTTGCTCCTGCTGGCGGCATTGTTCCGATGCAGCGTCTGGAACATTGCGACCAAGAGCATAACGCCCGCAAACGTATCAACGACATCAGCAATCCGGAAGAGCTGGACATCATGGTATTTCCTGCCGCGGCAGGATCGTTCACTCTATGTGAAGACGGTGGAGAGCCCGGGATCGATGTTGCCCGCACATGTTTAAGCTTGGGCGTTCCGCAAGTCGCGGAGGGCGTGGGAAGCTTCGTCATCGCCCCTGTCGAAGGCGAGGTGCGTTCGGTGCCGGGTTGCAGGACGTGGAATATCACGGTGCGCGGAGTGGGCAGACCCCAAGATCCGTGCCGGATTTCGGTTGGCGGTGTCGCTGCGGCTTGTGATGCGGCATACGATGAGCGGACGTTGAGCTATACCGTAACGGTTCGCAATGTCGATGTGATGCAGCGAGTGGTGGTTGATTTTCCTGCGGACATGCGTGTGGCGGAGAACCCGGTGCAAGAGGATGCATATGAAGTGCTGCTTCGGGCGCAGATGCCGTTCGAAGTCAAGGACAAGGCATTTGCAGCCGTCAAGAGGCTTGGGGTCGGTGCCCTGTCCACGTTGCAGGCGTTGACCGAACCAAGTGGGACACCCAAGACCGCAACGCATGTGGGCAAGGGCGCCGATGGTTCACTCGGTGTCATGCCCATGACCGTCTTCTCGGAACTTATGGAGATTATGACGCGTACTGATGAATCCTGAGGAGGTTCGACAGGCAACGTGCGTGGCGCATGTTCGATGTGCTCGGATGTACACTCGACGCACAACCATATATGCCGTCTGTGGTATTCTTGCACCCGTATGCGCCAACGGTTTCAACGACTGTCACGAGTCAGAGAAACCACCCATATGTAACCTACCCGGCGCATAACAACGCGTCATGCTCGTGATGACCTGTGTCGGTCGGTTCTCTTCGGAGTGCTGCACGCAGTGTTGCATGGCCAGGCAAGAACCGACAGAAAGGTATTATCATGGCTCAAATCACTATGAGCGAAATGCTGAAGGCTGGCCTTCACTTTGGTCACCAGACCCGTCGCTGGAACCCCAAGATGAAGCAGTACATCCTGACTTCCCGCAACGGCATCCACATCATCAACCTGTTCAAGTCGCTCGACATGATCGACACTGCCTACGATTTCATCAAGACCACTGTGGCGCACAACGGCTCGGTGCTTTTCGTGGGTACCAAGAAGCAGGCTCAGGAAGCAGTAGCGGCTCAGGCCACTCGCGTCAACATGCCGTATGTGTCCGAGCGTTGGCTCGGTGGCATGCTCACCAACTTCCAGACCGTCTCCAAGCGCGTTGCGCGCCTGAAGGAGCTCGAGGAGATGGACTTCTCCGATGTGCGTGGATCTGGTCTCACCAAGAAGGAGCTGCTGCTCCTCGAGCGTGAGAAGAACAAGCTGGAGAAGCAGCTGGGCGGTATTCGCAACATGAACCGCACGCCTTCGGCAATGTTCGTGGTGGACATCAGCAAGGAGTCGCTGGCTGTCGAGGAAGCTCACAAGCTGGGCATCCCGGTCGTGGCCGTGGTCGACACGAACACTGATCCCGACACCGTTGACTACCCGATTCCGGCCAATGACGACGCCATCCGTGGCATCGAGCTGCTGACCAGCCTCATGGCAGACGCCGTGGCTGAAGGTCTGCTCGAGCGTTCGGGCAAGGCTGCGAAGACCGACGACAAGGCCGAACAGCCGATGGCCGCTTGGGAAAAGGATCTCCTCGCCGACAAGGCTGAGGGTGAAGCCGCCCCGGCCGCAGAGGGTGACGCCAAGGTGGAAGAGTCTGAGGCCAAGTAACCAGCGTATGGGCGAGTCCCATACACCAGCGTTTGCCGGCACATGGTGCCTTCGGGTGCCCGCCGGCAAACAATACTGATTCTGATAAGGAGACATGATGGCAGCAATCACAGCAGCTTTGATCAAGCAAGTACGTGACGAGACCGGCGCCGGCATGATGGACGTCAAGAAGGCGCTCACCGAAGCCGAGGGTGACGTGGCTCGTGCCAAGGAAATCATTCGTGCCACCGGCATTCAGGCCGCAGGCAAGCGCGAAGGCCGCAGTGCTCAGGAAGGCACCATTGCCTCCCGCGTGGTCGACAACGGCAACGGCCAGATCGGTTACGCCGTTGAGCTGAACTCGGAGACCGACTTTGTGGCCAAGACCCCGAAGTTCGTTGACTTCGCCGACAGTGTGCTTACCAACGCCATTGCGGCGGATGCATCCAACGTTGACGAGGTACTCGCCGCAAAGTCTGACGACGGCACGGTGAAGGCAAGCGTCGAAGAAGCGGCAGCGCTCTTCGGCGAGCATGTCAAGGTCGGTCAGGTCGCCAAGATTGAGGGCGACAAGGTCGAAATCTACGCGCACAAGAAGTCCGCCGAGATGCCGCCGAGCATCGTGGCCATCGTGGCCACCGATGAGGCTGGTGCTGCCGTGGCTCACGAGGCTGCGCTGCAGATCTCCGCCATGGGTGCCAAGTGGCTTTCTCGCGAGGACGTACCGGCCGATGTGGTCGAGTCCGAACGTCGCGTGGCCACTGAAAAGTCACAGGCTGAGGGCAAGCCCGAGCAGATCATCCCCAAGATCGTGGAAGGCCGTATGAACGCCTTCTACAAGGACAACGTGCTGCTTGAGCAGGCGTATGTCAAGGATGGATCCAAGTCCGTCGGCGATCTGTTCAAGGAAGTCGGCGGCAAGCTGACATCCTTCGCTCGCATCGAGGTCGGCAAGGGCGAGGCAGAAGCTGAGTAAGCTCTGTTGTGTGGTGCGCTGCATAATGTGAGTGAAAGCTTGATAGTGCGCAGCGCGATATGTACGGGAAGCGGTACTCTTCGGAGTGCCGCTTTTCGCATAGTTGGAACGATTTGCCGCGCCCGCACTCATGCCGTGTATCGGTGTTCTCTGTCGGAACGAACCGGTATTCTTATCGGAGCATTATAGGCGCACATCGACAGGAAGGTCGCGAGATGGGCAACGGGCGCGAGAACGAACCGAGACGGGTATTACTTAAGCTTTCAGGTGAGGCGTTCGGCGCCGGAAAAGTCGGCGTTGACACCCAAGTGGTTCGTAGAGTCGCCCAAGAGATTCATCAAGCGGTGGAGCAGGGCGTGCAGGTGGCCATTGTGGTCGGCGGCGGTAACTTCTTCAGAGGAGCCGAACTGCAGCAAGCCGGTATTGAGCGTACACGCGGCGATTACATGGGCATGCTGGGCACAGTGATGAACTGCTTGGCGTTGCAGGACTTCCTCGAGCAGGAGGGGCAGGCCACTCGCGTACAGACCGCCATCACCATGGGGCAGGTCGCAGAACCGTACATTCCGCTGAAAGCCATCCGCCACTTGGAAAAAGGTCGCGTCGTCATCTTCGGAGCAGGTGCAGGTATGCCATACTTCTCCACCGACACAGTCTCCATCCAGCGTTCCCTTGAGATTCACTGCAACGCGGTGCTGATGGGCAAGAACGGTGTGGATGGCGTGTATACCGCAGACCCTCGCAAAGACAGCAACGCCAAGCGTTTCACCAAACTGAGCTATAAGCGTGCCATCGTTGACAATTTGGCAGTTATGGACGCTGCGGCGCTTTCCATGGCGCGAGACAATGATCAGCGTATTCGAGTGTTCGGGCTCGAAGAGAGCGGCAATGTCACACGAGCGCTGGTGGGAGAGCCGATCGGCACGCTGGTGTCCAACGAAGAGTCGGAACTTGCGGAATAAACTAGATTTATAGATATAATAAATATATGCATAAATAGTAAGTAATCGTGGTGTTGCATCTTGCAGCGCCATCAAAGACGTTCCGGGCGCACGGCGTTCGCAGACATAGATATTAAGGAGAACCCATGGCAAGCATGGTAGATCAGGCCAAGGCACAGATGGAGAAGTCGGTGGAGGCCACCAAGGAGAACTTCGCAGGCATCCGCACCGGGCGAGCCAACCCGGCATTGCTGAACGGATTGATGGTGGACTATTATGGCGCCCCCACACCGATTAAGGCTGTGGCATCCATCGGTGTGCCCGAGCCTCGCACGCTTTCCGTCACGCCGTTTGATGGCTCGCAGGCAGGTGCGGTAGAGAAGGCCATTCGTGATTCTGATTTGGGTGTCAGCCCTCGTCGTGACGGCAACGTCATTCACGTCACCATGCCGGAGCTGACTGAAGACCGACGCAAGGAATATGTCAAGCTCGCCAAGACCAAGGCTGAGGATGGCAAGGTAGCGGTGCGCAATATCCGCCGTAAGACCAAGGAAACCATCGACAAGTCTGTCAAAGACGGCGACATGGGCGAGGACGAGGGCGATCGCTTGCTTAAGGATCTGGACAAGGTTACCAAGCAGATCAGCGATTCCATCGACCAGCTGCTCGATTCGAAGCAGCAGGAGATTATGGAAGTCTGATTCGCTGGGTGGAGTGGAAGCTATAAGGAAATGTCCCAAGTGAACGAGTCAGGACAGAACAGTTCGGCTGCCAGGGATCGTACTGGCGGTAGTGTTGAAACCGCGGTTGAGGGAATCAACGAGAAGGCTGGGCGGAATATGCCTCAGGCGGTGCTCACCGCTGTGGTGCTTATCGCCATCATCGTCGCTTGTTTGCTGGTGCGCATTGACCTTTTCGTGCTGCTCATCATCGTATTCATGACGCTCGGTCTGTGGGAATTGCGTGTTGATCTGGCAGTGCTGGGGCTTCACATTCCGGTAGTAGTGCTGTGGGTGTGCTCGGCGGGTACGTTGCTTGCCACCTACTACGTGCCCGATCATGTGCTGGGTGCGGTCTCAGGTGTGATGGTTACGCTGTTGGCCACCGTAATCGCAGCTTCGCGACCACGTCGTGTGGGGCAACGTCTGGCTAAAGCAGTTGCCGGCAAGTCACGTTCCGGAGATGCTACGAATACTGCCGCGACTGATTCGTACACAACTCACACACAGGCCTCGGCTGGAGTGCTGAGTAATGTGTCGGTTTCCGCTTTCATTGTGCTGTATATCACCGCGCTGGCCTCCTGCATTATCCTCCCGCTGACATATAACGGTCACCCGGTGGCGCATGCGATTATGCTGATTTTCCTACCGGCTCTGAGCGACACCGGCGGTCTGTTCGCCGGCGCTTGGCTTGGCAAGCATAAACTGTCCCCGCGAATCTCCCCGCATAAGTCCGTCGAAGGGTTGATCGGCTCCATTGTGTTCGCCATGGTGGGTGCTTTTGCCGTGTTTGCTTTTACATACCCGGCGCAGTGGGCGCAGCGCTGGTGGGTGCCGGTGCTGATCGGGGTGATGGTCGGCGTGGTAGGCACGTTCGGAGACCTGTGTGCTTCCATGCTCAAGCGTGATATGGGTATCAAAGACATGGGCCATCTGCTCAAGGGGCACGGCGGGGTCATTGACCGCGTCGACTCGATTCTGCTGTGCGCTCCGTTCCTTGCACTGCTGCTGTGGTGCGTTGGCATGTAGTTATTCATGCTACGGCTTGGCCGTCTTGTTGTTCAATGAGCAATCGCTTGTCGACGACCGTTGCCGAACTCAATACATCGTACGATAACATTCGTTTATTTCTGTGATGGGATTACTGTGACTGATTCACTGGCACATAACGCTTCATGCAAGCAAAGAACCAAGGCGGGCGAGCATATCACCGGTCATTCGGATGAGCCGGAAACCGGTATCACCCAAGGGGGTACCAAAGGCGCGTTCCGCGACGTGCTGGCCAAGAACCATGCTCGGCGCGGCAAACCTCCCGTGCATTTCGTAGACATGACCGAGGAAGAACGTGTAGAGACCGCACAGCGTCTCGGCCTGCCGAAGTTCCGTGTCAAGCAGCTCGCCAACCATTATTTCAGCCACTTCGATACCGAGGCGGAAAGCTTCACTGACTTTCCCGCCTCGAAGCGAGAGGAAGCCAAACAGGCCTTCTTCCCGACGCTCATCACCGAGGTGACCCGTCAAGTTGCCGATGAGGGCATGACGGTGAAAACGCTGTGGGAACTGTTCGACGGCTCACGTATCGAATCAGTGCTCATGCGCTATCCGAACCGCGCCACGCTGTGCATCTCCAGCCAGGTGGGCTGTGGCATGGATTGCCCATTCTGCGCTACCGGGCGTCTGGGACTGACACGCAATATGTCGGCCGGCGAGATTCTTGAACAGGTGCGCGTGGCGGCCAAAGCCATGGCCGAGGGAGACATTGCCGGCGGACCTGGGCGTTTGAGCAACGTGGTGTTCATGGGCATGGGCGAGCCGATGGGCAACTATAAGGCGGTCATGAAAGCCGTGCGGCAGATCAGCGCCGCCGCCCCAGAGGGCTTTGGTATTTCGGCACGCAACATCACGGTTTCCACTGTGGGAGTGGTGCCCGGCATCAAGAAACTGACGCAGGAGGGCATTCCGTTGCGCTTGGCAGTGTCGCTGCACGCTCCAAGTGACAAGCTGCGCGACGAGCTGGTACCGATGAACCAACGGTTTGACACCACAAAAGTACTTGATGCCGCCCATGATTACTATTTGGCGTCAAAGAGGCGTGTAAGCATCGAATATGCGCTCATGCGCGGTATCAACGACCAGGCCGAGCATGCGGAACTGCTGGCCAAGCGTTTGAACCACTACGGCGACAATTGGGCGCACGTCAACCCTATTCCGCTCAACCCGATCGAAGGTTCCAAATGGACAGCGTCCAAGCCTGAGGATGAGCAGCGGTTCCTCGATATTCTGCATCAACGGGGCATTACCGCTACCTTGAGAGACACACGCGGTTCCGATATAGACGGTGCATGTGGTCAGCTCGCCGCCAAAACCATTCACGTAGCATAAACAGTAGTAATGCTTGACGCAGCTCCGTTGGCCTGTGTGTGGGAAACTGCATAGTTCGTCATGCCGTGCGATGGATGTTGGAATATTCTCCCAAAGACCAATCTTCCGGTGTTGTGTAAGCCATGCGTCTGGCATGTGAAACGCATGGCATGAATGCAACCTCGATGGCATATACTGGATAGCGTATTTTCGAGCGAGCGCAAACCGGAGAACATCATGACAGTAGCAGTGCGTGTCATTCCTTGCCTGGACGTCGACGACGGCCGCGTGGTCAAAGGCGTTCACTTTGAGCATCTACGCGATGCCGGAGATCCGGTGGAGCTTGCCTCGCGCTATTACGAGGAGGGCGCCGACGAACTTACGTTCCTCGATGTGACCGCCTCCAGCAGCAAGCGAAGAACGATGTTCGACGTAGTGGAGCGCACCGCTGGTCAGCTTTTCATCCCGCTCACTGTTGGTGGCGGCGTGCGCAGTAGCGAAGATGTGGATGCATTATTGCGCTGCGGAGCCGACAAGGTGAGTGTGAACACCGCTGCCATCAATCATCCCGAGCTTATCAGCGATGTGGCTCGTCGGTTTGGCAACCAAGTGCTGGTACTGTCTGTGGATGCCCGTCGTGAGCGTGGGGAGCAACGTACCGAGTCGGGGTTCGAGGTGACCACTATGGGCGGTCGCCAGTCCACAGGCATTGATGCAGTGCAATGGGCTCGTAAAGCACAGGAGCTTGGTGTGGGCGAGATTCTGCTGAATTCCATGGACGCCGACGGCACGCAGGATGGTTTTGATATCCCGATGATTTCGGCTGTTCGCCGCGCTGTGACGGTGCCGCTCATTGCCAGCGGTGGAGCCGGCAAGCTGGAGGATTTTCCGCCTGCCATTGAGGCTGGTGCCGATGCGGTGTTAGCGGCCTCGGTGTTTCACTATGGCAAGTTGACTATTGGGCAGGTCAAACAAACGTTGCGTGCGCATGGGCATACGGTTCGCTGACCGGCAATATCGCCGCGCGGTGGATCGAAGGCATATGAACTACAGGGAGCGAAGGAGCAATAGTGGGTGAAGAGCAGACTGGGCAGGTGCTTGTCGGCGGTGGCAATCGACTCGATGAGTCAATCGCTTCGCGACTCAAGCGTGACAGTGCGGGCTTGGTCGCTGCCGTTGTTCAGCAGTACGACTCGCGAGAGGTGCTGATGGTGGGCTACATGAATGATGAGGCGTTGCGCCGTACGTTATCCAGTGGTCGTGTCACGTTCTGGTCCCGTTCTCGTCAGGAGTATTGGCGCAAGGGAGATACGTCCGGGCATGCGCAGTACGTTAAACGTGTCTCTTTGGACTGTGACGGTGACGCGCTGTTGATTGAGGTCGATCAGGTCGGTGCAGCGTGCCACACCGGTGCGCGATCGTGTTTTGTGGCCGGGGGAGAACTTCCTGCTATGGTTGGAGAGAGACAGGATTAAAACACTATATATGCATCAAAATCTATGAAATTTCTTAAATCAGTTTCATTTTGTGGATGTAATAAGGTACCATGTATGAACAAGAGAAATTTATGAGGAGGGGAATATGAACGATTGCAGCGTTGCACACCTTGAATGGGGCGGCACATGGCCCTCGCGGGAAGAGTTTCATGACTTGGCCGAGCAGAAGTATCGTATCGTACCGGTGGTGCGTAAGTTACTTGCAGATTCGCTCACACCGGTGGGTCTGTATGAGAGGCTTGGTCAAGGGCACAGCGGTTCGTTCATCCTCGAATCTGCAGATGTAGCGGGAACGTGGAACCGGTACAGTTTTATCGGTGTGCGTTCCATCGCGCAATTACGCTCGAACAGCGGTCAAGCGCACTGGCTAGGCGAGGTGCCACTAGGGGTGCCGCAGCATGGCGACGCTGTGGACGTGGCCAAGCGGACATTAGATATACTGACCTCACCCAAGATAGAGGGATTGCCGAATTTGACTGGAGGACTGGTCGGTTCGGTGGGATGGGATGCCATGCGCCACTGGGAGCCGGCTACTGCCGGTGATGCACCAGATGAGACCAGTCAGCCGGAGCTTGCACTGGCGTTGGCTACCGATATGGCGGTGGTCGATCACGCCACAGGCACATTGTGGCTCATTGCCAACGCGGTCAATTTTGACAATCAGTCTACGCGGGAGAGTGAGGCATATCAGGATGCGTTGCACCGTCTGGACGACATGCAGCGTTTAGCTGCCACGCCTGCATGCGGTGAGGCGCAGGTCAATGTACTTGATTCTTCCGTGCCACAGCCACAACTGGAGTTCCGCACCGAGCGGGACGAATTCGAGCGTCAGGTGGAAGAGGCCAAACGCCATGTGGTAGATGGCGATGTGTTCCAAGTGGTGATTTCGCAACGATTGGAAGTGGATTCTCCGGCCGATCCGTTCGACGTATACCGGGTGTTGCGCACCATCAACCCCAGCCCTTACATGTATTTCTTTGCCCTTACCGCAGTGGACGGCAGTGTGTTCAACATTGTCGGATCCAGCCCCGAGACGCTCGTCAAAGTAGAGGACCGTGAGGTGATGACATTCCCCATTGCCGGATCTCGCCCTCGTGGCGCTACGGTGGAAGAGGACGAGCGGCTTGTCGAAGAACTGCTTGCCGATGACAAGGAACGCAGCGAGCATATTATGCTCGTGGACTTGTCCCGCAACGATCTGAGCCGTGTGTGCGAACCAAGTAGTGTGGCTGTGGTGTCTCTGATGGACGTTGAGCGGTTCAGCAACATTACCCATCTATGCTCCACTGTTACCGGTACGCTGCGCGATGAGGTGAATGCATTCTCCGCATTCATGTCGGCGTTCCCTGCAGGCACTCTTTCCGGAGCGCCGAAGACTCGTGCCGTGCAGATCATTGACGAGTTGGAACCTGCCGACCGGGGTATTTATGGCGGCACCATAGGATACTTCGATTTTGCCGGGAATATGGATATGGCCATCGCCATTCGTACGGCATTTCTGCGTAACCATCGGGCATACGTACAGTCCGGAGCCGGTATCGTGCTGGATTCGGTACCGGCGTCGGAATGGCAGGAAAGCCGAAACAAAGCAGCGGCGAGTGTCAAAGCGATACAAGTCGCGGCACAGTTGCGCACTGTGGAATCGACACCGCACGCATAATGCCGCATTGTGGTCATTGCCCTACTTCGGGCGGCGGTTGAGGCTATGCTGAGAGCCAAGAAGGAGGCAGCTATGTCAGTACTCGACGAATTGACGGCAGGAGCCGTTGAAGACATGCACGAACGTGAACAGCACACTCCGCTGGAAACGTTACAACAGCTGGCGCATCAGGCGCCGGCACCTATCGATGCCGCGCGATGGCTCCGCCGCAACGACGGTATCCCCGTCATCGCCGAGATCAAGCGTGCCTCGCCTTCCAAAGGCCATTTGGGAGACATTCCCGATCCGGCCGCACTGGCAAAAGAGTATGAGCGTGGTGGAGCCTCGGCTATTTCAGTGCTCACCGAAGGTCGCAAATTCCTCGGATCGCTTGAAGACTTTGATCAGGTGCGTGCCGCCGTGCATATTCCCGTGTTGCGCAAAGACTTCATTACCACCGAATATCAAGTATGGGAATCTCGCGCCCACGGCGCCGACATGATTCTGCTCATCGTTGCCGCACTGGACGATGAGACACTGCGTGAACTGCTGCAATTGGCACAACATTTGGGTATGACCGTACTGGTAGAAGCCCACACTCGGGAAGAGATTGAGCGAGCGGTGGCTGCCGGTGCGGATGTCATAGGCATCAATGCGCGCAATCTCAAGGATTTGAGCGTTGACGTTGGCAAGTACACCGAACTGGCCGAAAATCTCCCCGATAATGTTATTAAAGTAGCGGAGTCTGGCGTATTCGGAAGTGTGGAGCTCGAGGATTATGCGCGTGCCGGGGCCGATGCCGTACTGGTTGGAGAGGGAGTTGCCACCGCCCAAGACCACACGCTTGCAGTGGAACATCTGGTCGCTGCCGGAGCCAAGGTCAAAGCATCGCAATCCATGCCATTGAGCAAGCACGAGGGACCCTACTTCGGTCGGTTTGGTGGCCGTTACGTGCCTGAGGCGCTTATCGGAGCACTCGACGAGCTGAGCGAAACCTATGAGCAGGCTCGGCACGACTCGGCATTCCAAAATGAGTTTGCACGCCTGAGCCGACAGTATGTAGGCCGGCCCTCGCCGCTTACCGAAGCGCCAAGATTCGCTGCACGTCTGAACGAGCGTACCGGAATCAACGCGCGTGTGTTCCTCAAACGTGAAGACTTGAATCACACCGGTGCTCACAAGATCAACAATGCGCTGGGTCAGGCGCTGCTCGTCAAGCGTATGGGCAAAACTCGTGTTATTGCCGAGACCGGAGCCGGACAGCATGGCGTGGCCACCGCGACGGTGTGCGCCATGTTCGGTCTGAAATGCCGCATCTACATGGGGCAGATCGATGCAAGACGCCAGGCTCTCAACGTGGCCCGTATGCGCATGCTGGGCGCCGAAGTGGTCGAGGTGACACAAGGCACCAAGATTTTGAAGGATGCCATCAATGAAGCGCTGCGCGACTGGGTGACCAACGTGGAGGATACTCACTACCTGCTCGGCACTGTGGCAGGGCCGCATCCCTTCCCGTCGATGGTGCGAGATTTCCAGAAAATCATCGGAGAAGAAGCGCAACGCCAGTTGAACGACGACTTCGGCATTGACCACCCAGACGCCATCTGCGCCTGTGTGGGAGGAGGGTCGAACGCCATCGGTGTGATGAACGCTTTCCTCGATGACGAGCGAGTACGCTTGTACGGTTTCGAGGCCGGTGGGCATGGACCTCAATCCGGTGAACATGCCATTCGACTGACTCCAGGCACCGGTCAGCTCGGTCTCTTCCAGGGGACGAAATCCTATCTGCTGGAAAACAGCGAAGGGCAGACCCTCGACACCTACTCCATCTCCGCAGGGCTTGACTACGCATCGGTCGGACCGGAACACGCATGGCTCAAGGAAATCGGTCGCGTCAACTATATGTGGGCCACCGACGATGAAGCCATGAGCGCGTTCAAAGACCTGTGCGAGACCGAAGGCATCATTCCGGCCATCGAGTCCTCTCACGCCGTAGCCGGTGCGTATAAAGCCGCGGCAGACCTGAAGGCCAGGGGGCAGCAGGACCCCAACATCATCATCAACATCTCAGGGCGAGGAGACAAGGACGTGGCCACGGCCGGCAAGTGGTTCGGTTTCCTTACCGATGAACAAAGCCGTGCGTTGGACGCCAATGCGGCCGAGGGAACCTCCGTGTCGCAGGAAAGCGTTCATGAGCAGCCAGACACCCACACTGAAGGGAGCCGATGATCGCGATGATCAATGCAACTTCAACACGCAATACCGCACCCTCTGGTGAGCAATCCACAGGTGTCTCAACGCAAGGCTCCGGTGACGCTTGTTCGCAGGCACCTCAGCCACTCGGCTTTTCCAAGCGTACGAGCGCAACCGCTGCATGCATCGACCAGTGCCTCAACGACGGCCGCCCAGCGTTCATCGGCTATCTGCCCTATGGATTCCCGGATCCGCAGGTCTCGGTGACCGCGTGCGAGACTCTGGCTCGCCATGGTGCCGACATCGTGGAAATCGGTCTGCCGTACACTGACCCGGTGATGGATGGTCCTGTCATTCAAACCGCGTCCAGGGTGGCACTCGAGGCCGGCGAGCGCATAGCCGATGTGTTCAGAGCTGTGGAAGCGGTGGCGAACACCGGCAAGATACCGGTAATTATGGGCTATTGGAATCTCATCTTCCATTATGGCGTCGAACGTTTCGCCGCGGACTTCGAGAATGCCGGGGGAGCTGGGCTGGTCACCCCTGATCTGATCCCTGACGAAGCCGGTGACTGGTTCGAGTCTTCGGAGCGCCATGGTCTGGATCGCATTTTCCTTGTTTCTCCGGACTCCAGCGATGAGAGGCTGCGCACGGTGGCACGTAACCATCGTGGCTTCGTCTATGCCGCATCTCGTATGGGCGTGACCGGCGAGCGTGCCTCGTTGTCGTCAACTCCAGAGCAACTTGTGGCTCGTGTGCGTCAGGCCGGGGCGCAGCACGTGTGTGTTGGTATCGGAGTTTCCAATGCCGAGCAGGCATCCACTGTTGGAGCTTATGCTGACGGTGTAATCGTGGGTTCCGCTCTCGTGCATACCTTGCTAGACGAGTCTGCCACCAAGCCCCTTGATTCAGCCACAGGTTTGCGCGCGTTGGCGGCAAAGACCGAGGAATTGGCGCAAGGCGTGGCGCGGGCACGACGGTAACGTCTTCCTTGCAGACGCTTTTGGAGCAAACGGCGTTCGTTGAGGGGAGTGTAGTATGTCTTCCATGACACAGGCTTACATACCTTCACCGTCGATTTCCCAATTCAATATAGGGCCGTTCACTGTTCGCTTCTACGCATTGTGCATCCTGCTTGGCATCGTACTTGCCGTTTGGACTACCACAGTGCGCTGGAAGCGACTGGGAGGCAGCTTCGACCAGATTCTTGACATCACGTTGGTTGTGGTACCGACAGGCATCGTAGGTGCGCGGCTCTACCACGTCGTTACCACACCGGAGCGCTTCTTCGGGCCCAATGGCAGTTTCGTTGAGATTTTCAAGATCTGGAACGGAGGACTGGGCATTTGGGGAGGTGTGCTGTTCGGAGGCCTAGCCGCATGGGCTTGGTGCCGGCACAAGCGCTATCCCACGGCGCTGCTCGCCGACGCTCTTGCCCCCGGCCTGCTTGTGGCTCAGGCCGTAGGACGACTGGGTAACTGGTTTAACCAAGAACTGTATGGCGCGCCTACCAAACTGCCGTGGGGTCTGAAACTGAACAATGTCGGAACGGCCATCGGCAGTACCGAGCAATGCTATGACGGACAGACCTGCCCGCAAGGAACCTTGTTCCATCCCACGTTCCTGTACGAAATGATTTGGAATCTCATCGGCGCACTCATACTGGTGTGGGTGGGGCGCAAACTCGTCGCCAAACTCAAGGCCGGTTCCCTGTTCACGTTGTACATCATGTGGTACACCGCCGGACGTACATGGATCGAAGCGCTGCGTATCGACTTTGCCCACGAGATTCTGGGAGTACGTGTCAATGTGTGGGTTTCCATATGCGTATTCATCCTCGGTGTCGCCGCTTTTGCAGCTGTGCAGCGCTTGGGAAAGCCTACCTATGAGCTTGCCGAGCGGCTGCGCACCATAACCGAGGCAGAATCTCAGGCCGCTGCACAGGAGCGATCTGGTCAAGCCGTCTGAGAATGAGGAGTGCTTGAGAATGTGTGTTGCTGAAGTTGTTCCACTTGTCGCGTATGCAGCATCTCGGAGCACCGGGCAATAAGGGTTTTCAAGCCGACTGGCCGCAAGCTGGACACATGCCCGCACTCGTCGTTCACCTTGCATAGAATGATTGCTTATGACCATTGCAATTGCACCGAGTATCCTATCTGCCGATTTCTGTAATCTTGAGAGAGACCTCAAGGCCATCGACCATGCCGACATGGTCCATGTTGACGTGATGGACCATCATTTCGTGCCTAACCTCACCCTCGGTGAGCCTATCGTGGAACGCATCTGCCAGGTGACCGACCTGCCGGTGGACGTGCATCTCATGATCGAGGATCCCGACCGCTGGGCACCGGAATACGCCAAGCTGGGTGCCAGCTCTGTCAGCTTCCATATGGGCGCGGTGCATGCGCCGGTGCGTCTGGCCCGCCAGCTGCACGACATGGGATGCAAAGCTTGCTTCGCAGTGCGTCCTGCCGAGCCTGTGGAGCCGATTTTCGACATCCTCGACGAGTTCGACATGATTCTGATCATGACCGTTGAACCAGGATTCGGAGGCCAGAAGTTCTTGGCGAACCAGATGGGCAAGGTTCGCCGTCTGCGCGATGAGATTACCAGGCGTGGCCTTAGCACCCGCATTCAGGTGGACGGTGGCGTAAGCCCAGCCACTGCGCAAACGGTCGCCCAAGCAGGTGCGGATGTGCTGGTGGCCGGCTCGGCCGTGTATGGTGCCGAGGACCGCGCTCAGGCAATTGACAGCATTCGAGATCTTGCAGAGCAAGCGTATCAGGCCTAAGCGTACTGCAATTACAAGCGGGAGAGACTTTCATGAAGACGTTTGAATCGTTATTCGCCGAACTCAGCGACAAGGCGCGTACCAAGGACGCATCGTCCAAAACGGTGGCCGAATTGGAGTCGGGCACGCACTTCATCGGCAAGAAAATCGTCGAAGAGGCAGGGGAGACCTGGATTGCAGCCGAATACGAAGGTGCAGACCGCACCGCAGAGGAGATGAGTCAGCTTATCTACCATCTGCAGGTCATGATGATTGATCGAGGCATCACGCTCGAGGACATCTACCGAAACTTGTAGAACATGCCGTAGGCTGCTGCCGGCAGCAGCCGTACAGCGTGCATAAAAGGGGAGAGAAGATACGATGCTGAGAATCGCGGTGCCCAACAAGGGAATGCTGTCCGAACCCGCATGGGATTTGCTCAAAGAGTCCGGGTATGCGCTGCGCAGCAACACCCGCCAGCTGGTGGTGACGGACCGAGAGAACGACGTAGAACTGTTCTACTTGCGTCCGCTTGACATCGCCGTATATGTGGGCCGTGGCGCGGTCGATGTCGGTATCACCGGCAGAGACATGCTCCTCAACTCGGAAACGCGGGCGCAGGAGTTCATGGAATTGGGCTTCGGCAATTCCACGTTCCGCTTTGCCGCTCCTGAAGATTCGGACATCCGAGCCCTGAAAGACATCGATGGCAAGCGTGTGGCCAGCTCGTTCGACAAATTAGTGAAAGACTACCTGCATCAGCACGGTCTGCATGCCGAGATCATTCACTTGGACGGTGCCGTTGAATCGTCCGTGGAGCTAGGCGTGGCTGACCTCATTGCGGATGTGGTCTCCACCGGTACCACTCTGCACAATGCCGGCCTGCGCATCTTCGCCGATCCCATCCTGGAATCGCAAGCCGTGCTCATTCGCTCTCCTCACGCGCAGGACAACCCGGGTCTGGTTACCTTGCAGCGGCGACTGCAAGGAGTGCTCACCGCGCGCCACTACGTGCTGATGGATTTCGACATTCCTGCAGACAAGGTGAGCGCCGCCGTGCACATCACTCCTGGTTTGGAAAGTCCTACCATTTCCCCATTGCATGACAAGCAGTGGGTGGCCATGCGTGTGATGGTGCCCAAGGCACAAGTGAATCTGCTGATGGACCAGCTGTACGATATTGGTGCCCGCGGTATCATCGTTACGGCACTTCAGGCTTCGAGGATATAGCAGGCACGTATGAAACTCCCTGACAAATTGAGCAAGTACAGCCCTGATGCGCGTGATATCTGGTTCACCATTCCCAATCTCATCAGCGTGTTGCGTATCGTCTCGATTCCGTTCATTGCCTATCTGACATCCCAGCACAAGATGGTCGAGGCACTCATCGTGCTGGCCATTTCCGCAGCTTCTGACGGTCTTGACGGCATCATCGCCCGTTCGTTCAATCAAGTGAGCAAGATTGGACAGATTCTCGACCCCATCGCTGACCGTCTGCTCATTCTATGCAGCATTCTGGCCTTGGGCGTGGCGCACATCATCCCATGGTGGATGCTCATTGTGGTCGGGCTGCGCGATGTGACGCTGCTGGTGCTCATCGTAGTGCTTGCACAGCACGAGTACGGTCCGCTGCCGGTAAACTTCGTCGGCAAAGCGGGCACGGCTCTGTTGATGATTTCCATCGCTCTGCTTATCTTTGCGGACCTGTGGTTTTCCACGTTCACCAGCATCATTCACTTCATCGGGATAGCGTGTGGCATCTGGGGCGTGGTGCTTTACTGGATCGCCGGGTATATCTACATCCGCCAAGGTGTTTCGCTGATTAGAACAGACCGGAAGAACGGCTGGCACAGCGAATCATGAGGGCGTGTTGCTGGCGTAAGGGAAGAAAATACACATGCATTGGCGTGGCACTTGCTGATTAGGTATGCAGTCCGGGTAGAATAGAGTCATGGCACAATCGATTCCAAGCGCAGGCGAGACAACCATCATTGGCATGCCCGCTCTCAATATTCCCGTTACCGGCACGGCGGACCGGCCTCTGACCCAAGACGATCTGGATACCATGGCCCAGCTGAGTCCAGGTTCCGCCCTCTTGATTTCCACACGTGGCGCGGTATCCGGCTCACGCTACCTTCTCGATGAGGACAAGGTAAGTGTGGGGCGTGATCCGCATGCTGACATCTTGCTCGACGATTCCACCGTCTCTCGAGCGCATGCTACATTTGAGAGGGTCAACGGCCATTTCGAAATCGTGGATGCCGGCAGTCTTAACGGTACGTATGTGAACCGTCAGCGTGTGGACAGAGCGGTGCTGAACAACGGAGACGAGCTGATGATAGGCAAGTTCCGTTTGGTGTTCTTCACCAAGCCCACGAGCGCGGCTTAGTTCGTACCTCAAACAGGGCAGACCATGACGACAGGCCATACACAGCATCAAATGCAGGCGGTGCAGGGGGAGTTGTTCGCCGCGCTTGACGACGAACCGGTAACTAGAGGGTACCGTGGCCCGGTGGCATCGAAGGTGGCCGGTATCACCTACCGCCAGCTTGACTATTGGGCCAGCAAGCAGATATTGGAGCCTTCTATTACGCCATCTCATGGTTCGGGGTCTCGTAGACTGTACTCATTCCGGGATGTACTGATTCTGGCGGTTGCCAAGCGGTTGCTGGATACTGGTGTCAACTTGCAGAACGTGACCGCAGCCATCGGTTTCATGCGCTCGAAGACCACTGTGGAGCTCTCTCATCTCACTGTCATCTGCGACGGTGCAAGTGTCAAGGAATGCAAGAGCAGTAGTGAGTTGTTGGACATTGTGCAACAAGGAACCGCTGTGTTCGCCGTCTCGGTAGAGGCGCTGTGGCGGCAAGTTGATGAGGCGCTTGAGCAGGAGCCGTTCGTCGATCTGACCCAAGTGGCCTCTACGAAGAGCGCCGGGCGTCCGATCGATGATTTGGCGGCGGAACGCATGCGGCGCAAACTCGCGCTCCAGCACGAACAGCGGCAGATGCAGGCCTAAGTGAAGGCTGGTTTGTCGCAGTACGAAGATTGTATATATTACATATATTATGTCATATGTGGTATAAATATATTACAGTAGGGAAGTGGCTTCAATGATGGACGTTCTGCCTGGTGCGCTGTGGACTGTTGCTCTGCTCTGGGGACTCGGAGTGTGTGCCATATGTGCTGTTAATGGCGAATTCACTGTTCCGAAGCGAAAGAGAGCGCACCGTGTGCAGCCGGTGGCCTGGTCGGTCATTGCCATGCAGGTCGTTTCTGCGGTTATGTGCGTAATGCCATACTTCGTGTATGTGTTCGTCAAAGATACTTGTTCTGAACGCGTCAGAGCGATATATGGCACCGTTTGGCTGCCATCTGCACTCGTGCTTGCGCTGATGGTCGCGGCGCAGTTCGTATTGATGTACCTGCAAGCGAGCCGCGCGTATCGAGACACCATGGATGCGCGTCTTGGAGCGGTGCATCATCGAGAGTAGAAGCAAGTACGTGAGCGGTACGTATGTGGGAGAGTATAATCCAATATCTAATCTGACATAACGTACATTATCGGTAATAATAGACTTGCATTGCAGCACACTTTGTTACCGAGCAAAATACGTTTCGACTCGACCGGCCAGTTCGTCAACATTGTCTACAACATCAATGGCGCCATGCTCTTCGAGCTCACCGGGCTCCGCATAGCCCCAGCGGCACCCAATGCAGTCAATGCTAGATTCCTTGGACCCATCCACGTCGTCAGAACGATCTCCGACCATCAATGCGGCATCTTTGTTCTTATCAAATCCGATGGATTCACAGGCATAACGGACAACCTGAGCCTTCGTGGTGCGTGATGCATCTGTGCTGGCGCCAAATACGCCATCCAGGTACGCAGAGAGACCGAAATGCTCGCAAATGCTTGTTGCCTGAACTTCTGGCTTGCAGCTGGCCAAAGCCAGCACAAAACCATCGTTTTTGAGACGGTCGAGCTGTGTTTCAATACCGTCATAGACACTGTTATAGAACCGTCCTGGCACCTTACTGCCCGGGTGCAACGGGTCGTCAAACACGGCCTTGCTGGTGTAATAGCTGCGGTATGTTGTGACGAACTGGTCGATAAACCGTTCGGGTACATGGTTGCAGCGCAATGAAACCGGAATCGGAGGGCCGATAAATCTCAACAGTTCTGCGTCACTGGGCACCTCAAGTTCCAAATCATGATAAGCATGGACGATGCTACCGATAATTCCGGGATGTGAACGTGTCAGTGTGCCATCGAGGTCCAGCAAAACCACCTGACGATGCTTTGGATCCACTGTTGACTCCTTATGTCAGTTATTCGGTCCGAAACGAGTTCATTGCGCATCAGATACCAAGCGGCGGCCTACCGAAGATATCGACAGGCCGCCATCTTAGTACTTCTGTGCATCACTCGTAATCTGGGAACCAGCCGTCGCGGTGCATCTCCAAACGCTTGTCAAGCAGTTCCTTGAGCTCTTCCTCGCTGCGCCGCTCGGTGAGCATGTCCCAGTGCGTGCGTGTGGGCTTATGAATCTCGTCTTCCTGCGACTCGTCACGATTCTCGAGCTTGGCGGTCTCGCCACAGCGGCATTCCCACTCATTAGGCGCTTCGGCACCTTCGGCAAACGGCAGAATGGTACGGTGACCCTTTGGGCAGACATACACAACGTCGTTGCGTTCTGCAAAATCGACATTATTGTCGGACTCCAAAGATTTCGCGCCAATACTCATGCCACGCAGACTGCGTTCTGCCATGTTTCCTCCTCTATGTTTCCTGTTTCTAAGCTACAGAACCGCTCGGACGAGCGATATATTCCCGTGTGTGTTGTCTAAATCGTGTATGTTCTCATGCCCGGATAATTGCACTGTTTCGATTGATACTATCTTAGAGTGCATATATGTATATTCCTCTACATATTACGATGCATTAATCTACTCCTGAATATGCCACGATACCGCGGTTCACGAGCAGGCTGGCCTGGTGTGCGGTAGATGCCAAGTGGGGGCTTGAGCGTTCATAATAAGGCTTGGCTGCGGCAATCTGCTGCAAGAGATCGGACAGACGTTTGGCATTGCGGACAAAGTCTCCCCCAGTCAAATCCGTAGCATGCAATATATGGGCGAGATTGTCACCGTTCGCCCAGTCATACATCACATCCACTATTGAGAAATCCAACGATTCCATCTCGTCCAAATCTGCGTCTTCTCGCAACTCCTCCACGTCAAGGAAAATGTCACGCATGCGCCTGCACGCCCGGCGCGCAGCTCCGTTCTCTCCTCCCGGATAGCGGCGGGGCTCTCCCCCGTCACCTCTCCTGGCTTGATATACCAAGGCTGAGAGCACTGCTGCCAAAGCGTCCGGTTCGAGTCTGTCAAGTGCGCCGTCACTGATGCCTTGTGCCAGCACCAAGTCATATTCGCTGTACAGATGACGCAGAAGCTGGCCGCGTTCAGTCAATTCAAGTTCGGCGGTATGCGTTCCGGTTGTGTGCTGCTCACTATCCACATAGCCGAGCGCCTCAAGAATCTCACAAATCCGGTCGAACTGCCTTGCCACAGAGCCAGTTCGAGACTCGTAGCGGCGGCGAACCTTGTCCAGCTCCTTCGACTCCCGTAGCCATCGGTTGCCCCACTTCACGTGCTTGTTCATATCCGGGCACGAACGGCAAGGATGCTGCTGTTCGAGACGAGTCAGTTCATCAATCTGCCGGTCGAGATCGGCGAATGCCCGGGCACGTTCGGCCTCAGAACGGAAAACACGGTGCTTGAGCTGACGGCGTGCATCCTTCTGTAGGTCACTCAGGTGGCGGCGAATGGTCATGAACTGTGCAAAATCTCCGTGCGAACAGGCGAACGCACGCTCATAGCCGCGCAGCGCATCCTCCAGCGTGACCATACGTGATTCCAACGTCTCCGCGGAATTATTGGCTTCAAACTGTGCGAACGAATGCGACAGGGTGGTGCGGGCGGTTGCATAATCGCTCGAATGCAACAAATTAACCGCCATGTTGAACGTAGGTTTGAAGCTTGAATGAAGCGGATACACGCGCTTGCTTGACAGGGATGCCAACGTGGAGGGAGTGAATCCCTGATGGTCGGCGACTATGGCATGGCCGATGTTGTCGATGCCCCGGCGCCCTGCCCTGCCGGTCAACTGGGTATACTCCCCTGCTGTGAGTGTGACATGATCGACACCGTTGAACTTCTCGAGCTTCTCCACCACCACGCTGCGAGCCGGCATATTCAGGCCCAAGGCCAGCGTCTCGGTGGCAAAGACCATCTTGACCAGTCCGGCTTCGAACAATCGTTCTACAATCTCTCTGAACAGGGATACCATACCCGCATGATGGGGCGCGAATCCTTCCTCCAAGGCAAATCGGAAATTCGAAAAATGCAGCGCTTTCAAGTCGTCGTGACTCAGCTGGCCGTCGACCATCTCGTCGACGATGCTACGAATACGGCGCGCCTCATCCTCACTGGTCAGCTCCAACCCGGCGTCAAGGCATTGCTGAACCGCCTGGTCGCAGCCGTTGCGGGAAAAAATAAAATAGATGCCAGGCAGCAGTCCCAGGTAGTTGAGCTCATCCACAACAGCCCAACGGCGCGGCGTGTGACGTCGAGGTGTGGGCCGGTGCCCGCCATGCCTGCGCCTGCCAGGCAATGGTTTTGCCGATGCGTGACGTTCAGCCCGACGATCAAGCTGATCGATACGCTCCACCAGACGAGTATTGATTGCCGAGCTTGCCACACCATTGGAATCATGGCGATACAGGTCGATGAGTTCAGGCTCATGGTCGCTGTCCCGTTGCAGCAGCACATGCTGTTCCAACGGCACCGGGCGATGCTCGGAAACCACCAGTTTGGTATCGCCGTGCACCGAAGCAATCCAACTCGAAAAGTCCTCGACATTGGAAACCGTGGCAGACAAGGCCACAATTCGTGCCGTGACAGGCAAATGGATGATGACTTCTTCCCATACCGGCCCGCGGAACCGGTCAGCCAAGTAGTGGACCTCATCCAAGATGACGTAACGCAGCCCCTCCAACGTGGAAGAGTGCTCGTACAGCATATTGCGCAGCACTTCCGTGGTCATCACCACAATGCTTGCCTCGGAGTTGATGGAGTTGTCCCCGGTGAGCAGCCCCACCTGATCGGCACCGTACAAGTCGACCAAATCATGGTACTTCTGGTTGCTCAGCGCCTTGATGGGCGTGGTATAGAACGCCTTGGCGTGATTTCGCTGAGCCAGGAACATGGCAAAGTCCGCCACTACGGTTTTGCCGGCACCGGTGGGAGCCGCCACCAGCACATTCTGTCCTGCTTCCAGTGCCTCATTGGCTTCGGTCTGAAAATCGTCAAGCTCGAAAGACAACGTGTTGGCAAACGCTGCGGCTTGGGATGCCCGACGTGCGCGTTGTTTGCGGAATGCCGCATACCGTTTGGCAGGAGAAAGAGCCTCGTCTCCGTATGTCGATGACATGAAAACCTGTTCGCTAGTGTTTCATCATAAATGGATTATCAGGCCTCAGACTGATTGGCGGTACCTGACTCGCTGCCTGGCACGGGGCGTTCGTGCAGGTTCTGTTCGCGATTCCACTTGCCCCATAACCGAGCATGCTTATCGCGCTGACCGAGTTTGCGCTCCACCACCGCTGTGTGCTTGGCACTGTATCGTTGCGCAGTGACACCAATGGGTTCGGTGAAGGCTGGCTGTGTACGTGACGATTCCACTTGGGGAACGTCTGAGTACGCGCCAAGAATCTCCATCACATCGCCGCCCACAGCAGCAGCGCTTTTAGCGGCGCGCATAGCATGAGACACGGCGTAGGCCACAGCGAATCCGAACACCACCACAGCGAGTACCACGAGTATCAGCCAAATCCACCACTTCATGAGTACCTGCTTTCTATGCCGGCCGAGTGAGATATGGAATACCGTTCACTCAGCCGGTTCGTTGTCTCGGATGAAGTCTGGTTCAGTCGTCCTGACCGGACCGCACACCCTCCACTTGCTCGCTTTGCTCCACGCTCAGCTCACGTTTGGCTCGTGCCTCAATCATGGTACGCAACGTTTGCGGGGCCACTGCGGTGAGATGGCGTGCATGAGAGATGCAGAAGGCCACGAACCACGAGTCTGAAGAGACACGCAGATATACCTTCTCGCCGTTGCCACACGGCTCGACACGCGCTTCGGGCAATGCCTGCACGAATGCCAGCCCCGGCTCATCGGTGATAAACATCACGTCGGTACCGTTATCCACGCTCCAACGGCGCAACTCAGCAAGCGGCACATCGGGAATGTTCAACGCAGCAACTGGGGGTACCAGAGAAGCATCGCTGATACGAGACAAGCGCAGCACCTGCCAGATGCGCGGCTCACCGGTGGCTTTGTTGATGGTGGTGTCCTTGACCGCAAACTCCTTGACATCGTCTGGCGCCACCGCCTCGACGTCCGTCCACACGGCTGCGTAGTACACACCTTCGTCAACGAAAATCTTGGTAGGAGCCACCAGCTTGCGGCGGGTGCGCCCTGCACCATCCGTGTATTCCATGTCCAGCAGGCTGTTCATGTCGATGGCACGCTTGACGATGCTGAAGCTGCGGGGTTCCACCTCGTAACCGGTCAAACTCAGCCACGGGGTCTCCCCCGGCTTGACGTGCTGCTGCAAATCGTGATACAGCGATTCCGCTTGTACGCGCTGCTCGTACGGCAGCAGCGAGGAATGCGCCAGATAGCTCACCGAAGCGGTCAACATACTGAGATACTGCTGCGAAATACCGGCTAAGCGCTCAAGACCCAAAGAATTGGTGGCTGAAACGATGCCGTCCTCATCCAACAAAGACCAGTCGATGTCGAAGAACTGACTGCCTGCCATTTCCCCATCGTCCGAAACGGTGGTGAGGGTGTTGATGTCTTTACGAATCGTGGCCATCGACTTTTTTCGCTCGTCATCGGTCTTGGGCACGCCGATGAACCTTGCGGCGAGACCGTCGAGCGGGAACTCCTCGCCCAAATGTGCAGAGAGGAAGAGCATGAGACGCAAGCGTCGATCCACCTCACTGCCGGTTTGGAACGTGGAGCTGTGCTTGGCAGGAGTCTCCTCCTGCTCGCTGTCTTCAGCCTCTTTGGCATCCGCAACAGTCTCACTGATACTCGGCTTAAGCTTGTCGTCGTCCAGACCGTCGGCAAGCTTAAGCTCGGATGCGGCCTTGAACCGACGATCCACGGCATCGGCGGCTTCCTGCGGGGCAACCACTGTTGCGCCGGGGTGCTCCAACACATACATGGCCAAATCGTCGGAGTCGGTGTACGCCACGTTCAAATGTTCGCCCGATACGTCGACTGTGGCTGCAAAGCGGCGAGAATCCACAACCTTCACCAAAGTGTCAGGAATCGGCTGTGTGCCCAAACCAGGAGCAATTGAGTCCAGTCCAAGTCCAGGAGTCGGCGGTTGCGGCACGCGCGGTGCCGTGCGCGAAGCATGCTCATCCTCCTGCTTGGTGGATGAATACGAAATCGCCATGGAACGCGCCAGATAGTTGGCGGCAGCGAGCACAGGGAAATCTTCTTGCTTGAACCTGATCCTCACGCGTGGCTCATCGCCGAGCTGCAAACGGTAGGATGCGAAATCCTGTCCTTCGGACTTCGACGAATACTCTGGCTGGCGTGACTCGATGGCGATACCCATCGCGGCCAGCTTAGCCCGGTCGCGTTGGAATTGTTTCGCGAATGCTGCCTTTGCGGCTTGATCGACCAATTCGCCATACGAGTCGGCATAGGCCTTCACTCGCTGGGCAATCTGCCGAGAAGTCAACCATTGGGGAAATGCGGAGGAGAGCACTGCCAGTACATCTAGCTCATGCTTACCCCATTTGTCGGAAAACCGCCGCCTCCCGTTGCTTCCTTCTGCCATTAGTCCTCACGTATCGTTAATGTCTCAATCAGTATGCGCGGTTGCACACACTTACCTATTCTATACTAGATGAATTTTGCTCGAAGCTGTATTATTTCGCATGTTCGGCGTTTCTTAACACATTTTACGCATGCATAACCAGCTTCCAAACCATTGCTCATCACTTCCACATGTCGGGCTCAATGCCCTGCGGGCCAACGAACGCACCGTTAGGCACATAGCTTGGCTTGCCTTGATCTTCCAGTACCGCATCCCCGTAGAACGAGACATTCTGGCCGAAGGTCCAATCGCCATGAACTGTGACGGAGTTCGCAGCAGCCAGCGAGGGCACGGAATACGGGAAGCGTTCGTTGAAGTCGTCGATGTTCTTGTAGAAACGCGCATCCAAACTGACAGCCGGGAACCTGTAGTCGCCGTCCTCCATCTCATATGAGTCCGTGAGATGGAACCGGTCAGAGCGCATGATGAACAAGTCATTCGTGGTTTTTACCGGCAGGAAGCGCATACGGTCCACCTGCACGCAGATGGCGCCGTCGAACAGACCCACGGCCGCACCCATAGCCGTTTCCAACTGCACCACCGGCGTGGTGGAAGGGTCGGTAGGGTCAACGGTCTTGTAATTGCGAATCACCGGCAACGGCAAAATGCCGCCATGCTCCTCGAGTTTGGCCTTGAGCGCATCAATACGCACCCAGATGCTGTTGGTGTTGAAATACGGATGTCGCATGATGTCTTGCGCTGCATCCTTATCGCCGTCTGCAACCTGTGTCATCTCTCGCAGCATCAAACGGCCCGTACGCTTGTTTCTCACAAAGTGTCCGCCCTTGCGGTCAGCTTCGGTACGGTTCGCCACTTCCACCATGAACGGCGTGCCCGTATTCTCGAAGTACTGCGCCAAAGTGCGTGAAGGGCGGGCGCCGAGATTGTCCGAGTTGGAAATGAACAGATAGCTGAACCCTTGCTCCTGAAGCTTGTCGAGCAGCCCTGACTCCCAAATCGTGGAGAACAGGTCACCATGTCCCGGTGGGCACCACTCGAGAGCCGGGTTGGCGGGGAACCGTACTGGCTTACCTGTAGCCAAATCGATTTTCGGCTCCTGATGCTGCATGATTTCCACAGGAATGTCATCCTGATGGAAATTGTGATTGCGCGCCAAAACCTGCTTGGTGTCCCCTGAAGTGCGGAACGAGTTCATAAACGTGAGAGGCAGCGGCACATCGAGTCGATCCCGAGCTGTGGTGATCTGTCCGAGGATGATGTCAATGAAACGCATACGGCGAGCCTTGTGCCGGCGCACCGGCAGCAGTGACTTGGCGGAGTCCAGGCCCATGGAGGTGCCTAAGCCGCCGTTGAGCTTGAGAAAAGCAGTCTTGGCGAAGGCATGCACCGCTTGGTCGTGGTCGATGGTGTCGTAGATGTCGTGGAAACTTGGCACGTCGGTGAGCGGTTCGATGTCGCTTTCGAGAATCCAGCTCGCAGCATCCTCGCTGGGGCTTTTGGGTTGGTTCTCTGTCGAAGAAGCCATGCATGCGGCCGGTTCAGTCGCTGCATCGTCCGTGGTACCGTCTGTGGTACTGCTCGCAGCACCACCCGAGATGTCGGTGGCTGCGTTTTGTGTTCCTTCGCCATCTTGTGTGCGGGTTTCGCTGCCAGCGTCATTACCGGTAGCGCTGAGACTCGTGTTTTCGGTGACGCCAGTACGGTTGGTCTCTTCCAACCAGTCACCGTACATGCTGTTGAACTGGGCGACCGCGATGTCGCTCATATCCTGCTCTCGCATCGTCTGCGCGCAGATATCGGAAGCGTCTTCCACGCCAAACTCCTTTTCCTTGCCGATTACGATAGTGTTCTAGTGTAACCGAAATTGCTGTGTGGTGTTGCAATAAACAATCATATCCCCGAACCTCACAGGGAAAATGTGCGAAACAAGGGCAGTTGTGGCGTGTCGTCTGGGCGGTACCTGAGTTCGGTCATCTACCTGCAGTGAGAGAGACTGCAACGGTGATGCATGTCGATATCAGTCTGGTGTGATGGTGTTCTGCTAAGGCATGTGCTTGATGGCACCGGTTTGTAGCGTTGAAGCTTGTTTGAGGGTACGTTTCGGCCGTTTATTGTGGGTTTGGTGACCGTTTTGTACTCGTTTGCGTTGGTTGTGTGGGGTTGGGATACGTTCGGCCGCAGAGCGCCCTCCACTGTGAACGTGATGCAGGTGCACGGCTTTATTCTTGCATAATATACACGGTGGTGACATAATTAACAACCTCGGCCGGCCATATATATGCTCTCATACGTGAAGTCGAGACTTACATACTGAACCTTCCGCGGAAATCGTCCGTGGCTGAACGTCGTAGGCACCGGAGTCACCACCATGCCAGTATAGGGCCAAACCGTTCTCTCCCCTACTGTGAGCCAGCATCAGTCGTATCGGATTCGTCAGTTGTGTCAGTCTCGTCAACCGAATCTTCAGTGAACTGCTTACGGCCATAATACAGATCCTTGTCAAGCTCATGTTCACTGGCGGCCACGATGGTGGCCGTGTTCGCCGCGCCCGCCACATTGACGGCCGTGCGTCCCATATCCACTATCTGAGAGATGGGTTGAGCGACGGCGATGAACGAGACAGGCAGTCCCGCTGAGGCAAACAGCGCCGTTGCAGTGACGGTGGCAGTGCCGGGAACACCTACCGTGCCTATGGAAACCAGCAACGTCAGCCCTACAAGTACAGCATAGCTACCTACCGAATAGTCAAGTCCCTGCGCGTTGATGGCGAACACTGCAAGCACCATCGGCCACACACCAGCGCACCCGGGCATGCCGAGATTGGCGCCAAGGCTGGCAACGAACGAGGCAATGTCTTCGGGAACGCCGCTTTTGCGCAGTTGGCGCACCGTGACTGGAATGGTGCCGATGGACGATTCGGACGTGAACGCCACCACACCGGCCGGGGCGAACGCCTTGAAGAAACGAATCGGGTTGAGACGGGTGGTCGCCGCCAACACCAACGGCTGCCAGACGAACAGTTGTACGACAATCGCGAGGTAGGCCACCACCAGCACACCCACCAAAGGCAGCAAAGCATCCACCACGCTGTTGCTTACCGCTTTGGCGATGAGTGACAGCGTGGCATAGGGCGTGAACCCCATGACGATCTGCGTGGCCTTGGATAGCACCGCGTCACCGGCGCTCACGAACGCCTTGAACGGAGCGACGGCACGGGCACCCTGATCGGTGTGTGAAATCTCATTGAGCGCAATGGCGAGAAGCAGTGCGAACAGGACGACAGGCACCACTTGGTTCTGAGTCCAGTTGCCGACCAGATTCGAGGGGAACAAGGCGACGATGGTATCTACGATGCCGGGTACCTTATGTTGCTTTGCATGCTTGGGTGCTCCCCCGGTAAACCCTTTGCCCACGTGAAATGCGAGAGAAAACAGCAGCGCAGTCAGCGACGCGAGCAACGTGTTGAGCAGGAGGAAGAACACTGTTTTGGCGCCGATGTTGCGCAAACGTACAGACTCCCCTAGTTTGGTGATGCTAGAGATGACGCTGAACAGCAGCAACGGCACGACGATGGCCTTGATGGCGTTCGACCAGACCGCGCCGGATGCCGCGACAAACGTCACATGACCTTTGAATGCGATGCCGACCGCGACGCCGAGCACGGTGGCCACCATGATGCGGATGCTGAAATTGACGTGGCGGCTGCGGTTCAGCCACGCCAGAGCGGCGAACAACAGTACGACGACCGCGAGTGCGGCCCATTCCAAAACGGTATCTGACATCCCACTCCCCTTCTCTATACTCTTCTGTGATGAACGTCTGCGTGGTGCGACATCGTGCTGATTGTCGCGCTGGCGTTTCATCACACTGTAATGCACCGGAAGGGTGGAATATAGAGTTTTGGGCATATTGGGGTATCGCCTAATGTTATGAGCCACTATCAGTGTGGTGCGGCGAGCGGTGTTCGGATGGTACGCGTTATTTGTGTGGCTGCTTGTTGTGGGTACAGTTCGCTCGGCAATCCGTCGGTTTTGACCGTAGTGTACGCATTGCTTGAGCAGCGTGAGGATATGGGTACAGTTCGGTCGGCGAACTGTGGGTTTTGATTGTGTGAGACGTACAGCTGCGGGTGTGGGTGGTTGGGTGCGGCGGTGTTGCTGCACCCAACCACCCTTTATGATTCCGTCATCGCCTTGGGTTGAGAGAGGTTGTGGCTGGTGACGGAAGTATGGATAGGTTATCGTGAGCGCATGGGCTGGTGTGGCTACGTTTCGGCCGATCTGTCACGAGTGTTTGACCGAAACGTACCCATATGTTCGGGTTGTGGATGTTGCGGGTACGTTTCGTTCGTTTATTCGTGGTTTGGTGATTGTTTTGTACGCGTTTGCTTGGGTTGTGTGGGAGTGTGGGTACGTTTCGATCATTTTGTTGCGGTATGGTGATCGAAACGTACCGATTTGCGGAGTTATAGGGTTGGGTTAGTTGGTGGTGATGTGATTCTGCCTCCTCTTCAACACCAAGGTGATGGTGATGAGCACCGCGGCGATGATGACACCGATGAACGCTAGTGTGGCTGCTGTGGTGGCTCCACCGGTGAATGGCAGCGAGGTGATCATGCGGTGGTAGGTGATGGTGATCTCTTTGGTGTCGTTGCCGCCGTCCACGAGCACGATGCCTATGCGGAGGTCGGTGTTGGTGTAGGTGGCAGTTGGCTGGTTGGTGTGGTAGCCGGGAATGGTGGGGTTGTCGATGGTGAAGTTGAGGTATCGTCTACTGCTGGTGAGGATGCCGTAGTCGACTTTCGGGTCGTTGCCTGGGTAGGCCCAGTCGGTGTTGGTGACGATAGCTCCGGTGTCTGGCCGTACTGTGTAGTCGTGGGTGATAGTGACGGTTTTGGTTTGGTCTGGGTGCAGGGTGTTGCCTTGGTCGTCCTTGTAGTGGACGATGAGGTTCGCGTTCCAGGATTCGTGTTTGGGTGTGGTGGATTTGCAGGTGATCCAGTAGTCGGTGTGGCCTGCCGGGTAGGTGGTGTTGGCAGGTAGGGTGCACGATGTGTCGTTACAGGTCAGGGGTGGTGTGCCCGAGTCAATGTAATAATTGTTGGGCACGTTCAATGCTTTGTTTGCGGTGGTGATGGGGTCGCCGCGGTAGCCGTTGAACACTTGCTGCAGGCTGGTGTCTTCGATTCCGTTTTTGGTGTAGTGGACGGTGAGTGATGCTGCTGGTTTGGTGTAGATGACAGTAGTAACGCCGTTGGTGGCCAATTGTAGGTCGGTGCCGTAGACGGGAGTTCCAACGCTGTTGACGGGTTGGGGCATGGCGACGGTGCGGCTGGAAGGGTCCCAGCTGCCGTTGGATACGGATACGTCGTAGCCTGCAATGTTTGGCACGTAGACGCGGTTGTATGCTGGCATGCCTGCCGTACCGCCGCCGTTGTTGAGCCGATACTGGTTCAAGGATGTGGCAGCAGGACACTGGAAACTGACAATCGGAGCATCAACCACATAATGTGCAGTACCAAAGCCTGCTTCACCGTAGCGGCATTTGCGCGGCGTTTTAGCGAATTGGTCTGCACAGTAACTGTTCTGAGTAACAAGACTGCTGGTAGCCCCAGGATTAATAATTGTGCCTGCACCGCGAGTTGACGGAGACTCGTCGTCAGCACTGGGTGTTGCAGCAAGAGCGAAGTCATCCGGGTCAAGTGATTGTTGGCCTCCTTGACAGCTGATTTCGTACCCGGTGCAGTGCGCAGTACCCCAACCGGGTACTTTTACGGTTCCGGTGTAGTAGACGCTGCCGTTGTAGGAGCATGTGTAGGTCTGGGTGGTGTTGACTTGAGTGTCGATGGTGGCGAACGAGACACTGGCGCTGGCGGTGTGCGCGTCGTAGGAGATGGTTTGTGACGAATCGGCTTGCGTTGCCCCGCCTGTGGAGTAACGGAACTGGATTGTATTAGTGGCGGTGGACGTGCAGTATGAACCCCAATTGACCACTTTCCCGTTGACGTAGCCTCCGAGTGAGCCGCCACTGCCGGGATTAGGCTTGAGACCTATGCCCGGTTTGCTAGGTGTATTTGTATTGCCACCGCCAGTGGTCCAACCACCAAAGGTTGCAGTGACACCAGTGTCATCAACACAAGCGCCAGTTCCTCGCATCAGAGGATTGTTTGCATCATCGGATTGTGCGTCTACGTTGACTGCACCTGTATCTGCCAGCGGAGCGGTGCTGGCATCGAGCTTTGCTGCGCTGGAACCTAGAGATTCAGACTTGCTGGGGGGGGGGTAATATTCACGGCATTTTCATTGCTGGAGGCGGCGGTACCGGACTCGGCGTACGCCGTCATGCCGCCGAACAGAGAAGTCGCCGCCACCGCGACTGCAGCCATGGCGAAGAAGATACGGCGGTAAGCCGGGGCGGCTTGCTTGTGCTTAGCTTGGGTGAAGAGCGTCATCCGTTCTCCCTTTCAGTTCGTCAGGCTTAGCGGCACGACTTCCACCGCATGGCCTTCTGCTACGTGTGCACATGTATATATATGACAATACCACAAATATACACAAACGTTATAATCAGTGTATCTTACTTATGTGACATAACTAACTGTTGCTATGCCTCATATGCGATACTCTCGCAAGCACCACCATCACGCTTGACATATATGCTGGGCTGAGGCTGAATCGTCTGGATGATGTCGAAGACGCTGTAGATGCGGCGAGGTCCGCTGCAATCGCGCCCAATCGCACGTATATTAAAACCGCCGGAATCCCTTACGTTGTAGAACGTTGAAATTCCGGCGGCTATCAGTCGGGCCGGCGGGATTTGAACCCGCGACCCCTTGACCCCCAGTCAAGTGCGCTACCAAGCTGCGCTACGGCCCGAACTAGTGACAAGCACCAAGAGGATACGATACCACAAGCACTCACAAAATCATAGTCTCGGCGTGGCGCGCTGGATTACTTGCGCGCTTTGCGTTCACGGACATTGACCGAAATCTGAATCGGCGACCCCTCGAACCCGAACTCCTCACGCAGCTGGCGCTCGATATAGCGCCGGTAGCCGTGCTCCAAGAACCCGGTGGCGAAAATCACGAACCGGGGCGGACGGCTCGACGCTTGTGTGGCAAAGAGGATACGAGGCTGCTTGCCGCCGCGCAACGGGTGCGGATGCGAAGCCTGAATCTTGCCCAAGAACGCGTTGAGCTTGCCGGTTGGAATACGCTTGTCCCACGATTCCAACGCTTGACGCATCGCCGATGCCAGACGGTTGGTATGCCAGCCGGTCTGCGCGGAAAGATTCACCCGCTGCGCCCACGTGACCCGCTCGAACTCGGTCTTCCACAAGCGTTCCATGCGCTGACGGTCGAACTCGTCCATCAAATCCCACTTGTTGAACACGAGCACGATGGCACGCCCCGCATCCACAGCCTGGCTCATCACCTTCAAATCCTGGTCAGAGATGGGCTGGGAGGCATCGAAGAGCACCAGCGCAAGCTCGGAACGCTCGATGGCGGTCTGCGTGCGCAGCGACGAATAGTACTCGGCTCCAGACAGCTTGTGCAAGCGGCGTTTGATGCCGGCCGTGTCGATGAACAGCCAATCCTTGCCGTCCACCTCGATCACCTCATCGACCGGGTCGCGCGTGGTGCCGGCAAGGTCGTTGACCACGGAACGCGTCTCGTGCGCCAACTGGTTGAGCAGCGAGGACTTGCCCACGTTCGGTTTGCCGATAAGCGCGATGCGGCGCAAACCGGACGGCGTGAGGAACCCCGAGGTGCGCTCGGCCTTGGACAGCGTATCCATGGCCACGTCGAGCAGATCTCCCACGCCGCGCCCGTGCATGGCGGACACCGGGTACGGCTCCCCCAGCCCGAGCTTCCAGAATTCGGCGCTCAGGTATTCGCTCATGGTGTCGTCGATCTTGTTGACCGCCAACAGCACCGGTTTGCCGGCCTCGCGCAGCATAGTGACGATGCGCTGATCGGTGGAGGTGATGCCTACCTGCCCGTCAACCACCAGAACGACCGCGTCGGCAAGCCTCACGGCAATCTGCGCCTGAGAGGCGATGGCCGACTCGATGCCTTCCACGTCAGCCTCCCAGCCGCCCGTATCCACGAGTTTGAAATCGGTGCCCGCCCATTCCGCGTCATAGCTCACGCGGTCCCGGGTCACCCCGGGGGTGTCCTCCACTACGGCGGCGCGACGGCCAAGGATACGGTTGACCAGCGTGGACTTGCCCACATTGGGTCTGCCGACCACCGCCAGCACACCCACCGCCTTGGACTTGGCTCCATAAGCGTAGCTATCGGCATCGCCCTGAAGCAGCGCGCGGTCGGCATCGTCAAGGTCGTAGCCGTCAAGGTTGGCGGCGTAACGCGCAAGGTTCTGCTGCTCCTGCGCATCCTCCACCAGTGCGATGAGACTGTCGAGCGTCTGCTCGAACGTCATGTCGGAATTGTCGACCGTGGTGACTCCGGGAGCCGCCTCGGTGAAATTGGTGGTGCCGGAGTCGGCCTTGTCTCGCGCCGCTACATTCTCGGCGCCCACTGCGCCCGTCTGTCCGCTCTGCTCGGTGCGCCTGGCCTGACGCACCTCTGGGCGGGCCGTGAGCAGCACACGCACCTCGGCGTTCGGTGAGACAACCGTGGTGATGTCGCGCCCCTCGGCCACGATGCCCGCACCCTTGGAATACGACCCCTCACCGGCCTCGCCGTTGATGTAGGCGCGCTGGGCTGCGATGAGCAGGTGGCGCACCGGCAGTACGTTCGAGACCTTCGAGACGTGAGAGGAGACCGACGAGTCGCGGATGTCGCCGCTGACGTCAACGCCGTCAACGTAGACACCGGGCTTGCCCGGGTCGAGGCTCACGTCGAAATGGTCACCGGTGAACAGCTCTCCCACCACCTCGGTGACCAGCCGTTCGTCCACGGTCTCGGCGTCCAGATCGATGCCTTGACGCATGCACCACCATGCCGCCGTACGGTACATGGCGCCGGTGTCGAGGTATGCGAAGTCGAAATATTTTGCCAACGCCTTGGACGTCGAGGATTTGCCGACTCCCGCCGGCCCGTCAATAGCAACCCGGATCACAGGCCCACCTCCTTGGAAAGCGCGCGGACTTCAGGTTCTGAGAGCACACGGTAGGAGCCTGGTTTGATGTCGCCCAGATGAATGGGCCCTATCTGCGTGCGCACCAGCCGGCGCACCGGGAAACCGATGGCACCGAAGATGCGTCGCACGATGCGGTTCTTACCGGAGTGCAGCACGACTTTGACCATGGTGGAATCGCGCTTGGAATCCACGATGGCGCAGCGGTCGAGCCTGATGAGGCCGTCATCGAGGTTGACGCCCTGCGTGACGAGCCTGCGGCACACGTTGCCGCCGATATGGCCGTCCAACGTGGCGAGATAGGTCTTTTCCACCTCGTACTTGGGGTGCATGACGTGTTGGCTCAGTTCGCCGTCGTTCGTCATAAGGATCAATCCCTCGGATTCGTAGTCGAGACGGCCCATGTGGAAGATCCGCTCGTACTTGTCCCCCACGATGTCACTCAGCGTGTATCGTCCTTTGGGGTCGTCCATCGTGGAGAGGACCTTCTTGGGCTTGTTGAGCGCCAGCGTGACGTGCCGGTCGTTGACACGGATACGTGTATCGTCAACGCGGATCTGCTGGCTTTCGGGGTTGACGCGGGTGCCGAGTTCGGTGACGAGTTCGCCATCGACCTCCACGCGCCCTGAAGTGATGATTTCCTCGCATTTACGCCTGGAACCGAAGCCGGCCTGAGCCAGCACCTTCTGCAAGCGAATGCCGTCATTGTCTGTGGTGTGCGCCTTCTGGGCGCGGGAATATGCGTTTGGCATCGTTCTCCCAACGTGGCCATGCGGCACGATGGCCGCCGGTATTTCCTGTATATACATGCACTGCGCCGCATACCAGTGGAAGATTTTCGTACAGCGATAACGCTGTGCGGTGCGACTTCCGCTTGAATGAGGCGTGCAAGTCACCAAGTATACCTTAATTACTGTGCTTCTGCTACCATGGCGGCGTATGTGTGCAACACCACATTTGTGACATATGCAACAAATAACCGATACACAAGGATGAGTGATGACTGAACAAATGACACAACCTGTGACCAAGAAAGTCAATGTGCGGCGTCTGCTGCTGTCTTCGGGTGCCGAGCTTGCAGGAACGTTCCTGATCTGCTTGGGTATCTACCTGGTCTCCGCGCTGGGGGCAGCGCTCTACGGGTCTAACCTGATACTCGTCATGCTGACCACGGCGTTTGCCTACGGTGTGGTCACGCTCATCTTCGACCGCGTTAGCGATGCACAGTTCAACCCTGCCATCACCGTTGCAGCCATGCTTACCGGCCGTACGAGCGTACTGCAAGGCCTGTGCGCCATCGTGGCTCAGGTGATTGGCGCCATCGCCAGCGGTGCCGTGCTCCGCTTCGTCATCCCCACCTCCAAGGAAGCCACCGCCTCCATCTGGTTCACCGGAGCAGTCAACGGTTTCGGTGCCGGCTCCATGTCCAATGCGCAACTCTCCCAGGTTCACATCACCTTCGGCCTGGCATTCGCCATGGTGGTTGAGGTAGTCGCTGGCATCATCATCGTGGCCACCTTCATGCGCACTACCGGCGCGGGCAACACCTCATCCCCCATGCGTGCAGCAGCGATGGCCGCAGCGTATGCGGTCGGCGTGGCCATCACCTACCCGGTGACCGGATCGTCCCTCAATCCTGCTCGCTCCACCGGTATCGCCATCTTTGCAAAGGGCGCCAAGCTCACGCAGGATCCGCTGCAGCAGCTCTGGGCCTTCTGGGTCGGTCCCATCCTGGCCGCGGCACTGGTTGCCATCGTGATTATCTTCACTCAGATCGGCAGCGACAGCGCAGACAAAAAGGTCGAGGACAGCATGCAGAACGCTAACCTCGCCGACAGCGCTTTCGGTGACGTTGAGAACAACGCGAGCATGATCTCCGGTGAGGATAGTGCTGCACAAGCTGAGCAAACCGAGATTCCAGTCGCAGTTGAGATTGCTGAAGAGACCGCGTTTGAGGCGGTCGATGATCTCTCTGCAAATCAAGAAAACAACAACGCAAAGCACTGATGTAGGTTAGGCCTATTCAACAGGCACATGCATGCGGAGGGCTGCGAACTTAGTTAGTTCGCAGCCCTCCGCTTTTGCGTAGTCAACGATGGCATGCCGGTCGTATGGATGCAAGCATGCCTTGGCGCAGCTGAAGCTACACAGTGCAGATGCTCCAAAACGTATCGTTAAACAGCTTTTACAGTTGCACTGCAGTGACGGGGAGGTCCAAAAAAGCAGGAACGCACGGCACGGAAGCTTTGCGGAGCCTTTACGCTACATCATCATTTCGATACTGATATATGTGACCAGTAAACCAATGCCCAGCGCATAGGAAATGAAAACGTCACAGCCGACAGAACGGACCTTCCACGGGCTGCGATCCTTGAGCACCAACCGCAATGTACCCGTCACCAAGGCAGTCAACGCCAAAATTATTGTGGCAGCCATCGTATGCCCTAGCCAAGCCACCACGGCCGCCACTGAGACGACGGCGAACACCACCCATTCGGCGACAGGACTGCCTTCGCTCTCTTCGGAAACATGCGGATGCTGGACGTTCATATCCACTCCCTTCAGGCAGGCTGGTCTTGTACGACCATCAATGTGATGTCACTGTATCATCAGGCGCGGCATCGCGCGACTGTTCAGGCTGTTCGTCACGACTCCCCCGCTGGCGCAAACTACGTACCAGCACTCGCACCGCCGACAACAGAGCAACCAGTGTGAGAGCCGCCAACCACGCCGCACCAAGCCCCATGGCAGTCTGTTTGGCCGTGACATCAAGCGATGCTCGCACATTCACTCCGACATGGCTGAGACGCTGCTTGCCGAGCGCTCCGTCACTGAGAGAAAACAGTGCGGCGAATACTCCATACACCAGTGCTCCGCCAAGCAGGAAAGAACCTAAAGGATACAGCAACGAGACCAGACGTTGTACCAGATTGATCGGGCTGTGCACAAGATTTCGCGTTACCGCAAAATGAGAAGGTGCAAACAGCAGCATCAGACCTACAACAAGTCCACATACCAAAGGCAGCGATACGAGAACCATACGCAAAGTACCGTTGGAAACGGCATCGGGAAATATGCCGAATATGGGAACCGGGGGCAAGCCTGAGGACTCACCTGTCCACAAGGTAAACTTCGCCAGATCGCCTATGGCGAATCCACCACCGAACAGCCAGGAAACAGCCCAAATACAAAGGTTAGGCAGCCAAGCCAGTGTGGCCACAGTAGTGACGATGCGCGACCCCATCTGCATGCCAGAAGCGCGGAAGAGATATTGCATCCCGGTATAGTTGAACACCACCCATGCCGCTACGCTGATCAAACCCAAAACAAGGTAAATCACGACAATCACCGCAGTGAGCTTGATGGCCGTCGAGACTGCGGCACATGCCTTATTGGCCTTCTCGCCACTGACGTGCTCGCTGATCCAAGCCACCAGCCGACTGTCTGAAAGCACAGCCAATGCAAAACCAATCGTATATACCGCGGCGGTTTTCAGCAGTATTGAAGTTGTGCTGTCGTCAAGCACAACTGACACGTTCTGTGCGAACAGCCAGTTGACCACCATCCACGTCAGTGCGCCGGACAAGTACGAGCGCGCATCAGTCGAGGTGCGTTTCACCACTGTTCGCACCGTCCACACCAAAGCAGCGGTGAGCAGCAGTGGCATAATGGTGAGTGCCATGGAATCCGTAGTAAACCCTATGCCTTGACTGAGCAGCAATACCGCCAAGGTAAGCGGTACGGACATGCCCGAAAGACTGGCTGCACCTTCTTCCATGGAGATGATGAGCAACCCGATCGCTATCAACATGGCCAGTACGACCGTGACCATACCGAGGGCGGCTAGCGCTCCTAGCACCCCTTTCAGCCACGGCTTACCAGCTGCTCGCTCACTGCTCATGGTTCAATGCGTTCAAGGCCTCACGAGCAAAGTCTGCCGCTTGCGCAGGAGTCTCACCGACTTTGATGCCGACGGCTTCAAGAGCGATCTTCTTATCCTGCGCAGTGCCTTTGCCTCCAGAGACAATGGCACCGGCATGACCCATCTGCTTGCCTTCGGGAGCGGTGAACCCGGCGATGTAGGACACCACAGGCTTGCTCATATGCTCCGCCGCCCAGCGTGCGGCATCTTGTTCAGCGGTTCCGCCGATCTCACCGATCATCACCACAGCTTTGGTCGCATCGTCATGTTCGAACGCTTCCAACGCTTCCACCAGCGTAGTGCCGACGATTGGATCTCCGCCTACGCCCACACACGCCGTAAAGCCGATATCGGACAGCTCTCCCATCATCTGATAGGTCAGCGTACCTGACTTGGAAATCAAACCAAGCGGGCCGGAGGAAACGATACCGTCCGGGATGATACCAAGATTTGCGCCTGCAGTGCCGTCGGGTCGAGGCAGTGTCATCAGTCCGGGGCAGTTTGGCCCAATGATGCGAATGCCTTTGGAAAGAGCCAATTCCACGCAGTATGCTGTGTCGGCCACGGGAATACCCTCGGTGATGACCACAATGAGAGGAATATCGGCTTCGATGGCTTCAAGCATCGCACTCTTGGCAAACTTGGGAGGAACGAAAATCACGCTTGCCTGTGCGCCGGCACGTTCTACGGCCTCTGCGCATGTGGCGTACACGGGAATGTCGATGTCTCCCTCGGCACGGTCGATGCTGAAGGAGACGCTGGTGCCGGCTTTTCGGGGATTGACACCGGCAACGATGTTGGTGCCGGCCTGCAACATGCGACCAGTGTGCATCATGCCTTGGTGGCCTGTCATACCTTGTACGATGACCGGCGTATTTCCGTCTGCAAACAGTTTCATCAGAGTTCCTTCCGGCCGGCTGCGGCAAGCTTTGCGGAGAGATCCGCGGCTTCCTGCATGGTACGGCATACATGAACGTTGCTCACCTGGGCGTGACGCAGCGTTTCGAGTCCTTCACTTGCTTCATTGCCATCAAAACGCACCACGAGCGGCACATCCGTGTGCAATTCGTCAAAAGCTTTGAGGATGCCTTGTGCCACCAACCGGCACGAGGTGATACCACCGTACACATTAATAAGCACCGAGTTAACCTGCGGATCGCTCAGCACAATGCCCAAGCTTGCACTCATGACCTCAGCCGACGCACCACCGCCGATATCCAAGAAGTTGGCAGGCTTGGCGCCGTTGCCCTGCGCAGCACCGGCTCCGGAGACAGCGTCGAGCGAGCTCATCACCAATCCTGCGCCATTGCCGATCACCCCTACTTCACCGTCGAGGTGCACGTAGTGCAGACCATACTCTTTGGCCTTCGCCTCGTAGGAGTCCAGCTGATCGGCTGCCGCGAACTGCGACCAGGTATCATGACGGAAGGAAGCGTTGTCATCCAAGGAAATCTTCGCGTCCAGCGCGCACAGCGACTTTGAACTCTCATCATCAGGATCCCCGACTTTTGCGAGTGGATTGATTTCCACCAGCGTGGCATCATTTGCCTTGAAGCACTGCCACATCTTGAGCAGAACTTGGGCAGCCTGATCGGTGTCCGCATGATAGAACCCGATGGACTCTGCCATGCTGCGTGCAGCTTGTTCGTCAAAGTCTTCGAGGGCACTGATATGCAGGCGCTTAACCGACTCAGGATGAGCCTTGGCGATCTCTTCAACCTCAGTGCCGCCGTTGGCAGTGGCAAGCACATCGAAATCTCTGGAGCTGCGATCCAGAGAGATGGATACATAATACTCGTGAAGGATGTTCTTGGCCTGAGCCACCAACACCCCGTTCACCCGATGCCCACCAATGGTCATGCCGAGGATACGCTCCGCCTCACGTGCAGCTTCGGTACTATCCGCCACAACAGCTACGCCACCAGCCTGACCACGGTGACCTATCTTGACCTGAGCCTTCACCACGCAGGGGTAGCCGATTTGCTCTGCGGCGCTAAGCGCTGAGGGCACGTCGGAAGCATAGATGGCCTGCGGCGTGTTGATGCCCTGCTGTTCGAGCAATTCACGAGCCTGATATTCGTAAAGATCCATGACCTCTCCTGTTCGATGAAATGATATTGCGGCAGAGCACGACTACGCAGGCATGGAGACCAGGCAGCTGGACGGGTAGTCCCCCAAGTCTTTGACACCATTGAGTCCTTCGAGTTCCATAACGAAGCTAAAGCCTGCTACAGTTCCGCCAGCCTGCTCAATCAGGTTCGCTGCAGCTTTTGCAGTGCCGCCGGTCGCGATGAGATCGTCAACGATGAGTACACGTGCCCCTTGGGGAATCACGCCCTCTTCAATCTCGACGCAGGCTTGGCCATATTCCAGTGAATAATGCTCGCTCAACGTTGGAGGAGGCAGTTTGCCTGCCTTGCGCACGGCGATAAAACCTTTGCCGAGTTTCAGTGCGAGCGGAGGGCCTGCGAGGAATCCACGAGCTTCCAAACCTGCGACATAATCGAAGGAATCCGCTGAGACAGGAAGAGCTTGTTCCAGCGCCTCGATCATGATGCCAAAAGCTTTGGGGTCGGCCATGACCGGCATGAAATCTCGAAACAGAATATCTTCTTTGGGGAACCCCGGAATAGTGCGAATCTTGGATACAAGATACTCCGCGTCGCTGGGAGCGATGCGATCAAGGGCTTTACTGGTGATGTCCAATGCTGACATGTCTACCTTTACTATGTGTCTGTCTGCGAAATTGCATGGTGTATGTCCGGCTTCGGTATTGCGGACATACCAGGATTACCGATTACTCGTGGTCGGACTTCGGCTCGTCGGTGTCTGCTGCCTCATCATCGTCGGAAGAGGGCTGAGACTGCGCGGAATCATCCTGCTGCAGCTTGTCAGTACTCAACGTGGACGATGTCTCGACTGCTTCCTCGTTTTCATTGTCCTGTACATCAGCAGATGTGCTTGCAAGCGTCTGATCCGTCTCACCGCTTTCCACAGCAGGAACAATCGGATTGCCCTGCTCGTCTACGTCGGCATCATCAACATATGCGGGACGAACGTATTCCCGATTGACCGCAGAGAACTTGAAGCGCAGCTGCGAACCTTCGGAGTCAATAACGATCTCCTCATATTTGGTATCAACCGATACAACGGTGCCGATGACTCCGCCTATGGTGCTGACCAGAGTTCCTGGGGCGAGAGACTCACGGAAATCCTTGACTTGAGCCTGCTGTTGCTTGCTTTTGCGGCTTGACCACCACATCATAACGGCCATGAGAATGATAAAGATGATAAGGAACAACATATTTGCGTCCACGAGAGACTCCTTGCACAAGACTTACCGGCGTACCGAAGGCATGCCTAACAACGAAATTCTAAGATATCTTACTGACATCATCGGGAGGAACCAGCCCCATATGACGCCAAGCCTTACCGGTAGCTACACGCCCCCTGGGAGTGCGCATGAGGAATCCTTCACGAACCAAGTACGGCTCGCACACGGTTTCTACGGTTTCCGATTCCTCTCCCACCATGGCGGCAAGGTTGCTCAATCCCACAGGGCCGCCGTTGAAATGCTTGACCATGGCGTTCAGCACAGCTAAGTCGAGACGGTCCAAACCCTCTGAGTCAATCTGGTACAACTCCAGTGCCTCGCATACGTCGTTCGGTCCGATTTCGTTCAAATCATGAACGATGGCCCAGTCGCGCACACGCCGCAACAGACGGTTGGCGATACGCGGGGTGCCACGCGAACGAAGAGCCATTTGGTGTGCAGCGCCTTCTGCCAATGTGATTCCCAGCACTTGTGCCGAACGCTCGATGAGCTTTTCCAACTCCTCGTGCGGGTAAAAGTCCAGATGCGCGGTGAAACCAAAACGTGCACGCAAGGGGGACGGCAGCATGCCCTCTCGCGTAGTGGCTCCGACAACGGTGAATCGGGGCAACGTGAGTGGAATCGATGATGCCCCAGGCCCCTTGCCCACCATGACATCGACACGGAAATCTTCCATAGCGATATACAGCAATTCTTCTGCTGCTCTAGGCAATCTGTGAATCTCGTCAATGAACAGCACTTCTCCAGCATCCAGGGAACTCAAAATAGATGCCAGATCGCCGGCATGCTGCACTGCTGGACCGCTGGTGATACGGATAGGGACCTCAAGCTCATTGGCCACAATCATGGCGAGCGTGGTCTTGCCGAGACCGGGAGGGCCTGCCAACAGAATATGATCCGGAGCGGTGTCACGTTTGCGTGCTGCATCAAGGAACAATTGCAACTGGGCTTTGAGCGTGGGCTGCCCGATGAATCCATCGAGTGCGTGAGGACGAAGTTCCTCCTCGCTCACAGGTTCGTTGCCTATGGGATTGGCGGATATCGCCTGTAACGAAGCTTCGTTTGCGCCACTATTGAATGTCGAGTCAGATTGTCCGCTTTCGTTCAATGATTCCTGCACATCAGGCTGGTACATGTGTGTCTCGCTGCCGGTTACGTTACGGTTTCCTGCCATTTACAGCCCCCGATCCAGCGATGACAGCGCCAACTTGAGCACTGCCGGAATATCTGCACCGACCAATGGCACGGACACACTGTGCTCCTTGCAAACCTGCTCCACAGCTTTGACTGCATCAGGTTCTTTCCATCCCAAAGACTGCAGACCATCAATGACCTGCTGAGTTCCTTCGTCACGATGAGCAGAGGCTTTCAAACCAGTGGCTTGCACATCGTCCATCTTCAGTGAGCCGCTGAGCTCGAGAATAATCTTCTGCGCGCCCTTTTTGCCCAGGCCCGGAGCTTTGGCCAATGCTGCCGCATCACCTTGCGTCACGGCCGCAATGAGCTTGTCGGCCGGCAGTGTAGAGATGAGGGAAAGAGCCACTCTCGGACCAATCCCGCTGACCTTCTGCAATTGCAGGAACATGCGCTTTGACGCCATGCTAGTGAACCCGTACAAGGTCACAGCATCTTGAGAGACGTTGAGCGACGTGAACAACTTCACAGCGGCTCCGGTATGCAGCGTCATCAACTCCGCAGAAGGCATGCGGACCTCAAAGCCGACACCGTGTACATCGATGAGCGCAATATCCGCAGATACGGACTCAATGCTGCCTGACAACATCCCGATCATGACACTCCCCTTACTTGTGTTTATGAATGCACTGGTCGTGATGCGGTAAAGCGTGTACCACAGCACTCATTCGAACATACGTTCGATTCTACATGCCTCGGTCGACTCCACGCCTTCGCTTGGAACGCTGCGCCGCCTCAGCCCACTGGCGCTGAGCCAACGTCAGATGCTGCTCGCGCTCACCGCCTTGCAGCGCTCCTGAGGGGCGCAGCGCATGGCAAATGGCCTGTGCCAAGGCATCAGCAGCATCAGCAGGCTGTGGAATCTGGCTCAGATTAAGCACCTGAGCCACCATCCGTTCCACCTGAATTTTTTCCGCACGCCCGTTGCCGGTAATCGCCATTTTCGCCTCTGTAGGCGTGTGCAGCGCCACAGGAATGCCGCGCTGAGCCGCAGCAAGCATTGCCATACCCGCGGCCTGGGCGGTACCAAGCACCGTATTGCGATTTTCTTGAGCGAATACTCGTTCGATGGAAACCGTATCCGGAGCAAATCGGTCGAGCTTCTCGGACAAGCCGTTGTATATCTTCAGTAAACGCAAGTCCTGGGAGGTGTGCGGATCAGAGCGAATCACATCCACATGAACAAACGAAAGCCGGCGCGAGGCACCGGCTTCGATCACGCCGACACCGCACCTGGTCAGGCCGGGGTCAACGCCTAGGATAATCATCTACTACTCTTCGTCGAGCTTGGCCATCACCTCGTCCGACGCGGTCCAGTTGCTGTACACATTCTGCACATCGTCCAGGTCGTCAAGGTTGTCGATGAGCTTGGTCACCTTCTGCGCGTCTTCGAAGGTCAGCTCGACCTCGTTGCTCGGCACCATGACCAAATCGACGGAATCGTAATCGATTCCGGCCTTTTGCAGCGCCTCACGCACCGGTACCATCTCAGAGGTGCCCGTGCTGATGACATACGCTTCGCCTTCGTCGCTCACATCTTCGGCACCGGCCTCAGCGGCAACCTCGAACAGATTGTCGTAGTCCACCCCTTCGGAAGGTACTACGATCTGGCCTTTACGCTCAAAGTTGAAGCTCACGGCACCATTGGTGGCCAGGGAGCCATTGCCCTTGGTCAATGTGGAACGTACGTCTGCAGCGGCGCGGTTGCGGTTATCAGTCAAGCACTCAATAATCAAGCCGACGCCGGCAGGTGCGTAGCCTTCGTAGACGATGGACTCGTAATTGGCCGCACCGGCCTCTTCACCCGAACCACGCTTGACAGCGCGCTTGATGTTGTCGGCGGGCATCGAAGACTTCTTGGCCTTCACGATTGCGTCGTACAGCGTGGGGTTGCCGTCAGGATCTCCCCCGCCCATGCGCGCGGCGATTTCGATGTTCTTAATGAGCTTGGCAAACAGCTTGCCACGCTTAGCATCGATGGCGGCCTTCTTGTTCTTGGTGGTCGCCCACTTGGAATGCCCTGACATATTGCTCCTCGCAGGTTGTGGTTACAGTAAATCCGGTTTTCAATTCTAGGGCGGTTTCACGACAAGACGTGAGCATAAACGTTGAGTACCTGTTCGGCAACATTCGGCCAGTCATATGCCTTGGCACGGTCCGCGCCCGCTTGCTGCAACGCACAGCGCTTCGTGTCGTCTTCAATGACCGTGCAAATGGCCCGAGCACAATCGTGGGCTTGGCCGTTGGCGAACAGTGCCGCAGCCTGGCCGTCAACGCTGACATCCTTGAACGCCGGCAGATCCGAGGACACCACGGCGCAGGAGGCCGCCATGGCTTCAGCCAGCACAATACCGAAGCTCTCTCCCCCGGTCTGCGGCGCTACATACACGCTCACCGACCGGTAGAACCGAGCTTTGTCAGCGTCACTGATGCGGCCTAGGAACTCGAAGTGCGATGCAAGCCTGCCGCTGCCGTCCAAATCTGAAAGTATCTTCAACGCGTCCTGTTTGCCGTCGCCAACGCAGAGGAATCGTGCTCGGGGATATCGTTTGACGACATCCAGCGCGGCTTGGGCAAATACGGTAAAACCTTTACGTGACTCCCCCATGCGACCCAGGAATCCGATGGTCGGTCTCTCTTCTGTCCCCTGCCATTGCTTCATCGGTTGGGCAGAAGCGAACTGATCATAGGCAATGCCATTGGGTATGGTGCTGTACCCAAGCCCGTGCGGAGCATAATTGCGCATGGTCTGTGCGGCGGCAGGACTCACACAGATGGCTGCCGCCAGTGGTGAGAGGTAGTGAGAAAGGTATCCGCCAAACAGTTTCAGCGCCAATGGGTACGTGTTGAACGCGGAATGGAAAGTGGCGACAAAAGGCGGGTGCTGCCCCATGGTGAGTGGTTTATGGCTCAAGGATGGGGTTTCCGGCTCGTGCAGGTGAACGATGTCAAAATGACCTTGACGCACCCACCTGCGCACCTGTTGCCCTACCGTGCCGAAATAGCTCAGACGCGCAACTGATCCGTTGTAGGGAATACCGAACGACGAACCGGTGGTGTTGACCCACAGTGGCATGTCGGCAGTGCGTCGGCCTGGAGCCAGCACCGTGACATGGTGGCCTTGGCGCATAAGTTCTTCGGCGAAATCACGAATGTGGAATTGCACGCCGCCCGGTGTCTCGAACGAGTAGGGTGAAATGATGCCGACGTTGAGCTTCCTGCCGCGCAATGGATCGTTGCGGTTCTGCTGTGATGTAGGCATGATTATTCCTTTATTCGAGATGATGTAGCTGGTGGCGCAACACCGGAATCGCACTGCATTGCAGACGCGCCTTTGCTGCGTTGCTGTCCGCTATGCAGTTCTTGTAGTTGCCGTTCGTCCAGCTGATTGACGATGTGTTGCGGCACGTTTTTCAGTCTGCTGAAGTCCAGGTCGGCCAGGAAAATCGGCTGCAGCATATGCCAGTCCTGCGGATGCTGGGCTATACGTTGTGACCATACATCGACCCAAGCCTGAGTGATGGCAGTGATGGCCTCTTCACGTGGCAGAGCGCGAAAACGGTCGATGTCCAATGGCTCATCGATGTAGACGGCATAACCGTGGCTGGTTCCTGCACGACGGCGCGCCTCACCGGTAAGTTTTTCCCGATACATGGTGACGACGAACAGCGGTAGCCCGGTATCAAGCGCCAATGCGGCAGGTCCTCGCGCCACACGAATGGTGGATCCAAAGGCCTGTACGAATTCACCGTTGGGGCCAAGGTCGCGGTCGGCCAGCAGCGGCACAGTGACATGCGAGGTAGTCAGAATATCCTCAAGCTGTTCGGTAAGGCCATGCTGCCCGGTAAGCAACACTGTGATGCCGAGTCGTTTACGGATGGCGATGAATGCGTTGAGCAGCTCATCATCCCCCAGTCGTTCCGCCACCGTAGTGACCGGAGCAAGTCGATCGCCTGCAAGCAGGCCTTCGTAGTCCCAATTTCCCTGATGCCCGATGGCGATGGGAATAGACATCCCTTGATCATATACGAGCTTACGCGCTGTTTCATACCCCGGTCCAGTCGGCCTAGTTCGGGCCAGCAGCCGTTCAAGACTGTGACCTCCGACCGTCATCGCCTCAGCGAAATACGCAAAATAAGAACGCATGCCTTGGCGTGACGCCGTACGAAGACGCTTCCGGGATGGCTCAGAACCTTCACTGAACGTCATGATGCGGTGCAGATTGCGCTCCAGCTGAGCAACGCCACCGGCACTCAACAACCAGACCACATCTGCAGCTAGTCCAAACAGTGCACGCAGCAACGGTTCGGGAATGAACCGAGGATGGTTCGCAAGATAAACGAGGATACGATTAAACATACAGTCGCCTCAATGGCACAGCGTCTCAGTGCCGGTCGCTCGGTTGATCTGGCCTCACGGCGGCTGCGCTGTCGGCGTTCATCTGCCGACGTACCTCAAAAATACGTTGGAAGACCGTTACCGTTCCCAACAAGGCCAAAACAACTTGGAAAGCCATAAGCCACACCGGGCTGGAGAACACACCAGACAGCAGCATGCCGACAAGGATGATGACCAAGCGGTCGCTGCGGGTTGCAACACCATTTTTTGCCTCGTATCCTACCGATTCGGCGCGGGCGCGAGCGTAGGAGGTCACGAACGATGTCATGATGGCATACAGCGTGGCGCCGATACCGATCCATCCGATGATGTCGGCATTTGTGAGCTGACTTGATTCCAGCGACATGCCGCCGTGCAGAAGGAAGTACAGCACCACAGCGATAAGCACCGCCCAGTCGGCGATGCGGTCGAGTGTCGAGTCCAGAAACGCACCGAATTTCGTTCCACCGGTAGTCAACGCGGCCACTGAGCCATCGAGCGAATCGAGTACGACGAACACAGCCAGCAGGATGGATCCGGGAACCAGCCATCCGGTGATACCAGTGGCCAATGAGACCACGATGGTGCCGAGCGCGCCAAAGATCGTGACCATGTCGGCGGTGACACCGATGGACACGAGTCCTTTGGCGACGGGCGCTATGCAGCGTTTAAACCATGGGCGGAGTTGTTCGAGCATGAAGCAGTCCGTACGCTTTCGTCTATTGCGCGATCGGCGCGGTCTGAGCCTGTGCGAAATCGTCCGCAGAGTTGACCTGGATACGATCCTTGATGACTTGCAGGATGCGAGCCTTGGCCTCGTCAAGCGGCACACCATTGAGTTGGCTGCCATCGCGGAAGCGGAAGCTCACCGTATTCTGGCCGCGGTCCTCATCCCCGACAATCAATGTGAATGGTGTCTTCGATTTGGAAGCGTTGCGAATCTTCTTGCCAAACCGGTCATCAGACAAGTCCATCTCACAGCGAACGGTCTCTTCCTCCAGGGACTCGATGAAGCCCTTGAGATAGTCAACCGAATCATCGGTCACCGGGATGCCCATGACCTGCACAGGTGCCAGCCATGCAGGGAACGCGCCTGCATAGTGCTCAAGAAGAATCGCGAAGAAGCGTTCGATGGAGCCGAAGAGCGCACGGTGAATCATGACAGGGCGCTGGTGAGTGCCATCGCTTGCCACGTACTCCAAATCGAAACGCTCCGGCAGATTGAAGTCGAGCTGAATCGTGGACACCTGCCATGTACGGCCAATGGCATCTCGTGCCTGCACGGAGATTTTCGGCCCATAGAATGCCGCTCCGGCGGGATCGTCCACGAGTTCCAGACCGGAGTCCTTGGCCACTTCAGCCAGCGTGGAAGTCGCCTCCTCCCAGATTTCATCCGAACCGACGAACTTCTTCTCGTCCTTGGTGGAGAGCTCCAGGTAGAAGTCGTTGAGGCCGAAGTCCTTCAAGAGCCCCAGCACGAAGTTGAGGATGGACTTAAGCTCGTCCTTCATCTGCTCGCGTGTGCAATAGATGTGCGAATCGTCTTGAGTAAGACCACGCACACGGGTCAGGCCGTGGACCTCACCGCTTTTCTCGTAACGGTAGACGGTGCCGAACTCAAAGAGTCGCAGCGGCAACTCCTTATAGGAACGCTGACGCGAGCGGAAGATGAGGTTGTGCATCGGGCAGTTCATGGGCTTCAGGTAGTAGTCCGAACCCTGCTTGGTGACGTTGCCGGCCTCGTCCTTCTCCTCATCCAAGTGCATGGGCGGGTACATGCCGTCCTTGTACCACTGCAGATGGCCGCTGGTCTCGTACAGGCCGCCTTTGGTGATATGCGGAGTCTGTACGAAGCTATAGTGATGCTTGCGGTGCTGCTCGCGTGAGTAGTCTTCCATGGCGTTGATGATCGCCGCGCCTTTGGGGTGGAAGACCGCCAGGCCCGGCCCGATGTCCTCGGGGAAGGAGAAGAGATCCATCTCCTGGCCGAGCTTACGGTGGTCGCGCTTGGCGGCCTCCTCCATGCGGGTTTGGTAGGCCTTCAGGTCATCCTTGCTGGCCCACGCTGTGCCGTAGATGCGCTGCATGGACGGATTGTGTTCGTCCCCGAGCCAATATGCCGCCGCGGCACGCTCGAGCTTGAACGCTTTGATATAGCGAGTGTTGGGCAGGTGCGGGCCTTGGCACAAATCGGTCCACACGGTCTTGCCGTCGCGGTCCACGTTGTCGTACATCGTCAGTTCGCCGAAGTTCGGAACCTCGGTGCCTACCGTCTCGTCAATCTCAGACTCTTTCTTATCGATGAGCTCAAGTTTGTATGGCTGCTGGGCTTCCTCCTGTTGCGCCTGCTCCTTGCTGATGGCGCGACGACGGAAGGACTGGGAGGACTTGATAATCCTCTTCATATGCTTTTCGATCTCTTTGAGATCGTCCGGGGTGAAGGGCTGCTCAACGTCGAAGTCGTAGTAGAACCCGTTGTTGATGACCGGGCCGATGCCGAGCTTGGCGTCCGGACGAATCTCCTGCACAGCCTGCGCCATGACATGTGTGGCTGAGTGACGCATGATGGCCAGACCATCATCGCTGTCGAGTGCGATCGACTCCACGCTGTCACCGCTGCTCAACGGTGTGTACAGGTCACGGTTCTTGCCGTTGATACGTACGGCGATGATGTCCTTGTTCTCTGCGAACAATTCGGTGCCAGTCTGCGTGGCTGGCACCTCCCTGCTTTCGCCGTTCACTGTGATGGAGATGGTCTGTTCAGCCATAGTTGTCCTTTGCTTTCAGGGCCCACGTTACTGGGGCAGGCCTGGACTGTAATACAGCTTTCCACGATATGGGGTTACAACGACAACTGCGTGTCATAAGCCTGAGAAAATGGGAGAAGCAAGATTCGAAAAGATGGAGCGGACAACGGGACTCGAACCCGCGCTCTCGACCTTGGCAAGGTCGCGCTTTACCAACTAAGCTATGTCCGCAAAAGCAACAGGAATCAGTATATTGCAGTGCTGGTACATACGCAACCTACGGCGTGGCGCGTGTACCAACACACTAGCGGTCACACCGCGTGCATACCCCGCTGTGCCGTTTGCAAAGCAATGCGACTTGCTCTCATCCCAACGCTTCTTCCGGCAGAGTTTCCTCGCTTGCCTTCTTGCGGTAGATATCCGGTTCGACGTAGATCTCAAAGCGATAGAAGGGCAATTCCGCGCGCACCGAGGCCTCAATTTTGTTCACCGTTTCCACATCGTAATCACGGTCGAGCTTTGAGGTCTGCACTTTCAGGCACAACAGGATATCGTCTTCGGCCATATGCATGGCTTGCATGTTGATAAGGCGTTCCACACCTTCAGTGTGCTCAACGGCACGTTTGATACGAAGCGTCGTCGAGGTGTCCACTCCCTCACCGATCAGCAGTGATCCGGATTTAAGCGCCAAGGCCACCGCCCCTACGATGAGCACCAAGCCAACCATGAAACCACCCAAGGCATCCCATGTTTCGTCACGCGTAACCAGAGCCATACCAATGCCCAAACCAGCAAACACCAAGCCTATCAATGCCAGTGTGTCTTCCATCATTACCGCCGCAAGTTCTGCGCTTTTGGTGTGGCGCCAGAAATGGAACAGACCACGCTGCTGCGCACCTATGCGCTCGATGCGTTCTCGTGCCTCATGAATCGAGGTGTGGAGCCCATAGCCTTCGAGACATGCCGAGACCAGCACCACTGCCAGAGACGCCATCAATTCCAAAGGTTCCACATTGTGAGGGAGGTTGCCTCCAAGCAGCCCGACCAGTTTGCTGAAACTTTGTTCAAGAGAGAAGAGGCCTCCGACGAAGAACAGGAGTGTGGCCACAAGGAACGACGCAAGATATTTGGCTCGATACAAACCGAAGGGACGTTGTTTGTCGGACTTTGCCGCCGCCCTATCCCCCACCATGAGCACCAGTTCGTTGGCGCAGTCCGCCACCGAGTGCACAAATTCCGAAACCATGGCAGACGAGCCGGTAAATACCGCTGCGGCACCTTTGGCTACCGCCACACCAACATTTGCCAACAAGGCAGCCTTAACCGATTGACTTGCCATATTTACTCATACGCTCCTTATTGCACGGAAAACCAGAGATTCCAGTCTACAACTCAAGTCAACCATTGCGCCATAAAGGCACGGGAGTGGCTCTGCTCTCAGGAGTGGCAAAGCGAGGCAGGAGGAACACCAAAGGTTGACAGACTGCGAGCGTGTGATTAATCTATCAGTATCAACTATTGGTGTTGTATAATCTGTGGGTGCGTGCAGTGGTGCAACCAGACAGGAGATGAGTGCAGTGCGTTTCACCTCGCAGTGACAGCAATCTCGTGCACATGGCGTGACCAATAGGCAGACGCTTCTACCCCGACACCGCAATACACGTTTCCACGACAACACTCACGCACAAGAAAGATAGGAAAGCCATGAAATTGAAACTCAACCTCATGATGATCGGCATGTTTGTCATCGGCACCGATGGCTATGTTGTCGCCGGCATCCTCCCGCAACTTGCCGACACTGCGCACGTATCGGTCACACTCGCCGGGCAGCTGATTACGATATTCGCCCTTTGCTATGCGGTGTTCAGTCCCGTAACGGCGTCCGTATTCGGCAAGGTCGACCGCAAAACAGTCCTATTGGTAGCACTCGCCATCTTTGCGGTCGGCAATATCCTGTTCGCTGCCGCTACCACCTATGCACTCATGGCAGCAGGGCGCGTGATTGCAGCATTCGGAGCGTCCATGTACACCCCGGTTGCCATGACCGTCACCGGCGCGATCACACCTCAGCAAACCAGAGGAAAAGCAATAGCCTACCTGACTTCCGGCATGACCGCCGCCACTGTCATCGGTGTACCGATCGGCACATTCGTGAGCGAGCGATGGGGATACCGGATTCTTTTCCTCGGTATCAGTGCCGCCGCACTGATAGCCGCCGTCATCATCGCCGCACTCTTTGCCCCGCTCCTCTCACCATCCCAAGTTCCGCTCAAAACGCGGCTTACCGCCCTCACACTGCCCGGTGTCTTGGCGACAGTGCTGGTGTCATTATTCGTGTTTGTCGGCGCATTCACCATGTATTCCTACATATCGCAGTATTTGAAAGATGTATCGCACATGCCTCCCAATCTGCTCTCGGCGGCGCTCCTAGCCTTTGGAATCGGAGGCATGATCGGCAACTGGGCAGGAGGACGCCTCACCGACCGCATAGGAGTGACCAAAACTGTTGCAGGAAGTGCGGCGTTACTGTCATGCGCGTTTCTTTCCATGCGTCTATTTGCCGGCAATGTCGCCGCCGCCTTTGTGTTGACACTCATTTGGGGAATATGCGGATGGCTGCTCGCCCCAGCCCAGCAATACCGTCTTATCGAGCTCGGCGGAACGCAAGGTCAGCTACTCGTCTCGCTCAACTCGTCAGCGATGTATCTGGGCATAGGCTGCTCCGGCGTTACCGGCGCGCTGTCCATCAACCTGCTAGGAACCGCGAACCTGCCTCTGGTCGGCCTCATCTTCGCCGCATTGGCTTTGGTCATTACACTCATCAGTTACCGTACGAGGTGATATGCATCTGCCATGTGCAGGTGTCACCCGTGTCATGTTCACCGGTGATACAGCGTCAGTATCATGGAAGGTAATTGGTAACACGCGATATGCAGAGGCCCCATGACACGGATACACGATGATGACGCTCAGGCGGTCGAGACAATTGACCATATATGGCGATCACTGCGTAAAATTGAACGAGCGCTTACTCCGGACGACGAGCAAGCCATACAAGAGAGCGGTATAAATCTAACCGAATATGCCGCTCTCACGGGTCTATCTTCTCCAGAAGGAAGATCGTCAGCGGATATGGCTCGCTGCCTATCCATCTCTGCTCAAGCGACGCACAATATAGTCGTCCGCCTTGAGGAACGTGACCTCGTGGAACGCGTAGCCGATGCATATTCAAACGTTATTCGCATTAATCGCCTGACTCCCAAAGGACGTGCGGCACTTGCCAAGGCCAATCAAGACCTAGACAATCTTGAGCGACACCGAAAATCGGTCTTTGGAGAAGCTAGCTATCGCGATATCATGCATGCCTGTGGTCCTGCAGTCGTATATGGCGATAATCCCACAGCTGCCGATGATGAAAGCAGAGAACTTCTCGCATCTCATCTTGGATCGGCGATACGCAACATACGACGTCAAGCAGGACACGCAGCATCTGCACAGCTCAAGGAACAGCGGCTTACCGTGACACTGAGCCAGGCGATTGTTCTGGACTGCTTGCAATGCGACGGCCCGTTGCCGGTGCAGAAAGTCTCCACCGCTACTGGGCTCCCCCAGCAAACCGTATCGTATTGCACCGCGAAATTGTTGGAACACGGTTTCATTGCTGGTCATGTTCCACCTCGGCACCGCAATATCAACATATATGCGGTTACCGTGCAGGGAGAGCGTCAGGTTAATGACCATAGGGCTAGCGTTATAGCCGCCACCGAACCCATACTCAATAGGATGGCGGCCACAACAGAAGAACTGTCCAGGATCCTGGCAGATATTGAAACTACGCTATCGCGGTAGCACATCTATTCGGCATTACCTTGGTGATCCACATCCATCGCGCCGTCACGCACACGTACCATGGCATATTGTGATTCGTAGAGCCGGTAGTATGCTCCTTTGAGCGCCAGAAGCTCCTCGTGCGAACCATGCTCGACGATCTGACCGTGATCTATGTAGAAAATCTCATCAGAGTTTTCAATGGTCGACAGTCGATGCGCGATGATGAAGCTGGTCCGGCCTTCGAGCAGACGGTTCAACCCGGCCTGTAGCGCTTCTTCGGTTCTGGTGTCGATGCTGCTGGTGGCCTCGTCGAGAATCAGAATGCGCGGGTCGGCAAGCAGCACACGGGCAAACGAGATCAGTTGACGCTGTCCGGCAGAAAGCGTTGAGCCACGCTCCTCCACCTTCGTGTCGTACCCGTCGGGCATCTCCATGATGAACTCGTCGGCATGCACTGCCTTGGCGGCCTTGCGAATTTCATCATCGGTCGCGTCCAAACGACCGTAGCGTATGTTCTCCTTGACATCGCCCGAGAAAATGAACGTGTCCTGCAGCATGACGCCCATCTGGCGGCGCAGCGAGTTCAGCGTGACATCGCGTACGTCGTACCCGTCGATGGTCACCGAACCTTCGGAGACGTCATAGAATCGTGACAGCAGATTGATGATGGTGGTTTTACCAGCACCGGTAGGCCCTACTAACGCAATGGTCTTGCCTGGCTCAATATGGAAATCGACGAGGTTCAGGATGTTGCGGCCGCCGTGCTCGTAGCGGAACACCACATCGTTGAAATCGACTGCGCCACGAATTTGAGGCAGATCGATGGCGCCATCCTTATCAGTGATTTCCGGCTTGATGTCGAGCGTCTCGAAGATGCGTTCAAGGTAGGCCGAGCAGGTGATGAGCTGGTTGTAGAAATTGCCGATGTTGATGACGGGGTTCCAGAAGTTGTTGGCATAGCCCACAAAGGCAATGAGCACGCCTGTGGTCACGTTCACGCCGCCAAAGCTCATCACACCCACGTAATAGATGAAGGCGATGGTGGTGGCGGATATGGTCTGCACGCCAGGCCACATGAGGCTTTGCACGTGCACAGCACTCATCCACGAGGAACGCACCGCATCCTGCTGCTCTTGGAACGTGTCATACTGCTTCTTCTCCTGTGCGAAAGTCTGCGTGGTCTTCACACCGGCGATCGACTCGTGAATGTACGCGTTGAGGTTGCTCTGCTTGTTGGACAGCTTCTGGTAGGCGCGCCGCTGCAACACCTGAAGCACACGCACCCAGATGATGAGCAGCGGGAAGAGCACCAGGCTCCATAACGTGAGCCTCCAGTCGATGAAGAACATGACAAACAGGGTGATGATGAACGTGAACACGTCGGCAATCACACTGATAAGCCCCGAGGACAGGGTGTCCGAAAGAGTGTTCACATAGTTGACCACTCGTGTCAGTATCTTGCCGTGTGGCCTGGAATCGAAATAGCTGAACGGCAGTGACTGGATATGAGTGAAAATGTCACGCCTCATGTCTTTGAGCATGAGTTGGCCGACGCGAGTAATCTCCATGGTGCGGTATCTCAGGCCACATTCGAAAAGCACGATAAGCACTGCCAATGTCAGGGACAGCATCCCCAGTTGGCCGAGATCCTTGTCTGGAATTGAACTGTCAATCATGATCTTGGTGAGATAAGGAACCGTCACGTTGACACAACTCATGGCTATCACTACAGCCAGGATTCGAGCCACACGTCCAGCGTACGGCTTCAGGTAAGCCGCCACTCGGATGATGTCATGGAAGTTGATTTTTTCGTCGAGTTCTTCGTCTTCTCGGTACGTGTTGCGCTGAGCCATCTCTTTCCGCTCCCCTCAGTTTTCAAAGCCCTGTGACTGGCCTGATTGCAAGCCGAGTTGTTTGCGATAGATTTCCCAGTATCTCCCGTGTGCCGCCACGAGGCTCTCATGGTCGCCTCGCTCGACGATTCTCCCCTGCTCAAGTACGAGAATAAGGTCTGCATCTTTGATCGAAGAGATGCGATGGGCAATGGTGACGATGGTTTTGCCTCCATCCAGGTTCTTGAGATGATCCTGGATTTCCGCTTCCGTTTCCATATCGACCGCGGATGTGGTGTCGTCCATGATGAGAATCGCAGGATCGTCAGCCAGAGCGCGAGCCAAGCTCAATCGCTGCTTCTGCCCTCCGGAAAGGCCAACCCCACGTTCGCCTACAACCGTGTCGTATCCTTCCGGCATGGAACGTATGAAGTCATCGGCTCCTGCGATACCGGCCATCTGGCGGATGTAATCGTCGGTGCGGCTTCCGGTTTCCATACTGCGTTCTTCGGAAGAGGTCGGAACGCCTGCATTGACGCCGAAACCAATATTGTCACCTATGGTATCGGAGAACAGGAAAGTATCTTGCGCCACAATGTTGACTTGGCTGCGGAGCGTGGCAAGTGGCCAATCTTTGGCATCGATGCCGTCGATTGACACATGTCCGACTGTGGGATCATAGAAACGCGCTATGAGATTAACAAGTGTGGACTTGCCTGAACCGGTTTCACCGAGAATGCCGAGTTTGGTACCTGCCGGCACAAAGAAATCCAAATCCTTGAGAATTGGCGTGTCGGGGTCGTCCGGGAAGGCGAAACTGACGTGGTCGAATCTGATTTCTCCGCTAATGCGGTCCGCACTGGTTTCTTGCCCTCCTACTTGAGAGCGAATTGAGGCTGCCTGTTTGACCGCTGTACGTGCATCTGGTTTTTCGGATATTTTTGAAGTCGCCGTGAGCAGTCTGCGGATTTTGACACAGCTGGCGTTGAAATGCTCCCAGTCGTTAATCAGCCATCCTGCCTGCCGCACCGGTCCGTCAATCATCCATAGATAACTGTTGAAACTGACCAGATTGCCAAGCGTCATGTGGCCTTTGATAACCAGCAAACCGCCCACTGCCAAAGTAATGAGTTGCAGCGAGAATCCGAGACCATCAAGCCACGGCATGTACCGGCGAGAATTGCGCGCCGAATCCATGTTCTTGTCCATGTAATCGTCGTTACGTTCATCGAACTTGTGCGTTTCATAATCTTCGCGCACAAACGCCTTGACCACTCGGTTGCCTTCGATATTCTCCTCGACCATGGAGTTGAGGTCAGCCAGGGAATTACGGATGGAATAGAAAATGGGGTTGGCGTGCTTGGCAAGTTGGCGTACCAAAATAAACAGGAAGGGCGTCGTACAAGCCAGAACCAGTGCAAGCCGCCACTCAATCGAGAACATGATGGAAAGCGATGCCAGGAACATGACGATAGCGTCGAGCATCTGGTAGGTAACCCAGCTGACAAAATGACGGACTACATCTGTATCGGAGGTCATACGGCTCATAATGTCGCCGTTGCGCGTGTGGTTGAAATAGGTAAAGTCGAGTTCGTGGAGTTTTTCATATTCGTCACTGGCCAGACGGAAAACAGTGTTCTGCCCGAACCGCTCCATCCACATCTGGTAACCGTACCGCGTAGCAACGCGCACCACAGTGACCACAATCATCATCACGCACAGCCTGGTGAGCCTATCCACGTGATGCTGTGTGATGACCTGATCCACCAACATTCCGGAGAGCAACGGCATGATCATCGCCATCACATCGTTGATGACGAATAGCACTATGGAACCGAGAATACGTGGCAAATCGTCACAGCAGTAAGCCCATACCCATTTCAGGTTGCCTGCATTCTGGTTTCGTGTCGGGTCAACATACATGCGAGAATCTCTCCCATTCTCAAGTGCGCCGGGCATGGTTTCGGCTATCCGTTGCCGTTGTACGATTGCTGGTTGGCATCTTCGTCTGTATCGCTCATTCCCTTGCGAATTGCGGTACGCATATACTTTACCTATGACATATGGACGACGGAAGTTTTGCTTTGGCTGATGAGAAGAATTGTCGAATCTAGACGGCATTGAGAGACATGATTACACTCTGACCACAATTAATAATTAATAGCCAGCACCGCAAAAACAACAATCCATATTGTGTTGCATAACAGGTATAGCGATTGGCCACTGTCTTGACGCTTAAGGATTACACTGCTACAACAATCGTTAATACGATCGTCAATCTCACTAGCACCTCTGTGCCGGCATGGACGCGAACGAACATACATAGGCGCGTCTATGCCGGCAGTAGGGCTGAGAGCTATTCAGGCACCGTCAAGAGATACTAAACCACGCTCAATCAAACCGTCAGGCAGCGTTTGAAATGCCGGCAATGCGTTGATAGAGGTCACGCGCTTGGGTTTCACCGGGATGCCGTTCGATAAAGTCTTTCATCCGTGCAAGGTCATCCTTGTATTGGTCTCGCTGAAAGTCTCGAATGGAGTCAAACCTTCTGCCCTGCTCTAACGCGTTGTGAGCCTGTTGCATGGCAATATCGCGATGCCTGTGGTCAACCTCAAGGTCAGCCGAGCATTCCTCTGTGCGCAGGATAACGCTGATATGGTCAACCAAGCCGTTTGCAATCTGCTCATCTAATGTTACTGGCATGTTCTTATACGCTGCGTCATGAGCACTCGGTTTGGTCCACCGTCCGGCATCCTGCTCTCCGACCTGGCCCGCATATCGTTTGAGAATACCGATCAAGCTTAACTGCTCAGGCGTGGACACAGCCGTAACCTCAGTGCGGTAGCCTGCCTGTCGAAACTGAGAAAGAGTGCGTTGCGTCACCGTTGCATCGCGCATGGTGGTTTCCACCAGCACACTGCATCGGCGGCCCCTGAGATAATCCAAGCTCATCTCAACCCAGCGTCCTGAAGCTTGGGCAGTGGCATCGAGCATGCATATTGGACTGAATCGCATCAGCTCGTCATAATCAGTATGATACTGACGTAAATCATCGCCGATAACCGGTACCACGCCGGAATGCTTACTCCCTACATCATTGCAGGCTCTCGTCTTGCCCGCACCGGGCTGAGCCGCCACCATGTAAAGAACGGGAGCATCTTCGCCGTGAATGTCACCGTATTCAGCATCGACTATTTCTTGTTCAAAGATGCTTTTCAATGTTTCGTCGCTAAGCTCAGAGTCAGCACTGATTTTGTCACATGTGTCCAAGATGCTCACGCCCCTAACTTCAATCAGTTCAAAGAGGACAGCTTATGAGTGAACTCATTCGTTTTGGCACGCACAGCCTGTTCGTCTGCCGAATCCACAGCTTTCGCCTCACGAACAACTAACTTCAGCGAATCCATATATTGCTTCCGCTTCCTGCTGTTGCGAGCCTCCTTACGGGCCAGAAACAGATACCGTCCTTTAAGCCGGTTCGCGCTCTCGCGCATCACGTCGTATACCATCGGGTCATAAGTGATCATATTCGCCTCGCATACTTCTCATCTTGCAAGAAACGTTGTTTCTTGAACGAATGTGCAGTCCCCTTACTGTACGGTTTTACGGGGACAGACTATGCCTGAAAGCGCAATCTCACCACCATATCCGACAATCAGCAACCAGAGAAAACCATAGCTTTCCATCCCACATTTTCATCGTGGTATCAGTCGGTGGTGCCATGAACAGAGCGTTGCCATTCTCCCACTGGTTGGTGTTGCTGTTGAACATGCGCGGAGTTGAGGCGATGAACTCGCAGAAACCTTCCGGGATACGAGAGCGTTCCACATGTCCTTTAAGCCCTTGTGTTCCCGTGCGGGAACCTCGCGAAGCCACTTCATGGCACGGTGCCCGTTGTGGCACATGGGCAGTGGATGGGACGGCAAGCCATGGGTGCTGCTCCAGATGTCGGTGGGTTTCATACGGGTGTCGCCCCATTGGCAGTATGTCGTGGTGTATCCGGGCAGTCCGCGTACGAATTCGGCTTTGCGTATGCCCTCGGGGTTTCGATGAACCAGTACGTAGGATGCAACTGTTCGATAAGCGTGCGTACGCGAGCGTCTATAACATCGCATTGCTACACGTGTGCGGTCTTCGGCAGCAGCAGACCAGTGTCGTCGTCGCGTCTCCGTGGACGCGCGAACACTTTCGTTTTCGACACGCCTGAAAAACAAGGGTTTTCGGGACGCCCGGGACGCCGATTTGAAGAATATCGTAAATCTCCACAAAATCTTCACATTTGAAAGCCGGATTTTGCTGGTTTTGAGGCTGCTTGAAGAAGGGGCGAAAATGATGGTACCTTAGTTGGTACCTTAACCCCCCATTTTTTGCACGAATGTGCTAACCTTGGAGACAAAACGGGAATGCCGCGACACGCGGTAATATCGGCGAAATCGCGCCGTTTCAGGGGTTTGCGATGAAGAAGGAAAAGTATGTGTGGGTGATACTGGAATCGAACCAGTGACCCCTTCCGTGTGAAGGAAGTGCGCTAACCGCTGCGCCAATCACCCATATTCTGTTATTAGCTGTAACCAGCTGAGTGGGCGATACAAGATTCGAACTTGTGACCCCTTCCGTGTCAGGGAAGTGCGCTACCTCTGCGCCAACCGCCCGGGTCTTTGAACAGCCTAATCTCTCAGGCTCTTCGAGGTGGGTACGAGAGTCGAACTCGTCTATACGGCTTTGCAGGCCGCTGCCTAACCGCTTGGCTAACCCACCGTAAGGTTCGTGCAACTTTCTCGGACCTAGAGCGGACAACGGGACTCGGACCCGCGGTCTCGACCTTGGCAAGGTCGCGCTTTACCAACTAAGCTATGTCCGCATGTGTTGACCGGCTTGCACCGGAGCACGAGAGATAACTATATACGCTTGCCTCGAAAGTGCCAAATCCTGCGTGTCGTTGGCGTATTTCTGCCGTTTTCACAATTCCTTCACCAATGGCATAAGCATTCACCGCACCTCATTGCACAAGACTATGATGGTGCGTTATGAGTTCTACAGCGGATTCCAGCGGAGCCACGCTTATTTGCGCGTTCGAAGGATGGAACGATGCCTGCCAGACGGCGACCAACGTGGTTCGTCATCTGGTATCCACTTATGACGCGCATGAAGTGCGCCACATTCGTAATGATGCCTATTACGACTATCAGGTATCCCGCCCCATGGTTTGTCATATATCGCGCAAACCACGCATTGTATGGCCCCAAACCACCTTCTACGACATACCGGTTCCCTCAGGGCGCCGCATCTATACACAGATTGCCCCCGAACCCAACTACCGCTGGATGGAATACTGTCAGGAGAGCCTGAGCATAGCCGAAGAGCTAGGCGTAACTCGCATTGTAGTGTTGGGATCCATGTATGCGGAATGCCCGCACACCCGTCCCCTGCCCATTGAAGAGATTCACATTGATCTCAACGGACGCATGCCCGGAAGCACTACGCCATCAACAGGTACTGCAGATGCAGAAAGCGCCTACGACGGGCCGGCAGGCATCACGACGGTACTCGACATTCTCGCAAGCGAACAAGGCTTTGAGACTTCAGCACTATGGGCTTCAGTCCCACAATATGCCGGAAGCGAAGACTGTGCACAGGGTACGCTGCAGTTGCTGCGCAGCCTCTCCCTGCTTATTGGCACAGGTTTTGACGAAGGCAGCCTACCTCGACAAGCTGCTCAGTGGAAAGCGCAAGCCACGATGCTCATGTCCTGCAACGACGACCTGAAAAGTTATGTCGGCCATTTGGAGCACGAGTACGACAAGCAGTCGCAGATGCAAGGGCTTGCGGAAATTGGAAGGCCACAAGCCGAGCAATTGGTTCGTGAGACCGAGGAATTCCTCGCCAGGCAAGCTGGTAGGCCCCAATAGATTTGTCAGATGACTGCAATACAGGCGCTGGAAATCCAGAATTCCTACTGTGTGAATATATTAGCCTAGTATGTCTAGCTGATATATTCAACTGCTCTACATAGTTCTCGATGTATTATTGACATTACTAGTGCGACACATGCTACCTAGGTACCGCTGCAAATGGATATATTAACTTTTATTAATTCATATACTTCGGTATAAATACAGAGGGTCTTGCTGCCTCAGATATTTCTGAAACCGCAAGACCCTCTGCCGGCCGCCAGTGCTCTCCTCAAGCACCGTCACCCGTCACAGCATCGAGATCAATGCCCCGCCAACTGCCCCGGCTGCAGATGCCGCGGCACTTTGCGTAGCCGGCAACGCACCGGCGATAAGCAGAATAGCCACCACTACGGCAATAACGATGCGGTAGATTGCAAACGCCTTGTAAGAGAAGGTCGACACAAACTTCAAGAAGCCGATGATGACGATGTATCCCACCAAGAAGCTTACGATGGTGGCTGCAATCGTAGCTCCCCAGCCAGGGAACATAGCATCGGAATGATAGTCGCGCACCGCCTTGAATGCTTCCAGCAGACCCGAACCAAACACGGCAGGTACCGCCATAAGGAAACTCACGCGCACTGCGGATTCGCGGGTGTAGCCCATAGCACGGCCGAACGTGATGGTGCCGCCGGAACGAGAGACACCGGGAATAAGAGCCAGCATCTGGCCGATACCGTAGATGAGAGCCTCCTTGGCGGTCATCTCCTTGATGGTCTTGCGCTGCGGGAATTTGTCGTCCACAACCCACAACAGCACACCGAAGATAATCAGTACGGCAACGGTGATCCACAGATTGCGCAGGGTTGTTTCGATGGCGTCTTGGAAAAGCAGCCCAACAATCATAATAGGCAGTGTGCCGATGATGATATACCAGCCGAATGTGGCATCGCCGTCACCCTTGCCGAGGCGGGATTTCCAGTCACTGCCATTGCGCCCGAACAGGCAGGAGAACCAGTGCGAGAGAATGCGGATAATGTCCCGACGGAAGTACAAAATGACCGCCAGCTCCGTACCCAGCTGAATGATGGCGGTGAACGCCGCACCGGGATCTGAACCCAGCATCAGCTCACCTACAATGCGAATGTGCGCACTGGAAGAAACCGGAAGGTACTCGGTCAATGCCTGCACCAGGCCGAGAATGATCGCTTGGAAAAAATTCATAACCCCTCTTTAACTGCTACCTGCCAAAGGTAAATATGTGACGATACTGCTGCGCAATGTGCAGCCTGGGTTCAGCCTACTACACGAACTCGGCAAGTCGATTCTGCCAAGGTTCACAATATTTTTGCGCGGTACGTATACTTGACGGAGCATCAGCGCAACAGCTGATTTCGAAGTAGGAGGAAACAATGGCACCGTATCGCAAAAGCAGGGCGTTCGCGCCGGCAGGATTCTTCGAGTGCGAGGGGCGTGGTCTGCAGTGGCTTGGACAAGCGCACAACGCCGGCGGCCCTCGTGTGGTCAAGGTTGAAGGTTGGGGAGACGATTGGCTCGATATCGAACGTGTGACTCCTTGCCCTCCCAGTCCTGCCGCAGCGCACAATTTTGGCGCCTCGCTGGCACGCATGCACGACGCTGGTGCCAGCTCGTTCGGTTGTGCGCCGGACGGTTACACAGGCATATGCTACTTTGGACCTCTGCAGGACCCTGTGCCAATGGACACTGGAAATTGGGCCAGCGCAGCCGAATACTACAGCGAGGGCAGATTGCTGCCCATGGTGCGCTTGGGCATGCAACGTGGCGAGCTGGACGAGCATGACTTGGCTATGACTCAAGAAATTGTGGAAGCCTTACCTGATTTGCTAGGTGCCGCCGGCGGTGACAAGCCGGCGCGCGTGCATGGTGACCTATGGAGCGGCAATGTGATGTGGACAGCCGATTCGGGGCAAACCGAGGCCATCCTTATCGACCCAGCTGCCCACGGCGGACACCGCGAAGAGGATTTGGCCATGCTGCATCTTTTCGGCATCTCATATTTGGATGAGATTTTGGAAGGGTACGAGTCAGTACATCCGCTTAAAAAGGGGTTTGAGGCACGTACCACACTGTGGCAGCTCTACCCCATCGCCGGACATTGCGTGTTTTTCGGCGGAGGCTATGTGAACGAATACCGGAATATGTGTCGCTCGTTGCTGCGATAAAGCGCGACCGGAACATGGCGCGTATACAAAAAGGTGGGTACCGATTGCCTCAGTACCCACCATTCTAGTGGATATATACTGTTATATATCCACTAGAAGATTGATATAAACCGCTTACTCAGTAGCTCAGCTTAGCGCATCCTTCAATTTGCTAAAGAATCCCTTACGCTGCGATGCCGGCTTGGAGCTCTGGCATACCTGCTTGGCGTCGGAGTCATGCAACTGTCCGAACTGGCTGATCAAGTCACGTTCTCTATCATTCATTTTTGTGGGAATATGCACATTAAGATGCACAACGAGATTGCCTCGCTCCTCAGGTTTGCGCAACTTGGCAACACCGAGCCCCTTGAGTGATACCGTATCTTCTGGCTGGCAGCCCTGCGGGATGGTCAGCTGTTTGTCCCCGTCGAAGGTGCCTATGGTGAATTCATGCCCCAGCACAGCCCAGCTCATGGGGATCTGAATCCAGCAGTGCAAGTCGTCACCATCTCGAGTGAATTGCTTGTCGGCCTTGATACGAATATCAACATACAGGTCACCTGCGGCACCGCCGCCTTCCCCGACCTCTCCCTGAGAGGCCAAGCGCAGGCGAGTGCTATCGGCAATTCCTGCCGGAATCGTCACGCCAACCTCACGCGTGGTGCTCACCCGACCGTGCCCTTGGCACTGTGGGCATGGATTCTCGATTATGGTGCCATGCCCTTCACACCGTTCGCATGGTGCCGTGGTCATCATCTGACCAAGCATGGTGCGCACAGCCTTCTGGCGCTTGCCCTGACCGTTGCAGTCCGGGCAGGGCACCGGCTGTTTGCCGTCAGCCGTACCTGAACCGCCGCACTGCTGGCATACGCCGAAAGTGTTGACTTTCACATGCGCCGTACCACCGAAGATGGCTGTCTTCAAATCAATGTCGGCACGAGACAGAGAGTCGCGCCCCGGTTGGGTACGCGGAGTGGGACCGGAACCCGCACCGAAGGCACTGCCGAAGAACTGACCGAAGATGTCTCCCATATCAGCTTCGAAACCACCGGCGCCAAACCCTGCCGAGGCATTGGGATCGTTGGGATCCACGCCGGCATCATACATGCGTTTTTTATCGGGGTCAGACAATACTTCATAGGCACTGTTAACTTCCTTGAACTTGTCCTCAAACTCCGCGCCGGCAATGTCGGGATGATATTTGCGGCTCATCTTCCGATAGGCTTTTTTGATCTCATCATTGCTGGCCGAGTGCTCTACTCCCAGCACCTCGTAGTAATCTGCCACTGCTGTTCCTTTACGCTGTTACGTTCCGTGTTCTATGCAAAATATTGTGTCATAGGGCTGCGTCAGCCCAACTTGTCTAAGTGAGCGGCGACGCAGGCGATACGTCCCTCGTCTCGTCCTCCCCCTGACTCACCAACCGACTCAGATAGCGTGCCACTGCACGCACTGCGGTAATCGTGGCGGCATAGTCCATATGCTTTGGCCCTATGGATCCCACAAACGCCACCGGAGCCGAAGCCTCGTCACGCCCGTAGCCGCCGGAAACCACTGCCGCATTCATCAGGCCAGGGGTGTGCGTCTCGGAGCCGATGGCCACATTGACATCACGTTCCTCTTCGCTGAGATTGCGCATAAGCTGCATGAGCACCACCTGCTCCTCAAGCGCATCGAACAATGGTCCCAAATCATCGCTTGCCTGCCGCTTGGCCAAGCGCGACGTACCCGCCGTGTACATCTCGCTTTGCTGCTGCTCGTCAGCCGCCATACTCTCGATGGTATGTGCCAAAACCAACGCCATAGATCGCACTTGCCTCATATGCGGCGTCTGCGCGAGCCTTCTGATGTGCAGTCCCGCCTGGGCCAGAGGAGCGTTCAAGCACGAGGCGTTGATATGCTCGGCCAAGCGCACCACATCCGACTCCGGAGGCACCGGATCGACGCTCAACGTGTGCTGAGCCACACTACCGGCATCAGTGATAATCACGGCCAAGAAAGTGGCATGTGCCAGCGGAACGATCTCCAACCGCCGCAAACGGGACCGAGACAACGACGGAGCCGAGACTACGGCGACCTGCCCGGTGATGGAAGCCAGCAATTTCGCAGCACGTTTCAGGGCATCCTGCAAACTCACCGACCCGGAAAGGAAAGTGACGATACCGCGCCGTTGAGCCGAAGAAAGCGGCACCACAGACGAGAGACGGTCAACGAAATACCGATATCCGCGCTCCGTGGGAACCCTACCTGCCGACGTATGCGGCTGAATCAAATAGCCCTCGTCCTCCAAGGCAGCCATATCGTTGCGAATCGTGGCCGAACTCACACCAAGATTATGGTCTCGGGCCAAGGTCGTCGAGCCCACAGGTTCCTGCGATCTTATGTAGTCTTCCACCACTGCTTGAAGAATGAGCATGCGTCTCGATTGGTTCACGGCTCCTCCTTCATCGCTCTCTCCAATGTCCCCCGCCAAGTGCCAAATAAGAGGAACAACTCATACCGTACTGTATTAGCACTCATTGGCCGTGAGTGCTAATACGTTCGTTCTCAGGTGATTTTGCGACAAGTTGCTGTGACATAGCTTATGTGAGCGCTCACACATGCACGTGACTCAGAACACGCCTGACCCGAACAATTTCGTCGTCTGCGAAAGTTACCATGGCAGTGCAATATGAAGGGCCGCTGCCTCGGTGAAACCCGGACTGCGGTGCCGAAAACACTGGAAGGAAAGTTGCACCTATGACCGATTTCACATGGTCGGATTTGGACACGCGCGCCGTCAAGATGGCGAAGGCGCTCTCAGCGGACGCCGTAGAGAAGGCCGGCAGCGGCCACCCCGGCTCCCCCATCTCCCTTGCCCCCATCGCGTACACGCTGTACCAGCACTACATCAAGCACGATCCCTCTGACCCCAACTGGGCCGGACGTGACCGCTTCATCCTCTCCGGTGGACACGCTTCGCTCACGCAGTATGTGCAACTGTACCTCTCCGGCTACGGCGTCACCCTCGACGATCTGAAGCATTTCCGCGGCGGTGCAGACACCCGCACTCCCGGACATCCCGAAGTCGGCTTGACTCCCGGTATCGAGATGACCACCGGCCCGCTTGGCCAGGGTCTTGCCTCCGCTGTCGGTTTTGCATATGGCCAGCGTTTCGAGCGCGGCCTGCTTGACCCGCAAGCTCCTGCAGGCACCTCCCCGTTCGACCACAAGGTGTGGGTCATCTGCGGTGAAGGCGACGTGCAGGAAGGTGTCTCCTCCGAGGCCGCATCCCTTGCTGGCAACCAGCAGCTGGGCAACCTCACCGTCATCTTCGATGCCAACCATATCCAGATTGAAGGCGACACCAAGCTCACCTTCTCCGAAGATATCCTGAAGCGCTATGAGGCCTACGGCTGGTACACCGACGAGATCAGCTTTATCCAGCCCGATGGCTCCTACAAGGAAGACACCGAAGCCCTGGCGGCGGCGCTCGACCGTGCCGAGCAGGTCACCGACCGCCCGAAGTTCATCAAGGTGAACACCCTCATCGCATGGCCCACCCCCGGCAAGACCAACGACGAGTCCTCTCACGGCTCCGCCCTTGGTGCCGAGGCCGTTGCCGGCCTGAAGAAGGAGCTCGGCTATAACCCCGAAGAGAACTTCTTCGTGGACGACGAGGCTCTGGCTCACGCGCGCGAGGTAGGCCAGCGAGGCAATGCTGCGCACGAGGCTTGGGATAAGAGCTACAACGCGTGGCGCGAAGCCAATCCCGACAAGGCCGCGATGTACGACCGCATGCACGCAGGCGAACTGCCTGAGGGCTTTGACGCGGCCATCGATAAGCTCGTTTCCGGCTTCACCGCTGGCGACAAGGTCGCTACTCGCAAGTCCTCCGGCCAGGTGCTGAACGCCATCGCCGAGGTCATGCCTGAACTGTGGGGCGGCTCCGCTGATTTGGGCGGTTCCAACAACACCAACATCTCCGGTGCTGATTCCTTCGGCCCCGAGGCAGATGCCACCCGCACCTGGCCCAAGACCAGCCTGTACGGTCGTCAGCTGCACTTCGGCGTGCGTGAGTTCGCCATGGGCGCCATCACCAATGGCATCCTGCTGGGCAGCGACACCCGTCCGTTCAACGGCACCTTCTTCCAGTTCTCGGATTATGAGCGTCCGGCGGTTCGTCTGGCGGCACTCATGCAGATTCCGAACCTGTACGTATGGACCCACGACTCCGTGGCGCTGGGTGAGGATGGCCCCACCCACCAGCCGATCGAGCACCTCTCCGCTTTCCGCGCTATTCCCGACCTCGAAGTTGTTCGTCCCGCCGATGAATTCGAGACCGCTGAGGCTTACCGTGCTTTCTTCGAGAAAGACAACACCCTGCCGACCGCGATGATCCTCACCCGCCAGGGTGTGCCCGCCCTCGCCGAGACCGCCGAAAAGGCTCGCGAAGGTGTGCGCCGCGGCGCCTACACGCTCGTTGAAACCGAAGGCACGCCTGACGTCATCATCATGGCCACCGGTTCAGAGGTGCAGTGGGCCGTCGAGGCAGCCAAGACACTGAGCGCCAAGGGTGTCAAGGCTCGCGTGGTGTCCGTGCCGTCCATGGAATGGTTCGAAAATCAGGATGATGCTTACAAGGAGTCGGTGCTGCCCAAGGCCGTCAAGGCTCGCGTCTCCGTAGAGGCCGGCATTGCTCAGCCTTGGTACAAGTACCTGGGTGCCTATGGCAAGCCCGTTTCGATCGAGCGTTACGGCCTGCAGGGCGACGGCGCTCAGAACATGATCGACCTGGGCATCACCGCCGAGCACGTGGTGGAAGCTGCCGAAGCATCCATCGCCGAGGCAAAGGCCTGAGATTCCATCCGAAAGGCACATATCCCAGTGCGGTAGCCGCCAAGCACCGCACTGGGAATCAATTCAAGATTTGCTTCCAAAAATTTTGGAACATAAGGAGAAAAACATGACTGAAGCAACGCAGCGCACCAGCGATTCCGGCGTTTCCATCTGGCTCGACGACCTCGACCGCACACGCATCGAGTCTGGCTCGCTCCAAGACCTCATCGTCAACAAGAACGTGGTCGGCGTTACCACCAATCCTTCCATCTTCCAGAAGGCTCTGAGCCAGGTCGGACCTTACGACGAGCAGCTCAAGCAGCTCGGCCGTGTGGACGTTGAGACCGCCGTGCGCGAGCTCACCACCACCGACGTGCGCAACGCCACCGATATCTTCCGTGAAGTCGCCGAGCAGAGCGACTTCGTCAACGGTCGCGTCTCCATCGAGGTGGATCCCCGCCTGGCGCACGAGACCGAGAAGACTGCCAAGCAGGCTGAGGAACTGTGGGCAAAGGTGGACCGCCCCAACGCCATGATCAAGATTCCCGCCACGCTCGAAGGCCTGCCGGCCATCACCGAGACGCTGTCCAAGGGCATCTCCGTCAACGTGACCCTCATCTTCTCACTCGAGCGCTATGAGCAGGTCATCGACGCATACATCGACGGCATGGTGCAGGCCGATAAGAACGGTCACGACCTGAAGCACATGGGCTCCGTGGCTTCCTTCTTCGTCTCCCGTGTGGATGGCGCTGTCGACAAGCTCCTCGAAGCCAACGGCTCCGACGAAGCCAAGGCTCTTGAAGGCAAGGCTGCCGTGGCCAATGCTCGTCTGGCCTACCAGCTCTTCGAGCAGAAGTTCGCTGACGATTCTCGTTGGGCCGATCTCGAAGCCAAGGGTGCCAAGAAGCAGCGCCCGCTCTTCGCCTCCACCGGCACCAAGAACCCCGCCTACTCCGACTGCAAGTATGTCGACGAGCTCGTGGCTCCCGATGTGGTCAACACCATGCCGGCCAAGACGCTCGACGCGCTGGCAGATCACGGTGATGGCAAGCCCAGCATCGAGGGCACCTACGAGGAGAGCAAGGCCGTCATGGACAAGCTCGCCGAGCTGGGTATCAGCATCAAGGATGTCACCGACAAGCTCGAAGCCGACGGCGTGGCCGCGTTCATCAAGTCTTGGGACTCGGTGCTCTCCGACACCCAGGCTGGCATCGACCGCGTGAATGCCTGATTCAATGCCGGCCTGAGCCGGTGATAATTCCCATTAACCCCTGCACAGAATCCGAAACCGACGCAGCTGAAGCTGCTCTGTTGAGATGAAGTGCAGGGGTTTTGTTTGTGCAAGCCACAATATTCATTACTAAAGTTCTTTCCTCAATCCTTGCTGGCGACGCGCCGTAGAAATCGCTTGTTTAAGCGGAAATCAACACACTACAGACACGAATAAATATTACGTCGCCCGAATGTTATACACTGTTCCTTATTAGTTCACTCCCAGGAAAGGGGATCGCATGAACGGCAACCATCACGTGCACACTCACGATGTATCCCTGCAACGACGACGATAATAACCTCTCTCTTTTATTATTGAATTATCGCCCAGATACCACCAGTTTTCCCTGTTTTAGTTTCTTATCAGAGATTGGCATACCTATGAGTCACACCCCGATATCGGTACATCATCGCAGCTCGTTCCTTCCGGATATACGACGACGTTGCCATCGTCACCATCAGTCCTAACAGCAAGATCATTCATCAAACGTCATACCGCACCGGAGAACATTATGCAGGAACTTACACAATACAAATTCGGCGAATTCTGGAACAAACTCCTGTCAGGAGTCGCCATGGCCATCGTGGTGGCAGTGACACCGGGAGCCATCATCTCCCCCTTCATCACCGGGCTCGCCGAACACAGCGCGTTCTGGAATGCCGTGAACACGGCTTCAAACATGGGCATCTACTTCGTACCTGCCATGTCCGCAGTGCTTGCAGCCAATCAGTTCAAATTCAGTATGGTCGAGAAAGCCAGCGTGGCACTGGCCGCAGTGGCCGGTAGCGGTGCCGTAAAATATGAGAACGACACCTGGACACTATTGGGTATGGGTGACCTCATCAATACCATTCTCATCATCGCGCTTGCCATCGTGGTAATCTTCCTGATTCGCCAGTATGTCGGCACTTTCTCCGTCATCGTTGAGCCCATCGTCTGTGCGTCCCTCATCGGCCCGTTCGGTATGTGGACCTACCAGTATGTGCACATGATTTCCATGGCCGTAGGCAACGTGCTGAATCTGTTCACCACGTTGCAACCGATGCTGCTCTGCACACTCATCGCCATGTCATTCGCTGTCATTATCGCCACGCCGCTCTCTACGGTGGGATTGGCCTATGCCATCGGCATTACCGGATTAGCGGGCGGGGCCGCATCGGTAGGTGTGACGTCATGCTTCATGATGGTGGCCGTTGCCACCTACGCCTCCAATGGCCTTGGAGTATCCGCAGCCATGTTCTGGGGCGGTGTGAAGATGATGCTCGCCAACTTCATCAAGCATCCTCGGATGCTCCTACCCATCGCCATCGTCGGTGCACTCACCGGGTTCACAGATTCCTTTATCGGCATGCAATCAAGCCCCGAGTGTGCAGGCTTCGGTCAGCCAGTCGGCCCCATTAACTCCTATACCTATATGGAAGGCCCGCTGGTTACCAAAATCATCCTATTGGCGCTGATTTACTTCATCCTGCCGATCATCTACTCGCTTGTCACCTATTTCACCATCAGGAAGTTCCCCAAGCTCTACAATCAGGACGATTGGAAAGTCGATCTGACGGTGTGATACACATTCGCACACATACCGAATCCACCCTCATACTCACACTCATGAAAGGCACTACATCGTATGAAACCCATAGCCAAACTCTTCCAGCAAGCACCAACCAACATCATGGCTCAAATAGGCAAGACAGCAGCACTGATGACCGACGTGGTCGACCTGTCTATCGGAGACCCAGATCTTGATACCCCTCGGGCATTGCTGAAGGCGACCAAGCAAGCCTTGGACGACGGTAAAACACACTACACCGCGTCCAATGGAGACCCGGCATACCTGACATCCATACTGGAGATGCACCGCCGAAAGTTTGATCAGCACTACGGCATGGAAAACATTTGGGCCACTGCGGGAGCCACCCATTCCTTGTATCTGACGTTGGGTGCCCTGCTCGACCCTGGAGACGAAGTCATTATCCCCTCCCCCTATTTCTCGCCATATAAGGTACAGGTTGAAGCATGGCACGCTAAACCAGTTTTTGTGAACTGCACTATGGACCATGATTTCCAGCCTCAGAGCGAGGATCTCGAACAGGCTATCACGGCATCCACCAAGGCCATCGTCGTCAACAGTCCGAACAACCCGACAGGTGCCGTATACAATCAGTCCACTCTCGATTCCATCGTCTCTATTGCTCGTAAACATGACCTGTACATCATCTCAGATCAAGTTTACTGGCCTTACGCGTTCGGCGACAACACCTATATCCCGTTGGAGAATCTGGCACCGGAACGCACCATTGTGCTCGGTTCGCTCTCCAAAGTATTCGCCATGACCGGATTCCGCTGCGGATACGTTCTTGGCCCAGAACCGGTAATCACAGCCGTGGGTCTGCTCAACGAAGGTGTATGCTACACCGCGCCAAGTATGGCACAGTGTGCAGGAGGTTACGGCATGGACCACATCGACGAGATCATACCGCCGCTCCAACATACTTTCGAGGAACGCCTGACCTATCTGTCCGAACAATTGGCCCAGATTCCGTGGATCTCCCTTATGCCCTCGCTTGGCAGCATCTACCTGTTTGCCAATATCAGTGGCAGCGGTTTGGACGACATCGCCTTCAGCGACACACTGCTGGAGCAGCAAGGCGTGCTGGTCATTCCCGGTCAGGCGTTCGGCGAAGCAGGACGAGGGTTTGTCCGGCTTGCCGCCACGCAACCCTTGTCCTCATTGGAACAAGCCGTCAACGGTTTCGCATCACTCAACCTATAGGAGTACATCATGACCAAACTTATTCTGTTCAACATCATGGACGACGAACAAACAGTGGTCGACACATGGCAGCATAGCCATCCGGATATCACACTCACCACCAACAAGGATGAGCTCACGCCCGATACCGTGGATCAAGCCGAAGGCTACGATGGTGTGCTGCTCCAGCAGGACAATCCGATCGACCCGGCGGTGTATGCGCGACTGCAAGAACTGGGCATCCAGCAAATCTCCCTACGTACCACCGGATATGAGATCGTCGATCTTCCAGAAGCCCACGCACACGGTCTGACCATAACCAATGTGCCGGCATATTCCCCTCGTTCGGTGTCCGAATTAGTGCTGGCACACACCATGTGGTTGCTGCGCCACCTGAATACGGCCACTGCGAACGAGCAACATGGGGACTTTCGCTGGGAAGGGCTGATGGCGCGTGAGATTCACCAGTTGACGGTCGGTATCATCGGCGCCGGCAAGATAGGTAGCGAAGTGGCTCGTGTATTCAGAGCTTTGGGAGCTACCGTCATCGCTGCCGATCCGGTCTACCGCCCCGAACTGAACAGCGTGTTGACTTATACCGACCATGAGACCGTCTACCGCACAGCGGATATCGTCACGCTTCACACGCCGTTACTCCCGACAACGCATCATCTCATCGACGCCAGCGCTTTGGCCTTGATGAAACCAAGCGCCATACTCATCAACGCCTCTCGTGGAGCGGTAGTGGATACGCCAGCACTCATCGACGCCTTGCAGCATCATCGTATCGCCGCCGCAGGCATCGATACGGTAGAGAACGAAGCGGGCATCTTCAGCAAAGACTTCACCGAAAGCCACCAGCCCAACCCTTATATCGACCAGTTGTTGGCACTCGATAATGTTACGTTAAGCCCGCATATTGGTTTCGATACGGATGTGGCGGTTAAGAACATGGTGGAAATTGCACTGGATGATACGTTGAAGATCCTCAACCATGAGACCGGATACCACGAGGTCGTTGAATAGAACCAGACAGCAGAGATATAAAACAACTGAAATATAAAACAGTCAAAAGCGCTGTGACACTAGATAACCATACTGTTGTCTAGTGTCACAGCGCGATCCATAATCGTTACAGCAGCTTTGCCGCCCAATCGCCTACCAGTTCCTTGACTGCTTCCGGTTGATCGATATGGATGTTGTGCCCCGCCGGATCGACGACATGGTATCCGGCATTCGGATAATAGTTCAGCAGCATTTTATGGTCTTCATATCCCACCACCTGGTCTTGCTTACCGGTAACGATAAGCGCGGGACCTTGATATGTGCCCAGGCGTTGCTCAGGCATCTCGTCTAGCCAATAGTGGCTGTCAAGACGCAAACCCGCCTCGTGGTCGTAGAGTTTGGTGCCGGGAAGTACATAGCGCTGATACCGACGCCACGCCTCAAACGACTGATTGACACCCATCTGCAGGAATTCGATGAGCTGCTCGCTTTGCAGCTTTTCCGTCAGTTTGGGATTAGGATCACTCACCACGTGCTGTGCCACATGACGATGTGACTTGACCGGGTCAACCACAGAAGCAATCAAAGCAATGCCGCAGACCTGTTCTGGCACTTGAGAGAGGATATAACGCGCGATGGCACCACCCATGGAGTTTCCAAGTAATGCGAACGGATGCTCCCCCACGATGTCACGCACTGCGTTGAGTGTCCAGACTGCCATCTCCTGCAGCCCACCGGGTGCCGGCAGCGCCGGGGTCCTCCCGTGCCCCGGTAGGTCGATGTAGATACGCTGTATTCCTTCTGGGAACGCGTCATCGAGCAGCAGAAGACCACGATAATCCAATCCCATGCCGTGCAGCATGATGACAGGAATACCGTGGCCTTGTACTACGATATTGGGCTTCGGCTCAACAGATGTCATATCGGCTGAAGAACCTACCTAATCAGATGAGTTTGTACTTGGTCATCAGGCCAAGAGCGATGATGATGGCAACCCACACCAGCGCGATGATAATCGTCCAGCGGTTCAGATTCTTCTCGGCAACGCCAGAAGTACCGGCGTTCTTGGTGAGCCCGCCGCCGAACATGTCGGACAAGCCGCCGCCCTTGCCTCGGTGCATGAGAATCAGCAGAATGAGAAAGATGCTGGACACCGCGAGGATAATTTTCAGAACAAGCGCAACAATGGCCATAGCTGACACGGGCGAACCTCCATAATGAAACAATACTGGTATGTATGCTACCGTAATGGGCCAACAACTGCAATCATAACCGCGAGGACAACTGCACTCAGCGCGACAGCAGCATCATGCCACACACTCTTGCCTTAGCCACTGCCACTGCCTCTGCTGCACTAACAAGCTAAAGCATTACATAGACTCGGCGTCACGCACCATTGCCGGTCTTGGCGGCGAGTCTGCAGATGGTGGCCAGCTCGTCGGCATCGAGCGACGCCCCCCCGATGAGGAAACCATCGACATCCTGCTGGCTGAGAATTTCCACTGCATTCTTCGAAGTCACTGAACCTCCGTAAAGAATACGCACCGATTGGCATACTTGGTCACCGAACATTGAGGACAAATCGGCGCGGATTGCGTGCGCGGCATCTTGCGCGGAATCCGGTGTGGCCACCATGCCCGTGCCGATGGCCCATACCGGCTCATAGGCGATGATCAGCCGCGAAGCCTCTTCATCCGAGAGGTCGCGTGTCACATCGTGCACCTGACCGACTGCATAATCGAGCTCTATTCCCTGGCGCCGTTCCTCGAGACTCTCACCGACACACAGAATCGGTTGCATGCCGGCGGTGAGCACTGCCCTCACTTGGTCTACGATGTTAGCGTCGTCTTCAGGATGGTATTTACGCCGTTCCGAATGCCCGATAATCACATACGAACAGCCCAGCCGCGCAAGCATATCGGCCGAGACATCCCCGGTGAACGCGCCTTGATCGGTGACGGAAACCGCTTGTGCTCCATAACGTATTTTCAACCGGTCGGTCTCCACCAGCACCTGGACGCTGCGCAACGACGTGAATGAAGGGAACAGTGCCACGTCGCAGCGATTGAAATCAAAACGTGCGTCACGCAGCAGCCATGCAAACTTCTGCACGAAATATGTGGCTTCGAGATGGTCGAAATTCATCTTCCAATTCCCTGCCACCAGAGGTGTGCGCGTTGACGTCATGCCATTCCCCCAACTGCTCGTGCCAATCAGTCGGCAGGAGCGTATACACAGTGCGGGCAGGCCCGAAGAACCTGCCCGCACCAATCAATCGCTTATTTCACCGGTCATAAGGCCGTGAACAGCATCATAGTAGCGAATGTTTTCGACTACTCAAGCACTTTCAGACCCGGCAGTTCCTTGCCCTCAAGGAATTCGAGGGAAGCGCCGCCGCCTGTGGAAATGTGCGAGAACTCTTCATCGGAGAAGCCGAGGTGACGTACTGCCGAGGCGGAGTCACCGCCGCCCACGATCGTGAACGCACCGGCCTTGGTGGCATCGACAAGGCCCTGAGCCACAGCCTTGGTACCGTCTTCGAACTGCTTGACTTCGAAAACACCCATGGGTCCGTTCCACACCACGGTCTTCGAGTCGACAATCTTGTCGTGGAAGAGCTTGCTGGACTCCGGCCCGATGTCAAGACCCATCTTGTCGGCGGGAATGCCATCTGCAGGCACCACTTCGGGGTTGATAGGGGTGTCTCCTGCCGGGAACCCTGCGTTGACGACCACGTCGGTCGGCAGCACCAGCTCGACGCCATTGGCCTCGGCGGTCTTGATGTAGCCCTTGACCTTCTCGACCTGATCCTCTTCGAGCAGTGAAGTGCCGACCTCATAGCCTTGCGCCTTGAGGAAGGTGAACACCATGCCGCCGCCAATGACAAGACGGTCGGCCTTGTCGAGCAGGTTCTCGATGACACCAAGCTTGTCAGATACCTTGGAACCGCCGAGCACAACCGTGAAGGGGCGCTCAGGAGACTGAGTGGCGCGAGACAGTGCGTTCACTTCCTTCTCGATGAGTTTGCCGGCGGCGCTGGGCAGGAACGAAGCAACATCGTAATCGGAACCCTGTGCGCGGTGCACCACGCCGAATCCGTCGGAGACGAACACATCGCCCAGATCAGCGATCTTCTTGGCATATGCCGCACGCTCATCGGCATCCTTGCTGGTTTCTTCGGGGTTGAAGCGCACGTTCTGAAGCATGACCACGTCACCGTCGTTCATGGCAGCGACCTTGGCTTGGGCATCGGCACCGTAAGTGTCGTCGGCAAGGGTGACGTCCGCACCGAGCAGTTCACCGAGGCGCTTGGCCACAGGAGCGAGCGAGAGCTCGGGAACGACTGAACCCTTCGGGCGGCCGAGGTGCGCCATCAGGATGACCTTGGCACCTTGGTTACGCAGCTCTTCGATGGTCGGCAGAGCTGCCTTGATGCGGCCGTCATCGGTGATGGTAGTACCGTCGAGCGGCACGTTGAAGTCGGCGCGCACCAGCACCTTCTTGCCCGTCAGGTCTCCAAGATCATTCAGCGTTTTCATGAGTTTCCTTTCCCTAAGGCCTCGCCCAGCCACTACCGCCGAGCAGAGATAAAGAGTACTGCCGCAAAGCGCGCATTACCTTAGAGTGTACAAGGGCGAACGAACAAAAACTTCACCCGCGCTGCCTCTATAGGCAAGTACGGGTGAAGTGAACAGACAAGGCAATGCGCTTCGTCTAGTTAGAGCAACTGTAGCATGCATCTCTTATGCGTTGACGCTATGCCACCATCTATTGCAACAAATCTTCGCGATGAATCTACTCTTGCATCCCTCGATTACTCAGCATCCTGCTTACGCGCAGCTTCAACCTTGTCCGCCAACTGCAGCAACCGGCGTATGCGGCCTGCAATGGCATCCTTGGTGATTGGCGGATCGGCGAGCCGTCCCAATTCCTCCAAGCTGGCATCTGTATGGTTGAGGCGCAGCTCACCAGCGGCTTTCAGGTTGTCTGGAACTTCATCGCCCAAAATCTCGAAGGCATGATGAACCTTCTGCGTGGCCTCAGCTGCAGCCTTGGCACTGCGACGCATATTCGCATCATCGAAGTTCGCCAGACGATTCGCTTTACCTCTGGCCTCGCCATCGGAACGTTTACCGGTCCATTCCCTAGCCGAACGTGGTGCGCCCATCAGATTGAGCATGCGCTCAATGGCATCGGGATCACGCAGCGTCACCCTCTCCGAGCTGCGCAACCGGCGTGTCTGGGCAGTAATGCCAAGCCTCCTTGCAGCGCCTTGCAGCGCCTTGGCTGCTTCGGGAGTCGGGCACACGATTTCCAGATAACTGGCTTTGCCTGGATCGGAGATGGTGCCACGAGCCAGGAAAGCACCTCGCCATGCAGCTTTGATCTGAGCGATGTTGCCGCTCACCACTTCTGCTGGAAGACCCTTGACCAAATGCATGCGACGATCAAGCAGACCGGTCTGCAAAGCGAGAGCCGTGGCTCCACGTTCCACAATCAAATCGAAGCGCTGCACCACACCGTTAGGTGTTTGCCTGGAAATCCGGTTGAGGTTGGCCTCACGTCCAAAGGCACTGCTGATGACGGTTCTCAGCCATTCCGCCGCTTCCAATGAGTCAAACTGGGCTCTGATAACCGCTTGGTTGTTGACTGGACGCAACCCTCCGCCGAATCGCATCATCGCTGCGGCCTGCGCGATAGTCGCAGCCGGCAGTTCGGCTTGAATCGATGCCAGTTCAGTTTTGACGTCTGTGAGAAGAGCCAAAGCCCAACCTCCTACTTCCCAAATTGCTCACTTATTGACCGGCTACCGAATGAGTCCACTCATGTTCTGCCACGATTCTCTGTGATACAGAATGACTTGGACAAAATTACGCGTTCTGACCAAATTTGCAAAGCCTCGTACAAATTGCGCATTACCGATTGATCTTGTGCAGTTCACGTGCCGATACGGTAACGGAAAGCCCTCTTGCTCTCAACCGTTGCGCCAGAGCCTCGCTCATCGCCACAGAACGATGCTGTCCGCCCGTGCAACCTACAGCAATAGTAACAAAATGCTTGTCTTCACGTGCATAACCGTTAATGGCCACCATCATCGCTTGCTCGTACGCATCCAAGAACTTTTCGGCACTTTCGTCACCGAGAACATAATCACTCACGGGAGTATCAAGACCGGTCAATTCTCGCAAACTCGGCACCCAATACGGGTTAGGCAAAAACCTCACATCTGCCACAAAATCAGCATCCAGCGGAATCCCATATTTGAACCCGAAGCTGAAAATGTGAACGGCTACGGTGGATGGCCCCTCCCCCAGCAATGCTTCGTACAATTGGGTAGAAAGCTGGTGAATGCTGAGATTTGAGGTATCGATAACCGTGTCGGCACGCTTCTCCAGACTGGCCAACAAATCGCGTTCCTCTAAAATGCCATCGATAAGACGGTTCCCGTGCTGCAACGGGTGTGGTCGGCGCACTGATTCGTAACGTTTCACCAGCACCTCGTTACTGGCATCAAGGAACAGAATGCGCGTGCGCACGCCCAGGTCGTCAAGATGGCTGATCACTGCGGAAAGATCGTCGAAGTAGCTGCGGGACCGCACGTCTATGACCGCCGCCAGCTTATGCACTTTCGAACCCGATGAGGTCATCATGTCCACCAACGGCACCAGCAGCTTGGGCGGCAGATTGTCGACCACATACCAGCCCATGTCCTCTACACAATCGGCTGCATGAGAACGACCGGCACCACTCATACCGGTAATGAGCATCACCTCGAATTCGCTCGAAGACTGGTGATCTTCGCGATGAATCTGAGCTGCTGAAGGAAAATCCTCATGACCAGCCAAGCCATCGCCTTGCACTCTTACACCGCTATTGTCACCGTTATCGCCCGGTGCTTGGCGCACTGCCATCTGGTTCTGATCGTTCATATACTCTCCTCAAGTGCTCGGCGCATGGCTCGCTCCAACCTTGCCGTGTAAGACGAACCGCAAGCCGTCATCAGTGCCACCTGTTCCAGCGCCTGGTACAGTAGCATCTCTTGGCCGCCAATGCTATACCCATCCAGTTTACCCCATGATTGCAGCAGCAAACTTGGGTTCGGCTTATAAACTACGTCCAGCAACGCCGCAGGTACGTCTCTACCCCTTGCGCCAACAGGCCGATCAGCTTGTAGTAAATCCACAGCCAAGTCGTCTGCCGCATGGGCGGGCAGCGTGCTGATGACGATATCCGCACGCAGTAAAGCGGGAATCGCGTCGTTCAAGGGGATACACCGATAGCGCAGCTGATGCTCGGATTGGAGCGCCAGTTGTTCCAACGCATCACCGGTTTTAGGCCGGCGCGCGCAGACCGTGACTTGGTCAACCGGACCAATACCAGGAATCTGCAACTGAGTGCAGGCCGCCAGAGCCGAAAGCGCGGTGTTCCCGTTGCCCAGTATCACAGCATGGGCACCGTCTCTTCCCGGGGTGCGTGTCTCGTTGCCTTGTACGCATTCGTTGCCGGCAGAGTAGCTGAAGTCTGCCGAATTCGACGATTTCTCATCTTGCTGTTTGCAATGAGATGACCGTAGGACTGCACCGCACTCAGACCATGCGTGACGAAACGCCATTACAATGCCGTTGACATCAGTGTTATAGAGATCAACACTGGGCATTTTCGATTGCTGCGACCAGTTTAATATCGCTGTATTAGAAACCATAAGCTTTTTTGACCACTCGTCTTGTGGTGCGCCATATGGTTGAATCGTCCGTTTGAGCGGCATGGTGAGGCTGAGGCCGCGCCATGAAGAATCCAAGCCGTTCAAGAACCTTTCGAGATCGCGTTCATCAACCTCTTGACGCGTGTACTCCCAGTCGTCAAGGCCAAGCTCACGATATGCCGCCATGTGCAGCACCGGCGATAACGAATGCGAAATCGGCTTGCCCAATACCGCGCAATGATGATGTACGCCTGTCATTCTCACTCCATTCTCTACGGCCATACTAGCCGACGCGACGCATCACCCCTGTGGAGCAGCCTCGTCGCCGCTGTGCAGCGCTTCAAAAATAGCTTCGGCCTTGTGCTCTCCGACACCCTTCACCTGCTGGAGTTCCTCCACGCTCGCTGCTCGAATGGCTTTGAGGGAACCGAATTTGGACAGCAACCGTTTCTGGAATGCTTCACCCACGCCGGGAATGTCATCGAGTGCTGAACGCAATGCTCCCTTTCTTCTGGAATTACGATGATAGGTAATGGCGAAACGATGGGATTCGTCACGTACTCGTTGCAGTAAGTACATGCCTTCGGACTGCCGTTTGAGGATGATGGGATAGTCATCGTCCGGCACCCATACCTCCTCGAGACGTTTAGCCAGACCGCAGACCGCCACATCGTCCACGCCGCAGTCGTGCAGTGCGCGCGCTACCGCCTCAACCTGCGGTTTGCCGCCATCGACCACGATGAGGTTGGGCTTATAGGCAAAATGATGCGATGTGGTGTTCTGCTGCACGATCTGTGTCTCGTCGATTTCCGTTGACGACGCGACACGACTGTCGGCACTCGCGGTTTTTTCATGCCGCGCGTCCCCGCTGGGCTTGTCTTCGGCACTCGTCGATATCAAGGATGTTTGAGACTCCCGTGCTGCCTGAATACGCCGCTCGTTGTCGATGCTTTCTCCAGAGTCACCGGCGATGTTGCCGTGTTTGAAACGCCTGGTCAACGTCTCATACACCGCACTCAGATCGTCGAGCGCCCCCTTGCCGTCGTTGCCGCGGATGGCAAAACGTCGGTATTCTGACTTTTTGGCGATGCCGTCCTCGAATACAACCATGGATGCCACCTGGTAGATGCCTCCGATGGTGTTGGAGATGTCGTAACCTTCGATGCGCAGCGGCGCTTCGCTCAACCCCAGTGCCTTGGCGACATCGTTCATGGCCTGTGTGCGAGCCCCTATGTCGCTGATACGGCTCATTTTGCTACGTTGCAACGCCAGTTTGGCGTTGTTGTTCGCGCGCTCCTGCAAAGTCCGCTTCTCGCCGCGACTGGGGACGCGGATGGTGACGGCGGCACCGCGCAGACCTGACAACCACGTTTCAAGCTCGTTTTTGCGATCCGGTTCGATGGGAACCAGCACTTCGCGAGGTATCGGCGCAACAGGCGCCAGAAGGTCTCCACGGCCGGTCTGCACTTGTCGTTCACGACGTTCACGCGTGGCTTGGGCTCTTGAAACGCTGTCGGTGGCGGTCAGATGCTGCGTATGGGCGATGGCATCGCGTTTCTCTTCTATGGACACGGCATCGTCAAAGGAGTGTACGTCTTTTGCCTGTTCGTCGTGAGACTGATTCATCACATCCGAATACACTTGAACGATGAGGTCTGCGATGAGGCTGGCATCGTCGATATCTTCCACACGTTCCACGCTCCAGTTACGCTCTCCTCGGATGGAACCTGCACGCACGAAGAATGCATGTACGGACGCTTCGAGTTCGTCTGCCTCAAAGCCAAACACGTCAGCATCGGTATCTTGTTCCAAGACCACCGCGTTCTGTTCGGAGACCGTCTTGAGCATGGCTATCTGGTCGCGCAACCGAGCCGCCTTCTCGAACTCCATCTCATTGCTGGCCTGTTTCATCTCCCGTGTGAGACCGGCAATATAGGTTTTGCCGAGCCGCCCAGTGAGTACACCAACCAGCTGCTCGCACATGCGCCGATGCTCTTGCTCATCGATTCTGGCCACGCATGGCGCAGAACATTTGCCGATGGAAGCCAGCAGGCACGGCCTATTCGTCATCTGCGCCCGGTGAAAAGCATTTGGCGAACAGGTGCGTACAGGAAAGGTCTTGAGCAGCTTGTCAAGGCTGTGCCGCAAATCCCACACCTTTGCGTAGGGGCCGAAATACCTTGTGTCACGCCGTTTGCGGTTACGGGTGATCCATACGCGCGGCACCTTTTCTCCGAGTGACACCGCTAAGTAAGGATATGTTTTGTCATCTTTGAATACAACGTTGAATCGTGGGTCGAATTCCTTGATCCATGTGTATTCGAGCGTGAGCGCTTCGAGTTCAGTACCCACCACCGTCCATTCGAGACTGCGTGCGGTAAGTACCATGTTCTGCGTGCGCGGGTGAAGCTGGGACAGCGGCTGAAAATAGAATGTAAGCCTGTTGCGCAGGTTCTTAGCCTTACCTACATAAATGACGCGTCCGTTGCCATCACGCCATTTGTATACACCGGGATCGGTGGGAATGTCACTGGTTCGGGGACGGAACAGGTCGCGAGAGTCCCCCAGCTGGCGTTGTGTCTTGCGCCACTGCCCCGAGTCTCTTTCCTGTCCCGTCTCTACCATGTCTTACCGCTCTCCTGTCTCTGCCACCGTCACTGTCACCGTTGAGGTTCCAACAGTGGTTTCAAATATTTGCCGGTCCAGCTCGCCTCATTCTTGGACACCTTCTCCGGGGTACCTTGCGCCACAATAGTACCGCCGCCTTCACCGCCTTCGGGACCGAGGTCAATGATCCAATCAGCGGCTTTCACCACATCCAGATTGTGCTCGATAACAATGACCGTGTTCCCCTTGTCCACCAAGCTTTGCAGCACCTGCAACAGTTTGCGAACATCCTCGAAGTGTAGACCGGTGGTCGGCTCGTCGAGAATGTACACCGTTTTCCCGGTGGAGCGGCGTTGCAGTTCGGTGGCCAGTTTGACGCGCTGGGACTCACCGCCGGAGAGCGTGGTGGCAGGCTGCCCCAGGCGAATATAACCCAATCCGACATCGACCAAGGTGTTGAGGTACCGGGAGATGGAAGTGTAGGCCTTGAAGAACTCGGCTGCCTCTTCGATGGGCATGTTGAGCACGTCCGCCACGGTTTTCCCGTTGTACTTGACTTCCAGCGTCTCACGGTTGTAACGCTGACCATGGCATTCCTCGCACTGCACGTACACATCCGGCAGGAAGTTCATTTCGATTTTGATCGTGCCGTCACCATGGCATGCCTCACAACGCCCGCCTTTGACATTGAAGGAAAAGCGTCCGGGCCCATAGCCTCGCACTTGGGCTTCGGGAGTTTTGGCGAACAGTTGACGAATCTTGTCCCACACACCGGTGTAGGTGGCCGGATTGGAACGCGGGGTGCGGCCGATCGGATTCTGGTCGACGTGAATCACCTTGTCGCACTGGTCAATGCCTTCGATGCGGGTGTGCTTGCCGGGCACAATACGGGCGCCGTTAAGCTTGTCTGCCAACGATGGATACAGAATCTGATTGATCAGCGTTGACTTGCCGGAACCGGACACACCGGTAATGCAGGTCATCACACCAAGCGGTATAGACACGTTGAGGTTCTTGAGGTTGTTCTCCCTAGCGCCCACGATTTTCAGTTCACGCGTCTTATCGATGCTGCGTCGCTGCTCCGGAACGGCTATCTGGCGACGACCGGCTATGTAGTCTCCGGTAACCGAACGGGAAGCATCTACGATGTGCGCGGCCGGGCCGGAGTAGATGACCTCTCCGCCGCTTTCACCGGCGCCCGGACCAATATCAACCAGCCAGTCGGCTTTTTCGATGGTCTCCTGATCATGCTCGACTACGATAAGTGTATTGCCCAAGTCACGCAGGTGGTGAAGCGTCTTGATGAGACGTTCGTTGTCACGCTGATGCAAACCGATGGAAGGCTCGTCGAGTACATACATGACGCCCACCAGGCCGGAACCGATTTGCGTTGCCAGACGAATACGCTGCGCTTCACCGCCTGAAAGCGTTTTCGCAGCTCGCGAGAGTGTCAGATAGTTCAAACCGACATCGTTGAGGAAGCCAAGACGTGCACGAATCTCTTTGAGCACTTCTCCTGCAATCTGCGCGGCGGCACCTTCGAGATTGAGGTTCTTGACCCACTCCAGGCTCGTGTGCACCGACATGTCACACACGTCGGCGATGGACTTGTCGTTTACCGTGACGGCAAGCACTTCCGGCCGTAGACGCTTGCCCGCGCAGGCCTGACACGGCACCTCACGCATATAGGACTCGTAGTAGAGCTTCATCTGATCGGATTCGGTTTCGTCGTGGCGACGCTTGAGCGTACGTACCACCCCTTCGAACCCGGTGCTGTATTCGCGCATACGGCCCCATCGGTTACGATACGACACCTGCACTTCAAAATCATGACCGTACATCACGGCATGGCGTACGTCCTCGGACAAGTCTTTCCAAGGGGTGTCAAGGCTAAAGTCCATCTCTTTGGCCAGACCTTCGAGCACGTGCCGATAATAGTCACCGGTGCCTTTGGTCATACCCCACGGCTCGATGGCGTTGTCGTTGAGCGACTTGCTTGGGTCCGGAATCACGAGTTCGGGATCGATTTCCAAGCTGTAACCGATGCCGGTGCAGTCAGGGCAAGCACCATATGGAGCGTTGAAGGAGAATGTGCGAGGCTCGATCTCATCGAGTTCCAGCTGGTGCCCGTTGGGGCAGGAACGCTTCTCGGAGAACGGCTGTCGACGCTGTGGGTCTTTGTCGTCCTTATCTACGTAGTCGATGACCACAATGCCTTTGGCCAAGCGCAGTGCTGTCTCGATGGAATCGGTGAGACGCTGACGCATACCTTCCTTGACCGCCAGACGATCAACCACCACCTCTATGGTGTGCTTTTTCTGCTTGGTCAGCTTGATTTCGTCGGAAAGCTGCCTCATCTCACCGTCGATGAGGGCACGCGCATAGCCGTCGCCACGCAGCAGTTCCAGCAAGTCCTCGAATTCCCCCTTACGGCCACGAACAACTGGTGCCAACACCTGGAATCGCGTCTTTTCCGGATTCTTCATGAGCGCATCGACCATCTGCTGAGGCGTCTGAGCACTGACGCGTGCACCGCATTCAGGGCAGTGCGGCACACCGGTGCGAGCAAACAGCAGACGCAGGTAGTCATAAATCTCCGTGATGGTTCCCACCGTCGAACGCGGATTGCGATTCGTGGTCTTCTGGTCGATTGAGACCGCTGGGCTCAGACCTTCGATAAAGTCCACATCAGGCTTGTCCATCTGCCCCAGGAACTGACGGGCGTAGGCGCTCAATGACTCAACATAGCGCCGCTGCCCTTCGGCGAACAGCGTGTCGAACGCCAGTGACGATTTGCCGGAACCAGACAGACCGGTGAACACGACCATACGACTGCGCGGAACAGCGATGTTGACATTCTTCAGATTGTGCTCGCGAGCGCCTTGGATGGTGATTTTCAGGTCGCTGGGTATGTGGGAGATGTCCGCCACGAGCGAACCGTTCTGCGAGCGCAGGGGGGCTTTGGCGATTTCTTGTGACAGGAAGGTGTCGCCGTCCATGATTTTGCGCGCTGCAGCTTCGCTTGTGCCGCGTTCGGTGAGTTCCGTTGAATCCGTTGCCATGCCGTCCTCCGGACGTTTGAGTGTTCCGTTGAGGGTTTCAGTATAGCGAATGGGTTCGAACAATTGTTCGATTTCGGTACACGTGTCGCTATGATGGGGTGACAACCATAACCATTTCAACGCTGGGTGTATTGCCCGGCTTTTAGCGATATTGATGAGGGCGGAGCGCATGGCAATCGAGGGGCAGCAGTTGGAGATTCAGATCGGGGCGCGCACGCTGCTTAACCCCACTGACTTCCATGTGGCCAAGGGTGACAAGATTGGTTTGGTGGGACGTAACGGTGCCGGCAAAACCACGCTGACACGTGTCATTACCGGAGATTTGCTGCCTTCCGGCGGCAAGGTACGCATCACTGGCGGGTTGGGGTATTTGCCACAGGACACGCATGCGGCCGACCCCGAGCAGTCTGCGTTGGACCGCATGATGAGTGCGCGGGATATTGCCAGCATCATCAAACGTATGCGTAAGGCCGAGAAGGATATGACCAGTCCTGACGTGAAGGTCATGGAAAAGGCAATGGACAAGTATGACAAGGTCATGCAGGCGTTTGACAAGGCCGGCGGTTATGCGGCACAGTCCGAAGCCATCTCCATGGCGTCGAGCTTGGGGCTGCCACAGGAGGTGATGCAGCAGCCGCTGGGCACACTTTCTGGTGGGCAGCGCCGCCGTATCGAACTGGCTCGTATCCTGTTCTCCGATGCCGACACGTTGATTCTTGATGAGCCTACGAATCATTTGGATGCCGATTCCATTGAATGGCTGCGCAGCTATCTGAAGCGTTTCGAGGGTGGGTTCCTGGTGATCTCCCACTCCACGGAGCTGCTGGACGAAGTGGTGAACAAGGTGTGGCATTTGGACGCGCAGACCGGCCAGATAGACATGTATTCGTTGGGTTGGAAAGCATATCTGCACCAGCGTGTTGTGGATGAGGAACGTCGCCGCCGCGAACGCGAGGTTGCGCAGAAGAAAGCCGACCGCCTTATGAAGCAGGGCATTCGTTTGCACGCCAAGGCCACCAAGGCAGTGGCCGCTCAGAATATGATGCGCCGTGCGGAACGTTTGTTGGAGAACACGAGCGAGGCTCAGACACAGGAGAAGGTGGCCGATATTCGTTTCCCCGAGCCGGCCCCATGCGGACGCACTCCCATCATGGCCAAGGGCATTTCCAAGGCATATGGCTCGAACATCATTTTCTCGGGCATTGACTTGGCGATAGATAAAGGGTCACGTGTGGTTATCCTGGGCTATAACGGTGCCGGCAAGACCACCACACTGCGTATTCTCGCCGGTGAGGAGCAGGCCGATACCGGTGAGGTGGAGTACGGGCATGGCTGCAAGATCGGTTATTTTGCCCAGGAACACGATACGTTGGATCTCGAATCGAGCGTATTGGAGAATCTGCAGCATGTGGCCCCCGATTTGGACGATACGCACGCTCGTTCCATCTTGGGCAGTTTCCTCTTCTCCGGCGACGATGCGATGAAACCGGCAAAGGTGCTTTCCGGCGGCGAGAAGACGCGTCTGGCTTTGGCCACGCTGGTTACCTCACGTGCCAATGTGCTGCTGTTGGACGAACCGACAAACAACCTTGATCCGGCTTCGCGAGACGAGATTTTGAAGGCCATAGCCAAGTATGAGGGAGCTATCATCCTGGTTACTCACGATGAAGGCGCGGTGGAGGCGCTGAACCCGGAGCGTGTGCTGCTTATGCCTGACGGTGACGAGGATTTGTGGAACGACGAATATCTTGAATTGGTTGCTGAAGAGTAGACGCACACCCTGCTGCACAAGCGTCGACACTATAGGTGGCACTGCAGCAAGACGCTGATGCTCTCAGTATGACGGCAAAAGGAGGGGCATATGGATCTGCAATCGGTGCATGATCGCGCAGATGGGCAGCGCACGGATGCGCTGCGCCACCGCGCATACACCTCGCACACGGTGAGACGTATGGAACAGCCCCTACTGGAACGCGGCGTGCCGTTGATGCGCATGGCTGCATCGACGGTTGCCCGCGTAGCCGCACAGATGCTGTCCGAACGCAATGTGGTGCCCGAGCGCGCCAATATCGTGGTATTGGCCGGTGCTGGAGACAACGGGGGCGACGGCCTGTTCGCAGGCGCTCAATTGGCGCGGCAGGGCGCTGCTGTCACCACTATTGCCACAGGCCGCTCTTTGCATATGGCAGGCTTGCTGGCATTCACCCATGCCGGAGGCCAACTGCTGGTGCTAGACGCGCAATCCACGATTCCCGGAGCAGCAAGTGGATTCAGTGCCGGTGAAGCCGGCGAGCGCTTGGAAATGGCCTTGGACATGATGATGCATGCCGATATGGTGATCGATGCCATGACGGGAATCGGCGCTCGCGGTGCGTTGCGGGGAGTGGCGGCAACACTGTCCCGCGGCATGCTTCAGCACCTTGGCGAAGCACAGGGTGGCACGGATCAGCGGCATTCGCCATCCGTTCGCCCTGGCCGACGTTCACTTTCGTCAGTCAAGGGCTCCTCGCCGTTGATCTTGGCGGTCGATGTGCCTTCCGGCGTTGGCGTTGACGACGGTACGCTGCCGGGAGACTACATGCCTGCCGACGTGACGGTCATGTGCGGCGCCATGAAACCGTGTGCGGTGCTGCCACCCGCGTCTGGAGCATGCGGCACTTTGGTGCTGGCCGATTTTGGCTTTGATGTGGATGCCGTGCCGTGTGCCGTAACCGTGATGAACGATGATTTGCTGTCACAGGTGTTACGCCGGCCGTTTGCCTCGGACTCCAAATACAGCCGAGGTGCTGCTGGGATGATGACCGGTTCGCAACGTTACCCCGGTGCCGCCGTGCTGGGTTGCCGCGCAGCAGCGGCTTCCAACATAGGCATGGTGCGCTATGTGGGACCGTCTTCTGTGGCCGAACGCGTGTTGGACGCATTGCCCGAGGCAGTGGTCGGCAAAGGACATGTGCAGGCATGGGTGGCCGGTTCCGGTGTACCTGACGCCGAGCATGCGCAGGGCATGGAGCCTGAGCGTGTGACTCTTGCGGCATTGCTGAAGCATTACGATGTGTCCGCCGGCTCACCACACGTGCAGGAAGCATATGCCATGCCGGCTTTGGTGGTGGATGCCGGAGCGTTGGATTTGCTGCCCGACCGTGTACCGCCCCAAGTCGTGCTGACCCCGCATACCGGCGAACTGGCGCGATTGCTGTCTCTTCGCGGAGAATCGGCAGGCGTGGACGACATCATTGCCCGGCCATGGTATTGGGCACGTAAAGCTCAGGTGCTGACTGGTGCCACAGTACTTCTGAAGGGGGCGATTACCGTAGTCGTCGGGCCGACTACAGAGCGCAACGTCCCTTCAGACCTCAACGTCCAGTCTGACGCAGCTGGCGAGAATACGACTGATGATGCAGGCACGGTGACGCTTACTGCAGGCAACGGTCCGGCTTGGCTGGCAACGGCTGGTTCAGGCGATGTGCTGGCGGGTATCCTCGGCGCATTGCTGGCACAGCAGGATGAGGCAGCATGGCGTGACCATCCAGAGCATATCGCCCTTGTCACTGCTGCCGCCAGCCGACTCCACGGGCTGGCAGCCGGGCAGGCCAGCGGTGGCAATCAATGCGGCTGGCGGCCGCCGCTCGTCGTGAGCGCCCAATCTCCAGAGCCGCAGGATCTACACCACTCAGGACCGCTGGGACATCCCATCACAGCATCCGACCTGATTGCCCCCATCCCCCACATCATCGGCTCTCTGTTGCATTGAACGCTCGTTGAAAGGACCATCATGGCAACACCATCGTCACTACACTCGCTTCACAGCAATACCCCCACTCCACCGTCGCACACCGAACCGCACGCGCCGGTCAACGATGTGATTTTCGACTTCGGCGGCGTGCTCATACACATCGACTATCGGGCGTGCCTGGAGGGTCATTGCCCGCCCGAGGTGCTGGACCGTCTCGGCACCGAGCATAACGCGTACGGATTCTACGAGTATGAGGACCGCATGGACGCCGGCGAACTCATCGCCGATGTGCTCAAGGACTACCGTGCCGAGTTCGGTGCCGAGATGGCCGAGGTGTTCCGCTACTACGTCGAACATTACGATGACGCCATGGCAGGTATGGTGGACGGCATGGAACAACTGGTGCGCGATCTCAAAGCGGCCGGATACGGGGTGTGGGGCTTGACGAACTGGTCGAGCGAGACATTCCACTACGTGCATGAGAAGTTCCCGCAGATCGAGGAGCTGCTGGACGGAACAGTGGTTTCCGGCGTCGAGCATATGCACAAGCCAAACGCCGACATCTTCGAACTGGCACTGTCCCGGTACGGTCTCACGGCCGGCGGCACCGCGTTTCTCGACGACAACGCGAACAATGTCGGTGCCGCTTCGGCGCTCGGCATCCACGCCCGCCTCTTCACCTCGCAACCGCAGGCCAGGACGGCATTGCATGACATGGGTCTTGAGTTCTGACAGGATATAACTCATATCTATAGGGCAGACGGTGCAAAAGCGTTCATAAACGGCGGTTTGGCGCCCAAGGTTGCTTCTGATGCTATAGAATCCAGTTATGACTCTGCTGCAACTCAAATATATCGTCACCATCGCCGAATGCGGTTCCATGAACGAAGCGTCCCACGAGCTCTACATCTCCCAGCCGGCGTTGAGCTCGTCGGTGCGCGAACTCGAGCACGAGATGGGCATAGAGATCTTCACCCGTTCTTCTCAAGGCATCTCCCTTACCGACGACGGGGCCGAATTCCTCACCTACGCTCGCCAAGTGCTCGACCAGGCCGCTCTGATGGACGACAGGTATAAGCACGTCAAACCTCGCAAGCAGCTGTGCAGCGTCTCCACGCAGCATTACATGTTCGCTGTGGAAGCATTCGTGGCCATGATCGATTCCATTCAATCGCAGGAATACGAATTTACCTTGCGTGAGACAGGAACTCGAGACATCATTGAACGGGTATCCACGCTACGCTCGGAGATCGGCATCCTCTACCTGTCCGATTTCAACAAGGATGTGATCGGCAAATTCATGCGCGTCAAGCATGTGCAGTTCCACCCGCTCTTCCGCGCCCCGCTGCACGTTTTCATTTCACGCGACAACCCGCTGGCAAGCAAGGAGCGCGTGACCATGGACGATTTGCAGCCTTACCCGTTCCTGCAGTATGAACAGGGAAACAATGACAGTTTCTACTTTGCCGAAGAGGCGGTTCGTCCCGATTACTCCCCCAAACGCATTGACGTGACCGACCGCGCCACCATGCTCAATTTCATCATCGGGCTCAATGCCTATACGGTGTGCAGCGGCATCGACAATGGCGATTTGAACAACGAGAAGATTGTCACCGTGCCCTTGGAGAGCGACGAGACCATGCTGGTAGGGTGGATCACCAATGAGCGTGCCAGCCTTTCCCCAGCCGCTCAATCATATTTGGAAAAGCTGCGGCAAGTGTTGCAACAGCACGGATATGCAATCATTGAATAACGAATATAGATACTTCTTGAATACTAGATGAATATTTATTCACCACATATTCATCTAGTATTCAGAACTTATGCATGTATATACGCGCATATATGATATATGCGTCGCTTCCTCATCAGAGCAGCCACATCAACAATCCAGGTGCACCGTCAACCCCATGGTCAACCAGCAGAATACACGACCGATGGCATTCAACGCCATTTTCGGCACTAGGTATCAAGCGCCGTAGCGTTGCAGGTAGGAGCGGGCAGCTTCACTTGTCTTGTCCGTGAGCAGCGGGGTGCCATCCGCAGCGGTCATGCCACTTGCAGCGGCGAAAAGTTCGCGCACATTGGCAATGGCACGCACCGGGAAGCCGAACTCCTGTTCCACCGCGGCAACGGCGGATATATCCGAGTCCCCGGTTTTTTCCATGCGATCCACACTGAGTACCAGACCCACCACCTCAACGTCGGCCGCGGTCGCAATCTTCGCCATGACCTCGTGTACGGCGGTGCCAGCTGTCATCACATCGTCGACGAGCAACACCTTCATGCCGTCCTTCAGCGGCGTGCCAACGAAGAGGCCCCCGTCACCATGATCCTTGGCTTCCTTGCGGTCAAACGTGTAGCCGATGGGCATACCGTGCGCATCCATTGCCATTGCCGTGGACACAGCCAGAGGAATACCTTTATATGCAGGTCCAAATACGGTGTCGATGCCTCCGGGCAGCGTACCATCAGCAACGCACTGTGCGATTTTCTCAGCGTAGAATACGCCGAGAGTGGCGATTTTGCTGCCGTCGTCAAAGGCACCGGCATTGATGAAATACGGCGACTGGCGACCGGATTTCAGTGTGAAGTCACCAAATTTCAACGCACCGGAGCGCAGCAGAAACTCGGTGAACCGAGCGTCGATCGAAACCGGAGAGGAAGTTCCGGCACCGGGTGTGCTGTTGTACATCACATCATCATTCATCATATATCCTTTTCTTCTGTATATATTTCATATTTTGAGTACTGTTCCGGTCACAGGCTTCAGCCAACACTCCCGTCCAGCATTCACCGCCTGCCGCCATGCGCGTCGCTTTCCTGACACACAGATGCCGAGAACCAGCGCTCTGCGGCCAGTCCATGACGAATAACTGCATATGCCGCAGTCGAGCGATCACCGCCACGTTTTGCCGCTGGCCAACCGTTGCGCCAATTCCGGACGCTCATCGAGCAATGCCTCCAACTCTCGCGCCACACGCATGGGTGCCGCCGGATCCCACAACGCCGCAGCACCGACCTGCACTGCATTGGCACCGGCATACAGGTATTCGAGCGCCTTCTCCCCCGAGTCAATGCCACCGATGCCGATGATGGGAATCTGCGGCAATGCCTGGCGCACACGCCACACAAAGCTCAGCGCGATGGGAAATATCGCCGGGCCGGAAACCCCTCCGGTAACGTTGGCGAGAATCGGCTCTCCGGAACGTACATCAATGCGCATGCCCACCAACGTGTTGATGAGGCTCAGCGCATCGGCACCGGCGTCGACGGCCGCCTTCGCCACAGTGACAATGTCGGTGACGTTGGGCGACAACTTAACCACCATGGGTTTGTCGGTCAGCGCACGCAAATGGGCGATAAGCGCGGACAGCACCGCAGGGTCGGTGCCTACACTCATGCCACCGTGGCTCACATTCGGGCAGCTCACGTTGATTTCGAGCATGTCGGCATCACTGCCATCAAGCCGTTCCACTACCTGCGCATAATCGCCGTCGCTATGCCCGGCCACGTTGGCCACCACTGTGGCACCCAGCGATTTGAGAGCCGGCAGCTCGTCGGCAAGATAGTGGTCGACGCCCGGGTTCTGCAGTCCGACGGCGTTGATCATGCCGGCCGGGCTTTCGGCCGCACGCGGGCCGGGGTTGCCTTCCCAAGGCACCGGAGAGACGCCCTTGGTGCCCACGGAGCCAAGCTGGGACGGGTCGTAATAGTCACGGCAAGCCGCCAGCTGGAACGTGCCTGACGCCGTACCGACCGGGTTCTTCCAAGGCACTCCGGCGACTACGGTGGGATGTTGCCATCGCATCTCTGTGTTTTCCGCTGTGTTCATGCCGTCCACCCCAATTCTTCAGGACTAAATACCGGACCATCCGTACACACCTTGCGCCGGCCTTGTGCGGTTTCGACCACACACGCCACGCAGGCGCCAAACCCACATCCCATGCGAGCCTCCAAACTCAGCTGGGAGGGAATGTCACGTACACTCGCCCACTGCGCCACCGCTCGCATCATCGGGGTCGGCCCGCAGGAGAGGATGACAGGACGCAGCACGTTGCCATCGCCATCATTCACCTCGAGTTCGGGTTCCATGCGCTCCAGCAGATCAATCACATTGCCTTCATCATTGCTGATGGCATGCATACGTCCGACCGGTACGAACCGCTGCGTCAAACCGTCTGCGAAGTGCATGTCCCGGTAACCGAACGCAGTGGTCACCCGCACGTCGTTTCTGGCGCTGAGTTTCTGTGCGGCATACAGCAGTGGCGGCACACCGAGACCACCGCCGACAAGCACGTAGTTCGCGCTCGCATCCACATTGAACGGATTGCCGAGCGGCCCTAACACATCTACCGTATCGCCAGCGCTTAGCGTACTGAATTCGCGGGTGCCTTCGCCGACGATCTGATAGATGAGCGCCACATCGTCTCCGCTGACATACGCCACTCCAAACGGTCTGGGAAGCAGGGTCATGGCGTTGGACGGGTACAGATTCACAAATTGTGCCGGTTGGGCATGCTTGGCAGTGTAGGCGTCACGCACCACCAGCTCATAGACGCCTTGACGATCGTCCAGCACCCGCTGGGAGATAACCGGTACGGTTCGTCGTCCAGGTTTGTTGCCACCTTCGCCATTGCGAGCGCCAACACGTTCGCCGGGCACCATCGGAGCACCTCCAAAGCCGGCATCATTCGCCGCGCCTCCTGCAGGGGCACGATTGCCGGTGGTCATAAACGGTGAAACAGTCATTGCTCTCCTCGATCGTAGCTGAAATGATGAGCATCGAAACGTTCTACTGAACGAATACGGCTTTCGGATTGCGCTGCCATCAGCGGTCCTTTATGGCTTGGTTGAGGTCATCACGCATGGTGACGGCGGCCGTGGCCGCACTACTGGACACCAGGTCGAGCGCTTCTTGGACACTCATGTCATCGCTGTAGGCGCCAGCTGTGCGCCATGCACCGATGATGCCGCGCGAGGAGTTGACTATGGCACCGGAACCGTGGGCATCGAACATGCCGGCCACGTCGGCAGCCGTGCCGCCTTGTGCTCCGTAGCCTGGTACCAGGAAAAACGTGTGCGGCATCCGTTCGCGCAATGCGCGGCCTTGTTCGGGATGTGTGGCGCCTACCACCGCGCCCAATCGGGAGTAACCGTATTCACCGATGCTGTCGGCACCCCAGTGTTCCACCAAGTCGGCTACGTGTTCATAGAGGTGTTCGCCGCCGGTTAGTTCCAGTTCCTGAATTTCACGGCTGGACGGATTCGAGGTGCGTACCAAGGCGAATACGTCCTTGTCGGTGGCCGCTGCCGCATCGGTGAATGGTGTGACACCGTCGCTGCCGAGATAGGGATTGACGGTGACTGCATCTTCCATCCATGGCCGACCGTCGCAATTCCCCGGCTGAGTGGCATCTGGCCGAGCGGCAACGCCGGTGAGATGTCTGGCGTAGGCGGACGCGGTGGAACCGATGTCGCCGCGCTTGATGTCGCCAAGCACATACAGGCCCCGTTCGTGCGCATACGCGCAAGTACGATGGTAGACGTCGATTCCTGCTGCACCATACGCTTCATACATGGCAATCTGCGGTTTTACGGCCGGTACGATGCCGGCTACCGCGTCGATGATGGCACGGTTGAACAGGTAAAATGCCGACATCACACGGGACGTATGGTCCTCTCCAACCGTTTCCTCATTCGCCGGGTATACATCGCAAGCACTCTCATCTGAAGCCTGCTCTTGTGCCGGCACCTGTTGTGCGCCTTTGCCCAGATCACCGTTACTTGCCGAACACATGGACGTGATGATTTGCTTCGGTACGAGCGCTTCGGTCGGGTCAAGCCCGACGATGCTGGGATTGTGTGTGGCTGCTATGACTTCGATCAGACGATCCATATATTCCTCCCGATCCGCGGTTCTTGGGTTTCCGCTGAGTTGTGCATGGCGTTTCCTGCCATGCCAAACCGCATGTGCAGGGTGCTGTTCTTTACGTTCTGTATAGGGTTTCGTCTAGCTGTTTGTCTCGAGTCGAGCGTGAGGGATGCGGCTCATCACCAACCTCCCGTCCAGCACCGTGGCCAGTGGCAGACCGGTGAGTTCCCACCCGGCGAACGGGGTATTGCGCGCCTTGGAATGGAAGCGTTGAGGCTCCACCGTCCAGTGGCGTTTGGTGTCCAGCAGCACCAGGTTTGCCGGCGGCAGGCCACTGGTGTTGCGCAAATCCAAAACTCGTCGGGGCGCGCTCTGCGGCACCGCCGCTGGAGACGCGCCGTCAAGCATTGCGGTAATGTCTGTTGCCGTAACTCCCATGAGATTCATCGGGCGCACCGACATGAGTTCGATGAGCCGTTTTTCGTCGATGAGTTTGGAGTCCACAAGTGCGCGATGGCACACGCCGTATGCGGTTTCCAGACCGATGATGCCGTTGGGAGCAGCCTGCAGTCCGGCTTGCTTGTCACTGATGGTGTGCGGTGCATGGTCGGTGGCAATCATGTCTACCGTGCCGTCCGTCACTGCCTCAAGCGTGGCCTGCCGGTCGACGCGCGAGCGCAACGGCGGGTTCATTTTGGCCATGGCACCCAGCTCCCGCACATCCTCGTCGCACAATGCCAGATAGTGCGGGGCGGTTTCGCAGGTTACCGGCAGCCCCTCGGCCTTTGCCTGCCGGATGGCGTCGAAGGCTGTTGCCGTGCTGACGTGTTGGAAGTGGACGGCCACACCGGTGCGGCGTACCGCCTCGATGTCTCGGCTCACCACCGCCAGTTCGGTAGCGGCGGGAACTCCTGGCACGCCCAGTTCCCGACTGACGGCCCCCTCATTGATAACTCCCCGGTCATGGTGTTCGCAATGTTCAAGCACGGGCAGACCGGTGACTTGAGCGGTGTGCAGCACCTGGTCGAGGATGCCCGGCTCAATGGCCGATCCGTCGTCGCTGATGGCAGCCAAACGATGCTGTAAAGAGCTCAGGCGTGCGATGTCTTCCGCACTGGTGGCAAGAGCACCTTCTCGACGGCGTGAGGCACATATGGAGAGCATGTAGTGCACCGGCAAGGATGTGCCGTGCGTATGCTCGTACCGGTCAAGGTAATCCAGCACACTGGTGGCACCACACTGGCGCAACTCATCCGCTCCTGGCTCGCTCGCGCCGATATATTCCCCGCCGACATGCTCCTTGCTCATGCTGCCAGCGTCACCGTTCTCATCTGGAGAGAAGCTTCTTCCATCAGCGGCAGGAATCGTATTGGGCATGATGAGCACATCGGTATAACCGCCCGATGCGGCCGCCCGAGCACCGGACAGCATATCTTCCTTCTCGCGCTGCCCGGGGTCGCGGAAGTGAACATGCGGGTCGGCGAATCCCGGGGCGAGCGTGAGTCCTGAACCGTCCACCACGCCTTCGTTCACCACTCCGGGTTCGATAATCGCCTCTGGCGAGCGAGGCGTGTCTGCAGATGGTGCGGTACGTGCGATAACGTCGATGTGCTCGTCGGTGTCCCAAACCTGCACGTTTCGTATAGTCAGCATGTTGGCACCTGTACTTTCTCGTCGCAATACCTACACCTCGCTGCGCCGTCATCGGCCCGGTAGAACCGCGGAGCCGCGTATGGTTCGCATCCGCTCATGCATCGCGGGTTGCCACAGACCAGATTCGTCTGCTGTATCTCCACAACTTCTCGAGGACGCATTGCCTCGCCTTCTGCGCCGGCACCGTTTTCCATGCCGTCGCCCGTGTTCGAGGAGACATACCCCGGCAGGTCGTCACCCAGCACGGAGCTCAGCAGGGCCATGCGCATCAGCATACCGTACTTGGTTTGTTCGAAGTAAGCGGCTCTGGGGTCGCGGTCCACGTCGGCCGCAATCTCGTTGACCCTGGGCAACGGGTGAAGGATTGCCATATCGGTTTTGGCGGCGCACAGCTTGGCGGCATCCAGGATATAGGTGTCCCGCAGCCGCAGATAGTCGGCTTCGTTGTCAAAACGTTCCTGCTGGACTCGAGTCATGTACAGCGCGTCAAGCTCGCCGATGGCATCGGCAAGATCGGTCACTTGCGTGTAGGAGCAGGTGGGGTTCGCTTCGATGCAGTCGAGCACGTAGCGCGGCAGACGCAACTCGTCGGGGCTGATGAGCACGAAACGCACATGCCCGAAACGGCACAGGGTTTGGATGAGCGAGTGCACGGTACGCCCGAATTTCAGGTCGCCGCACAGACCGAGGGTGAAGTGTTCGAGTCGGCCAAGCCGGGCATGAAGCGTGGCTAGGTCGGCCAGTGTTTGGGTGGGATGCATATGACCGCCGTCACCCGCATTGATGACGGGTATGCTGGCCGCCTCGGCCGCCACCAGTGCGGCACCATCCTTGGGGTGCCGTATCGCGGCCACGTCGGCGTAATTTGACATTACGAAAAGTGTGTCAGCCACCGTCTCGCCTTTGCTGGCCGACGAGGAGCCGGCACCAGCAAAGCCGACTACCTGACCGCCAAGTCGCAACATGGCGGTTTCAAAGCTCAGGCGAGTGCGAGTGCTGGGCTCATAAAACAAAGTGGCCAACACTCTGCCGGAACAGGTGTCAGCCACTGCTGTGCGATGGGAATCGATGTAGCGCGCCTTGGCTATCAATTCACGTATCGACGAAACGGGTATATCGTCCAACGTCACCACGCTGGAACCCGTCAAAGAAATATCGAATCCGCCTAGGGCACTCTGCGCGGCTCCCGACGGCGATGCATGCGTTAGTGACATGACCCACCTCTATATCCAAGGTGGTCACCCTGTGTGACCGGATTCACCATACTCGCCCTCGGCGACAGGACACCTGCAAAACGTCCTGCGCCACTTCCCCACAGCACTGCGCAAACACGGATACGAGCCAGCCACGGCGCGTGTCATGCTTCGTAGAACAACCGTTGTACCACGTCACGGCAACGCCGCATCACTGATTTGACATCGTTGTTGAAATACTGCCCTTGGTTCGCGTCGTACCCCAAAAACACAGCCACACCTCCCAAGGATTCGCTGTCGCTGGGCAGCACATCCGCCTGCCCGACTCGACCCGACCACAGGTAGTTGCCGTTGCGCGCCCCGGTACACATCCACCAAGCCTGACGCAACACGGCGGCATCCTCTGCACTCACCACGCCCTCCTGCTCCAATGCCGACAACGCATCCATGGTCGAGGTGGTGCGCAGCATCGAGTTCGCGCCGGCATGTTGCAATTGCAGCAACTGGACCGTCCATTCCACATCCGACAGTCCCCCGGCACCAAGTTTGAGATGCTGCTCTCGGCTCACACCACGCGGCAGACGTTCGGCTTCCATACGCGATTTGAGCATGCGAATCTCACCGACCTGCTCCTCGCCGAGCGGTTGACTCGGATAGCGCAGCGGGTCGGCAAGATTGGCGAGGAAATCTTCCGCCAGCGCATGATCGCCGGCTGCAGGTCGAGCACGAAGCAGCGCCTGACGCTCCCATGTGCTGAACCACCGGGTGTAATACGTTTCGCAGGAATCATATGAACGTATCACCGGACCGTTCTTGCCTTCCGGCCGCAGCCCCAAATCCAAGTCGATTCCCGGTTCCGCACTTACCGGCCCGAGGAGCACCTGTCTCAACTGTTCGGCCACAGCCTGAGCGAACCGCGCCGCTTCCGCGCTGTCCGCCGCGTCGAGACAGGGACGGTAGACGAGGATCGCATCGGCGTCAGAGCAGAAGTTCACTTCCCTGCCGCCGTACCGTCCCATCGCGATCACCGCAATCGCCGCTGGAGCCCGGTCAAGTTCAAACGCATGCGTCTGCACGAGAACGGACCATTGCAACGCCGCCTCAATCGCAGCATCGACCACATCGGTCATGGACTGCAGGCACGTGCCCTGGTCCATGACCCCACTCATCCAAGCCAACCCGATGCGCTCGATTTCATGACGTCTCATGGCACGCAATGATGTCGCGAATTCAGTGATGCGCTCAGGTGAGGAGTAACGTCGAGCGGTAGCCGAGCATTGTGCGTCAAGACTTGCACGACTGCGCGCCTGCAGCTTGCTGTCATCGCCAAGCCAAGTCACCGACTCCACCGAACGGCGCAGCGCTTCGCCCAACAGTCTCGAATTGGAAAGCACATGGCACAGGCGTTGAGCCGCTTGCGTTGAATCGCGAAGAAAACCAAGATATCCGCTATTGTCCCCGAATTGTTCTTCGAGTCTGCGCCAGGCAAGCAATCCCATGTCGGGGTTCTGTCCTTCAGAAAGCCATTTGAGTACCGCCGGCAGCAGAATACGGTTGATTTTCGCCGCGCGCGAGACACCCGAAGTCAGTGCGGCGACATGGCGCATGGCTTGGTCAGGGTCGGCAAAACCGATGGATTGGAACCGATCGCGTGTGGCACGCTCGTCGAGCGTGACCTGGTCTTCACTCAACTGCGCGCTGATGGGCAGCATGGGTCGGTAGTAGATGTCGGCATGCAGCCGTCGCACTTCACGACGTACGCTGTCGTACCGATTCACCAGCTCGTCGCCTAGCAAGCCGAACGCTCTGGACAAACGAGAGAGTTCCGGATTGTCGTTCAGCGCCGCATCACTGACACGACCTGAGGCGGCTCCGCCCAGCTCCGCCATGCCGCAGTCCGGAAACAGATGCGTACGCCGCAGCTGCCACATCTGCTGGCGATGCTCGAGCACTCGCTCGAATCGATAATCCTGGGACATGCGTTGTGACTGGCCTCGGGAAACGTAGCCTCCTTGCGTGAGCGCCGTCAACGCGTCCAGAGTGGAACGTCGGCGCAACGTCTCGTCGTAGCGGCCATGCACCAGCTGGAGCATCTGCACGGTGAACTCCACGTCGCGCAGTCCTCCTTTGCCGAGTTTGATCTCGCGTCCGCGCAGTTCGGGGGCAATATGCTCTTCGACTCGGGTACGCATCTTCTGGCAGTCGTTGACGAAGTTGTCGCGCGTGGACGCGCGCCATACCAACGGTTGAACCATGCTGATATACGCGTCGCCCAGGGCTTCGTCGCCTGCCGCGGCACGAGCTTTGAGCAGGGCCTGAAATTCCCAGTTCTTGGCCCATTTGGCATAATATCCCTCGTGTGAGGCAAGGCGCCTCACCAGCGGCCCGTCCTTGCCTTCCGGACGCAGCGCCGTGTCGATGGGCCATAGCGCAGGCTCCTGGACACCCGGCATGGCCGACCCGCAGATACGTGGCAGCATCGAGGCGATGCGTGTGCCCACACGGGTAAGTTCCGCAACATCAGGAGCATTGTTCGCTTGTGCTGGTTCCACCACATAAATCAAATCAACGTCGGACACATAGTTGAGCTCTTGAGCACCGAGTTTGCCCATGGCGATGATGGCAAACCTGCAACGCTCACTGCCTTCCACCGCGGCTTTGGCGATGGCGAGCGCCCCTTCCAGCGTGGCGTCCGCCAAATCGGAGAGCGCACGGCTGACGACCGGCTGTATTTCCAGTGGATCGGCTGCAGTTACGTCCATGGACATGATGGCTGCCAGCTGGTGGTGGTAGGTGCGTCGCAATGCCGATACGGCCTGTGGTTGGGGCATCGCCGATACCGGTGCCCCATCATGGTCTTGCGCGTTCACCGCTTTGAGCATGTGGTTCACGCGCCGCTCTCGGCTCCAGCGCGCCGACCCGCACTCGTCCAGCGCAGCGGCGCGTACCAGCGAGGGGCGGGTGCGCATGAGCTTGCCCATCTCGTCCGAGGCACCCAGCACTCCCATCAGCGCGAAGGCAGCGTTTCTGTTGTCCCATAGCTCGGACAGCTCTGTTGACATCTTGCCTTCAACTGCTCCATGCTGTGCAATACCGACGAGATTGCGCAGCGCGGTGTCTGGGTCCGCGCAGCGTCTGAGTGCCTCCATCAGCATTTCCACGCCTTGACTGCCGACACCGAGCGCAGTGAGTTGTGCGAACTGTTCCTTGGCTTCATCCAGATTACGCAATCCGGAACGGATCAGTTCGCGTGCGGATACTCCTGCCGACCGTGTGTTCATGGCTCCACTCTACTCGGGCGACAAACCATACGGGACGGCCGACCCTTCTTGTAATGACAACACGCAATGCACAGCAATCTCGCCTCTCGGAACGCTATTCACCGTCGTCACTGCGTATACCGCGACCACGTTTGATGGCCCGTGGCATCTGCCAGTCAAATATCACCGAAGCCAGGCGCATCGCCACCACCAGAGCTACCACCAGCAGGTCGAGTATCACTTCAGTGGCGAAGTTGATGTGGTGCGCCTCGAACGCTTTGGTCACCAACACCGCTAATATGCTGCCCACCGCAGCAGGGAAAGCATACCAGTGCCGATCACGCACGATAGAAGGCACGATGTTGAGCAATACATCTCGAATCAGACCGCCCCCCAGTGCCGTAAACAGCCCCATGAAGCAGGCCGTCATGCCCGAAGTCCCCATCATCAGCGCCTTCTGTGTGCCGTTGACCGCATACAATCCCAGCGCCAACGCATCCAGACTCAGCATGGTCCACTTGAGCCTATCTGCTTCCGGATACAGCACCGCCACTGCAGCGCTGGAAGCAAGGCAGGTGAGCACCAAGCCTTTGTCGGAGACACCCACGGGCGGCAGCGCACCAAGCAGCACGTCCCTGATGATGCCTCCGCCCAGTCCCGTCAGCCAGGCGGTAAGCATGATGGCCACAACATCGTAGCCTTTCTTGACCGCACACAGTCCACCGAGCAGCGCACAACAGAAGGTGGCCATATATTCCACCGCCAGGAAGAACACATTGCTTTCCAACGCCAGTTGCATGTCCACAGCCTTTCCGCATGCCGCCAGTGATTTCAGCCTATATTGTCTCCGGCGTTTTGGACAGTTTGCGGCCACAACACGCGGAGTCCACCCGCGATAAGCGAATGGACCCCGAGAGTCGGCAGACCGTCGCATGCATGCGTCAGCATGCCGCCATGTCTAACTCAGCACACCTTCCACATCCAGTTGTGCGGATCGTCAATCTCACCGAGCTGAATGCCAAGCAGTTCGTCACGCAGCTCGCAGGTGAACTTGCCGGACTGCCCGCCGCCGACCTCGACGTCGAACCGGTCGGACTTGAACCGCCCTATGGGGGTCACAATGGCTGCGGTACCACAGGCGAAGACCTCCGTCACTTCGCCGGACTTGATGTCCGCAAGCAAGTCGTCGAGCTTGATCATGGTCTCCACCACGTCCAGGCCGCGGTCATGCACCAGTTGGATGATCGAACGCCGCGTCACTCCGGGCAGAATGGTGCCGGTGAGCGAGGGCGTCTCCAGATGACCGTCCTTGTGGACGACGAACATGTTCATGCCGCCCAGCTCCTCCAAGTAGGTCTTCGTGGCCGCGTCCACGAAGCACACCTGTTCGCAGCCGTTGTCCTTGCCACGATATTCGCCGATCATCGAGGCGGCGTAGTTGCCACCGCACTTCGCGAAACCGGTGCCGCCGGGGCCTGTGCGGAACCACTTGTCCTCCACCCAAATGCTCACCGGTTTTACGCCGCCCGGGAAGTAGGGGCCGGAAGGCGAGGCAATGACGCAATAATCCACCTGCGCAGGGGCTCGCACACCGAGGAACGCCTCGGAGGCGAACATGAAGGGACGCAGATACAGCGTGTATTCGCGACGGCTCGGCACCCAGTTCACATCGGCGTTCACCAACGCACCCAGCGAACCAAGGAAGTCATCGGTGGACACCTCGGGCAGTTTCATACGTTTTGCCGAGTTCTGGAAACGTTCCGCATTGGCGTCGGGTCGGAACATCCACGTACTGCCATCGGCATGACGATAGGCCTTCAGCCCTTCGAAACACTCCTGTGCATAGTGCAGCACGGAGGCGCCTGGGTTCATCGGGATGGGGCCGAAGGGTTCCACGCGGCGGTCGGACCAGCCCTCACCGGCATTCCACTGCATGCGTGCCATGGAGTCCGAGAACACCTGTCCGAACGCCGGCTTGTCAATCATCTGCGCCCGCGTCTCCTCGGGAATCAGATGGTCGTTGGGCTCAACCGAAAACGCCTGGGACAGCGCGTTCAATGCCGCTGGGTCATGGTGAGATTGCTCAGTCATATGTCTCTTCCTCGCTCCGCCGCCGCGCGGCATCTCGAACTTGTGGCGCATTCGCGTCGTGCCAGCAGTTGTATCATGCCAGCAGACCCAATGCATGATTTTGCTCACCATATGGGCAGATTCGCGAACGAACATACGTCGCGCACCCCAAAAAGCATCACCCACCGGGTTGCAGCGCGGCATAGATATGAAAAGGCGACCAGCCCGAAGACCGGTCGCCTCTGCACTACACAGCATTCATCCAATGATGCCGCGACGTGTGACTCACTCGCTCTTGGCGGCCTCGCCCTCAGCGGCGGCCTCACCCTCGCCAGCGGCTGCACCCTCACCCTCGGCGGTGGTAGCGGTGGCGTCAGCAGGCACCACGACGCTGACCACGGATTCTTCGGGGTCGGTGTTCACCAGCTCGGAGCCCTCGGGCAGTTCGATGTCCTTGGCGAACACCTTGTCGCCGTCAGACATGCCATCGACGTTCACGGTGACGCGCTCGGGCAGGTTGGAGACGTCGGCGCGCATGGCCAGGTTCTGGATGTCGACGAACGCCACAGCGGCACCCTTCGGCGTACCTTCCACGAAGACAGGCACCTCGACCTCGATCTTCTCGCCGGCCTTGACCTCGAGGAAGTCGATGTGCTCAACGATGCGCTTGACAGGGTTGCGCTGCACGTCCTTGACGACCGCCATCTTCGACTCGCCGCCGAAGTTGATGGTGAACAGGGCGTTGGCACGACGCAGAGCCAAGGTCGCGTCGCGCATCGGCAGCTTGACGAAGGCGGGATCGTTGCCGCCGGCATAGATGGTGGCGGGAATCTGCTCAGCCACGCGCATACGGCGCGCAGCGCCCTTGCCGAATTCGTCGCGGACTTCGCCATCGATGGTAATGGTGTTTGCCATAGTCATAACTCCTTGAGTTCTCTTTGATGCCACTCGGGCGCTCCGATGCGCCGAAAGCGGCCTGAAACCCAAGCCGAATCAGCCCAGTCGATTACGGGAACCTGTCCCCTCGCCAGAGCCGGCAAGCACGGCCGACGCATTGTGCGCCATTCCTCAGCTTGCCAAATCATGGGCATTATAGCATCACGACAGCGACAAGCACAGTGCATGCCTAGAGAACATTGACGTTCTTACGCTACCGTAAGGTGACGGAACGAGAAAAACGCTCTAGAATACTTACAGAGAACCGTCACAAATCGAGGAGTAGTCCGTGTCAGCTTTTGCGTCACTCAGTACATCAGCCCAGAAGATTCTGCATCCGTTTGGAAAAGACGACGGTGCCAAAACCTCTGGCCATGAAGGCTCCGGCACCGCCAACGTCGTCGCCCCTAGCCTCGACACCAGCCATCTGCCCACGAACCACGAATGGGGCCCCGGTTACCCGACCCGCACGTTCATCGACGAGCGCACCGGGCTGCTGACCACCACCACTGCCGGCAACGAACCCATCGACGAGGGTATGTCAATCTATGACCTGTACGTGGACCGTGCCAAGCGCATGGGCGACGATCCGCTCTATACCTATCGTTCCGGCGACTCGTGGGAGACGAAAAGCGCGAACGAGTTCCTTGCGGATGTGCGCGCCGTGGCCAAAGGCCTCATGCATTACGGTCTGGGCAAGGGAGATGCGGTGGCGTTCATGAGCCGCACATCCTACGACTGGGATGTGGTCGATGCCGCCGTCATGGCGTGCGGCGGCGTGCTTGCCACCATCTACGAAACCGACTCGGCCGAGCAGATTCGCAATATCGTCAACAACTCCGACGCCCGTCTGCTCATCGTTGAAACGCGTGCCATGCAAGAGTCCGCAGACGGCACCGTGGAGGACTGCCCGAGTTTGGAGAAGGTGTACTGCCTGGAGATGGGCGCACTCGATGAGCTCAAGGCTTATGGCACATCCATTGACGACACGACGCTCGACGAGCGCATCGATTCGATCAGGAAGACTGACCTGTGCTCCATCGTCTACACGTCAGGTTCCACAGCCGCTCCCAAGGGCGTGGAGATGACACACGAACACTACTGCACCACCGCTCTCAACCTGCGTGACTACATGCCACGCCTGTTGCATCAGCGAGACAAGTCCGTGCTGCTCTTCCTCCCCCAAGCGCATACATTCGCCAGAGCCGTCAACTACATCGTCGTGGCCAGCGATCTGCACATCTACATATCCCAGGGCACCAAAACGCTGTTGAATGACCTGCAGGTGGCACGCCCCAGCGTCACCATCCTGGTGCCACGCGTGCTGGAGAAGGTCTACAACGCCGCTTCTCAAAAGGCCGGCAACGGCTTGAAGGGGCGCACATTCGCCGCAGCGGTCTCTACAGCGCAGCGCTACATGGCCGAGCAGCAGACCGGCACCATCAGTTTCACCACCCGGGCGAAGCGCAAAACCTATGATCCGTTGGTCTACAAGTCACTGCGCGAAGTGCTGGGCGGTCGTGCCGAATGGTTCGTCACCGGTGGCGCCCCGCTCGACCCTGAGCTTATCGCCTTCTTCCGTGGCGCCGACATTCCGGCCTATGAGGGATATGGTCTGACGGAGACCACCGCACCATGCGCGTTCAACCCTAAGGGGACACCGTTCCATGCCGGTTCAGTCGGCATACCCTACCCCGGCTTCTCCATTCGTCTGGCCGCTGACGGCGAGGTGCAGATCAAAGGCACCTGCGTGTTCAACCGGTACCACAAGAACGATGAGGCCACCGAGTTGGCGTTCACGGACGACGGCTGGTACACCACCGGAGACCTGGGGCAAATAGATGAGAACGGGTTCCTGTACATCACCGGGCGCAAGAAGGATCTCATCATCACCGCAGGCGGCAAGAATATGGCCCCCGGCCCGGTCGAAGAGATTATCCAGCGATGCGATTTGGTCTCGCAGGCATTGGTGTTGGGAGACAAGCGTCCCTTTATCTCCGCTCTCATCACGCTGAACGAGGATGCCGTTCGCTCCTGGCTTGACGCGCAGCGTCTCGACCGCAATATGCCGATGGAGGAGGTCGCCACCAACGCGGTGGTGCGTGCCGAAATTCAAAAGTATGTGGATCAGGCCAACGAGGGGGTCTCCCGAGCCGAGTCGGTGCGTAAGTTCATCATCCTTCCCGAGGAGTTCAGCCAGGAGAACGGCCTGCTTACCGGATCGATGAAGGTCAAGCGTTCCGCAGTCATCGAGCGTTACACCAACGTGCTGAACACGCAGATGTACACCTCGCGCAAGTAGTCCCAGACAACGCACAGCGGAATCAATACAGGCGGTGCCCCGACTTACCTATGGTAACTTACCTATGGTCGTGGGCACCGCCTGTTGCGTATGTTTATGGTTTGTTCCCTTCACAAACCGATTCGTTCCTAGAACCCGAGTCGCTCAAGCTGCTTGGGGTCGGACTGCCAGCCTTTGGCCACTTTGACATGTAGGTCAAGCTTGGCTTTCTGCCCTACAATGCGGTTGATGGGAGTGCGCAGGCGCTTCTTGACCTGCACCAGGTGCTCGGCCTTGTGCCCGATGATGATGGGTTTTTGCGAGTCACGCTCAACGTACACCGAAACCAGTACGCGTGCTTTGCCGTCAGCGGTCTGCGGGTCATCGCTTTGCCCGGGGCGTTCGATGGAATCCACCACCACAGCCAAGGAATGAGGCAGCTCATCGTCCAGCTCCTCAAGGAACGCGCCACGAATCAACTCGGCGATGGTGTCTTCCGGAGCTTCCTCGCTCACCTGGTTTTCAGGGTACATTTGCGGACCTTCAGGCATGTTGTCGATGAGCACAGATTTGACTTCGTCCACATTGTCTTTCTCGAGCGCACTCACCGGCACGATGTCAGAGAAATCAGCGAACTGGGTGATCTCCATAAGCTTGGCCATCAGCTCTTTGTGGCTCAGTTCGTCGATTTTGGTCACCACTGCCACGAGCGGTACCTTCCACTCGAACGTTCCGTCGTCACGCTTACGGGCGAATGACTGGCGCAAACGGCTGAGGATGCGCTTGTCTCCCGGCCCGATCTCCTGATCTGCGGGGAGCAGGAACGCGATTTCGTCCACGTCGGAGAGCGATTCATCCACGATATCGTTGAGACGCTGACCAAGCAACGTACGTGGACGGTGAATGCCTGGAGTGTCCACCAACACCAGCTGAGCATCCTGCTGCGTCAGGATGCCGCGGATGGCCTTACGTGTGGTTTCCGGGCGCGAGGAGGCAATGGCGATCTGCGTGCCGATAAGCGCGTTGATGAGTGTGGACTTGCCTACGTTGGGGCGGCCTACCACGGCGACGAACCCGGAACGGTAGAGTCGCTCACCCTCCCGGCTTGGGGCAGTCGCGAAATGGTTTGATGGTGTTACGTCTTGCACGATGTTCCTTTACTTGGGGTACTGCTGATAAGAATGATTGCTGATGCTTTGACTGTAGATAGAGGTGCTGCTGCGCCTAGTCCTCATGCATACCGCTGTCATGCTCCGGCTCTTCGCCGCTGTCCGGCGGTTCAGCGCTTTGGTGTTCCGGCTCGACAACAATGGTGGATACTTTTTTGCGCCGTCCTGCCGAATCGACAGCGGTCAGCTTCAGTCCATGAGTGCATGCGCTCATGCCTACAATGGGCACGCGGCCAAGCAGTTTGGTGAGCAGCCCATAGACGGTGTCCACGTCATCCTCGTCAATGCTGACTTCAAAAATCGATTCCAGATCCGTAATGGGCGCTCGTGCCGGCATACGCCATGTGCGCGCACCTACCTGCTCTGGATTCTGCCGCTGGGTATGGTCGTGCTCGTCTTCCAGCTCGCCCACAATCTGCTCGATGGCATCCTCGATGGTCACCATGCCGGCGATGCCGCCGTACTCGTCAGCCACCACAGCCACATGCTGACGGGTGCGCTGCATCTCGTGGAACAAATCGTCCACAGGTTTGGATTCAGGCACCAGCGTGGGGTCGCGCACAATGGAGCTGACCGGCCGTTCCGTCGCCGAAGCGTTGAAAGCCACGGCCCTCACCGCATCCTTGAGATATGCCACGCCTTTGAGATCGTCGATGTCTTCTCCGATCACAGGAATGCGAGAATACCCGGAACGAGAGCACAGTTGGAGGAAGCCGCCCAAAGTTTCATCTTGGCCGGCACAGATCATATCGGTGCGCGGCACCATGATCTCACGGGTGAGTGTCTCACTCAACGTCAGCACATTGCCCAACATTTCCCCGACCTCAGGGTCGAAGTCTCCCGTCTCCACCAGTTGTTCGACCATCATGCGGCTCTGCTCACGCTGCAGACGCTCCAGCTGTTCGTCAGCAGAGAGTTCCGCACCGTGCCGTTCGCGCCCTTCTTTGCCTATTTCTCGGGCGAACGGAGTCAGTGCCGTGCATACCGTCAGCAGACGAGCCGAGGCGAGCATGGTATCGACCGGCCGCAACAGCCCGGGTGAATGCCGGCGAACCAGCACCGAAATCAGGGCCACAAGCACGGTGAAGACAAGGCCGACAATCAGAGTTGCCCATACCGGAGCGTCTAGCAAGGAGGCGATGACGGCAACAATGACGCCGCTCATCACGTTGCAGCATATGCGGAAGAACGCGCATGAGCTCGCGGTGCCTGAGCGGTCGGCGACCAGTCGCTGCACGCGGTGAATGCGATCGATCTTCTTGTGCTGCGCGAGTTTGCCCATCTCGCTGTCGGTCTGCACCTGCAGAATCCTGTTGTTCAGGCTCGATCGGGTCACACGGGTCACCGCAAACTCGTTCGACGCCATGCGTAGCGACAGCCATACCAGCAGTATCACCACGACGGACAGCACCGCCACCTCTATCATGGTCGTCACGCTCATGAGCGGTCCGCCCCCTTGTGCGAGGCATGGTCTCCGTCTGCATGTTCGTCATCCCACTGGCTCAGCAGATCTTTGGACCCAGCAGGAAGTGAGGCTACCTCCAGCGGTTCGCTGCGCACCGCAATGAACGTGAGCAGCAGTTGGCGCTGCAGACCGAACATCTGCCGTTCCTCCTCAGGTGTGGCATGATCGTATCCGAGTAAGTGGAGTACGCCGTGAATGGTAAGGAGCATCATCTCCTCCATGACGGTGTGACCTGCAGCCAAAGCCTGCTGTGCCGCCACCCACGGGCAGATCACGATGTCTCCAAGCACTCCTTCCATCACGTCGTTCCCATTGCCGGGGCGCAACTCGTCCATAGGGAAGCTCATCACGTCGGTAGGGCCTTCAAGCTGCATCCAGCGCATGTGCAGCTGGGCAATCGGATCCGGGTCGACAAACAGAACCGTCAGGTCGGACTCCACACTCACCCGCATTTGGCTCATCACCCACAACCCCAACTCGGAGAATATCTTGGGGTTGATGTCCCACACAGTTTCGTTGGTGACTTCCACACTCATTGACGCGCCTCCCGCGCTTTGCTATGACGCCCTGCAGCACGGTTGCGCTGAGCAGCACGCTCATCGTAGGCTTCGACGATACGGCCAACCAGTTCGTGACGCACCACATCCCCGGCACCCAAATGAGCAAAAGCGATGTCGTCTATGCCACCGAGGATATGTTCGATGGTGGCCAGGCCAGAATGAGGCACTTGCAAATCCACTTGGGTCACGTCTCCGGTAATCACCATTTTCGTGTTGAAACCCAAACGCGTGAGGAACATCTTCATCTGCTGTTCGGTGGTGTTCTGCGCCTCGTCAAGGATAACGAATGCGTCGTTGAGCGTACGTCCACGCATGTAGGCCAGCGGCGCGACCTCGATGGTGCCGTCAACCATGTAGCGGTGCAGTTGCGCTGCACCGAGCATGTCGGAGAGTGCGTCATACAGCGGTCGCAGGTACGGATCGACTTTGTCGTTGAGCGTGCCCGGCAAAAAGCCGAGACTCTCCCCCGCCTCCACTGCAGGCCGGGTGAGAATGATGCGACTGACCAGACCATCCTCGAATGCCCGCACTGCCTTGGCAACTGCCAAATAGGTTTTGCCGGTACCTGCCGGTCCGATGGCAAACGTAATGGTGTGTTCCTCTATGGCACCCACGTATACCACTTGACCGGCTGTTTTGGCACGCACCGGTTCACCGGCCGCGACTGTAATGACGCCGGGTACACGAGACCGCCGGCGCTCTGCTCTGGAGCGTGCAGGCTGCACATCCTCGTCTGTATTTTCATAAGGACCAGAGAACTGCCTGTGGCGTGCAGCAGACCGCGCACTATGTTGCGGTTGCCTGCCGGACAGCGATTCCCGACCAGTGGCATATTCGTGCTCGTCCGGCATCTCCCGCCCGGGGTGGCGTATTGCTTGGCGGTCCAGCGCCCGTCTGACGGAATCCGCTTCCACCGGTGCGCTGTGTGCGGCCTCGATGATGTCTTGGATTATGCCTGCAGCCTGACCGGCCTGCGCGTCATCGCGGGCTGAATACGCCTGCACCTCAATGCGATTGCCACGCACCAGAATGTCGACCTGTGGGAAGTTCTTCTCAACTTCAGCCAGCACACTATCCCCTGGTCCCAAGGCCGCTACAGGGTTAAGTTCTTCTGGAATGGTGATGACTCGTTTCGTTACCGCCACTGCTCTCCTACTCGTCCAACGTCTCGCCGGTCAACACGTGAACATGCACGTGGAATACGGTCTGGCCGGCGTCTTCACCAGTATTGAAGATCAACCGGTAGGCGCCGTGGAAATGCTCGTCGGCTATGTCCTGCGCCACTTCGACGATGTGTGCCAGAAGAGCGGGATCTGCCTTTGCCAATTCAGCGACGTTGGCGTAATGCTGTTTCGGCACCACCAGAGCATGCACTTTGGCTTTAGGATTCAGGTCGGCGAAGGCATAGGTGGTGTCATCCTCACGAATGCGCGTGCTAGGCACTTCTCCCGACACGATCTTGCAGAACAGGCAATCGTCACTCATAGTGCTCCTTAACGGCCTGCGCCAAGGCGCCGACACACAGTTTTCCCACAGTTTGCTATATGTCTCTATGGTATTGCGGCTCCCCGATAATCCTCGGGCAGCTCAAGCAAACCGTCCTAACGCCCGGGCCAACAGCGAGAGCGCCACCGGGCCTGCGGTGGAGGCACGCATGATATTGGATCCCAGCACGCAGACCATGGCACCTGCATCGGCGAACATCTCCGCCTCTTTCTCACTGACACCACCTTCCGGCCCCACCACCACACTCACGGTGCGCGGTTTGCCGTCAGACAGGCAACGCTGCTCCATCTGCTCAACCCGACTCTCCACCCCATTCCAGGTTGAGGTGGCATCTTGATGCAGCACGACCACTAGGTCCCCGTGCACACAAGCGCGGCGGCACATCGCCACAATCTCTTTGCTGGGCACGCACTCACCGAGTTCCGGCTCCCATGAACGGCGAGACTGCTCCGTCGCCGCAACAAGCGTCTGACGCCATTTCCTATCGGTACGCCCGGGCTTCCATTTGGCTATGGAACGGTCGGCCTGCCAAGGCACTACTTCGTCCACACCAATCTGTGTGGCCATATCGATGGCTTGTTCGTCGTGGCCGGTTTTGGCCAGCGCCTGAACCAGACGCAGACGCGTCATGGGACGCTCGTCGGTGGTAAAACCAACCACTTGCGCCAGCCCTTCCTGTGCATCCACGATGCTTGCCTCAATGCGCAACCCTTTGCCATCGCTGAGTTGCAGGGTATCGCCCTCGCTCAAACGCATGGCAGCGATGGCGTGACGTTTCACGTCCGCAGGAAGCTTCACCGTCCACCCCTCTCGCAACTCATCGCGAGTGATGGGAGTATCGTCATGGTCAGTGTCGATAACGAAGAGAGGTGCGGTCATAAGTCCTCAGCCTATCCGCTTCCCTTGTCCGCGCGACACACCGGTATGGTCAAAACGCAACCCATGGTGTATAGTTTCTTCTGTTGCTTTTCAACGACACCTGCCCAGGTGGCGGAATGGTAGACGCGCAAGCTTGAGGTGCTTGTGCCTAATTTTACGGGCGTACGGGTTCAACTCCCGTCCTGGGCACCGCATCACCCTTGAGATTTCTCAAGGGTTTTTGTTTATCCTGTCATTACCGAAGAAGGCCTGCATGCGTTTCATCACCATCGATTCCGTCAACGACGAACGCGTGGCAGCATACACCAGCCTTACCGAGCTGCAACTGCGTAACCGGCTGGAACCGGAAAAGGGCTTGTTCATCGCCGAGTCCCCCAAAGTAATAGAGCGGGCCATCGCTGCGGGGCGGGAACCGATATCACTGCTGGTGGAGCGCACTTGGATCGACGGCATGAGCGACATGTTCGCGCGCATCGAGGAACGTTGGGGCCAGGACGTGCCGATGTATGTCGCTTCCCCTGAACTGTTGCACAGTCTGACCGGATACCCGCTGCATCGTGGAGCGATGGCTGCGATGCGTCGTTGGCCGCTGCCGAGCGTGGAAGAGATATGCCGGGATGCGCGCCGAGTGGCGGTGATGGAGAACATCGTAGACCATACCAACGTTGGTGCACTCATGCGCTCGGCTGCGGCACTTGACGTGGATGCCGTGCTCGTCTCCCCCTCATGTGGCGACCCGCTGTATCGCCGTGCCGCACGCGTTTCCATGGGCACGGTATTCCAAGTGCCATGGACGCGGCTAGTGCCACCCAAGCCCTTCACCCATGAGGACGAGAACCGATGGTGGCCCAAAGAAGGACTGCGGCAACTGCACGACTTGGGCTTCACCACGGTGGCAATGGCGTTGCGCGACGACTCGGTAAGCCTGGACGAGCTCACCCGCAGACTCAACAACAATGAGAGCGAGCCTGACCATATTGCCAAACTCGCTCTCATTTTCGGCACCGAAGGCGATGGACTCAACCCTCGCACCATCGCCGGTGCCGATCTGACGGTGCGCATACCGATGAGCCACAATGTGGATAGCCTGAACGTAGCCGCATCCAGCGCGGTGGCTTTCTACGCCACGCGCATGCCGCAACAGTGATTATTCGCTGAACAGCAGTCATTCGCTTCCGTTGCCCAGCATGTCGCCGTTGCTCCGCACGCACACTTCCACATCGTCGACGCGGCCGTCAGCGATGCGTACGATGCAGTCCGATATACAGCTGATTTCATCATCGTGATGTGAAGCCACAAGGATAGTTTTGCCTTGTTCCCGCTGGTGTCGCATCTCCGTCAGGAATGTTTCAACGGATTTCTTGTCAAGACCATTCGTAGGTTCGTCAAGCAGAATCAAGTTCTGGTGTTCCATCAACGCCTGAACCACCGCAAGTTTCTGCCGCATGCCCAAGGAATATGATTTGACCTTCTCTTCTCGATGCTCATACAAGCCGAAGAGATGCAGCAGACGCACGGTTTCCTCCTCGTCATACTTCCCATCCAGCCCGCCAAGGTAGCGCAGATTATCCATAGCGGTCTTGCTATCTACAAATCCTGGCGTTTCAATAATGACACCGATGTTTTCGGGAAGAGCGTCATTGAATACCACCGGTTTACCGTCAATGGTCACTTCGCCGGAATCAAGTTTGATAAACCCGCAGATGGCGCGCAGCAGCATCGTTTTGCCGGAACCGTTGGGACCTACGATGCCGTATATCCTGCCCCGCTCAAAGTTTACGCTCACATCGCGCAAAACAGGCTTCTTCTTGATGGTCTTGGAAACATTCTTTACTTCAACATACATAATAAACTCCTTGATATTTATATTGTTTATAACGTGTGGCTCATCAATGATGGACGATAGATTGATGTCGTTAAGGCCTGTTTGTTAGCAAGACCTCTGCATTGGCGCAATTGTTTGAACTTGTATTCATGACCGTGTGACAGACTTTCTCAAGTTCATAACACTTCGGCTCGAATAAATAATCTGTAGTTAACCAAGAACAGCAAAGCTGTAATTACAGCGTTGATATATACCCAAGTCGGCAGTACAAACCAAGTCGCATTAAGCCATATCTGCACATCGCTAGAGGCTGCGCACAGGTATTCAAAAAGTACTACCACTGCATACCCTGCGTACCGATAGCCGATGAGATATCCAACGTTGGCAGTGCATAGGAACATAAGAAGAGTCAATACCGCATACACCGCACTTGCGAGCATCTTCCCTACGTCGGCGACATCTATAACCAACCAAGATACAACCAGCTGCGGCAGCGTAAACGCACTAGCGTAACCCAGCAAAATGCCTATGTATCTGACAAATTGACGCCATCCCCTGTGCTTGCGGATAAAGACCAGGGAATCCGGCCTCACCAAGTATTCAGAAGGCTGCTCCATAGCCAACAGCAGTCCAAATGCCATGAACGCGACTGAGGGTAAATTATAAGCGATGGTGGATTCCCCCGCATATTTTGGTGTTCGAAACATGCCTATAAACACAGAAGCATCTGGATTATCAGACAAGTAATATGCAAGTAAACTCACATATATAAGACCAAACGCCGCCCGATATGGCAGTTTATCTCGAACCCAACTGGGCAATGAATGAACATTCATCGCTCCCCCAATCGGTCCCTGCGTGAATATGCTAGCCAGTTCACCGCAAGCAGCACGATCAACGTCGAAATGAAGGGGAAGACCTTGTTCATTACGATTACTGGAACTTCAAATCCGACCGGATCTAAAAAGTAATATCCCACATCAAGCACCCATGTATTCCATGTGGCGAAAATGAAGTTGGACATAAACAGAATTCCGAGGAACGGAGGCAATGCATGCCCCCACCGTAAACCCATATTTACCAGTAGCGTTTGTATCAGGGAAAGAAAAACCGCTTCCATGAACACGTGCAACACGATGAGTAATACTGCGTGAACGGTAGCTCCAGGTCCTGTTTTCTTTAAGACCACGAACTCAAATATGCTATAAAATAAAGCAGTGACAGCCGTAACCAGGACTGCGCACATGAACAACCAGACCATATTCGAGCGAAACTCGCGACTCGCACTTGAACGAACACGTTCAAAATCAGTATGGCTGCTCCACCCGAAAGCCAAGGTGCATAATAAGAGAGGTGCCACCATCCAATCGAAGGAATTCGGTCCGAGCATATTCAATATCTCATCACCAGGATGTTCTGACCCCGAAACATAATATGCAGCAGAACCCAAAGAACTGGCCAAGCATATCATGAGAACAACTGCATTCCACAATTTCATTCGCTTAAGACGATCGTATAGATCAGAGAACATCACGGCGCCTTTCCATTCGATACATCAACAGAACCATAAGCACAAGAATCGGTAACGTAACTGCTGCGCCAAGTACTGAGTAAGCTCCTGCTGTAGCTCGTATATCCAAGAACGAGGGGATGGAGAACCCATACCACTGCAAAGATTCAGTTGCCATCCATGTCAAGAATTCAAGTAAAAATGGCATCAAAACCTCGATATACTTAACCTTCGTAAAGTACGAAACCGAAACAGCCACGTCCGCCATTAAACCCGACAAGATAAACACATAGGCAAGGGTCAATACAAGCAACAGCACCTGATTGCGTTCATACAACCCATATACCCAAGAACGTTCACCAATAAGTACGGAGTCCGTACCGCTGAGGACCAAGCCATCAGAGTTAACCACAGTACGAGCATTAATAAAGTGCATGTGCGGTTCCCTTATCAAGCCGACACCTAAACTGATCCACAATGGAAGAGAACCTGCAACTCCACCACCGAGAAAAGCCGAAAGCAAAGAACTTCCCATGACCTCTTTTCGAGAAATTCTTGTATACATCGGGAGTTCTCGTCGTGAGAGTTTTTCCGTAGAATATATGCTCCCTGCTGCTAAAGCAGCAAGGAAAGGAAGCAAGATAAGATACAACTGGCTTCCGAGACCGTACTGATTAAAGAGAAGAGCATAATTTAGAAAAGTATGCAACTCTGGAAGAACCCATACTGATCGAAATGCAGTTTTATATTGCACGACCAAAATAGCAATGCTCAATGCAATCACAGCTACGAAGCGAACATTACAAAATGTATCGCGTAATTGTCGTTTTACCAAAGGAATAGAGATGTGCATGTACCGAGCACCTCATTTCAAAGTGTACGTATATGTTCGTCCCTAGAGTAAATGAGATTGAAAATTATCACAACACGGCGTGTCGCGGTTGCAAATGAAATTCAAATGCCGTAGCATGCTAAATGCAGTCATCTGCCTAAAATTAAGGAATCACAATATGATTACTAAGAAGTTCAAGCACCTGACTGCAGTTGTAATATTGGCTGCATCATTATTCGGGTTTGCGACCCCCGCTATGGCGAACAACCACGGTGATACAGGTTGGGGGTTCACGCTCGAACCTTACAACAAAATCGGGAGAACATCTCCTCGCCAAAAACAAGATCGTAGCTCTAGCTATGTTCGTTTGTACAACAAGTCAGATGGAGGACGTATGTGGGCGTGGATTGAGCGCACATACGGTAACCCTGATGTCAGCTCTCGCATCGTCGGATTATATCCCTGGCAAGCTGCTTACATAAGCCAGTACGCGTATGAGAAATACGGTCGCGTTCAGGTTTCCGCATGCGTACAAAGTGAAGTAAACAGACGCGTCACTCTTAACGGTGTTTGGAGTCCTGACTCTGTCTGATGCATAACGCGTCACGTTACTACTTATAGGATATCGCAAGTGGTGGTCGATAGCAACACTGTTATCGACCACCACTTCATAAATAATGTCACTCCACCCAATCCATTATAGCTCTCGTAGAGTTACGAATCTCTTCATCTAGTGCATGGGCTTATGCAACGTGTTTATTGACATCACTGGGTACACGGTCAAATACTGTGCCTAGTACTTCGGCATGTTGTCGAAGTTGAAGCCGATGGCAGCCAGCTGTTCTCTACCTTCCGGGCGAATCTTATCGATGCTCCACTGCGGCTGCCACGTCCAATCGATGCGGAACTCCTCCACCAGACCAGCCAATACGCTGGCGCACTGATCTTCGATGAGCTCAGTAAGCGGACATGCCGGAGTAGTCAGTGTCATGGTGATGATGGCTCGATTCTGGCTGTCAATCTCAATGCCGTACACCAAGCCCAAATCAACCACGTCAATGCCCAGTTCAGGATCAATCACCTGATGCAGAGCCTCGCGCACATCGGCGGCAGTCGCCTGCCCGATGCTGTCCACTGCAATGAGAGGGATATCAGCCTGGCTTTCAGCATTATTATCCGTGGCCGTACCCGCATCTGCACGAACGGAAGTGCTGTCATCCAACAGTGCCGCGCCACCATCTTGAGCAGCGCGACCAGCCTCCTGCGACTCAGCGCGGTCTACCGACTCCGCTCGCTGTTCGGCTGCCTGCGCGATGGAATTGACCGATTGAGGCGAGGCCACTGCCTGACGCGCCGCATCCTCGTCCCCTAGCGCTGCGCTGGCGGACGCAAGAATTGACGACTGCGGTTCGGGTACCAGATTGCTTGTATCACTCATATTCCATCTTCCCTCTATATATTCCTTCATACTTTGCGATATATGCATATCAAAGCATTATTGTGCACGAGGTGCGCTGTCAGCGTCCGCAAGCGCCTTGGCCAGCGCATCCTTTAAACCGGCCCAACCCAACAGCGCGCACTTGATGCGCATCGGATACTTTGAAACACCTTGGAACACTACTGCATCTCCCAGAGCTTCCTCCTGTGCTTCATCGTCAAGGCCGGCGCCACGCGAGTTCATAAGCGTTTGGAACGCAGCTTCCAGCTCCATCGCCTCGTCCACGGTTTTACCGTCCACGAGATCGACCATCACCGAGAGGCTGGCTTGCGAGATGGAACATCCGCTGCCATCCCAAACCAGCCGCTCAATGCGCCGCGGCTCACTGCGAGACACCTCCACATGCACCGTGACCTGATCACCGCAAGTAGGGTTGAACTGGTGCGACTCCCCTGGCGTGCAATACTCGTGCGTGGCACGCACCGTGGTATCTGCTGCCGAAGTAGCACTGTCCGGCTCATGGGTCAAGTCCGCTGCAAAATGTTCACGACCATGAGGATGTTTCGACGCATCAAGAATGACTTCCTGATACATCTGCTCAAGCTCACTGCCGCTCATACCAAAGTCTTCCATACCTACACCTTAAAGAACGCGCGGACTTTGCCCACTGTCTCCACCAGGGCGCGCGCCTCGTCGAGCGTAGTGTACACGCCGGTCGAAGCACGGTTCGAAGCGTAGACACCGAAGTGACGATGCACCGGTTGGGCGCAATGATGCCCTACCCGAATCGCAATGCCTTGCGCATCCACAAACTGCCCCACATCATGCGGGTGCACTCCGTCCAAGTCGAACGCCACCGTACCGATACGGCGCTCATTGCATGTCGGTCCCAGCACACGAACCCCTTCGATGTCTGCAAGTTTCAACAATTCTGCGGTAATGGCGTGCTCGTGCTCCTCTACGTTGCTCATACCGATCTCACGCAGCCAGTCAGCCGCCACACCTGCAGCGACCACTTGAGCCACCGGCTGGGTTCCGGCTTCAAATTTGGCAGGAGGCGCCATATATTGCGCCGACTGATCCATCCAAGCCAGTTCTACCATCGAACCGCCAAAGCTGGCCGGAGGTAACGCCTCAAGAAGCTCGCGTTTGCCATAGAGGAAGCCGACACCAGTGGGACCATACATCTTGTGTGCACTCCACGCGGCGAAGTCAACATCTAGCTGATGGAAATCCACCGCCATGTGTGGCACAGATTGGCATGCATCGAGCACTACCAAAGCCCCTACTTCGTGGGCACGACGCACGATGGGTGCCAGATCGGTAATGGCACCGGTCACGTTGCTCACCTGCGTGACCGCCACCACTTTGGTGCGTTCAGTAATCACTTCATCGGCACTGCCGGCAAGAATGCGCCCGTCGTCGCTTAGCTCGAACCATTTCAACGTGGCACCAGTGCGCGCAGCCAGCTCTTGGAATGGCAGCAGTACCGAATGGTGCTCTGCCTTGGAGACTACAATCTCGTCTCCTGGCCCCAAAGCGAAACGCTGAGCGGCCGCTCCCCCGCGACCTTGCGATGCATTGCCGAAGGCGGTGGCCAAGAGGTTCAAACCGGCAGTAGCTCCGGCGGTAACCACGATTTCTTCTTCACCTTCGCGGCTTTGAGCTCCCACCAGTCGAGCCACTTTGCCACGCGCTTCCTCGAACGCTACCGTGCTCTGCGCGGCCAGTTCGTGGGCGCCGCGATGCACACCGGCGTTGATGGTCTCGTAGAATCGTGTTTCCGCATCGATCACACATTGTGGTTTCTGCGCTGTGGCTGCAGAGTCGAGGTAGACCAGAGGGTGGCCATGAATTTCTTGGTTCAGTATCGGAAACTGAGCGCGGATCGTTTCAGTATCAAGCATCCCAACGTCCCTTTCATCTGCCGTTTCCTGCCATTTGTGCCGCATATGTGTGGTCGGCATATAGCTACCACACTAGCAAACATCACCGATGCTAATGATATGCAAGAAAACGAATATCTACATGTATATCAGTATCGGTGATGTATTTGCCTGTTCTGTTACTCGCGTTCAATCACACGCTGAGCATCATGCCAAAGCGGATTCCGAGTCCGAACCTTCCGGCAGATACTGGTCATATCCGGATTCTTCCAGCTCATCGGCCAGCTCGGGGCCGCCGGTCTTCACAAACTTGCCACCGGCGAACACGTGCACGATATCAGGCTTGATGTACTTGAGAATGCGCGTATAGTGCGTCACCATCAAAATACCCAAACCGGTGTTCTCCTTGGCACGGTTCACGCCTTCGGAGACGATGCGCAACGCATCGACGTCAAGACCGGAATCAGTCTCATCCATGATGGCGAACTTGGGTTTGAGCAGCTCAAGCTGCAGCACTTCGGCGCGCTTCTTCTCACCGCCCGAGAAGCCCTCGTTCACGGAACGCGAGGCAAATTTGGGATCCATGCGCAGCTTCTTCATCGCTTCACTCAGCTCCTTGCCCCAAGTGCGCAACGCAGGAGCCTGCCCATCGACCTCAGTCTTGGCGGTACGCAGGAAGTTCGTCATCGAGACGCCCGGCACCTCGACGGGGTACTGCATAGCCAAGAAAAGACCCTTCTTGGCACGCTCGTCCACAGTCATCTTGAGCAAGTCCTCGCCGTCGAGGAGTACCTCGCCGGAATCCACGAAATACTTGGGGTGGCCTGCGATGGTGTACGCCAACGTGGACTTGCCGGAACCGTTGGGTCCCATGATGGCGTGAGTCTCATTCGAATTCACCGTCAAGTTGGCACCTTTGAGAATCTGCTTGCGCCCTTCTTTGGTTTCCACCGAGGCGTACAGGTCTTTGATCTCCAATGTCGACATAGTTACTTCTCCTCCAATACGGCCTGCATTTGCGCGGACTCACCACGGGCCAGACGACGGTCAATCACGTTCATAAGATGTTCGGAAATAGCTGGGATACCAATCTGCTCCACCAGTTCACCAAAGAAACCACGCACCACCAGTTTGCGCGCATCCACCTCGGATACGCCACGGGACTGCAGGTAGAACAGCTGTTCGTCGTCGAAACGACCGACCGAGCTGGCATGACCGGCACCGACGATATCACCGTTTTCAATCTCCAGATTCGGTTCGGAATCGGCGATGGCGCCGTGCGTGAGCACCAGATTGCGGTTGAGCTCGTAGGAGTCCGTGCCTGGCGCTGTCGGTTCGATGAGCGCGTTGCCCACCCAAGTGGAGTGCGCGCCCTCACCGTCGAGCGCACCCTTGTACACCACGCGGGACTTGCAGTCGGGATGGTTGTGCACCACCATGGTGCGGTGCTCGATATGCTCGCCCGGATCCACGAAGTAGATGCCGAGCATGTTCAGATCGCCCTGCTCTCCGCCGAAGTCCTGATCCATACGAATACGCACCACATCGCCGCCAAGTGTGACCACGGAGTGACGCAGTGTGGCGCCTGCACCCACATGGATGCGATGGTTGCCGACTTGTTTGGAACCTTTGTCCCATTCCTGAACGAAGGTGGTCGAGACCTTGGAGTTCTGCCCCGTCTCGATTTCCACACCTTCTGCCAGGCGAGCCTTGCCTTGATGCTCCACCACGATATCGGCGGTGCAGCCGTCGTCGACCTTAAGCACCAAGTGCAGAGAATCCAAATCGAGTCCTGCACCATTGACTTTGACCAGTACCGGCTGGGTCAGGTCAGCGGTAACGTGCACAAGTGTGGACTCAGTGCCGACGTTCCACTCCACAGCAGAGACGCGGTCGTTGGGTTTCATCACCGTTCCTGAAGGAGCGGTGGCGCGCGCAATACGTTCCACACGTACCACAGTCTCGTCAAGAGCGGTACCGTCGATGTTGGAGACACTCACCTCGGTTTCGGAACTTGGTTGGAACACGTCGAAGAATTCTTCGAGACGTTCCACAGGGGTGTAGCGCCAGTCTTCCTGACGACGAGTGGGAACCGCAAATGCGTCAACGCTGAACGAGCGTGGCGCGCGGTCAGCGCTGGACGGCATGGCCGCAGGCACCGCATACGGGTCGTTGGGGTCCGCCACTGGAATGTTGATTTCTGTTGTATCTGCCATCGAATCAGCCCACCGATCCTTCCATCTGTAGCTCGACAAGTCTATTGAGTTCCAAGGCGTATTCCATCGGCAGCTCGCGGCTAATGGGCTCCACAAACCCGCGCACAATCATGCCCATGGCCTCCTCCTGCGCCAGACCTCGGCTCATCAGGTAGAAGAGCTGGTCTTCGGAGACCTTGGAGACCGTGGCCTCGTGGGCCATGGAGACGTCGTCCTCGCGTACATCCACATGCGGATAGGTGTCGGAACGGGAATAGTCATCCACCAGCAGTGCGTCGCACACCACCGAGGAACTTGAATCGTAGGCACCATCAACCACCTTCACCAAGCCGCGGTAAGCCGCTCGCCCGCCTGCGCGAGAGATGGACTTCGACACGATGGTGGAGCTGGTGTGAGGGGCCAGGTGAATCATCTTGGCACCGGTGTCCTGGTATTGCCCTTCACCTGCAAAGCCCAAGGAGAGCGTTTCCGCTTTGGCATACGGCTCAGCCAAGATGCACGCCGGGTATTTCATGGTGGCCTTGGAACCGATGTTGCCGTCCACCCATTCCATGGTGCCGCCCTCCTTGACGTAGGAGCGCTGGGTGACTAGGTTGTAGACGTTGTTCGACCAATTCTGCACGGTAGTGTAGCGCACGCGGGCATGCTTTTCGACAACGATTTCCACGTTGGCCGCATGCAGCGAGTCAGTGGCGTAGATGGGTGCGGTGCAGCCTTCCACATAGTGCACGTACGAGCCTTCGTCAGCGATGATGAGCGTGCGCTCGAACTGCCCCATGTTGGGTGTGTTGATGCGGAAGTACGCCTGCAACGGAATCTCGACGTGTACTCCCTTGGGAACATACACGAACGAACCGCCTGACCATGCCGCTGTGTTCAGTGCGGCGAACTTGTTGTCGTCCGGCGGGATGACAGTCGCGAAGTATTTCTTGACCAATTCGGGATACTCGCGCACTGCGGTGTCGGTGTCCACAAAGATGACGCCTTGCTTGGCCAGATCATCCTGAATGGAATTGTAAATCACTTCGGACTCGTACTGTGCTGCCACGCCGGAAACGAGCCGGTTCTTCTCTGCGTCGGGGATGCCAAGCTTGTCGTAGGTGTTGCGGATGTCATCGGGCAGATCATCCCACGTGGCGGCCTGCTTGTCAACCGGCTTGACGTAATACTTGAAGTCGTCAGCGTTGAAATCGGTCAGATCCACACCCCACTGGGGCATCGGCTTCTCCAAGAAGGCACGGTAACCCTGCAACCGATAGTCGAGCATCCACTCCGGCTCGTTCTTATCGGCGGAAATGGCGCGAATCACATCCTCATCGATGCCCTTTTTTGCCGCCTCGCCTGCAGCATCGGAGTCATGCCAGCCGTAGTTGTAATCTCCGAACTGGTCGATGATCTCGTCATCCTGTTTGATTTTATCCTCGTTGACGCGTTCTCGATCGGCCACATACTGGCTCATCTCCGCATCGGACGCGGTACCTGGGGCTGTCTGTTGTGTCACCTCGCGGCGCCTCCCCTCCATTGATTGAACATAGAATTCACGCCCTAATCTATCAGAAGCAGAGGGGAAGCGCCAAAGTGGTGAGCGCCCTGTCAGCGAAAAGTAACATACATCACGTTTTGCATGTTACTTTTCACAAACACAACTCACTGCATCACGCGTTCTCGCGAGCTGCCTGATGGTCGAGCGCCGCCTTGACAAGACCCTTGAAGAGCGGATGCGGCTTGGTGGGACGGGACTTGAACTCGGGATGTGCTTGGGTACCCACATAGAAGGGATGCACGTCCTGAGGCAGCTCGACGAATTCGGTAAGCTCACCATCCGGGCTCTGTCCACTGATTACCAGACCGGCTTCGCGCAGACGATCCTTGTAAGCCACGTTCACCTCGTAGCGGTGGCGATGACGCTCGGTAACGTCGGTGCGTCCGTACAGCTGTGCAACCAGTGAGCCTTCCTCAAGCGTCGCCGGGTAGGAGCCCAAGCGCATGGTGTGCCCCATGTCGCCGTTGGCAAGGATGTCCTTCTGCTCTTCCATGGTGGCGATGACCGGATTCTTGCAGTCTGTTTCGAACTCAGAAGAACCAGCATCCTCAAGGTGCAGCACATCGCGCGCATATTCGATGACAATGGATTGCAATCCCAAGCACAGGCCAAGTGCCGGCAGCTTGTGCTCACGCGCATACCGCAGGGCGCCAATCTTGCCTTCGATGCCTCGAATACCGAAACCGCCGGGGATGACGATACCGTCCATCTCACGCAGTTCCGCTTCGGCGCCGGCTTCGCTCTCACACAGGTCGGCAGCCACCAGTTTGACATTAACCTTGGCCCAGTTGCCGAAACCGCCGGCCTTCACCGCCTCGATGACCGACAGGTAGGCATCAGGCAGATCGATGTACTTGCCCACCACAGCGATGTTCACCTCATGCTTGGGGTGGTGCACGCGCTCCAGCAAATCGTCCCATTCTGCCCAATCCACGTCGTGGAAGGCCAGCTTGAGTTTACGGACCACATATGTGTCGAGCCCTTCATTGAACAGGATCTTCGGCACGTCGTAGATGGAGTCCGCATCCACGCAGTTGACGACGCCCTCAGCGTCCACGTCGCACATCAGCGCGATTTTGTCTTTGATGGAATCCGCCAACGGCCTGTCGCTACGCAGCACCAGTGCGTCGGGTGTGATGCCGAGCTGGCGCAAGCTCATCACCGAATGCTGGGTGGGCTTGGTTTTCAGTTCGTGAGCCGCCGGCAGGTACGGCACCAGGGAGACATGCACGAACATGCAGTTCTCAGGCCCCAGTTCGCGGCGCACCTCACGTGCGGCTTCCATGAAGGGCTGTGATTCGATGTCTCCGACGGTACCGCCGATTTCGGTGATGATGACGTCGACGTCAGGGCCTGCCTGCGCACGCATGCGGCTCTTGATCTCGTTGGTGACGTGCGGAATCACCTGCACGCACTGGCCGAGATACTTGCCGGCACGCTCTTTTTCGAGCACCGACTGATAAATCTGACCGGTGGTGACATTGGCCTTCTGGGACAGGAACACATCGAGGAAACGCTCGTAGTGGCCGATGTCCAGATCGGTCTCAGCACCATCTTCGGTGACGTATACCTCACCATGTTGGAAGGGGTTCATGGTTCCCGGATCCACATTGATATAGGGATCGAGCTTTTGCTGCAGAACGTGGATGCCTCGGCTGCGCAGCAGGCGTCCGAGCGAGGAAGCCGTCAGACCTTTACCTAAGGATGAAACGACGCCACCAGTGACAAAAATGTGCTTGGTTACATGGGCTTTGGGATTATCGTGATTGCTACTTGCCATGGGACTCCAATTTATCATGTCTCTACGACTCGGCGTTTCGCTCTGAGCCGTCCGCCATGAGGTGCGCCACTGCCTCAAGAGCGAGATAGTACCCGAAGAAGCCCATACCGGTTATGGTTCCAGTGGCCACGGGGCTGATCACACTGTGCTTGCGGAACGTGTCACGGGCCGAAGGGTTGGAGATATGCACTTCCATCAGCGGCAGGCCTGCGTCGGTGACCATGTGCGCCGCGTCCGCCAAACCGTAGCTGTAATGGGTGAATGCCGCCGGGTTCATGACCACCGGCGTGCCCTCATCCACTGCCTGGTGCATCCACCCGATGACTTCAGCTTCGTCATCAGACTGGCGCACTTCCACGTCCAGACCGAACGTGCGCCCCCACTCCCCGCAGTCGCGGCGTAAGGTGTCCAGATTTTGATCGCCGTAAATATCCGGCTCGCGTACACCGAGACGACCTAGATTAGGGCCATTAACCACTATTACTCTTTGCATATATACACCTCTTATGGACGGATGCGACGGAATGCTTCTTCAAGAATGTCTTCGGGGGGACCTTCGACAACCATGGGATCGCCAAGACCCCGCAGCACCACAAACCGCAGCGTATTGCCCCGGGTTTTCTTATCGCGATGCATGAGCTTGAGCACACGGTTCCATGAACCGCCGCCCCACTGCACCGGCAGCCCCAAAGATTGCAGAAGGTTTCGGTGCAGCGCCACCTCATCCTCATCCAGATAGCCGAGCAGACCTGAGAGTTCGGCGGCGAATACGCAACCGACCGCCACAGCATTGCCATGACGCCAACGGAAGTGCTCGATTTGCTCGATGGCATGGCCCAACGTGTGCCCGTAGTTGAGGAATTCGCGCAGTCCCGCCTCTCGCAGATCGCTGGAGACATGATGTGCTTTCACTCTCACGGTGCGCTCGATCAGCTCACCGACCACGGGTTCAAGCGACGAGCCCAAGAACGACGCACCGTCAAAACCTCGCAGTTCAGCGGCATGGTCCTCGAGAATGTTAAGAATCTCACCATCGCGAATAAAGCCCGACTTGGCCACTTCCCCGAGTCCCTCAGTAAAAATATCCGCAGGCAGGGTCTGCAGTGTGCGAGTGTCCGCCAGCACAGCGGCGGGCGTATAGAACGAACCTACCAGGTTCTTGCCTTCCGCGGTGTTGATGCCGGTTTTACCGCCTGTTGACGCATCTACCATGGCCAGCAGCGACGTGGGACAGTTCACGTAACGGATGCCACGCATCCATGTGGCGGCGATGAATCCAGCAACATCGGTGGCCGCTCCCCCGCCAAGCCCCACGATGGCATCGGAACGAGTAAAGCCGGTGGCCCCCAGCCGCTGCCACACACTGGATGCCACATCTATGGTTTTGCCGTCCTCGGCATCGGGAATGACGATGTCACTCACCTCGTACCCGGCCCGGCGCAAGGCAGTACGCGCCAAATCGCTGTGCCGCCCCACACTTGCCGTATGAATCAATGCCACACGCAAGGCATGCTGCCCCACTGCGTCAGCCAGTGCGTTCATTGCACCCTCGCCAATGCTCACATCATATGGCTCAATGCCTGCACCGTCGACGTGTACCATTCGTGTCTCTATCATGTTCTTCAACTTTCTCGCAGCGCCTCTCGGCGTGGAACCGTGCGTGCGGACGGTACAATTAGCAATCGTGCGGAACACCGGGTCGCGTTGTTCAAACAGCCTCTCCCAGTTGGCTTGAGCATCACCGTTGAGCATGGGACGACCACCCGCTTTGGTGGCTCGGGTCATGGCCTCGGTTTTATCCGCCTCAAGGTAGATGAGTTTGCCGCCACGCCGCACATATCGTTCCAGCTCATCGCGCACGCCTGGGGTCATGGGCGCGCCACCACCCAATGCCACCACACCGCTTCTCTCAGCGAGCAGATCGGTCACGGTCTGCTCTTCGACCTCACGGAACCGGCGTTCACCATAACGCTTGAAATAAGCGGGAATGGGCATGCCTTCACGCCGTTCGATGGCATGGTCGGCATCGGTGAAATCCACACCGAGCATATGTGCGGCCTCGCGCCCCACACGCGTTTTCCCAGCTCCGGGCATCCCGATGATCACCGCTAACGGTTGCATGCCTGACTCCTCTACCACTGTCTGACCATCACGCGCATCAGCGCATGTGTTCGCTCCATGAATCGAGATAGGATTGAGCGTTACGGCGAATCTCGGCCACACTGTCTCCACCGAACTTGTCCAACGCGAACTGCGCCAACGTCAGACGCACCATCGCTTCTGCCACTACTGCGGCAGCCGGCACAGCGGTACTGTCGGAACGCTGGTTAATGGCTTTGGCAGCCTCACCGGTAGTGGTGTCCACTGTGCGCAAGGCCTTGGGGATCGAAGGAATCGGCTTCATGGCCACACGCACACGAATGGGCTGACCGTTCGACATGCCCCCTTCGATACCTCCGGCACGGTTGCTCAATCGCTCTATACGACCATCTTCCCCTGGCATCATCTCATCATGGGCTTGAGAGCCGGGGCGCGCCGCTTCGAGGAACCCGTCGCCTATCTCCACGCCCTTCATGGCCTGAATACCCATCAATGCCGATGCCAATGCCGCGTCCAGCCTGCGGTCCGATTCCACATAGGTGCCCAATCCGGCGGGCACTCCATACGCGATGACCTCCACCACGCCACCCAAAGTGTCGGCCTGCGCCTTGGCTTCATCAATACGCGCCACCATGCGCGCTTCGGCATCTTTGTCAAGCGTACGCACCGGGGAAGCATCGAGAGCCTCCAAGTCTTCCGGCACCGGCAACTTTGCTTCCGCAGAGACACTCTCGCCACCCAAGGCGACAACGTGAGCCACGGTGCGGACGCCAAGAGCCTGTTCAAGGAAGTGTGCCGCCACCTCGCCCAAAGCGACCCGAGAGGCGGTCTCCCTGGCGCTGGAACGTTCCAAGACATTGCGCGCCGCATCAAAGCCGTATTTGCGCATACCAGTCAAATCGGCATGCCCGGGGCGTGGCCGGGTCAACGGCTCATTGCGTCCGGTGGGCGGCAGCTCGTGGTCAAGCGGGTCGGCGCTCATGACCTCGGTCCACTTCGGCCACTCCGTGTTGCCGATCTCGATGGCGACCGGGGAACCCAACGTCAGGCCATGCCGCACGCCGGTGAGCAGACGCACCTGATCCTGCTCAAACTTCATTCTCGCCCCACGCCCATAGCCGAGCCGGCGACGAGCCAGCGCATCGACCACATCCTGCGTGGTTATCTCCACACCGGCCGGCAGGCCCTCAATCATGGCCACAAGCGCCTGTCCGTGCGATTCCCCCGCTGTCTGCCAACGCAACATACGTGTTCCCCCGTTCGATTCTCTGTATCTATGACTATCTTACTGGTATGTCATACCTACTCGCCTTGCCTGGCTTGCTCTGTGGACTTGCCCTGTGCGCGCACGACCTGAACCGCCGCACTGTGCCGCGCCTATGGGTATTGGCGGGCATCAGTCTGCAACTCCTGGCGCTCGCGATGCGCGCTACTGTGATCGGCGATTGGTCCCTGGTGTTGCTGCCCGCAGCATATGGTCTGGCGGCGGGAACGATTCAGTTCCTGCTTTCCTACGTCGCTCCCGGTTCGCTGGGGTTCGGGGATGTAACATGCTCCTGCATGATGGGCATCACCGTCGGGCTGTTTGGACTCGATACGTTCCTGCTGTGGTGGTTGGCCATGGGACTCGTAGGATGCCTATGGATTGCGGTGTGGCCGCGTCTTCAGCGACCACACCACCCATTACCGGCCGATTCCGATGACGGTGCCAACGAACCAATCCAAGAAGGCATGTCATCAGGCACCCGCAAAGTGCCGTTCGTACCGGTCATCGTCATCGCAGCGATGGCGGCAATCGCACTCTCATAAAGCCTTGTATACAGGTGGATACCTACGAAGACACCCCATACGTGCTGGCGCGGCGAGACCTGCGAACGGATTAGTTCGCGTTGGCGTTCGACCGCTTGTATTCGTCTCGCAGCTTCATGAACTCCGTGTCAGAGCTGGTGAACTTGGTCTCGCCGGTCTTCAGATTCGTCGTAACGAAATAGAGCCAATCCCCCTGCTCAGGGTTCATCGCCGCCTGAAGCGCGTTGTCTCCGGGGCTGCTGATGGGAGTCGGCGGCAAACCACGGTTGATGCGTGTGTTGTACCGGTTCGAACTGTCGGAGAGCATAGCGTCGGTCAGCGCGTTCGGTTTGACTCCGGCTCCATAGGCGACCGTGGAATCCATGCCCAACGGCATGTTGATGTTCAGCCGGTTGAGGATGACCCGAGACACCTTGCCGTAGTAAGCCTGTGAATTCACCTCAGATTCGGCGATTGAGGCAATAATCAGCATGCGTTCGCGTTCGGCTCCAGTCGGCGCCTTCATCTCGTCCAATTTGGCGATTCGCTTGTCCACCATGGGTTTGAGCACTTCGGCAGCGCTCTTCTTGCCTTTGACGATGTAGGAACCGGGCTCGAACCATCCTTCAAAACTGCCGTTGGCCTCAGGAGGAAGAATGCCATCTCCGCCTGCCTGGCTCAGCGCGCTGAATTGCGCCTGGTCAATGCCGGACACTGCGGATGCTTCGGCAAATACCTGACTGATGCGTTCCCCTGCACGCACCTGCACGATGCCGCCCGCCTTGGTGGGATCGGAAAGCACGTTGACGGCCTGCGCGCTCGACATACGCTTCTTGAGCGTATAGGAACCGGGATATAGCGTGCTGTTATTGGCTCCCACCGAACTGGCGAAAGCATCCGCCGATTTCACCACATCGAGCTTTTGCAGCCTTGAGGCGATGGAGGTGACGGATTCGCCGCTATCGATGTTGAATTGCACTTCTCCCGTACCGGGGCCTGGATAATCGATTTCGACTTTACTGTTCTCGTTGCGTTTGGCAATGGCTCCGGAGACGGCACGAGCACCGCAATACCCGCCGACAACCAACAATACCAATGCCAACACAAGGATGATGCCGATCACCATACGCCGTCGATTACGGCGTTGCTCCATCTCACGGCGTTGCCTTCTGCTTATACGAGGGGAGTAATCGTCATCATTGGGATAAAAATCACCGTTCGGAGGCATGGGTGGCTGAGAGAATCCGGCATCGTTCTCAGTCGAACCATCCCACGACGGTTGCTCGTCGAAGATGTCATAAAAGTCGTCACTCATTGTGCCTCGTTTCTGGGGCGCAGCCTATCCATTGCCGACTGCAAAATCAACACTGCGGACTGCCGATCGACTTTGGGGCGGTGATCACGATTGTTCACCCCGGTCTGGCTGAGTTGGCGGTGTGCGCTCACTGTGGTCAGGCGTTCGTCTTCCATAATGATTTGCGGCAGACTGGTTGACGCAATACGCCCATCCTCAGCAGCCATATGCAAACGTTTATCCAGATTGGCGGCCCAGCGTCGAGCTTTCTTGGCGCTTTTGCCTTCTTCACCGCTGAGCAGCAACGGCAATCCCACCACAACGCATTCGGCATGGTGTTCAATGACCATATCGACCACGTCGTCCAACACTCGGAACGTGTCCCCACCCGCATAGAGGTTATCCTCGGGGTGCGCCAAGGTGAGCTCGGGGTCAGACATCGCCATGCCGACCCGAGCCTCCCCCAGATCCACTCCGATCCATACCATGCGTCAGGCCTTCGTCACCGTGCTGCGCACAGCGTCAAGAGCCTCATTAATCTTTGCAGCATCCGCTCCGCCACCTTGGGCGAAGTCAGGCTTGCCGCCGCCACCACCGCCGAGGGTCTTGGCCGCCACTCGTACCAAGTCTCCGGCTTTGAGACCTGCCTGGCGTGCAGCCTCGTTGGTGGCTGCCGCCAGCATAGGCTTGTCCTCGCCGCTGACACCGGCCAGCACCACTACTGCGGGCTGGTCGTCACCGATGCGAGAACGGATGTCGAGCACCGTCTTGCGCAATGCTTCGAACGAGCCGAAGCTGCCCACATTGGCAGCCACCAGCATGGTTTGGCCTGCACGCTGTGCCCCATCGACAAGTGCGGGCACGGTCGCGGCCAATTGTGCCTCGTAGACTTGCGCCAGCTTGCGGTCGGCTTCACGTCCCTTGTCCATCAGAGCCTCAATGCGGGCACTGAGCTCATCAGGGCGAACGTTGAGCGCATCGGCAAGGCTGGAGAGCGTGGTGTGGGTGTTCGCATTGAACTCATAGGCCTTCTTGCCCATGTAGGCTTCGATACGACGCACGCCGGAGCCGACCGACGACTCGGAAGTGATGACGAACTCGCCAATCTTGCCAGTGGCGTTCAGATGGGTACCACCGCACAGTTCACGGCTCCAACCGTCTTCTCCAATCGATGCCACACGCACGCGGTCGGTATATTTCTCACCGAAGAGATGCATGGCGCCCATGTCGAGCGCATCCTGGTAGTCCATCTCCTCCATGGTGACCGGTAGATCGTCCTGCACTCGCTCAACCACGCGCGCTTCAATCTGCGCAATCTGTTCTTTGGTGGGAGCTGCGGACGTCTGGAAGTCGAAATGCAGGTAATCCGGTGCCACCAACGAGCCGCGCTGGGTGGCCTGATCCCCCATCACTTCGCGAATCACCTTGTGCAGCACATGCGTGGCGGTGTGGGAGCGTCCCAGCGCCTTGCGGCGTTCCACGTCGATGCTGGCATTGACCGTGTCACCGACATGCAGCGTGCCGTCGGTAATGCGGCAGCTGTGCACGATCAAGTCCTTGATCGGCTTCTGCACGTCGTCGACTTCCAGCACGGCTCCGTTGTCTGAGACGATCTCGCCTTCATCTGCCAACTGTCCACCTTGCTCCGCATAGAACGGTGTGCGGTCAAGGATGACCTCCACTTCCGCCGCGCCGCTGATGCTTTCCACCAAGCCTTGCTTGGCATCGACGATGCCCAACACAGTTGCTTTGCTGGAGTATTCCTTATATCCAAGGAACTCTATGGGATGCGCCAACGTCTTCTTGAAGTCGTCATAGACGCTCAGATCCACATTGTGACGCTTCTTGAGCGCATCGGCACGGGCACGAGACTTCTGCTCGGCCATCAAGGCTTTGAAGCCGTCCTCATCCACGCTCACACCTTGTTCGCCGGCCATTTCAAGCGTCAACTCAATGGGGAAACCATAGGTATCGTGCAGAGTGAAGGCATCGTCGCCGGAGACTGATTTGCCGTCAGCTTTGGCCTTGCTCACAGCCACGTCGAGAATGGTCGTGCCGTTTTCCAGCGTGCGGCGGAATGCATCTTCCTCACCATAGGCAGACTCGGACACGTCGTGGAACACATCGTTCAGCTCCGGGTAGCTCGCCACCATGGCATCTTTGGAAACCGGGAACAGCGTGGGCAGCACGGCGTCATTAACACCGAGCATCTTCATGGAGCGCACGGTGCGGCGCAGCAGGCGGCGCAGGACGTAGCCTCGGCCCACGTTGCTCGGACGTACACCATCGCTCATGATCATCAAAGCCGAGCGCACATGGTCTGCAACCACACGGAAGCGCACATCGTCCGACTCGTTCTCACCGTAACGATGCCCCGACAGCTTCTCGGCCGCCTCGATGACCGGGTACACCTCGTCGGTCTCGTAGATGTTCTGCTTGCCTTGCATGAGGTAAGCCAGACGCTCCAGGCCGGCACCGGTATCGATGTTCTTGTTCTGCAGCTCACCTACGATGTGCAGGTCGGTCTTGGATTTGACGTTGTCGACTTCATAGTTCTCGAACACCAAATCCCAGATTTCGATATACCTGTTCTCATCGGCGCTGGGGCCGCCTTCTTTGCCGTATTCAGGGCCGCGATCCACATAAATCTCGGAGCACGGGCCGCCGGGACCGGGGCCTCCAGTGGTCCAGAAGTTGTCCTCCATACCGAGAATTTCCATGTGCTCGGGGTTGAAACCCTCGTTCTTCCACAGGCTACGTGCCTCATCGTCATCGGTATAGGTGGTGACCCACAGGGTGTCTGGATCGAAGCCGTATCCGCCTTCGCTTTGCGGGCTGGTCAGCAGCTCCCAGGCATAGTGAATGGCTTCTTCCTTGAAGTAGTCGCCGAACGAGAAGTTGCCGAGCATTTGGAAGAACGTGCCGTGACGTGTGGTCTTACCGACCTCATCGATATCCAAGGTGCGCACGCACTTTTGATTCGATGTGACGCGCTTTGAGGGCGGGGTTTGCTCACCGAGCAGGTACGGGATGAAGGGCACCATGCCGGCTATGGTGAACAGCGTGGTCGGGTTGGGTGAAATCAGCGAGGCTGAAGGAAGCACCAGATGGCCCTTGCTTTCGAAATACCGTTGGAAGCGGTTGGCGATCTCCGAAGTGCGCATTCGCATTGCTCCTTATATTGCGTGCCTGACAGCACGTCCGTTATATGTCATGTCCACGTGCAGTACCTGCACGAATCGGTAAAATCAGAAAACGACGAGCGATACTCGGCGGCTCATCACTCGCCTGTGCGCTCCTCGTACTTGCGGTTGAGCTCATCCTCACGCATGGCTCGTGTGGCATTGAATTCGTCCAACAGACCCTTCAACGTTCGTGCCGACACGTTGTCTTGATCCGGCCCCAAGATGAACTGTCTGGCCCCATCAGGAGTGTTGGCGCGAACGTACGCCTGCGCCTTGGAGACTGCGACCACTCCCAAGCCCATGCCCAGAGCCACCCAGAAAATTCGTTTGAACATCTACTGCTCCTTTACCGACACGGTTGTGGTGGATCTGCTTGAAGCGTTGCCCTTGCCATTCATGAATGACTTGAAGGTTGACTTCAGCGCATACCCGGCAGAGGCGATTTTGATAATCGGCTTACCTAAGAAGGAGCTGTACAAGTCCGTCAACGCTCCGATGTTGTCTGCCGTTGTAGAGGCAGCCTCGGAAATGCGGTTGACGTCCTCAAGCGACTTGTTGACCTGCTTGACAGTGGACACGCCTTCATCAAGTGCTGGAATGGCATGCTCACCTGAATCCTTGACGGTTTGGGCAAGCTGGTCGAACAGTTTGCCCAAACGGATGAGTGGGTAGATCATGAACCCGACCAGCACGGTGAACGCGATGGCGGCGACCAGACCTGCAATGTCTCCGATACTCATCTTGAGCCTCTCTCTTCTCTCGGCATGAACCTCACAGTGCGCCTGCACTGAGCTGCGCACAATACTGTGCCTAAGGGTATCCAACGCCCCAGACGCGTTCAAAGGTTGTAACGGCGAACACTCACCGCTTGCGCGAAGGGCACCGACGTGTCGAAATCAAGCTCGGTGACGCTCCCATTCGCGGGCCGTTGAGACAGGTCGTACCCTGGACCCGCGAACCGGTGCATAAGACTGAGCAAGGTGTTGCCGTGCGAGATGAGGAGAACGTGATCATGATCATGCAACGATGGATTTGCTGCAATGAGTGCGAATCCGCCTTCTATTCGTTCCCAGTATTCATCGTCTGATTCAGCGTCGTGGAACGGGTCAGCCTCTTTGAGAAAGTCCCTGGTGGCCTTGAGCCCATACTGTTCCACGATGCTGTTATAGGTATTCGCGCCATGTGGTGCGCCGGCTGCCCACCATGCCGAATTCATGTCCTGACCCTCAAAATAGCCGTAGAACTGTTCGCGAAAGTGCATGTCGGCAATCAGTTGGGGGCGCTGGTGCCCTGCTTGTTCATTTGCATCGAGAATACGCAGGGCCGTCTGCTGAGCACGTGTGGTATCCGAGCAGAACGCCGCTGCAAACGTCCTATCTGAGAGTTTGGCGGCAGCTTTGTCGGCATCGGCCAGACCGTCTTCGGTCAGCGGAGAGTTTGACCACCCCTGCAGGCGGTTGTAACGGTTGAAATAGGTCTGCCCGTGGCGGACCAAGTGTACATGCAGCATCATACGCCTATTATCTCACGCTGCATTCGCCGCGCATAGCGTAAGCCTGCGAGAGTATGCGCGAATATGCAATAATGGCGAATATGACACGTTTTCTTTCACGCTGGTTCGTACTCACCATCGCTGCGGGAGTGATGGTGGCTCTCATCCCCGGCATGCGGCCGATCGGCCATCCCGCCATCGTCGGCGTGGCCGCGTTTGCCCTGTTCACGGCACTTATCAACGCGTCCATCAAGCCGGTCATGCAGTTGTTCTCGCTGCCGTTCTCTATCCTTACGTTCGGCTTCGGCTCGCTTGTCGTGAACTGGCTGTGCATGTGCCTGGCATCATGGCTGGCGCTTGCCCTGTTCGGCACCGGAGTGGTGATCAGCGGTTTCTGGGTGTCGGTGCTCGGCTCGTTCATCATGATGTTGGTCAGCTGGCTAGTCGAGTCCGTCATCGGGCTGTAGGCTTGCTAATCCTAGCACTGTCAAGACTATATGTCGTGTCTCGAGTCTTGACAGCGTGCAGCCGAAGAAACAGGCCGATTCCCCCACCGTCACTCCTTCTGCATTTGCATGACGTACGCGGTGCGCGAATAAGTTGAGACCCCGCGACTCATTCGAGCGCGGGGCCTCAACTTGTATGTATGTCCCTAAAACTTTAGGTGGATTCAGACCTTAGCGAGCGTAGTACTCGACCACGTACTGAATGTTGACCTCAACCGGAATCTCAGAAGTCTCCGGCTTGCGGGTAAGCGTTGCCTTGAGCGAAGCCAGGTTCACATCCAAGTAACCGGGAACTGCGGGGAGCACATCGCGGTGCACGCCCTCAGCAGCCATCTGGAAGGGAACGGTGGTCTGGCTCTTGGGCTTGACCTGAATGGTCTGGCCGGGCTTGACGCGGTAGGACGGACGGTCCACCACATTGCCGTCGACCATGATGTGACGGTGCACCACGAACTGACGTGCCTGAGCGGTAGTGCGGGCGATGCCTGCACGCAGCACCAGGGCGTCGAGACGGGTCTCAAGATCGGTGAGCATAGCGTCGCCGGTCTGACCCTTGGTGTGGGTACCCTTCTCATAAGCGGCGCGAAGCTGCTTCTCGGAGAGACCGTACTGGGCGCGCAGACGCTGCTTTTCGCGCAGACGAACCGCATAATCGGATTCGGTGCGGCGGCGGGTGCGGCCGTGCTCACCAGGAGCATACGGGCGCTTCTCGAAGATGCGCTGAGCCTTGGGGGTCAGTGCGATGCCGAGGGCGCGCGAAAGACGCACCTGACGGCGAGAACGCTGAACGTTAGTCATTCTGTATTCCTTTATTCTGTCGTTATCTGAACGGAACGTAGCAACCTTGCGGAAGCTACGCTGAGCCGGGCCTCTCCAGTGCTTCAATCGTGCCGAAGCACGAACGGTTCAAATACATCCGCTTGCACGTCTGACCTTCGAACCGCCGACCCACTGATGGGCTAAGACTCCAGATAGCACCTGTCATTGCGGCAGATACAGTCCTCCATGCTACACGCACGTTAGGATAGTGGCGTGCCTGTCGAGGTTGTCTCGTTTGCCGGCCCAACATCTCTCCGCACAGTAGTACCGGCCAATCCGTCCATAGTCGTCCGCCTGCGCAACTACCGCGGTAGCATATCGAATGGGTACAATTCGGACATCGCGAGCGAACTACGCTGCTTCCCGCATTACATCAGCGTTCGGGCTTGCGCGCCACGATGGAGAACATGAGCGGAATGCGCGGAGCACCTGCCGGCATATGCCACGAATCGCGCTCTTTGCTGTATTCGAGCAATGGTGTGGATTTCCAGTCGCTCTCCTCATGTTCGACAAGGGCGCGAATCTCGAGACCTGCGTCCAGCAGCACGCGCGTCATTTCAGAGAAGTCATGCGCCCAGTTATGGTTGCGGGTGTGCGTAATGTGCACCGATGCCTCGCGCGTCTTGCCGGAGCTGTCAGCAGACATGATGTACGTCTCGTTGCTCTCCCATGAATCCTCAGTGCCTGAGCAATAGTCGGTGCCGATAGCCAGACCGGAATCGTCAAGTGCAAACAGTAACGGATGCGTGTCACGAATCATGAACACACCGCCCGGCTTGAGCAGCATGGCGATGGAATGTGCCCAGTCCTCTAAATCCGGCAGCCACGTGACCGTGCCAACGCTCGTGACGATAACATCGAAATGTTTGCCAGGCATAACCGCTGCAGATTGACGCGCATCCCCCGACACATAGGTGATGTCGTGACCGGCTCGCGCCGCCAGACTTCTTGCGTGCTCCAATGACTGTTCGGAAAAGTCCAAACCATGCACGTCGAGCGCCCCGAGCCTAGCCCAGCTGAGCGTGTCGGTACCGATATGGCATTGCAGGTGGAGCAGGCTCAAGCCGTTGACAGACCCGTTCGGCACATGCGGCGCAAGCACTTCCATATCGCGACTGACCACACTGTGATGGCAGATTTATCGGCTGCGAAAGCCTCCAAATCACCGTATCCTCCCGCGGCGTGCACATCGGCTCTGTCGTTCCAGTTCTTCTGATTGTCGAGTACATCAGCAGTTACGTCGCCCATACCTAAGCCCTCTCGTTACAGCTTTTCAATCGGAGCGACTCGCAACATGAGGCGTTTGACGCCACCGGATCCAAAGTCGACTGTAATGATGGAGTTGCGGCCTTTGTCTTGCGTGTCGATCACCTTGCCCAAGCCGAACTGGTCGTGTGTCACCTTGTCGCCGACAGCGAAGTCCGCTATGGACAGGTTGTTGTCTTTGCTCAGGCTGGACGCCGGAACCGCTTTCGCCGCCGTGGGTTTGACACGACGAGTGGAGACTTTGCCGCCACGGGTGCCGGATGACGACCCAGAACGCGAACCGTAGCCGGACCCGGACCGGGAGCCGGAGGTCGAGCCGGAGCGCCCAGACCCGTACGACGAACCGCCATAAGACTTGCCCGAACCATACGAACCGCCGTACCCCGAGCCGGAGCCTGAACGCGAGCCATAGCTGGATCTGGAGCCATATGCGCCGGAAGAGCCGGATGAGCTGCCACGCCCTGAGCCATAAGCTGAGCGAGATCCGTAGGAAGATTGAGACCCATAAGACGAGCCTGAACCTCCGAACGTGCTGCCGGAAGAGAACCCGTCCTCATCATCCCAGCCGCCGAACTCATCGTCACCGAACTCATCACCGTCAGATCCGCCCCAGCCTGAACGCATACGCTCCACACCGGCTTCGCGTCTCTTCCACTCAAGCAGATCATCAGGGATTTCGTCGAGGAACTGGCTGGGCAGCATCTCAGCGGCCTGCCCCCACTGGGCACGAACCGCAGCACGTGTGACGTAAAGTCTCTGCTTGGCTCGGGTGATGCCCACGTAAGCCAGCCGACGCTCCTCGGACAGCTCCTTCTCATCCTCCAACGAACGCGAATGCGGGAACGTGCCCTGTTCCATACCGGTGAGGAACACAACCGGGTATTCCAAGCCTTTGGCGGTGTGCAGCGTCATCAGCGTGACCTTGCCGCTGTCTTCACCTTCGCTGGGCAGTTGGTCGGAATCCGCCACGAGAGCCGTGGTTTCCAAGAAGGCGGCGAGCGTGGCGTCCGGGGTTTTCTGTTCGAACTCGGCGGCCACTGACTGCAGCTGCGAGAGGTTCTCCACTCGCGACTCATCCTGTGGATCGTTGGAACGGCGCAGTTCCTCCAGCAGTCCCGATTCATTCAGCACCTCGGCCACTACTTGGGAGGGCTGCGCATCATGGTCTTGCGCGAACTGCGTGAGACCGGTCATGGTATCACGGAACTTGGTGAGCATGGTGCGCGTGCGGGTGGGCAGGTCAGGAATGTCCTCCAAGCGAGCGATGCCTTCCCAGAACGGCACATTGTGTTCGTCGGCATATTGAGCCACAATCGCCTCGGCCCGGGCACCCAAGCCGCGCTTGGGCACATTGAGGATACGACGCATGTTCACACTGTCCGCAGGGTTGGTGATGGCTTGCAGATAGGCCATGGCATCCTTGACTTCGCGCCGCTCATAGAACTTGGTCCCGCCTACCAGCTGGTACGGTATGCCGGCATTGATGAGAGCCTCCTCCAACGCTCTCGACTGGGCGTTGGCGCGGTACATAATGGCCATGTCGCTGTATGCAATGTCATGCTCAGCACGCAGGTTGGCGATTTCGTTGGCGATCCAGCCGGCCTCCTGCTGGGCATTGTCGGCAGCATACCCCACGATCGGTTCACCTTTGCCAAGTGCCGTCCAGAGCTTCTTGGGCTTACGCCCCTCGTTTTTGGCGATCACAGCGTTGGCCGCATCAAGGATGGTTTGTGTGGAGCGGTAGTTCTGCTCAAGCATGATGGTTTTGGCTCCAGGGAAATCCTTTTCGAAATCCTGGATGTTGCTGATATCAGCACCGCGGAACGCATAGATGGACTGGTCGGAGTCCCCCACCACCGTCACCCATGCCGGGCCTGTTTTGCCTGCAAAGCGCGCTGTGGGGCTGGGCTGCTCCCCCGCGTCTACACCTGCAAGCTCTCGGATAAGCACATATTGGGCGTGGTTGGTGTCCTGATACTCGTCCACCAGAATGTAGCGGAACTTGTGATGATAATACTCAGCCACTTGCGGCCGGTCACGCAGCAGCTCAACAGTACGCACGATGAGGTCGTCGAAGTCCACTGCGTTGGCGGCGGCCAAGCGGTATTCATACTCGGCGAAGACGACGGCGTACAGTTCCTCCACGTTGTCATATCGCCCCAGCTGGTAGCCACGCTGCCCAGGCTTATAGCCGGGAGCATACTGCTGTAGGAGGCTTTGCCAACTGGTCAGGCCATTCTTGTAGTCAGAGATCTTGGCGAGAATCGACTTGGGGGTATATCGCTTGACATCAATGTTGAGGTCGGCGCAGATGAGTTTGATGAGACGCTGGCAATCGGCCGTATCGTAGATGGAAAAGCCTGACTTGAGACCGATTTCCTTGCCGTCGCGGCGCAGAATACGCACACAGGCGGAGTGGAAGGTGGAAATCCACATGCGCCCTGCCACCGGGCCGATGAGTGTGCCGAGGCGTTCCCGCATCTCGGCGGCGGCCTTGTTGGTGAACGTGATTGCAAGAACCTGGCTGGGCCACGCGCCGAACTGGCTCAGAATCCAAGCCACGCGCCGTGTCAACACGCGGGTTTTACCTGATCCGGCGCCTGCTCCGATAAGTAGGGCCGGCGCAGTGGACTGCACCGCTTCGGACTGCTGCGGATTGAGGCCGCCGACCAGCTCTTCTGCAGTTCGGGCAATGACTTCCGGCTCCTCATAGCGTGCCTGCGGCTTTGTGAATGCTGGCTGGGCGGCTTGTTCCGCCGCCATTTGCCGGTTCAGCTCTTCCTGCTCCCACGCGGTGGGCCGCATGCCTTCCGGATCGGGTTCTGGTTCGCTTTCCATACCCAAATCCACCGGTTCCGCGCCAGGCTCCCACCCCGGCTCCTGCACGCCGTCCGACTGTTGGCCCCACATCGGCTCCTGTCCCCAGCCTGACCCTTGCTCCACGACTGTCCCCTTTTCTCGCTATCTCGACCACACTGACAACACCCACACAATCGCGAGCGCAACTTCTCCCATATCTACCACATTGACGGGTCAACGACAGGCGGTTCACGAGAGCGAATCAGGCAGCGCCGCGTCATTCCTTCCCGGCGCGCTCGTCTCGCCGGCACGCATGGTAACGGGGATGATGATTTGAGCATCCGACAATGGCTGTTGGTTGATCAGCTTCAATGCCATGCTGGCTGCCAACCGTCCCATGTCGCGAGCAGGCTGCGATACGGTGCTCAGTCCAATATCGCTGGCAACATCGGACCCGTCGAAACCGAAGACGGATATGTCCTGCGGCACTCGCACCCCGGCCAGCCTGAGTTCATGCAGGATGCGCAGCGCGTAATAGTCCGACCATACGCAGATGGCAGTTGGCGGTTCCGGCAAGGACAATATCGACGATACTGTCTTTCGTGCGGAATCTTCCACACTTGAGTCGACGAAAAACTTGCCGCAATTGGTCAGCCCCAGTTCGGCGATGGCATCTTGATACCCATGGGATCGCAGGTCATAACCCCATTGGGATCCGGTCAACGGGTCGGTTCTGCCGACGTAAGCGAAGCGTCGGTGCCCGATGGAAGCGAGATACCGTACGACCTCCGCTTCAGCCTTTTCATCATCAATGGCGATCAGCCCTTGAGCCGACTCAAAATTGGGTGAGTTGACGCACAGTATGGGAACCTCCATCTTGGCGAGGACTTCGCTTTCCTGGCGCGTTGTTGAAAATCCGGTGACGATGAGGGCATCGGCGTTCTTATTGGTCGGCAGCCGGTCGAAGAATGCCGAACGTTCCTGTTCATTGCCGGCCCGGTATACGGTGATGTCGTAGTCTTCGGGGCGGAGCACGTCATATAAGCCATCGAGCAGTTCACCGATGAACCAACCGGAAAGACTGTCTCGCGATAGCAGTGCTATACGTTTGGTCTTCCCGCTCGCCAGCGATGAAGCCGAGGTTGAAGGCACATAGTTGAGTTCCTGAGCTGCGGCAATGACTTTTCCTCTGGTCTTTGAGGCTACATGTTCCTTACCTCGCAATGCGCGCGATACGGTGAATGTAGAGACGCCGGCGGCTTTGGCCACATCGGCGATCGTAGCATTATGCATCTGTAGTCCCTTCCCCGGCGCAGGGTGCTCCAAATACGTTCCCGAATCATTACCTTCGCGCTTCACTGGCCAGCATAAATCAACTGTACAGGTAAGGGCTAAAGAACGCTACGCTCCTACTCCAAGACCACCCATGCCGTGGTATCCGAAGGCAGACGTGCATCGTCGATCGGACTTGATGACAGCATTATGGTGCCGCCTGGCAAGTCGATCGGCGTGCGTTTAAAATTGGTAATGCATGCCATGCGTTTTCCTTGATATGCTTGTTCTCTCTGCGACGTTGCACACACACGGGTGAACGCTATGACTGACTCGTCGTATCCATCAAGCCACTGCAGATCGTCGCTTACCGTCCGACTCAGCATTTCCTTACGTACACGCAGCACGTCTCGATAGAGGTTGAGCATGGAATCTGCATTCACCCGTTCACGGTCCACGCAATAGTCTTTGAACCAGAGCGGCTGCGGCAGATGCGGATCGGCGCTGGGCTTCCCGTCTGCACGCATGGCCGGCGAAAAACCAAAACTGGCGCCGGACCCGAAGTCCGGATTCCATGAGGCCGGTTCCGGGCAATCCTTGCTGTTCCACGGGAGAGGCACCCTGCATCCGTCGCGCCCTTTCTCCTTGAGCGCGTCGGCGGTGCCGAATGCTGTGGGATCTTCGAGTCTTGTCCAAGGAATATCGGCCACTTCAAACAATCCCAGCTCCTCACCTTGATACAAGTAGGTGGAACCCGGCAGAGCCAGTTCGAGCATGATGGCGGCACGGGCACGCCTCTGACCTAGGTCACGGTCTTCCCGGTAGCATGATCCGTCACGCAGCAGCCAGTCTTTGGCGAATTGGTTCATGGTGAGCGACGGCACTTGGGGCAGTGCGAATCTGCTGGCTTGACGAATCCGATCATGGTTGCCAAGAGTCCATGTGGTCGTAGAGCCTGAGGATTGCGCGGCTTCGAGACCAGCATGTATGGCGGCGCGCATCTCGTGAGCATCCCAATTGGCATCGGTGAAGGCAAAGTTGAAAACCTGCCCGAGTTCATTTGCGGATGCGTAGAGTTTCTGCTGTTCGGGAGGTGCCGACGCCTCCGCTACAGCGAAACGTGGCGGATCATATTCGTTGAACACCTCTCGCCATTCACGGTAGATGTCATGCACTGCCAAACGATCCCACACCGGGTTGCTGCCATCGGGCGAGGCGCCGTGTTGGATGCTGTCGACGGGGAATTCATCGAGAGGTCGGGAATCGAGATCTTTGGACAGCGCATTGGCGGCATCGACTCTGAATCCGTCCACACCATGGTCCGACCAGAAACGCAGGGTGGTTTTGAAGTCCTCGTGAACCTCTTCATTATGCCAGTTGAAGTCAGGCTGCTCTTTGGCAAACATGTGCAGATACCACTGCCCGTCTTCGACACGCGTCCACGCCGACCCGCCAAAACCACAGATCCAATCGTTGGGGGCAATCTCTCCGTGTTCGCCTCGCCCTTCTCTGAAGATGTAGCGCTCTCGGGCACGAGATCCTCGACCCTCACGCAGAGCTTCCTGGAACCAGGCATGCTGATTTGAGCTGTGGTTGGCAACGATATCGACGATGATTTTGATGCCCCGCCCATGCGCTGCGGCCACCATCGCATCGAACTCGCCCATGGTTCCGAGCTCGGGTGCCACATTGCGGTAATCGATCACGTCATAACCGCCATCGGCCAATTCGGACGGATAGAATGGCGAAAGCCATAGCGCGTCTACACCCAGGTCCTGCAGATATCCCATCTTCTCGGTGATGCCACCGATATCACCGAGCCCGTTGCCGTCGGTATCTTTGAAACTTCTGGGATACACTTGGTAAACGACCGCTTGTTTCCACCAATCTGCGGACATATTGTTGTCTGTCATCATTCCTCATTGCATTTCGTCGGTACTGTTGCTTGTCGCCTCGTAAAATTCTCACTCGACATATTTGGGCAGTTCCATCAAATCGTCGACAACATGTTCCCCACGTTCGTCGTTCCAAGACAGCGAGGCAATGGGCGTCTCGTCGTGAGCATCTGTGCTGAGACTCGGTGTGAAACGCAAAGCGGTATGGCTGGTCTTGCTCTGCCAATCGAATATTATGGTGCGGTTTTCAGTATGGGAGGAAAACTCACCGTCGAATGCGGGAAGACTGTTACGCAACGTGCACAACGCGTTGAGCGCACGTACCACAGGTCTGGCAAGATTCTCATCGATCTCTTTGGCGGAATAGTAATGACGGTTGATATCACGTCCATTGTTCGTGCGCCTGAGAAGATCCATGTCATTACGCCCGGCCAGTGCTCCCACGTAGTAGACCTGCGGCACTCCGGGGAGGAAGAACTGGACGGCACGAGCGGCAAGATAGTGCTGATCGTTGCAGCCCAAAGCCGAATAGTACGTGGAATTAACCTGGTACAGGTCGAGATTGCTTGAGGCCTCCCCTGTCGCCGCCCGTGATTCACCGTTGGTGTTGGCATGAATGGTCTCTACGATGCGGTCCACTTCAATGTCATCGATGAGACCTTTGAGCGAGCGATCGTCTTGGTCTGAGCCAATATCAATGACACCGATGCCATCATGCGTGTCGAGAACAGTGACCGCGTTCCGGGGACGCACGTCGACCCAATGCGCAAGAGCGTCGATATCCCCGGTAAACACACTGTGCAGGAGCAGCGGAGGCAGCGCAAAATCGTACACACGATCCACTTTTGAGGCAATGCTGATCTGCTTGGCATAATACGAATGCACCTCAATGAGGGTCTCAAGACCACGCTGCTGCGCAGCCTTCTTGATGCGTTCGATGAGTGCGAATGTCTTAGGCGTCATGAAGCTGCTGGTGTGCGCCTGCTTGGCTCCATACCCGACCGCGTCGAGGCGCACGGATGAAACGTGGCTCTGGGCAAGACGGTCCAAAATGGAGAGAATATAGTTCCATCCTTCATCCGAATCGGTATTGATATCAACCTGCTGTGGGGTGAAGGTGGTCCATACCAAGCGTGTTGTGCCATTCCACGAGTAGGGAGTGAACGGCAGACCTGGGCGCGGACGATAGATACCGGTCAGGTCGGCTTCGGTGGCACCGTCGGGAAATACGCTCGACATGGTGAGGAACAGTTCATAGTGCGGGCTCTGCTCGCCATGAGCTTGGACATCTTTGAACTGCGCCGATTGGCAGGACATATGGTTAACGATGGCATCGACCATGACGCTATGGCTGAGGCTCAGTTCAGTGACGTCTTCCCACGAGCCCAAGCGAGGATCGACGCTCGTATGGTCGATAGGGTCAAATCCAGCGTCCGCACCATCGAAGGGCGTGAAGAACGGCAAAATGTGCACGCCGGTGTAGACACCTGAGAATCGAGTGCGAAGAATATCGGTCAGTGATTGCAGCGTGCCATCGCCAAATCGGTCAGCATAGGCAATAAGTTGTACTTGGTTGTTCATGACGCTCTCCTTTGGCGGTGTCAATGGCCGTTACGCGGGTCGTCGTCGAAAGACGCGTAAATCGAACCGGTTTGATAATAACTCACGCTCTCGGCATCCGCAAATTGACAAACCGGTTCGACATGTCTTAGACTAGGTACTAAGCGCTTAGCTAAATTGGATTATCGAAGTTGATATCAGTTTCAGCTCTCTAAGCGCGAGAAAGGAAATACCATGTCATTCGCAACATACTTCAAACGAGGTCTGGCAGGGGTTGTCTCCCTGACGGCTTTGCTCTCCATGGCCGCTTGCGGCCCCGGATCGTCAAACGATGCGAGCGAAAACAACGAGCAAGTCAGCACCGACGTCAGCAAAGGTGATTATGAGTTGCGCCTTTGGGACGGATCGGGGTTGAAAGTCCTGGACGACTCACTGATTGCCGCGTTCCAAAAGAAATATCCGAACATCAAAATCAAAGCCACCTATGACCCCGACAATATGACGCGCACCAACGGACCGAAAATCATTTCCTCCTCCGATGTGCCGGACATCGCGCGAATCACCGACGTGGCCTCGGCGGTCAAAGGTGGGCACGTTACCGACCTGACCCCCTACTCCAAGGCGTACGGGTGGAAACTTCCCGACTTCCAGACTCGCTTCTACAGCGCGAACAAGAACGGCGAACTCGCCAAAGGCGACCTGTACAGCATGCCTGTAGGACTTTCCTTCACCGGCGTGTACTGGAACAAAGAGCTTGGTGCCAAAATCGGCATGACCCAGGCCCCCAAAACCATAGACGAGTTCTACTCAGACATGGATAAGGCCAAAGACGCCGGCATTCTGCCGGTCATGGTGAACGGCAAAGACGGAGGAACCTCGTTTATCTTCCAAAGTCTGATGATGAGCCGATACGGCAAAGACGAATTGGAGCAATGGGTGCTGCAGCGCGACGGCGCCACATTCGACACCGAACATGCTCGCAAAACCGCCGAAGAACTGCAGGCATGGCCCGGCAAGGGGTACTTGCCCAATGGAGTCAACGCCATCGACGGCACAACGGCTTTGGGCCGCTTCGCAAATGGCGAAGGACTCTTCTTCTTCCAAGGCGGCTGGTCGGTTTCGGACTTGGCCAAGACCGCGGATGACCACACAGGCTTCTTCGCCTTCCCCGGAGAGACAGAAACCTCACCCGTGGTGGGCGCTTTGAACGCCACCACACTAGGCATTCCCGCAAAAGCCAAGAACAAGAACGCCGCGGCTGCGTTCCTGAACTTCGTCGTCTCCAAAGAGGGACGCGAAGTCACGGCAAAGAGCAGCTATGTACCTTCCGGCACCGGCGACCTGCCAAGCGTACAAGGCGGCATCAAATCCGATCTGTTCACGGCATATGACGGCATTCTCAAGAACGGTGAGACCACGAACTTCATTTCGGACGCCACTGCCGGCATGCAGCAAAGCGGTTTGGAACCCAATGCCCAGCAGCTACTGGACGGCACCATGAAACCAGCGGATTTCACCAAGGCCGTGCAGAACGAGTATGAATCGGAATTGGGAAGGGACTGACGGATGAGAGCCGGAAGTCACAGTAGCGCCACGCTCGGCAACGGGCGTGGCGGTGCGCCCAGCGCGCAGCCGCAGTCAGGACCTGCCAACATCCGCAAACCCCTCTTTACACGACGTGCGAGAACGAAGGGAAACTCCTCGCTTATGGGGTTGCTGTTCTTGGCTCCCGGCTTGGTGTTTTATCTCGTCTTCGTCATTGTGCCGATTGTGGAGGCGGCATGGTACTCGATGTACGACTGGAACGGCATCGACCAAAGCAAGTGGGTGGGGCTGAACAATTACATCAAAGTCTTTACCGACCCACAGTTGTTGGGCAGTATCGGCCATTCGTTCTTCCTGATCATCTTTTTCTCGTTCATGCCCATTCTCATCGGTTTGATGATTGCCGCATTGATCAAGGATATGAAATCTCAGAAAATGCGGAGTTTCGCGCAAGTCTGCCTGTTCCTGCCCAGAATCATTCCCGGTGCCGCTGCCGCGGTGGCATGGAGCTGGATGCTTGCCGACAACGGCACAGTCAACCAGTTGCTGAAGTTCGCCGGCCTGGGCAGCCTGTCGCATGTGTGGCTCGGCGAACAGAAGACAGCACTGGCATCAGTTGGCCTCATCGGTTTCTGGCTGCAACTTGGATTCTGCATCATCCTGCTGCTTTCGGGTATGGGTGCCATCGACCAGGAATTATATGAGGCGGCCGCACTGGATGGAGCCGGCTGGTGGAAGCAACTGTTCTCAGTCACGCTTCCCGGACTGCGCGGACAGTTGAGCGTATGCCTGACCATGACCATCGTTGCCGCTTTGGCCAGCTTCGATGTGGTGTTCATGTCTACGCAAGGCGGACCAGGTACCTCGACCATGGTTCCCGGAGTGCAGGTGTACCGATTGGCATTCACCCAAAGCCGGGTAGGGCTGGCATCCGCTCTAGCGACGGTGCTCATGGTACTGGTGCTCTTGGTGGTCGGGCCGCTGCAAGCCTTGATTAAAGGAAAGGATGAGTGAGGACAGTGAAGCAATCACGCACCGTACGCGTCATGGGCAGCCTTATGCTGGCTTTGACGATTTTGTTCTCGATCATACCGTTCATCAGTATGTTTTCGGCAGCTTTGCAGCCGCAAGGCACGCTCCCCTCCGGCATCCAGTTCACCGCACACCCTCACTGGGAGAATTTTGCGGCGGCGTGGACGGCGGCCAATATCACTCCCCTGCTCAAGTCCAGTCTTATCTTAGTGATTGGCGTAGTGCCTGCTGTCGTACTGTTTTCCGCGATGGGAGGCTATGCCCTGGCTCAGCTGAGAGTTCCCTGCAAGGGGCTGTTGTACGGCCTGTTCATGGTGGGACTGACCGTCCCCTTTGAAGTGCTGGTGACGCCGTTGTACTACGAAATCAACGACATGGGGCTGCTGAACACGCGTTGGGCGGTTATCTTGCCTATGATCGGCCTGAATATGTCGTTTGGCATCGTATGGATGAGGTCCAATTTCGAGCAGATGCCCCGTGACCTGATTGAAGCGGCGAGCATAGATGGTGCCAGCCATTGGAGGATCTTCCGCTCGATTGAGCTGCCTTTGGCCATACCATCGCTCTCCTCGCTGGGCATCCTGACCTTCCTCTCCACGTGGAATCAGTTCCTGTTGCCGATTGTGTTGATCAACGATCCCGACAAACGCACCATGGCCGGAGCCCTGCAATCCTTCGTAGGACAGTATTCAACGGATGTGGTGCTCCTGAATGCCGGTTCAATCCTGATCATGGCGCCAACGGTAATCCTGTTCCTCTTCCTGCAACGCTACTTCATCAAAGCCATGCTTGCAGGTTCCGTCAAAGGCTGATCAGCCAATACCCCACCCATTGCGGTTCATGGCTTCATGAGAGTTCGACATTGAGCCTTGAACCGCAATGGAACCGTATCTGTCATGCCCAAGCGAGAGCATGTATATATAAGGAGTTTTATGCAGTACATCAACGAAGATATCGAAGGAATCGACGGCTCGACGGCACGGTTCAGTGGCTACGTCATAGACAACAGTCCAGAAATCGTAGAGCATCGCGTCCGCCCTGCGGTGCTCATTCTTCCGGGAGGCGGCTACGAAATGACCTCCGACCGTGAAGCTGAACCTGTGGCGCTCAACATGGTAGGCCGCGGATTCCATGCGTTCGTCCTGCGCTACGCAACCTGGCCTTCGCAGTACCCCGTGTCCCTGATCCAGGCAGCAGCGGCAATGAGCTTGATTCGTGCGCACGCCGACGAATGGCATGTCGATCCGAACTCCATCATCGTGATGGGCTTTTCCGCAGGAGGCCACTTGGCCGGCAATCTTGCCACGACCGCAAGCGACGAGGTGATTCGAGCCCACGGGTATGACCCCGACGCGGTCCGCCCCAACGGGATGATGCTTGGCTACCCGGTCATCAGCTCCGGACAATACGGCCACCGCGGCAGTTTCGAGCATTTGCTTGGAGACCGTTGCCACGACGAAGCAACGCTGGACGAAGTTTCCATCGAAAAGCACATAGACGGCAAGACTCCCCCGACGTTTTTATGGTGCACCTACACCGACGAGATTCTGCCCATACAAAATAGCCTGATGCTCACCGACACATACTCAAAAGCCGGGGTGAATATGGAAATCCACATATTCTCCAACGGCATTCACGGTCTTTCCCTCGGCACCGAAGAAACGGCCTGGCAAGGGGTCAAAGGTGTGGAGGATTGCGTCCAGACATGGCCCGATCTCTTCGCCGCATGGATGCGACGGACGTTCATGCACAACGCCTGAACCGCTCCTGCCACGGTCAACGCTTCGTGGTCTGGCCGCTCACCAAAGAGACCGGAACAACGACATCAAGGTCTTGGACGACGTTCGAAGGGTCGTCCAAGACCTTTCCGGAAGATACAGGTCCAGAACCTTTCACAGACGGCACCTCACGTCGCGGACTTCGCGGCAACGAATGAATCTGCTCGACGATCAACGAACCGATATGCCGGGCGATGGTCCGGCAATCCTGACTGATAGTTGTCATAACCTTCCCGGCGGCTTGCGTCAAGTAGGTTCCGTCGTAGGCAATGACCTGCACTTGCCCGGGAATGGACATCCGCCTCCGTCCAGCCTCACGCACGCAGTGTGCGGCAATCAGGTCAGAGCCGACGATGGCGTCAACGTCCGGGAACCGTTCGAAAATCATGCGTGCGACATCAGGATAATTCTTCCAGTCATACACCTCGCCGGCATCCACATAATCGTAACGTATGTTCGCAGCGGCAAGCTCACGCTCCAAAATCATGTGGTACCGTACCGTCGGAAAACTCGATTCCTTCCCTTGATCATTACAGTTGGCTTGATCAGTATCGCTCTGACTCGTCCCGCCATCTTCCAAATCATGGAATTGGTTGACCGGACCCCCTACACTGACCACGTGCTTGGCATGCGTTCGTATGAGCTGCTGTGCTATGAGTCTGCCGCCTTGAGGGTGATCCGATCTGACCGACGGTATACCAGCGCCCAGGTAACGGTCGAATGCCACAATGGGACGTTGTATGGAAGTCCAATAGTCGGCTGCGTGGGATGTGTGAGCCGCCATGACGATGCCGTCCATCATATGGCGGCGCAACATGTCCACATATTGCGCCTCACCGCCCTTGGCATCAACCGTCGAACACAGCAACGTGCTGAAGCCCAGACCGGCAAGCTCCTTCTGGAGGGAAGCGGTAAATGAGGCGAAGAACGGGTGGTTGATGGTCGGGACGATGATGCCGATGATGTTGGTACGGTCGCGGTAGAAGTTCCTGGCCAACTCATTGGGCACGTAACCCAACTCGTCCATTGCCTGCTGAACACGTTCACGCATGGCGTCTGAAATGTATCCCGTGTTGTTGACCACCAAGGAGACTGTGCTCAGTGAAACCCCGGCCGCTTTGGCGACATCCCGCATTCCTACCAAGTGCATTCCTCCTTCTCACCGGCGTAAGTGGCAATACATATGGCACCATTTTATCAAGTTGATAAACCGGTTCGCTGCGAGCGCCTGCACAGTCTTGGGTGAATGCTGGTGTGGCGCGCACGCAGATGACAACAGTGTTCCGTCAGGACAGCACAACCACCACCCGACACAATTAATCACACGAGTCGTACACCGGCTTTGCGCATTGCTGCACGAGCAGCCACACCTTGTTCCTCACTCACCGGTGCTGTCAGGTCTTCGACTACCGAGACGTCATAACCCAGGTTGCACGCGTCGATCGCCGTGTCTTTGACGCAGTGCGATTCAGCCAGTCCCACCACATCCACATGGGTGATGCCGGCCTGTCTCAATGCCTGAGCGAGCGTCTTGCCTTGCGCTTGAAGCTGTGCAAACTCTTCGTGGGTCTGCACACGCTCGGAATTGTCTTCGATGCCTTCAAAACCGGTGTACGAAGGCGCATACTGTCCTTTTTTGAAGTGATGCTCCACGTTCAGCGCTTTAAGCTGCGGCATCAGTGCCGCATTCGCAGTGCCGGCCAAGCCGTGTTTGGGCCAGGAATCCACAAAGTCCGGAGTGTCGGAGAAGTGGGAACCAGGCTCGATGTGCCAGTCCTGCGTGGTGGCGATGTAGGCGTATTCGCCGCGATGGGCGTTGACATAGCTCGCGATGCGATCCGCTACAGCAGTGCCGCCCTCCACGCCAAGCTCACCGCCCTCACAGAATGTGGGTTGCACGTCTACGATGATGAGCGCCTTGTGCGACTCACTAGCCGTTTCACCGTCTTTGTCCTGCGTCTCGCTGTTGTTCGTTGTGCAACCGTTTACCATGATATCTCCCATGCAATTGTGTACTACCGACTTACATGGTTTCAATTCTAGCCGCCTACATCACTAGAAGACAATCAAGACAACTACTGTTCACGCACCGCCGCTCGCACTGCTAACACACTCGATGGCGTGACCGATAGCTCATCGATCCCGTATTGCAGGAATGTGGCGGTCAGTTCGCGATCAGCTCCCAGCTCTCCGCAGATGCCGCACCAAATGCCGGCATCATGTGCAGCCTTGGCGGTCATTTCAATCATGCGAAGCACAGCCGGCGAGTGCGGATCGGCAAAACGTCCTAGATTGGGATTCTGCCGATCGCATGCCAACGTATACTGCGTCAAATCATTGGTACCGATCGAGAAGAAATCGACTTCTTGCGCCAATTCCGGCGCCATCACCACCGAAGCAGGCGTTTCCACCATAATGCCGACAGCGATGTGCTCGTCGAAGTCGACATGCTCGTCCATAAGTTCGCTTTTGGCTTGCTCAATGAGCGCCTTGGCCTGGCGCACTTCACTCACAGCGGTGATCATGGGCAGCATGATGGACACGTCGCCGAATGCCGAGGCACGCAGAATGGCGCGCAGCTGCACTTTGAATATGTCGGGTCGGGTCAGGCAGATGCGAATCGCGCGGTAGCCGAGCGCCGGGTTGGCCTCATGATCGAGATTGAAATAGTCGACCTGTTTATCGGCGCCGATGTCAAGCGTACGTATCACCACCGGTTTGCCGTTCATGCGTTGCGCCACCTCGCGATACGCTTCGAACTGAAACTCTTCCGTAGGGTAGTCGCTGCTGTCGAGGTAGAGGAACTCGCTGCGGAACAGGCCGATACCTTCCGCATCATTGGCAAGCACATCGTCCACGTCAGAGGGGCGCCCGATGTTGGCATACAATTTCACCTTCTGTCCTGTGGTGCTCTGGGTGGGTTTGCCCTTCAGCTCTTGCAGCAGGCGCTGGTGTTCCTCCCAGTCGCTGCGCTGCTTGCGGTATTGCTCAAGACTTGCCTGGTCCGGGTCAATAAGCACAGTGCCGCCGGTACCGTCCACGATGGCCTCATGACCATCATCGCGAACATCGAATGCATTACCTATGCCGATTACCGCAGGCAATCCCATCGTTCGGGCCAGAATTGCGGTATGCGCGTTGCTGGACCCTTTGGCTGTGACCAGAGCGAGAATTTTAGTACGGTCAAGCTGCGCTGTCTGGCTTGGCGTGAGATCGTCGGCGACAATGATGACTGGTTCATCGCCACCGGCAACAGCGCCACTATCTCCCGACTCCCCCGTCAGCACCGATATCAGGCGCTGTGAGACATCGTGCACATCTGCAGCGCGCGCACGCATATAGTCGTTGTCCATCGCCTTGAACATGTCTTCAAACGTCCTCGAGGCAGTTTCGACGGCGTACTCGGCATTAACCCCCTCGCCGCTGATGGATTGTTCGATGCAGCTGACATACTCCGGGTCCTGCAATATCAGCTTGTGCGCGTCGAACAGCTGTGCCTCGTTCTCGCTCAGGGATGCCGCTGTGCTGATGCGCAGTGCGTCCAACTGTTCTTCAGCACGGGTTTGCGCTGCGTGGAAACGTTCCAGTTCAGCATCGCGGTCCTGCACGTCGTGACGTTCAACGGCGTTCTTTTCTCTGAACACTGAGATATGCCCCAGAATGACACCTGCCGATACTCCAGTGCCTTGAATGTTCCTCATCACAGATTCTCCTTAAAGAACGTCTCCAATTGCGCTGCCGCAGCCTGCTCGTCGTCTCCGTCAACGCTTACGTTCAAGGTGTCACCGTTCCTGGCTCCAAGTCCCATCACCGCAAGGATGCTCTTGGCGTCAGCCTCATGCCCGGCAAGAGCCAAATGCACTGTTGATGAGAACGTCTGGCATTTCGCCACCAGCTCACTGGCCGGGCGCGCGTGGATGCCGTCGGGATCGGTAACCGTAAAAGTAAATGATTGTGCCATATTGTTCCTCTATCGTGCGTAAGTACCGGCATGATTGTCATCGATCAATGCCATGTGATTCATAGTGATTCGTATTCGTTGTGCGGCTGGCAGATATGCCCACCTGCCGCACAACGAATACGGTTGCAACACCCTCGCCATGATGGCAAGAATTGCAGCTCCTGATGCTCATGCGTTTCATTGCATACGACCGGTATCGAAGCGATACCCGGTGGTCTCCTCGTATTCGTCCACCATCTGGTTCCAGGAGTCCTGGATGTTGTCGGTGAGGCCGAAGAGACCGGAGCGGCCGATAACGTACACGTCGGGGTTCGCGTCCGAGATCATCTTCCAATGCTTACGGTTGGTGGACCCGTCCATCTCGATGCGATACGTGTAGCCGTGCCTTTCGCGCAGCTCGCGCAGCTCGGTGATCTTGTCGAGGCACACCTGAAGGAAGCGCTGACCGGCAAATCCGGGGTCGATCGTCATGACCATGACGCTGTCGAGCAGGTCGATGTAGGGCATGAGTGCGCTCACCGGGGTCTCGGGGTTCATCACCATGCCGGCCTTGAGCCCTGCGTCGTGAATCTGGTCGATGAGTCGGAACGCCACGCCGTTGGTCACTTCGGCGGGCATGCTGATCTCCTCGCACTTGATGTCGATGAGCTGCTGCACCCAGAAGGGAGCGTCGGTCACCATCAAGTGGGCACTCATGGGCACGTTCGAGATCTTGCGCGTCTGCTCGATGAACCAGGGAGAAAGCGTGATGTTCGGCACGAAATGGCCGTCCATGATGTCGATGTGGTACATGTTGACGCGCGGGTTGAGAAACTCGATCTGTTCCTTAAACTGGTCGAGATCCATCGTCATCAACGATGGGGCGAGCTGGATGGGACGACCAGCTTTAAGGTCTGCGGTGGAAGTTGTCGTCATTGTGGTCCTTTCGTTCGTACGCTCCTGCCGTGCCGTTGCGGCGTTGCGGCAGGAGCATCATGTGGACGGGGATGCCGCCGCGCGAGGATAGGCAATGTGCGGCGGCAAGTGTGGTTACATGACCTGGATGTCGTCCAGATCCAGATCGTCCTCATCCTCGGCGCTGGCGGCCTTGCCTTCCAGCTCCTCGGCGGGGATGTTCTTCTTGATGATGGCGTAGACGATGCCGGTCACCACGATGTTGGCAGCGATGGCCAGCAGGCCGACCCACCACAGCCCGCCCATGGTGGGCAGCATGAGGAAGCCGCCGAAGGGCACGGTCGCACCCTTGCCGCCTGTCAGGGACATGAGGATCGCGCCTTCGACCACGCCACCGCAGGCGGCAGCGATGACGCCACGCACGATGTCGTTCATGACAATCGGGATGGAGCCTTCGACGATGTTGACCACGCCCATCGGCACCGCGGACTTCAGGGTCTCCACCTCTTCGTTGGTGTAGATGCGCTTACGCAGCAGCTTGGCAACGAGGTAGGCGAAGCCGAAACCGATCGGGGTGGCGGTGTTCGTCAGCTGCAGCGCGGTGACGGGGCCGTTGATGCCCTGGGCCTGCAGGGTGAGGGCGAACGCGAAGACGGTCTTGTTGATCGGGCCGCCGAAATCGACGATGCTCAGCCCGCCGATGACGCCGCCGAGCACTAGGTTGGAGGTGCCGTTGAGGCTGGTGAGCAAGTTGGTGAGCCAGTTGGTGAACCACGAGACCGGCGTGCCGATGATATAGACCATGATCAGGCCGCTGACCAGCGAGGCGCAGAACGGGACGATCAACGTGGGCATGAGGCCTTTCGCCCAACTCGGCACCTTGAAATACTTGAGCACGGCGAAGGCGAGCCAGCCGGCGATATAGCCGCCCAAGATGCCGCCGATGAAGCCGGCGCTGATCGAAACGGCTGCCAGACCGGTCACGAAACCGGGAGCGATGCCGGGCTTGCCGGCAATCGAGAAGGCGATGCCGGTGGCAATGATGACCGGCAGCAGACCCAAGGCTTTGCCGCCGAGGGTGGCGAGCGCCTGCCAGAAGTCAAACTTGCCCATGACAAGCGAGTCCTGGCTCTTGCCGCCGAACGCCATGCCTATGGCGATGATGAAGCCGGCTCCGCACACAATCGGGATCATGTACGAGATGGCCGTGAGTAGATGGCCCTTAAAGTTTGCTTGCTTCCAGAAATTCTTCATTGAACTTCTCCTTTCCTTTCGTTATATGTGGTGTTGCCTTACGGTTTATTTCTCGGCGATTTCGTGAAGTTTGGCGATGAGTTTGTTCGGGGATTTGATGGCGGTGTCAGTGGAGACCTTGACCACTTTCTTGCCCTCGAACCTGCCCTCGTCGGCGATTTTGACGTCGACCGCCAAGATCACCACGTCTGCGGCGGCAATGTCTTCGGCGGTCAACGCGTTCTCGATGCCGATGGTGCCTTGGGTTTCGATCTTTATGTTGTCTCCGTTGGCTTTCGCGGCATCCTCGAGCTTTTGCTGCGCCAGATAGGTGTGCGCGATGCCGATGGTGCATGCGGTGATTCCTACGATGTTCATCTGGTTCTCCTTGTGTTTGGTTGGTATCTTGTTGTGTTGAGCTTTCGCCAGGCGCGCCCAAACGTGTTATGTCACTGCGACGCTATGACGCTGAGACCTGTACAGGTCACGCGCACGTCACTGCCCAAGCAGTGCGTGCCTGACGTCGCCCACACTGTCGGCCGCTGTCAGCGCGGCGACCACGTCGGCTTTGGCGAGTCTGCGCGCGAAGAGCGAAAGCAGTCGCAGGTGCCGTTTCGAATCCGCGTCGTCGGAGCCGACGGCGAAGAGCACGACCACTTTGGCACCGGTGTCGTCCAAGGATTCCCATGCCACTTCGTTGCGCAGAACGGCGATGGCGATGCCGTTACGCACGACGGTATCGCTGCGACCGTGCGGAATGGCCACATGGTCGCCGATGCCGGTGGCGCCTTGCCGTTCACGCTCGTGAACAGCTTCGATGAACGCATCGGCATCGCTGATGTACCCGGCGTCAAGAAGACGCTTGGTGAGGTCTTGGAACACCTCATCTTTGCCATACGCCTCCAGACCCGCTACGATCGTTCTCTCATCAAGCACCTCGGCCAGCGCCGACGTGTCAGTTTCGCTCGGTTCGGTCATGATTCCCCTTCCTCCAGTACCAGCGACCGGATTTCTTGTTCTGTTCCGTTGGCCAGATGCGCCAACATGGTCTCGTCAGCCAAAGCGCGATACCAGGCTTTCATCTCCTGCACGTCCTCGGCGTCGGGGCGTTCGGGCAGCAGCGTCACCATCATGCGGTTGAACCCACGGGTTCGCGGCCGCGCTTCACCACCGAAATTGATGTATATCAACGCGCTGTGTTTCACGCACGAACTCTTGGCGTGCGGATTGACCAGACCGGCGGCGAGCATCACGTCTCCCACGGACACGCGCTCGCGCAGTGCGGCGGCGAGCGCGGCCTGGTCGCCCGTCAACCCTTGACGCTGCGCATAGACGGCCACCGTTTCCAACGCATGCGGCATGTCTTGGCACCTTTGCATCTCGGTATCGTTCCAGTTCACGAGTCGCTTCATTGTTCACCCCCTGCGTCCCGGGCCAAGCGCTCGGAACGAATGGCGTCCGCCTGCCGTTCCAGACGCTGCTGGTCTTCGATGGTGAGCATGGCGCTCACCACCAGAACCGGCGCTTTGATGTCGTGCGGCAACGCCACTGTGGAGACCACGAGATCGACCTCTGGGTGTTGCGCCAACACATGGCGCAAATCTTTGGAGGCCACCGTGCTCACGATGTTGAATTCGGAGAACCTGCGCTCGATTTTGCCTTGCAGCAGCTGAGCGGTACCCATGCCGGTGGTGCACACCAGCAGCATATTGACCTTGGGGCGCACCGTGTCGAATGCATTGGCAAAATACACGGCAATGAATCCCACTTCTTCGTCGTCCACTTGAGGCAATCCGAACCGTTCCGCCGTGCGTGCCACCGCCTCTTTCACCGTTTGGAACAGGTCGGGATATTCGAGGATGATCTGACCGAGCAGGTTGTTGTTGACGCGAATCTTGTTCTGCAGCCGGTTGATGAGCGGTTTCATGTGTTTCGCCAGGCTCACGAACAACTCGTCGCCATCGATGTCACGGTATCGCGGTGCGGCAAGCACCTCGGCGATAAGACAGTGCGTCACTTCGCCCACCAGCTGCGGCATCTCCTGTGATTGGGATTGCGGCAGAGCGGTGTCAATGCGCGAGGATGAGAGGTACTGGTAGAGGTAGTACGTTTCGATTTCGGGCAGGGACGTGTCAAGATACGCGTTGACGTTGTGGATGATGGACCGGCATACCGCCAGCCAGCCGGGGTGACGCTCGAGGTCCGCGCGCGCTTCGGCGGGAATGTTCTCCGCGGGCAGCACCCCCACCTCACGGTAACGTTCGATGAGAATGTAGAGGTGCGTGAACAAGTTCACGCTGTATGGATAGGTGATGTTGGCGCCGGTGAGCTGTTCGATGTGCTCGAGCTGGCGCTGTACGAACGCAGCGTCACGGCGCTGCACCAGCTGATCGGTTTTGAGAAACCGTCCGGTTTTCACCACGTCAGAGCTGGAGAGCAGGTCGCAAATGGCCTTGCGAATGCCGGACTCCGGGCCGGCGGCCCACACCATGTCACCGCTGCGCTCCACGGTACAGTCGTAGCCGGCGAGCATGTCGCGCAACTTGCGCACATCCATGGCGATGGCGGAATCACTGATGAAATATCTGCCCCACAAGTCCGTGACCCGGTGATGCTGAGGCGCGGTCATGAGCAATGTTTTCAACACTTCGCTGCGGCGTTCCACGGACGTCAGGCCGCCCATGCGCTCTCTGCCGGCTGTGTCGCCGCTGGAACCGTTGGTGCTGTTGCTGGAGCGGCTGGAACTGTTTCCTCTGTTACTGCTGCCGTTGCCATTACTGTTACCGCTGCCACTGCCATCTCGCCACGATGATGCCACCACGGCGTCAACCGGCAAGGCGAACGGGTCGGCGCTCGGAGCCGCGTAGGAATCGGAAACACGGTATCCCCTGCCCCGGCGGGAAAGAATGGGGGCCGCTCCGGGGTTCGAAGCGTTGATATGCTTAACGGCTCGCTCCACCGTGCGTGCAGAAACATTAAGCGCCTCAGCCAAGTCGGCAGCCGGCACAAAATCACGCCTGTTCGACAGATAATCCATCACGGATTGCTCATGAAACGCCATCGTCAACCTCCTTGTCAATATTCAGAATATGGCGCAGCGGCAGGCGAAACGCCACATTCAGAACACGGTTACGGCGGTTGGCAACCGACATGAAGGGGTGGGGTTGTGGTGCGTTTGGGAAAATTTGCAAAAGCGAATAGTACATACGTCACGTGAGCGAATGCTTGTGCTGATGGACACTAATTACGTGACTTATGATTCGTATTCACACGTCATTGATGCACTTCAATCAAAGTAAATGTTCATACTTACACAATCCCGGCCTTGTATAAATCTCGAAAGCCACAGAATAGACAAAGCTGTCACATACCTCACGCTTACCCATCTTCACTGGGTTCGAATCATATTCATGCAACATAGTATATTATGTACAAAAGCTTGCGTGGGATACCTCAAATATCCGAAGCATGCAATGAAGCATCGGAGGACGCAATGCATGAAATCAAATGCCCGAAGTGCGGAGCGATGTTCACAGTGGACGAAGCGGGCTACGCCGACATCGTCAAGCAGGTGCGCGATAAGGAGTTCGACAAGCAGCTGCACGAGCGGCTGGAAGCGGCGGAAGACGCGAGGCAGAAAGAGCTGGAGCTCGCCAAGGCCGAGGCTGCAGGCGAACTGCAGAAGACGGCCGCCGGCAAGGATGCCGAAATTGCGGAGCTCCGGGCACAGCTGGATACCAAAGCCCAGGAACTCAAGGCACAGCTGGATGGCGAGGAGTCCGCGCGCAAGCTCGCGGTGAACGATGCACTCAAGCCGTTGGAAGAGCAGGTCAGCTCCCTAACGGCGCAGCTTGACCAGGCCGAGCATGAGCGGCAGGCGGCGCTTGACTTGGCGCAAAGCCAGGCCACCGGAAAATTCAACGAGGCAATCGCAAAGAAGGACGCAGAGATCAGCTCGCTTAAGAACGAACTGGACGGCGCGCAGAGCGCCAAACAGCATGAGATAACCGATGCCGTGAGCGCCGTAGAGAAGGAGCGCGACCAGCTCAAGAATGATTTGGAACGAGCGAATAGTGAGAAGGCAGCCGCAGCCAAACTCGCCGAAGCTGAGCGCAAGGCCGCACTACAGGAGGCGGCCGCAAAGAAGGACGGCACGATAGTTGAGCTGCAGCACAGCCTGGACGAAGCGAAACTCAAGAACAGTCTTGAGGCGAAGTCGCTCAAGGAAAAGTACGAGACGCAGATCCAGGATCGGGACGACCAGATAGAGCGGCTGCGCGACATGAAGTCGAAACTGAGCACAAAGGAGATCGGCGAGTCGCTCGAGCAGTATTGCCAGAGCGAATTCAACAAGATCCGCGCCGCCGCCTTCCCCACCGCCTATTTCGAGAAGGATAACGACACGAGCGTCGGCGGCACCAAGGGCGACTTCATCTTCCGGGAAAGCGACGAAGCTGGCACCGAGGTCATCTCAATCATGTTCGAGATGAAGAACCAGAACGACGAGGACACGCTTTCCAAGAAGCACCGCAATGAGGACTTCTTCAAGAAGCTTAACAAGGACCGGCGCGACAAGAGCTGCGAATACGCCGTGCTGGTGACGCTGCTGGAGCCGGAGAGCGAGCTGTACAACGCGGGCATTGTGGACGTCTCGTACAAGTATGAGAAGATGTACGTGGTGCGGCCGCAGTTCTTCATACCGATTATCACATTGCTGCGCAATGCCGCACTCGGGTCGATGCAATACAAGAAGGAGCTGGCCGCCGAGCGGGCGCAAAACGTCGACATCACGAACTTCGAGGAAAAGTTAAGTGAGTTCAAGGATGCGTTTGGACGCAACTACGAGCTTGCAGCACGCCGCTTCGGCACCGCTATCACGGAAATCGACAAGTCCATCGATCACCTCAACAAGATCAAAGATGCCCTCACCGGCTCCCAGCGCAACCTGCGCCTCGCCAATGACAAGGCTCAGGACGTAACCATCCGCAAGCTCACGCGGGGAAACGAAACCATGAAGAGAAAGTTTGAGGAGGCTCAAGACGGAAAATAGCCGATAACTGTTGCAATTTGCCAACAATTGAATCTGAACCACAATCATAAAACAGCAGAACTAAACAGACAGACCGCAGTAAGTACCCAAAGGAGACAGGACATGCTTACAGGCATCCCACAAATTGCAAATATTGGACTGCTTCAAAACGTTAAAACAGATGATGACTCTTTCGGTAAGTTCACGCGCGTCTACGCAGAAAACGGCCATGGCAAAACAACGCTATGCGCAATCTTTCGTAGCTTAAATAATAATGACCCAGATATTCTGAATCGCCGACAGACAGTCGATCAAAAAGGCAAGCCCCTCAAAGTCATCATGAGATTTAATAAAGGCGAAGCAACTTTTGAAAACGGGAAATGGGCAGGCGATGCACACGCCAATGCCTTTGAAATCTACGATTCTTATTTCATTAAAAATAATGTGTACACAGGATCAACTGTCATGTCTTCTCAGCGGCAAAATTTGCTCTCCTTCGCACTAGGAGAACAGTCCGTCAATGAAGCGGAAAAGCAGAACGCTTTAAAGCAACAACGTAAGCAAAAAAATGACGACCTCAAAGAGTGCGAATCACAAATACAGCAAATCTGCGGAAGTGGCTGCTCTATCAATGATTTCGAAAAGCTACAATCCCGCGAACGAGATAAACAATTTGAAGTAGAGCTGTCAACCTTGCAAAGAAAATTGTCAGACTCTCGTAATGCGGCTAAAATCCAGCGGAAGCCAGAAATAGCTACCCTGAAATCACCATTCCCTACCGTAAGCATCTCTAACCTAAAAGAGGTTCTTCACTCATCTATCGAATCATTAAGTGAAGAAGCTACCGCCAAGCTTGATGAACTGACACACGGTAAACCCCACTATGCAGAATGGCTCAAAAACGGTCTCGAGTACATGGACACTTCTCAATGCCCATTCTGCATGCAGGAAACTTCAAACGCAGAAATCATAGAAATCTACCGTGAATATTTCAGCAAAGCGTACAATAATTTGCTAGCACAGATACACAATCTCGTGCGCGATGCAGACGCATTCAGCAATAACTCAATCATAGAACAATTTGTAAGCGAGCTCGATACCATATCGGCAGGAATTGCGAACTGGAACGACTTGACAGAAGTGCAAGAAATACAATTCGACACAGCAAGCATTTTATCAGATATTAGCCTATTAGCAGCACAATTTCACGATGCCCTCCGCTCTAAAAGCTCCAACCCACTTACTCCCATAGAGACTGTTAACAGCAGCGACAAGCAGTATGCAGTAAGCCCCGTGGGCAAACTGGAATTTACGTGGAAAAAAGTATCAAGCCTAATTCAAGACCTCAACGCAAAAATCAAAGATGCGAACACAGCCATCACGCAATACAAAACAACTATTGCAGAGCAAAGCACAGAAAGCATCTCACAGCAAATACAGAAGCTTGAAATCGAAGCTAAGCGCGGCGAACAAACGACGATAAAGTTGTTTAGGAAGCGAGCAGAACTAGCAGCGCAAGAATCTTCATTAGCGCAGGCGCTCAAACAGTCAAATGACGATTATAAGAAACAGATGAACGATATTATATCAAATTATAAAGAGGCGATCAATCGAATCCTAAAAACGTTCGGAGTTTCCTTTCGTATTTCTGACATGCACAGCAATCTTCGAAGCAGCGACCCGCAAGCAGATTACACGATTGAAATGCGCAATTGCCCCGTCAGTCTTCAAGTCGGCAAAGCACCTTCGTTTGAGGAGGCACTCAGTGAAGGCGATAAAAGCACCCTCGCACTCGCGTTCTTTTTGGCAAAAGTGGAAAGCGACCCTAATCTATCGAGCAAAATAATTGTTGTGGATGATCCCATATCCAGCGTGGACCGCGGACGACGCGAAAACACAGAAATGCACCTAGCTCAAATATCGGCATCTGCAAATCAGATGATTCTGCTTAGTCATGATCCTTACTTCCTGGATGAGATGCAAACCTCAATCACAAAACGCTACGGAAATGCTTTCCAAGTTGAAGATTGGAAAACGCTTGAAATAACATCTCAAGAGAAAGATGAGGATGAACACGACACAGGGAGCAGCAATGATTCGTATTCGATAATTGAACCATGCAGCATTCAAGAAATCTGCACTTCAGAGTACTCAAGAATGGTCAAACAACTGGATGCCTACTTGCACCATACTCGTATCGGGCAAAAACGAGTTGATTTTCGTGATATCGCAAGAAATCTACGCATTATCGTTGAGACATATCTAAAAAGAAGGTATCCTCTATTCCTTGAGAACAACTGTGATATGCTTGGCGGCATCCAATCCACTCTTGCAAAGAAGTACCCCTCCTCTGAACCTATTTTGTCCCAGATTCGCGAGGCAAGAATATTTGGAAATTCACAAGAACACGCCGGAAACATCGAGATTGCCTCCCCGATTCTCACAGACGCAAGTGTGAGAGCACAAGCTACAGCCGTATGGGAACTGCTAAGGTCGTAATAATGATTCATGTAAGTAGATTCTGTTTGCCCAAAAGCATTCAGAAATCAAGCTATACTGGTACCTATGCCTTCAGGATTTATTGATAACCGGACCGAGCTGGTCAAGGACGATTTGGTGCGCACCATCAAGAGCGGCGACAAGGTGTCGATTGCCTCGTCGCTGTTCTCGATGTATGCGTACCGCGAGCTTAAGGATCAGCTGGAGCAGCTTGATGAGTTTCGGTTCATCTTCACTTCCAAGACATTTACTAAAGACACTCAGAAGAAGGAACAGCGGGAGTTCTACATTCCGCAGCTCAACCGCGAGCAGGGGCTATACGGCACCGAGCTGGAAATCAAGCTACGAAATGAACTGACACAGAAGGCCATCGCCTCTGAATGTGCCGACTGGATCCGGAGGTCTCACGCTCGATTCATGTCTCCGCAAGACGAGCAGTTCAACTTGCCTTCTTTTCTTAGCATAGAACACGCCAACACTGGCGACGGTCTCACACCAAATCAATCAGTCATTACCAATGCGGTTAACCGGGATGAAAATGACTCAGTTGCACCTGAGCAGACTGTCGGATACATGCCATTCGCAGAGTTCTCCACAGTTCAACTTGGTACCAGCCGCCATACCGCCTCCAACCCAATAGTCGCTAGGCTGGATATATCGCAAACTGAAGGGTTTTTGAATTCCTTCAATCAGGCTTGGGATTCGGGTCAGCTGCACGACGTGACTGACACCGTAATTAGCAACATCGAGCAGATGTACCAAGAGAACGCTCCCGAGCTTATCTACTACATGGCGCTCTACCGCATCTTCAACGATTTCCTTCTGGATACCAGCGAAGATGTACTGGTAAAAGAAGGCACCGGCTTCAAGAACAGCAAAATCTGGAATATGCTCTATGACTTCCAGCAAGACGCTGCAATCGCTATCATCAACAAACTCAATTCGTTCCACGGGTGCATTCTCGCGGACTCTGTAGGGTTGGGCAAAACATTCACGGCCTTGGCTGTTATCAAGTACTTCGAATCTTGCAATCGTAACGTTCTGGTGCTGTGCCCGAAAAAGCTCAGCGACAACTGGATGACATACAAGTCCAACGTCTTGAACAACCCCATCGCCGACGATCGCCTGCGCTATGACGTACTGTTCCACACAGATCTCAGCCGCGAGTACGGCCGCTCTGCCACCGGCATTCGTCTCGACCAAATCAACTGGGGTAACTACGACCTCGTGGTCATCGACGAATCCCATAATTTTCGCAATGGCAGCGACTCCGCAGCCAAGGCCGGCGGTAAGGAGAACCGTTACAACAAACTGCTCAACAAGGTTATCCGCAGCGGCGTTCCTACCAAAGTGTTAATGCTCTCTGCCACCCCGGTCAACAACCGGTTCCGTGATTTGCAAAGCCAACTTGCCCTGGCATACGAAGGCAATAACGATAACTGGCGGGAGAAGTTCGGGCTGCACGCTGACATCGACTCCGTCTTCCACAAAGCTCAGAAAGTCTACTCCGCTTGGATGAAACTTGACGTAGAGGAGAGAACAACCAAGCGCCTCATGGACATGTTGGACTATGACTTCTTCACCATTCTCGATCAAGTCACCGTGGCGCGAAGCCGCAAACATATCCAGAAATATTATGATATGAACGCCATCGGCGCGTTCCCAAAACGGAATGCGCCTATCAACAAGCGGCCGCCGCTTTCCACTGACCCTAACTCTGTGGATTACAACAAAATCTATGCCGAAATCGAGAAGCTTAAACTCGCTCTCTACACACCATCGGAATTTATATTAGACTCGCGAAAACCCAAGTATTTTGATGAGGAAGAGATTCAAGGCCTGGAACTGACAACAACTGGCCGCGAAAACGGCATCCGTAAGCTGATGGCCACCAACCTCCTCAAACGCTTCGAAAGCAGTGTGAACTCATTCCGCATGACACTCTCGCGAATCAGCGAAGCCATGACCGCTACAGTGAGCAAAATCAACGAGTATGAGCAATCAATAGCCCACGGACAAGCAGCTGACGAAACAGTATCGCAGCAGCTCGGCGAAGCCCTTGATCTGGATCAGGACGATGTTGAGATGACCGACGACCTTGACTTCACCACCAGCGGTAAAAGACAGTTTGCCATCGCCGATATGGATTGGAAGTCCTGGCGCGATCTCATCCAGGCTGACATTAAGATAATTGACAACCTTCTCAAGATGATTACCGATATCGACCCGGCCCATGATGCCAAGCTCCAAGAGCTCTTCAGCATCATCAAAGACAAGCAGGTCAACCCCATCAACGCCGGCAACAAGAAGATCCTCATCTTTACCGCATTTGCAGACACTGCCGACTACCTGTACGATAATGTCCGTCAATACGCTCAGAACCTTGGTCTTCAGGCTGCGGAGATAACCGGAACCAGAGCCGGGCAGTGCGCCATCAAGCGAGTCGGCGGCGACATGACGAACATTCTCACCTGCTTCTCCCCCGTCTCCAAGGAACGCAACGTAGTCGCCCCACACTTGGAGGATTGCAACATCGACATTCTCATCGCCACAGACTGCATCTCCGAGGGGCAGAACCTGCAGGACTGCGACATGATGGTCGACTACGACATCCACTGGAACCCTGTTCGTATCATTCAGCGGTTCGGTCGTATCGACCGTATCGGCTCAAAAAATGACCGCATCCAACTGGTCAATTTCTGGCCGAACATCAAGCTTGACAGCTATCTGAAACTCAAGGAGCGCGTAGAAGCCCGCATGCGCATCGCAGTCATGACAAGCACCGGCGATGACGACCTCATCAACAAAGACGAAAATGGCGACCTAGAGTATCGCGCTAAGCAGCTTCAGCAGATGCAGGACGAAGTGCCAGACCTTGAAGACGTGGATGGTGGTATCAGCATCACCGATCTGGGACTCAACGAGTTTCGCATGGACTTGGTTGAGTACCACAAAAACAATCCCAACATCGAACACACACCTACCGGCATCAATGCTGTTGTTCGCGGAGAAGAACCTGGAATCCTGTTCGTGCTCCGCAACATCAACAAAGAACTGAACCAGAAGAAATCGAAAGCGGACAAAAACCGCATCTACCCCTTCTATCTTGTCTATGTAAAAAGCAATGGCGAGATTCTACACACCTACCTTGAACCGAAAGCCTGCTTGGACCTCATGCGTTCGTTGTGCAAGGGGAAAACCGCGCCGGACAACGACCTTTGCAAGATATACAACCGCGAGACAAACAATGGCAAAGACATGCGCAAAGCCTCAAATCTACTCGACATGGCTATAAGCAGCATCATTGAGCAGGACGCTCAGTCGGCGCAAAACAGCTTCTTCTCCAGCGGTACCACAAGCTTCCTGGATGCCGGCGTGCAAGGTCTCGATGATTTCGAACTCATCTGCTTCCTTGTGGTGAAGCCGGAGGACGGCGAATGATGATATATAGCGCAGCTTCATGTGGGTCGGTAACGGCTCTGACTCTTGGCTTGCCAAGTACTACAACCGTGCCGAGCAACAGGGCGAATCTCACGAAGGAAGAGTTCTACAACAACACCCACGTCTCCAAACGTCTACGCAGGCATTTCGTTGACGACATCGACACCATCACCATGCTTGCCGTGATTCAAGAGGCAAAGACCGGAATCGCGAGCGGGAAAACGACACAAGAAATTGAAGTCATCGGCCTGCTTATGAAGACCGACTCTCTGCCGCTTGAAGTCATGGATCATATCGCCAGAACCCGCGACGACGTATCGAATCACACAAGCCATGTATTCTTCGTCTGCGTATTCGGCAACGAATGCACTCTTGCGGTATTTCGGAATGCGAACGTTGCTGAGGGTCTGGCATTCGCAGATTTATACACTGGAACAACCACCCCCGCTGCTGCAATTCGGCTGTCGCTTCAAGGAAACAATCTCGACGTTGCATGGGATTCGCTGTGTTCGCAGGTCATCTTCCACAACGCTCGACCGGAACACGTCGACCGCCGGATTGTGCGTCGCAAGCGGATAATGGAGCTTATAACAGAAAAAGAACGGCTAAGCAAGGCACACGCCAAAACGGATCAGATCGCCAAACGCAATGAGCTTTGGCCCAAGATTCAACAGGTCGAAGCAGAACTCAAGGAACTACAAGGAGCAGAGCAATGAGCGACATCAAGCATATCAGCGCTTCCACACCGAATCTCACCGATGAGAATATTCAGAAGCTCATCGAGCTCTTCCCTGATGTAGCCACCGAAGTTCAGGATCCGAAAACCGGCGAAACCAAACAGACCATCGATTTCGATGCGCTACGCGAAGACTTGGGCGACGTGGTCGAAGGCAAGCGCGAGCGCTATCAGTTCACTTGGCCCGGCAAGCAGGCAGCCAAAGCGGAAGCTCGCACGTCTATTGCCAAAACGCTGCGCCCAGTCAAAGAACGCAGCAAGGATTGGGACACCACCAAGAATCTCTACATCGAAGGCGACAACCTCGATGCCTTGAAGATTCTTCGCGAAACTTATGCCGGCAAAGTCAAACTCATTTACATCGATCCGCCATACAACACTGGCCATGACTTCATATACAACGACCACTTCTCCAAGAGCGCCGATGAAGACCGAGCCGAGAGCGGCGATTATGACGAAGAAGGCAGACAGCTAGTTCCTAACCCAGAGAGCAACGGACGGTTCCACTCTGACTGGTGTTCGATGATTTATCCCCGACTACTGCTCGCAAGAGATTTATTGACTCACGATGGCATCATCGCCGTAAGCATAGATGATAATGAGCTCGATAATCTTAAGAAAATACTTGACCTCACTTTTGGTGAAGATAATTTTGTCGGCCGCATCGCAATCTCAAAAGGCACTACTACCGGGCAAGATGCAAAAGATATTGGGAGCAGCATAGACTACCTCTTGCTATACGCAAACCATAAGACAGCTGTAATCTTGCATGGTCTACCGCTATCAGAGAAAGACATTGCCCGATTCAACATGTCTGACGAACACGGTCGCTATAGTATTTTGCAATTTCGCAAGACAGGTTCGAACGATAGGCGCGAGAATAGGCCGAATCTCTATTATTCCTTAACCGCGCCAGACGGCTCAACTGTTTATCCAATAGGTCCAGGCGGCTATGAAAGTCGCTGGAGGGGGTCACGAGAACAATTCACCAAATGGGACATGGAAGACTACGTTGTATGGAAACAGGACCCGGACGGAAATTACAAACCTTACATAAAATACTATCTGGAAAACCGCACAAAACAAGTATCTAATTATTGGAACGACATCGAGGGGAATAAGAAAGCCAGCAACACTCTGAAAGAATTACTCGGCAAAAGCATATTCGACAATCCCAAGCCTGTCGGGCTCGTGAAGAAAATTCTGCAAATAATCACTTCCGATGATGATTTAGTGCTCGACTTTTTCTCGGGCTCAGCGACAACAGCTCATGCTGTGATAAAAAAGAATGCCGAAGATGGTGGCTCTCGACCATTTATTCTTGTACAGCTTCCCGAGAAGACCAGCGGAGAATATACAAACATTTGTGAAATTGGCGAAGAACGCATTAGACGTGCCGGCGAGAAGATTAAAGCTGAGATTGAAAAGAAGAGTGCACAGCCATCGTTAGACGGCGAACCTCAGCAAGTACCAGATATCGGTTTTCGCGTGCTTCGTGTGGACTCTTCGAATTACGCGGAGCTGCATAAGGAACCGAACCAATACTCGCAGGATACGCTTGACCTAGATGTAGACAACACTAAAGGCGAGCGCTCGTCGCTTGACCTGCTCTTTGAAGCGTTGCCGACCTTCCAGCTCGGTTATGATTCCTCCATCGAAACATTGCAAAGCGAAGAGTTTGCTGGATACACTGTGTACAGCGTAAACGGTGGGCAGCTGCTGGCATGTTTCGACGCGGACATTCCCGAATCGCTCATTCGCGCGATGGCGAATCAAGAGCCTCGTCCTTCGTACGTAGTCGTGGCCGAAAAGAGCCTGCCCAACAGCGCCGCTCGCACGAACTTCGCGGAAATCTTCAAGCAGACCGCCAATGCCATTGACGGTCAGACCAAGATTCGCATCATCTGAAAGACACAGTGCTATGAAATTCCAGTTCTCTCAGTACCAATACCAGACCGACGCTGCCAACGCCGTATGTGATGCATTCGAGGGCCAGCCCAAGCAGGCGCCGGTCAGTTATATCCGAGACGTCGGCACGCAGAAAGCCGATGTTCTTCAAGATGCCGCAAACCGCGGAACTTCCCTCTTTACAGGTTCGGATTTGGATGACGACACCGGATACCACAATGCCGACGTGCAGCTGAATGCCGAACAGCTGTTACAGAACATTCAGGGGATACAACGTCATAGCAACTTGGTCGAATCGCAGCAACTCGGAGAAGAAAAGGCCGACCAGAATCTGGGTGCCGCGACACTCAAGGTCGAGATGGAGACCGGAACAGGCAAGACATTCGTCTACACGAAGACCATGTTCGAACTCAACCGCCGATACGGCTGGACGAAGTTCATCATCGTGGTCCCGTCCATTGCTATCCGCGAAGGCGTGGCCAAATCACTGGACACGACGCAAGATTACTTCTACACGTCCGGGCAAGACGGCACCGAGGGCTACGAGAAGAAACTCAACTGGTTCATCTACGATTCCAACAATCTCAATGAGCTTGACAAATATGCCCAGTCCCAAGATATCTCAGTCATGATTATCAACATGCAAGCGTTCAATACGTCCATGAAGGAAGATGCCCACAACAAGCAATCCCGCATCATCTTCTCCGAGCGCGATGAGTTCGGATCACGCAAGCCTATCGACGTCATCGCCGCAGTACGTCCCATCATCATTCGCGACGAACCTCAAAAACTCAGCGGTAGCGCGACCCTTAAAGGCCTCAAACGGTTCAAGCCTCTGTTCATGCTCGACTACTCCGCAACCCATGACAACCCGCACAATATCATCTATTCTCTCGACTCTCTTGATGCTTATAACCAACACTTGGTCAAACGCATCGAAGTCAAAGGCTTCGAGCTGAACAATATGCGCGGCACCGACGGATACCTCTACCTCCAAGACATCATCGTCAGCAAGAATAGGCCACCGCAAGCCCGTATCGAATACAAGAAGCTTTCCTCTTCAGGCTCTGTAACCACCGGCATCAGCACGTTCGATGAAAACGACAATCTCTACACCGCTTCAGGCGAATTGGAAGCATACCGCGATGGCTGGGTAATCGCCCCGGACGGCATCGTTCCAGATCAGGACGACCAGCTCGGATACGTACGCTTCATGAACGGGGAGACGCTCCAAAAAGGCCAAGTACTCAACGACGGGACGGAGGAAGACCTTCGCCGTATCCAGATACGCGAGACTATTCTCTCCCACCTCAACAAAGAAGAACAGCTGCGGGCACGAGGCATCAAATGCCTGAGCCTCTTCTTCATCGATCATGTCAACAAGTACCGCCAGTACGACGATAATGGCGAAGCAGTCAACGGCGAGTACGCGAACATCTTCGAGGAAGAATATGACAGGTGCGTTTCCAGGTTCCTCGACGGGCGCTTGGACGACGGACATGGATACCATGACTTCCTGCGCCACACTTGGGGCAAAGACGTGCATCAGGGGTACTTCAGCATCGACAAGAAAGGCCACTCCATCGACTCAAAAACTTCGCGGAACTCAGACGAAAGCGACGATACCAGCGCATATGACCTCATCCTCAAGAACAAGGAGCAGCTGCTCAGCCTCAACGAACCAACGCGATTCATCTTCAGCCACTCGGCGCTCCGTGAAGGTTGGGACAACCCCAACGTGTTTCAAATCTGCACCCTCAAGCACTCGGACAACGAAGTCGGCAAACGCCAGGAGGTAGGTCGCGGTCTGCGCCTGTGCGTGAACAAGGACGGCGTGCGCCAAGACGCGACAGTTCTCGGAGACGGATTGGTCCAGCAGGTTAATCTGCTCACCGTCATCGCCTCCGAAAGCTACGAGAAGTTTGCCCAAACTTTGCAGAAAGACATGACTTCTAAACTCCGCGAGCGCCCGGCCGTCATCGATAATGCTCTTCTGACACATGTATGTATCCCGGCCGAAAATCTTGGGCCCGAACATGCTGGAGAACCTGACATCACGTTCAATGAACACGAAGCATCAGATATCATCTATTCGCTGATATTCTGTGGCTTGCTCGGGCGCGACGGTAAGCCAACCGCTAAATACAAAGACGAAGGCTTCACGAAAGAGTCCATTGCTACGCTGCCTGACGAGCTGCAGGAAAAGGCACCTGCCATCAGTCTGGTTATGAACTCCGTATTGGAAGGCATCACGTCGATGTTCATCGGCAATGCTCTGAAAAGCCAAATCGAGCAGAATCCTTTGAACGACAACTGGGAGAAGAAAGAGTTCCAAGACCTGTGGAAGCGAATCAACCACAAATATGCCTATACTGTGGATTTTGACGATGCTGAACTGATTCGTAACGCAGTCCAAGCAATCAACTCAACGCTGACTGTATCCAAACTGTCGTATACCGTAACGAAGGGCACTCAAAGAGAAACAGGCTCTCGCATTGAACTAGCGGCTGGCACACATTTCGAACGAAGCGAGACACGAACTTCTAATCTGGAAGTCGATGCCGCAAACGGCGTCACTTATGACCTGCTCGGCGAAATCTCACAAGCTGCACTCATCACTCGCAAATGCGCAGCGCAGATTCTGAAGTCAATCAACCGCGGCAAGTTCCTCATGTTCCGTGACAATCCTGAACAATTCATCGCGAGAGTCGGTAAGATCATCATCGAGCAGAAGGCAGCGATGGTGGTGGACCACATCAGCTACGACCGCATCGAAGGCGAATACGAATCCGACATCTTCACTCGCAACAGCGGCGTTCACTACGAGACCGACGCCTACCGAGCCGACAAGTGCGTGCAGGACTGGGTCTTCCCTGACGGCAGCGCGCACGAAAGCGTGGAACGCCGTTTCGCAGAGAATCTCGATGCTGCAGAGGAAGTGGCGGTCTACGCCAAGCTCCCGCGCGGCTTCCAGATTCCCACACCAGTCGGCGGCTACGCGCCAGACTGGGCGGTGGCTTTCCGTGAAGGAAACGGCCTCAAGCACCTGTACTTCGTCGCCGAGACCAAAGGCTCGATGGACACTTTCCAGTTACGCGCCATCGAAGACAGCAAGATCAAGTGCGCCGACCAGCTCTTCAACAAGCTCCACCTCGCCGAAGATGTCCACTACGAGAAGGTGGATACCTACGCGCACCTGCTCGATAAGGTGAAGGAGTTGCAATGATAACATACGAATATCAGCTGGTAAATTCACGGAATAAGGAATGGCAATGGAGCAACAGACAGAAGAAAAACTGAAGCAAAAAGACCTGGTCATAGGAATCGCCTCCAGTGCTCTATTCGACCTTTCTGAGAGCGATAAGGTGTATAGAGAGCAAGGCGTTAAAGCTTACGCGGACTACCAAAATGAACACAGTGAAGAGCCCTTATCAGAAGGGCCTGCATTCCCCTTTATCTCGCGCCTGCTGGAATTCAACCAATTCTTCCAAGATAGCGATACTGGTGGCGTGGAGGTTATCGTGATGTCACGAAACAGTCCACAAACAGGGCTTCGTGTAATGAAGAGCATCGAGCATCACAATCTGGGAATTTCACGAGCCATATTCCGAAGTGGAAAGGCTTCCTCGGAGTTTATGAAAGTTCTCAACATGTCATTGTTCCTTTCTGGGAATGCCGATGATGTGGAAGCTGCAATGTCAAATGGAGACACTGCCGGATACGTTCTCCCGAAAGAAAATATCCCTCCTGCCGCTATTCATGATTTATGCGTGGCCTTCGATTTTGATGGCGTGCTTGCAGGCGACTCCGCGGACAGAAAGTTTGCCGAGATGCAGGAATCGAACCCCAATAGCGCACTTGCCGATTATCAACAATCCGAGAAGGAACTAGCCAAACAGCCTATAGAGCTCGGACCACTAGCCCCACTGCTTCGAGGTCTGAACAAGTTACAGAAAGCTGCGCGAAGCAACACCGGGATAGATCTTGACCTGAGAATATCACTAGTCACTGCACGAAATGGCTACGCGAGCGAAAGGGCCGTTCGCACGCTGGAACATTGGGGATTAACGGTAGATGACGCGTTCTTCCTCGGCGGACTCGACAAAACACCGATACTCAATCAGCTGAAGCCAGACATCTTCTTCGATAATGAGATGAAAAATCTCCAAAACGATAAATCACTCGTGCCGCTTGTCTATATACCTTTTGGGAATGGATTAGAATAGACTACACACCTAATCCGGAACCATCTGAAAATAGGCACGCTCTCAGGGTGCGGTGGAATACTTGGACACCTGGCAGGGGCTCTGGTTTATGGCGTATCCGTGGAGTTGCGTGATGCCGGAGTTTAGGAGCTGCACTTAGGTACAGTCTTAGCTGCGTAGCAGCGACTTTCATGCCAAAGAGCACTGGCTGGCTGGTTTGCTACACAGCGAAGACATTTTCGACTACATTCCGCCGCAGAGGACGAATCAAATCTTTACGCCTCGGGCCGTTGTCAATGACATGGTGGACCGGCTGGAACGGGAGAACCCGAGGTGTTTTGACAATCCGGACGCCACTTTTGCTGATCTGTACATGAAATCCGGCATGTATGTTGCTGAAATCGTGCGGCGCCTGTTCCGTAGCCGCCGCATGCGAGCGCTTTACCCGAACGACGCGGCGCGGCTGAACCATATCTTCGCCGAGCAGGTGTACGGCTGCGCGCCCACGGAAATCATCTACCAGATCTGCCGGCGCTATATCCTCGGGTTTAGCAGCGAAATACGCATCGAAACGGACAACATCAAACTCTGCGACACGCTCCAACCCGCGAAAACCGGCAGGCTGGAGCAGGCCCTAATAGAGGTTTTCGAGTTATAGCGAAATTCGACTCAAACGACCCTCAATCACCACGTTGACCTCCCTATGCCCGGGGTTGCTTCACGTATGAGAAATAGGTCACCGTGCGGCTACGGCGTTGGTGAGGGCTTGGCGGGTCCAGTCGCTGACGCTGGTGTGCTCCGCGGCCGCATCCTTCTTGATGAGGTTCCAGAGTGTGTCGCTCACGCGGATGGTTCGCGGTTTGAGCGGCTCCGTTTCGACTTCCCAGGCTCGCCCCTTGAACGGGGTTATGGTGGCACCCGGGAACCCCGCTTCGGCTTCCTGCGCCCATTGGTCAATCATTTCCTCGGTAACGACCGTGCCGTTGTCCGCAATAAATTGCTCCTTGTTCATGTTCATTTCCTTCCTGTTCGTATTTCGCCTGCAAACCCTTGCGTCAGATAATTCGCGTGGATGATGAGCACTGCGTTGTCGTTGCCTCTGATAAACACAAGTTCAATGGCCCGCCCCTGCGCGTCGAAGCCTACGGTCGCCCATCGCTGCGGCTCGCTGGCGCGGTCGCGGTAGCGTATAGTCGCCCCGTTCGAGCCGGTCTCAAATGCCTCTTGCACTTGCCCTGGCGTGAGACCGTGAGCAAGGGCGTGAGCGTGGATGATAATGCGCATACGCTCCAGCATACTACAGCGCATGCGGTGTGTCCAGCCACAATATGTGGCGGACTGTGTTTGGTTATTTGTTGGGCTTGAAAAGATAAGCTAACTGTCTATCGAGCATCCCCGTGCAACTCTCGGTACTGGCCGAAGCTGCCTTTGACGGCCTTTGCTGGGTACTTGACTTTGTTCTTGGCGAGTTTGCTGAGGATTACGTCGTCCAGGTCCCAGCCGTAGGCGTCGGCTAGGTCGATGCAGTAGATGAGGACGTCGGCGAGTTCCTCCTTGACGTGCTCCGTGTCGGGGTCTGCGGCATCCGGGGCCCACTGGAAGCACTCGAGCAGCTCGCCGGACTCGATGCTGATGGAGCGCGCCAAAGCGTCGGGAGTGTTGTACTTACCCCAGCCACGCTCTGCGACGAAATCACGTAGGTCTTGCAAAGTGGATTCGCTAATCATGTTTGTGAATATACGCTTCTACAATGGCATTCATGAGCAGCAACGCGGTCAACCCCATCGTCCTCGATCTTCCGTACGAGGAATACAGCACGGACATATTCGAAGAGGCATTGCAACTGCGACTAACCTATCTGTGTCACTTGGAGAGCAATGTCCCTAGGATTACCAACAGGAACAGCTTGAGCACCTATTGCGCTATATTTATGAACTCTCTTCCCAACTGAATCTGGACGAGTAATTACGATAGGCCCTTTCTGTTGCAGAATTCTATCGGCGCGTTCGACATCAAGCAACTCGTCGCTTTCATAATAACGCTCCTCACTATTCCCGTCATAAATACTGTCCCCAGGAGAGATTGCACTGATATTACCGGGATCGACGTAATCTCCTGGAACTAACTTTGAATCCTGAATCTTAAGGGTTTTAAACCGCGGGTAAGCAGATAATTGAGCATCGTGCGCCATCAACAGTACGCCGGAATAAGAATTCCCACTCAACAACTCCTTCAATGGTAAATTGCTTGCCAGTCTCTTCACACGTTCGTTAACGAAATGTTCAAAACACTTACGCCCACCATATTCACGCGTCTTTGATCGATTAATACCTGTAGCACGCCTCGCTCGTTTACTTAACGAGTCTTTATTGCCCTTAGTTGGATTTAAATCAACTGTGTTAAGCGACGCATTGGTCGGATCTACAGCGGATAGCAAATCCACCGTAACCGAATCTGTTTTCGGAAGAGAATACCCCATCAATGTAATCGATGAGGCATTTCTAATCGCATCATACGCATCCCTCCATAGGGAACGAGTTAGATATGGATGATAGTACTTAGATTTTTCGGAAACCGGAGGAATAAGAAACCTGTCTAGTCCTTGAACCGAATAATCTTCCGTTACACCCAAATTTCTGACAGGAACCCTTCTCAAAGAAGAACCCAATGCATCATCTGCAGCCCAGTACCAGTTTAATGAACCATGCAATTTCAGAATTTGCATAGATTCCAAAAAGGGAGCTTCAGTATCAAAACCAATGGCCGAGCCATCTCTTTCGGCATTCGGCCTAGGAAAAACCAACTGGTCAGCGCACATTGCAGTTACTTGGTTGCTCTCGACAATAAGAGGCCGAACTCTATTAATGGCCTGTTCGAGCAAAATATCATAATTGAACGTTATAACCTTCGCATGCTCCACATTCCACACATCTATAAGTTGACACAACCAAAGAGGAAGCTTAAAGGAATCTCCGTCGCCGATAACCTTATCGAGCTCCTCAGCTATCAAGGACACCAAAAACTCTGCATCCGCTGCACGCTGAAGATTCTCATAACTCTTCATAAACGGCATATCTACCGAAGCTAAAGAAAGCCACGCTTCAAAAGACTGCCCATGCTGATACCCGACTTCTCGACCCGTCTTTTCTCTGAATTTAGCGGCAACTGCCTCACCAAGCTCGTTCATTAAAGGCATAGAATCATTTATTGCCTTTGAAAAACCTGCACCGAGAATGTAGACCGGTGTGTCTTGTAAAGTATCCATAACACTATATTATCGTTATTCGGAATGCCTTAATCCCCAGGTTCAATGAAGATGATATAAATAATATGGAAACCGCAAATGGAGCTCACCTAACATAGCCCTCCAACGCGAAGAGTACAAATACGCTCTAGACTAATCAGGAAAGACACTAACGAGACAGGACGACATCCTCATCAGAAAACCAAGATGTTCACATCATCTTTCGAACTACATGCCATACCTATGCAACGTCTCCTAGTCCAATTCACGTTTCCGAGTTGCATACTGAATTAGGCAGATAACGTCAGCGAATAGTAGACTCATCACCCATGTTAATCTAAGAGTACCTGATATGAGTTGTATAAAAACTCGTGCTAAATCATCTGATTGAACAAATAACTTGATAAAAAGAGTACTAACTTCCCAAATATAAAATACTCCGACAAAACATACAGCAGCTATTCCTCCACGAACCCCCGCGTGCTGCCCTATTTTTGAACTATTCACTAGCATGCTAAAACTCTCGCGTAATTGGCAATAAGCTCCTGACACAAGTTCATAATTGCTTGATTGTTGCTGTACCCTGAGAAATTCAGGCTTAATATACTTATTGTAGCCAACCTTGATAAGCCTACTTCTCCAGATATATACATTCAGCATTCGAAAACTTGAACCTATTCCAATCAGCACAACAGGAAGTAAAAGCACCGATAGAGTCGATACAATTCTTTCCGACGAAAGTTCTCTCTCCAAATACTCCACCGGAAATTTTCCTGAAAATGTGAGCAGGATATACCCCAGAAGCATAAGAGACTTTACGAAGATAACAATCAAACTAGGAATTTCAAACAGCCATTGAAACAGCCGATCCCTAAATTGAAAGCCTCCTGTGAGCTTAAATCCTTCGCTTTCTTTCGAATTTTTAATAGAAACACGCTCCTTTACATATCGTGCAAAATGCTTACGCAACAATAAAAGCGCATATTCGTTCTCTGCATCCCGTTTCTCGCCCTCTACAATATTTGACACTTTCCCAGATGCACTGGGAATAACAGAGTTCAAGTCTGCAATCAGACTACGCTCCTGATTATGATTTTTGTACGCGATGCCGGCGCCAATCGCAGAAAGGACTGCGGTGATTGCAGTGACTACACCGGAAGCTGTCTGAATACACTGTAAAACAAGTCCCCACATCTCGTTCACGAAACCCCATCTCAAAATTGTGACACTACCCAGCACATATCCTATCAAGTATCATATTCTTTCCCCTCCTCACACCACCGCCAACAGCACCATGTACACTGCCGTACCGCCGGCGATTGAGACGAGCATGTTGCGCTTCCACAGGTGCAGCCCTGCGGTCACGGCGATGCCGATCAGCTCGGGCAGACCATGCGTACCGGAGAGGAAGTCGACGTTGCGCAGGCAGTAGACGACCAGCATCGCAAAAACAGCGGCAGGGAGGGCACGGCCTAGGTAGGTGACGTACGAGGGCACAGGTTTCTTGCCGCCGAACAGCAGGAACGGCAGGAAACGCGTTGCCATCGTGCCTAGTGCGCATAGGGCGATCGTAATGATTTGTTGTGCTACAGTCATGCCGAACATCCTTTCCAATGTTGCTCGATCTGATGTTGCTTAGTCCGATTCTGATCAATCCGGTGTTGCTCAATCCGATACTGTTTAATCCGGTGTTGCTCGATGCCGCTCAAGCCATCGCCCGTCTTCTTGCCGCCTTTATCATCCGCTCGCACTGCTTCTCCCCCATCAATCCAACCATCCCTTCTGCTCCATCGGAGCCCTCAGCACGGTGAAGACCACCAGCAGACCGACCAATATCGGCAGCATGAACGAGTCCGCGCCGAACGCCGCCAGGCATGCAATCGAGACAACCCCACCGATGAAGGCGCTGGCGTGATGTTTGTCGGTTTGCCATTGATTGATGAAAATCACGGTGAACAGAGCCGTCATAACGAACGAAAGCCCTCGAATCTGGACGTGCAGCATGCCGCCTACCAGACCGCCGATGGCGGCACCGGAAACCCAATACACTTGATTGAGCAGCGTGACGAAGAACATAAACCAACGGCGGTCTATGCCTTTGGGTGGGTCCGTGGTGTAGAGAATCGAGAAGGTTTCGTCGCACATGCCAAAGATAAGGTACGGTTTCATCCATCCGGTTCCGGAGAATTTCTTAAGCATGGAAATACCGTAGAACAGGTGCCGTGCCTGCACGATGAACGCCACGATAAGCGCGGTGAGCGGGTCAAATGCCAGAGGCAGCATGTCGGCCACCACAAATTCTAGGGAGCCTCCGAAAATAACAGCAGCCATCACTGTGGGATATACCCATGAAAATCCCAATGAATGCATATATACACCGTAGGTGATTCCCAAAAACCAGAACCCAGCAAAAATGGGTACGGTGTACGGGAACGCCGCCTTGAACGCCATCAGCACATGCTTGTCATCGTTTTTCATAGCCACCGCAGAATTCGTCCGTCTCGTTTACACCGTCTACTCTATTCGCCGGTTCAGAAGTATTGCAGGTTTGCCGCAAGCCGGAACGATATCGTCTATGAGAGCTAAAGCAACACGTTCAGTTCCTATAGATCTGGATTCTAAAACACCGCGTTCAGTTCCTATAGCTCCAAATCTAACTGAGATTGCACGATCGTGTCCAATCCTGTCTGGGATAAAGAAACGGCGGAAATCCGAAAGGCTTAAACCTTGGATTTCCGCCGTTTATCGGCTCCCGCAGCTGGGCTTGAACCAGCGACATTCTGATTAACAGTCAGACGCTCTGCCAACTGAGCTATGCGGGAATGTCCTGCTGTGCGTTGTTATCACCACCGCACAAGACATAGATACTACATGACTTCACTCCAAATGCCAACTCTGGCGTGTCGCACCAAGCCTAACGTTCATCGAACCATTCACTCAGACGCTCACTACGTTCATCGGCATCGCCGAATCAATGGAAAAATCAGGATTGGACGGCTTCACCCCGGCCTCCACCAGGTTCGAGCCGAGCATGGCCACCATCGCACCATTGTCGGTGCACAGCTTGAGTTCCGGAATACGCACCTGCACCCCATGCCGCTCCCCTTCTTCGAGCAGTTTTGCGCGCAGCTGCGAATTCGCCGAGAACCCTCCGCCAACAATCAGCGTGTTCGAACCGTACTCTTCGCACCCTTTCATCGCCTTGCTAGCCAGAACGCTGGCCACCGAGTCGGCAAGGGATGCGCACACGTCATCCACCGGCACATCCAGCCCCTGGTCTCGTCGTCCCTCAACCCAGCGAGCCACTGCGGTCTTGACGCCCGAGAAACTGAAATCATACGGGTGCTCCTTACCGGAACGCCCTTGGGTGAGCCCTTGCGGCACCTTGAGCGCGTGCGGGTCGCCAAGCCGGGCATGCCGGTCGATGTGAGGGCCGCCCGGGTAGGGGAAGCCCAGCAGGCGCGCCACTTTGTCGAAGCACTCCCCTGCGGCGTCGTCAAGCGTGGTGCCGACCACGTCCACGTGCCGAGCCACGTCCTGCACATGCAGCAGCGAGGTGTGACCGCCTGAAACGATGAGGGCTAACGTGTCCGGCGGGAAAGAACCGAACTGAAGCTGGGTGACTGCAATGTGCCCGATGACGTGGTTGACGCCGTAAATCGGCTTGTTGGCAGCCCAGGCGAGCGCCTTGGCGCCCGAAACTCCCACCGCCAGGCATCCAGCCAGCCCAGGGCCTGCGGAGACCGCTATGGCGTCGATATCGCTGAGTTCCATATTGGCGTCGGCGAGCGCTTTGGATACTACCGGCACGAAGGCTTCCGCGTGGGCTCGTGAGGCGATTTCCGGAATCACCCCGCCGTATCTGGCGTGTTCTTCCATGGATGAGGCGACTTGGTTGGAGAGCAGCGTGCGGCCTTGTACAACGGCGGCTGCGGTTTCATCGCAGGTGGATTCGATGCCCAGTACGATTGGTTCACTCATCGTGTTGTTCTGCTTTCTCGTTGTTTCGGTTCGGTGGTGTTGTCACCGTTAGCGGGCTCTGTCATGTCGGTGGCAGGAGTGCTTTCAGTAAGGCCGCCCGCGGTGTCTTGTATTGGTTTCGTATGATTGTCTGCCGATTGCCCCAGCGGTGTGGCGTGCGCGGGCTGTGCAGCCGTTGCTGAAGCGAAACCGGCGATGTGCGGCTGTAGATCGAGACTCATGGTGTAGGCGTCGATGCCTTGCGGCTGGTAGTACCGTTTGCGCAGGCCAAGCGTGCGGAATCCGAACTTTTGGTACAGGCCGATGGCGGAATTGTTGTCGACACGCACTTCGAGCAGCATGCGTCGCGCGCCTTGCCGCTGTGCGTCTTCTATGAGGTGACTCATCAGCCGGGATGCAACACCCTGCCGTTGCGCGGACTGTTTGACTCCTATGGTCATGATCTCCGCATCGTCGCCGTCATACCAGAAGCCGGCATATCCGCGCAGTTCGCTCCCGTCCACATCGAACAGATACGTTCGTGCAGGTGCGCTCAGCTCTTGTGCCACGGCGGTTTCGCTCCATGCTCCAATGCCGAACAGCTCACTCTCCAGCCGCGCCATTTCGCGTTCCACCCAGGTGCGTTCCAACGATTCGAGAGGAGTGATCATTGCTCACCTCTGGTGGCGCCGTCGTGGTGCAGTACGTGTTTGAGCGGGTTTGGTACGGAAACATCGGGACGGCGCAGATAGAGCGGTTCCACGGCTTGCGCATCGTCATTATCGTTGTTCTGTCCTCGGTCATGTTGTGCGCAGCGTGCGACGAGTTCCAGACCGTCCGCCCCCAGGTCAAACACCGAGTGGTCCACAACGGTTCCCAAAGCGTTCATGCCTTCCCAAGCAGAAGCGTAAGAGCCGGTGCCATGGCCGGCAATATCCACCACCACTGCTGTTCCCAACTGTTCGGAGAGTGCCTTCACACGTTCGTTGACCCGTTGAACGATGGCATCCGGGTAGTCGATGTCCATATCCATCAGTGTGACGGGAGCCGCAAGTGGCCGTGATTCGGACATCAGAGCGTGTTGGGTTTGGGCTGCATCTGCATCTGCATCACCGTAGAGGGCGAAGTACAGTTGCTTGCGTCTCGCATCGTTCACCGCCAACGTCACATGAACCGGTGCGTCAGGCAGGTTCCGCTCGTTGATTGCGCTGGCGTGCAGCTCCGTGAGTGCATTGTGCTTCGCAGCAAATTCGGCATCGATACATGCCAGTTGCAGCATCAGCGCTTGTGGCGCGAGCGCATCCTGCCCTATCAATGCCGCTCCTGTGGCATAGGCCAGTGCTTTGGCGGTGACCAGTCCGGCACGCAGACCGGTGAACGGGGCCGGGCCCACACCCACGATGATGGCATCGATGTCGGCCGATGTCAGGCCGGCCTGGCTGACTGCCATGCCGATGTTGGCTTGCAATCGTTCGACGTGCGTGCGCGAATCGGTTTGCACTACCGGCTCATACCCTACTATGCCCACTGTCGAGCCGTACGACGTATCGATCACGAGTGTGTGTGCCAATGTCTCCTCCATCCCCCATGCGCCATATCTCTTGAACGCATGCTCCTGTTACTGTATCGCCGTCTTCGAACCGTTATGCTTAAGGTTACGCCTGCAATGTATGCTGTTCTTCCATACGCCGCATCCAACGATCGCCGACCGGTCGCATCTCCACCACTCTGGTGCCGTCACTGGTCAGCGCTTCTTCAGAGGACTCTTGTGGACGCACCGTTGCGGGACGTTCGATATGCACCTCGAGGCGTTCGGGTGCGAGCGCCGAGACCATCTGCTCCCCCCATTCCATGAGGATGACGGTGTGTTCGTCCGGGTCTTCGAGCGTTTCATCCAATCCGAGAGATTCAAGCTCGTCGAGCAAGCGGTCGGCGGTGTCTTGCCCCGGAGCGTAATCGTTGCCGCCGAGACGGTAGGCGTCGACATGCACGAGATGTGCGGGATCGCCGTTGGGGAACGTTCCGTTTAGCTCCCTTGCAATAGTGAACGTGGGCGAGACGATTGGTTCTGCAATACCCAATCCTGCTCCGAACCCTTGCGCCAAGGTGGTTTTCCCTGCACCGAGCGGACCGGAGAGCAGGAGTACGTCACCGCCGCGTACCTGGTGTGCCAGACGTCTCCCTAACGCGTGCATGGATTCGCGTGTGGGCACTTGCACACGCACCTTCCCCTGTTCATATGCCGCTGATAGTGATTGTTCTGCCTCGTCGGCAGCGGTGCCTGCTGCTTCTATTTCCATGCCGTTCATGCTACGCGTCCTTTCCTGCCCATCAGGCCGATGGTGCGTTCCAAGGCAAATACCGGGTCTCCGCCGTTGGTTTTGCTGGCTTCGTCGGCTTGTGCCAGCGATTGGATGCAGGCCGACAATCCTGCCGAGGTCCACCCACTGAGCTGGCGTGAGGCATTGCGCAGCATCCATGGCGCCATGCCTGCCTGACCTTGTGAGATACTGCCGTTCTTTACCGCTGCGGCTTTTGCCAAGGTGCGCAGTTTCATGGCGAGCGCTCCCACGAGCGCCACCGGTTCGATGCCTTGCTCGATGGCTGCACGCATGGAGACGATGGCACCTGCTGTATTGCCGGCGATCGCCGCGTCAGCTACGGCAAATCCGGTGACTTCCGGATTGGCGTCAAGGTATTGGTTGACCCGGTCAATGCCGATGGGATCGTCGTCGAAATCAAAGCATAGCTGGTCGCACATGGCCGCAAGTTCGCCCGTACGTTCTCCCAGCACCGCCACGAGCTGCTGGGCGGCTGCCGGATCCACACGCCGGTTGCGCCTCTCGAACTGTGCGAGCACAAAGTTGAGTTTGGCATCGGCGCGTTTAAGATCGGGAATCTGCTCTTTCTTAGCTCCGGCTTTGACAAGGCGATCAATATGCTTGCGCCCTTTGGGCCCGCCGTCGTGACGCATGATGAGCACAGTGCCTTCATCGTCACCTGCAGTGCAGTAGGAGACCATGGCGTCGACGAGTTCGACGCTCGCTTCCTGCATATGCTGGACAATCACGATGGAGCTGGAACTCAACAGCGAGGGACTCACCGCCTCGTCGAAATCGTAGGGTCCGGCTTGGCTAGCATCCAATTCCATGACTTCCGCTTCGGGATGTGCACGGCATGCGGCATCCTGCAGGTCGCGCACGGCCTGGTGAGCCAAGTAGTCGTCACCGCCCACTATGAGGGTGCATCTCGTAAGGGTAAGTCGTTGAGCCATACTACTCAATCTCGCCGCATCGGTGGACATCATGACACCCATCCTCTCTGTTCAAGCATGACGCGCGTCTGCACGCACCAACCTCTCAGTTTTTCAACCGCTCCTATATGCAGCCGCTCACCGGTATCCCAAACTTCGTCGCTCAGTACAGATGTCGGAACCGTACCGTCCCTCGCCGTACTCATCACCGGTGTCCTGCCGCTGTCCGTTTTGATCATACCGGCAGGCGGGTCGAACGGTTCCCAAGCGGATTCGCCTACCAGCGGCAGGTTCGCAGTTTTCTTTCGCTGCATCACGGCACGGCACATAGCAGCACACTTGATGCACACGTTCCACCACAGCACCACCGCACATTCCAAAGCCAGCACCAGCAATGCTCCACGGCCTCCCTCCGGCCACGGGACGACCGCCATCTGTGAAGCCCCTACCGTATCCGCACACCATTGCATGACCGCCGTACCGCAGCTCGACACCCATGCCAGAGCGAACCCCAACGGCATGCAGCACCATGCACAAGCCAAGGAAGCCAACCCCGTCATTGTGGCGAAATCAACGAATGGGGCGACAATCAGGTTCGCCACTACCGAAAGCAACGGCACCTGAGGCGTCATCATGACCTGCACCGGCAAGGAAAAACATTGCGCCGCCACCGTGGTGGCGCTCGCTTCTGCCAGCACGGCAGGCATGATGTTCCCAAGATGACGCGCCAGCGGCTGCCCGAGCATCGAGATGCCCAATACCGACGCGCAGGAAAGCGCGAAACCGAAACTACGCGCCATGGGAGGGTCAGCGAAAAGCACCGCGATGACCGTCAATCCCAATGCGCTCACCGTTTGCGAACGTCGCCCCACCGCCGTGGCCAATGCTTCCACCAACCCCATGATCAAGGCTCGCCGTACAGAATCCGAGGGATACACCATCATTGCCAACATGCCGTACGCACATGCGCAGCACAACGCCACCAGCACCCGGGGCAACAACAGGCGCGCACACCAGCGGCGCACCAATCCCAGCACCAGAGCAAAATGACCTCCCGAAACAGCCATGAGATGCATGATGCCCGAACTTTTGAAATGCTCTTCCAGCATCGCCGCGAACGTAGCATTCACCGACTCACCATGTTTGTCGTCCGTCCGGCCGATGAAGTCCTGCCCCAGCACACCGATGGTGAGCCCCGGCACCAGCACCCGGCCTTGCGGGGAAAGCCCGGATGACGCTTCGCTGAAAGCCTGTTGCATCGCGTTGATTCCTCTGCGCCACAAGGGAGCTTCACGTATCACGTGCACTGCTGCAGTGTCGTCGGCACGTATCCATATGGGTTCGGCACCATATTGTGCCCGTTGCAGCGAACCGGAAACCGCCACACGTTCTCCCCAGCTCACTGTTGTGCACGCATCACCGCTCATATAGAGTGTGGCCGGCATAGCACTGTTGGACTGCACGCCGTCATCCACCTGCTCCAGCCTGGTCTTTGCCTGACAGTCCGCCTGCCGTGATTTGGAAGCGACCACAGGTGCTTCGACGCGCGCCACCACCCGCATGCTCCCACTGCCCGCGTCCTGCGCATCGGCTGCGATGATGGCAGGATCGCGCTCACGGACCGTGGTGTCAAGCGCCACCGCAAGCACACCGCTTCCATTGGAGAACATCAGGACCAAAACCCAGAGCGCAGCACGCAATCGGCCGTGCTGCATAAACGCCGCTGCTGGCCGCCGTTGCACGGTACGCATGACAGACCGGCAGTGGCGCCAAGGCCGAATATGACGTAGGAGCGCCTGCTTGCATGCGACTGACTGCCCACCCGCATACATGCAGTATGCCAATACCAAACCGGTCACCAGTGCGGCCAATATCACCGGTGCGAGCCATGTCGGTACTCCGTCTCCTGTTTGGCTGCCCACTGCCGCGCGTACACCGTCGTGTGGATGCAGCCGTTCATGCATCTCATATGCGGCGAGCATGGAACCCCATACGCTTCCGGCGACGATAAGCATGCGCCAGTCACGACTCCCCTGTTCCCTGGCGTTGTATCCATCTATGCTCACGCTCATGGCTAGACCGTCACTTGTGAGCGAAGCTTATCGAATATTTTTGGCCCGATCCCAGTCACTGATTTCAGCTGATCGACGCTAGAGAAGCGCCCGATGGTGGCTCGGTAGTCGATGATGCGCTGTGCCATGACCGGCCCTACGCCGTTGAGACGCTGCAATTGGCCGACATCTGCGTTGTTGAGGTTCACCAGCCCCGATGCCTCACGTGCAGCACCTGTCGGCGGTGCTCCGGTATGCGCGGATTCGGAGCCTGCTGCCGCAGGCGAGTTTGCGGCAGCCCCGGGTGCGGCGTCACCAGGTGCAGCATGTTCCCCAGCATTCCCGCCATGCGCACCACTGGTAGTTGATTGGTCAGCCGCATCCCTTCTTCCAGCAGAAGAGCCTGATGAGGTGCCGTGACGTTGTTGACCGGACGCTTCTCTCCCCACCGCGGCAGTGCCGGGAACCGACTGTTTGGCATAGTTAACCGTTTGTTGCACAAGCATGGTCAAACTGGCACATAACGCCACGGTAAGCAGTAGAACCGCCACCACGGCGTGCAACGGCGTCAGCGAAAGCCGAGGCAGAGAGCGCGCCGGCCCTTCCCTGTCCGATAAGGCCCGCGTCTGCTGACGCGTATCGGCATCACGCAGTCTGCACATCGTAGCGTCTTCGGAGCTGACTCCGGCAAGCTCACTGAGGCTCGCACCTGTGCGATGCCGGGAAACATCCTTCTTCTCTCCTACCGCAATCGCAATGCCAGACGCATGCCGTCGTTCGTGTGTACCTCCGGAGTGCACCTGCCGTGGGCGCACACCATTCGCATCGAGTCTGCGGTTCGGAGGGTTGAGTCGTCGTAGTCTTGGTTGCCGCACGCTTGCAGATGCAGTGCCTCGCAACGCACCCAGCCTGCTGTTTGCCTGTATTGTCCTGCTGTATTCTGTCATGCTCTCATCATGCACGTTCAACGCTGATAATCTGCATGCCAATGGGTGCATGTGGACGAATACTCAGCCGATAATACAAGAACGCGGCGTGTTGACCAATATAACAAGTCAACACACCGCGCTTTGTCTAGCACGCCGGCACACCGGCACGTACCGGCAGGTGTCCGCTATTCCGCGGGGACGATCGAGACGATCTTCGGTGCTTTTACAATAACCTTGCGTGGCTTCTTGCCACCCAGACGAGCCTCAACGGCATCGAGCGCCATGGCCTCGAGTTCGTCCGCACTGATGTCGGGGCTAACCTCCAGCTTGGCACGCACCTTGCCTTTGATCTGCACCACGGCCGTCACGGATTCTTGCCCCACATACCTGCTATCTGCCTGCGGCCAAGGCTCGTAGGTCAGGGACTCGTCGTGCCCCAAGCGGTTCCACAGTTCCTCGCAGATATGCGGGGCAATGGGAGCGAGCATGAGGATCAGCGGTTCCACCGCGGCACGCGGCACCGATGGAAGCGATGTCAGATGGTTGTTGAGCACGATGAGCTTGGCGATGGTGGTGTTGGGGCGCATGCCTTCCATCTCGACCGTCACGTCGGCGATGGTGTTGTTGAGCAGCTTGAGCGTCTTGATGTCAGGCGCTTCTTCGCTGACCACCGTTTCGCCGGTCGTCTCGTCTACCACATTGCGCCACAGCCTTTGCAGGAAGCGCATGCCGCCCACCACATTGCGGTCGTTCCACGGGCGTGATTCGTCGAGCGGCCCCATGCTCATCTCGTACAGGCGGAACGTGTCGGCTCCGTAGCTCTCGTACATGTCATCGGGGGTGATGATGTTCTTCAGGCTCTTGCCCATCTTGCCGAACTCGCGGTTCGCCTTCTCCCCGTTCCAGGTGAATGTCGGCTCTCCGGAAGCGTCTGCCGCGCCTTCTTCTACCTCTGCGGCCGGCACATACTGGCCACGCTCGTCGGTGTACGCATACGCTTGAATCATGCCTTGGTTGAAGAGCTTGTGGAACGGTTCCGGGCCGGAGACATAGCCCAGGTCGAACAGTACCTTGTGCCAGAACCGGGAGTACAGCAGGTGCAGCACCGCATGTTCCACACCGCCCACATACAGATCCACGCCGCCGGCCTTGCCTGCGGTGGCATTGTGTTCGGGGCCCATCCAGTAGTCGTATTCGGCGCTGTCTACCATGTGCTCTGTGTTGTTGGGATCCAGGTAGCGCATGTAGTACCAGCATGACCCGGCCCAGTTGGGCATGGTATTGGTGTCCCGGTAGTACGTCTTGGGGCCGTCACCCAAGTCAAGCGTCACCTTCACCCAGTCCTCGTTGCGACTCAGCGGTGCCTCGGGGTTCGACTCTGCGTCTTCGGGGTCGAAGGTCTTGGGGCTGTAGTCCGGTACGTCGGGCAGGTCGATGGGCAGCATGGAATCCGGCAGCAGGTGCGGTACACCGTCCTCATCGTAGACGATCGGGAACGGTTCGCCCCAGTAGCGTTGCCGGGAGAAGAGCCAGTCACGCAGCCGGTAGCTCACGGTGCCTTTGCCCACTCCGGACTGTTCCAGCCATGCGGTGACCCGATCGATGGCCTCGCTCACGTTCAGCCCGTTGAGGTCGAGCGGTTCGCCGCCCACGTGGGCTGATTCGGTCGCGGAATTGACAATCACACCGGTTTTGGAAACGTATGGAGCCTGACCCTCATAGTTTGACAGGTCGTCGTCACTGCCCGGCAGAGGGGCAACGGTGTACAGCACAGGAAGACCGAACTTGACCGCGAAATCGTAGTCGCGCTGATCCCCTCCCGGCACGGCCATGATGGCACCGGTGCCATAGTCCATAAGCACGTAGTCCGCAGTGAAAATCGGCAGCTTGGCGCCAGTAATCGGGTTGGTGGCATACAAGCCGGTAAAAAGGCCGGTCTTCTCCCCCGCCGCGTCCACGCGATCTTGGGCGGTCTTGGCTTCTGCGGCCAGACGGTAGGCATGCACCGCGTCGCGCGGGTTGGCATACCCTCCCTTCCAACTCTGTGGGACATCGTCCGGCCAAGCCTGCGGCACGTCCGCCAGCAATGCGTGTTCGGGGGAAACGACGGCAAACGTGGTGCCGAAGAGGGTGTCTGGACGGGTGGTGTACACCTCCAGGTCACGCTCTCCGTTCGCTGTGGCCACTTGGAAATGCACTGTGGCACCGTGCGATTCGCCGATCCAGTTGCGTTGCATCGTCTTGACCTTCTGCGGCCAGTCGATGATGTCAAGGTCTTCGACGAGCCGGTGGCCATAAGCGGTGATGCGCATGGACCACTGGCGCAGCTCACGCTGGAACACCGGGAAATTGCCGCGCTCAGAACGTCCCTCGGCGGTCACTTCCTCGTTGGCCAGCACTGTGCCCAATCCCGGGCACCAGTTCACCGGCGACTTGGATATGTAAGCCAACCTGAAGTCGTTGAGTACATCGGACTGTTCGGCGGCGCTCAGCGCACCCCATGCACGTCCCTCAAAGCCTGGGATTGCACGCTCTCCTGTCTCGAACTGGGCGATAAGATCCGAGATGGGACGCGCGGCACCGGTACCGCCGTCAGCACGTTGGTAATCAGGGTCATACCAAGCGTCGTATATACGGGAGAATATCCACTGCGTCCAGCGTACGTACTGCGGGTCGATGGTGGCAAAGGTGCGGCGGTCATCAAAGCTCAACCCCATACGGTGCAATTGGCGACGCATATTCTTGATGTTGGCCTCGGTGGTAACCCGAGGGTGCTGGCCGGTCTGCACCGCATACTGTTCTGCGGGCAAGCCAAAGGCGTCGTAGCCCATGGCGTGCAGCACGTTCTCACCCTTCATGCGGTGATAGCGGCTGACCACATCGGTGGCCAGGTAGCCGAGCGGATGGCCTACGTGAAGCCCCTTGCCGGAGGGGTATGGGAACATGTCCATGGCAAAATAGGGAGTGCGGCCTTCGGCGTTGCGCCCCTTGGCATCTTTCAGGTCACCTTCGGCGTTCGCCGCCCAGAATGTACCTTGCTCATCCCACGTTTTCTGCCACTTCAGCTCAATGTCCTGTGCCATGGAGGCATCGTAGCGAAATGCCGGCGCCGACGGCTCGGCCGTATGCTCATTCTTCTCGTTGTCGCTCATAACCGAATTATCGCCATTCAGCTGGACAGTGAGACGACCCCCGAAGCCTTCACCGGAACAACCGGCGGGTTGAGCTGTGCCTGTGCCCGATAGCCGATTTGCTGTTCCAATCGATCAACGGCACGCTTCCACGAGCCGTCCTTGACCATGTCGTTGAGAATGCTGTTGACTTTGTCCGAAAGCTGATCGGTGCCACTAGGAGTCCAGATGCCTCTGACGCTGGTACCGGCAGTCTCTTTGAGCATGGACGCATGCCCGTTGCTGGAGCTCGCCAACCCTTGCAGCACAGCCCCGTCTCCCGCCACCGCATCTGCATCACCAGACAGCAGAGCGGTGAGACACTGTCCATATCCTTGTCTGCGTTGCATCACAGGACCGTTCACGGCTTGGCTGACCGCTGTCTCAACGCCTCCGCCCAAGACCACGCAAATGCGTTTGCCGTCCAGACCGTGCTCGCCCCCCAGCGCCTGGCGCGCGGCGGAGTCCACCAGGAAACCTTGCTTGCTGGTGAACATGGATCCGGCGAACTTGGCTACATCGTTGCCGGAGCGGGGCACGACGTTCTCCTCGGGCAACTCTGAAATAAGCATATCCGCCTTCGCCTGCGCCAACGCGCTGACACGATTGGCCATATCGACCGAGGTGAAGATAATCTGACGGTTGGCATAGCCCAATTTTTGCGCGACATATCGTGCCACGTCGATATCAAACCCGTCGTATTCTCCCTCATGAATGCGTGAGAAACCGGGTTCGTCACGAGCTACGGCGATGGAGATAGTGGGGCCTCCCACCAACGGATCCGCACCAGAACCGGCATCGGCGCCACTGCATGCTCCAGCGGAACACACCAGCGTCAAACTGGCCAATAGCCCGGCTATCTTACGGACACTGTCACGCATATTTGCGACTCCTACCTCATACTCATTCGGTCGCTGGTCTCGTGCACCATGGCCACACAACCAACCCTATACTCTATATATTCACTTGTACATGCAGATATATGCAAACTGTGGCTCATCGCCACACACCGTCACTTAAACAGCCTGGAGCGCAGCAGCCACCAGAGCACAGCCACACACACCACTATGGAGAACACTACAACAATGAGGAAACCATAAGGCGAATCAGAGAACGGCATACCCAGCATGCCTTCCTGGAAGTTCATCCCATACATAGAGAAAATCAGCGTGGGCACCGACAGAGTAATCGAAATAATAGTGAATATACGCATCACATTATTTAAATTGTTCGACACAATCGATGCCGAAGCATCAGTCATGTTCGCCAACACGCCACTGTAGATGTTAGCCATCTCAATAGCCTGTTTGTTCTCGGTGATCACGTCCCCCAACAAATCCTCATCCTCTTGGTAGCGCTTGATATGCGGCAGAGCGTCGAGCTTCTCCATCACAATCTCATTCGACTTGAGACTCGTGGTGAAATACACCAACGTCTTGCTCAACTCAAGCAGCATAAGAATCTCACGATTCTGCATCGAGTGACGCAACTTGAGTTCCAAGTTGTCGGACTTGCGATCAATGATGCGCAAGTAACGCAAGTACATGGTGGCGTTACGGTAAAGAATCTGCAGAATGAAACGATACTTCATATACGTGTTGAACCCGCGAATCGTCCCCTCCATGAAGGGATGCAACACCGGCGTATCCTGCATGCACACCGTGATGATCAGGTCGCCGCTGACGATAATGGACAACGGGATGGTCTCATAATGGTCACGTCCATCACGTTCCTCAACCGTGGGGATATCGACGATAACCATGGTGTAGTTGTCTTCCGTATCCACACGGGAACGTTCCTCATCATCCAGAGGCGCCCGCAGATCAGCCAAATCCACGCCGGTCTGTTGGCTTACCGAGGTGAGTTCCACATCGCTCGGGTCACTCAGGCACAACCATGATCCGCTTTCAGGCTTGTCTAACTGCTCAACTTGGCCTTTGATCGTATTGAAAATTCTCAGCATGGTCACACCTACCCTTCACACTCAGCCGGCCGCACCGGCACACCTTCGACTCAACGCCTCACCTTAGCCCGCAGCTGCAACAACACGCGCGACACCGCACAATCGCTTTCGCATTTTCAGAACAGCAGCGGCGTGGCAGCGGGCATGTGCGGGTTGCGCAACTCGTCAGGCCCATTATCCCAATCCGTCAACGTCGCGATATTCGGCCCCAAGTTGAACTGGGACAAACGCCAAGAGAGGGCGCCAGAGACACGCCTCACCTCGAGACTGGACCAGAATGCATTCTTAATGGTTCCTAAAGCGTCCGCCTCGGGGTCAAGTCCCAGCAACGTCTCCACCGTAGCCGCGATGAATGATCCATGACTGACAGCCACCAGCGTGGTATGCGTCTCGCTGGATTCTTCAGCAGCGACCATGTCCTGCAAAGTCCTGGCACCGCGCTCGCCTACGTGAGAGCGTGATTCCACGCCATACGCCTGTTCTCCGCCTTGCCCCTGCTTCCATGAGGCATAGGCTTGAGCGTCCATCTCACGAATCTCATCGCGCGTTTTGCCTTCCCACTGCCCAAAATCGCGCTCGCGCAGCCTCGGATCAAGTTCAACAGGCAACCCTAGGATATCTGCGAATGCGTGCGCCGTCTGTGCTGCTCGGAACAAATCAGACGACACCACTTTGACGGCGCGCCTGGCCGCCGGCGCTTCATCGTATTCCTGGATGTCGCTGCGCTTGGCGGCGTTCGGACCAGGTTGAGGCAGCAAATCGGGGTGCCGGGCAATATTCGCCACTTTGGCACCGTAATACCTACGCGCCAATTCGAGGCCGCTCTGATCGGCCTGCCACTGACCTACAATATCCAACGGCACATCGACCTGACCTTGCAAACGATGCACGAGATTATACGACGTTCTGCCATGCCTGAGCAATACCACTTCATCAATCATCGTCGGTTGTTCTCCTTACCTGTTCTCTCACCGCGCCTGCGCAGCTCACATACCGTCAGCTGCACGCCGCCGTTTCTCTTGTACGAACATACATAACACATGCATATTTCATTATGACAGCCGACACCTACCAGGCGACAAGCAACAGCACCACAGCCCAGCACACCCACAATACGGCAATGGCAACATACGGCCAGAAATGCGCTTTGGTAATCGCCACGAACTCTCGAATAAAAGCCGTCGGCCAGTAATATCCCTTGGTGTGACTGCCCACACCGTCAGCGGTAAGGCCGATTTGCCGAGCATACTCACAAGCTCGAAACACGTGGTAGTCGCTGGTCACCAGCGCCGCACGATACCCCGATCCACGCTCATCCATGATTCGTTTGGAATTGCACAGATTCTCCATCGTCGTGGTGGACTGGTCTTCCATGAGGATATGGTCTTCGTCCACGCCGCGCTCATGATGCAGGTAACGTTTCATAGCCTCGGCCTCGCTGATCTCCTCGTCACTCCCCTGCCCGCCGGAAACCACAAACAGGGCTTTCCTTCCCTGCTTGTCCCATAGAGCGAAAGCCTTGTCTATGCGCCCTTTGAGCAGCGGGGTGGGCTGGGTACCGCTCAGACCTGCACCATGGATGACGATATAGTCATACCTTCGTTTGCGAGGCAACATACGGTACAGCGAGGAATACCCCAGCAGCGCGGCGAATGAAAAGAAGAACCATAGGCTTTCCGCCACCACCAGAAACGCGATGTTTTTCAACCATAAAGCCGAGCCGGAACGAATGGCATAAGGCACCAACACCAATTCAGCAGCTAGCAAGACCGCCAATAACGCGGGCAGCAACGTTGAGAGCGAGAACCCTTCACGCCGCACCACGACGACAGCGTTCAATGACAGGAAAACCACTACTGCCACAGGGACAAACACTATCAGCAACGCCAGGGGGACGATGGCTTGCACTGCACCGAACCGCAGCAACAGCGCGCTGGAGAGAGACAATACGAACATTGCCATCCAGATAGCGTTGCGGAAGCGCCGGGGCTCGCGCAAAGAGGATACGACGAAGAGCAGCGCAAATACGATACTGGGGCCGTAGAGTGCCGCCTCAAGCCACCAGTCAACCATCGCTACCGTGCCTGTCCCTGCGCCATCGAATCAAGCTGCGCCACTCCAGCCTGACTACGAGCCACTGTCTTCTTGGAATGACGAGGTGCCGCTCCCTGAGCGTGCGCACCCTCGACCGATCGAGGCTTGGCCGCACGCGACCCCCAGCCGCGCTTGGGCGGCGAGTGACGGCCACGTCCCTTACGGCGAATCGGATCGCGCACCGGAGCATCGACAAAGTCACGCCGGCCGAAGCGCAACGTCGGCACACCACTGGAGGAATGGCGGACCACCATCAACGCATAGCGCCGTATCTTGGCCCAAATCAGACCAGGGACCAGCAAGGCCGCCGCTGTGATCAACGATGCAATAGTGGGGTCGCCCTTAGCGGAATCCGGGTTGGGAATGGGATCGGGGATGGCCTGACGTGTGCCGGTAATAATCAGACGCTGCGTGTTCACACCGTACGGGGTACACGTCATCAACGTCACCAAATCTCGACCGGGCACCACTTTGTACAGATGCGTGTCTTCAGGATCGATGACATGGATGCTTTCCACACGGTAGCCCAAGGTTCGTCCCAAGGTTTGCACGTAGAAAATATCACCCTTTTTCAACTCATCGAGACGTGTGAACAGCATGGCGTTCGGCAGACCTCGGTGACCGCTCAACACCGCGTTCGTCGACGCACCGCCTACCGGCAAGCTCGTACCATACAAATGACCGGCACCTGATTCCAATACCTCGTCGGAGGTGCCATGGTAAATCGGCATGCGTACGGAAATCTTAGGGATACGGATGATGCCCATCACACCGTACCCGTCGTTGAGCAGCGACTGATACTCCTGGTCGCGCTCCGATTGCGGCTTCTTGCCGTCACCGCCACCGCCGAACGGGTCGGTGAACTCACCGAGCGTGGCCTGACCGGACTGAGCGATGCGCTGGTTATACGCCTGCGCACGCTGATACTCCTCGGCAATCTTGCCTTGCGGCCACTTGGCCATACGACTTTGCGCCGCGTCAACGGCCGCTTGTTCCTCGCGCGCATGAATGCTCTGCACGAGAGGAATCCACAGCAATGAGGCCGCAGCCGCCAGCAGACACAGCACGATGAGAATCTGAATGAAGATGCCCATGCGCTTACTGCGAATGGCCGCCATGTCACGACCTTGATAGATGAGACTATCGAAAGGCGCGTTGAGCAGCGGCAGATCGACTATTTCTTCACGTTTGCGCTTACGACGACGCTTGCGCTTCGTTTTGCTTGACACCGGAGCAGCAGCATTGACTCGTTCAGCGGGAAATTCTGAGGCATACAGTGCGTTTTGTGGCACTGCGGCGGATGACTGAACAGCCGGTTCTGCACTTGCGTTGGCTGCGGCATTGATGGTGGCGGTATTGCTATGCCGCTGAGACGAAACCCGTCTTTTGGCATGAGTACCGTGCTTATTCGCCAACTATCGCTCCTGCCTCCGGACGCGGGTACCACCAGCGTTCCTCTTCCGCTGTACTCACATCAGTGAGCGGCACTCAACACATACCGTTCCATCATACGACGAGGCATGAAAATTAACTTGCACGGTAGGTGCTGCGCCCTTGGGCAGCCGGAAACCTCCGGCCAGGAATGCATCTTGCAGTTCTCAGTAAGGCAGCATAATCAATGGGTTGCTCGCAGAGCCAGCATGGCGCGAACTTACGCGGTCTTTCGTCAACGATCGTTTTCTTCTGCTCCTGGAGCACTCTGATCAATACGCGCTTCGTCAACACGGCTACCAAATACAAGAAGATTTCTAAAGATTTCCTCATTTCGCATGCGATACTATAAGAACCAAGTTATTATAGTATTATTAACAAAAAGGAGGAAACAAGGATAACATTTGGAACGCAATCAGCGCCATCAGCCCGGCAATAGCTGCGATAACGGGAGTCATCGCACTGTTCAAAAAGCGGAAATAGCTGAAAACTAGTGGGGTTCCGGTTAGAACTAGGAACCGGAACCCCACCAGTTCCAAGTGTACTCATGGAAAACATTATGAACAACTTCGACATTTACGGATGGGTGGCAATCGCATGCGGTGCATGCAGTCTGGCATTATCGTTCCGGACTCCGATACCGGCAGGATTGTTCGGACTGGCAGCAGGTCGTAAGCATCATGACTGAGCAATACCTCTCCTACACGCAGGTCGCCCAACGTCTCGGCATCACCACAGGCGCATTGGGCGGCCTGCACTTACCCACCCCTGACGTGCTCGTTGGCAGCACTCGTGGTTGGAAAAGCGAGACCATCGACGAATGGAACGCCAACCGTCCCGGCCGAGGCGTCGGCGGCGGCAGACCACGCAAAACACCATCAGTCACCACGCAAAAGAAACCACACAAATAAATTCACCACTGCGAGCGTCTGCCGGAACGCGCAGGAGAAAGACTCAGTCGCTCGCAAAGTATACGAATGTCTTCGGTATCTATAAGCTCCGGGGATGATGCTCCCGGGGCTTACAATTAAGACGTTGGATGCTGTCACGGTTGAGAACCGGCGTGCAAATCGCTGCCATATTGAGTTACGCTGCGTGCAGCTGTTCAGCCGACCATCTATTGATCACAGCGTTTCTGCTGATGACGCTGGCAATGGGGTTATCTGCGCTGCTCAGGTATGCGTCTCTTCGTTACCCCGTGAGGGGCGCCCCTGATCGAGGTACGCGGACGGCGGGTGCCGGTATTTCAATCCACAACCCCCGCGAGGGGGTGACCAGCCGGCATTTGGTGGGCCCGGACTATCGGAGGATTTCAATCCACACCCGCGTGAGAGGATGACTGGAGCTGACGGTCGATGAGATAGGCCCGTCCCTATTTCAATCCACACCCCCGTAGGGGGGTGACCTGGGCTATACCGTCACTTACTACACGCAACAATATTTCAATCCACACCCCGTAAGGGGGTGACCATAGTAGGTTTCGCCCACATACGCGTTCAACTGATTTCAATCCACACCCCCGTGAGGGGGTGACTCCACCAGGCCGCCGTATCGTCCGGCCTGTATTTATTTCAATCCACACCCCCGTGAGGGGGTGACGGCAGCCGACCGCGTGACAGTGGATGACGGTTATGATTTCAATCCACACCCCCGTGAGGGGGGTGACAACTCGCTCCGGTCTGCCACCGGCTCATATCTCATTTCAATCCACACCCCCGTGAGGGGGTGACGGGTGGCTGAGGCTCGTGAGGTGTGCGATGGATATTTCAATCCACACCCCCGTGAGGGGGTGACTACGGACTCGAAATGTTCGAACCAAAACAACCGATTTCAATCCACACCCCCGTGAGGGGGTGACCATGGTTGGTTTCCTCGTCGATGATGTTCTGGAAATTTCAATCCACACCCCCGTGAGGGGGTGACATACCAGTCTGGAGGATAGAGCATGGCGCAGGTATTTCAATCCACACCCCCGTGAGGGGGTGACGACACTACTGAATCCGACAACCATAGAACCCTAATTTCAATCCACACCCCCGTGAGGGGGTGACCCGTGCGCCTCACGGGCACTCTTGACATGATTCATTTCAATCCACACCCCCGTGAGGGGGTGACAGCCACGAACTTGGACAACCCATCATCGGATGTATTTCAATCCACACCCCCGTGAGGGGGTGACTACTCCTGTCCCATAGTGCACTGCATTACTTTTATTTCAATCCACACCCCCGTGAGGGGGTGACTTCTATGTCCATGTGGTCGATGGTTAACTGCGAATTTCAATCCACACCCCCGTGAGGGGGTGACTCCATAACAACCCCTGACTTTCCATGTTCTAACCATTTCAATCCACACCCCCGTGAGGGGGTGACTTCGATGACATCCCCAAAACCAAAGGTTTGAGAATTTCAATCCACACCCCCGTGAGGGGGTGACGTCTCATACCTTCACCTTCGATTCATTCATGCCATTTCAATCCACACCCCCGTGAGGGGGTGACCGCTCACATAAGGCAGTTTGTTGTAGCGCTTTTCATTTCAATCCACACCCCCGTGAGGGGGTGACGATAGTGTTTTATGTGATTTGTACATCATTTACATATTTCAATCCACACCCCCGTGAGGGGGTGACGCCATGGAGAGGCAGGAGCAAAGCGGGTCAAGATTTCAATCCACACCCCCGTGAGGGGGTGACCGGGGTACATATCCACTCGCCTAGTGGTACCTGATATTTCAATCCACACCCCCGTGAGGGGGTGACGTTCGGCGACGTTGAGCGCTGAAAATACCGATTCATTTCAATCCACACCCCCGTGAGGGGGTGACTGCAAAAATGAGACATTACTTCTCACCATGCGAGATACAGTCTATCAGAATCCTTATTCATCCAACCCCATCCAGACAAATCTTGTCTCTCTATTCAATTATCAACGCATCCTGAGAAAGTCACCATGCTTCTCATGCCCAGTATATAGGAAAACCACGTCTCTACTTCCATCACAATAGCGGTTCCTCACACCAGCAAAGGTGCGAACCCACCACACTTTACTGAGCACTTCACCTTCACACAACACACAACACCATATGGACGAAATAAACAATCACAACATCATAATCCCGTCATCTGGCAGGTGCCTCTCGACACCTACGGCCTCAATCCGGTTCGAATACTTGGCGCCCAAATTGTAAAACCGAAGACTATCCAATCCGAGGTCCGCTATCCTCTCTAAACAGTCCTTGAGCACCGCATAATCAGCCGGAGTCACCACACACTCAAAAACACTGTTCTGAACCCGCTGACCATATCTCATGCATGTTTTCGCCACATTGCGTAAACGCCTCCGACCTGAAGACGTTTCCGTATTGACATCATAAACAACAACTACCATCATGTGCATCAACCTCGACCATCATGTGCCAAACAGGCAACGCTTCCCACAAGCAGGCAGACGACTCTCGTTATCCTCTATGCTGCGCAGAAAGTTCGCCCATTGATATTTCCCGATATATTCTGCCTTATTTCCACAACAGCGGCGGGTATCCATCCAAATCTCCGCGCAACGTCCTTGCCAAAAGCAACGCCTGCACGTACGGCACCAACCCCCACGGCAACTTTTCCTGCAGGTACGGGTGAGTAATCTCTTCCGATTTCCGTTTCTGCCACGCTGCAAGCACCGTCTTACGCCCCTTCTCGTTAAGCAGCACACCGCCATTCTCATGCTTCTCAAAATCAGTGGGTTTGACGACACCGTTATTAATCAGCGTCAGCACAAACCTATCTGCCAGAACCGGCCGGAACTCCTCCACCAAATCCAGCGCAAGCGATGCTCTTCCCAGTCTGTCCGTATGCATAAAACCAACATAAGGATCCAGCCCTACACCCTGCAACGCCGCAGCACAATCATTGGTCAGCAAAGTGTATACGAATGAAAGCAACGCATTAAGATTGTCCAACGGAGGTCTGCGGCTGCGCGCCTCATAGTAGAAATCATCCTTATGCTTCAGTATCAAATCATCAAAAGCGTAGAAATAATCTTTCGCCGCATTACCTTCAACACCTCTCAGTTCATCAATATTCTTCGCAGCGCCTATCGAGTCAACGGCACTATGCAGCAGCATGCTTTGTTTCGACAGCCTCTCAACATTCACACGCAAAGAATGATCACGTTTCGTACGTTCCAACACCCAGCGACAGTTAAAGACCTTGCCCAAAATGAAAGCCTTCGCTATGGGCAAGCTCCTGCTGCCATCATCGGCAATGCGGAACTGTTCCCTCCGCAACAGCACATTACGGTTTTGCTCACCAAGAACAGAACCGTAATACCGCCCTCGTGGAGAAAAGAACGAAAGTGCAACATTGAACTCCACACATTTTCCCATCAAAGAAGGGGAGGCACCTTTATAACTAAAACACAGAATCTGCTCTATCGAACGGAGTGGAACCGCAGCCAGCTTCTTGTCACCGACCTGCACTACAACATTGTCGTTCTTGGTCGAAAGATAAGCGTCCTCAGTGGTGACAAACAAGGTATTCAAAAATCGTCGCATTTTCCCTCTCTCCTATATCAAGCTTCATCCAATGCCTGCTCTATATAACTCTGCACCGACCGCGCCTTGGCTAATTCCGGCAGACACAGGTTCTTCAATGAACAGGCGTTGCATGCCTTTGTGCGTTTCGCTTTTGGAGTGTTCCCTCTCATATATACCTCATGCATCTGCGCAAACATCTGCACCACTTGATCACGCAAATCGTCACTTAATACAACCGTTTCTCTGCGTCGAGTCTCATGATAGTAGAGTGCGGCTTCCGGAATCCTGCATGCCAACATCTCTTCCAGACACATAGCTTCAGCACATAACTGCAGACGGTCCTCATCCTTGGCTTTCGAACGTCCATGCTTGTATTCCACAGGATATGCTGACCATGTACCGTCGCGCCCCTGCAATTCGACACCATCGTCATCACTATGAAACTCGACGACATCACAAATGCCAGTGACTCCCAGTCGGCGCGAAAAAATCCTGAGCGACCGCATCAGCAGTACGTCACCGCGCGACTCTGATTGTCGATAATCGTCAGCTCGCCGATGTTCCAACTGCCCCTTGGCCGTTCGCTCATTTTCTTCCCATTGCTGCTCAATGTGAATCAATGCCCACTGCCTTTTGCAGAACGCAAAGTGTTGAATGCCCGAAAGGGCCAACCAATCCTCTTCAGGATATTCGGTCGGCCCTTGGGACAATCCCTGTGCACATCTACTCTCAGCTACAGCCATAATAGAATCTCGCAAAATGTACTGAACTTCGGCACATTGCATAATTCAATATTCACAGCACGATGCCTTCGACTTTTTCGCTCACTTCAACGCAGTCAGGTATACCATTGCGACTAAAAGCGACATCGTAATCGTCAAAGCTCCGCGGTGCAGTCACATCTTGTTTATGCTTCGCTGTAACACTGTCAAACAGCTTATATGATGGAGCATCACCCAAATCGTTACTATGCTTGAACACATACAGCTTACGTACAGCCATGTTGCCACGCGCTGCTGAACGGTCGAACTCGAACATGTTCAAGATTGCCTGCCAGAGCAGTTCAAGATCCTCCTCGGAAAAACCGGTAGTCTTCTCTGCTAGCTTGGCAGAAATATATCCATTCACACGGTAAAGACCGTAAGGAATGATGTATTTGCGCCCCATCGTGTTGTTCTTCGTCTCAGCGTCCTTCTCAGTTGTCACCGAAACCCTAGTGATAGTGACCTCTTGCGGAACTACTGGATCGATCGACTTCGAAAATCCCAACTGAACTGGTCCACGAACTTGTCCACATGCCAAACTTCCTTTGACAAACGTCGTCATAACAGCACCGAAAGTTCTGATATCAAAGAAGTTGGAGCACATATAATCGCGAATTTTCATGTCGAGATCAGGGTCATCATTTTTGGCTTTTTTGATGTTCTTATCCACGGTTTTGGCATCAGCATCAATGCCAAACGTTTCCAAGGCACCTGCGTCGAGCCTGTTAAGCGGCACTCGCTCCTGAACATAAATCCTGTTAGGCGATTTATCGTCATCAATCATCTGCACATAATTGCGAATCTTACGCTTCAAACACACGTCGGTAATAATCCCCAACCCGGTCTCTGTGTCGATTCGCGGCATATTGCCCGCATCAGGGTCACCATTGGGGTTACCGTTCTCAACATCGAAAAACGCCGAAAAATCGTAACGATTCTTGATTACTTCACTCATGGTTTTCTCCTACTTGTTGTTTTCTGTAGTTTCGTTTTGCGTCTTCTTTTCATAGCGTTTCTGTGTCTGGAAATAATATCCGAGCTGGAATGCACCTTGTTCAGGCAAGGTGAGACGCTTTGGGTACTGCTCACCAATATTGCCAGCCAACTCTCTGAGCTGCTGGCCCAGATACACTTGCTGCCCTGGAGTCAGGTTACGCAGCTTACGCATATGTTTCTCCGCAAGATCTCCCAAAAGAGGGAAAATCATAGACGGTGTTTGCGAAGCAGCTGAGAAGTACTTGTCTTTAATGGTGGTTTTAATGTCTGGGTTCGCAGCTGACTGTATCTGCTCATAGAGTGAGAACATACGCCCCAACACATAAGGGATGTGATGACTCTCTTCATTAACTGTCATTTGCAATACCTCCTTGGGGCATCCTTGGTTTGGACTACGAAGATAATACGCTTTGATAATCGCAGCTTTATCAGCGTTGATGTCTTTTTCAACGCGTATGCGCAGCATAACGTTAGTGAGCAATGAAGCTGGATACGGAGTACCCATGAAAACTGCACGGAGTACGCTTCCCACTAAGACAGCAGGTACGCCGCTCTTGGCTTTCTTATTCTCAGTCTGGTTGAGCATGCGCCAGAGCGGCATCGTTGACGTTTTCTCATACTGTGGCCTGACGATAGCTGTGTCATCATAGTGCTTCTTGATGTTACTAAGGAAAGAACCAAAGGTATCTTTCAGATAGAACCTAACAGACAGCCTGGCAGCATTTGGAGCAAGACCAAGAATATAGAAATGTTCCCCTGGGTTAAGCTTGAATCCATCTAAGTCAGCCATTTCCCCTTGTGCCAGTAACTTTACTGCCTGCGCTATGTCCGCTTCATGGTCACCCCTGTGTGTCCCTTCAGCACTTTCTTCCAGACCCAGCGCTTCCATAAGCGTCTTAGGGTATTGAGGATTGGCTGATTCTGACCAAAAAACTATAGTTGTGTCCCCCTGCAGCGCCGTACGCTGACGATCAGCAAGCAACGTATTAAGCGCCGTCACATATTTGTTCGCCTGCTCGGCGCTCATTGGCGCATTGCCGTTTTGTTCTTTCCCGTAGGAATTAAATGCAGCGGCGTTAAACGAAACCAATGAGGCGCCTACCGATTGCGCACCTGCAACGTGCTTGATTTTGGGATGAATGTTTACCGGAACGACCAGCTTTCCGTCCACAAGGCTTTCTTCCGTCTTAATCTCGCCAGACACTTTCTCGGAATCATCAGAAGCACGCGAGAAGTTATCTTCCCAAACGTGTGCGATTACGGCGTCTTCCATGACCGGCTGACCCTCGTGATACAGCATAAGATTGGCTTGCTTAACGATTTTCAATTCGTCATCATCAACCAACTCTTGCATGGCGAGATACTGCGGTCCTTTATCAAAGAAGGCTAACACTGCTTGAGCCGTTGGACTCTCTACTCCGGAAAGCAAACCTTTATGCAAATCACCGGATGCTTCAAAACACTTGTATGCACGATCCGAGGCCTTTTTATTATCAGCATCACCACTGAATCCAAGCAAATACGCTGCGGTATCACAGAGAAAATTAGCTCGAATACCACTCGAACGAACTACTCTCGCCGGAACAGGCATTTCATTGCGACGCTTTTTCTTTGTTGTATCGCCCAACGGAAGTACACGAATCAATTCACCTGCATCATCGATCTCCAAACCGACTGGGACATTAACAATTTCCTGACCGTATGCCGGAACCTTCCCTTTCTGCGCCAAAGTATCGAAGAGACGAATCAAATCTTCAATCATGAGACCACCTCGACGTCCCTCACATCCAGTACTCCGTCGCTGAGCTTTGCTCTAAAGAAAAGAGGATGGATGTGCGCCATGTCTCTGAAATCCATGTCATAGAGCATATAGCCCAAGTCCCGCTCGCCTATCTCGAACCCTTTCGGTTCATCAGGCTCTTCCCACAATTTGAAATTGGCAGGAAATTCTCGGCAGCCAAAGTAAGGAGTCCTGTAGCACTGCCCTTTTTGCGCACGTCTATTGAATATGCTGATGAACTTAGCTGGGGTATCACTAGGCGCAGCATTCCGTGTCATATTAAAATGTGCTTCAATAACGTAATGAACATCACGCAGATATATAGAAGCACGCTGTTGAATTGAATTCGAAGTGTAAATAACACTTTCCGGTTTCCCCAACATCATGGAACGTACTTTTTGCCCGCTCACAATTTCAGAAACTTCATTACGCCGTATGTTATCAAAGCGTATCGGATTCATGACCGTAATCTTGTCAATCTTCCAAAGCAATCCGGGATGGAAATATATGCCGTCCAGAATTCCGCGCGCTGCCGACGGTGTCATCACATCATAGGAGACACGTTCTACTGACATCTCAGGGCGTGTGAAGAGCGCCCCATCTCCCCACACTTCAAGTTTGACCGACATAGACGTGCTCCCTTACATCTCCGCATCTTCCAGATTCGAGCATACCATGCATAAAACTATCCATGAAATCAATCAGACATGTCAGAATCTGAACGTCGCCGGTCTGGCGTGGATTGAAATATGGATTAGTTGATGTGCATTCCCTCCCGAACTTTCGCATTCGCGAAGTCTCGAGGAGACACTGCTGTTCACACTGAAATTCCTCTTCCGTACTGCTCTTCTACATTCAAACCAGTTTTCTGGTTATAGAATGATTCGACATCACGTAAGACATAGCATTCTTCTTCGCCGGCATCGCCATCTCGCGAATATCCGAGGATGGCGCCGGCTCCTTGCAGATTCTCCAATTGCCGAGGCCATACATTCACGGCATACTTTCCAAGTTTGCGGAACAGTTGACGACTGTAATGCCCACTGACAAGCTGCTCACACAGGCTTTTACTCTCATCGTTGATCTGCACATAAACAGGAACTGTCGGGGAGTCGATGAGCTTGAATTTTCTGCAAATTTGTACAAATGGCATTGTAGGAACAAAATCCATCTCATGCATACGTAAAATCTCATTGCTGTCTAAGGCTTTGTCACCTTTCAAAGACAATAATCCCTTAAAATAAGCATGAATCGCAGCCAACGACTGTATGTCTTCATATTTCTTCATCACTGCATCAAGAGCAGAACGATTCTGGCTGATCATGCTTAAATTACCTTCGCGCGTAGAAAACACTTTGACTACGCATTCATCAGGCTCGCCATTACCTTCACGGTTGCATCTTCCGGCTGTCTGGAGAATGGAGTCCAATCCCGTTTTCTCTCGATACGCCGCAGGAAAATCAAGGTCAACACCCGCTTCAATCAACGACGTTGAAACAACCTTGCATGGCATGTCATTACCCAATCGCTCTTTTATCTGCGCAAACTGCTGTACTCGATCAGACGCACACAGCAGAGTGGTCAAACAGAAATACCCCTCATCACTCCCCTCTCCAACCATCTGATTATAAATCTGCTGAGCCTCCGCTCTGGTATTCACCACGCAGAGCACCTGCTTATGTGAATCGAGCTGAACCGCCAAGTCCAATAGCTCGACATCGCCGATGTACTCAATTCGGTTACGCCTGAATCCTGAAAAGTCATCTTCGCTCATCGGTGCAATTTCACGAATCTTCCTGCTTTTATCATCGAAGGCGTCGGCAAACAAATCGTTGAGTGCTGGCTGAGTCGCTGTGCAGAGCAGCGAAGTCACGCCGTAATGCTTCGTTAATTCCGCAATGGCTTGTACACACGGTTTTAGATACGGTACCGGAAGCGTTTGCGCTTCATCAAAGATCACTACGGAATTTGCTATGTTATGCAGCTTCCTGCACTGCGATGTCTTGTTTGAATACAGACTTTCAAAGAACTGCACCGCAGTGGTGACGACTATTGGCGCATTCCAATTTTCGCTGGCCAAACTCTTGCGTAAATCGTCGCCTGACAAGTCATCTTCACCAATAAGCTGATATGATGCCTCACCATAGTGAGGAAGTACAACACCAGTGCCGAATTCCTCCTCAAACTTTCCCACAGTCTGGTCAATGATTGAGGTATACGGAATGACATAGATGATTCTGCTTTTGTTGTGAGCCACAGCATGTTCGAGCGCGAAGGTCAAAGATGCATTGGTTTTCCCGCTACCTGTTGGAGCAGTAAGCGTATAGATATCGCTTCCCCAATCTGGCGAACTACCGTGCTGAGTGCACTGCCGAAGTAAATCGCAACGTTTGTTATCCAGCGTACTTTTATTGTCAGCAGTAAAGAAAGACTCGTTTTTATCTCTGCAAACCGCTAACAAGCGACGAAGTGTTTTTTGCTGGCTTTCATGGACTTTATCAGATTCAATTTCACACTGTTTGTGCATCCGCTCATATTTCGGAGCACGTTCATCCGCTAGATTCTCGGTGCCATATGCATCGTGGAAACCTTCAATCATTTGTGTTTCTTGTCGATCGACATCGAGGTTGGTAAATGATTCCGCATCCAACCGGTCACCATCAATCAAACATGAGAACAGCATACGAATCAGCATCATCTCGGAATATGACTCTTTTGAGTTTGTATACCCATTGGAAAGGTTTATGCCGTCAACGTTCAATTGCTCCTTCCAAGCACTATAATCGGGAACAACTCGTTTCAACCGCCCCTGTAGCGCCGAACTTTCACTTGTGGTGGTGCTGGCACCCAAATCGGGAATACCTGCATGATGCCCAGCAATGGAGAAAGGCAACAACGAATTACGCAATTCCTTCAGAGCAACCTGCGCCCCAGCCGTTGAATGATCAACATGCCGGCGTGTATCTGTGTGACGTATCATCTCTTGGAAATCATCCGAATATTTGCCGATATCGTGCAGCAAACCACCTACTAGACCCTCATCGAGATATCCGAATTGATTAGCGAAGACGCCCGCGCAACTGCCTGCCATGACAAGGTGTTCTACACAACTTTCATACCCATGATCGCTCGTTCTTGCGTAATATTGCATAGGAAATCCTTCATTTTATCCAGTTCAGATATTTATTATGTCTCGTATTTTAGATTACCTGATTTCGACTATTGGAAGAATCATTGCGAGTTTTCCCAACATCTCATGCTCTATGCACCTGGCAGCAATGATCCGTAGATGCTGCGGCAAGTAATACCAGCCTCGGGAAAGTACTCCAATGCATTGTTAATAGCTAAAAGACACGAACGCTAGGGTCACCGCGCTCAGCACAGCAGCCCCCAGCGTTCTATTTCGAAGACTTGCCACTCACACTGCAGCGGAAATCTCGTTCTGCTTACCCTTCGCCCCCTTGGCACTCGGCAGCCAGAACGAACCGACGAAACCGATGATCGCAAAGATCAGCATGATGATGTAGCCCCACTGGTAGCCCGTGGCCTGAGCTGCGGCCTGCGCGGCCTTGCTGGCGCCGGTTCCAGCGCTCGCACCAGCCAAAGCAATGACAAGCATGGCGATGGCAGTGCCGAACGAACCGCCGATTTGGCGTACGGTGGACGATGCCGCGTTGGCGTGGGCGGTCAGTTCCGGTTCGATGGCGTTGATGCCTTCGGTAAAGGTGGTCATCATGGTGAATGAGATACCTACCATGCGCACCGCATAGAGCAGGCCGATCTCGAGGAGGCTGGTGGAGGCGTTGAACCAGAGCATGGGCAGCGAACCGATGATGAGCATGGCGTAGCCGAACAGCGAGAGCCTGCGAATGCCGAACTTGTCGTACATCGTGCCGGAGATCGGGTTGCACAGCATCATCACGATGGCGCCGGGCATCATCACAAGGCCTGCGGCCAGCGCGCTTTCGCCTCGAGTGGTCTGCAGGTAGAGCGGCAGCACGAGTTCTATGCCAACCATGGAAATGTTGCTGATGGTGCTCAGTGCAGTGCTCAGGCTGAAACGACCGTTGGCAAACACTCGTATGTTCATGAGCGGCTTGTCGAGGTGCAGCTGGCGCACACAGAACATGATGATCACCACGATGCCGACCACAAGCAGCACCGCCAGCAGCGGCGTGACCTTGCCCGTATTTCCGATGTCCGACAGGGCGTAGAGCAACAGACCGAAGCCTACGATCGACTCCACGAACGAGAGCACGTCAGTCTTCTCCATCTTCGGAGTGGTGATATTGTGCACCAAAACGCAGCCGAGCACAAACGTCAGACCGCTGGCTACGGCAAGCACGATGAAGAGCATCTGCCAGCCGGACCACTTCAAGATCAGACCGGAGATAGTCGGTCCGATGGCAGGTCCCACGCCGATGACCAGGCCGGTGATGCCCATGGCCATGCCGCGCTTCTCAGGTGGGAACATCATGAGGATCACGTTCTGGATGAACGGCATGAGACCTCCGGCGGCCACGGCTTCGATGAGGCGTCCTGCGAGCAGCACCCAGAAGTTCGGCGCGAAGATGCACACGATGGAGCCAACAAAAAACACGCCCATCATGACGAGGAAGTTGGGCTTCAACTTGAACGAGTTGAACAGCCAGGCCGACATCGGAATCATGAGGCCGACCACGAGCAGGTACGAGGTGGTGAGCCATTGCGCGGTGGACTGGCTCACGGCGAACGACTCCATGATAGTGGTCAGTGCGTTATTGAGGAACGTCTCGGCCAGCAGAGCCACAAATGACCCGAACAACAGCACTGCCATCATGGGACCGCGCTGCTTGGAACTGATAAGATCCGCAGGTTCGGGCCCCTTCGATACCTGAGATTCTCCGTTATTCCGGGATTGCGAGCGCTTACTGCCGCTACCCTGCTGCGGCATTTGCCGCTTGGTTGTCGCCTGAGTCACTACATGCCCTTTCTATAGCTAGCTACATTTAATAGATTGCAGCATGCTACAGACATAGGCTCCCAATTTCGCGCATTGCATCAGCACAAGGCATATGCCTGGCCCGCGCTTTACCCCTACACAGCGCCCAGAGGCAAGAAATCACACGATCGGCAGCGTCAGAAATTATTGATCACTCTCGTCAAACTGCGTTCCAGCGCACGCTGCTCCTCTTCATTCAGACCACTGACGATGCGCTTATTCACCTCATCCATCACGGTGCGAATATCGCCAATATGGCGGTCAATGACATCAAACCCATGAGATGAGAGCGACAACACCACTTGCCTGCGGTCACTCTGCAGATGCGATATGTCAATAAGCGTGGCAGCTTCAAGGCGCCGCACTATACCGCGCATAGTTGGATGGCTGAGTACAAAGCGGTCAGCGACTTCCTTCTGCGTCACCGTGCGCCCTTTGGAATCATAGAGATACACCAGTAACGTCACTTGGGGGCCGGTCAAGTCAAGACCCGGCACCAGTCCCGATACCCTGTTGTTGAGCTCGCGTTCGATAAGCGTGTTCGCAACTTTGATGCGCGGCCCAATAGTGCCCAAGGCGGTGTCTTCCATGGTCTACCCCTTTATGTAGCTGACTACGCTTGCCTTATTCTTTACATCGCGCAGACGTGCCTTTCTTTCCAGCTTATCGGTGGGTGTCGGACAGTAACAAACAGCAGCAGAAATCGCCCTGCCGAGAGCCACACACCAGCATTGTTCATAGCAAAAATTCGTAGCATGCCAAGTTCTTTACCTGCGTATTCTCATCCACCAGTTCTGCGTTCTACGCTCCATACGGCGCAAGCGTGAGCACTCGCCTATTGTCCGCCGCCTCAACACTCACCTCGCCTATTGTTCGTGCCACCTCGGCCACATCGACGTTTCTCCCCCTGCCGCCCGCAGGTTCACCACCGACGGCATCCTTCTGCGCATCAAGCAGTGCTCTCGTCAACCTGCCACGGTAACGCTTGGCCATGTGCGAGACGACTTTGCTATCACTGTTCAGCACTCGCACAGTCCACCATGGCACATCACGATATTGCGTGACTTGGTATGCCTCGGAACGCATATCGACAATATCCTGTCCATCATTGCCAACGCATTGCGCCATACCGCCACCCTGTTCTCCCGCCGCTTGCCTTTCCACCCTACGAGCTTCCTGCTGCGCAAACACACGCTTCCAGTATGCCTTCACGCTGCCCAGTTCAGGCAGTTTGGCGCCCATCGCAAGCCGGTAGGCCGGAATGAGATCCTCCCCACTCGTCACGCCGAACAATCCCGAGAATATGAACACGTCATCTCCGGCGTGCAACTGTGCCGCTTCATACAGCACCCCGGTGTATACCTCTCGCGCCGGAGCGCACGGCAGCTCGCACAACCGCCTCTGCGCCAACACTTCAGGCTCCACGCGCGCACCCACGCCAAGTACCCGTGCGCCATCCTCCCGACAGGAGACCTCAACCAGCTCCTTTACCACTCGCGCCCTGGCATCGCCAAGCTGCGGGCAGAGCAATGCTGCATAGTTGAGTTTCGGTCCGGCTGCCGGTGCAGTCTTACCTTCTGAAGGCGGAAGCAATATGTGCATGAGGCCATGGTAATCCAGCCCACACCGGCAAATATGCCTGCAGCTCACATCGGCACGCACCTGCCTCACTCGTCACCGCTCACAGCTAAGCTCGGAAGCCTAATCAACCATATAAATGTGGCTTCCGAGCAAGGCCGGAATCCATGTTTCCATCGAACCGGCCGAAGGCATGAGAGGGAAACCATGAAAGAACTGGAAGACAGGATTCGCCAAGACGGTACCGTCAAGCCTGGTGACGTGCTCAAAGTGGACGCCTTTCTGAACCATCAATGCGATGTGACCTTGTTCGACCACATGGGAGCAGAATGGGCACGCCTGTTCGCCGGGAAGCGTGTGGACAAAATCCTCACCATCGAGGCCTCCGGCATCGGCATCGCATGCTGTGTGGCCAGCCACTTCGGCAACGTACCTGTTGTGTTCGCCAAGAAGACCCAGTCCATCAATCTTGACGGAGACCAGTACCAAGCCAAGGTCTACTCCTACACCAAGCAAAAAGAGTTCCCCGTCATTGTTTCCAAGCGATTCCTCTCTGCCGGTGAACATGTGCTGCTCATTGACGATTTCCTGGCGAACGGCAAAGCCATGAGGGGCCTCATTGACATCTGCAAGGAAGCAGGTGTGGTGATTGAAGGCATCGGCATAGCCATCGAAAAAGGCTTCCAAAGCGGCGGCAAAGAGCTGCGGGACGCGGGATACGACGTGGAATCCCTCGCCGTGGTCAAGTCCATGGACGGCGATAAGGGCACCATCGAATTCGCCTGATTGTGAACCTTGCAGGCGCTTCCCCGCCTCCGTTCATTGCCGTTCCCATTCCGCCGTGAACACGGGTCTCCCCGAAGCGTAGAATGTTGCAGGTCAGCACTATCTCGTTTTCACTGAAAAGAGACCCTTTTGAGCACTGATCAGCAACGCGGGGATTCTTCCTCGCAATCGGCAGACACATCCACAACCTCTTCCGCCCAGCCAAAACTTACCACTGCACAAGCCCTGACCTCGCTTGACGGCAAGATCTCCTTCTGGAGAGGCGTCCCGTTCGGCCTCCAGCACGTCATGGCCATGTTCGTGGCCAACCTCGCGCCCATCTTCTTGGTCACCGCGGCCGCGAACCTGTCGAGCGAACAGTCCGCGATGATCATCCAGAACGGTCTTCTGGTGGCAGGCCTCGGCACCTGCTTGCAGCTCTACCCCCTCTGGCGGGTCGGCAGCCGCCTTCCCATGGTCACCGGTATCTCCTTCACCTATGTGGCCGCAGCCACGGCCATCGTCGGCAAGCTCGGCTTCGGCGGCCTCATGGGCGCCGTCATCGCCGGCGGTTTCGTGGAGCTCATTCTGGGCTTGACGGCCCAGTGGTGGAAGAAGTACGTGCCGCCGATCGTCTCGGCCATCGTGGTGACCACCATCGGCTTCTCGCTGCTCTCCACCGCAGCCTCCTCGTTTGGCGGCGGCAACGGCGCCAAGGACTTCGGCAGCTGGCAGAACCTGACGCTCGGCCTCATCTCACTGGTGGCCTGCCTGGCCTTCCAGCTGCTCGCGCGCGGCACGGCCAAGCAGCTTTCCGTGCTCTTCGGGTTGGTCGTAGGCTACGTCGTGGCCGTGTTCATGGGTAAGGTCGATTTCTCCGGTTTCTCGCACCTCCAAGTCGTAAGCCTCCCCCATTTCATGCCGTTTACTCCGAAGTTCGATATCGGCTCAATCATCTCGTTCGCTCTGCTGTATGTCGTCTCATCCGTCGAGGTGCTCGGCGACACCGCGGCCCTGACGAAGGTGGGCCTCGACCGTCTGCCCACCGACAAGGAAACCAGCGGCGCCATCGCCGGCGACGGCCTCATCTCCATCGTCTCCGGTTTCTTCGGCTGCCTGCCGCTCACCTCGTTCGCACAGAACATCGGCCTGGTCTCCCTCACCAAAGTGGTCAACCGCAAGGTCATTCTCTCCGGCGGTCTGCTGCTCATTGTCGCGAGCTTCGTGCCCGCCGTGGCCCAAGTGTTCAACTCTATGCCGCAGGCGGTGCTCGGCGGCTGCACCATCATGATGTTCGGCAACATTATCCTCTCGGGCTTCCAGATGATCGCCGAGGCGGGCTTCACCCAGCGCAACATCACCATCACCGCGCTCAGCCTGACCATCGGCCTGGGCTTCACGCAGGTGAGCGCCATCTTCAAGAACTTCCCCGCGCTCTTCCAGTCCATCTTCGCCACCAACCCGATCGCCATCTCGTTCGTGGTGGCGGTGGTCCTGTGTCTGGTCCTGCCGAGCGAAAAGCACTTCCTCGCCACCCCTCACCGCGAAGGGTAAGAGCAAAGTTCAAAGGAAACATACAAAAATGAGGCGATGCCAGCTTAGTGATGGCACTGCCTCATTTTATTTGCGGACTTGCGGAACGAAACTACTTGTCTTCCACCTTGACCAGCTGGACGGCAACAGCGCTTAATGCACACACCACTGCCAAGAACATGAACGCTGGGGTGAACAAGCCACCTGACATGTTCACAATCTGACCGGTCACCATAGGGGCGATGAAGCCGCCGAGCGTGCTGCCGGTGTTGATCACGCCGATGGCCGAGCCGATAGTGCGCTCCTCCAGGATGCGGTGAGGCCAGGCGAACGTGGCAGTGAAGGCAAACATGACCGCTAGGCTGGAGCACATCATCAGCAGCGCCGCCACCGTCAAGTCCCCCGCCGCCGCGAATGCCGCGGTGAACCCAGCACCGATGAGCGAGGAAACGGCGATGGCGGCCTTCTCATGACCGGCAAAGAAACGGGTCATCACACTGCCTGAGCACAACGAAGCCACGGCGCACACCACGGTGTTGAGTGAAAGAATCCACGTGCTCTGCACGGCAGTGATGTGGAATTTGGTGGTGATGAACGAGGCCTGCCACGACATGTCGCCGAAGAGCACCACGTTGAGCAGCAGCATGACTGCGAAGAGCACGATGACGTTGCGGTCCCTGATGACCTCACGCAGTCCGATCTTCTCACATGCGGACGCGGTATCATCATCCTGATCCTGCGCCGTTCCAGCGGCAACCTTTGCAGCGCCAGAACCGGCCTCAGCCGACTTTCGTCCAGGAACAAAAATCCAGACAGCCAGGAAGCCCACCACGTAAAATGCGCCGAGCACCGCGTAAGCCACGCGCCAATTGGCCGATACCAGCTGATTGCCGAGTGTGTAGGCCAACACGCCGCCGATGCCGGAGGTGGAGACGAGCATCGACTGGGCGAAGGTACGCTTGCCCAGGGCGAAGCAGTCGGCCACGGTACGGCTGCTGGCCGCCGGATAGCCTCCGTGCCCCATGCCGGAGACGATGCGGATGAGGATAAACAATGCGAACCCGCCCACGACGCCAAAGAGGAATGCCGCTATGCCGCACGCCGCCAGCGAGGCCATAAGCACCCGTTTGGAGCCGAACCGGTCGGCAAGCCAGCCCGCGGGAATCTGAGTGAGCGAGAACCCTAGGAAGAAGAGCGACATGATCAGGCCCGTTTGCCCGGTGTTGAGGCCGAATTGCTTTTCAAGCGGAATCACGGTCAGGGAGAACATGCTTTGATCCATATAAGCGACGGAATAGCCCGCCATCAGTGCCGCAATCAGCGAGGCACCTCCCCTGCCGGCCATTTTAGCAGGCGACGTTGCCGCTGCCGTCACTGCTTGCGTTGACGTTCGCTCACGATCGAGTTTATTCATTGAATTCATAATATGCACTTTCTGTCACGAATTGGCATATTCCAAAATACCGCTAGAAACCTCTGATCTCAATGAAAGAACATACAAAATTATAGCCCTACATTGTGGCAGGGCTATAATTCATGCAGCACTTAGTGCCATATATACGTTACTGGTTTCGTGTCCGGTCACTCCGCCCCAAGATAGCGAGCGGCAATCTGCTCATACATGCCGATGAACTCGAAATACATGGCCTTCGGCAGGCTTTCGTTGACGCAATGCATGGTGTCGTTGCCCGGCCCGAACATGGTGCACGGCTGCCCCAAAGGCTTGTCTACCAGCAGTTTGCTGGCATCCGTACCGCCGGACACTCCGACGAGCTCAATGGAGGCCGGCTTGCCCTGCTTGGCCAGGCTCGCCTCGCCCACCTCGCGGATGATGTCGTTGAGCCGCGCTTCCTTGGCTCCGATGACCGGCACGATGTCCATGCCGATCTCATAGCTCACCTGCGCCTTGTGCTCAGCGTTGAACTTTGCCACCTCTTCATCGACCGCCTCAAGAATGGCTTTGTTGGAGAACTCGGGGATGATGCGCATGTTGATTTCAGCGTGCGCGGTCTCGGGAATCGTGTTGACCTGGCTGCCGCCACGAATCACGTCGATGTTGAACAGCGTCTCGCCAAGGTCGGCGTTCTTCACGCCGGCGACCTCGCCACGGATGCGCGTCTTGAGCGTCTCCAGGAACTCGACCAAGCCCTCCACGGCGTTGGCCCCGAGCTCTGGCATGGAGCTGTGGGCGGCCTTGCCGTTCACTGTGACGTCAAGGTTGAGTTCACCCTTGGTGGCGTAGACCATCGTGTACCCGGAAGGCTCGCCAATGATCGTGGCCTCCACGTCCTTCATGTATCCGGCATCGTACAGACGCTCGGCACCCGGCATGCCGACTTCCTCGCCGGCGGTGGCCAGCAGGCGAACCGTGCCATGAAGCTCGTTTTCACGCTGCTTGAGATGCAGCATGGCAATAACCATCGCCGCAAGACCGGCCTTCATGTCGGTCACTCCGCGCCCGAACAGCAGGTCGCCGTCCTCCACCACCTCGAACGGGTCGGTGTTCCAGCCGTCCTGTTGCGCGGAAACCGTGTCCATATGGCCGGTGAGAACCAGAACCGGAGAGCCATGGCCCACCTCGGCCACCAGGTTGGCGCGTGTCGGGTCGTCATCGAACGGCAACACCTCGCTGTGCACTCCAGCACCTTCGAAGATGCGCTGTATTTCGTCGGCCACGACCTTCTCATTGCCGTTTTCAGTGTGGAAGCCTACGAACTTGCGCAGCAGTTCCATCTGAGACGTTTCATCAGTGAATAGTTCAGCCATTATTGCTCCTTGCATATCGATATTGATAGCCTTGTTAGACACTCTACCAATTATTTATCTGATACATTCTCGAATGGAGAACAAATTATATTGCGTGTGGAACCAGACGCCGCTCGTAGATATCGCGGTGCTTAATAATGACAACGCCCGCAACGAACAGCAACACCACCAAAACAAACACCATGACGATCACCGGTGTCCACGAATGCAGCGCCTCATCGACCCAGCCGAACGCCACCGGCCCGATGGCGGCAAGCACGTAGCCGCCGGACTGCGCCATGCCGGAGAGCCGGGCGGTATCGTCTGCGGAGGATGCACGCCGCTGGAAGAATACGATGCAGATGCTGAAGGCCGCTCCTTGGGCGAGTCCCATAAGCACAGCGCACACTACATTGAGCGTCATGTTGGCCCCAGGCATCAGCAGACCGGCAATCGCGAGCACATAGCAGCCGGCGATGATGGCGTTGACCCAGGCCATGCCGTGCTGATGTTTCGCGATGGTAGGCACGCTCAATGTCATAGGCATGCCGAGCAGTTGCAGGATGGTTGCCAACGTGCTTGCAGCGGCCGGGCTGAAGCCTTTGGCCTGCCAGACGCTCGGCATCCACGTGACCAGCGAATAGTAGATCACCGACTGCAGGCCGAAGAACGCCAGAATCACCCACGCCAATGGAGAGCGCCATGGCGAGCGCCTCGGCGAACTGGTTTCGACAGTATTGCCCGCAGCCTCCCCATGAGTCGAATTCGATGCTGCATTACGCGCGACATCGACTGCCTGCCCTTCAAGTCCGGCTCGATCCACCTTACGGTCACCGACCCATACCACAAACCAGACCGCCAGCGCCAACGGAGCCACCAACGAGAGCAACGCCATCGCCGACTGCAGGCCGACCTTGCCCGCAAGCACACCGGACGCCGCGGTGCCAACCGATGCCATCAGACCCATGACTGTGGTGTACAGCGTGGTCTTCGAAGCGGTGGAATTTACGAAACGTTCCTTGATGACCGCGGGCAGCAGCACATTGCCGCCGGCAATGCCGATGCCGACCACTGCCGTACCTACCATGAGTGCCAGCGAAGTGGGAACGATGCGCATGTAGCTGCCTATGGTGAGCAGCGCGAGCGTGCACATCAGCGTGAACTCGTTGCCGTGCCGTGACCCCAATCTGCCGATCAGCGGCGAGACGAGGGCGAACATGAGCAACGGTATGGTGGTAAGCAGCCCGGCCCACGAGGTAGGCAGCCCGATGGAGTCTTTGAGGTCTCCCAGTATCGGCGGCATCATGGTGATCGGCAACCGCAATACTGCCCCTGCCAGCACCAATCCGGTCACCGCCAACACCGTTCCTGACCGTTTGCCGACTTTCACCTATGCCCCCTATCCATAAAAAAATCCTGTGACGCAACCGGACTGGTATGCGTCACAGGACATCGAATCCATATATTCACCGTATCACGGCAAAAGCGTCGTGAAACGTCTGATATCCCACATCTGGGGTCACTCCCACTCGATGGTGGCCGGCGGCTTGGAGGTGCAGTCGAGCGTCACACGGTTGATGCTAGGACATTCGTTGGTGATGCGAGTGGAGATGGTGGCCAGCACGTCGTAGGGCATACGGTACCAGTCAGCGGTCATGGCGTCCTCCGAGGTGATCGGTCGCAGTACCACGGGAGAACCATACGTACGTTCGTCGCCTTGCACACCCACGGAATGGACGTCGGCAAGGAGCACCACCGGGCACTGCCATACATCGCGGTCAAGCCCGGCCTTCGTCATTTCCTCACGCGCGATGGCATCGGCCTCACGCAGCAGGTCAAGCCGCTCACGCGTAATCTCACCGATGATGCGAATACCCAAGCCCGGACCCGGGAACGGCTGGCGCCATACCATCGCCTCAGGTAGTCCCAACTCTGTGCCTATGGCACGAACCTCGTCCTTGAACAGCGCGCGCAGCGGTTCGATGAGTTCGAAGGTAATATCGTCGGGAAGACCGCCCACATTGTGATGCGACTTGATGTTGGCGGCACCGTCACCGCCACCGGACTCCACGACGTCCGGGTAGAGCGTGCCCTGTACCAGGAACTTGACTTCCTTACCCTGCGCTCCGGCCTCCTCGATGACGCGCAGCTGCGCTTTTTCGAAGGCTCGGATGAACTTCTCGCCAATGATCTTGCGCTTACGCTCAGGCTCGGTGACACCTTTCAAAGCGTCGAGGAAGTCTTCTGAAGCATCAACGGCGATGAGCTTGATGCCTGTGGCTTCGACAAAGTCGTGACGCACCTGCTCGGCCTCTCCCTTACGCAGCATGCCATGGTCGATAAAGACGCAGGTGAGCTGGTCGCCTATGGCCTTGTGCACGAGCGCCGCGGCAACGGCAGAGTCCACGCCGCCGGACAGACCGCAGATGACCTGTGCGTCACCTACCTGCTCACGGATCCTCGCCACCTGGTCGTCGATGATGTTTGAAGCATTCCAGTCGTCATCCAACCCGGCGCACCGGTGCAGGAACGTGGAGATAAGCTCTTGGCCGCGCGGTGTGTGCTTGACTTCCGGGTGCCACTGCACACCGTACAGTTTGCGCGATTCGTCCTGCATGGCAGCGACCGGCGCACCTTCGGTATGCGCCAGCACCTCAAAGCCTTCCGGCGCCTCTTCGACGGCTACACCGTGGCTCATCCATGTGTCTTGATCTGCTGGAGAATCAGCCAACACGCCCTTGGCATCGTCGATGACTGCCTCGGTCTTGCCGTACTCCCCCAGTGCCGCTTTATCAACTTTGCCGCCAAGCTCGTGAGCCATCACCTGGAAGCCGTAGCAAATGCCCAGCACGGGCACGCCTGCCTCAAAAACCTTCTTGTCAATGCTCGGCGCCCCAGGCGTGTACACCGAAGCCGGGCCACCGGAGAGAATGATGGCCTTGGGGTCTTTGGACAGCATCTCGTCCACAGGCATGGAGTGCGGCACCAGCTCGGAATAGACGTTTGCTTCGCGTACGCGACGAGCGATGAGCTGGGCGTACTGAGCGCCGAAATCAACGACGAGCACTGGACCGTTTGCCATGAGTTCTCCTTTAATACCATATGTCATGTGGAGTCGGACCGACTGTATATGCTGACCATTGTCTCGGTGCAAGCCGACAAAGAAGAGCAATATCGTGGCGAGCGAAGTACACAAAACAACACGTTTCGAACTACAACACACAGCATGTATTTGTTTGAAACGAACATGAACATTCGTCAAAATCGCCTCGCGCACCAAGTGGGACAAGGATTAAGTGACGGTTGTTTTCAAAAATCGAATGAACAAATCCGCTGGAATAGTACACAAATTCTACCAAAAACAACACAAAAACAAACTTAGCCGCAAAAAATCGTTCAAAAGTCCCCGAGACACCGTAAAATCTCTTGCGACAGGGGTTGAATATGACTGGCGCTTCGGCACCGGGAACTTCACCTCCAGCAGAAAACAAACAATCGCACAGACATGTGCAGAAGTACAGGAGTACACATGACAAGTCCTGTTATTGGCACCCCGTGGAAGAAGATGAGCTCCCCGGTCTCCGAGGAAGCTCTCGCGGGCGTTGACAAGTATTGGCGCGCCTCGAACTACCTTTCCATCGGCCAGATTTACCTTCGGAGCAACCCGCTGATGAAGGAGCCCTTCACCCGCGACGACGTCAAGCACCGTCTCGTTGGCCACTGGGGCACCACTCCGGGCCTGAACTTCCTGTTCGGCCACATCAACCGCCTCATCGCCGATCACCAGCAGAACACTGTGTTCATCATGGGCCCGGGCCACGGCGGCCCCGCAGGCACCTCGCAGTCCTACCTTGACGGCACCTACAGCGAGTACTACCCGAACATCACCAAGGACGAGTCCGGACTGCAGAAGTTCTTCCGTCAGTTCTCCTACCCGGGCGGCATCCCCTCCCACTTCGCTCCTGAGACCCCCGGCTCCATCCACGAAGGTGGCGAGCTCGGCTACGCTCTGAGCCACGCCTATGGCGCCGTCATGAACAACCCAAGCCTCTTCGTGCCCGCAGTCGTGGGCGACGGCGAAGCTGAGACCGGCCCTCTGGCCACCGGTTGGCAGTCCAACAAGCTCGTCAACCCCCGCACCGATGGCATTGTGCTGCCGATCCTGCACCTCAACGGCTACAAGATCGCCAACCCGACCATTCTCGCCCGTATCCCCGATGAGGAGCTCCACGAGTTCTTCGAGGGCATGGGTTACGAGCCTTACGAGTTCATCGCCGGCTTCGACGACGAGGACCACATGTCCATCCACCGTCGCTTCGCTGACCTGCTCGAGCAGGTCTTCGACGAGATCTGCGACATCAAGGCCGCGGCGCAGACCGACGACATGACTCGCCCCACCTACCCGATGATCATCTTCCGCACTCCTAAGGGCTGGACTTGCCCCAAGAGCATCGACGGCAAGAAGACCGAGGGCTCTTGGCGCGCCCACCAGGTGCCACTGGCTTCCGCTCGCGATACCCAGGAGCATTTCGAGGTCCTCAAGGGCTGGATGGAATCCTACAAGCCTGAAGAGCTGTTCGACGACAAGGGTGCTGTGCGCCCTGAAGTCACCGCCTTCATGCCTGAAGGTGAACTGCGTATCGGCCAGAACCCGAACGCCAACGGCGGCCGCATCCGCGAAGAGCTGGATCTCCCCGACATCGCCAACTACGAGGTCAAGGAAGTCCAGCAGTACGGTCACGGCTGGGGCCAGCTCGAAGCTACCCGTAAGCTCGGCGACTACACGCGCGACATCATCAAGAACAACCCGGATTCGTTCCGCATCTTCGGACCTGACGAGACCGCGTCCAACCGCCTGCAGGCCTCCTACGAGGTCACCAACAAGCAGTGGGACAACGGCTACCTCTCCGAGCAGACCGATGAGCACATGGCCGTCACCGGTCAGGTCACCGAGCAGCTCTCCGAGCACCAGATGGAAGGCTTCCTAGAAGCCTACCTGCTCACCGGCCGTCACGGCATCTGGAGCACCTACGAGTCCTTCGCTCACGTGATCGACTCCATGCTCAACCAGCACGCCAAGTGGCTCGAGGCTACCGTTCGCGAGATTCCGTGGCGCAAGCCCATCTCCTCGGTCAACATGCTGATCTCCTCGCACGTGTGGCGTCAGGATCACAACGGCTTCTCTCACCAGGATCCGGGCGTGAGCTCCGTCCTGCTGAACAAGACGTTCAACAACGATCACGTTGTGGCCGAGTACTTCCCCGCCGACGCCAACATGCTGCTGGCTGTCTCCGAGAAGGCCTTCAAGTCCACCAACAAGATCAACGCCATCTTCGCCGGCAAGCAGCCTGCAGCCACCTGGCAGACTCTCGACGAAGCTCGCGCCGAGCTCGACAAGGGTGCCGCTGAGTGGGAGTGGGCTTCCACTGCCAAGAACAACGATGAGACCCAGGTCGTGCTGGCTGGCGTCGGCGATGTGCCGACCCAGGAGATCATGGCTGCCTCGGACAAGCTGAAGGAATTCGGCATCAAGTTCAAGGTCGTCAACGTGGTGGACACCATCAAGCTGCAGTCCCCCAAGGACAACGACGAGGCTCTGAGCGACGCTGAGTTCACTGAGCTCTTCACCGCCGACAAGCCGGTACTGTTCGCGTACCACTCCTACGCCAACGACATCCACGCGCTGATCTTCAACCGCCCGAACCACGACAACTTCAACGTTCACGGTTACAAGGAGCAGGGTTCCACCACCACGCCGTTCGACATGGTTCGTGTCAACGACATGGATCGTTACGAGCTCGTGGCTGAGGCACTGCGCATGGTCGACGAGAGCAAGTACGCTTCCGAAATCGAGAAGCTGGAGCAGTTCCGTAAGGATGCCTTCCAGTTCGCCGTTGACGAGGGCTACGATCACCCGGATTACACCGACTGGGTCTACTCCGATGTCGACACCGACAAGAAGGGTGCGGTCTCCGCGACTGCAGCCACCGCAGGCGACAACGAGTAGTTGTTCTTTCAGGCCGCGCGCCGCGCAGCACTGACTGAACGCTGAATAAAAATGTGAGGGTAACGGATTTTTCCGTTGCCCTCACTTTTGTTCTCGCCGATTTTGCTACGTACTGGATATGACAGGGTGCGTCCTATTGTCCGATGCCACATGCCACATGCCACATGCCACATGCCACATGATCACACACAAGCCTCAACTACCAGTACCAAGCACAGTGAGATGTCGCACACATTATTCTTCGGCACGTTCTACAATAGTTCCGGTATCTATCGGGTACCGTAGGAACAAGGGTGTCCATACAAAGGAGTTCAGCAGTGCCGAACAAGGTCATTTACATCGCCAGCCCAGAGGGCGGCAACGGACGTAACATCGTAGCGTACGGAGTCACCAGAGCACTCAAAGCACAAGGAAAAACAGCTGTTTTCCGCCCAGTGGCTTGTAAGAAACATGATGAACTGACTCCACTGCTGCTACAAGCGGCGGGCGGCTGGCAGGTGCCTGACAGTGCGCGCGCTTTGTGCCCACGCGTGGCTCGTGAGAACAAAGCCGGTTCCAGAGGTGACATCGTCGCTGCCTTCCACGACGCATTGGACGCAGAAGATCCTGCCTACACTGTGGTGGTGGGTACTGACGGTTCCAAGGTGTTCGACCCGGAAAACTTCACTTTCAATGCCGATATAGCGGCCGATGTGGCAGCGCCTGTGTTCCTCGCCGTATGCACCATTCCGCGCGACGGGAAGCAGGTCAAAGCCACTGTAGAAGCTTGCACACGCAGCGTGCAGAACGCGGGCAGCATAGTCGCAGGAGTGTTCGTCACCGGTTGCACTGATGAGAAGGCAGCGGACGCAAAAGAGGCTCTCAAGGACTCTCCTGTCCCGGTCTGGACGATTCCGGCCGTCGATTTTCCCAGCAGTAACCCCAATGCAGAGACCGAAGCGGCACAAGCTTTTGACAGCAACGCTCCCAGCAGCCAAATCGTAGCTGCACTCAACACGCCGTTCAATGCACCTACCACTCCCTACGCATTCCAGAACAGCCTGTTGGCCCGAGCCAAGGCGAACAAGAAAACCATCGTGCTGCCGGAGGGTGAGGAAGACCGCGTCATCAAGGCCGCGGATTACCTGTTGGAACGAGATATCGCCAACCTCATCGTGGTGGGCGATAAAGATACCATTCTTGCCCGCGGTGAAGAGCTTGGGTTGCACTCATTGAGCCGAGCTGCGTTCCAGTCCATGGATGACGAATCCGTGCTCAAACCCATGAGTGAGAAACTGTGCGAGCTACGCGCCAAGAAGGGCATGACCGATGAGCAGGCACGCACCCAGCTGCGCGATCCAAGCTATTTCGGCACCATGCTCGTAGTGCTCGGCAAAGCAGACGGTCTGGTTTCCGGAGCCGTCAATTCCACCGCCAACACCGTACGCCCCGCCCTCCAAGTCATCAAAACAAAACCGGGTGCATCGCTCGTCTCCGGATCATTCCTCATGTGCTTCAAGGACCATGTGGCAATTTTCGCCGATTGCGCGATTAACCTCAACCCGAACGCCGAACAGCTGGCCGATATTGCCATCCAATCGGCAGACACAGCTCGTTCCTTCGGCATCGACCCGAAGGTGGGTATGCTGTGTTACTCCACGCTCGGCTCCGGACAAGGCCCGGACGTGGACTTGGTGGAAGAGGCAACTGAGATCGTCAAGGAGAAGGCGCCGAACCTTCCCGTCGTCGGCTCCATCCAATTCGATGCCGCGTGGAGCCCCACTGTCGCAGCAACCAAAGCCAAGGGCAACGACGTGGCCGGGCATGTCAACGTGTTCGTCTTCCCCTCGCTCGCGGCAGGCAACATCGCTTACAAGGCTGTGCAGCGTACTTCTGGGGCTCTTGCCATCGGTCCGGTGCTTCAAGGCCTTAATAAGCCCGTCAACGACCTCTCGCGCGGCGCTCTAGTGGAAGACATCATCAATACAGTGGCTCTGACCGCCGTTGAGGCCCAGTGATGCCATATACCTGGTGATAGTTAGATGACGGCTAGTCCGCCATGCAAACGCTGAATTATGCGAGTCTGTTTGTTCCTCTGTTTCAGATAATACAGACTCGCATATTTTTATCATCACTCATCACAGGCTTACACACACGCCGTATGTAACCTCTGGCGAGTAAACTGAAGCTTGGTAGCCGCACAAGTTCCGTGCGGATCAATTAATCCTATTTGGAGGACGGACAGCAATGGCGAAAACCGTACTTGTCATCAATTCAGGTTCCAGCTCAATCAAATATCAGCTGGTGGACCTCGAGTCAGGCGAAGGCCTGGCTTCCGGTCTCGTCGAGAAGATCGGCGAACCCATCGACGGCCACTACAAGCACGAATACAACGGTGAGAAGCATGAGCTCGAGGAGCCGATTCATGATCACGAGCAAGGTTTGAAGCGCGTTCTGGGCTTCTTCGAGGAGTTCGGTCCGAACCTCAACGAAGCCGGTATCGTTGCCGTGGGTCACCGCGTGGTGCAGGGCGGCTCCATCTTCCCCGACCCCGCTTTGGTCAACGACAAAACCATCGGCCAGGTCAAGGATCTCGCCGTGCTCGCTCCCCTGCACAACGGTCCCGAAGCTGCCGGCGCTGAAGTGATGACCTCCCTGCTTCCCGATGTGCCTCAGGTCTTTGTCTTCGATTCGTCCTTCTTCTTCCAGCTGCCCAAGGAAGCCAGCACCTACGCGCTCAACAAGGAAATCGCCGATCAGTACAAGATTCGTCGTTACGGCGCACACGGCACCAGCCACGAGTACGTAGGCTCTGTAGTGCCGGACTTCATCGGCAAGCCCGCCGAAGGTTTGAAGCAAATCGTGCTGCACATCGGTAACGGAGCCTCCGCTTCCGCACAGATCTCCGGTCGCCCGATGGATACCTCCATGGGTCTGACCCCGCTCGAAGGCCTGATGATGGGCGGCCGCACCGGTGACATCGACCCGGCTGTGGTCTTCCACCTGATTCGCAACGCCCACATGAGCGTGGACGAGCTTGACACGCTCTTCAACAAGCGTTCCGGCATGTTCGGCATGACCGGTTTCGCCGATATGCGCGAAATCGACCGCCTCATCAAAGAGGGCAACGAAGACGCCATCCTCGCCATGGATGTCTACATCCACCGCATCGTGGGCTACATCGGCAACTACACCGCACAGATGGGCGGCGTGGACGTCATCACCTTCACTGCCGGTGTGGGCGAGAACGACGACGAGGTGCGTCGCCGCGTATGCGAGAAACTTGCGCCCTTCGGCGTGAAGATCGACCTGGAAGAGAATGCGAAGCGTTCCAAGGAACCTCGCATCCTCTCCACACCTGACAGTTCTGTGATCATCGCCGTCGTGCCGACGAACGAAGAGCTGGCCATCGCCCGCAAGTCCGCAGCCATCGCAGCTGAGGGCAAGGACTCCTACGGTAACGAGTTCGCCAAGTAGTTAGGCTGCCTTGTAGTCGCAATGTCCAGTAGTCGCAATGCCCAAGTGGTTTGGTGGCCGCGACTTGTTAGCTAGGCCCCAGCCAATGAGCTGCAACAAGAGTGGTCGTAAGCTGCGCATCGTGAACGGCTTACACTCATCTGGGCGTTGCCGCCGATAAAGTGGCGTTGATTTGGGGTGGTATGCACAAGAACGTACATACCACCCTTTGTTATATTTTCAGACATACTTCGCCATGCCCTGGTCATCTCCGCAGCAAGCCGCAACTACTCAAACGGTGTTCTCATCCCCCCATACTCCACGAGACACTCCGTGCATTCCAAGCAATCGCCCAACGGCCAACGCCGCACGTTCAACGCTGCACGCCCCACCGTCGCCCCACGCAACAGAACCGTCGCTCACATCATCTCAGCGACGGTTTAGGCGCGTACACCACACCAAACGCAACGGAACCGACACTCACACCACCTCAGCGACGGTTATGTTGCATACCACTCGCCTTACGCAACCAAACCGACGCTCACTTCCAATCAGCGTCGGTTATGTTGCGTACACATCCAACACAACGCACCCGCACACTCAACAGTAGTCAAGCCAACACCGGCATTTACTCAGCGACGGTTCCGCTACTTCCCACACACCAAACGCAACCAAACCGACGCTCATATCACCTCAGCGACGGTTCAGACGCTTCAACCTCACGCAACGCAGCGGAACCGACGCTTACACTCGATAAGCGACGGTTCCGCTGCGTTAACGATTAGCCTTCTGCTATATCTCACCGAACCATGCGACGGGTACGCCACCAGCGAAACACAGATGTTGCAACCAGCAAAACAATGGTCACCAACATCGAAACAGCAATACCCTGACCGCCAGTAAACGGAATCACAGACTGATTCGCTACCCACTGAGCGTATAAGGTCACACCTCCGACCGGTAACCGCTCATATGACTGACTAGGCCAATACAAGTCACCGCTACCATCAGGCTTCGTGTTCCACCCGTTGAACTTAAACCCATGACGATTAAACCCGCTCGATGACACTACAGCGCTCCCATCAGTCACGCCAATGGTAGGATCAGTGGTTCCTGTCACCACACCGTCGCCAGGATTCGGATTGTACGTAATATTCGCCGATAATGGTTGCCACCCGGCATACACCGTCGTATCCGACAGCATCGGAGTCGAAAAATCATAGGCTGTATCCCCATCAAACGAACCGCCAATACCAGAGCCACCAACACCCGAACCTGTGCCAGAAGTCTTCCAACCAGTGAACTTATATCCTGGCACCCTACTCGTATCCCCTACCGTCCAACCAGACTGATCGGTCGCACCAAGGTTAAACCCGATCGTCTGCGCATTCGGAGCGACAGGAGCAGCATGCCCAGTAGGCGTGTTCACATCAAATGACAACGTCTTATCGCTACCCCACACCGCATACACGGTGATACCAGGAAAAACCATCGTCATCGTAGTTTTCATATGAGGTTGAGCATCAGACCATTTGGATGCATTATCAATAAACGGCTGGCGAGTATCAGACCAACCCAAGAATCGCGCACCCGGCTTAGCTAGCATCGAGCTATCCCAACAATCCGAATCCTTCGCACCAGTCGCTAACTCGAACGAGCCACCATCCACATAGCTCGCATAACAGCCCGTCGTGCCAACACCCTCAACCTGAACCGGCAACGAACCGGTACCACCGTTCGCATCATACGTCAACGGATAAGTCCCGATAAACCTGACATCATCCACATCATTGCCTGTACTGTACGAAAGTCCTTCCACACTTTTGAACGCGAAACGCGTCACCGTCTGTCCTTCTGGAATGGTATACGAACCCGTGTAGGTCTCCCACTGTTTGTCGTAGACGTTCGAGTTAAGGGACTTCGTAGCGATTACCGTGCCCACGGGGCCGAGCGCATCCCCGCCCCCGTTCACCGACACACGTACAGCCGGTTGCGCAGCGCCCTCCTGACCGGGAACACCAATAACCACGCTCATCTTATCCACATGCGAACTCTGCGTCGACGCATGCTTGAGACTCCACGTATACACCGTTCCCGGCACGGTCGCAATATCTTGGTAGATGCTTGTACCCGCCTGCGAACCGACAATCTCCGCATATGTATTGTTATTGCCGTATTGAGACTGCAACTCAACCTCGTTGGTGCGCAGCTGCGGGCCTGGACCGAGACTCGTGTTCGTACCGACCTCGGTGGAGTCCCAACCAAACTGATCCGGATCAAATTCGGTGCCGAAGCTGGACCACTTCCAATAATTCGCAGCTCCCGTATTGTTCGGATTGATGCATGCGTACACTTTTCCTCGCCGCTCAATAGCAGTGGCCGCCGCCACAGGGCAATTATACGGTTGAAAATACGACGGATATTCAAAGTCACCGTTCACCAGATGGTCAGGAATCGCCAACCGAACGCCAACATTCGTTGCAGCACCAGCCGCATCAGAATCACCCGCACCATCACCGCTGTCGGCACGCCCCTCGCCAGAAGCGCCGCCCGGCGCTCTATCAAATTCACTTCGCGAAGAGGCAGTTAGATTACTCCCCCCCCCCGCGAATCGCGGAATCACCATCAGCATCCGCCGAAGCAAATGCAGAAATCCCCAACACTGCTACCAACGCCACTGCCGTAGCCGACGCAGCCACCGCGCGACGCCTGACGCCCAAACGAGTCATCTCACACCTCTTCACCAGCAAGCGCGTATGCGCCGTACCGCAATCCTACACTGTCAGCATAACAGAATCCGTATATATTCACCAAACCTCATAGGATACCTTACAAAAAGGTTCCTGCATCTTGGCCATCAAGACGATCCACACCCCACACATCCAATCCCAGAAACCACCGAGGCATCGAAACTGGTGACAGTTTACTCAGCTGAACCGGTACCAGCCAGCATCGCACTCCACATACCGGTGAAATCAGGAATCGTTTTGCGCGTGGTCGCCACATTACGGACTTGCACCCCAGGAATTGCAAGGCCGATCATCGCAGCAAACGTCGCCATACGGTGATCAGCATACGTTTCCATCACCTCACCGTGCAGCTGAGCGCGCGGTACCGGGAGAATTCGGATACCGTCGTCAAGCTCGACTGCATCCGCACCAATGCGCTTAATTTCAGTCACCAGCGCCGCCAACCGGTTCGTCTCATGCCCACGCAGATGCCCGATGCCCACCAGCGAAGTCGGGCCGTCCGCGAGCGCTGCCAAGGCCGCGATGCTCGGCGCAATCTCCCCGGCTGCCGACAGGTCAAACTCCCCTAATCCGTGCAACTCGCCATCACCGGTAACTTGCAATGTGCCGTACGCCGCTGCTGTACCGGCTCCTGTAATATGGGCCGAACTGTCGCCGCGGTGCTCATCAAGCGCATACGGTTGGCCGTTCCATGTCACCTGTGCGCCCATCAGCTGCAGTACGGCGGGCAGCAGACCACCTGGCTGCGTAGTATTTGCCGGCCAATACGGCACCTGGACACTGCCACCGGCAATCAACGCAGCCCCTAAGAACGGCGCGGCGTTCGACAGGTCTGGCTCTACCACCACTTCCTGCGGCAACTGCAACGGTCGAGGTTTCACTTCCCATTCGCCAGGCTGCGGAGCTTCCACTTCGCCGCCGGCGAGCGACACGTCGGCCACGGTCATATTGATGTGCGGCATGCTGGGCAGTTTGCTACCAGTGTGACGCAGGTGAAGCCCGTTCTGTAGCCGTGACCCCATGAGCAGCAGTGCCGAGATGAACTGGGATGAGGAGGATGAGTCGATGGCAACGTCGTTCGGCTTGGATTGGGTGTCAGCGTGTTGCTCGGTGCACTCTGCAGACTCCGTGTGTGCAGGCGAAGTCAATACGAATGGCAGGCGCCCCGGCTCTCCTTGGTATTCTATGGTCGCACCCAACTGTTCCAATCCGTCTAATACCGGGCCCATGGGGCGTTTGTAGGCTTGCTTGTCACCATCGAAGCGCACCGGACCGTCAGCAAAGAACGCCACACCGGGTACGAACCGCATCACCGTTCCGGCAAGACCGCAGTCGACGGTCACGTTGCCGCGAAATCGGCCACCTGCAGGAGGGGTGACGAGCACCGCGGTGACGTCGTCTTGGCTCGTTTCGATAGTGACACCCAAGCTACGCAGCGCTTCCATCATCAGTTCGGTGTCTCGTGAGCGCAGCAGCCCTTGAATCTGAACCGGTGCTTTGCCCATTGCGGCAAGAATAAGGTAGCGGTTGGAAAGCGACTTGCTGCCGGGAATCGAAACAACAGCGCGCAATGGTCCGGATGCTGTCGGCGCCGGCCACGGGTCGGGTAAGCCCTGCGCGTTGGAAGTTTGGTGTGAAGCTACGTTGGTCATATCAAACTCGATTCTTACGTTTGTCAGCAGAGCGGATGCCCCAGGGTTATGCTCGTACCGTCGCAATCGCCGGCAATGCAGTGAGCTCACCACTTATTGAGTATCAATATCGTTGATATTAAGCCGTTCTACCGACTTCATACCGAACACCGCGAACGGTTTCAGTTGCACCCCTTCATTGATCGCTGACACATTGGTGTCGCACCTCTTGGTATCAAGATATCAGGGCAACATTAATGCTCCTCTCTTATATAATGTTGTATATACCTAATTCAATGACGTTTCAAGGAAAACAATCATGGCGAATTCAGCACCATCTCAACATGAGGATACTGAGACAACAAGCACCATCGCTTTCGAACCAGATTCGACACAACCACAACCACAACCACAACCACAACCACAACCAACAGTATCAATACCCACAGCGGCCGCTTCACCCACTGCCGTGCCACCAAATCCCAATAAGCGCAAGCTTGGTTGGAAATCCGTCGTCGCGGTTATCGTCGCTTTTCTTCTTGGTATCGTAGCCGGAGCCGGCAGTCAAGGCGATCCGAAAGATTCACGGGAATACCGGGAGCTTAAAGATAAATATTCTGCCATCGACGACGAACTGGATACCAGCCAGCACGACCTGAAGAAGGCTGAGAAGAAGCTCGACAAGACACAGTCAAAACTTGACGAGGCGCAGCTCAAGGCCAAACGCTGGGATGACGAGCAAGACGCGAAAGAACAGGCCGAGAAACAGCAGAAGGAGGCGGAAGAGCACCAGAGACGAGACGCAGAAGAACAGCGGCGTCACCAAGATGCAGCCACCCCCGCGCCGCAAGTGCAAATGCCTTCCGCAACACCAGCAGCGCCGTCAAGTGCTCCTGCTCCCTCTCCGGCACCCACCGCTCCAGCGCCGCAGAGCGGTACCGTCGGCACCGCGCACGGAGGCACATTCTGCTCATCAGAAGGTGCCACTGCACAGTCGGACAGAAGCAGCAACATTCTTACCTGTCGCGTAGCGTCAGATGGCAGACTCCGCTGGAAGAGGTAGAAGCTGGGCGGAATTTCAACGTTTTGGTCGGGACGGCGGGATTTGAACCCACGACATCCTGCACCCAAAGCAGGCGCGCTACCAAGCTGCGCTACGTCCCGATGTGCCACACACTATAAACAGAGCATCAGCACAGCTACTTACTGTAGCGCATCCTCTTCCCAAAATAGAAGGTTAACGCCACACCAGTGCGTGCCGTTAGCCCGCACCTGTATTTTGCGATTACTCCACCGTACCTGGAAGTACCAATTGCCATGGGTCAGTCACTGCGTCGATATGCAGCGTATGCGGCATGAAACCGGTATCTTGCCTTATCGCTGCCGAGACATCTTCCAATGCGTACCGGAACCACAACGATTCGATGGCAGAATGTGGGGTGTTGATCAACGCCGGTCTGGGCTGGCGCATACCCTGATATATCCCGTGCGATTCATCACCATGAGGCAGCACAGCCTCATAACGGGCCTGTTCCAACGCATCCGTAGCCGGGTGGTGGCGCAAATCACTGGTCACATACACGTCTGCGCCTGAGGCACGCACCTCATCGAAATTGGAGTCACCCGATCCCGGCAGCACCGCCACACGTCGTATTAGTGCGTCCAAGTCACCTCCTACCTGCACACCATATGGAGTTTGCGGCAACACCTTGGCCACCCGCTGCGCGAACTCCCGCAATGTCATCGGTTCGGCCAACTCACCAACCCGGCCAAGCCCGATATGATGGCCGTCATATGTTTCCTGGTTGTACAGCGGTTCTTGATCATTCAGTCCGAAGGCATCCGCTGCAGCTTGTGCCACACCACGATATGCCACGTCGGCGTTCGTATGCCCTACCCATAACGCGCAATGGTTACGGTACAGTTTGCTCACGATGGCTCCGTGCACGCTCATCGCGGACACCTCGTGCACGGAACGGAAGAAGAGCGGATGGTGGCATATGAGCATGTCAGCTCCGGCTGCGATGGCCTTATCAACCACATGCATGGTAGGGTCGACCGCGAAGGCGACGGTAGAGACTCTGTCGTGCGGGTCACCCACTATCAGTCCGGGATGGTCCCACGTTTCGGCGAATTGCAGCGGATACAAACGTTCGAGAGAACGTACTACCGATACGAGCTGTGGCGCGTGAAGGTCTGGATTCATACTCATGTCGTCTTCTCCTCTACCGATCTGATCGCTTGCGCCATGTAGGCGCATCCTGCACATTCAGCGCACTGCAGTCCAAACGTGCAACAGACCAATCTTATGTCAGTGCGCAGCCGCCTGCCAGTCGCCACCGACTCCGATAGACACATCCAACGGCACCGCCAAGTCAACCGCATGCTCCATGGCGTCGCGTACCAGTTCACTTACCTGCTCACGCTCCCCTGGTGCTACTTCAAGCACCAATTCGTCATGGATCTGCAGGATCACACGGCTCTTGACCCCTGCCTGCTGCAGTGCGTCATCGGTACGAATCATCGCGATCTTCATGATGTCTGCCGCCGTGCCTTGGATCGGCGCGTTCAATGCGGCCCGTTCAGCAGCGTCACGCGCTGTACGACGGGTGGATTTCAACCCGGGGAAGTAGCGGCGACGACCGAACATGGTCTCCGTATACCCGTTCACACGAGCGTTTTCGACCAGTGACTCCAAATATTCGTGAACCTTGCCGAAGGTGGCAAAATATTTTGTTTTGAGCACATCGGCTTCAGCTGGGCTGATTTTCAGCTGCTGAGCCAGGCCGAACGTACTCAGACCATAAGCCAGACCGTAGCTCATCGCTTTAACGTGGCTGCGCTGGTCACCGGAAATCTCATCTACAGGCAAATCGTATACCAAACTTGCCACGTAACGGTGGAAATCCGCGCCCGATTTGAATGCATCAATCAACGCCTCATCGCCTGACAGATCAGCCATAATGCGCAATTCGACCTGCGAATAATCGCAGCTCAGCAGTGACTCATACCCTTCTGCCGGCACAAATGCGGAACGAATCTCACGGCCTTCGGCGTTGCGGTTCGGAATGTTCTGCAGGTTCGGGTCCACTGAGCTCAAACGTCCCGTAGCTGCCACCGTCTGCTCGAAAGTGGTATGGATGCGCCCGTCCCGCTTATTGACACTGTCGATAAGCGTCTGCACAATCTGCTTGAGCTTGTTGGTCTCCCGGTGCTGCAACAGTGCCCCGAGGAAGTTACTGGCACGCTCATCATTGGCATATTTAACATACATATTCTGCAATGTTGCGGCATTGGTGGTATATGATCCACCTTTGGTACGCCGCGATGGAGTCAGTGCCATCTCGTCGAACAGCACCACCCGTAGCTGCTTCGGGCTTTGCAGGTTGACTTCGTGACCGGCTGCGTCCCAAGCGATGCGCTGGGCTTGCTCAGCCTGCGACGAGAACTGTTCGAACAGCTCGTTCAATCGTACCTGATCAACTTTGGCGCCTGCCCGTTCAAGCCCCATCAGCACACGTGAAGTCGGCATTTCTATGCTGCGCAGCAGCCCGAACTGGTGACGCGTGTCGATTTGCTGCTGCAAGGTCTGTGCCAAAGCTTGAACTTCGGCTGCATGCAAGGCGTAACGGGTCTCGTCTTCATCTTCTTGCCCGTCTCCGTCCAAATCCAGTTCACCTTGTGCCTCCGGCTCGGGCATGGCGTCGATTTGCAAGAAATGCTGCGCCGCCTTATCAAGGTTTTCGGGATGGAAATCAGGGTGTATCAAGTAGCCTGCAAGCTTGGTGTCGAACGCCGGCTGCGGCAGCGATACACCGATGCATTCCAGCAGGTGCAAGTGCTCTTTATATCCGTGCACCACCAGTGACGAACGGTAATCGTCAACCACTCGCTGCACCACATCGTGACATGCCTGTGCCGTCTTCTGGCCCACCATGGCCAGTTCGCCGGCGACCAAAATCATGATCATGTCCAACGCCGTGTCTCCTGGCTTTGCTTTGCCTTCAGCGTGCAACACCCAGCTATGCTCCAGCGCTTCGGCACAGGTCGCATCTGCATCTACTGAGACCGTGCCGTCCCCAGGCAGAGCAGATTGGTCGTTCTCACCTTGTGCCGCAACGACCTGGGATGCCAAATGCTGCGACACCCAAGCCTCAAGCTCATCTGCATTGCGTATCTGCGTCACGTGAGGAATTTCCAACGCCGGCATTTCCGGCTTGGCAGAGGCATCTGCCAGTTCGAGCTCCACGTGCGCTTCACTGCCCATAAACGCACGGAGCAGACGATTCTTAGAGTTCCTGCCGAACTCGAGCTTGGTGATGACGGCATTCACTGCCTCTAAATCCACGTTACCGAACGTCAAATCGTCGACCGCGACCCCTAAGTCCATGTCCCGCACCACAGCGTTGACTTTGCGGTTGAGCTTGACCTGCTCGATGTTATCTCTCAGAGCTTCGCCTTTTTTCCCGCCGATTTCATCAGCATGATCAAGCACCCCCTGCAAGGAGCCATACTGGTTAATCCATTTTGCGGCATACCCGTCCCCCACTCCGGGAACTCCTGGGATGTTATCGGCACCCTCACCACGCATGGCGGCCAGATCGGGGTATTGCTGGGGTGTCACTTTGTACTTCTCGACAATGACCTCGGGGGTCATATGCTTCAGGTCTTTAAAATGATGCCCGGGATAGAGCACTGTGATGTGCTCGTCAATGAGCTGGAACGCATCCCTGTCTCCGGAAAGCACAAGCGTGCTGTATCCGGCAGCCTCACCCATGCTGGCCAACGTGCCGATAATATCGTCACCTTCGTACCCCTGACGTTCAAGGTACGTCACTCCAAGCGCTTTGAGCAGCTGCTGGATGATGGGAAGCTGAGAGAGCAGCTCTTCGGGAGCGGCATCCCTGGTGCCTTTGTATTGCGGCAACATGTCGTTGCGGAACGTGCCGCCCGACATATCGAACGCGACAGCCAGATGGTCTGGATGCTCAGCGTTGATGACACGGGAGAGCATGTCGAAGAAGCCCCACACGGCGTTGGTGGGTTGCCCGGCTGAATTGGAAAAATTCTCCACCGGCAGAGCGTAGTAGGCACGAAAGGCAAGGGAATGCCCATCAATGACCAGCAGCGTCCCCTCACCGCTCATCGTGCCATTTGTCTCACCATTCTCGACCTGCTCGACTGCCACGCCACATCTCCTTATGTGTTGGGTTACTCGCCTTGCTCGGGAGACACCTTGGCATCACCGTACTTGGCGATGATGGCCATTGCCAAACGCTTCTTGGGGATGCGCTGATCCATCGATGTCTTCTGAATCCAACGGAAAGCACCTTGCTCGCTGAAGTCGGCCTTGTCCATGAGCAGACCCTTGGCACGATCCACGAGCTTACGCTCCTCGAGCGAATCTTCAGCAGCCTTGAGCTTTTCTTGAGCCGCTTTGAGGTCATCCTGAGCTTTTTTCAACTCGCTTTCGCCGCGTTCCACAGTGTCCAGCAAATCATTGATTTCAGCAAAACGGCCGATAGCTACTTCCAAGGCCGGAAGCAGTTTCGACTCCTCATAAGGCTTGGTGACATACGCCATCACACCGGCACCGGTTGCCTTGCGCACCAAATCGGTCTGAGAGTATGCGGTAAGAAGCACTACAGGAGCGATATTCTCATCGCAGATAGTCCCGGCCGCGGTAATGCCGTCCATGCCCGGCATCTGCACATCCATGCACACCACGTCCGGACGGTGCTTGCGGGTCAGTTCCACGGCTTCTTCACCATTCGCCGCTTCCCCGACCACCTCATAGTCGTTGTCCTCAAGCATGGCGACCAGATCCATACGGTTCACGGATTCATCTTCCGCCACCACTACAGTGTGCTTGCTTGGTTTCTTGGATTCCTGCGGATCAAACTCGGGAACTTCCTCTTCTACAGCATCCACCGCTGCAGCCGCTTTCAACTCTTCTTCAGTGAGAATCTCTTCCATAGTATCCGCCTCCGCATTCATATGTAATCAACGTCCTTACATCTCCAAATGTAAAGCAAAAAGTAAATACGACGAGTATTTTCAGCCATCGGCTTGCGTCGCTAAGCGTGCCCTTGGTGGGACTCGAACCCACACTGCACAGATTTTGAGGCTGTTTCCTCTACCAATTGGGATACAAGGGCTTGTATCTGTACCGCAGCCATACAACCGCAAGCACTTTGACTAATATAGCATGCTCGTTCGACTGTACACGCCAGAAGCGGTAAGTACATCAAGTAAATTTTGTTCGGTACTGCTCAGTATTGTTTTGCGAACGGAAAACGGAGCCACACCTTGCAGCATGACTCCGCATATTCCCAGTAAAGCGCCGTTACTTAGCAGCGTTCGGCAATGAAGCAATCATTGCGGTTTATGTGACTCAGTCGCAAGCACCCACGGTGTGGATGTAGATTGAATCGGTACGACCGGACTGACGCTCACCTTGTGCAGAGCTGAGCACCACAATCTTATCACCGTCCGAAACCTTGCCCGCGGCGCGCAGCAGCTGATCCGTGGAGATCATGAGGTCCTTGCGGCTCTTGTCGTGGTAGTTCTCCTCAGTGCAGAACGCTTCGGTGCCCCAGCTCAGAGCCAGCCAGTGGAAAGTGTGCTCGTTGTTGGTAATACCGTAGATCGGGGCCTGCGGACGCTCGCGGGAAACACGGTGCACCGTGCTGCCGGTCTGAGTATAAGCCACGATGGCCTTAGCGTTGATCTTGTCTGCCAGATCGACGGCGGCGGAAGACACCGCGCCGGTGCTCGACATGTCAAGGTTGTCGATCTCAGGGATACGGTCGTAGCCGTGCTCGGTGGCATAGCCAGAGATGCGGGACATGGTGTTCACCGTCTCAAACGGGTACTTGCCCACGGCGGTCTCATTGGAAGTCATGGTGGCATCGGCACCGTCAAGCACCGCGTTGGCGCAGTCAGAAGCCTCGGCGCGTGAAGGCACCGGGGAGTTGACCATGGAACCGAGCACCTCGGTGGCCACGATGACCGGCTTGGCATACTGGCGAGAAAGCTCGATGCAGCGCTTGGTGACCAGAGGCACCTCTTCGAACGGCATCTCCACCGCCATGTCGCCACGAGCCACCATGATGCCGTCAAAGGCCTTCACGATGTCCTCAAGGTTCTCGACAGCCTGCGGCTTCTCGATCTTGGCAACGACGGGAATGCGACGGCCTTCCTCGTCCATGATCTCGTGAGCACGGTCGATATCGGAGGCGAAGCGCACAAACGACATGGCGATGATGTCAGCACCGGTCTGCACAGCCCAGCGCAAATCGGACTCGTCCTTCTCGGTGAGCGCAGGCAGGCTCACGGCCACGCCCGGCAGATTGATGCCCTTGTGGCTTGACACCGGGCCGGCCACAATCACCTTGGTGTGCACGTTGTTACCCTCGACCTTGGTGACCTCGAGACGAACCTTGCCGTCGTCAATGAGAATCGGATCCCCTGGGTGGCAGTCGCCCGGCAGGCCCTTGAAAGTGGTGGAGGTGATGTGCTCGTCGCCTTCGATGTCGTCAGTGGTGATGACGAATTCCTGACCGGCCTCAAGCTGAACCTTGTCCTCGCCCTCGGCGTTCTTCTTGAACCAACCGCAACGAATCTTCGGTCCCTGCAAATCAACCAAGACGGCAACGTTACGGCCCGTGGCCTTCGATGCCTGACGAACGTTGTTGTAGACCTTCAAGTGATCTTCAGGGGTGCCGTGCGAGCGGTTGAGGCGCGCCACGTCCATGCCATTCTCCACCAGCTTGGTGAGATTCTCCAGCGATTCGGTCGCGGGTCCTATGGTATCTACAATCTTCGCCTTGCGCATCGATTACCTATCCTGTCTGTTGATGAATGTACCGACCCGTGCATGCCGGGTCTTCTTCCAGCATACTAGGAGGAGGGTCATTTCACTCGTGCGACACCCAAATTCATGTGAGCGCTCACATCACACCTCGCTCTTTGCTTCGATCTCATCTTGTGCACCAGCTCGTTCATCATGACGCATTTTCAGCAGACTCGCCACCGAGGCTGCCACCAGGGCCACAACGATCACAGCCAGCGATACCCAGGTAGGGATCTCCGGCACCTGTTCAATCGGCTTGCCACCATTCAAGAACGGCAACGTATTCCCGTGCAGCGCTTCCATGACCAGTTTCACGCCGATGAAACCCAGAACTACCGCCAACCCGTAGGGCAAATACTCAAGCTTGTCAAGCAGGCCGCCAAGCATGAAGTACAGCTGCTGCAATCCCAACAGGGCAAACACGTTGGACGTAAAGACAATGAATGGGTCTTTGGTGAGACCGAAGATTGCGGGGATCGAATCGAATGCAAACATGACATCGGTGGTACCGATTGCGAGGAAGACAATGAGCAGAGGCGTCCATACCTTTTTACCCGCACGTTCCACACGCAGATGAGTCTCATCGTAATCGTTAGTGATATTAACCACTTTACGCAATGCCCGAATCAGCGCGTTCTCATGGTATTCCTCTTCGTCATCACCGTTACCGCCGACTAGTTTGACTGCCGTGTAGATCAGGAACGCCCCAAAGATGAAAAACACCCATGTGAACTTGGCGATGACGGCCGAACCCACCAGGATAAAGATTCCTCGCAAAACCAAGGCCACTGCGATACCCACACTCAACACATAGCGTTGCAGTCGCTTGGGCACAGCGAAATTCGACATGATGATGACGAATACAAACAGGTTGTCAATGCTGAGCGAATACTCCGTCAACCAGCCTGAGTAGAACTCAATGGCAGGTTGAGAACCGGCCACCCACCATACCAGCACACCGAAAATCAGTGATGCGACTATGAAAAACGCGATATGACGAACGCACTCCTTCATAGAGGGAATGTGTGGTTTGAGGCCGATAACAAACAAGTCAACGACAAAGAAAACGGCAAGCACCACAAAAGTGACCACCATGAATGGCATTGGGGTTTCAGACATACGCCAAGCTTACGGAATGGCGCTGACTGCATCCACACTTGTGACAGCTATTTCTGCGCTTCGGTAATCTGCCTCAGCTCCTTCTTCAAATCACGAATCTCATCTCGCAAACGTGCAGCAAGTTCGAACTGCAGCTGTTCTGCCGCCGTATGCATCTGGTCACTCATTTGACGAATCAGATCGGCCAGATCTTGCGCAGGCAAGCCGGCCTTGATGATGTCGTCATGATGCTTTTGCAAATCAGCATCATCTAGGCCGGTCAGAGCCACAGGCTTGACGCCTGCGCGTTTCTCGTCACGATAACCGCCATCAAGCAGAGCTTGGGTATCAATATCCTCTTTGGCCAGCATGTCATTGACATCACTGATCTTTTTAATCAGTGGTTTGGGATTCACACCATGCTCTTTGTTGTATGCAATCTGCTTGGCGCGGCGGCGGCTGGTCTCATCGATTGCTTTGCCCATAGCCTCGGTGACTTCATCTGCATACATGAGCACTGTGCCCGAAACATTCCTTGCAGCGCGACCAATCGTCTGTATGAGCGAGCGGTAGGAACGCAGGAACCCTTCTTTGTCTGCATCAAGGATGGCAACCAAGGAGACCTCGGGCAAATCAAGGCCCTCACGCAGCAGGTTGATGCCGACAATGACGTCAATTTTGCCTTCGCGCAGTTCGCGCAGCAACTCAACTCGCCGCAGTGTGTCCACATCCGAATGCAGATACTCCACTTTGATGTCGCGTTCCAGCAGGTAATCGGTCAGATCCTCCGCCATCTTCTTGGTCAGCGTGGTGACCAGAACGCGCTCGTTTTTGGCCACACGATCCTTGATTTCGCCCAGCAAATCATCAATCTGCCCTTTGACCGGACGCACTTCGATCTCAGGATCGAGCAAACCTGTGGGACGGATAACCTGCTCCACTACTCCGTCGGAAAGCCCCATCTCATAATCGCCGGGCGTGGCGGAAAGATAGACGGTCTGCCCCACACGTTCCAGGAATTCAGGCCACTTGAGCGGACGGTTATCCATAGCCGAAGGAAGACGGAACCCATGCTCCACCAGTGTGCGCTTACGGCTGGCATCCCCCTCGAACATGGCTCCGATCTGCGGCACAGTGACATGCGATTCATCAATGACCAGCAGAAAATCGTCCGGGAAAAAGTCCAGCAAAGTATGCGGCGCCGACCCAGGCTCTCTGCCATCGAAGTGACGGGAATAATTCTCGATGCCAGCGCAGGAACCAACCTGCTCAATCATCTCCAGATCGTATGTGGTACGCATCGAAAGACGCTGCGCCTCGAGCTCCTTGCCTTGCTTCTTCAGTTCTGACACACGCTGAGCAGTCTCTTCCTTGATGGATTTCACGGCCCGTTCGGTGCGCTCAGGACCTGCGATGTAGTGTGATGCAGGGAAGATATGCACAGAAGGTTCATGAGCCACGACATCACCTGTCAGCGGGTGCAGTGTGGAAATACGGTCGATCTCATCACCGAAAAACTCGATGCGAATAGCCAGTTCCTCATAGACCGGAATGATCTCGACCGTGTCCCCACGCACTCGAAATGTGCCGCGGGTAAACGCAATGTCGTTGCGCTTGTACTGCATGGACACGAACGTACGCAACAGTTCGTCTCGATTGACCTCTTGCCCCTCATGCAGCATCAGCATACGGCCGGCGTACTCTTCGGGAGTACCCAGGCCATAGATACATGAGACTGTAGCCACTACCACACAATCGTTGCGGGTCAACAGGTTGGCCGTGGCCGCATGCCTCAGCCGCTCCACATCGTCGTTGATATTGGAGTCCTTCTCAATGTATGTATCAGTCTGAGGAATGTATGCCTCAGGCTGGTAGTAGTCGTAATACGATACGAAATAGCTCACGGCGTTATCCGGCATCAGCTCGCGAAACTCCGCACATAGCTGCGCAGCCAACGTCTTGTTTGGCTCCAAGATCAGCGTCGGCCGCTGCAGCCGCTCCACCAGCCACGCAGTCGTGGCGGTTTTACCGGTGCCTGTGGCACCCATCAGCACGACGTCGTTCTCGCCGTTTTCTATGCGCGTTGCCAATTCCTCAATGGCTTGAGGCTGATCACCAGACGGCTGGTACGGCGACTTGACCACAAACGGCTTACTGGTACGTTCGATGTTGAAACCCACGACTTACCTCCCCATGTCCCCTCGCTGCCACGATGAATACAGCATATCAACACACTCGAACATTTGTTCGAGTGGCTGTGTTGAGTCAATAATGACGTCGGCCAACGCTTTACGTTCTTGTTCACCCACTTGACTGCGCACCCGCCCTCTGGCTTGTTCCTCACTCGCCCCACGCAATACGACCATGCGCCTCATACGTTCCACTTCAGGCGCTTCCACACTCACTATGCAGTCAAACGTAAACGGCATCTCATTGACCACCTGCGCCAGTAGCGGAACATCATGCACCACCACCGTATAAGTGCCAGCTATCGCTTTTCTTTTAGTCTGCATCACGGCAGAGGAGCGCTGCGCATTGAGCATAATCCGCTCTTCGCGCTGAGCAAGCTGATAAATCAGCGGATGCTCAATGGCGTTCAGCATCTGCACGGCACCACGATCGGCGCCGGTCCCGAATACGCGTTCGGCCATCCACGCACGATTAAGGGAACCATCCGGCAAAGCTGCCTGCTCACCGAACGCCTCCACAATGCGCCGCATCGCTTCTCCCCCAGGCGCAACAACTTTTCTGGCAAGCACATCATAGTCAATCAGCAAAGCCCCAAGCTTGCCCAGTCGTGCGGCAACGGTGCTTTTCCCCGCGGCGATTCCCCCGGTAAGCCCGACCCTTACCATGCGCAAATCAGAATCAACCAGCATACCGGCTCCTCGCCAACTCGATACATATGGTGTTGTTACTGCTCACCATCACCACAACCCGCAACCTGCCATAGATGCAGTCATACCCTGCCATGCCCAGACACAAGTGCATATGCAAAGTGGGTGGCGCAACAATCTGCACCACCCACTCCATGACCGGCTTGCTCAATGCGAGCCGCATCAACGGACTACGCCGCTAGCTCACTTCTTCTCGTTCATGAGCTGCTCACGCAGAGCTGCGAGCTGATCGGAATCAGCAAGCGTGCCCTCGGTAGCCGCCTGAGAGGAGTAGTTCGTGGACTCTTCAGGAGCACTTTCGCTGCTGGAAGCCTGGTTGTCGGCGCTTGCCGAAGCCTCAGCCTTCTCGTTCTCCTTGATGGCGAACTCCTTGTGCTGCTCCCACAGATCGTGGGCCGCTGCGTACTGGCTCTCCCATTCCTTGCGCTGCTCCTCGTAGCCAGCGATCCACTCGTTGGTCTGCGGGTCGAAGCCTTCAGGATACTTGTAGTTGCCCTCGTCGTCGTAGTCGGCAGGCATGCCGTACAGCGCCGGATCGAAGTCCTCGGAGGAGGCGTCAACGGAATCGTTGGCCTGCTTCAGGGACAGCGAGATGCGGCGGCGGTCGAGATCAACGTCAATGACCTTGACGAAGATTTCCTCGCCCTGCTTGACGACGGTCTCCGGGTTGTCGACGTGACGGTTGGCCAGCTCGGAGATGTGCACCAAGCCTTCGATGCCATCTTCGACGGACACAAACACACCGAACTGCACGATCTTGGTGACCTTGCCCTTGACGATCTGCCCGGGCACATGAGTGCGGGCGAAGCGCTGCCAAGGATCTTCCTGGGTGGCCTTGAGAGACAGCGAGATACGCTCGCGATCCAAATCCACATCCAGCACCTCGACAGTGACCTTGTCGCCAACCTTGACGACCTCGGACGGGTGGTCGATGTGCTTCCAAGAAAGCTCGGAGACGTGGATGAGGCCGTCCACCCCGCCCAAATCGACGAATGCGCCGAAGTTGACGATGGAGGAGATGACACCCTCGCGAATCTGGCCCTTCTTAAGCTGAGCCAAGAAGGTCTCGCGAACTTCGGACTGCGTCTCTTCGAGGTACTGACGACGGGAGAGCACCACATTGTTGCGGTTCTTGTCGAGCTCGAGAATCTTGGCCTGAATCTTCTGACCGATGTAGGGAGAAAGATCGCGGACACGGCGCATCTCAACCAAGGAGGCGGGCAGGAAGCCACGCAGGCCGATATCGACGATCAGGCCGCCCTTGACAGCCTCAATGACAGTGCCTTCAACCACACCGTCATCGTTCTTGATCTTCTCGATGTCGCCCCAAGCGCGCTCGTACTGTGCACGCTTCTTGGAGAGGATCAGCCGACCTTCTTTGTCTTCCTTCGTGACGACGAGCGCCTCGATGGTGTCCCCGACTTCGACGACCTCATCAGGACTCACGTCCTTCTTGATAGAAAGCTCACGGGACGGGATGACACCTTCGGTCTTGTAACCGATGTCAAGCAGCACTTCATCATGGTCAATCTTGACGACCGTGCCCTCAACCAGGTCACCGTCATCGAAATTCTTGATGGTGGAATCAACCACCTTGATGAAGTCTTCTTCGGTGCCGATGTCATTGATCGCAACCTTGGCGACTTCGTTATTGTTTTCTGCCATTAACGTGGTTTCTGTTCATGTGTGGATGGATAATATCAGTGTTAAGTTGTAGAAACAGCGACAAACGCTGCAACAATCCCTAAGAATATAGGGAACCCTAGCCAAAATTATGCTGGCATTCCGGGCGTGTCGCATCACTGAGCCGCAGCATCCCTCTCCGCCATCTCCACGACGTTGGTCAGCAGCATGGCACGCGTCATCGGTCCGACTCCCCCAGGATTGGGTGTGTAGGCACTTGAGCGTTCGTAACATGCCTGGTCCACGTCACCGGCAATGCGGTACTTGCCGCTCTGCTCGTCGAACACACGAGAGATGCCCACATCAACCAGTACGGCTCCTTCTTTAACGTCTTGCGGTTTCACGAAGCCTGCCACACCAGTGGCGCTCACCACTACATCTGCACGCGACACCTGCTCCGCCACATTGCACGTACCAGAATGGCAGAGCGTTACCGTGGCATTGACATCCCTACCCGTGAGCAACATGCCGATGGTACGCCCCACAGTAATGCCTCGGCCTATCACGCACACGTTCTTACCATCCAACGACACCCCATACCGGTCAAGCAACGTGACGATGCCTCTGGGCGTGCACGGCAACGGGAACGCTGCACCCGATTGCTCCAGCACCCCGGTTCCCTGTGTGTGCAACGCCAGCTGGCCCAAGTTGTACGGGTGCATGCCGTCAGCATCCTTGGCAGGGTCGATATGCTCGATCACAGCCTGCTGGTCAATGCCCCGAGGGAGAGGCAACTGCACAATATATCCCGTACACGCACGATCGCGATTGAGTGCTTCGACCTCGCCAAGGACATCCTGCAAGGAAGCACTCGCCGGCATGTTCACCGCAATGGAGTGGATGCCCACCTGTGCACAATCGCGGTGTTTGCCAGCCACATACTTCTGCGAAGCGGGGTCATCCCCCACCAGTACCGTGCCCAGTCCCGGAGTGATGCCCCGACTGCGCAAAACATCCACGCGCCGATGCAGATCTTCCTTGATTGCCTTGGCCGCAGCCTTGCCATCCAACACCAACGGCTGATTGACTACCATTTCTTCACTCCTTCGGCGAACCGTGAAACCGCTTCCGCTGAAACGGGTATCGTTTTCTGTATTGTAGAGTGGAAACCATCGTTTTACAATCCGCGTACCGAAAGCAGGTACGGGACTGCGAACCTCGGGAAGGCGCAAGATGAAACATCGCATATTGCTCAAGGCCGTGACGCTTCTGGTGTCCGCCGGCATGCTCTCCTCATTGGCCGCCTGCGGCTCGAAGGGAAACAACGATCTTGACAACGACGAGAAGGCCGCTGCCCAAAGCAGTTCCAAAACCGTCGGCAAAATAGATGTCGTCGCCTCCATCGGTCAGTGGGGTTCCCTCGCCGAGCAAATCGGCGGCAAGCATGTGCAGGTACAGTCCATTGTCAACGGCACCTCCGGGGATGCCCACGATTTCGAGCCTCAGACCGCCGACATCGCCAAGATTCAAAAGGCACAGGTATTGCTCACCAACGGAGCCGGATACGACGACTGGGCCGGCAAAAGCATCGCCAAGAAGACCACCAGCGTCAGCGCCTCGGAGCTGACCGGCACCAGGACAGGCAGCAACCCGCACCTGTGGTTCTCCAAAATCGCACGCCAAGCGGTGGCCTTGTCTCTGAAGAATACGTTTATCGCCATTGAGCCAAGAAACGCGACGGATTTCAAAAACAATTACGAGAAGTGGCAGTCGCAGGAAAAAACCCTCGAAGACAAGATGCAGAGCTTCAAGGACGCACACAACGGCACTCCGTACGTCGCCACAGAATCAGTGGCCCATTACCTGATGGACGACTTGGGCTTGCAAGACGTGACACCAAAAGGTTATGCACGTTCTTCCTCCTCTGAAGGAGAGCCTTCGCCGTCGGACCTGCAGAAGTTCAAGACCATACTCTCCTCCCGTCAAGCCGCTCTTCTGATCAACAACACCCAGGAAGCCAATGACGCTACGAATATTCTGACCGGAACAGCCGGACGCAGCGAAGTACCCGTAGTGGATGTGAGCGAACAGATGCCGGAGAATGAGAAGAATCTCGTTACCTGGGTCACTCATCTGATGAACAACGTAACCCAAGCCCTGAAAAAGTTCGACGGTACCGCTGTTGATCATCCGGTTTCTCCCGACAACACCAGTGGCGCTGGAGATGCATCGAATTCGGCGGGAGACGGCACGGGCAGCACCACACCGCAGCCTTCCCCATCTCCAACGGCGCCGTCGGCACCTTCCAACGAGGGGCAAACCGATCCCGGCAAGTAAACGGACGGGGTGATGCCAGCCGCACTCCAACCGCAAGACGCCGTGTTGTCCAACTCACGTGTAGGCATAACGCTCAGATACCAACTCTGGTCAGCATCTGAGGCAATCATAGAATCAACAACCGCACTATCTCACAGGAGGCCAGTGTGAACGCAGCATGTACCGAAACATCAACCACCACTGCGCCCTCAAACGAGAATGAGGACATGGCCATCTCGTTTACGGATGCGAGCATCAAACGCGGCGACCGCACCATATGGAGTCATGGAAATTTTGGCATCCCCTATGGTTCCGTGACTGCGATTGTGGGCACCAATGGTGCCGGGAAAACCACAATGATGAGTGCGGAACTGGGTCTGCTGCCACTGTCCACCGGTTCGCTGCAAGTACTGGGAGGCAAGCCCGGAACCGTCAACGGACGCATCGGCTACGTGCCGCAGAACTACGCCGGCGACATCGAATCGAACCTAACTGCCGAGCAGTCGGTCTTTCTGGGAATCAACGGCACACAGTTCGGTCTGCACCCGTTGACTGCCGAACAAAAACAGCGTGCGTATGAGGCCATGACGTTCACCGGAGTGAGAGACAAAGCCAAGTATCGTCTCGCGGAGCTGTCGGGAGGTTTGCGCCAACGCGTAGCCATTGCCCAGGCCATCGTCGGTGAACCGGATTTGCTGATGCTCGATGAGCCGCTTGCCAATCTGGATTTGGCTGCCCAGCACGAGACCGTACACGTGCTGGCAAAACTCAACCAGGACTTGGGCATGACCATTCAGGTAGTGGCGCACGATCTGAACATGCTGCTGCCCATTCTCACAGGAGCCGTCTATCTGCTGGACGGACACCCCCATTACGCACGCATGAACGAAGTGCTCGACGCTGACCTGCTCACCCATTTGTATGGCACCACCGTACAAGTGGTAACGACTCCGCAGGGCGACATGTTCGTCACTCCAAGCCCCGATGAGCCGCAGGACATGACGCTTGACACGCACAACCCTGCCGAAGTCGCGCAATTCCATCACCACCATGCAAGGAGCAAGCAATGAGCGCTATCGATTTCCATTTTGAGCGCGACTGGATGGCGGTGCTCAACGAGCCGTTCATGACCAATGCGTTCATCGCCGGACTGTGCATTGCCATAGCAGCCGGAGTCATGGGCTATTTCACCATTGCGCGCAAGTCCACATTCGCAGCTCACTCTCTGGCGCACATCGGTTTGCCTGGTGCCACTGGAGCGGTATTGCTGGGACTCCCTGTCTCGCTGGGAATGGGAGTGTTTGCCTTAGGAGGCGCTCTCATCATCGGTGCTCTGGGCAAGCGTGCCTCACAACGAGAAATCGCCACCGGTACCGTACTGGCGTTCGCCACCGGATTGGGATTGTTCTTCGCCCGACTCTCCAGTTCGGCCTCACAGCAGATGCAATCCATCCTCTTCGGTTCCATTCTGACCATCAGCGACGATCAGATCATCGGCTTTGCAATATTCGATGTGGTGCTGCTCGTCGTGTTGGCGGTAATCTACCGTCCTCTGCTGTTCAGCTCCCTCGACGAACAGGTGGCGCAGGCCAAAGGCGTGCCCGTGGGGCTGATGAATGTGCTGTTCATGTCCATCATGGCAGGTGTCATCACTATTGCCGTGCCTGCGGTGGGCACACTGCTCATTTTCGCTCTGGTAGTCACCCCCGCAGCCACCGCCAACATGATCGTCGGCTCTCCCATCGCATCGATGGTAGTGGCGGGCGTGCTCTGCTTGGTTTCCATCTGGGGAGGACTGGCCATCTCCGCGATGTTCCCGGCGCCCCCAAGCTTTATTATCGTCACCATCTCCACCCTGCTGTGGCTCGTGGCAAAAGGTATACACACCCTGCGTAACCGGTGATGGAATTTGCCGGCACGATGCGCCGCACCCCGGCACTGCGCCCTACACAAAGAGCCGTGTCGAAAACTGCAACAATACAGGAAACTGCAACAATACAGCGAGTGGCGGTACCGTTATGAACACGATACCGCCACTCGTTTTATATTAAGCCGTCGTGTCTTTGGCAGCCCCAAAGACACAGGCCTCTACTTCTTCTTGGCTTTCGCTGACTTCTTCTCTGCCGCCTCTTCTTCAGCCACGCGTTCCAAGGTTCTGGCCGCAGGTTCATCGGGCTCTTTGCTGTGGTGCTTGGCATCGGCCTCTTCCATCGGCACATATCCCAAGTTGACATCCAGCAGATGCTGAGCCTCATCCTCTTCGATGCTTTCGGAAAGCGCAATCTCGGAAGTCAGAATGCTGCGCGCACGGGTAAGCATGCGCTTCTCCCCTGCGGAAAGACCATGCTCATCCACGTCGCGCTGCGCCAGATCACGCACCACTTCGGCGATTTTGTTGACATCACCGGTCGATATCTTCTCGACATTCAACTTGTATCGACGAGACCAGTTCATCTTCTCTTTGTCGACGATCGGGGTGCGCAGAATCTCGAAGACCTTGGATACCTCTTTGCCGTCGACGATATTACGCACGCCGACCTTCTTGACGCTGTCTACAGGCACATCGATGACGAGCCCGTCTGACGACAACACCGAGAGCTGCAAATAGTCGCGTTTGATGCCTTTGACCGTATGTTCCGTGAACGCCACAACCTTCGCAGCGCCATGACGTGGATAGACGACTACATCGCCAATCTCATACCCCATGAATCCTCCATGAGCTTACCATTGAATTCCTGCCATTATGCCACGCCGCTTGGACCAACGAATGGCTATCACTGGCTCTGACACCGCAGATACTGTGCCGCCCATGGGGAAACATACACATCCACAAAGCGCCAAAGGTGCACGGTACGGCTATTCTTGGAAACATTACGTAGGAGAAAGGCATCATATGGAGAGCAGCGTCATGCAGGATTCTGGAGCACCTGTCATCCTGGTGGTCGAAGACGAGCCGGATCTGGCCACGGCCATAGCCCAACGCATAGCCGCCCAAGGATGGCAGGCCCAAGTAGCCGGCGATGGGGCCAGCGCGGTGCAGGTGGCTCGCGACTTGAAGCCTGATCTGGTGATTATGGACGTGATGTTGCCGGTGCTGGACGGTATCAGCGCCACCAAACGCATCATCGAAGAACGACCGGTACCGGTGCTCATGCTTACCGCGCGAGATGCAGAATCCGACAAGGTCAATGGCCTACGCGCAGGAGCCGACGATTACATGACCAAACCTTTCTCCCCACGCGAGCTTATCGCCCGGTGCGAAGCATTGCTCAGACGTGTAAAAAAGGCCGGCATTATTGCTCAGCACCACGCCCAGGAGCAACAGTTGAACTTCGGATCCATCGTCATCAACCCCAAGGAGCGGGCAGTGACCTTGCGAGGTGAGCAAGTGCACCTGACCCCCACTGAGTTCGACCTGCTGGTAACCCTGGCACGCAAGCCCAAAACCGTTTTCCGCCGCGAAGAGCTGCTGAAGACCATCTGGAACTGGTATGATTCCTCAAGCACCCGCACTGTCGACTCGCATGTCAAGGCGCTACGCCATAAGTTGGGCACGGATTGCATTCGTACAGCCCACGGCGTGGGATATGCGTTCATTCCTCCGCAGGACTCCACGGTTGAGCATACCGATGCAGGTGCCGGCACCGCTGTTGCGGCGGCCATTGGCAACACCTCCTCTCTGCCGTCAAGAGGAGACAACGGCGGGTTGCCGAATCGCTCCATCCCCTCACAGAATTATCTGTCATAATGCACAAACCAAGCATCGACGCCGTGAAAAACGGTTCGGAAAAGATTCTTGAGACATCACGACCCATCGGACTGTTCTCCTCACTCAAAATGGAGTTGAGCGTCATCATCGTCTCCTCCACCGGTATCGCGTTCGTCATGGCGTGGTTTCTGCTCAAAGGAGGTCTGAGCGGCTGGATCGCCATGCCACTGACCTTGGCTGTGACGCTTGGCATCACGTATCTGTTCTCCCGCGGATTGACCGCCCCGTTGCGCCAGATGCGCGACGCCGCCGAAGCGATGGCCGAGGGTGACTACAGCGTGCGCGTGAAGACCGACGACACCAGCAAGGACGAGGTCGGTCAGTTGGCGCACTCATTCAACGATATGGCAGAGGAACTTGAGCACGCCGACCAGATGCGCCGAGACATGGTGGCGAATGTGAGCCATGAATTACGCACCCCCGTCTCGGCTTTGCAGGCCATGCTCGAGAACCTTGCAGATGGCGTGGTGGAACCGACGCCAGCCAATTTGGAAAGCATTCTGAACCAGACCCACCGACTGTCGGATCTTATTGCATTTCTGCTTGACCTGTCACGTATGGAGGCAGGCGCGGCAAGCCTGAACATCGAGCAGTTCAACCTTGCGGAGTTTTTGGACGAAACCATCGAGCCTTTGGAAATCGCCGATGCCGGACACAGCCATACGCTGGACATACGAGTGCCGCAATCGCTGAGTCTTGAAGGAGACCGTGACCGTCTGCGCCAGTTGTTCACCAATGTGATCTCAAACGCCTTCAAACATTCCGAGGATCACACCGAGATTCTGATACAGGCGCATGAGGACCGTATTCATGGCACCATTGTGACCAATGTAGTCAATTTCGGCCAGCAGATTCCCAAGTCAGAGCGCACGGACATTTTCCACCGGTTCGTCAAAGGACGAAACGGTATGGGCACTGAATCCGGCGGCACCGGCATCGGACTGTCGATCGCCCGCTGGGCGGCTCAGCTGCACGGCGGCAATGTGAGGGTCGTAGACGACAATCGTGGCGTCGATTTCGAGATCATCCTACCTAAGCATCATATCGCCGAGCGGTAGGCGTCAGTAGCGGTGTCTATGGGAGCACTCATACTGGTATTCGAACATATGTTCGAATACCAGGAGGTGAGATATGCATTCCGCAAACGTGGCGACAACATTTGAGCGAGACTGCTCGGTGACGTCCATATTCCGCTCGCGCCTGTCCCCCACGCCGGTACCGATGGCACTGGAATCGGTACACGCCGGGTTTCCATCGGTCGCACAAGACTACTTTGCAGGCGACTTCAGCTTTGACGAACAGATCATCACCCACCCTGATACCACATTCATCATCACTGTGGCAGGAGATTCCATGGAGGGGGCGGGCATCTGGGATGGCGACTTGCTGGTGGTAGACCGCTCCCTCTCACCCGAAGACGGAGATGTGGTTCTTGCCGTCCTGGATGACGAGCTGACAGTCAAACGCCTGTTGCTCAACAATCAACAGCCCATCCTGCATGCCGAAAACCCCAACTATCCAGATTTCACCTCATACGACGCCAGCGAACTACGCATTTGGGGTGTTGTGGTGGGCAACTTCCACCAGCAACGACGACATACCAAGCAGTTGTCCACCTTCCCCACGCACCGGCAACGAACCGCTGTTCCCGGCACGATGCGTCCGACCTCCAAGCCAAATCCAAACATTGAGCCTTCATCGGCGAAACGACAGAACAGATGACCATTTCACCGGATTACGAAACCTCATCAAGCCGATATGTGCTTGCCGATGCCGATTCCTTTTTCGCCTCGTGCGAGAGGGTGTTCGACCCATCACTGGAACACAAGCCGGTCGTCGTGCTCTCCAATAACGACGGATGCGTGGTGGCACGATCCAGCGAAGCCAAACAGTTGGGCATCACCAACGGCACACCGTGGTTCAGGCTGCGCACCCGCGCCCAAGAACTTGGCATCGTTGCTCGGAGCTCAAACTACGAACTCTACGCCAGTCTTTCGTCGCGCATGATGTCAGTGATGGATCGCTTCTTGCCTGGGCAGGAGATCTACTCCATCGACGAATGCTTTATGAGGCCCCAATGGGGAGTCGAACACACTATGTCCCAAGCAACGGCAATGCGACAAGCCGTACTCACCAGCGTCGGCATTCCACTCAGCATCGGCATCGCCCCTACCAAAACTCTGGCAAAAATCGCCAACCATTGGGCCAAGGACCACCCATCATCCCACGGGGTGACCATGTGGAGCGACATGGAACGCCGATACGGCGACCAGGCACTTGCCAGCATTCCCGTAGAACGGGTGTGGGGCGTAGGCCGACATATTACCCGTAAACTGCAGGCCATCGGCATCATAACCGCGTTGGATTTGCGCAACTGCGACCCCGCCGCCATCCGACGACGGTTTTCCGTCACCCTGGAACGTACCGTACTGGAACTCAACGGCGTGCCGTGCATCACTCAGGAAAGCGATGCCAACATGGGCATGAGATCCGGGGAGATACTATGCTCAAGGATGTTCTCACACCCCATCTCCGGTTTCGACGATATGAGTCAAGCACTCAGCGTTTACGCGCAGAAGGCCTGCCGTCGCCTGCGCAGGCAGCACAGCCTATGCTCGTACGTATCCGCATTCTGCTCCAGCAGCCCGTATGGAGAAGAGCGGGAACGCGTAAGCATCAGAGGCACAGCAACCCTGACCAATCCCAGCGACGACCCGTTGATCATCACCAAGGCCGCTTGCGACGCGCTGCGTAACCGGTTCGACCACCATGCCCGTTACGTACGTGCCGGGGTGATGCTGCTTGACCTCACCGACGCAGCACAATACACCACATTCGATGGGCTCGAGCCGCAACGAGACACCCATGAACTCGGTGCGGCGCTCGACCAGATAACGCATAAGTTCGGAGATTTTCATGTCGGAATCGGGTACGGTGGCATTCGCGGAACCGGCCGTGGCGATAACGACACCGGTGCCACATGGTCTATGAGAAGGGACATGCTCTCTGCGCGGTGCACCACACGCTGGGATGAAATGGCGGTAGCCCATGCACGATAATTATCGCTCCGAGCCAACTGGATTAACACCCTTAACCTCATAATATTTGCGCACAAGACTGAACATCAGCCTCTAGACAGTAGCGTCGCTGCTTGCAAGAGCCAGGCAACACACTTGGTACGCACCTGACAGACGCAGGACTTTGACACACTGGCGCATGGTGGCTCCCGTGGTGACGATGTCGTCGATCAACAGCACTTTCCGACCTCGGCAATCTGCGTGAGGAACCGGCACTATGTGCCCTTGAATGCGTTTGGCACGTCCGGCAGCACCTCCGGTCTCCACCGACTTTGCACTCACCCCATGTATCTGCAACACCGACTGCGCCTGCGCTTCGATACCCGCTCTCCGCAATTCGCGAGCCATGATCTTTGCCACACGCAACATATGATTACGCCCACGCCGCCGCATCGATCGGCTCGAGGACGGTGCGGGCACCACAAGGAACGTATGAGGCCCTCGCTCAACACTGTTCGCAACTCCTGACGTCACGGCAAGATGCGCCAGCGCAGCACCGAACACCCGGTCACATTCCTGATCGCCATGATCTTTCCACAGCAGGATGGCCCGCCTCGCCATCCCTCGGTACCGAGCGCAGCAGTAGCCTATCCCTCCGTCTCCTCCAACACCCAACTGCCGACGATGCACACCGTGGAACAGCACAGTACATGTCGGGCACAGCACTTCGTCCGGAGCATCACATCCAGCGCATCCACGCGGTGCGATTACATTCACCAGTGCGGCAATACACCGTCGAATACCATAGACTAGCCGCCCGCCATATTCTTCATCGGTACCACCGCTCAGGCGAGATGAAAATAGAGGCAATATTGCTGTCGCTCGTATCATGCTCCCAAAATCTATCAGCCCGATGCCAAAAGCGACGGCACACACACCTCATGTGGACGAAACCTCAAGGCCAACGGCGTGTCGCCCGTCAATACAACGTCACCCACCATTCGTTCCGCGCGCATTGTCATCTTCCAGTACGGAGATAATGCGATCGCACACGCGCAATGTGTCAGCGGGACCCGACACACGTATGGGTCTTGTACCAGCAAGCGCAGCCGCGTAATCGTTGCCGTCAGGATCCATGCGATCACCGACGAACACAACCTGGTCAATACCAATGCCCAACATGTCACACAGCTTGCCTACCGCATACGCTTTATCAATCCCTTTGGCCGAGATATCAATACTGGTGGACCCGCCAGAACGCACCACCAATTCCGGCACATCAACGGCCACTGCAGCTGCCAAACGGTCCTTCTTGGCGTTGGTGGGATCCCAACGCTCCTTGGCCTCGACGGGAGCCGACTGTCCCAGAGCCGAGAAGGTGATCTGGCTGCCACGATCTTCGATGCGGTCCCCCCACACATCCTGTTCCCAAACTCCTTGGGCTTTGGCATGCCGTTCAATGGACGCTTTAGCGGCACGCCGGGCCTCATCACTCAGGTCGAGCGAATACTGGCAGCGCCACTGCCCATCAGCCCAACGGTAGTAGCGTGTGCCGCTGGTCGGCATGATATGCACATGCTCACGGTTTGCACTCCCCCCAAGCATATCCAGCACCTGACTGCGTGCCAAGTCGAAACTGCCGCCGGTGATTACCGCCACCGGAACAAGCTTGGTGAGCTCGGTGATACGCGCCGCCATGTCCGGCAGCATCGGCTTCTTGGAACGAGCCAGCGTATTGTCAAGATCGAAGGCGATGGCTTTCATGCCCCGGGCCACGACCGTCATATCACCATCTAGCCACACCGGTATGTTGACTGGCTCCATCATCGCTCCCGTTCCGGTCAGGCACCGAGCCCGAACTCACTCACTGCACTCTAGCAGCACACAGACCCGTATGCTACAGCAGATGCCCGAGCCTCGTCATAGCATGAAAGCATGCTACAACCCCCTTGGCTCTCCCACACCTACCGCAACCCTCATGGACGAGGAGTGCGAACCCCGCCTTTTGGCGTGCGCCTGCCCCGCTATCGCACCAAGTCGGGCTCATTCGACGATATGGCGTCCTCGCAGATTCGCAGACTGAGCCTGGCCTGGCCCGAACTGACAACTCCAGTACAGTTCGCCGTGGAAGACGTGCCCCCTTCCGGCCCTGTGCCATGGGAAGGCCGGTCACATCTCACATCGCACTGTTTCCCTGCCGGGCGCGGCGTGCCCGCTCGCATCGTGCTGTACCGCATGCCCATGCAGATGCATCACCCTGACCGTCAGGAATTGCAGTGGGCCATTCGAGATGCGCTGGTCTCCGGACTGGCCGAACTGTACGGACGCCGTCCCGAAGATATTGACCCGGACTGGAGCGGTCTGGAATATTGACCGTTCAGCGCACCACCGTCTGACTGGGTTCGGCCCACACCTTCATGCTGTGCGGTTCCAGCGAGGATGGCCCCACAAAAGCCACGTCGGCAAGATTCGCCGCGTCAACGCTGTCGAACCGCAGACGTGCGCCCCACACAACATGGTCACTGCCCGTCATGGTGAACAGCACCGCACCGCCTACATCAGCGGGGTCAAGGCTCGACGCGGCATGACCTGCAAGACTGACATCTTTGGCTCCCACACGTTTGCCATCACCGTCGTAGCCGGTCACATGCACGGATTGCTTTTCGCCGGAAGCATTAACCACGGTCAAATTCCCCGACGCTCCGGACGGCAACGCCAACGCCGAATGACCAGTCTGCGCCAACGCCGGCAAGTAAGCGAAGTCAGCATGGGCACCGTTGGTACGGCTGACTTCCGCCTGCACATGCACTGGGGCCGAGGACTCGACGCGGATACCAAGCGCACCGTCAGGAGCCTGCCCCAAATCCGATATGCTTACCTTGCCACGGGAGACCTGCACATGCTGCTTGTCTTCCAGACCAGAGCCGGTCACCCATGATACATTCAAGTCAGCTGCCTGCTCAGCGGTAGCCAGCAACTTGACCTGATCCCCCGAATTTACGCCCGCGATCAAAGATTCGCGATTCGCTTCGTCTAACGGCACGGCATAATCGGAACCCTTGGATTGCAGCCCATCCATGGAAACACTACGTACCACTGCAGCCACCGGGGTTTCCTTGCTCGTCACCGAAACATACAGGCCTTCCTCATGAGGTGCACCAGCAGCCAAATCCACGCTGGCTTCACCGTGAGCACCCACAGTGAGTGTAGAGCCGGTGGACAGTGCTATCGGATTGCCGGATTTTGTTCCCCAAGCACGAATGACAAGCGACGTCGCCTTCGAAGAGGGATTCGCTGCGACCAGCTGATGCGTCGACCCTTCGTCGGTGGAGCCAATCAAAAAGTCCTGTTCGAGAGCGGGCACGACACAGGCTGCGGCTGACGCTCCGGCCAAGTCGCCTTGTGTGGCCCATGAAGCCACTGCAGATGCGGTACCGGTACCGGCTTTGGCGTCCAACAGTTTGGCGGTCAACACGCGAGAACCGTCGTTGACATCTCCGGCAAGCGCCTTGGCTGTGAGCCCGTCTCCCGAGGCCCTGCCCTTAAGGTCGGTGCTCTCGCTTTCCGTCCCGTCTTTGATCTTGCCGATGCTGGCACGGTAAGCTGAGCCAAAGGCGCCATATCGCGATGACGAAGTGATATCACCTTCAGTGGTCTGGAATTGCCCATCACCGTACTTGCCGTTGTCGGGCAGCGACATGCGGCCAGGGCAATAAGCGGTAAGTTCGGTCTGTCGCACTTCTTTCGCCTGTCCGGATTTACCTTGTGCCGTATCCACCGGGCCCAAGCCATTAGGCATGAACATGAGTGCGGCGAGCACCAGTACCACGATGATTATGGTGAGCACGGCCGCGACCCAGCTCAACGGTTTTGTCGGTGCGGAATTGCCATCGGCGGGTTCGAGAGGTGGTGCACCTGCCGGGGTGTCGACGTTCGTCGAGCCTATGGACTCACCAACCATGCCGGAGGATGCCGTGGACATTACATCGTTACCTTGCGGGGACACAGGTGCACCTTCACCGGCATCGTCCTGCCTGAAGTCGAGCATCATCTCGTCGTCTCCCATACCGTTCTTGTTCCTTTTCATGCCTGCTCCTGACCGTAGCGACGCACGCGGGGCAGCGCCAGCAGGAAATACACTACGACGAGCACGATGAGCGTCCACATCCATACATCGCGCCAGGGGTTTTCTTGAGCCTTCGCCTGCCCCGGATTGGAGACGGACTGGGCGCTGGAGCCGTCCGAGATGATTTGGTAATAGGTTCCTGCATCAGCACTCACCACCGACTGCACCCCGTCGCTTGCCCCCACGTTGCCTATAAGCGCCTGCGAGGCGTCTTCGGCACCAGTTGACGTGTCATTGACCACATACAAGCCGCCGAATCCGAGTGCGCCAATCTGTCGAATCGCATCGTCATCGCTGTTGGACAGCAGCTGCGCGGCCGCCTCGGCAAGCGTGGAATCGGCCTGATCGTTCACTCCCGAAACCTGCTGCGCATTCCAGCTCGGCGAGGTGTCCATGAGATCCCCCCTGCCGGTACGCATCACGGCATACTCCACTTTGTTGCCGGATTCAGCCCGCAGCGCGAGCACGCGGTGATCGCTGTTCTTTTCCAGGTAATCACGCGCCACCATCGGCAGACCGGAAGCGCTGGCATGCACGCCTCGTTCATGCGCCCACAATCCGAAGCACGACCAAATCACAGTGACGGCGAGCAGCACCACCACCAAGACCGCACGCCACATACGTACCGCCACCATCCTTGCGCCGCCAGATGCGGTTGCCGAGGAGCCCTCAATCTGAGCCGCAGCACTCAATGAACTCTGCGTATTGCCGGATGGATCTTCGGCAGAACGACGCAGCGGAATGTATTTGCGTACAGCGGCTCCCGAGGCCAGACAGATGGCAGACAGGCACGCCAATATCATGAACGTCACTCCGGGAAGTACCGAGCCAGACACCAAACCGGCACTCCCCCATGCCGTGGAGACGCGCGCCGCCACCAGAGACAACACCGCACCACATATGACCATAACCCACATCATGCGTGCCGCTCTGCACACTTTGGGTCTCAGCAACGCGATCATCGCCATCACCACTACAGCCGCCACCGCTGCCATAACGGCAAATGTCTCCGGGGAGAGGGCCGGTATGTCTTGTGCGGACTCGACATGCGGCAAACCGAACGCGCGTGTGAGCACACCGATAAAATTGATCGATGCGGGAGCAGCATCAGCTCCGCCCGGACCTGCCACATCGCCGAACAGTTCACGCCAGAATCCCAAGCCTGCATAGCGCACAGCGTGCACGAGAGTGGGAACGAGCGCAAATGCGGCAGGCAGAGGTGTGAGCAGCAGCATGGCGCGATGGCGTTTGACCATGATCACGAAGACCAGGAACATGATGATCAAGGGCAGCAACAGTTGCGGCTCAGCACATACGACAGGTATGAAGGACAGCGATGCGCAGGCAGCCATCTGTATGGAAGAGTGAGGGGTGACCGGATCTTCGGTACGGTACAGGCCCACGGCTCTGAAGGAGAATGCGAACGCTGCCGGCAAGAACATCATGACCGTGAGCATCGGCAGATTCAATGAGTCGAACAGCCCTGTGCCCCATGCCAAAGACACCCACAGCAGTGATACGGCGGCACGTACGAAATTGGAACGGGTGAAAATGCCCGCCAACGCCCACATGGAGAGCGCGGCCAATGGAGCCGAGGCAAAGAACAGTAAGGCAAGAGATGCCGTGGTATGTCCGAGCGTCAGCAGTGAAGCGGCGAACCAAACAAGATTCCAAGGCGAGGGCGGTGCCGCTGCACCGGTACCTACGCCAAATGCCCATGGCGTGGTGGCGGAAGAGAACAGTGCACCCATCGTCGCGGCGGAAGAAGCCACTGAGTCGGAGTACAGTGCCGCACCGGAAAGCACCGAACGGAATACATCCCAGTATGCAGCCACCACGGAAGTGAATGCCACCAAGGCCACAGCCAGAGCGCCACTCCAACGTTTTATCCGCCGCTCACGCAGATGGGATTTGGCCAGAGGACTCAACAGCACCACATGTTTCTGGCTCTCGAACATGTTGCGGCGTTGACGCCACTGCGACACTTGCCTCGAGTCGGCACGCAACATCGGCAGTTTGGATATGGCGACCTTGCTGCTGCGGCGCACCATGCCGCGTGCTCTGAGTGCCGGGAACAGCGCAGACAGCATGTACCAAGGCATGGAGATGGCGCTCCAAGCGCCAAGCGGGCGTTTGGAGAACAATTCTCGAATCGCACCCGCAACCGAAACAACAAGATGCACCAACCACGCAAGCGGCCACAGGGAACCTGTCATGTCGGTGTAGGCATAGCGTGTGATGGATTTGAAACGTTCGCGCGAGGTGTCCTGCGGATTGCTCTCATCGACCGGCTGACCGGATTTGGTGCGTATGCCCTCGGCACGAGCACGCCGGTGTGCGATTCTGGCCTGCGGCACCACGATCACACGGCCGCCTTCCAAGCATATACGACGGGAGAAGTCGCCGGCCTCCCCCATCGACCCGAACCAGGGGTTGATGCCCCTGAACTGTTTGAGGCTCTGCAACGGCACGAGCGCGCCGGCCAAGGATACGGCGAACACGTCCGTTCTTCCATCGTACTGTTCCTGATCCGGCTCCCCGTCCACCACCAGGCTTTCCAAGCGGTGGCGGCCTTCGTAATAGCCCACGTTGTGCACGTGTTCGCCGTTCCAGTCGAGCTGTTTGGCACCCAACAGCGAGGCCGTGGGAGTGTTGCGCTTGGTGTCGGTCAAGGCCGCAAGGCAGCGGTTGTCCGCCGGGCGCGAATCATCGTGGAGCATCCACAGGCTATGCACGCCACGAGCCAGGTTCGCGTACTGCAACGCCCGGTTCACCGCATCACAGAACGAACGGGCGCCGCTGACCCGCACCATCTGCATATCCACCTGCTCAATCAGCGCGTCCCGGCTGCCGCTCAGGTCTCTCACACGAACGCTGAAAGCGGAGTGCACCGGATGCTTGGTCTGACCGGTACAGTCCGCCACCACGATGGTTCCGGGCATCACATCTTGCTCCAGCACGGCTTTGAGCGTTTCCGGGAGGAAGCGTACGTCGTCTTCCACCACAACAACGGCAGCCACCTCACGGTCCACGCTTTCACGGTACGCGCGAGAACGACCCAGGATCAGGTCGGACACAATCTGTTGGACGTTTCCTTGTGGAGAAGAACTCATAAACCCCCAGTGTACGCGACCCCCACCTGCGCGCGTCGCAGTGAGCACATGAATCGGTTTCTCAGCCCAAAGCCGTACAATGAAAACCGACGCCGGCGCTAGGGTCGGTTCCGGATGCTGAGGGGTAGGCGCCGGGTTGGCAACAGGAAGGTTTTAGCGTGACATCACACCGCAAACAGAACGTGAAGCTTCCCAATGTCAGCGGGTGGAATCCGGACATGCCACGCCACAGCTTCGGGTTTACGGCAATGCATCGCGTGCGCACCACAGTCGCCATGACCATCACTGCAGTGTTGGTGTTCGTAGTCTCAGCGGTGGGCATCAGCGCCTATGCGCTCATCACAGCCCCCAATTCCGTCAAATCGATTGCGCAAGGCGGCAAACAAGAGGAAATCGTCGATCCCAATGCGGGCAAACCCATCGAATTCCTGCTCATGGGGCAGGACACGCGTGAGGGCGCCGGCAATACCGCCATCGGTGGCCGCAACAGCGACGAGATAGATCTGCACAATGCCGACACCACCATGGTGGTGCAGATCAGCGCCGACCGCTCCTACATCAATCTGGTTTCCATTCCGCGAGATTCCATCGTGGACGCTCCCAGCTGCGACACTTCGCAAGGCAAGGTTCCCGCACAATCGAACGTTATGTTCAATTCGATCTTCGCCAGCGGATGGAGCAAGGGCAAGGATCTGGCCTCGGCTGCAGGCTGCACGCTGCACGCCGTCAATTCGCTTACCGGTCTCAATCTGCAACATTTCATTGTGGTCGACTTCCAGGGCCTGAAGGACATGATTGATGCCATCGGCGGGGTCAACGTGTGTATCCCTGTAGATATGAAGGACAACTACACCAGTCTTGACCTCAAGCACGGCATGAATCATTTGGACGGCACACAGGCCACGCAATACGCGCGTATGCGCCACGGCACCGGCACTGACGGATCGGACATCATGCGTACCACCCGCCAGCAATACCTCATCAAAGAGCTCATGAACGAAGCACTGTCCAAGAACCTGCTCACCAACGGCACACAGCTCTACCGTCTGGCAAACTCCGCGCTGAAGTCGCTCAGCATCTCCGAAGGACTTTCCAATGCATCCACACTGGTGGGGCTGGGCATGAGCCTGAAGAACATCAAGCTCGACCACTTGTACATGCAGACGCTGCCCGTGGTCCCCTCCCCTAAGGACCCGAACCGTGTGGTATGGTCAAGCGCCGCCGATGACGTTTGGGCGAAGCTTCAGGAAAACAAGCCGCTCAACGCTCAAGAAGCAGCTCCCAGCAACGATTCCGACACCCCGGACAGCACGTCGGCGCCACAGGATTCCGACACACAGCCGGCCCCTCAGCCCGACCCCAAGACCGGCCTCATCACCGATCAGAACGGCAGACTCATCGACCCGGCCACCGGTGGCGTCGTTGATCCGAGCGACGGGTCGATCAGAGATCCCAACACAGGCCAGTACATCGGCATCGCCAATCAGTATCTTAACCAGACTATTTGTGCCGTACCTGCGGCACAGTAGCGGCAACAAACCGATCAAGAAGATGTGCACCGCGCCGCAAGACGCACATGGCACGACTGCTCGTACAGTAGAGACACCGAAACCGAGAGAACATAGGAGAGCAACATGGGCAACCGAGCAGGCGCATCCGGAAGCCAAGGCACACCGCCAAGCTTCACGCCCAACGGTCATGGGCACCGCACGCACTCCGACCAGAAGAACAGCGAAGGCTCACTGCCTGCCTTCTCCCCCAATGCCTCCCGTACTCGTCACACATCCCATCCAGCACGCAGCTCCGCATCCTCCAGAACATCATCTTCAGTGAATTCTCGCTCTTCGGCGGCATCGACTTCGTCTCCTGCCTCCCAACCGAGGCGTTCCTCCGGCTCCACCAGCTCAGCGTCCAAACGACGGCAGCCTGTGACACAACCTGCCCAACGCGGAACAAATGCCGGCAGAACAGCAGCCCCCTCTGCCTCCCGTACGCGCAGGGCAACGCCTGTTATGCCCAAGCAAACCGGACCCTCACGCACCGACGCACGCCGGCACAAACCTGTGCGAACACTGCTCGCGCTGCTACTTGCCGTCATCCTTATCGCGCTGATCACCGGTTGGGTATGGGTGAACGGCAAAATCAATAAGGACGACTGGCTCACCAGCGCAGCAAACTCCGATGGCACCGCCTGGCTCGTCCTGGGATCCGATGAACGCGACAATTCCGGCATCGGCGGCACTCCCGACGACACCCCCGGATTCCGCACCGACACCATTCTGGTACTCACCAAACCCACGCACGGCAACCCGTCGCTCATCTCCATCCCCCGCGACTCGTTAGTCAAAGAGGATAACACTTTGATGAAGCTCAACGCCGTTGCGCAAATCTACGGCAAAAAGAGTCTGGTGTCCCAAGTGGAGAACATCACCGGCAAAAAAATCCGACACGTGGCAGAGGTAAAGTTCGGTGGACTCAAGGACGTGGTCGATGCCATCGGCGGCGTGCATCTATGCTACGACAGCACCGTCAACGATCCGAACTCAGGCATGGATTGGCAAGCCGGATGCCACGATGTGGACGGCGGGCAAGCCCTCGCCTTCTCCCGCATGCGCTACTCCGATCCCCAAGGAGATTTCGGCAGAGCCGCACGCCAACGGCAAGTCATCGGCGCCATCATGACCAAAGCATTCTCTGCAAAAACGCTCAGCAACGTCGGCACCCTCAACAAACTCGCCAACACGGCGCTCGCCGCAGTGGAAACCGACAACAAAACCAACCCGGCCACACTCATCAGCATGGCGTCCGCGTTCAAGAACGCCACCGGGAAGAACGGGGTGAGCGGCAGTGTCTACTGGACCGATCCGGATTATCGAGTCAGCGGTGTGGGGTCGAGTGTGCTGCTCGACGACGCGAAAAACCATACTCTGTTCGACGAGCTGGCCAGTGGATCGCATGAACCTGGTTCAGTCGGCACACTTGCCGAAAGCAAACAGTGAATCTTCCCACATAAGCCTGTTATGTTCTGAAACTTTCACACTGATTTTTACAAAACTCTTGAAAAAACGAACGTTTCGTGGTTATCTAGAGTAAGACAGATTTTACAAACAGCCGCAACGAAAGGCAGTGGACATGAGTAGTGCTCTTGATTGGCGTGCGCAGGCAGCGTGCAGGGACAAGGACCCGGAGCTGTTCTTCCCGGTCGGCAACACCGGTTCGGCGTATCAGCAGGTCGAAGAGGCCAAGGCGATTTGCCGTACGTGCAAGGTGATTGATGCCTGCCTGAAGTGCGCGCTCGACACCAACCAGGACTACGGTGTGTGGGGCGGCATGAGTGAAGACGAGCGTCGCGCGTTGAAGCGTCGCGCCATGCGCGCTCGCCGCACGCAGAGCATGCAGATGCAGGTCTGAGCGTTCCACTTAGACACATTAAAAACTTCAAAGTGCGCCATCGCTCTCTTCAGAGCGATGGCGCACTTTCGTGCTGCGTGTAGCAGAGCCCGTTTACGACCATGCCGCCTTACAGCGGCGCAAACTTACGCAGTATGCACGCCTCAGCGCGAGGCTGCAGCAGATATGAAAGCCTAAACGCACTTCTTCGGGCAGTCCGGAGATCCAGCCGCGCCGCTCGCGGGGTTGGTTTCACCGTCCGGCCAACACAGGGCACGCTCCCCACGCTCTGCCCCAGCAACACAGAACTATAGGGAATGAACCACAAAATCGCGCAGCCTCACTCTTCGCCAGTCTGCGTATCATTCCAATCGGCCAGCCATTGGGCCACTTGCGCGTCGCCGTTCACGTACCACTGCGAAAGCAAGTCGTTGAACGTCGAGCGGTCCGGGTCTTCGGTGGGGACGCTGAGCTCGCTACCAGCTCTGCGTGAGACACGAAGGCCGTTGGCGGCAAGCAATGCCGTACGTTTGTTGCCATCACCGAAGGGCTGCATCTTCGCGACGTTGATGAACAGCTTTGCAGCATCAAGGAGGCTACCCTGCGAACCGGCAGCCTTCCCCATCACTTCAACGAGCTTGCGCTCATCAGGCACACCGGGTTTGTAGACCCCGAGCTTGGTTCGCACCTGTACGTCATCGCTGCTACGAATGAAGCCCGGCTGCATGGCCGCAGTGCGGGTCAGGTGTGCGTTGATTTCGCACAGAAAATCCAAATCGAACGGCTTGCCAGCATAGTCGTAGTGCAACACGAACGCCGACGCATCCTTCAAATCAAGCAGCAGCGCCAAATCGGCACGCGAATTGACCACTTCGGGATTGCCTGTGCGCAGGAACTCCTCGGTGGCCATGAAGCTGGACTGCAACCCGTCGAAGGTGCGCCCCATAGAATACAGCAGCCCTGCCAGCCGCTTCGTGCTCAACAAATCGTCTGCTCGCTTCTCAGCATGAACACCTTGCAGAAGCTGGTTGAAGTGCGACTCAATCTCTTCGGAAGTGCGCAGTACGGTTTCGTCGGGCGATTGCCACTCTCCTTGATTGTTATGCATGTCATCTTCCCCAAGCCCAATCAGTGGTTTTCACACGTTGAACTTGAACTCTACGATGTCACCGTCTTGCATGACGTAGTCGCGGCCTTCCTGGCGCAGCTTGCCAGCCTCCTTGATCTCAGCCATAGAACCGCCCGCAGACACGAAGTCATCGTATGAGACGATGTCGGCCTTGATGAACCCACGCTCAAAGTCGGAATGAATCACGCCAGCAGCCTGCGGAGCCGTCCAACCTTGGTGAATCTGCCAGGCGCGCACTTCCTTCTCCCCCGCTGTCAGATACGTCTGCAGACCGAGCACGTCGAACCCTACGCGGGCCAGCTGATCGAGGCCAGACTCCTCCAAGCCGGCATCAGAGAGCATTTCACGGGCATCCGCCTCGTCCAGCTCCGTCAAATCAGCCTCGAACTGGGCATTGAGGAAGATGGCCTGAGCCGGAGCCACAGAGGCGGCGAGGCGCTGCTTGAGCTCGTCGTTGGCCAGCTCGGAATCGTCCACATTGAACACATAGATGAACGGCTTGGCGGTCATCAAGTGCAGGTCGTAGATATCGGCCTTGTCAATCTTGCCGGCCGCAGCCGCGTGGTCGATGGTCTCGCCTTCGCCCAAGATCTTCTGTGCGAGTTTGACCGCGTCCACATATTCCTGTGAAACCTTCTTGCCGCGCAGGTCCTTTTCGAGGCGCGGCAGTGCGTTCTCGATGGTCTGCATGTCCGCCAGCATGAGCTCGGTGTTAATCGTCTCGATGTCGTCCGCCGGGTCGACCTTACCGTTGACATGCACGATGTCGTCGTCCTCGAAAGCACGCACCACCTCGCAGATGGCGTCCGCCTCGCGAATGTTGGCCAGGAACTTATTTCCCAGGCCCTCCCCCTCGCTCGCGCCCTTGACGATGCCCGCGATGTCCACGAACGTGACGGTGGCCGGCACGACCTTCTCGGTGTGCACCAGATCCGCAAGCACCGGCAAACGCTTGTCGGGTAGCGGGACAATGCCCTCGTTGGGCTCGATGGTGGCGAAGGGATAGTTCTCCGCGAGCACGTTGTTACGGGTCAGAGCATTGAACATGGTGGACTTGCCCACGTTGGGCAGCCCGACGATTCCGATAGTTAAAGACATAATCCCAAGTCTACGTGTAGGGGTGACTGCTCGGTGTCAAATCAAATCTCGCGGGTTGTGTTCTGATGAACGCTTACGCGCAACTCAGGTACCCACCCGATAGTGCCGATAGGTAGAACGACGGTGGCAGTTCGCACAAAACCTACGAAGAAATCAGCTCGAAGCGATTAATCCGAGACGCTGCAAGAGAACTGAGCCACTCCGGTATCGGCACCAAGGCACAGCAGGCACTCACACGTCCTATGGCAATGACTCGTTACCACAATGATTCTCTATATGGCATCGCCGTTGAAAATCGAGTTTCGGACAATAACGTAGTCCACGTTGCGCAGCGACGCCAGATCGCTGCCGCCGGCGTATGAGATTGCGGACTGGAGATCCTGCTGCATTTCACGATAGGTGTCGCGCAGAGAGCCTTTGGCTCGCACCCAGATCTTCTTGCCTTCCACGTTTTTGCGTTCACCCTTTTGGAACTCGGAGGCGGACCCGAAATACTCCTTGTAGGTGACGCCGTCCTCCACCTTCGTCTTTCCCGGGGACTCCTTGTGCCCGGCAAACAGTGAGCCGATCATCACCATCGAGGCACCAAACCGCACCGACTTGGCAATGTCACCATGGGTACGGATGCCGCCGTCGGCGATGAGGGGCTTGCGCGCGGCCTTGGAGCACCAGTTCAGCGCAGATAACTGCCAGCCGCCGGTACCGAAGCCTGTTTTGATCTTGGTGATGCACACCCTGCCGGGACCGATGCCGACCTTAGTGGCATCAGCTCCGGCGTTCTCAAGCTCGCGCACCGCCTCGGGAGTTCCGATATTACCGGCAATGACAAACGTGGAAGGCAGACGCTTCCTGATATGCTCAATCATCGAGATGACGCTGTTGGCAAAGCCATGGGCGACGTCAATCGTGATGAAATCAACGCTTAGTCCGGCACTGGCAAGTTCGTCGATGAATTCGAACTCATCTGGTTTAACCCCGACGCTGATTGAGGTGAGCAGGTGTTTGGCGTTCATGGATTCAACAAACGCCAACCGCGCAGCCGTATTGAATCGATGCATGATATAGAAATACCCGTCGGCAGCGAGTTGCTCGCATATACCCTCGTCGACGATGGTCTGCATATTGGCGGGCACAACCGGCATCTTGAACGTGAAGTCGCCTAGGCGCACGCTCGTATCGCACTGCGATCGGGAGTCCACGATGCACTTGTTGGGGATAAGTTGAACATCTTCGTAGTCAAACACCTGAATATTAGACATGGCTGGTACCTCTCACCTATCGTTGCGTTACATTTTCTCGTCAGTCCACGTTCTGGAATTGGAACAGCGACCCAAAAGTAGGAATTGAGACCCAAGACACATTATACCGGGGCATCAGACACACATCACGGCGTAGCCAAGACTGGACGAGCATCGGCCGGCATCCGCAATCCGCTCCTGAAATCCAGGATGTCTTGAAAATCCCATATCATGTTGCCTGTTATCAATCACAGAAGAGGTCGCTGAGTTCATCAGTACCCGAAGCAAGGCACGGCGATGCCGAGGAACTTCGGGAAAAGGGGACCCAGCCGAAATGCCCGTAGTTTGCCGGCCGCGGGTGTTGGGACCGAATCCAACAGGTTCGGGACTGTCGCGACAGGAGCAATCCATGCCGCGGAGCGCTATCGATGAATCAACGAACCTTTGTGCGATGATGCCAGAAGCAGTGTTACCTGCATACCGCATTCCTCCGCATCGGGCCGAATATCACGGTGACTCTTCCTCAGGAGAGAGGATACGGGGCATGCGGGCAGACACCACGCAACCACCGAGCGACACAGACAAATCAGCTGCTGTCCAGAATACAGAGACAACAAGCAACCAGACCGGGACCGCGCCACATCACGGCGGCGTACAACGCGGTCTCAAAACCCGTCATGTTTCCATGATTGCACTTGGCGGATGCATCGGCACCGGTTTGTTCATGACGTCCGGTTCCACTATCTCCACTGCGGGCCCCGGTGGTGCGCTTGTGGCTTATGCCGCCATGGGCATCATGGTCTACTTTCTGATGACCAGCCTCGGTGAATTGGCGACCAACCAGCCGGTCTCCGGATCCTTCGCCACGTATAATGCCAAATATGTCGACCCGGCACTCGGTTTTGCCATGGGGTGGGCTTATTGGTTCAACTGGGCCATCACCGTGGCCGTTGAAATCTCCACCGCATCGCTACTGATCAAATACTGGCTGCCGAACTCCCCTTCATGGATCTGGAGCGCCGTCATACTGACGGTTGTCTTCCTGATCAATGCGGTGAGCGTCTCCACATTCGGCGAGACCGAATATTGGCTTTCGATGATCAAAATCGTCACGGTGCTCGTCTTCCTGGTACTCGGCTTTGCCATGATCTTCGGCATCATGTTCCACCCTGCCGCAGGCCTTGCCAACTTCACCATCAAGGATGCGCCGTTCGTGGGCGGATTCCCCGCCATCCTCTCCGTGTTCCTCGTCGCAGGCTTCTCCTTCCAAGGCACGGAGATGATAGGAGTGACGGCAGGCGAGTCCGACGACCCGCATACCACCGTGCCCAAGGCAATCAACAGCGTGTTCTGGCGGATCCTGCTGTTCTATATCCTCGCCATCTTCGTCATCGCTGCGCTCGTTCCCTACACCAGCCCGAATCTGCTCGCAGCAGCAGACGGCGACGTGGCGATGTCACCATTCACCTTGGTATTCAAACGAGCCGGACTGGCATTCGCGGCCAGCCTGATGAACGCCATCGTGCTCACCGCTGTGATCAGCGCCGCCAACTCGGGCATGTATGTCTCCACGCGCATGCTCTACTCGTTGGCACAGGATGGGCAGGCTCCCAAGTTCTTCGCCAAGACCACCAGACGCGGCATTCCCCTGGCTTCTCTCGTTGCCACTACGATTGTGGCTCTCGCTGCGTTCGCCACCTCGATCTTCGGTGAGCAGATCTACATGTGGCTGGTGGCGGCCTCCGGACTGCTCGGGTTCATCGCTTGGGTGGGCATCGCCATCAGCCACTTACGTTTCCGACGTGCGTTCGTGCGTCAGGGGCACCAGCTTTCCGAGCTGAAATATCACGCCAAGCTGTTCCCGATCGGCCCCATTGTCGCGCTGATATTGTGCATCGTGGTGATATGCGGACAGAACATCGACGCGTTCGTACATTGGGATTGGCAGCAGATCGGCGTGACCTACATCGGCATTCCGCTGGTGCTGGTGCTCTATATCGGCTATAAAATCAAGTACCATACTCATATTATTCCGCTTGATGAGGTTGATGTGAGCCCGCATCAGCTTTAAATCACCACATCGCGCAACAAAGCCGCACAAACCGAAAAAGCCGTTCCCTGTCGCCGACAGAGGACGGCTTTTCTGCTTCCCGTGTCTCAGCTCGCTATACCGATAGCCGATACACCGCGTCCCCATCTACGGAGATGACTTCCTTGTTGGTGATCGGCCGCACGTCAAGGGTATCGCGGAATCGTGCGGTAATATCCTCTGCAGCCCTACCTTGCAGCACTCCTCCCCAGTGCGGCACTACACTTATTGAGGTCAGACCAAGTCCTTTTCTCTGACGGCACTCCTCCTGCTTGCATGGCATATCCATACGTGCAATATAGCTGATATCAGGGCTTGCCACCACAGCGCCGGCAGAGACACCGAGGTACAGAGCACCTTGAGCAGTGGCCTCAACGATGGCATCCGCCGCACCGCTGCGCCGCAGGAGGTCAAGCAAGTAAAACGTCATGCCCCCACCCACGCATATGGCCTCGGCACGGCGAATCGTTTCCTGAACCTCTTCCCTGCCGGCCCGCGCCACATCAAGCAGGTGCACACGGAAACCAGACGCTTTCAAGCGTTTCACAGCCATTGGCCGAAGTAGTGATTCGGCAACGATTCCACCGCGATCCGCGGAGGGAATGTACACCATGGTGTGAGACGGGGAACCCATCTTCCTCAGGTCACTGCTCATATAGGCGCTTAGTACCGCCGGTAGCGTTGAAGCAAGCAACATCCTCATATCACACCGCCAGTCGTTCAGCCGTTCTGAATGGCATCCACGCCAGAGATGACCGCACCTCGGAACCCGGACTTCTCCAATTGGGTGACACCTTTGATGGTGGTGCCTCCAGGAGAGCATACGGCGTCTTTCATTGCTCCTGGATTGACACCGGTCTGCAGATACAAGGCACCCACACCTTCCACCATCTTGGCTGCCAAGCGGTACGCTGCCTGACGTTGCAAACCGTATTTCACACCTGCGTCGGCCAGAGCCTCGATATACATGGCGGTAAACGCCGGAGCGCAGCCAGCCACCGAAGAACCGATGTCCATATGATCCGAGTCAAGGCGTTCGATAAGCGCAATGGGCGAAAACAGCGCTTCAAACAATTCCTGCTGCTTGTCGCTCAACGTGTTGTCGATCTCGGTAACCAGCACACCTTGCCCTGCTTCAATGGGAGTATTGGGAATCATGCACTGCACATGTGCCCCACTGCCCAACAGTCCTTTGAAATAGTCCAGGTTGCGCCCGGCCGCCACGGAGACAACGCACTTGTCTGGGTCTCGCAACTCGTCAATCACTTCGGCGAGCGCCGACTCGATCTGGTATGGCTTGACTGCCACGACAACCACGTCGGCAGCCGCTACGGTCTCTTGCGCATTGTGCATGGGCCGGGCGCCAATGGCTTGGCAGGAGCGCTGCACCGAATCGAAGTGTGCCGAGTTGGCTACGATTTGATCGCCGCGCAACACGTCGCCGTTGATCAGTCCTTTGGCGATGCCTTGAGCCATGTTGCCGAATCCGATGAATCCAATGGTAATGTTACTGAGGTCTACTGTCATTGCTGCTCCTTGTGCTGTAGATGTTCTTACTGTTGCTGGTGACCATAGTATCAAGAATCTGACGTGTGATTCACGACTGCGTATACCAGGGCAAAACCACCATACGAGGTGCTCCGACTACGCGAACAGCATCTCGAGATCCCCACGATTGAGTGCCTCGTTGTACAGGTGAGAGAACACCTGCCCTCCGTGTACACCGTCATGCTCGAATTCGTTGGTGACCCATGCGTGCGAGCGACCGACTTTGGAGAGAGTGTCGAGCTGAAGGCCGGAGTCCACATACATGTCGTCGAAGTACACGGCCGCTTGGAGCGGCACCTCGTTGCGTTGCAGCTGGTCGAGGTCGTAGAGTTTGCCGAAATGAGTGTCTTGCATAAGCAGTTCGACTGCACCACGATACGGTCTGAGCGCACGTTCCTGCTCGAACATCCAAGGGAATATGGATTCTCCGGTGAACAGTAGCGGCCTGCGGGCACCACCGAATTGAGGCATGGTATCGCGCACTTGCTGAGCTGCCCATCCGGTGGGTGCGTCCAGTTCTCCGTCGGCGTATATGGCTTCCTGCAATGGCCAGTACAGGGGCGTGGACGAGGTGGCTTGCATAACCGATTCAAGGAATTGGTCAGAAAGCGGGGACTCTCTGCTCGCTGACCCATCTGCGGCTTGGAAAGCCGAATCGAGGATCCAATGAAGGCGTTCAAAGCTGGGCTTCATACCAAAGTCACCACCCAGAGTCTGGAATCGTTCCACGCTGAGCGGGTCTCCGTTAGGCAATGTCACCGGGTTGGCTCGATCCGATAACCGCTCGGCCACCACTGCCACACGTTCCTCGTCCATAGGGTAGCGCTCGTAGAACTGTCGCGTTTTACGTTCCATACGTGGGAACGTATGCTCATATACTTCGCGCGCACTGGCAGGGACGTGCGGAATGCCGCCGGTGGTGAAGCTGACGGAAACGCCTTGCGGGAAGGCCGAAAGGTACGCCAAGGTGAGGAAACCGCCATAACTCTGACCTAACGTCGCCCAGCGCCGCCCGCCAAATTCGGTGAGACGTATGTGTTCGAAGTCTCGGATGATGGAATCGGCCAGGAAATGTTTGATATAGCTTTCCTGCTCCTTCGCCGAACCAATCGCGTTGATGACGTTGGAGTCGATTCGCGAGGAACGGCCGGTGCCACGCTGGTCCGGCAGCACCACCCGAAAATGCTTGACGGCTTGCGCTATCCATCCTTCGCTGGAGGGAGTGAGAGGCCGCGGCCCTGCTCCCCCGGGCCCTCCCTGAAGGAAGACCAACAGCGGCAGGTCGTCATGTACATGTTCCGGAGCCGTGACGACGCGGTAGAACAGGTGCAACGTCTCACCGGCACCGCCACCAAAGCCCGAACCTGGGATCGTACCGTTCCAGTCGAGCGGCACGACAGAAGAGTGGTCTTCGATGTGCAGACCGGGCACATAGTATTCGTTCAGCAATGTCATGGTCTCTCCCCTCATCCGGTTTGACTACCGGCTACAGATACGACCGGCGGTTATGGCTACCCTACACCACCGCGCAGGCACTGTTTGGGCGGACATCGCGTTCGCTTTGTACACCGCGCCATTACACGCGGTATCGGCATGTCGCCGTGTCCGCCCAACCGCAACATGGCCTTCTATTAGACTGGGTAGATACGGAAGGGAGCAAGCATGGTTCAACGTATGGTCACTTGGGTGCGCCGCCACACCAAGTTCAGCGACATACTGCTGGCCGTGGCGTTGTGCGCGTCTGCGACCATGACTTCCGACACGCAAGCCGGCATTCCCGGACTGCTGTTCCACAATTCCGGAAACGCTGTGTGGATGTGGACGGTGCTGTTGGCCATACCGCTCGTCTGGCGGCGCAGCAACCCCGAAGCCAGTGCACTGACCTTCGTCGGATTAGCCATCGCGCAGCTCCTGTTCGGCCCCATGCTGGTGATCACCGACCTCGCCGCGATGATCATACTGTACTCCGTGGTGGTATATGGCGAAGCCAAGCACGCCAAGCAGTTCATGGCTCTGTCCGTTGTAATGAGCCTGGCCGAGGCCATAGTCATCAACTCGACGCTCAGTCTCGGCCCCTTGCTGAGCACCTACGGCATCCCCACCATTGTCGGCGGAGGCGTCTGCGAGGCCGCAGCCAGCGATGCTTCAAAACCGGGATGCGCCGGTTTAGGGGTCGTCGGCTTGTTGGAGACCTTCGTCATCATCGTCATATTCATGCTGGCCGCCTGCATCACCGGTTATTGGCAGCGCGCCCGGCACCGAACCGTGACCATATTGCGCGAACGCAACGCGGCCATCACCGAACGCGACCTCGAAGAACAGCACATCGCCCGTCTGGCCGAGCGTGCCCGCATCGCCAGAGACATGCACGACGTGGTGGCGCACACCCTGTCCATCGTCATCGTCCAGTCGGATGGCGGCCGGTATGCGGGTGCCCATGATGTGCGCGTGGCACGCACCACGATGGAGACGATTCGCGAGGAATCAGACCGGGCTCTGCGCAGCATGGGCGGCTTATTCGGGGTGTTCGGCGAAGTGCAGCACCACGATTACGGGGACATCGACGCACTCGTGGAGGAGGCGCGCCGGTCATCGTCGGATTCCATCGAACGCACCACGACCGGTACACCGAACCCGGATCTGTTGAACGGGCCGGCCGGCACCGCGGCGTTCCGCGTCGTGCAGGAAGCCCTGACCAACATACGCAAATATGCAGGACCGAACGTGCACGTTACCATTGAGGAGCATTGGGACGAGGCACAGGTACAGTTCACGATTCACGATGACGGGCGCGGCGCCGCAGCTGCCCTTGACCGGCATAAACCGGGATATGGACTGTTGGGCATGCGCGAGCGCATCGAGGCATTGGGGGGCACGGTGACTTCCGGCCCATGCATCGGCGGAGGATTCTCGCTTATCGCCACCATCCCGTATGACTGCGCACGCAAGTCCTCCACCGATACGCAGCCTCGCCTCCGGCCGGTTATATTGTCACGCGACCAAAACACCCAGCGTACCTCGGCATCCCAATCCCAGATTCAGCCTGCCGCTGCCACGCCCGCCCCGGCAGGCTTCGCTGCAGTCGCGACTTCGCAGCGCATTCCGGAGCAGGAACACATCAATGTGGTGGAACGGTTCTCACATTGGGCCGAACGGCATTATCTGAGCGTCGACATCACCCTCACCGCAATACTCGTCACAGTGCTGACCGCATGGCCGGAAATCGGTTTCTCCATGACCATGAACTACGATTCGATGACCATCATCGACCGTCCTTCTTCGCATGCCACCGCTTTTCTGGCTGCGCTGTTCATGGGAATACCATTGGCGTTGCGGCGTCGGTTCCCGCAATCTGGCGCCGTCTTCGCCGCAACCGTCACCCTGGTGCATATCGTCTTCTTCCCTTCCGTCCCCTTTACCGACGTCGTGCTCTCCCTCGTGCTGCTGTATTCAGCTTGTTTGTACGGTCCAAGGCGTGCGGCCGTATGGTCGAACGTCATGGCATTGGCACTATGCGCGGCGTTCGCCGGCAAAGCCTGGACGATGACCATCGGATACACGACGACATGGCGCTGGCTCATGGCCGCCCCCTCCCTGCCGCACTCCGTTTACAGGGGAGCATGGATGTTCATACTGCCCATCGCGCTCACCGGGTATGCGATATGCATCATCGTCATCGCCGCGGCGCTGTGGGTGCGTCTGCGCGGCACCAACGCCATCGTGCTACGCAGCCATGCCGAAGCGTTGGAGGCTGAGCGGGACAAGCAGAATGTGCTGGCGGCCAACGTAGAACGCGAACGTATCAGCTCAGAGATACAGGCCGATGTCAGCCGGGCTTTGGGCGGGGTCATCGCCCAGACCGATGAGGGGCTGCGATTGCTCGACAGCATTGAGGCTCAGCGGACAGGTGCCCTTGAAGGAAGCGGTCTTTCTGTGGCACAGTCATCCCAGATCGCCGCAGCGTTCAAGGCAATCGGAGAGCAGGGACGGCAGGCGTTGGAACATATGCGGCATCTGCTCCAGGTACTCCGGCAGAACGAGGAAAGTCCCGATGGCGCCCAATCACGCGAGCCGAAGCTGCATCCGATACAACCTAATGCCACGCAATCGCTGGGTGTCTGAACCGAACCTTTGCCGAGCCGGGTTGTTAGAGTGAAGGCATGAACGAAACATCATCCATCCGAGTGCTCATAGCGGACGATCAGGAGCTGGTACGTGCCGGGTTCGCGATGGTGATCGATTCCCAGGATGACATGGCCGTGGTCAGTCAAGCCTCCAACGGCGACGAAGCGGTGGCTACCAGCGCCGAGCTGCAACCTGACGTAGTGCTCATGGATGTGCGTATGCCCGGCATGGACGGCATCGAAGCCACCAGGCGCATCACCGACACCGCCGAGGCGGCTGGGCGGACAGTGCGTGTCATCATTCTCACCACTTTTGATTTGGACGAGTATGTGATGAGCGCCATCAACGCCGGAGCATCCGGATTCCTGCTGAAGGACACCGAGCCGGAGACGCTGCTCAGTTCGATCCGAACCGTCTACCAAGGCAATGCCATCATCGCGCCGAGCGCCACGAAACGTCTTATTGAAAAGATGAGTGAAACCTCATCCGGTGCAGGCCACGTGTCAAGCCCCTCGCTCTCGCAGCGTGACTCCATAGAGCCAAGTAACAGCACTGTCACTTCCCCGCTCCACAGCTCGGAAGGTGATGCGCCCTCGGCCGCTGGCATGACTTCACCGGATGCGGCAGCCACACCCGTGTTCTTCACCGACCCCGAACTTGACGACCTGACCGACCGAGAGCGCGAAGTGCTCATCGAGGTGGCGCACGGCCTGTCAAATCAGGAGATTTCCGACAAGCTGTTCATCAGCATGCCTACCGTCAAAACCCATGTGGCTCATGTGCTGTCCAAGATTCACGCCCGCAACCGTGTGCAGGCCGTGGTGTTCGCCTACGACAACCACTTGGTGTAGGGCTCCACCAGATATAAGAAGTCTGCGGGCAACGAGGACCGAAGGCAACCAGCAACAGACAACAGACAACAGACAACCATAGCAGGCATCTTCGGTAACGAAATGAGGGTGTGCCCCTTCCCCACCGATTGGTAGGAAGGGGCACACCCTCATTCTTCCTTCGCATACTGTCGCTTCAGCGGCAATGCTAAGGTCAGGCTTCGGCGAGCGCCTCCACCGGTGGCGTCTTCACCGCACGCCGCGCCGGGAAAATACTGGCTCCCAGTGCAGCCACAACGGCGATGACCAGCAGCACGATGGTATACGACCAGTTGAAGGAATATATCACATTGCCGTAGAAGCTGAAGACCATGTAGGATCCCAACCAGCCAAACCCGGTGCCCAAGGCAATGCCCAGGATGCCGTTCACCACCGCGATCAGCAGGGCTTCTACTGCCAGCGAGCGTTTAAGCTGGCCGCGAGTCATACCCAGTGCACGCAGCGTGGCCGACTCGCGAGTGCGTTCAATGACCGAGAGGCTGAGCGTGTTGGCCACACCGATGAGGGCGATAAGCACCGCCACGGCAAGCAACCCCACCAAGACCGCCATGATTTGGTCAATGGCCTGATCCCACTGCTGCCGGGCTGCCGCCGGGCCGGTCAAGGTCACTCCTTCAAAGTTGGCGGCCTGTTCCTGCAGTCGTGTGAACACTTTCATGTTCTGTGAACCGCTGGCCACACTGCCGAGCAGAATATGCCCGTCCGTGTTCAGGTCTCCGTTGGTAAAGTGCGATATGTCCACGAATCCGGTGAATGATTCCTCGCCCACTTTACGGAAGTCAACCTGCTGAGTGTTGAGCGTCAGCTTACGTTCTTCGGGCTGCGAGGTCGCTTCCTGGCCTTGCTGGTCGGGCTGATTTCCACCGTTCTGCTGCAGCAATGTCACGCGGTTGCCGAAGTCGAGTTCTTTGCCGCTGACACCGTCGACTTTCGACAGCAGCACCGCATTGGAGTCCAAGGTCATGCCGTCAAGTTTGGCGTGCAGCACTTTATGCAGGCTTTGCATCGAGTCCACACCGATGACGGTCACCGACTTCTCGGCGCCGTCTGTGCCCTTAATGCTCGCCACTGCCGTGGGTGCATACAGCGTATCCTTCACGCCTTGCACTGCAGAGAGTTTGTCTGCAGTGGCCTTGTTCAGCCCGGATCCGGAAGCGGTCATGTCGACGCTGTAGTGCTCATCAAGCGTACTGTCCACGGTCGCTTTGCCGCTGGCTGCACCTGTGGCGATGGTGGAAACCAAGGTGACGCCAATGAGCAGAGCCACACCGGTGGCTGCCACGCGCTTCGGGTTCTTCTGAATGTTCGAGTTGGCGATGTTGGCGCTGGGGCCGATGTGAGACACCACCGCACCAATACCGCGCATGAGCACCGGCAACCAGAACGTGGCGGTGATTACCAGCCCCAGGAAGATAAGCGCACATCCGCCAATGGCTTGCAGCAGCGCTGTGTCATACCCATTGCCGCTGTTGGCATCATCGGATTTGAGCAGAGTGGTCATGCTATGAGCACCTAAGTAGCACAGCAGCGCTCCCAACGCCACCATGAGGGTGCCGGCAATGCCTCGTACTCGTCCTGCGGTTTTGGTTTCCATGGCTTCATATGGTCGCAGTGCTTCCAAAGGTGTGACATTGGTGGCGGAACGGGCCGAGGACAGGGAGGCAAGCACGGTAATGATCACGCCAAAGGCCAACGGCACCCAGATCACCGCAGGGGTGATGACCACATGTACGGGTGCTCCACCACCGGTGAGAATATTGGTTTTGGCCATCAATGCCATCAAGCCGATGCCTGCCCCTATGCCAAGCAGCGAGGAGATAACGCCCAGCAGCCCCGCTTCGGTGAGTACCGAACGGTACAGCTGTCCCTTTTGCGCGCCGATGGCTCGCAGCAGCGCCAGTGTGCGGCGTCGCTGAGCCACCATCACCTGGAAGGTATTGGCAATGACGAGCGCGGCCACGAACATGGCCAGGATTCCGAAGACAAGCAGGAAGGTGGTGATGATTTGCGTACCGCCCGAGCTCAGCGCCTTCATCTGATCGTCGCCGATCTTCTGACGAGTGTCAAGCTGGTAATGCTGCGGCATCATCTTGCGCAGGGCGGGAACTGCGGTATCTGCGGCCTGCTCGTCGATATGGAACAGCACCGTGCTACTGGATACCGAGACTTGGCTGTAGTCCTTGACACCATTCATCAGCGCGAAGACGTTCTTGGACAGCACGGATGCACCACCGTACGAAGCGTACGCGGACTGCGTGTCGTGCGTCAGTCCCACCACGTGCAGCGTAAGTTTCGCCGGCAGCTTCGCACTGGTAGGAGCCGTCATCACATTGCTGCTGTTGGATTGGGTGTTCAGGGAGATCGTACTGCCGACGCTTGCCTTCAACTCACTGGCCAGGGAGTCAGGCAATGCGATTTCGTTGTCCTTGCTGGGTTGGGTACCTTGAGCAATGTCGACCGGCAGCAGCGTGGCATCCGGTGACGTTGCCACGGCGTAGGTCATGGTCGTATGATCGCCGGTAATGGAGAACGGCGCGCTGACCGACGCTTCCGCTGCCTTCACGCCGTTCACCGAACGCATCTGGTCGAGGTGCAGTTCCCCGACTGTGGGCGAGGCGACCGAGCTGTCACCGGACATCTGAGCATCCTGGGTGTCGGAGTCGAGACCCATCACGTAGTTGGCTTTGCCGAATGACGCGGTGAGCTGGTCGGTCAGCGACCGTTCCATGGCGTTGCCGAAGAGGAAGGTGGAAGCGATGAACGCCGTGCCGATGAGAATGGCGATGCCTGCGGGAATAAGCATTTTCCCGCTTTTTTTCATAAGTTTGAGAGTGATTGACCACATATGCGTTTCCTTGAGAAGTTAAACCGTCACCTTGTTGACTGGGATGTGCGCGTCTGGCGCATCAGAATGACTGAGGCACGACCGGTTCGGATTCCTGCATGCGCCGTGTGGCCTGTTCGCGTTCCTGCATGAGCAGGTCGCTCATCTGCTCGGCGTTCGGCTGGTGCACGTCGGCCACAATCTGACCGTCGGCGAAAACGATGGCACGGTCGGCATAGGACGCGGCCACTGCGTCGTGTGTGACCATGACGATGGTCTGCCCCAGCTCGCTTACCGAGCGTTTGAGGAAGCTGAGCACCTCGGCGCTGGACACCGAATCGAGGTTGCCGGTAGGCTCGTCAGCGAACACCACCTGAGGCTTGGTGATAAGGGCACGCGCGATGGCCACGCGCTGTTGCTGGCCGCCGGACAGCTCGGTGGGACGGTGCTTGAGCCGCTCCCCCAGGCCAAGCGTTTTGACGAGCATGCGGTACCAGTTCTTGTCGGCTTTGGCTCCTGCCAAGGTCAATGGCATCATGATGTTCTGTTCCGCGGTGAACATGGGCAGCAGGTTGAAGCTTTGGAAGATGAAGCCGATTTCGGTGCGACGCAACTTGGTGAGGCCGTTGTCATCCATGCGGGTGATGTCGTGCCTGCCGAGCAGCACACGGCCGGACGTGGCTGAGTCTAGGCCGGCGAGGGTGTGCATGAGGGTGGATTTGCCGGAACCGGAGGGACCCATGATGGCGGTGAACTTGCCTTGCTCGAACCCGACGTTGACATGGCGCAACGCGTGCACCAGGTTCTCACCTTTGCCGTAATCCTTGACCAGGTCGATTGCCTGGACAGCGTAGGCGCGCTCGGTTCCTGCCGGACCATAGGCCGGAGGCTGCACCCCGGGTGCCGCGGCGGCGTCGACGACCGAGGCGCCGGTGAACTCGGACGGCATGGTGTTGTTGGAATCGTTCATCGTAGAGCTCCATCTCATTGGTTGCTTTCGTTTATGATATGAAATTCTACGTGTCCGGTGACGGCGGCGACATCATGCGTTGGAACGAAATTGCGCTGAAGCCCAAAACAGCCCCGTCATCCCAAAGGATGAGCATAGGCCAACAGTTGGCGCTACCGGGAACTAGAGTCGGCAGTACCGGCGTGTGAGTTATGCAATAAGCGGCGGCATTCCCTATGAAAGGCAAAAAGATGACCGACACCCTGTACGACCGAAACCCCGACTATATCCCGCGTGTAGCCGCAGTGCACGACATGTGCGGCTACGGCAAATGCTCCCTAACCGCCGCCATCCCGATTCTTTCCGCCGCCGGTTGCGACGTGTGCCCCGTCCCCACGGCACTGTTCTCCGCGCACACCAAATACTCGGTGTACACCTTCCACGACACCACCAGCATCCTCAACGACTATCTGGATGCCTGGCAGCAGGAGGATGTCGATCTGGACGGCGTGTACAGCGGGTTCCTAGGGTCGGCCGAGCAGGTGGATCTCATCAAACGCCTGTACCGGGAATACCCCAAGGCGCTGCGACTGGTGGATCCGGTGATGGGCGACGGCGGACAGATGTACCCGACCTATACGCAGGAGATGTGCGAAGCGACCGGCACACTGGCGGACGGCGCCGACGTGCTTATGCCCAACCTGACCGAGGCGGCGCTGCTGACCGGACGCGACTACCCGGGGCAGAATCTGGACGAAGCGCAAGTGGACGATTGGCTGGGCGCTTTGCTTGACCTCGGCGCCAAGAATGTGGTGCTCAAGGGCATCGACCGCGGTGACGGTACATTGCGCAACTATGTGGGACGCCGTGAGAGCGGACGTGTGGTCAAGCATGAATTGGTGCACAAAAAGCTGCCCTACATGATTCATGGCACCGGAGATGCGTTCGCATCCGCGGTATGCGGGGCCGTGCTCGCCGGCAAACCGCTTGAACAGGCGGCCCAAGTGGCCGGCGAGTTCGTGCGCCACGCCATGGAGCATACGCGCCAGCAGCCGCACTTTGAAGATCGTGGCGTGAGCTTCGAACTTGACTTGGGAGAGCTGACCGGCCTGGTCAAATAAGCACGGCACAGATAGTCGCGCCTATACGGACATACAAACACGGGCTGCAGTTGCGTACCGTTGTGTATCATCTGTGCAACATCTGCGCAGCGCCGCCAGCAGCACGTCGCTAGCACGAAGGTCCGCACTCAACAAAATGTATGTATTGGCTCCCGCCTTTGCATGCAGTTGAGCGCGGACCTTGTCAGCGCTGTGCCGCAATGAGGCGGGAGTCGGCAGCATGCAAGGGCGGTGATGCTTCCTCCACTGCCTTCTCCACATGTTCCGCCGTTGCCTCTCCGGTTATCCACAGACACGCCGGAAGGCTAAGGTTTCGTCCACATCGCTCTAAAATCCTTTGTTCGCAGTCGCCATTGTGGTTCTCTGGATGCATGACACATACCACAGCATCTACGACTCATCCATCGATACGGCCAGCAAGGCATGCTTTGCCTGGCAACCATCCCACGCGGTACACGCCACCGCCTCTCTACAGCGGAACATCCTTGCGGTTCCGCACTCCCCACCATCTCAGTGAAGCCGATTCTCTGGCATTACAGCTGCTTGACCCGACACTGTCCAGCCACCAGCTAGGAGCACTGGGCGAACAGTATGCTGCCGCGTGGCTCAAGCAACGCGATTGGCAGGTACTCACTCGCAACTGGCACACCCGGTTCGGTGAAATCGACATCGTCATGCTCAGCCCTGAGGACGTCATCGTCTTCGTGGAGGTGAAGACGCGGCGTTCCCTGCGCTTCGGCACACCACAAGAGGCCATCACCCGCAGCAAGCAGATCAATCTGCGACGAGCGGCCATGCTGTGGCTGAGTGAGGAAGGCAGACATGTGCGCCACACCAGCATCAGGTTCGACGCTCTGGCGCTGCTGGTCCAAGACGAGGTGACAGTACGTCACATTCAGGAGGCGTTCTGATGGTCATTGGCACCGCGATGTCAGTCGGGTTGGTCGGACTCAAGGCATTCACCATTCACATGCAGGCGTTCGTCTCCCCCGGACTGCCATATTTTTCCGTCATCGGTCTGCCCGACGCATCCTTGAGCGAAGCGAGGGAACGGGTCAAATCCGCCTGCCAGGCCAGCGGATTCTCATGGCCGCAGACTAGGGTCACCGTCAATCTCTCCCCCGCTTCGATGCCCAAGCGCGGTTCTTCCCACGACATGGCCATAGCAGTGAGCGTGCTGAGCGCATCCGGGGCGATTCCCGCCGACTGTTTGGCTCGGACAGTGGTGTTGGGCGAACTCAATCTGGACGGCACGGTGTTGCCGGTCACCGGAGTGCTGCCCATAGCGTTGTTCGCCAAGGAGCATGGTATCACCGATCTCATCGTGCCCAGTGGCAACGTGGATGAAGCTGCGCTGGTAGACGGACTTCGGGTACGGGGCGTGAGACATGTGGGAGAACTCATCGAGATGATGGGAGGCGATGCACGATACACCATTGCGGACGAGCGTCATACCGTCAACGATGTGGGGCCTGAAAGCGGACATATGCCCGATGCGGGAGACATGACCGATGTGGTGGGTCAAGAACATACCAAATGGGCATTAACCGTGGCGGCTGCCGGCGGCCATCATGTGCTGATGACCGGTCCGCCGGGATCCGGCAAGACGATGCTTGCCTCGCGCTTTCCGAGCATCATGTGCCCGTTGGACGAGCGGGAGCAGTTGGAGGTAGCGTCGATTCGTTCCCTGTGCGGCACGTTGGCCTCTCATGGTATCAGTGATATACCGCCGTTCGAAGCCCCGCACCACACTGCTTCGACGGCAGCACTCGCAGGTGGAGGGACTGGTGTGGCGTTGCCGGGAGCCATCACCCGGTCGCACTGCGGTGTGCTGTTCATGGACGAGGCACCGGAGTTCTCCCCCAGATCGCTGCAGACTTTGCGAGAACCTTTGGAATCCGGATATGTGGCACTTTCCCGATCGCGAGGCACAACGTACTATCCGGCCCGATTCCAGCTCATCATGGCCGCCAATCCATGCCCATGCGGTTACGGGTACGGCACCGGCGAGCGCTGCACCTGCCGAGAACGCGAACGGGTGCGGTACTTCGCCAGACTGTCCGGGCCCATCTTGGACCGCATCGACATCCAGATGGAGGTACCTCCAGTTGAACATATCGTCCAAGCAAACAAGGAGCAGGAATCAAGCGATTCCATACGAGCGAAAGTAACTCGCGCGAGAATGGCAGCCAAGGATCGTTTCAAAAAGCATCGTTGGGTATGCAACGCCCAAGCTTCGGGAACATGGCTGCGCGCCAATACTTCCGACAAGGCGATGGACATCATAGACCGGGCGTTGAGCGACAACCGCCTGACCTTGCGAGGTGCCGACCGCGCCATGCGTCTGGCATGGACGTTGTCGGATCTGGCCGGATTGTCCTCTCCCGGTCCGGACGAGGTGTGGCAGAGCATCACCTTACGCACCCAGGAGCAGTGACATGACCGATACACGCCAACACACCGAATCTGCAGCAGAGATAGCTACCGCCAGCCACGTACCCGATGAGGACACGCTGGCTCGCGCGACGCTCACCTTTTGCATCGACGGCGCCGACGCACTCATGTTCGCGACCATCAAGGGCGCACAGGGTGCCATTGCGGCCTTGCGGCTCATCCACGAAACCAAGAGCGACAGCGCCGGTTGCAAAGCCAGTCAAGCTAAACTTGACGAGGTATTTGCAACAGGTACAGCGCGTTGGGGACGCAAGGTTAACGCTCGTGGCATGCAAGCATTCCATCGAGCCCTGCAACGTTGGCATCTGCGCCTTAATGCTTTGCCCAGCAACGACGAGAGCACTCTGATCGATTACTTCACCAACGGGGGCGAGCAATGGATCATAGGCCCCACTTCCCCATGCTGGCCCTCACAGTTGGACGATCTTTCCACCCGCAAAGAGTGGGCTACTCCGTTGTGCTTATGGGGATTGGGAGACCCCTATGCTTTAGTCAGCTGTTCGCAACCGATCGCTGTGGTAGGTTCGCGCGGTACCAACGATTATGGTCGGTATGTAGCTCTCACCATCGCTGAGAACGCAGCCGAGAACGGACACCTCGTCGTTTCCGGCGGCGCGTACGGAGTTGACGCTGCCGCCCACTGGGGTGCGTTAGAGAGCATGTCCAGGCTCGGTCCCGAGCATTCCGGCCGCACGGTTGCGGTATTTGCGGGCGGATTGAAGCACATGGGTCCTGGGCGCAACACCGACTTGTTTCAACGCATGCGCGAACAACGGGGCGCACTCATCAGCGAACTATGCCCCGATACGATTCCTGAAGCCAGACGGTTCCTACTGCGCAACCGCATCATCGCGGCGCTGTCTTCCAGTGTGGTCGTGGCACAGGCACGCACCCGCTCCGGCGCACTCAACACAGCATTGTGGGCTGCCGACCTGGGGCGTGAAGTCTACGCTGCGCCTGGAAACATCAACACTCCGGAAAACACGGGGTGCAACCATCTCATCAGAGATAACCGTGCCATGCTGCTCGCCTCGGTCCACGAGACAGGTATCTGTCACGAAAGTCATGCGCCGTCCGGCCTCCCGCACATAAACGCAACACCACGCACCACAGTGCCAGATGGCGAGGTCTCAATGATTGCGTCATCCGCCGTCGTTCAACCTGCCACCACCGGCTCAGAAGCGCATGCTCCAATCGACCACGCTCCGCTCAGCGAACGCCATCAAGCGGTCATACATGCGTACCGGAGGTGCCGGAACACCCGGATCGCCGCCACTCCCGACAATTTGCTCAACGCGCTCAACGCGTCCACTGCCGGCGGGTCTGGTTCCCAAAGCGAACCATGGACCATAGCAAGGCTCGGTCAAACGCTGGGAGCGATGGAATTGGAAGGCCTGGTCACCATGACTTCAGGAGTGGTCAGCCTTGCCACTGGCACCGCTCAAGGTCAACCACCCAGCCGTCTTCCCCGGCGTTCTCCCGATCGGAAGGACTTGGCATGAATCGCACACCTTCCTCTTCCAAAAGAGCACGCTGCCGCATGGGACCGCCGAAAGCGAATCCCGGTGCCAGCGAACCGTCACGGAACACGACCCGATGGCAGGGAATGACACCTGGTTCGGGGTTGGCATGCAACGCGAACCCCACGAAACGCGCGTTGCGCGGATTGCCTGCGGCGGCCGCAACCTGGCCGTACGTGGCCACCCGACCGGCGGGTATGCTGCGCACCACGTCATACACTTTGGCATTAAACGATCCAGACATCGCTTCCATTGTCCACTCCGGCATCGTCAACACCACCACCCCAGTCACCAGCGGCAACACATTGCGTACCACACCCAACGCCGCACTCAACACCGCCGCATTGGCGGCACGGCAGGGCTTGTGCGACAATCAAACCATGAACGAGCACCACGTGTATCCCATGTACGACGCCGTCATCGTAGGAGCCGGAGCCGCAGGACTGTCGGCGGCGTTGGCCATGGTCCGCCGCACAACGACCGGCACGCAGCACACCAGCACCGACAACAACAGCGGCAACGACAACAACGGTGCCGGCAGCACTCCGCGCATTCTCGTTGTCTCCAAACTTCAGGCGCTGCGTTCGCATACCGGGGCAGCGGAAGGCGGCATCGCCGCAAGTCTGGGCAACTCAGAACATGATGACTGGCATTGGCACTATTACGACACCGTCAAAGGCGGCGACTGGCTGGTGGATCAGGATGCCGCGCAACTGTTGGCTCAGGAGGCACCCCGCACCGTCATCAGTCTTGAGCATGACGGGGTGGCATTCTCCCGAACCGAGGACGGACACATCGCCCAACGCAGGTTTGGCGGCCACACCGCCGAGTTCGGAGGCCGGCCTGTAAAGCGCGCAGCCTATGCCGCCGACCGTGTGGGACACCAGATCCTCTATTCTCTGTGGCAGCAGGCGCAAGGGCTCGGTGTGGAGTTCGCCGAAGAATGGTACGTCACCGACCTGGTGCTCAGCGAAGACAGCAATGCCGTAGAAGGCGTGGTCGCTCTCGACACACATACCGGGCAGACGCATGCGCTCAACGCGTACAACGTGGTGCTCGCCACCGGAGGAGCAGGCCGCCTGTTCCAGACCACGTCTAACTCTTGGGACTTGACTGGAGACGGCATGGCACTGGCGGTAAATGCCGGACTGCAGTTGGAAGACATCGAATTCATCCAATTCCACCCAACCGGGCTGGCACACACTGGGATACTGCTTTCCGAGGCGGTACGCGGCGAGGGCGGTGTGCTGCGCAACGCCGATGGTGAGGCGTTCATGGCACGATACGCGCCCGAACACCGAGACCTTGCCGCAAGAGACGTGGTAAGCAGGTCCATAATAGCCGAAGTCGATGCAGGTCGGGGCGTGCCGGACCCCAAGGAACCCGATGGCCCGAGCGACTGCGTATGGTTGGATCTTACGAGCATCGGCACTGAGCGCATGCATGAGGCACTGCCCCAAGTGCTCGATACCATCACCCGGTATGCAGGTCTGGACCCTACCCACGACTGGGTGCCCGTCAAACCCACCGCGCACTACACCATGGGCGGCATCCCCATCACCACCGACGGCGAGGTATACCGGTGGGAGCACGATGAACGCCGACTGATCACTGGGTTGTATGCGGCCGGGGAATGCTCTTGCGTCTCCGTGCATGGCGCCAACCGTCTGGGCGGCAATTCGCTGCTCGATGCCTGCCTGTTCGGCACACGCGCCGGTACGGCCATCGCCGAACGAATACTCACCGTACCAACCGTTTCCGAGCATCAAGACAGCAGCGGAACACTCAACCAAACCGGGTTGTGCGAACACACTGCCGAGGCGCGACGGCAGAGCATCGAAGCGATGTTCAAGCAAGACATCTCCGAAGTATCGGAAACATCAGCAGCAGCAACAGCAAGCGCACATGCAAGCCCGTCCGCACCAGAGTCACTCGACCGCAGCGATACCAACCCGTATGCGCTGCTCGCCCAACTCGGCTCCATCATGGAACGCGCGCTGGCCGTACGCTGCGATGAGAGCACCATTGCCGAAGCCATACACCTCGTGGAGCACGACATCATCCCCCAAGTCAGACAGCTGCACGCCCACAGCGACACTGCCGCATTCAACCAAGAGGTCACGGCCATCATGGAAGTCGAACATCTTAGTTCTCTGGCTCTCACCATGCTCCATGCGTCACGGGCGCGGCATGAATCACGTGGATCGTTCAGCCGCAACGACTTCCCGCAACGCAACGACGAAGCGTTCTTGTCACACTCCATGACGGACGCTTCTGGATCCGTGACTTGGCAACCGGTTCACATCATTGACATGCCTCCGCAACGGCGCTCATACTGACGGCAGAAACACACTAAACCTGACCTACAGCGCACTGCACGGCAACACCGTACGAAACATACAGGTGCAGTGTGCCCGAACGACGAACACCGCCGAAAGTGACACTTTGCACCGGTAAAATCGTGTAGTGCGTGATAATGGAGATACCGGGGTACATGTGAGCGTCAGCCACGGCGCGAACACGCGAATGAACTCAAAGGAGACGAGGAGCGATGACACAGACCAGCAGCGAACTTGCCACAGTGACCTTGCGCGTCAGCAGGTTCTCGCCACGTGCACAAACCGCGGCTCGCAAGTCCAGCAGCCCGTTCGGCGAGCGCAAGTCCAGCAACCCCTTTGGTTCTAGCAGGACTCCAAACCGCCCTCGCGGCAAACGGTGGAGCCAAGACTACGAGTTGCAGGTCAGTCCGGACACCACGCTGCTGGATTGTCTGCTCACCGTCAAACGTACGCTCGACCCGACCTTGGCTTTCCGTTATTCGTGCGGGCATGGCATCTGCGGTTCAGACGCGGTTGCAGTCAACGGCTCCCCAACACTGTTGTGCACAGCAACCGTGATGTCCTGCGCCAAACCTGAGCAACCCGCGTTCCGTCGCACCAACGCGGCTCCATCATCGCACACCGCTGCCGCATCCGGCACAGCTGACGATGCCGGCACTGCCAGTGCCACCAATGCTGAGAACGCCGCTCAATCATCACCCAATACCGACCTTGGCGTCATCGAGATCGCTCCACTCCCCGGGTTCACGGTGCAGCGCGACCTCATTGTGGACATCGACACCATGATGACGCAGATCGCCAGTCTCAAACCGTACCTTCAGGCTGCAGGAACGCTGAAAACCAAACCCAATGGCGACGTGGACATGTTCGAATACCTCCAGAATCCCGAACAGCTGGCCCGCTACGAGAAGCTGACCACGTGTATCTCCTGCGGTATCTGTGAGGGCAGCTGCCCGGTATATGCCGGTGGCGAAGCGTTTCTTGGCCCGGCGGCCCTCGTTTCAGCAGGACGGTTCATCAACGATTCCCGCGACGAGGCAAAGCAGGAGCGCATCGATGCCATCTCGTCTAGTGACGGAGTTGCAGCATGTGCTCAGGTGCGCTCGTGCAGCCGTGCCTGTCCGCAAGGCATCGACGTAGGCGAGGAGATGTGGAAACTCGTGTCGCTCACCAACAGCTGCCAGCAATAGCTTCCCTGCCAGGGCATGTACTACAGTGGGTTGATATGAAGAACTCGTTGCCCTCCACCGTAGCCACCGTGTGGCAAGCTGCCGAACAGCATGCCATCCACTGCAATCAAACTGTTGCCGACCAGCCAAATCAACCGCAGCACGGCCAACCCCAGCAAGATTCCGGTACAGGCAGCGAGACCAAGACAAACACCGGTATACAGCCGTCTACCAAGATCAGCAGCACCAGCTCCACCAGCAGCGCCTCGCCCTCAAAGTCAACAGGCGCACAGTCCCCTCTCCCCCAGCCCTCACCTGCCGAGCAGCTTGCGCACAGCGCCGCCCAGGCACAACTGCTTACCTTCATGACACGTGTGCTTCACGCTTCATCGGCAATCAGTGTGGGCACCGATTCCACGCCCGAAGCCATGGCGTTGGCTGCCGGGTTTAACCGCGAAGGTCAGCTGACCGTGGTCGATTCGTCGCCGCACGGTGCCGATGACGCACGTCTCAGCTTCGATGCGGCCGCATATCCCGGCGTAAGCCTGCGTGCGGTGGGCACGTCCCCTGCCGAGTTTCTGCCGCGCTTGAACCCCAACAATTATGACATCATCGTGGTGTCCGGAGACCCCGCGAACTACGAGCCGACCGTCAAACAAGCAGCGACACTGCTGCGAGACAACGGCTTCCTGCTGCTCACCGACATGCTCAACCCCAACGACCATGACAAGGCGCACATCACCACTGATCTGCTCAAACAGCTGGAGGATGACGATCGGTTCGATACCGCCCTCACCCCCACCGGTACCGGCCTGGCCATCGCCACGCTGCGCTAGTGCGGGCAGGCACTCAGCCGGCACTGGTCAACACTGGAACACTGACAGCAGCGGCGTGCCACAATACGCCGTGTTGACAAGAAGATGCTCAAAATTCGTAGGACTTGACTGGCCGGAATGCAAGTCAACCTTGCAATGTTGTCGCATCATGCATTCGTCATGACATATACTCCCAAACATAACGGTTGTTAGTTATGTCACAGTTATTATATACAATGTTTAGCAAGTATGCGTTGGCTTTGCCCTACCAGCAGTGCCGGCGTACGCGCAGAAAAGCACAGTTGGCGCCGAGCGGTTCGGGCGCACACACATGGAGGAATCGTTCGCATGACCTTGCCTACCACCACAGGCCGCCACGCCAGCAAGCCAACCCGCGGCAATGCCACCAGAATCATCATCGCGGCACTCGTATGCCTTGTCACTCTCATTCCTACCGGTCTCAGCGCCGTCGCAACGGAAGGCACCGCCACCGCAGCTGGCGACGCGGAGTCCAGCATTGCATCACTTTCCAGCGATACAGCCTCACAGGCATCAAATATTACCCCCCCCCCAGCAAAGTAAACTATTAGGTTCCAGCGCAGCAAAGTTCGATGCCGGTGCGTCTGCGCTTGCAGACATAGGTACCGCCAACGTAGACGCACAATCTGATGATGCAAGTAACCCTTTGACTCGAGGCACCGTCAATTGCGTGGAGGACAGCGGCTTCACCGTTTCCATGGGCAATGACCCTTCCCCCAGTACAGGCAGTCCTGGCCGCCCTGGCTTTCAACCCATTAAACCCGGCAGTTCAAGCTCGCTCGGCGGAAGTGTCAAAAGCCAAGTAAACCGATGGGGAACGTTCTGCGCTGTCACCGCCACCAACACCATTCAGTTCCGTTATTCCACCGGTGGGGCCACTCAAGGTGATTCGTCGCAAACCATCTTCTACGACGCCCACACAGACGGTCCCAATATTTCCTTCTCCGCCATCGACACTCAGGTCAATACCACGCAGCCCTACAAATGCTCATACAACGGCAGCGTCTACTACACCGGCAACGTCACGGTTCCCTCATGGAGTGGAACAATATGCAGCAACGGCCGTCCCTCAAACGATATCGCTTGCAACGGTGGGCATCAGTCGCTTGATCCCGATGACCCGACCCTTGGCACACCGCCCGACACTGAAGACCAGTCGCCCTCGACCCTCGATGTTCAATCACGTGCCACTGGTACCGCACAACTTCAACCCAATACATACTGCACAAGCAGTGGTAGACCGCGCAAATGCTATGACTACGAAGGCAATAGCGCTCATTTAATATTGCGAGCTCCTATTGTGAGCGTCCAGTGTCCTGCTGCAACAGCATTCGACCAGTATCGGCTGAACGGTGGTGGCGGTTCGGCCGGCATGCCCGCTTACAACCGCGTCTACGTACCAGACATCAACGGCTACGACGTATCAGTATCCAACGGCAGCTGGGATCCCAACAGCCGCACCGTCGCCATGCCGCAGCCAGTCAACAGCGCCGGCACCCCCGTGTACGGCACAAACCTGCAAACAGCCACCGATGCCGTCACCACCGTCATCTACACCAGACCCGCAGCATCACTGACCGTCCACTACACCAAAAACGGAGTCGAAGACACCAGCCTACAACAAGTGTTCAACGGATACCGAGGAGATGCCATCACCACCGCAAACAAAGCGTTGAACGTGCCCAACGGTTATTACATTGACTCGGGTACACCACCGCTAACATGTACCGACACATCGTGCACCCTACCCGCCAACACCGCGTATCCAGCAGGCCACACCGACTACTGGATCACCTGCTGGAAAACCGTTCCCAAACACGAATCCTGGAACGCCACCCTCATCGTCCACTACAAAGACGACCAAGGCAACACCCTGCACCCGGACCAAACCAAAACCGTCACCATCACCCGCGACTACACCACCAGACCAGACACCGGAACCTCCATCACCGACACCGGCTGGACCTACCCCGGCAACGACCCCACCGTCATCTGGGGCACCGTCGATGAAACCAGAAAAATCCTCATATTCACAATCGACAGCCCCACCATCCCCAACTACCACACCAACCAGCCAACCGTCACATGCCAAACCGGAGTCTGGCTCAACACCATCGCAGACGGCGGCAACGACACCAAAGAAGTCACCGTCACCTACCACCGCACCGTCACCGCGCTCCCGTTCACCGGCGGCACCGCCACCGCAGCCACAGTAGCGTTCATCGGTGCCATCATCGCCGCAGTGCTGCTCACCGTCACCCTAGTGTTGAAACACAAACAACACCACATCGCCACCAACTAACCCAACCCTATAACTCCGCAAATCGGTACATTTCGGTCACCATACCGCAACAAACTGACCGAAACGTACCCATCATCCCATCAACCAACCAGACTTCCGTCACCAGCCGCAACCTCTCTCAACCCAAGGCGATGACGGAACCATAAAGAGTGGTTGGGTGCAACAACACCACCGCACCCAACCACCCACACCCGCCAAGCACGTCAACAATCCATGAGAAAGCCCGTCCTACAAAGTGCAGGACGGGCGGAATACCTTGACTACGAGTGCACTACTCAATACTCGTGAGCCATCTCCCCTACTTCAACTCGCTGTCACCGCCTCTCATGGAGTACCAGCACAACGCCAATATCACCACATCAGCAACATCTGGGCGCACCTTGCCAGACAAGGTCACCACCAACACCACCATCAGCAGAACCAACGAACCCGAACCAGGCCCCTCATAGTTGTTACGCACGTTACGTGCCTTTCTTTTACAGTCACGCCGTTTCGGCGCGACCAATGTCGCGTCGACTGTTGCCGACCGGCCGATTGCCCTTTTGTTGAAAGGATGTTCGACAAGCTCAAGCGTATCATGTATAGTAAGCCTTGTCGGTTGGTAAAGCACTTGTTGACGTTCCCACTTTGAGGCGGGCTAAACACTTCTTCGGGGACGGGCTCCCAGCTGATAGGGCAGTTTGTTGTTCTGTCCTCTTTTGCCAGGGTTCCCAAGTTCGCTTGGGAACCCTGTGTCGTGCTAACCTTGTGATGCTCTTCAGTCATGTTTGGCATCCATGCACCTTTTAGGAAGTTTGAGTTATGCAACAAAATCCTACTTTCTGAAGACACGTTCGGTCTGTCATATACGGTCCGGGTACGGCCGTACCTTTCTAAGAACTACTATCAGGGTATGCAGCAAAATAACGAATTTACGCTCTTCAACACGGCTCTGCTTGCAAGACGTGCCATTGCACCGGCACGCGGTTCACGCGACTAACCAAATATAAAATAGACTAAACTAAACTTGAAAAGTTCAGTAAATTTGGAGACTTCAGCACTGAACATTCACTGTGCGCCAGACAGGATTCGAACCTGCGACCTGCTGATCCGTAGTCAGCTGCTCTAATCCACTGGGCTACTGGCGCGCACTGCCACATTGTGGCAACTCGACCATTCTACTGCGAAAGCAGACTCTGCGCAATACCGCGTGTTGCCAAATACATGTGATTCATCTCAATGTGCCTCGTCACAATGCATACGCAGCACCACAGCACTAAACCCAACGAAGCCGCCAGTCACCAGCCGAAACCAACAAAACCACCCGTCACCAGTCACCAGCCGAAACCTGAAGCCCTAAATCCACCAGCTGCAACCCTAAACCCAAAACCCGCAACCGGCAAACTACAGCCTAAAAGTCACAAACTGGAACCTGCAAGCCGCAACCCTAAACCCGCAAGCCACAACGAAAACAGTTCACACAGCGCCTTATGCCACGCGCAGTCTACTGACCTCAGGAATATCTTGGGTATTCGCCTCATCGCCGCCATCGCCAAGCCCGGCTTCGATGCCTTCTGCCACTGCTGCACCGTCAAAACCAGTCCCCGAAACCAGCTTCGGAACACCCTCACCGTTGACGGCAGCCTCATCCACCACCACTTGGCTGACATCACTCATCTCCGGAAGCCTGAACATCGTGTCTTCAAGCGTCTTCTCGATGATGCCACGCAGCCCTCTGGCACCGGTCCCCTCACTCATTGCGGCATGGGCAATGGCTTCCAGCGCCCCGTTCGTGAAGGTCAACTCCACACCATCGACCGCAAACAGCTTGCTGTACTGTTTGATCAGCGCATTCGCCGGCTTGACGAGAATATCGCGCAAATCGGCTTCACCAAGCTTTTCAAGCACGCTCACCACCGGCAGGCGCCCGATGAACTCTGGCAGCAGCCCGAACTGGGCCAAGTCATCGGCACACACATGAGTCAGAATCTCTTGCGCATCCAAATCACGCACATGCCAGGAAGCACCAAACCCGCTCTCACGCGCCCCCATGCGAGTCCTAATGATCTCGTCGAGCCCCACGAACGCACCCCCACAGATGAACAGGATACCGCGCGTGTCCATTTTGACCATGTTCTGTTCGCGATGCTTGCGGTTGCCCTCCGTCGGCACAGTGGCAACAGTGCCCTCCAGAATCTTCAGTAGGGCCTGCTGCACGCCCTCACCGCTCACATCGCGCGTGATGGACGTGTTTTCACCGCTTTTGCGCGCTATCTTGTCAATCTCATCGATGTAGATGATGCCGTGCTGTGCCCGTTCCACGTCACCGTCGGCGGCTTGCAACAAGCGTTGCAACACGGTTTCCACATCATCGCCAACATAGCCCGCCTCGGTGAGCGTGGTGGCATCGGTGATAACGAACGGCACGTTCATGACGCGCGCCAGAGTTTGCGCCAAATATGTTTTGCCAACACCGGTGGGGCCAAGCAGCAGGATATTCGATTTGGCTACCTGCACTTGAGAAAAATCATCGGCCGGCAGACCAGTCCCCAGCCCGGCTGCGCTACCATAGGCGACACTCCCAGCGCTACCTGTGGCAGCACCGGTTCCGTTTGCGGAGGTATCCGCGCGCATGCCGGACGTCCCCTTGCTATCAGGCTCAACACCACCGCGCTTCGGCATCGAAGCGGAAGCCGCGGCTTCCTCCTGCAGTTCCATGCCCACACGCTTGTAATGGTTGTAGACCGCCACTGACAGGGTACGCTTGGCCTGCGGCTGCCCCACCACATATTCGTCCAAATACCGGTAGATCTGCGTCGGTTTCGGCAGCGACAGCGTGCTGGCTTGAGCATCGTTCTGCCGCTCTTCAGAGATGATATCGACGCACAGAGCAATGCATTCGTCGCAAATCGCGGCCGCCTGACCGGTGACGAGCTTGCGCACCTGCCGTTCGGTCTTGCCGCAGAACGTGCAGCGGGGTACTTCCTCGTTGTAACTCACCACGCGTCCCATAGTGACCCCTTATCGTCGTCGTCCTCAAACCAACGATACCCCGAACACAGAACGTTGGGTGCTGGTCTCAGAAATGCAGCCAATTCGCTGCACCTAACATACAAGCGCGGCCGGCGTCCCCACATCGGGAGAGCACCGGCCGCAGCAGAACGAACCCTGCCTTTTGCGCCGAGCTGCACTACCTGCGGTGCGCCAGCACCTCGTCCACCATGCCGTATTCCTTGGCCTCGTCAGCAGTGAGGAAGGTATCCACCTCGATGTCTTTGGCGATGCGGTCTTTAGGCTGACCGGTGTGCTTGGAAAGCGTCTCCTCGAGCCAGGAACGCATGCGCAGCATCTCCCTGGCCTGAATCTCAATCTCCGTGGCCTTACCGAAACCTTGGTCGATGGCAGGCTGGTGGATGAGCACGCGCGCGTTGGGCAGCATAAGACGCTTGCCCTTGGCGCCGGCAGCCAGCAGAATGGCCGCTGCAGAAGCAGCCTGCCCCAAGCATACGGTCTGCACATCCGGCTGGATGTACTGCATCGTGTCGTAGATGGCCGTCATGGCGGTCATGGAACCACCGGGAGAGTTAATGTACATCATCACGTCACGGTTCGGATCCTGGCTTTCCAGCACCAGCAGCTGCGCCATGATGTCGTCGGCGGAAGTATCATCCACCTGTACGCCCATGAAGATGATGCGATCCTCAAACAGACGCGAGTAGGCGTCCTGCGTCTTCATGCCGTATGGCGTCTTCTCGCTGAACTGTGGCATGACGTAACGGTCGCTCGGCACGAATCCGGCCACACCACGTGGGCCTGCGAGACGCTCGGCACGGGAGACGAACTGCGCTTCTTCACTTGCCATATCTCATTCACCTTCCTTGCCGGCAACACCAGCCGTGCTCATTGAACCAGGCGTGGTCACGATCTTATCGAAGAACCCATAGTCCAACGCCTGCTGGGCGGTATACCAGTGGTCGTACTCGTTGTCGCGGTAAATCTCCTCCAGCGTGTGACCGGTCTGGTCGGCGGTGAGCTGCGAAAGGGTCTGCTTCATATCCATGATGAGCTCGGCGTTGATGCGCACGTCGGTCTGCGTGCCGCCGATACCGCCGGAAGGCTGATGCATGAGGATGCGTGCATGAGAAGTGGCAAACCGCTTGCCCTTCGCACCGCTGGACAGCAGGAACTGACCCATGGAAGCCGCCATACCCACAGCCACGGTGGCCACGTCCGGTTCGATGAGCTGCATGGTGTCGTAAATGGCCATGCCGGCGGTGATGGAGCCGCCGGGAGAGTTGATGTACAGCCAGATGTCTTTCTTGGGGTCCTCGGCTGCAAGCATCAGCATCTGCGCGCAAATCACGTTGGCATTGGCATCCTTGACCTCGTCACCGAGCCAGATAATGCGTTCCTTGAGCAGCCTGTTGAAAATCGGGTCCGTGATGGACGGAGCGGAATCCCCATCGTCCATCGCTGGCGTGGATGTCAGAAAACCTGCCACCATATCTCCTTCAACGAGTTATATGTTTGTGGGTCAATATTACCCCGACGGTTGCGACAGCCGTACACTTTGCGCTCATAGCCTCGAAGCCATCGAATTAGTCGTATAGTTCGGCTAATGCACCAGCTTCGCAGCACACCATGCGCACGCGGCTCCCAGCCCAAGCGGAACCATATACGACACTGGCACACCGGTTAATTCCATCACCAAAAACATGGCCATAAGCGGCGCCTGCTGAGATGCAGCAAGTAGGCTGGAAGCTCCCACTAGAGCGCATGCGCCTACTGTGAGACCGGCTGACAGACCAGGCATGAGCGACAAAGTCACCACTCCCAGCAGTGCCCCGCACACCGCTCCCAGCGCAATGCCTGGTTGCAGTACGCCACCCGAAGCGCCAGAGCGAATTGTCAGCACTGTCAACGCTGCTTTGGCCAGACCAACAGCCAGCAGTACGCCAACACCAGTCCACTGTGCACGCGCGGTCGGAGTCATGGTAGAGAAGGCAAGTTGAGCTGCAGCGCGACCGTTACCCATCACTTGTGGCAACCACAGGGCCACTACCCCGGTGAGCAGCGCGGCAAGCGGCATGCACCACAGTATCGGTGCACCAGCGGCACGATGCCGTTGCGCCCATCCGGAAGCTTTGCGGAACGCAGCTCCCAGCACTCCGCAGCACAATCCACACACCACGGCGAAGCCGATCATGGCCCATCCAGGATTGCCCATGCTTGGAAGCAGCACTTGATAGAAGGTCTCCTGCCCGCGCACCAGAGATGCCACGAATGCCGAAATGGCCGACAATCCCAGTGCCAAGGCGACCACGCGACCGGTCATCTCGGTCAGCAATATCTCTACCGCGAACATGGTACCGGCCATCGGCGCGTTGTACACTCCCGCCAAGCCTGCAGCCGCAGCGCATGCCACGATGACTTCGGTTCCGCGCTTATCCACGTGCAATGCTGCTGACACGCGTTGACCCAGCAGCGCACCAAACTCGCGAGGAGCCACCTCACGCCCCACCGACGACCCGGAACCTACGATGAGAATCTGCAGCAGCACATGCACCGTGGTCTGAACAAAGGGCATATGCTCCCCCGCCACTGCTTGTTTCACAGACGGCACTGCAGCAGTACGGTTGCGCAACCACCACCACACTGCTGCCGCGAATATTGCACCTAGAACCACGGCAAGAATGCGCCGTGACGGTGCTACCGATGAGGGACCTGGCGTCTGCGGGCTTTCAACGAACCCAAGCGTCAGCTGTTCCACCCATTTCAGCATGACCGACAGCAGACCGGACGAAAGACCAACGGCAACACCGAGCACCACTAGTCCAGACACGAGTGCGCTGCGTCGTTTCCAATCTGTGGCACTGCGCATCATATCTCTTTTCTCCATGCCGCTCTTGCTCTGTAATTTCCAGGGAACACACACATGTCGCGGGAACGGGGACTATACAACCTGCTCCCGGCGCTCAACCACGAGTTGCATTCCGCTAGCTTGTTGTATGTCACTCGCCCGGAACCTGTTGCAAGCCTGCAATATGCAAGAAGCCCGGGCGTACCCGGGCTCCCATAATCACTGCAATTCGAGCTGCACAACCGGCAACCGCCAAAGCGCAGCTGATCTGCAACAACGCTCATAGGCGCTGCACATCACAGCATCCGCAAACCTTGCCTACTCAGCGTCGTCCGCTTCGGACTCGTTGCTCAGTTCGTCCGCAACGGCGGCGGCTGCGGCTGCAGCCTGTTCGCTCTCGGACTCGTCAGTAGCCTCTTCGGAGCCGTCCTGCAGGAACTCGCTCAAATCAAGCTCAGCACCATCAGAGGTGAACTTCACTGCACGCATGCCGGCGATCAGACCCTTGGAACGGCCGACTTCCTGCACAGCGGAGCCCAGCTGCCCATTGTTGACAATGGCGTTGATGAACGCGGAGGGATCCATGCCGTACTGCTGAGCGATGGAAGCGAGGAAGTTGGTCACGTCCAGTTGAGAGACCTTGACTTCCATCTGCTCCGCCAGCGTATCGAGCACAATCTGGTCGAGCAGTTCCTTCTCGACAGTCTCGGTAGCTTCCTTCTTCTGTTCTTTGGTGGCCTTCGACGGGTCAGCGCTCACCTGCTTGAGCTGCTCGTTGACCATCTCTTCCTTTACACCCTTGGGCAGCGGAATATCCTGGCCTTCCTTGAGCTTGGCGAGGAACGCGTCACGCGCGTCGTTGGCCTGGCGGCCCTTGGTGTCGAGCTCGCTCTGCTTGCGCACATCGGCCTTGAGCTCTTCGAGCGTATCGAATTCGGAGGCTTCCTGAGCGAAATCATCGTCCAGCTCGGGCAGCTCTTCAGCCTTGACCGAGTTCACCTTCACCTTGATCTGAGCCTTTTCGCCTTCGTGCTCGCCGCTCTCGAGCGTACCTTCGAAGGTGGTCTCCTCACCTGCGGACAGACCTTCCAGAGCTTCGTCAATGCCATCAAGCAGAGTACCGCTGCCCAGTTCGTAGCTCACGCCTTCCTGGGAATCCACGGACTCGCCGTCAATCTGCGCATCCAGATCGATGTTGGCATAGTCGCCCTTGGCCGCAGGACGGTCCACGCCTACAAGGGTGCCGAAACGCTGGCGCAGAGCGTCAAGACGCTTGTTGACATCCTCGTCGCTCACCTCAACCTTGGCCACGTCGATCTCCATGCCGTCGAGCTTGGGCAGCTCGATGTCGGGGCGACGCTCCACGGTGGCAACGAACTTCAGCTTGGTGTCGTCCTTGGCGGATTCCGGCATCTCCTGCACATCCAGCTGGGGCTGTGCCATGGGGCGAATCTTCTTCTCTTCCAAAGCCTTGGAATACAGCTCGGGTACGCCATTGTTGGCGGCCTCGCCGGCCACGGTCTGATAGCCCACGCGCTGCTCTACAACCTTGCCGGGCACATGACCCTTGCGGAAGCCAGGAACGTTGATCTGCTTGGCAATCTCGGTGCGAGCCTGCTCCATGTAAGGGTCGAACTCTTCGGGGTCGACGGTGACGGTGAGCTTCACCTTGGTGGGCTCGAGATTCCTGACGCTGATTTTCACGCTAGTCTCCTGACGGTGTATACGACTACTTCTGCCCTAAAGGCAACCCTCATATGATAACTCGACTTACGGACTCTGCCACAAGGTCTACCTGCCAATGTCGGGCACCCTCCCCCAGCATGAACCCCGCCACATCGACATCGCTCACAGACTCACACCAACATAACGAACGAAGGATGCGAGGAGAGAGAATCATGTCCTGAGACGTGTGAGTGTCTTGAGCCACCTGCTCCACCACCGCACGTGCCAACTGAAGCCGTTCCAGGCGTTCTGGGTGCTTGACCCGCCACTGCTTGAGTGATCGGGGAGCTTTGCCGTGTGCATTGACCGGGTGCACACTGTATTGAGGCCACTGACTGCGCGGCAGATCAAGCGCATCTTGGATGGCCTGCTTCCATACCGATGGCTTCACTGAACGCTGAATGGGTGCATACCGTTCGAACATTTTGCGCTGGTCACGCCCCACCCCGTGCACGCGTACACGCTCGTTAAGTGAACGGATGGCGCGGAACTGACTGGCATTGTGCGGTTTTTTCAACGCGGCTTCTACGATGGCGGCGTCGGAAAGCAGCAACGTGGGTTCGATGTCGTACCGGCGAGCCAATCGGTCGCGCTCCTCCCACAGCGATTTGGCCACAGCCTGGGCACGCCGATCGTGACTGAGCGAGGTGAAGTGCGAGATGGAGGTCCACGGATCCACGCGCTTGGGCTTTGGAGCCATTCCCTGCTCCAGAACGTACGCGAATTCTTCCTCGGCCCACGTCGTTTTGCCCTGCTCCTGCAGGTCCAGCCGCATGCGCTCGGCAAGTTCGATAAGCACCTCGACGTCGAGGGCCGCATAGTTGCGCCAGTCGCGTGGCAGAGGACGAGTTGACCAGTCCGAGGCAGAATGCTCCTTGGCCAGCCGCAATCCAAGGTAGTGCTCGACCACTGATGCCAACCCGTATTTGCGCTGTCCAAGCAGTCTTGCCGCGACTTCGGTGTCGAACAGCGCAGACGGTTTCAGTCCCAGTTCCGCAAATCCCGGCAGATCCTGCCGTGCGTCATGCAATATCCACGTGACTCCATGGACGGCTTCGTTGAACACATTCCAGTCAACACCAGCCTCGGCCAAAGCAACAGGGTCGAACAAGAAAATGCCGGCACCTTCTCGCTTGCATTGAATCAACCAGTCCCGGTGCGAGTAGCGATAGCCGTACGCGCGTTCGGCATCGACAGCAAGAGGCCCCGTTGCTTCGGCTAGAGCGGCACAGGCGTGTGTATACCCTTCCAAGGTGTCGGTGACATCGGGCACGCCACCTGCCGGCTCGGACAGCAATATTGGCTCGTCACCTGGCTCATCGATCACGCCGAAGGCCTCCTAGCGTCATATGACCGTCGCAAACAATACGTGGTCATCGTACGCGCAGCCGTTGCCAACGAGCAGATGCGGAGGAATCTTTTCATGCAAATCAGAGGCGCAGTTCGTTCGGCTACCGTCTCGGTGTCCTAGCAGCAGATAGTGAGGTTCGCTTTAATACACGGTGAATCCATGGTCTCTGAACTGGTTCTGCACGCGCTGTTTCAGCTCCCGGCTGGGGCCTTCACAATGCTCCAACGGGTAGTCAATTCCCAGCTCATGCCACTTGGGACGCCCAAGCTGGTGGAAGCCGAGGACGTCGATGTGTTCCACTGCGTCGCCGAACTCCTCACAGATCTTCGCCACGTTCTCCACGTTCTCCACCGCGTCGGTGAGGCCTGGCACCAGCACGAACCGCACCCAGATCTTCTTGCCCAGACGGTTGACACGCTTGCCGAATTCGATGGTCGGCGCCAGCGAGGCACCGGTCACCTCATGATAGGTCGCCTCGTCGCCCGACTTGACATCGAGCAGGAACATGTCCACGCTTTCCAACATCTCGTCGGTCCATGTGGATCCTAGGAACCCTGCGGTGTCGAGGCACGTGTGCACGCCGAGCTTCTTCACCTCACGCACCGCGCGCGAGACGAACGCCGCCTGCATCATGGATTCGCCACCGGAGAACGTGACACCGCCGCCGGTTGACTTGAACACGTCCTGATAGCGCGCGATGCGTTCTATCATGTCCTCCACATACACCGGCTTGCCGTCGCGCATCTTCCAGGTGTCCGGGTTCTGGCAGAACTGGCAGCGCAGCGGGCAGCCGCTCATGAACACCGTCATGCGTGTTCCCGGGCCGTCCACCGAGGTGTTGATGTCCCACGAATGCACAAAGCCGATGTCGCCTGTCTTCAGCGCGGCCAAGCGGTCGCGGCGATCGAGACCTATGGGCGACTGGAAGCCGGAAAGGCCTCCCATAAGCGCATGCTTCGCATACACCTTTGATGTTTTGAGCATGTGCGGCGTGGTGGTGCGGAAACGAGTCGAATCGCCGTCGCGCACTGCTGCACCTTGCATCGTTGTATCTACCATCATGTCCTCCTGCCACGGTGCCATATACGGCAGTGGGTGGGGTGAAGCTTAGCCTCACCCCACCCACTGCATCTCAGCGGCGTTCACTGCCGCATGTAGTCATCTCAGTCGGTGACCGAACCTTGGTGGAAGGTGCGGGAGATCACGTCGAGCTGCTGCTCACGGGTGAGCTTGACGAAGTTGACCGCATACCCCGAGACGCGCACGGTGAGGTGCGGGTACTTTTCGGGGTGTGCCACGGCATCTTCGAGCTGCTCCTTGCGCAGCACGTTGATGTTCGCGTGGTACAGACCGTGGCCGTTGCCCGAGTCGAGGATGCCGACCAGGTTGGTGATACGCTCGTCCTCGTCACGGCCCAAGCCATCAGGAGTGATGGTGTTGGTCAGCGAGATGCCGTCCAGCGCGTCGTTGTAGTCGATCTTGCCGACCGAGAACATGGAGGGCAGCATGCCGTGGGTGTCCATGCCGTTCTCCGGGTTGGCGCCAGGAGCATACGGGGTGCCCTTCTTGTGACCCGACGGGAAGGAACCGGTGGCCTTGCCATACACCACGTTGGAGGTGATGGTGAGGATCGACTGGGTGGGTACCGCGTTGCGGTAGACAGGCAGCCTCTTGAGCTGTCCCATCACCGTACCGGCGATCCACTTGGCGATGTCGTCGGCGCGGTCGTCGTCGTTGCCGTAGACCGGGAAGTCGCCTTCGGTGCGGTAGCCGACCACAAGGTCGTCATCCGCTCCCTCGACGTACTCGTTCTCGTGTCCATCCATATCCTTGGCCTCGGCGTTGGTGATCGGGTACACCTTGGCGTACTTGAGCGCGGAGAGCGAGTCGGCGGCGATGGAGATGCCGGACATGCCGCAGGCCATGGTGCGGTAGATTTCCTTGTCATGCAGCGCCATCTCGATGGACTCGTATGCATACTTATCGTGCATGTAGTGGATGATGTTGAGGGCTTCCATGTAGACCTCGGAGAGCCACTCGAGAGCCTTGCCGTAGTTGGCCTTGACCTTCTCATAATCCAGCGTACCGTCGGCCTCGGGAGTAATCGGCTCGATTACGCCCTTGTCGATGACCTGCATACCGGTCATCTCGTCGCGGCCGCCGTTGATGGCGTAGAGCAGGGCCTTGGCGGAGTTCACACGGGCTCCGAAGAACTGCATCTGCTTGCCCACACGCATCGGGGAAACACAGCATGCGATGGCTGCGTCGTCGCCCCAGTGCCCGCGAATATCGGTATCGGACTCGTACTGAATGGCGGAGGTCTCGATGGAGATGCGAGCGCAGAAGCGCTTATAGCCTTCAGGCAGCTTGGAATTCCAGAAGATGGTGATGTTCGGCTCAGGCCCGGGACCCAAGTGGTCGAGGGTGAGGGTGGCAAGCAGACGGAACGAGGTCTTGGTGACCATGTGGCGGCCGTCGTCGCTGAAACCAGCGTCAGACCAGGTTGCCCAGTACGGATCGCCGGAGAAGATCTGATCGTAGTCCTCGGTACGCAGGAAGCGCACGATGCGCAGCTTCATGACGATCTGGTCGATGATCTCCTGGGCGTGCAGCTCGTCAAGCGTGCCATTCTTCAGGTCGCGCTCGAAGTAGCAGTCGAAGAAGGCGGAGTTGCGGCCGAAGCTCATGGCCGCGCCGTCCTGGCTCTTGACGGAGGCAAGGTAGCCCATGTAGGTCCACTGCACGGCTTCCTGAGCGGTCTGTGCCGGGCGGGAGAGGTCGAGGCCATAGCTGCGACCCAGCTCGATGAGCTCCTTGAGCGCCTTGATCTGGTCGGAGTGCTCCTCACGGAAGCGGATCCAATGCTCGATCTCAGCTTCGGTGAAATCGTTGCGGTATGGAATCGAATCCTTGTCGCGCTTCTTGCATTCGATGAGGAAGTTCACGCCGTACAGCGCCACACGACGGTAGTCGCCGATGATGCGGCCACGGCCGTAGGAATCAGGCAGGCCGGTGAGGATCTTGTTGTGGCGGGCCAGCTTGATCTGCTTGGTGTAGACGCCGAACACACCGTCGTTGTGGGTCTTGCGATACTTGGTGAAGATGGTCTTGACATCCTCGTCAGGCTCTTTGCCCGCTTCCTTGATGGCCTGCTCGACCATACGCCACCCACCGTTGGGCATCATGGCGCGCTTGCAGGGTTCGTCGGTCTGCAAACCGACGATGACGTTGTCGTGCTCCTTGTCCATGATGTAGCCGGCCTTGAAGTTGGCGATGCCGGCCGGGGTGTGCGTGTCTACATCATAGACGCGCTGCTTGCGCTCAACGGCAAGATAGTTGTCGTCAAGGTACTGCCACATTTCCTTGGTCTTATCGGTGGCGTCGGCGAGGAAGGACTCGTCACCATCGTACGGCGTGTAGTTCTTCTGAATGAAATCGCGAACATCAATGTCCTGTTCCCAGTTCCCGCCTGCGAAACCATCCCAGGCCTTGGCCTTGAGGTCTTCCGCGGAGAGCGTTTTCTCTTCAACTGCGGTCATGCTCATCTCCTTGAGTTGTGCGAACGACGCATCGTTACGCTGCGTTCCTCTTTATTTTATGGTTTCTTGGTCATGAACATGTAATCAAATGATGGTGACATGCATCACACTTTCGCACAACCCGACAGTTACTTAGTAAATGTCTAATATGTGATACATCTTATTGACGAAGCATACACTTCATACCCATTCACACCCGCTTATCACAGCTCCGTCTCTCAACCCTGCGATTCAAGGCTGCGCAGCCCCATTGCACGCCTTTTATAGTCCCGCTACAGAGCAATGGTGGCAAGAAGCGCGGCATGATCGGAACCCGGCAGAGGCTTGGACTCCACCTGCCCGGCCGTTATGCCACGATCCACCACCACATGGTCAATGCCAACGAACTTGGGCACATGCGCAATATCGCATGGCCATGTCAGCACCAACCCATGCCCTGCCTGCTGAGCCGCATCAGAAAAACGCCCGGAGATAACCCTGCGAAATGGCGCATGGTCTGTCGACGCGTTGAAATCCCCCATCATCACATACCTGTTCCCGGTCTTGCCCTCCAAACGAGACACATCGTCAATCGACTGCCTCCAACGATCCCATTGCCCGGGCTTGGGCGAGACGGTATGAACACTGACAAATCTCACCGCTCCCCCGCCATCGCCGAATGTGACCGTGCCGCCCGGCATGGGAGATGCCGTTGACCCCACCTCATCATCAACCGGCGAGCTCAGCGGCGTGGCCGACCACAACCCATTGCCATACCCTTGCGAGGAAGACACCTGAGAATACGGCAAGTAGTAGCCGATGCCCGCCTGACGAAGCGCACGAATAAAAGAGGTCGTGGTCTCTTGCAGCGCCAACACCTCCACCCGCTGCTCCTTTACCAGCTCCACAATAGCCTGAGGGTCGGCATGACCTTTATAGACATTGGCGGTCATCACCCGCGCATACCGGTCACGGATATTCGCACTGTTGCCGCCCACCGCTTGCCGCGCTTCCTGAGGAAAGTTCTCAGATGGGTTGAAATACGGCGCTTGCTGCGCGCCCAAAGCACACACGCACACCAGAGCCACCAGCGCAGACACCCAACGCCTGGACCACAGCGCCAAAGCAAGAGCCACCAGCGCAGCCAGAGCGAACCACGGTGTGAAGGAGACAAAGGCCGGCACGTAAGGCAACGCCTGAAGATCCTCCGGCAATGACCGGGCCGCAAGACCGGCGACAGCAAGCATGCACAGCAGTCGCGCCACCCACGCACATACCCATTTGGCAAAACCAGACATGGCATTTCCAGCCCCGCTCAACGCCATATACCCTCCATCCTGAACCATATCGCCAAGTTTGCCGCTCCCGCCACGCACACACCCGGCCACCACAGTTCACACCATTACCATCGGCTACCCACCGCCACATACAAACGGGGCGCCAACCATAAGTCAGCGCCCCGCAATTCATGCCTTACGGCACATGCACTTCAATGCTTAGTGGAACCTACTACTCCTTGGTAAAGGTATTGTAAGTCGGCACGTTGGCAAAGTCGAAGCCCACGTTGTTCAGCTTCAGAGAGGAAACCGCGGAAACATCACTGCACCACATGGGCACCACCGGCATGTCCTTGAGCAGAATCTCCTGCGCCGAATTGAAGTCTTCCGTGCGCTTGGAGGTGTCGGTCTCGCTCATGGCCTTGGCAAGGGCGGCGTCGAACTCCTGGCTCTTGTAATCACCCAAGTTGGTGCCGCGCCCGTCAGCCGAATAGGAGGCGAAGAGCGGGGTCATGTAATCCTCGGCCGAGGGGTAATCCAGCGACCACGTGAGCAGGAACGGGGTCTTGATGGTGCGGTCGGTCATATGGCTGACGATGTCGCTGAACGTGGGGTACGCGTCACCTTCCGCCTTGATGCCCAGATTGTTCTCCAGCTGGTGGCATGCGGCGTCCACCCAAGGCTTGTGACCACCGTCGGACGCATAACCGATACGGAAGGTATCCTCATACTTGGAAATCTGGTCGGCTTCCTTCCACAGCTCCTTGGCCTTCTTGGGATTGTACTTCAGATTCTCGGAGCCTTTGAGGTCCTTGGAATGCTCAGGCACTGCCGGAGACGTGAAGTCGGTGGCGGCGGTCTTGGTGCCGGAGAAGACCTTGTCGATGATCTGGTCACGGTTGATGGCCATGGAGATGGCCTGGCGGCGCAGCGTGCCTTCCTTGTCCTGCCCGAAGTGCGCGATGCGCTCGGGGATGGAGATGCTCATGAAGGCCGAACCCGGCTTGCTGTACGGCTTGAGGCTGGACTCGGAACGGAAGGTCTTGACGGCCGACTGAGGCACGTCCATGAGCAGGTCAAGGCTGCCGGACTGCACGTCGGAGTAAGCGGAGTCGGGACTGGTGTAGACACGGTACTCGATGCCGCCGTTGTGCACCTTGCGGCTGCCCTTATAGTCGGGGTTCTTCACCACTTCAATACTCTTGTTAGGAGTCCAGGACTTGAACTTGTACGGGCCGTCACCGATGGGCGCCTTGCCGAAAGCAGCCATATCCTTATAAGCCACGCTTGGCAGCGGATAGAACGCGGGGTGGGCCACCTGAGTGGCAAACACCGAATCGGGACTGTTGAGCGTCACCACGAGCGTGTAATCATCCTTTACATCCAAGCCTGAAAGCTGGGCATCAGGAGATACGTCAGACTTCTGCAGTTCGTCGTAGCCCTTGATGTTGGACATACGGCTGCCTTGCTTCTGCGCGCTTTTCACATTCGCTGCATAGCTCCAAGCCTTGGCGAACGACGTGGCGGTCACCTTCTCACCGTTGGTGAACTTCCAGTCGTCACGAAGCTTGATGGTATATTGTGTGGCATCATCGTTCGATTCGATGGACTGAGCAGCTTCCATGTGCTGCTTGCCCTTGGCATCGTAGCTTACCAAGCCTTCGAACAGGTAGCGCAGAACGCGCCCGCCACCCATCTCGTTCGTGTTGGCAGGCACAAGCGGGCTCTGCGGTTCGGTGTTATTGACCGAAATGATGGCGTTATTGTCGGACTGCTTTGCCTCGGACTTGTTGGAAGTCGAACCGCAAGCAGCCATGGAGATGAGTGAGGCGCCGGCCAGCACAGAGGCTGCGAGACGCTTTGCCCAGGTATGAGTCATATTTCCCTCTATCAGTGTCGCATTCATCGCCTCCGGATAGATACCGCATCAACCGGCCGCCAGCCGCAGCCGACGCGCAACGAACGGCAACATTATAGGGCTTTCCACAATGCGAAGCGGGTAATGACCAATACGTGAGACAAGTACGGCAAATATGGAGCAACGTAGTGACTTATGCTTGCACCCGCCGCAGCAAAGCAATGAGCAAGAAAGCCGCGAAACCCCAGGCACACCGAAAGTGGCTCATAGAAAACCGGCGGAACCTCGCAGCTGCGCAACGCGCCACGCCGTGAAGTACCGCGCGCGCTACGATACCAGTATGGAGTTGCTCACGAGCACGTCGTGCCGCCCGCCACGCAGACGACATGACACATGGATGCTACGGGGCAACACAACATGTTAAGGAAAGGAACACCATGGCGAACACCGCTGCACCACCAGTCAAGAGCATCACCGCAGGAGAGGATGACGGGCTGCTGCTCATCATCCACGGAGGCGCCGGCGGACTGGGCAAGCACCGCACCCCCGAACGCGAGGCACAGGCCAAGGAAGACCTGAACCGCGCGTTGGACGCAGGCTACGCCAAGCTGAAAGCCGGAGCGAGTGCCGAGGACGCGGTCGTTGCCGCCATCCACGTCATGGAAGATGCTCCCGAATTCAATGCAGGGCGTGGCGCTGCATTGACCAGCGATGGCATCGCGCAGATGGATGCCTGCCTGATGGGCGGCGACGGCGAGGTGGGAGCTGTGGCCGGCACTCATACCATCAAGAATCCGATTGACGGCGCGCGCGCAGTCAAGGAACAGACCAAGCATGTGCTGTTCGCAGACCCCCGAGCAGAGGAGCTTGAAGCCTGGGGCGTCGAAACCTGCGAGACGGACTATTTCATCACCAAGCAGCGCCAGGAATCACTCATCGAAGCGCAGAACGACGGCGATGAGTGGGAAAAGCACGGCACCATCGGCGCCGTGGCCCGCGATGCCCAGGGACATCTGGCGGCAGCCACCTCCACGGGCGGCATCACCAACCAGATGCACGGTCGCGTGGGCGACACACCCCTGCCGGGTTGCGGAACCTATGCCAACGACGAGACCGTGGCTGTTTCCGGCACCGGTATCGGCGAGGCTTTTGTGCGCACCGTAGCCTCCCACCAGGTCTCCGAGCGCGTGCGCTTCGGCGGTCAGAACGTCGAAGAAGCGGCAAGCGCCACGCTTGACGACATCGCAGCCCACCGTGGCGACGGTGGTCTCATCGTGCTTCCGGCCAAGGGCAAGGGCACGATCTGCTACAACAGCGAGATGATGAACTGCGGTTACCGCTGCGATTCCGATTCGTACGTGCAGGCCTGAGCCATACGGTATCCGTCTCGGGTGCTGTCTGAAGCGCTGCAATTCGGTTCAGACAGCACCAGAGACGGCCACAGACTGAACCGGCAGCACCGCTACCAGCGAAAACAACAAGGTCCCTCCTTCCAGTCGAAACCGGAAGGAGGGACCTTTCGTATGCCGTGCATCACCACGTCATCGGTACGCCCGAGCGCGCCAGACGACTACTTGGTGATGGTGTAGTAGGTGGGCATGCTGGTGTAGTCGAACTGCACGTTACTCACCTTGGTGGACGACACGGCGGCCACATTGTCGTTCCACAGCGGGATTGAGGGCATATCCTCAAGCAGGATCTCCTGCGCCTTCTCAAGGTCGTCCGTACGCTTGGAGACATCGGTCTGGCTGAGCGCCTGCTTGAGCGCGTCGTCGAACTTCGGGTTCTTGTAGTCACCGTCGTTCGAACCGTGTCCGTCTGCCGACGCGGAGGAATAGAGCGGGGTCATGTAGTCCTCGGCAGTGGGATAGTCGAGCGCCCAGCCGGAACGGAACGCAGACTTGAGGGAACGGTTGGTGATCTGCTCACGGAAGTTGGAGAACGTGGGGTACGCGTCGCCCTGCGCGTCGATGCCGAGCGTGTCCTTCAGACCGTTGCACACCGCGTCCACCCACGGCTTGTTGTCGTCGTCGGAGTTGTAGGAGAGCTTGAAGGTTCCCGTGAACTTCGAAATCTTGTCGGCTTCCTTCCACAGCTCCTTGGCCTTCTTAGGGTTGTAGGCCAGGTTGCCGGCGTTCTTCAGCTTGGACGAGTGCTCGGGCACCGCCGGGGACGTGAAGTCGGTGGAGGGGGTCTTCGTGTTGTTGTAGATCTTCTCGATGATCTGCTTGCGGTTGATGGCCATGGAGATGGCCTGGCGGCGCAGGTTGCCCTCCTTGTCCTGGCGGAAGTGCTCGAGGTTCTCGGGGATGATGAAGCCCTGATAGCGCGAACCGGGCTGCTCGTAGGCCTTCACCGAACTGTCGGAACGGAAGGTCTTCACGGCCGACTGCGGCACGGTGATGAGCACGTCGAGGTTGCCGGACTGCACATCGGAGTAGGCGGAATCCTTGCTGGTGTAGACGCGGAAGTCAACGCCGCCGTTCTGCACCTTGCGGCTGCCCTTGTAGTCGTCGTTGCGCACGATCTTGATGTCGGTGCTTGGGGTCCACGATTCGAACTTGTAAGGGCCGTTGCCGATGGGCGCCTTGCCGAAGGCGGCCATGTCCTTGTAAGCCACGCTGGGCAGCGGGAAGAAGGACTGGTGCGACACCTGGATGGGGAACACCGAGTCGGGGCTGTTGAGCGTGACCACGAAGGTGAGCGGATCCTTGACCTCAAGGCCGGAAAGCTTGGCGTGCGGGTCCACGTTGGGATCCTGCAGTTCGTCATAACCCTTGATGACGGACATGCGGCTGCTCTGCTTCTGCGCGTTCTTCACGTTGGCAGCGTAGCTCCAGGCATCGGTGAACGACGTGGCGGTCACCTTCTCACCGTTGGTGAACTTCCAGCCGTCGTTGAGCTTGATGGTGAACTGGGTGGCGTCGGCGTTGGGGGTGATGGACTTGGCCACTTCCATATGCTGCTTGCCCTTGGCGTCGTAGCTCACCAATCCTTCGAAGATGTTGCGGATGACGCGGCCGCCGCCCATCTCGTTCGTGTTGGCGGGAACCAACGGGCTCTGCGGCTCCGTGTTGTCCACCTTGATGATGGCGTTCTTGTCGACTTTGGCACCCTCGGCCTGATCCGACCCGCTGGTGCCACAAGCCGCCACCGAAAACAGCATGGCTCCAGCCATACCGGCGGCGAGCACTCGCCTACTCCATGTTTTTAGCATTTGAACTCCTGAATTCAAGAACCAATCCAATACTGCACAAGTTGCTGCGCGATAACCGTCGCAGGGCAAGAAAGCGCCAACTGACACAAACCCTCACCATCAAGCATGTACCTTTTTCAGTATATGGTCAGCCCTACGCCAAATCTGAAGACCGTCCCACTACGTGGACACCTAGTACACAGTATGAAACCTATTCGAAACATTAGCGCTGCCACAAACAACGCTGGGCACCGGCGACAGACCAGCGAATCGTGCCCGAGATCAGATTCGAACTGACGACACCCGCTTTAGGAGAGCGGTGCTCTATCCCCTGAGCTACCCGGGCAACAAGTTGACACTATAGCATGGCCACCTTCCACACGTGTTGCCGCGTCAATCGAGCAATGTCCGCCCAACAATCTCCGAAGTTCAGTTAGCGTGAAAACAACTTTCCATCCGCCCGGAACAAAGGTAAGGAACGGCATGACACATATGCTCACAAACGATGAAGCCAAGATACTGCTCAATGAGCTAAAAGACACTGCAATGACTGAATTCATCATGCCTGCCTGTCGAGAACAAGGCAAAGGCTTGGATGTAACCGGACGAGAAAGCAAGGCCGTATTCCGTATCAATATGTATCGTGGCACAATAGAGCGCGACAAACACTCCATCAACGCTCGGGTAAAGAGAGGCGGCGCACCACTCATGAGACTTTGTGTAGGTCTGGGGCACCCTCATACCAATCCCGACGGCACCGTAGTGAACGGATCGCACTTGCACATGTATCGTGAGGGCTACAACGACCGCTTCGCATGCCCAGTCAACATCGCATCTCCCGACTTCGTCAAAGATACGCTATTGTTGCTTCAACAGTTTCATGTAGCGAAGGCACCACAACTCATCGACAGGACGGCAGCATGACGCAGAGCAATACCAGCAAGACACTTGTTGAAGAATACGCACATTGGCTGCGGGAGCACTCCTCCACACGAGAAGTACACGGCTGGCAGGCAGTGTCCGTGCCGCTGCTTGACCATACCGGAGATCACCTCCATTTTTATATGCGTCACCATGATGAGTGTCTGGAATTCAGCGATGACGGATATATTGTATCTGGATTGATATCTTCCGGATTAACGTTGAATACCACGCGCAAAGCTCGCATAGAGCATATAGCCAATCAGTTCGGCGCATCGCTGCATGATGGCGCTCTGAACTTGGAGGCTCACCCAAGTCAGACAAGTGACGCCATGAATCGTTACATACAAGCGCTCATCCATGTAGATGCATTGTCACAGACAGTGAGATCGCAAAACCCTATCTGCTTTTCAGAAGATGTAGCATCCTCACTCACCGAACAGCATGTCCATTACACCTCTGATGTAAGCATTCAGGGCAAATCGTTGTATTCACATCATTTTGACTTCGTGTTCCAAGACAGCGACAGTCACCCCACACTATTCGCCAAAGCGCCAGCCGCACTCAATGCAACCGCGCTGGCGACGATACTGTTTGCATGGGAAGATGTCAGTGGCGCCAAGGAGAGAAAGCAGGCTCGGCTATTGGTATTTGTTGACGACCGAGATCAAGCAGTGAATGAGCAGGCACTTACCGGATTTGCTCGGTATGACGCGCAGATTATGCGGTACACAGAGATACCGAGCAAGGCACCGCTGTTACTGGCCTCTTGATCAGAATGAAGCCGAGTTTGTTACATATGTCACAGTGAGTGTATATTACGACGGACTACGACTGTATACTCGGCTTCACTTCCTGCAATACCGCCAAGTATGCACAGTGACAAGAGCAACTGTCGCCGAGCGGTTCGGGCGCGCACACACGGAGGAATCGTTCGCATGACCTTGCCTACCACCACAGGCCACCACACCAGCAAGCGGACTCGCAGCAGCGCCACCAGAATCGCCATCGCGCTGTTGATATGCTGCGTCATCCTCATCCCGACAGGTCTGAACGCCAGTGCGTCAGAAGGCAACGTTGTAACCAACGCAACGCAAACTTCCGTCACAGACGCAAAACAAGCATCAACCATCACCCCCCCCCAGCAATTCTGAATCGCTAGTACCAGCTGGCAACACCCCACTCCTCGACTCCGCCGCTGCCAGCCACAACAGCACCAACGTCAACGAAGACGAAGCACAACCAGTCGGCAACAGCGCAGCGTCCAACGATTCCGAATCTTCACAAGCCACGGCATCCTCCGACACAAACGGCAGCCTTCCCACGCAAGCCAGCACACCCACCGTACTCAACAAACCCGGCAGCCCACAACCTCAAACCGAAGACAGCAGCTCGCTGACACGCGGCAGCGGCGCCTGCGGTATCAACCTCACCGACTCCTTCAAAATGCGACTCGAATTCTATAGCGAATTCGATAGCTCGCTCAACCGAACTTACCTCGGTGGAAAACCTGCATATACTGAATCCTACGCATACCTTGCATGTGATTATACGTCAAGAAACACGATGCAGTTTCGTTACTCCAACGGCAGCGCAGCCCAAAGCGACGTCAACCAAAACATCATCTACGAAACCATCAGCAACGGTGTCGCCTCATTCGGCTTTAGCAGCGTAACGCAGGGACTAGCTCCCAAGGGGAGTCGATACAGAAGGATCGTGCTCGCACTCAGAGGCGTAGACCGGCATGACTCATGGGGCCGGTGCCCACTAGACGCTAGCACCGTAAACAGGGAAGACAGCAAAGATTATTTGATGCGGTGCGCTGGTCTTAGTGGAACGCTGCCTATTCCTGAGGGGCAGCTCAGCTCCTATCTGCTCAACGGTAACTACTACAGCGCCGGTGACACCCAACCCGCCTACTCCGGCGTGTACGTGCCAGACAAACCGGGCTACGACGTGCAAGTCACCAACGGAACATGGAACCCCAGCACACGCATCGCCACACCCAACAACCCCACCAACTGGGCAGGCACACCCGTCTACGGTAGCGACCTACAAAACGCCACCGACAGCATCACCACCATCACCTACATCAAACCAGCAGCATCCGCCACCGTTCATTTCACCAAAGACGGCATCGAAGATACCAGCCTGCAACAAACCTTCAACGGCCGGCAAGACGACCCCATCACCGGCGGCGCATGGACCTTCAACACACCCAGCGGCTACTACATCACCGGCGGCACACCGCCCCTAACCTGCAACGACACCACCTGTACCTTGCCAGCCAACACCACCTACCCGGCAGGCCACACCGACTACTGGATCACCTGCCAGCAAACCACCCCCAAACACGAAACCTGGAACGCCACACTCACCGTCCACTACCAAGATGACACCGGAACCACCCTACGCCCCGACCAAAGCAAAACCATCACCCTGACCCGCGACTACACCATACGCCCCGACACCGCAACCATCATCGTGCCGGGAGACTGGACCTACCCAGGTAGTGACCCGAACGTGACATGGCAGACCACCGGCGGCAACAGGAGAAACCTCACTTTTTCCACCGAAAGCCCCACCATTCCCGGCTACCACACCAACCAGCCAACTGCCACCTACACCAACAACATCGCCATCGACCACGACATCACGGCCGGCGGCAACAACATTCAAGAAATCACCGTCACCTACCACCGCATGATCACCGCACTCCCGTTCACCGGCGGCATTGCCACCGCTCTGGGTTATGCCATCATCGGACTGGTCGCCGCCATAATGCTCACCGCCCTCACCATGGCGTTGAAACGCAAACAACACCACATCACCACCAACTAACACGCATAGCCTGCTCGATGTCATATGACGCATACCCGTTGGCAGCAGCCGGTACCCCACACACCACATCCACCAGCACCGACCAATAACCACCGCACAAATCCGATACAGTCCATCCAGCATCCAACATCCAACAACCAACAACCAACAACCAACAACCAACATGGTCGCAGTGTGAGACAGGCGACGCATCGGCGCTTTGTCCTTCCTAAGATGTCCAGCATTCGAACAAACGCTGGAGAGGGAGGCATAACCGTTATGGAAACCGTGAAGAAAGTCGCCAGTTGGATCACCAAATGGTTCACCGTCATCGTCATCGTGTGGGCTGTGTTCAACTACGTTGTGCCGCAAACAAGCATGTGGGCCAAAGGCTACACCAGCATTCTGCTGGGCATTGTGCTCTTCGGCATGGGCTTGACGCTCTCCCTCGACGACTTCACCCGCATTTTCAAGCAGCCGCTCATGGTCATCGTCGGCACGCTGGCGCACTACATCATCATGCCGCTCTTGGCGGTGCTGCTGTGCTGGATCTTCCACCTCGACGGCCCGCTCGCCGTCGGCGTGATTCTCGTTGGCTGCTGCCCCTCGGGCACTTCATCCAACGTGATGAGCTTCCTGTCGCGAGGTGACGTGGCACTCGACGTGTCGATCGGACTGGTTTCCACACTGCTCGCGCCCTTCGCCATCCCGGCGCTGATGCAACTGCTCGCATCCCACTATGTGGCCATTCCCTGGCAGTCGCTGTTCCGAACCGCCGTGGAAGTCGTACTCATTCCCGTGGCGCTCGGCGTGCTGTGCCACACCATCTTCAAAGAGCACATCGCCAAAGTCACTGAAGTATTGCCCATCGTCTCGCAAACCGCCATCCTGCTCATCATCGGCATCGTGGTAGCCGCCAACCACGCAGGTCTGTTCAGCGCCTCCACCATGCTCGCCATCCCGGTCGTCATCCTGCACAACCTGTGCGGGTACGGCCTCGGTTACGGATTCTCCCGCCTGATGTACAAGGTCTACCCCAAGGGATTCGGCTACGCACAGCAGAAGGCCATCACCTTCGAAGTGGGTATGCAGGATTCCGGCCTAGGCGCGACTTTGGCCCTCACCTCCTTTGCCGCCACACCCATCACTGCCATTCCTTCCACCTTCTTCAGCGTTTGGCACAACATCTCCGGTTCGGTGCTCTCCTCATGGTGGCGCCGTCGCGATGACCGCAAGGCGCAGGAGGCGGGAGTGGAACTGCCTGACGACCCTGAGCAGGCCATCGCCGCTCTGGAACACATTTCCGGCATGCATGCCGGCGCCTAGACCGGCGCCTAGACCGGCGCCTACACTGGAAGAAAACCGTCAGGCATAGCGGACGAAGGATCACGATGAGCAGTATCAATGGCACACGAGCACAGTCACAAGCGCAGCGCGAAGGGACACCGGTGAACGTGGCTATTCTCGGCGCAGGCAGGATTGCCCACACCATGGCAACCACGCTCAGCGCCATGGCTCAAGATCCTCGATATTCCAACCTGATTCGCCCCTATGCCGTGGCTTCGCGAGAGCAAACGCGCGCCGAAGAGTTCGCCGCACAGCACAACATCCCCCACGCCTACGGGTCCTACGAGGCACTGCTGGACGACCCGAAAGTGGACTTGGTCTACGTGGCCACACCGGTAGCCCTCCATGAGGAGCAAGGCATACAATGCCTGCGCGCCGGCAAGAACGTGCTCATGGAAAAGTCGTTCACCGCCAACGCCGAACAGGCCGAACGCCTGCTGGCCTGCGCGAAAGAGACCGGGCTGTTGTGCACCGAAGCGATATGGACACGCTACATGCCCTCGCGCGCCATCATCTCCGACATCATCGCATCGGAGGCTATCGGCACGGTGCAGGCAGCGAACGCCAACCTGTGCTATCCGGTCTCCCATAAGCCGCGCATGACCGATCCGCAGCTGGCAGGCGGCGCACTGCTCGACGTGGGCGTATACCCGCTGAACTTCCTTGACATGGCTATTGGCGGCAATGCAGACCACAACCGCCACATCAATCACATTGAAACCTCCATGCAGCCTTGGCCTACCGGCGTGGACGCGCAGGAAAACATTACCCTGCATTATGACGACGGAGTGATGGCCACAGCACAGGCCTCGATGCTTGCAGCTTCCGACCGCACGGGAACCATCTGGGGCACCGACGGCTACCTGGTATGCCACAACATCAACAACCCCGAAGGCATCGACGTGTACGGCACCGACCACACGCTGCGCAAGCATTACGATGTGCCGGAGCAAATCAACGGCTACGAGTACGAGGTGGCAAGCGCCGCCAACACCATCTTGGATGGGCGTGACGAATGCCCTGAAATGCCTCATAAAGACACGCTGCGCATCATGCAGCTCATGGACTGCATACGCGGCATCTGGGGATTGCAATATCCCTTTGAACAGTAGCCTCTCATCAATGCAATATGCCGGTAGGTGACGTATGAACCGTCACCCACCGGCATATTTTGTTTGACATTTACTTGGCGTATCGCTTCGCTTGTGTTCGACTCGTCAGACGCCGACGGTCAGGCTACGCTGAATCCAAGCTGTCGCGCCGCCTCCACTGGAACCGGATCGTCCGCCCAATAGTCGGAGAGGTTATCGTCGGAGGAAAGCGAGCGAATCTCGGCGCGGTCAATGTATACCTCACCGCTCAGATGGTCGGTTTCGTGCTGGAAGATGCGAGCCGGCCAACCGTGCAGATGCTCCTCATGCGGATTGCCGTCCACATCCTGCCAACGTGCGATGATGTCGAGCCAGCGCTTGCGTACCGCCTGGTATCCCTCGAAACTCAGGCACCCCTCATAGAAGCTGCGCGACTGCGTGCCGATAGGAGTGTAGGTGGGGTTGACGATGACATGGAACGGGAATTCGGCTATTTCCCGCGGGTCTTCGGCATCGTCGCGCACGTGGTCCTCTACCACGGCGAATGCCAGACCGAGTCCTATCTGCGGGGCAGCTAAGCCTACGCCGGGCGCGTCGAGCATGGTGGTCCGCATGGTGGAGATGAGCTTGGCGAACGTCTCATCGGTAAGTTGACCGTCGTAAGGCATGGCGCGCTGACGCAGCACCGGCTCCCCCATCTGCACGATCGGCATGATTTTCTCCCTGCCGCCGCTGGAGATGAGCTGCTCCACGGCACGGTTGAGCGCCGGATTTACATTCGAATCGTTGGAAATCATACTACAGTGCCAACTCCTGTGCTACTACGGCTGCGAGACGCTCGCACACCTCGTCTGCCTGATCCTGTGTGGCTGCCTCGGTCATCACACGCACCAACGGCTCAGTGCCGCTGGGACGCAACAACACGCGACCCGTCTCCCCCAAGGTCCGCTCTTCTTGCTCAATGGCCGCTTGCACTGCGGCATTGGTTTTGGCGGCGTTCTTATCGACGTTGGGCACGTTGATAAGCCGCTGCGGCAGCTGCGGGAAATCGGAGGCCAACTCTTTGAGAGAGCGACCGGACTTGACGACCTCCAGGCACAGCGTCAACGCGGTGAGGGTACCGTCACCGGTGGTGGCGAACTCGCGGTTGATGACATGGCCGGACTGCTCCCCGCCCAGCGAATAGTCACCGCGCAGCATCTCTTCGAGCACATAGCGGTCTCCCACACCGGTCTCCACGGTGGCGATGCCCATCTCCTTGAGCGCCAGTTTGAGGCCCAGGTTGCTCATGACCGTAACCACAAGCGTGTTGTGGTTGAGCTTGCCGTCACGCTGCTTGCCTCGTGCCAGAATACCCATCACCTGGTCGCCGTTGACAAGATTGCCGTCCTCGTCCACTGCCAGGCAACGGTCGGCATCGCCGTCGAACGCCACACCCATCACAGCATCGGTGGCACGTACCATGGCCTGCAGCTGCTCGGGGTGGGTGGAGCCGGCTTTGTCGTTGATGTTGTAGCCATCTGGGCTGGCGTTGATGACCAGTACTTCAGCACCGGCGCGGCGCAACGCTTCGGGAGCTACGACCGATGCCGCACCGTTGGCGCAGTCGGCCACGATCTTCAGGCCCTTGAGCGGCTTTGGCTGAGTCTTGTCCGGCGCCACCGGTGCGATGGTGGAGACCAGATGGTTGATGTACATATTCGTGGCGGTGTCCGCATTGCGACTCACACGGCCCACGCCTGCTCCGGTGGGACGATCCCAGTCCTGGCCAAGCACGGCCTCGATCTCATCCTCTTTGGTATCGGGCAGCTTGTAGCCGCCGCGCGCGAAGAACTTGATGCCGTTGTCGGGCATGGGGTTGTGGGAGGCAGAGATGACCGCACTCATGTCCACGTTGAGCGCGCTGGTAAGGTACGCCACTCCGGGGGTGGGAATGATGCCGGCGTCGATCACGTCGAATCCACCGGCACTCATGCCCGCGGACAGCGCAGAGGCGAGGAAATCTCCGGAAACACGAGTGTCACGGCCCACCAAGGCGCGACGACGTCCCTCTTTGTGTTCGACTTCGGTGCCGGACGCATCGCCGAGCACGCGCACTGCCGCGTCTCCCAGATCCAACGCCAGCTTAGCTGTCAAATCACGGTTCGCCAATCCACGAACCCCATCCGTTCCGAACATCCTCGGCATAACACACCCTCCTGCCGCTTAAAATAAGGTATCTCTCATACTAGCGAGAAGCCTGCCTAGCACCGACTTGTGGAAGGTCGCATGCCCTTGTTTTCAATGCATATGCACGTTCCACAAACAAAGCGCCCAAAGTGTGAGACAAATCTCTATTCGATACTCACACTACGTCATACTGGCATAGTCTTAAATGCAGTTTCTTAAGACGACCATTGAGCAGTACCCAACTATTAATAGCTAAGGATAACTACTATGGCTAAAAAGAAAACAATCAGCGCACTGTGCACAACTGCACTTGCAGGTGCCCTATCTCTCGCTGTTGGTGTTCCAGCAGCATCCGCCACTAATGTTGACAATTCATTCATCAGCGGCTACTACAACTACACTTGGACCGAATCTACCGCAAGCGCATGGTCAAGAAGAAACGCCGGCGCAAATGCTCAAGCCTGTCAAGATGGTCTTTGTGCGACCATGCATTCAGCTCGGGCTCCTCATCAGTTCGCTAACGCCCATGCCAGAGGGTCAGCGACTAACCACAACGATAGCGCTTATGCTTGGTAAACCGCTATTACGTTAGGATCTTTCATGACGACGAAGAGACGAATACAGAACTCACTTATTACTGCGTTGGTAGGCATTACGTTATGCGCGATCAGCGCCTGCGGAGCCAACACTGACATGCAGCACAGTGACGCTGGATCATCTTCTTCCTCGAAGGACTCTGGAGAGGGGAATGTAGGGGAAGACAATGCTCCTACATTCCCCTCTGCGGGAAGCAACGCGAAGATGGCATCATCAATCCCAAGTTTTATAGATCAAATGCTCAATGAGGCACAAATGTCTGATTATCAGCGCGAAGTGCTGGTGCAAGCCAAGGACGCGGGCAAAGTATCCGTATCTCAGTACGAACAAGCATGGTCTAGCTATAAACAGTGCATGGCAGACAAAGGGTACCGATCCATCAAACTTAAGAAATTCCCCAACGGTTTGTATATGGAGGCTATGTATAAGCAGCCTTCGTCAAAGCAAAAAGAACACGATTTCCTCGATACACAGCAAGAATGTCGTGAATCTCGTATGGATGTTATCGACACTATCTACCGCATGCAAGTCGGTAATCCAAACCTGTACCAAGACCCAGCAACCGGTATTGTCGATTGCTTCCACCGCGAAAACCTGGTACCGCAAAGCTACAGTGCATCGGACTTCAGTAAAGAGCAAAACAAATCAGAGAAATCTTTCAATGAGCGAGACCCCAAAATCCGCGAATGCATGCTCGCCAACAACTCCGTTATCGGCTTCGCCGACGAAGGCGGATTCACCATCGAATAGGCAGGACAGCGTATGAAACGCAACAGCAACTCCCAGCGACGTACCGTTCCGCTCCCCTGGGTGGTTCTCATCGTCATCATGGCGGTGACGTTGACCGCTGGCGCAAGTGCGCTGATGTTGCGTGACTCCACACCCGGCATTCTTGCTCCCGCCAAAGCGGTGACCAGCGCACCGGCAAGCCAGGAACAGTATGACGGTACCACCCAAGTAACCTTGATTCCCACGCTTTCGGACAAACGGCAAATCATGATTAACACATCCGGTACGGTCACCAAGAACTATGCTCCGAACATCATGCAAACCGGCAAGCCGGCGCTGGGAGTCAACGGGCGAACCGTGGTCGCCATGCATACCGATATGCCGCTCTACCGTTCGCTCAATGTGGGCGACGAGGGAGGCGATGCCAAAGCGGTGAACAATGAGCTCTCCCGGCTCGGATACCGATCCTCCCCCGGTTCTGCTACCTACACTGCCACTACCGCCACCGGCTGGAAACAGCTCATGAGCGCATCCGGCAACAGCAGCGACGGCTCACTGAACATGGAAGAGGTGGTGTGGATTCCCGCTTCGAATGTCACAGTCACAGGCTGGCAAGCTGCCGAAGGGGCAGCCGTACAGGAAGGAAGCGCCATCGGCGAAATACCGGGAGGCATCAGCGCGCTGAACATCAAAGGCGGCAAAGCCAGCGGACAGCCGCGCACACTGAGCGCGTTCGGGCAGAGCGTGACGCTGCCGGCCGGAGCAACCGGCACCAATGACTCGGAATTCTGCCGCAGCATCAGCAATACCGACGAGTTCAAAAGCATCGCAGAAAGCGAGCTGCCCAACGGGTTTGATGCCACGGTCGCGCTCGACCAACCGGTCACGGCACTGCGCGTGCCCGCGGCCGCAGTGACGGGCATCAAAGACGGGCATGGCTGCATCGTTTCCAAAGGCAAGACCGTACCGGTCACCATACTCGGCTCTCAACTGGGTGCCAGCCTGTTGCAGGGGCGAGACGGCAAAGATATCACCGGTATCCGCGAAGTGGCGCTCGGCAGCACGGTCAGGAACACGCCATGCAAGTGACAGCCCATAATCTCGGGCATCGGTTCGAGAGCACCGACGTGCTCTTCGAACATCTCGACTTCACCCTCAAATCCGGGCAGACCACGGCAGTATGCGGTGCCAGCGGATGCGGCAAGTCCACGCTGCTCTCCCTGCTGGCCGACATGGAGACGCCTGCCGCAGGGTCGATCGAGCGCGATGAAGTGACGCAGGTCGGCTGGGTGTTTCAAAACCCGTACGGCGTGGCCGAGCGCAGTGCACTGGACCATGTGGTGCTGCCGTTGCTCACGCAAGGCATGACACGGCAGCAGGCAGAACCACAAGCGTTGGAAACCTTGGCTTTGTTCGGTCTTGCGCATGCGGCACACCGGCGATTCTGTGAACTTTCGGGAGGCGAGGCGCAGCGACTGATGCTTGCCAGGGCGGTGCACGCGCGGCCGGACATGCTGCTGGTGGACGAGCCGACCGCACAGCTAGACACTCGCACAGCGCACGGCGTGAATGAAGTACTGGGGAATCTGGCAGGACAAGGCATGATAGTGGTGGTCGCCACCCACGACCCTGATACGCGCGACGCTTGCCAGCAGATCATCGACTTGGCTCGTTACGCTCCCAAAACTGCTGGAATTTCAGCGAACGCCGAGACTGCTCATACGGCTGCCCAATCCTCCGCCATCCCCTCCACTGTTGCCACGAGTGAGATTGAGGCTCAATCATGATGCACCTAGGGTCAATATGGTCGGAAAGCTGGAGAAACCTGAACTCTGGCACAGCTCGAGCGCTAACGATGATGCTCATCGTGCTGATAACGGGAGGGGCACTCGGCGGATACGAAGCACTCTCCGTGGTGCAGCTGGAACGGGACGCCACCGCCAAAATCGCCATGCAAGCCGATGTGAGAACCATCGTCGGCGCCACCGTTGACGGCACGACATGCGACGCACTCACCACAGCCGGCAATGGCCCGAGCATGTCGGGAGCCTTGCGCGCCGGATCTCAAATCACTCCTTTGGCCACTGAAGGCAAGGACATCGCATCCTACGAGGTGACACCGGGATTCCTGCAGCTGATCGCCCAGCCCGACAACACCACAAACGCAACAAAGCGCACAAATTCTCAGCGTTCCGGCCCCTCCCCCACCCGCCGTTCATTGCCAACCAACAACCAAGCGGATGCTTCGGGCATATGGGTTTCACGCAATGTCGCCAAGGATTTCGGCTTGCGGCAAGGCGGCACCTTGGAAACGGATCACGGCACCATCGAGATAGCAGGAGTGTTCTCATGGCCCAATGACGGGCGCGACACCAGGCCCGCATACGCTCTGATAGTACCGGTTTCGACCAGCGACGGCAGCTTCGAGGAATGCTGGGCCAAACAGTGGCCGCTCACCGAGCAAACCGACGATTTGCTGTATTCCACCACTCACGTCAGCCAGACCAAGCAGTCGCACGCCGGTGTCACCTCGCTCAACAAAGGCATGGACCCGCATTACGACGCCACGGCCGCATACCGGTCGCGCATGACCGCATGGATGCCCTGGGCCGGTCTCATCATAGGCTTGGCTTTGGGAGCGGTATCGGTGCAACGCCGAAAACTCGAATATGCCGGAGCGCTGCACATCGGTCAGCGCAAACACGAGCAGGTGCTCGGCATCGCGTTCGAAACCGCTGTGTGGGCGGGATTGGGCACGATAAGCGCAATCAGCATCATCGCCCTTGTGGCGAGCATGGCGCCTTCCAGCAGGTTCACCGTTCTGCTGGGTGCTGCCCGCACTCCTGTCGCGCTGTTCGCTGGAATTGTGTTGGGAGCCATGATCACTGATATATTCATACGCGAGTCTCAACTTCAGCGCTATTTTAAGAGCCGATGAACTGCGCATGCATCGAGCCGGCAGCCAACCCAGACGCACTACAGCAGCCAGTTACGCAAACAACAACGAGACCCACAGAACCCTTCTCTTTATTGGCATTTCTGACATCTCCACAACGATGACCATCACTCGGTCACATACTTACCAGCCAAGTCGTTAGGGCTTGCCGGATCAGCGATTTGACATTGCCAGTGCAAGCGCTATTATTGAGAGCAATGTGCTGAAATATTTGGCTTGGATATGCAATGCTCGGGCACCGTAGCCCGCGCGTCAAAGCGCTACAACGCTGCCCCGCCATGGCTGTTTCAATCCAGTATGTGCAGCATATTGCCATCTCATCACCGCAGATAAGAGACACAAGGAGGACGTTCATTGTCTGGAAATGCATTCAATCTGGCGTTCGATAAGCACATCCCCAAAGCAGGAATACCTGTATCAGCACAGCGCAAAGCATGGTTCAAAGAGTTTATGAAGCCATTCATCATCGTGGTGATGCTCTACAGCGTCATGTACTTTGTGAGGGATAATCTCAAGGCCGCACAGCCACTGCTCAAGCAGCAGCTCGGTTTCACCACCGAACAGCTGGGTACCATAGGCTTCGTATTCTCTCTGGCCTATGGCATCGGCAAAATCATCGTCGGCTATATCGTCACCGACAAAGACAACAAGAAGGCCGCGTCCATCATGCTCATCGGCGCTTCGATCGTCGTGATGCTCTTCGGCTTCATGCTCACGATGAGCAACGTGCCGATGGGCTGGCTGATGGTGCTGTGGGCGCTCAACGGCGTCTTCCAGTGCGGTGCCGGCCCCTGCTGCTCCGGTGTGATCATGAACTGGACCACCAAGAAGAACTACGGGCGCTACTACGGCACCTGGAGCGCCTCACACAACATCGGTGGCGGCTTGGCCGGCATCTTCTCCCTGTGGTGCGCCAACACATTCTTCGGCGGCAACGTAGCAGGCATGTTCATCGTCCCGTCAATCGTGGCGCTGATCGCCGGCATCGTCTGCTTCTTCGTGGGCAGGAACCGCCCCGAAGACCTCGGCTGGGAATCCGCGGAAACCATCTTCGACGAACCAGCCAAGGTCGAGGATGTCTCGTCCACCGACGAATCGACCTGGCAGATCTTCAAGCGCTACCTGCTGAAGAACCCATGGGTATGGATTCTGTGCTTCTCCGACGTGTTCGCCTACGTGGTGCGCGTTGGCATCGACAACTGGTCCTCGTTGCGCGTCACCGAACAGCTGGGCTTCAGCACCCAGACCGGCGCCAACGCGATCTTCTACTTCGGCATGGGTTCCATGGTCGGATGCCTGATCTGGGGCGCCCTGTCTGACGCCTTGGGCGGCCGCCCTGGTCTCGTCTCGGTAATCTGCATCGCCGCCATGCCCATTCCGCTGGCCTTCTACCAGTTCGGCAAGACCCCCACGGCCATCCTCGTCTCCATCTTCTTCCTCGGCATGTTCGCGTTCGGCCCGCAGGTGCTCATCGGCATCTCGCTGCTCGCCCAGGTACCCAAGAAGGCCGCAGCCCTCGCCGGAGGCCTGTTGGGCGCCTTCGCCTACCTGCTGGGTGATTCGACCGCCAAGGTGCTGCTCTCCCGCATCGCCGACACCAAAGCCGCCGGTCTCAACCTCTTCGGCCATGTGCTGCACGGCTGGGGAGATACCTTCGGTGTGCTGTATGTGGCCATTGTCTGCGCGTTCATCTTGCAGTTGTGCGTTACCATCGCCGAAGAGAAGAAGATCCGCACCGGCCGCAAGAACGCCGAGGTGGAAGCATGAGCGAAACCAGCCAAAAACCGGTTACCATTTATTTGACCCGCCACAGCAAAACCACGTCCAATGCCATGCAGCTGATGCAAGGATGGTCGGATTTCCCACTCACACGGGAAGGTCGCGACATCGTCCGACAGTTCGGCGCAGGCCTGAAGGGCATCCGCTTCACTGCGGCATACTGCGGCAATCTGACCCGGCACTACAACACTGCTCGCATAGCCTTGGACACGTCCGGCAATGAGGATGTCGAGATTGGAATCGACCCTGACCTAAGAGAAGACAACTTCGGCAGCTTCGAGGGACGTTCCATTCCCGACACCTTGCAGGCCATCGCCGACCGTCTTGGATTCGCAAGCTTCGCCGAGGCTCTCGAGTCCAAAGGCGAGCGGCTCAATATCGATTTGCAGGACGTGCTCCACGATTTGGATCAGGAGAATGTGCTGCACACCGATTTGGACGATGAGGACCGTGCCGAAAGCGCCGAACAGGTGCAGCAGCGCATGCATGATGCCATCGTGCGCATCGCACGCAATGTGAGCGAGCAAGACGGAGGCAATGTGCTGGTGATCAGTTCAGGCACTAGCATACGTCAGTTCTTCGCCAGCATCGACCCATCAATCAGTTTGGCAGACATGGGCAACACAGCGGTCACGAAAATCATCTATCAGGACGGAGCGTTCAGTGTGGACGGGCCAGTGGCCTCGATGGAGTATTACGAGCGTGGAGCCTCGGCATAAACCATCATCCATGTGATATGACAAGCGGGGTGTCAACGGCAACCAGTCGTTGACACCCCGCTTTGTCATGTCACGGGTTCCGCACCCCAGTGCAGACCGCTAGGCGTTGGCCTCGTTCACCTTGAGCGCGCGACGCGACCCCTCAAGATTCTCGATGATGATGCCACGCAGAGCACGGTCGGCATCACCATGGGATTCCAGCCACTCCTCGCCTGCACGCACCAGCTCCTCGGCATCTGCGTAGACAGGATAAAGACTTTCGAGCAGCGTCTCAGCCATATGGAAGGTACGATGCTCCCAAATCCAGTCGGCAGTCTCGAAGTACTTGGCGATATAAGGTTCCGCCAGCTTGCCGGTGGCCGTGGCGCTAAAGCCAAGCACCGCAGACTTCAACTGGGCATTGGTCAGATCGGTGTTGTAGATAGACTCTTGCCACGCCCAATCCTTAGCCTCGACAGAAGGCTGCATGGCCTTGGCGCCATACGCAAACTCGCGGTTCGCAGTGGTGTCCCGATCCTTCAGCTCGGCTTCAATGCTGCCCTCATCTATGGCACCGACACCAGCCAATGCCTGGATGAGCAGCCAGCGCAGATCATTGTCGACCTCCAGACCCTTGAGCTTGAGTGAGCCGCCCAGCAGACCCTTAACGTTGGAGATGAACGGGGCATCGCCCTCTTCGCCATACTCGAGATAAGCACCTACAAGCTGGAACTGCTCATCACTGCCCGGCTCGGCAGCATTCGCCAAATCCCACAACCCTTGAGCCACATGCTCTCTCACCGCATCACGACGCGCCGCAGGCACATACCGTTTGACGGTGGTCTTCAGCGAGCGCAGTGCGTAGCGGAAGGTGGTGGACTCATGCTCGGTGGAGAGCATCTTCAAGCTCATGTCCACAAAACGCTCGGCGTTGAATTCGCCGTCGCGAGTCATGTCCCAGAACGCCAGCCAGATGACGGCGCGGGCCAGCGCATCGCTGAACTTGTAGAGGTTCTCTGCGGCGAACTCGCGCGAGGCGTCGTCGAAGCGCAGCTTGGCGTAGGTCAGGTCTTCATCGTTGAGCAGGATGAAGTCGGGGCGTGTTTTGCCGATGGCCTCGCTCACTTCGGTGGTCTCGCCGTCAACGTCGAGCTCGAAGTTTTCGGTGCGCACCACCTGACCGGTGGCGCTGTCGAGGTTGTAGAAGCCGATGCCCATACGCTGGCTGCGCAGGACGGGATGGTCGGACGGAGCGCTTTGCACGAGGGTGAAGGCCTCGATGGTACCGTCGTCAGCGCAATTCACCTTGGCTTCAATGGTGTTGATGCCCGCCTCTTCAAGCCACTGCTTGCTCCATGCCTTCAAATCGCGGCCGGAAGCCGCTTCGAGTTCTGCGAGCAGGTCCGCCAGAGTGGCATTGGAATACTGGTACTTGTTCAGGTAGCTGTTGATGCCCTTGAAGAATTTGTCTCGGCCCACGTAGGCTACGAGCTGCTTGAGGACAGAACCGCCCTTGGCGTAGGTGATGCCGTCGAAGTTCACTTCGGTGTCGTGCAGATCGTTGATCGGCGCGGTGATGGGATGTGTGGTGGGCAGCTGGTCTTGGTCGAGCGCCCAGCTCTTCTCGCCGGAGGTGAACGTGGCCCACGAATCTTTCCATTCAGTGGCTTCCGCAGTACTCAACGACGACATGAATTCGGCGAAGGACTCGTTGAGCCACAGGTCGTTCCACCACTTCATGGTGACGAGGTCGCCGAACCACATGTGGGCCAGCTCGTGCAGCACGGTCACCACGCGGCGCTCGGCGAGCGCGTCGGTGACCTTGGAGCCGAAGACGTATGAGTCGCGGATGGTGACCATGCCGATGTTCTCCATGGCGCCGGCGTTGTACTCGGGAACGTAGATCTGGTCGTACTTGGCGTACGGGTAGGGCACGCCCCAGGTCTTGGCGTAGAAGGCGAAGCCCTTCTTGGTGATGTCGAAGAGGTAGTCCACGTCTTTGGCAAAGTCATCTGCCAAGGACTGGCGGCAATACTGGGCCATGGTGACCGTGCGGCCGTCTTCATTGGCGTATTCGGTGTGCCACTCCGCGTACGGACCGGCGCAAATGGCCGTGAGGTAGGAGCTCATGGTGGGCGTGGTTTCGAAAACCCAGTGCTTGGTGGATTCGGCGGGATGGCTGCCCATCGTGCCTTCTGCGGTCATGTCATCAAGGTCTTCACAGGCCTTGACCGGCATGTTGGAAGTGACGATCCACGAGGCCGGTGCCTTGACGTCGAAGTCGAACGTAGCCTTGATATCCGGCTGGTCGAACACGGCGTAGACGCGGCGCGCATCCGGCACTTCGAACTGGGAATAAAGGTAGATGTTGCCGTCGGTGGGATCCACGGAACGGTGCAGGCCCTCGCCGGTAGTGGAATACTGGCATGAGGAGACTACGGTGAGTGTGTTGTGTTCCAGCAAAGCCGGCAGCTCGATGCGACGGTCACGGAAGCAGGCGGCCGGGTCCAGGCTCTCACCATTGAACTCGATGCTGCTCACTTCGTCGGCGATAAGATCCACAAACGTCGGCTTACCGGCCTGAGCGTCGAACTCGATGGTCGAGGTGGAAGCGAAATTCTTAGGTCCTTGCGTCAAATCAAGACTGACCCGGTACTTGACCTGACCGGTAACGACGGCTTTGCGCTCCTGTGCTTCTGTGCGGGTGAGATTCGAACCTGGCATGCATTCTCCTTGAACAGTATCGATCCATAACTACGGCGCTTCGCTTCATGACCTTACTTACCAATCTGCAAGGCAGCCTGACGTGCAACATCGTATCACTGGCAGCGCACGCCACGGCAGGATCCGGCGCAGACTCAGGCTGCGGCGGCTCCTCACGGCTTGCATTGCATCGCTGCCACAACGTTATGCCTGCAGCGATGCACCATCTTGACCAACATGACATCATAATAATGCCAAAACTGCCTTTAATGAACGATATCGTCACTGAAATAGAAATCTAAATACTATTTTTGCTATTTTTGACGTTTACACTTGGTACAAATGGTGTTTAACTGCTAATATTGACGATATTGACACTTAGAGACGCAAGGCAGGTGGGATGAACGGTTACAAAACGATACGTACAACACTCTATGCGTCACAAAGTCACGCTAAACCGGCAGACATTGCACAACAGGAATACGAACAGCGCATCAACAGTTGGGGCGCCATACGTTCCGGAGTCCAGCTCGGCAATTACGAAGTGTTCACCATGCTTCCCGCTCAGCTCGTGCAACGCATGGATCGCATCCGTTCCAACGATTCCGCCATCAATGAGCTGTGGAACCACCTCCCCGGCATCGCGCAACGTGCTTATCTGGTACAGCTGCTAGTCGATGAAATGCAGAATACCAACGAGATTGAAAGCGTGCGTTCCACACGCAAAGAGATTAGAGATGCCATGCAATCAGTCTCGGATCATGGCACGCCGCACAGCAACAAACGCTTCTCCGAGCTCGCCAGTCTCTACATCAACCTCACCAAAGCAAACGTGACGCTTCCCGAAAACCTACACGACATTCGCGATATATATGATCGCGTCACCGCAGGAGAGCTGAGCGAAGGCGACCAACCAGACGGACTGCTGTTTCGCCAAGGACCGGTGTATATCGCCAATGAGGCGTCAGGCAAGACCATACACCGCGGCATGTCAGGAGAAGCACCAATATCAGCACGCCTGACCGCACTGCTGGGTTTCATGCATCATAGCGATGTACCACCGCTCATCAAAGCCGCGATGAGCCACTTCATCTTCGAATACATCCACCCGTTCTATGACGGCAACGGCAGAACAGGACGTTTCCTCTTGGCTTTGCAACTCAGTCAGGAGCTCTCTCCCCTTACCTCGCTGTCGCTCAGCCCTATCATCAACGCGGAAAAGAGCAGCTACTATGCTGCTTTCGAACGCACGGAAGACCCGTTGAATTGCTTCGACGCTACAGTGTTCGTCAACCAGATGTTCGGCTTCATGCTCAACGCTCAAGACACGTTGAAACAAGACCTTGACGAGCGCAAACACGCTTTGGACTATGCGCAATGGGCGCTGGAAACTCAACGCTCCCAGCTCGAACTTGACCAACTGGAACTCGATATTCTCTATATGCTGCTGCAAACCGCACTGTTTGACACTCGTACGAATCGGGTGACCAGGGCTGAGATCCAAACACACCTTGCAAAAGGTCGCCACAAGATTGCGCAAGCCATGCAGCATTTGATGAGCAAGGCATTAGTACAGCAACAGGGACTAAGGCCCATCAGCTATGAGCTCAGCGAGCAGGGATTGCAACTTTTTACACGCTGAGCAATGAGGCGTCTGGCTGAGCGTAACATATCCGGTTCATGGCACGCGCAAAACAACAGGGTGTACAAGCGGTTTGCCTGTACACCCTGTTTGCTCTTATCGTGCTACGCGGTGAAGCTTAGCGGCTCACCGGAGTGGGGTCGACCACATCGTGAGCGATGTCGGCGACCACCGGCACCACCATGGGCTTGCGGTGCAGCTGACGGGTGACCCAGCTGGTGACCGTCTTGCGCATCACCTGCTGGAGCGTCTTGACATCGTGGGTGCCGGAAAGCATCGCATCTTCCAGATCTTGGGTGATCTGACTGCGCACCTTGTCGAAGTCGCGCTCATCCTCTGCCATGGCGTTCAAGTACACCTTCGGGCCCGAGACCACGTTCGCGGATTCGGTGTCGACCACGGCGAAGCAGGAGACAAAGCCCTCAGTGCCCAGGATGCGGCGTTTCTCAAGCTCATCATCGGTAATCTCACCGACTGAATCACCGTCTACATACACATAGCCGCACGGCACGGAACCGACCACGGCCGCCTGACCGTGATAGAGATCGACCACGTCGCCGTCCTCTGCCAGCACCACGTTGTTCGGATCCACACCGGTCTTTACGGCAATCAGGCCGTTGGCCACCAAGTGGCGGTTCTCGCCGTGAATCGGCATGGCGCAGCGCGGCTTGACGATGTTGTAGAAGTAGAGCAGCTCGCCCTCGTCACAGTGACCGGAGACGTGAATCTTGGCGTTGTCGCGGTTGATGACGCGCGCACCCTTCTGCACCAGCTTGTTGATGACCTTGTACACGCCATGCTCGTTGCCCGGGATGAGGGAGCTGGCCAACACCACCGTATCAAACTCGTTGATGGTGATGTCGCGGTGGCTGCCGTCGGCGATGCGGCCGAGCGCGGCCATGGGCTCGCCTTGGGAACCGGTGCACATGTAGACGATCTTGTCGTCCTGAATGTCTTTGGCTTTCTTCAGGTCCACCACCGTACCCTCAGGCAGGTGCAAATAGCCCAAGTCCGCTGCAATGGCCATATTGCGCACCATGGAACGGCCGACAAAGACGACCTTACGGCCGACCTTGTGCGCGGCGTCGACCACCTGCTGCACGCGGTGCACATGGCTGGAGAAGCTGGCGACGATAATCTTGCGCTTGGCCTCGCCGAACGCACGCTCCAGCTCGGGGCCGATAGTGGTCTCAGGACGCACGAATCCGGGAACCTCGGCGTTGGTGGAGTCTGCCATGAGCAGATCGACGCCCTGCTCGCCCAGGCGGCCGAACTCCACCAGATCGGTGATGCGGTGATCGATGGGCAGCTGGTCAAGCTTGAAATCACCGGTGTCGATGATGGTGCCAGCCGGAGTCTTGATGCACACGGCCAGAGCATCCGGGATGGAGTGCGTCACAGTGACGAACTCAAGGTTGAACGGGCCGACCTTAAGCTTGTCGCGCCCGGCAACCTCGACGGTGCGCGGGTTGAGGTGGTGCTCTTCGCACTTGGCTTTGACGAAGCCCAACGTCAGCTTCGAACCGATGAGCGGGATATCCGGACGCATCTTGAGCAGGTAGGGCACGCCTCCGATGTGGTCCTCATGACCGTGGGTGAGGATGAGCGCTTCCACATCGTCAAGACGATCCTTGATATAGCTGAAATCAGGCAGAATGAGGTCGACGCCGGGCTGCTCCTCCTCGGGGAAGAGAACACCGCAGTCGATGAGCAGCAGGTGACCGTTGTATTCGATCACATTCATGTTGCGGCCGATCTCACCCAGTCCGCCCAACGGCACGATGCGCATGGAGCCCTTGCGGTACTTCGGCGGGGCGATAAGACGCTCACCCTGAGGGGTGGTGCTACGCGGATCGCGACGGGTGGAGGTATTGCGGTTACCGCCACGCCCACCACGATTGCCACCGCGGCCGGCATTGCGGGAGTTGCCACGCGAGTCGGAGCGACGTGCGTTGGAACGCCCGGAATCTGAACGGCGAGAGCGAGAAGAGGTCTCTGCCTTGCCACCCTCGGTGCGTTCGGCACCCTGGGACTGCTCTACTGCATCGCTTTCAACGCGAGCCTTTGCTGACCGGCTGCCGCGACGGCGAGACACGGTTGATGCGGATTGATCTTGTGTTGTTGTCATAGTTGGTTAATTTTTCTTCTGGTTAATGTCCGCCCCTCGGGCAGACGACGGGTTGTGCAGCTTGTGTTGCGCAGGTTAACAGTCTGTGAGTGTCGCGGAGCGTTCCATACCGGCACGGGCACGGGCGAATTCAGAATCCCCGGGAGCCACGTTGGGCAGGCGCATCATGGGCTCATCAAGCCAGCCACGCTCATGCAGAGCGGCTTTGGCCATGACGCCTTGGAATCCGGTCCCGTTGACCGCTTCCACCAACGGCGCCAACCGCTGCGCCAATTCCTGGGCTTGACGTATATCTCCAGCGTCGAACGCTTGGGCAAGTTGAGCCATGGGGCCTGCCGCCACGTGAGCGGTGACCGAAATGACACCGACGGCGCCGATGGACAGGAACGGTAGGTAAAGGCCGTCATCTCCCGAATACCAGGTCAAACCGGTTTCTGCCCGCTTGCGCAACGCCCCTGCCACATCTCCGGTGGCATCCTTGACCGCTTCGACATGGTCCAGACCGGCCAGACGACGGTACGTATCGAGTTCGATGTGCACTCCTGTGCGGCTGGGAACATCGTAGACGATAACAGGTTTGCCGGCAGAAGCGTTGACCGCCTCATAGTGACGGAACAGTCCCTCCTGGCAGGGCCGCGAATAATACGGCGCCACGACCAGCAGGGCATCGGCTCCGGCATCCTGGGTCTGCTCGACCATGCGAACCGTGTGAGCCGTGTCGTTGGAACCGGCACCGGAGATGACGGGCACATCGACCACGTCTTTGACCGCGCGAACGATGTCGACCTTCTCATCCATGTGCGTGACCGGCGATTCCCCGGTGGTGCCGTTGACCAATAGACCGTCGGCTCCGCTGGATACCAGATGTTGCGCCAAAGCCTGCAGTTCGTCAAAGTCAACCGAGCTGTCACTCTTCATGGGGGTGACCATGGCGGGAATGACCCTTCCGAACGGAGCGGGATCGAGACGGTGTACAGACGATTCACTCATGGTTCAAAGGTACTTCGCAGGTGGGACGCAACGTAAAGCATGGCCGTCATAGATCCAGGAACATATCGAGACCGACATTCAGTCCCGGGGCTGCGCCGGCGTGCACCTTGCGCACGGCGAGCAGGACACCGGGCATGAAGGAGGCGCGGTCGAAACTGTCGGCGCGTATGGTGAGCTGCTCGCCGGTGTTGCCCAGCAGCACCTCTTCGTGAGCGTTGAGCCCCTGAAGACGAACAGCGTGCACATGCACGTCGTCCACCACCTGGCCTCGTGAAGCGCACTCCCCCTGTGTGCCGTCGGGCATAGGTTCGCTGCCTGCATCACGCCTGGCTTGAGCAATGGCACGAGCCGTATGCAACGCAGTGCCGGAGGGAGCGTCCACTTTGTCGGGATGATGCAGCTCAATCACCTCGGCCGAGGTGAAGTACGGGGCTGCCTTGGCTGCGAACAGATCCGCCAGCACCGCGGAAATAGCGAAGTTCGGGGCAATAAACACAGACTGGCCGGGTGTACCGGAAGATTGCAACGCCTGACGCACCTGTGCCAGCTTGCCCTCATCCCAGCCGGTGGTGCCCACCACCACATTCACACCCTGCGCCACCAAAGCCAGCACGTTGTCCATCGTGGCACTCGGCACGCTGAACTCAACGGTCACGTCGGTGTTGTCGGGGGTGATGGCGCTTATCGCATCCCCTTCCCCCAGCTCTAGACTCAAGTCCATGTCCGGCGCCGCCTGCACGGCCTGTACCACACTGGAACCCATACGCCCGCCGGCTCCCACCACGGAAACTCGAATATTGCTCATATGCCCTCCTTGGAAATGCTGTGTGACTTGGCTACCCCAAGCATAGTTGAAGGAACGAACCGCGTGACGGCCATACGGCTGCCACGCGCCACAGCCCGCCACACCGACTGCACAAGCGCCGCTTGGACTCCCCTAGCGCGTGCGGCGCCGTGCCAGCAACAAGCCGAGTATGGCGAGCAGCATAGCTCCCAGCGTGGTGACGATGGGCATCAGCAGACCGACGTGCGGGCTGTATGCGTCGAGCACCATACCGGCCAGGGTCGATCCGAACGAGCCTCCCACCGAGCCGGCGGTACTGACCCATGAGAGCCCTTCGGTAAGCGAAGAAGAAGGAACGATATCTTTGATGATGAGATTTCCGGTAGCGAATATGGGCGAGACGCACAGACCGGAAAGCACCGAGCACAAGCCGAGCAACAGCAGGTTGTCCATCGACAACCGGCACAGCACATACCCGAGCGAAAGCAGGGCGGTGAACACCACCATGCGTTTCCAGTTGGAGCCTTTGAGCTTGGCGGAACCGAACGCGAACGCGCCGATGCACGAGCCGAGCGCAAACATGGCCAGCTGCAGGCCGAGCAGTTGCTCGCGCCCCATGGCCTTCATCATGGCAGTGACGGAAACGTCGAATTCGTTGAAACTCATGTTGAAAATCACGAACACGGCAAGCAGCGGGATGACGCCGGCATAGCGCAGCACGCTCTTGGGTTTGGCGGTGCCGTGAAGCTGCTCGAGGCTCGGCGCGTCCGAAGTGTCGCTGCACCCCTTCTGGTTGCTGAACTCCGCAGCTCCCCCGGCTGTGCGAGCTTGCACCGATACCGATTCCAACACCGGCGGCTGGGTGTTTTTGAGTGAGAAGAACACCGTTCCCCCGATGGCGCAAGCCACTGCCGGGACGAACAGCTGAGACACCGGGTGCACCGAAGTGGCCAGGAATGCGGCGAGGATGGGGCCGAGAATGAACACCATCTCGTCGATGCCCGATTCCAACGCGTATGCCGCGTTCAACAGCGTTCCGTCCTTCTGCCCGCGTAACGCGTAAGCCCAACGGGTGCGCACCAGAGCGCCAAATGAGAACTGGGTGAATCCCATGAGTATAGCCAGCACGAACAGCACTGCGATCGGCACTTTGGCGAGCGCGGCGAACGAGAAGACCAGCATCATGATCACCGAACCCGCCAATGCCGGACCGCCGACCTTGCGCTGTCCAAACCGGTCAAACAGGCGTGCGTAGAAGGGTGTGACCGCGGCTACGGCAAGAATGTAGACGGCGCTCATGGTCCCTGCGATGGTCCAGTTGTTGTACATGTGGTTGAGCGCCAGTACAATGCCCAGGCTCATCATGGACATGGGCAGGCGTGCCAAGGCTCCGGAAAGGCTGAATGCCTTGACTCCGGGAATGGCGAACAGCCGGGCGTATGGGGACTGCGTTTTAGGCTGCGCAGAGAGGTCCCCGCCCTGCCGCGCGCCGCTGCCGGGTTGCGCGGATGCGCCGGTCTGTAAGGATGACGGTTGTTTGGTTGATGAGTGTGATGGATAATGCTTGCTCATGTGCTGCCTGGTTGTGGGTTGCCTTTCACCCGCTATGTTGACGTATTGTCATCGTCAATGTGATGGTCATTATGGTACCGAAAGCGTTGCCAAACAGTTACTGCTGTGTGGCTTTGGACGAGGGTTGAGAAGGTTGTGCGGCCCGTTGCGGCGTGCCTGCGTACAGGAACCTGCTTTCGACCGGTTTGGACACCTTCTGGGCTGCCGGATCTCCCAGATCCCGCTTGGACAGGCACTGCATGCCATGAACCCGGTAGAAGTCCACGTCGCAGCTGGAATCGGTGTGCAGATAGAATCGTTGCACGTTCGCGCTGTCCATGCCAGACATGGCGCGTCTCCACAAGGTGCCGCCCACACCCTTGCCGCGCGCGGCTTCTGCCACCAGGAACAGCGTGATCTCGGCGCCGGTGGTGTGTTCCGTGTCCGCTTGACGCTCCATGTCTCGCTCAATCTGAAATTCCCGTTCCGCCTCAGCGAGCGAGGCCGCGCCCAGCTTGGTGGCGTTGAGCTGGCTGTCGATCTGTTTCATGGCTTCGCCCACCTGAGGGAACCACGCTCGTCGGCCGCGCATCGCAGTCATCAGCACACCCATGAATTCACCATGCTGATAGGCCACTTCGGCCTGGGACGCATGTTCCAGATAGTGCAGGACGAAGTGAGCCGACAACAGACGCGAGACCTCCGGATCGTCGCCAGCCGCGCTGCACTCGCCCCACATGGCGTCGAACTCGTCGATCACCGCTTCCACGTCGCTCCACACCATGGGTTCGTACAGTATGTTCGTGCTCATCGCTACCTTCTCTTAACCCCTGTCTGACTGCGCTACAGCCAAACCAGTCATTACCGCCACCGGTCTTCAGTCGTTGTCTGAACCATGCACGGTGTCTGGATCCAGCTCGTCCATAATCTCTTGGATGCCCTTGGGCCGGGCATGTATCTCGCGCACCGTCTCGTCAGCTTCACTTACGTAATACAGCGTAGCGTCTATGGAGTCGAGAGACACACCTTCCATCGCGCTCAGCAGAAGACGATACATGTCGAGCTGGGCAAGCTTGCGCGCCGTGTCATCAGGGTCTACGGGTTTACGTCCGGTTTTCCAATCCACTACTGTGAAACGCTTGGACGGGTCATGTTCGTCGAGTCCACCGTAGAACACGGCATCGAGCTTGCCGTTGACGATGATGGGCTCGGTTTCATGCCCTTGATCCCCAGGCAACGCCACTACAATCTGCTGCTCGGCAGCGAAAGGACGACGATGCGCCCAGCGTGACTGTGCCAGACGGCGCTCCCACACAGCCAGATGCTGTTCCTTCCCATGGGTGAGCCGCTCGCCGTCAGCCTCACGCAATGCCAACTCAGCCAGCAATGAGGCACGGCTTTGTGCTGCTGCCCCTCCGGCCAAACCGGTGCCGTCAACTGATGCAAGAGCGTCGGCACCACCTGAGACATCGGCATCGTACGCATTGATAAACGCTTCAGCCCAAGCGTGGAACAAGGTGCCCGCCTCGGCCGCCGGAGAGGAAACCCGCGGAATGGGACGCACCAGGGCGCGCCAGTACTCCCGCGATTCATGCTCGCTCATATGACCGGTACGTGCCTGCAGCGACGTGACATTCTGACGCCGTCCTGCAAGCAGCCGCTCGCCGCGCGCCCGAACACCAGCATCGAAATCCTCCACTTCGTTTTCAGGCATGAGGTCGGGATCATCCAGCAGCATGCGCGCCCGTTCCAGCAACGAATCGGCGGACTGAGACACTGGGACCCCGATGCCGGCCGCTTCACGCACTTCGTCCGAAGCGTCCTGCAGCATGCGCGCCACCGGTTCGCTCATGGCAGCCGGCCACGGTAACGACGCTTGCTGCCGATGATCCTCGATCACACTGGTCCAGGCTTGCACCACCACCGCCTGGCAGTATTGCTCGGCGTGCTCGCCGACGAAAAGCCCATCGGGAGGAACGGCCCCCAACTCGAGCAACGTACGCTCCTCGGCAGGAATGACGCTGGCGTTGGAAGCATCACTGGAGGCAGACGGCCCAGCCTGTTCCACCATGTCTGCGGCGACGCATGCGTCGTCACGTCCCACCAGCGAGTCAAGCATCTCGTCCCAGAAGTTCGACGCCGCTGCCGCACCACGGCCGCTTGCACCCTCCTCAAGGTAGCGTTCTGGCGAGGAACGACGGCTGTAGGTCAGCAACACGTCGTGACGTGCCCGAGTAAGTGCCACATAGGCGAGACGCCGCTCGTCGTTATGCAACCGTCGACCGAATTCCTCAGCGGGAGTGAGCCCTTCCCCTTCTTCGGCCTCGCCTGCCACGTCGTGCACCACATCACGCCGTTGCACTTCGCTCAGCTCATCCACAGCCATATCCGGGATATGCGGCCAAAAAACCGGGAGAATATCAGCATCGACGCGCACCGGTACCGGCACGGCGGCAGGATTGTCCAACCACGTCTTGGATTGTTCGACGTACTGCGGCGGTTCCCACTCCCCCTCGCGCATACCGCCCATATGTTCTTCATCCACCGCAATGGACAAGGAATCCCCTTGGTTGCTGGGGAACCCGTTGCGTTTAAGGCCGACCACAGCCACCGCATCCCATTCCAATCCTTTGGACTGGTGGATGGTCATCAGCACCACATCCGCAGGTCCGCCGGCTGAAGCGGTTGATGCATCGGGAATGGCGCTGAGCGAATCCACCCACCCCACAAAACCGTGCAGGGACGGGGACTGCCCTTCGGCAATCTCGCTGGTGTAGGTATCCACCAGCGATGACAGCGCATCGAAAGCCACATGCGCTTGAGCCGGATCGACCGGACCTTGGGGTTCTCGTACCGTCTGCGCCACCACGGTATCGATGTCAAGCTGCAGGGATTCGATGGCCGTGCGCACGATGTGCGGCAGCGGATAGTTGACCACGTTCTGCACCGCTCTCAACACTCGGCCGGCAGCCGAGATGGACGCAATTCCGGATTGCGTGAACCCTGAGGCTTGAGCGAGTATGTCGTCCAAACGCTCCTCGGCCAGCACGTCAGCAAGGAACACCATGTTGGGCACATGGTCCCTGTGCTGTTTCAGTGCCTCTCTGCGCGCGCCGGCATCCATACTGCTCGAGGCGAGCCCCGCCTCCACCAGCGCGCGAAAACGCCGCTCGTCGTTGCGTTTGGAAGTCAGAGCGGCGAGCGCCTTCAAGTCTTGTGCACGCACGCCGAAGCGCGGGGTGGCGAGCAGTCTCATGAGCGCTGCGGAGTCGGTATGGTCGGCGGCGGCATGCAGCAATGCCAATACGTCACGCACATCAGGACGTTCCAGCATGGCGGAATATCCCACCATCGATACGCTCAGCCCGGCATGCTCGAGCCCTTCGGCAAAGGCCGGCATGGTGGTTTTGGATCGGAACAGGACAGCCACATGCGGTCGCTCGTCACACTCTGTGCCGTCAGCTTCGTCGGAGTCTGGCGTGTGTCTTGCGATGGCGGCCTTGGCAAATCTTGCCACGGCATCGATCTCCTGCCCCAACGTTTCAAAACCCAGCACACCAAGAGTGCCTTCAGGAGCGGTCTCCAGCGTGGACAACGGTGCCACCTGAACCTCGTTCATGGCAGCACTGCCGGGTTTGGAAGGCCGCAACCGCAAGGGTTTGGTCAGGTTGTTGGCGGCATCGAGCACGACGTGCGCATTACGCCTGGTTACGCTGAGCGGGTAGGGCTGGTAGGTCTCCCCCATGTCAAAATCGTGTATGAACAGCCGAAAGGCTCCGGGGCTGGCACCGCGCCATGCGTAGATGGATTGGAACGGATCGCCTACGGCATTGACCGCTGACTTGCCTGCGGCATAGTTGCGCTCGGCACTTTGGGGATGGAAGATGGCGGCGATGAGCTGCGCCTGAGTGGTGGAGGTGTCTTGGTATTCGTCGAGCAACACGTGGGTGTGCTGGCGGCGCAATCGCTCCCCGATGGAGGGGAACCTGGAGACGAGGGCGTAGGCTGCGACAGTGAAATCACCGAATTCAGCCATGTTGAGTTGCGTTTTTCGATCCTGATACGCCTGTACGAGGTTGAGCAGCGTCTCTCGTTTGGATGCCACACTGTTGCCTTGTGCCACGCGGTACCGGGTGCGCTCGTGGCAAAGTTGTTCCCAATCCTTGCAGCGGGACTCGTAGGCTTCGTCGCTCTCCTTTTTAGTACGTTTGCGCAGCTTGCCCGGTTTGGGCTCCTGGTCGGGAACGGGTTCATCACCCAGGAATCGGTCGATGACGTGCATGAACCCGCGGTCCCAGTCGCGAATGCGCCCGATGGCGTCGGCGACGCTCGTGCAGTCGCCGCCGATCATGGATCCGCTGATGGCCCGGGATAGTTCGAGCACTTGCCCCACCAACGCGCTGAAACTACCGAAGTCTTGCGGGTTGATCTCGCTCATGTGCTCATCCACGACCTGCACCGCCATCTGCCAGGCTCCGGCCTCGCTCAACGGCTGGGTGTTCTGGTCAAAGCCGACAAGCAGACCCCAACGGCGTACGATGGATTGGAAGAACGCGTCGTAGGTGAGCACCTCAGGTTTGAGGAATCGGTTCGCTCCAGCATCATGGTTACTCCCGGCGCCGCTGCTGGACACGGCAGCCGAAACTCGGCCGAGCAGTTCCGACGCCGCCTTTTTGGTGAAAGTCAGGCCCAGTATCTTCTCCTGCGGCACTCCCCGGGAGATGAGATTGATGATGCGCCGTGTCATGGTGTAGGTCTTGCCCGATCCCGCTCCGGCGACCACGAGCATATCCTGCTCGCAGGGGGCGTTGATGACGGCAGCCTGCTCGGGACTGTCGGTGAACGTTGGCTGTGCGTCGCTCACGATGCCCTCCTTGTCTCGAATACGGTGTCCACTTCGCCGGCGCAGGCCGGACATACCGTCAGCATGCGGCAGAATTGCACATGGTCGGCTTGCGGACGGGCTTCGATGGTGCTGGAACGCACCGCTGCAGCCGCGTAGAACACGCGCGCGATCATGGTGAGCGCCCACGGCGCCTGGGTGCCACGCAGATTGAGGAAGCCTCGCCATGCTTGCTCCGACACCCCTTGCGGCGGCTCGTCTTCCAGCATGGGTTCATCCAGCAGTTTGCTGGACTTGGGGTAATGGTCGCGCGGTGTGAACGGGCTGTCGTTCAAGTGTCCGTCACGCAGCAGCGGGGGTTGGAATGCGCCTTCCGGCGAATAGCTGTGTGCCGGAGCCCAGCTTTCCTGCACGTCGAACAGCATGGACTGTGCCACTCGTAGCACCATACTTTCCGCACCCGGCGCCAAGTGAGGAGTTTCCCCATTGCCGGAATCAGCAGCCTGCAGAACCACGCGTGTCGCAGAACCGTCACCCTGGTCAGCCTGCACCCCATGCTGTGGATCCTGGAATGCCAAACCCAGCTGGTAGCAGACCAGCTGCAAGTCGTTGCCCATCTGCCTCACGCTGTGCTTGTGCCCGGTTTTATAGTCGATGACGCGCACCGTCTGTTCACCGTTTGGCCTTGACCTCCATTCCACTCGGTCTATCGATCCGGCCAAGCGCACGCTCAGTTCTTCATGCATGCCTTCAGGCCAGCCTCCCACCAGTGCTCCCATGATGGCGGCAAGTTCGGTGCGGTTCAGCGTTTCCACATTGGGAACGCTGTTGTATAACGGCAGGATGTCGTCAAGCGATAGCGTGGCGGCGAACGGCATCTCGCAACGCGCACGGTTCAGCTTGCCCGCCTCGAAGCGTGCACCGTTGGCTCCCAAATATTCCGGTTCGTTCGACATGACGAAATAGGTGGCGATGTTGCGCAGGGTTTGTTCGGCTGCGTCATCCTTGACCATGGCCTGATATCGGCTTGCGGGATCGGCGATGAGCGAGGGGTCGGACCGCAGCGCGAGGTACATGCTCATCATGCGCTCATGTACTGTCTCCACACGCAGTTCGCAAGCACTTCCCTCCATAAAATCGGCGGCATCCAGCCCTTCATTGCTGGCTTGCTCGGCCACCGCGTGGATAATCGAGCCGAAGCTGGTGGCAGGATTGGACGACCGGGGGCCGACGAACTGGTTTTCAAGCAACCAGCACACCGGACACCCCCAGATACTGTCCACTTGAGAAGGCGACAGCTGTACCGGCACTTTGGTCGACTTCCCTCCATCGGCAGACTCGCTGCCTGCTGCGGCACTGCCGACATGGCGATTCAGATATGCCCACGACTGTGGGTCGGCTGCGGATATGCCTCGGCTGGAAAGCAACGCCAACGCGTATGCCGCGTCGGTGCCAGCAGCGGCACGCCCGGCAGGCTCCTGCTGCGCAATCGTGCCGGTGGCAGCAGCATCCACCGGCGTGGCGACCGGAACCACAGGCACCGATGCGCCGGCCGATGCCGTTGCCGTTGCCGGTGTCGAAGCGGTAAGCAATGCGGACAGGTTGGTATTGTTACGAGCCAATTCCACACGCCCGGCGGCCACCAACCCTCTCGGATCGGCATCAAGCCCGGCAAATCTGCCGGCATCGGCTGATGTGGTATACGCTCTGGTCTTGGCGTCGGCGTCACGATTGCGGTCAAAGCGTTCCGGCAGATAATCGTAGAGAAAATCAGAGGGAACCATCTCATCGTTGAGCACGGCACTGAGATTCACATCCGAGTTGGCTCTGCTCAGCGACACCAGCAGGCTTTTTTGTTCCGAAGCGAGCACACGCAGCAGCTCAGGGTCTCGTCCGGTCACCTGTTGCTGCCATGCGCTGCTCAGACTGCCATGCAGTACCATGTTGGCCAGTTCCTCGCCACCAAACAAGGTGTTTCGTGGAGCCAGATTCGGCCATATGCCTTGTTGCACCTGCACTATCCACACATGCGGCCAATGGCGGCCCGCCACACCGGCCGGCGTGGCAAGTGTCACCGCTTGGTCTACAGGAGCCACTTTGGCAAGCGAATCGGCCTCGATGCGCATGGCACGCACCGCAGCGATGAAGTCAGGCACGCTTTGATTGGCGCCGCTGCCCGAAGCATAGTCGAACAGCCTCATCACAGTGTCAAGGCGATCGTTGGCCACGCGCCCCGCGGCACGGCGCCCCAGTGCGATGCGCTGCCACCTGCCGGCCACACCGCACGCATCCCAGGCCACACCCAAGGCGTACTCAGGAGTGTTTTCCGGCAGGGCGGCGAGCTTGTGCGCCACCGTGCCCACCACACGCCACATGTGTTCGAACGCGCCGACATGCGTGTTTCCCGCTCCCACTGCATGAACAGCTTCCAGCACCTCGTCCTCATGCTGCCCCAAGGCAAGCATGACATACATGGCATCCGTACAGAACGCCATTCCTTCGTCCGTCTCGTTTACACCGGTGCCGTCCACCACAGTGCCATTCACCACACTGTCGTCTACGTGTATGGAGGTCGCCTCATCATGCTCCGTCACACTCTCGCGTATTCGTTCCCAATCCGTTATCAAACGCGGCAACGAAGCGTTGATATCCTCCCCATGTTCCGCATTTGCCTCCTGACCGGTTTCATCAACGTCCCGCGCCTTGGTGTCGCCGGAGCGCAAGACCTGCGCCAACGATTCCAGGGCGCGCATCGCCGATTCCACCGGTGCCAGCCGTGCGGGAAGGGAGGGAGTCGAGTCTGCGTGTTGCGTTCCGGCTCCTTCCATAAGCGGGCTTTCCAACAGCGTCTCCACTCGAGCACGCACCGAGCGCGCACCGCGCCGCAAGTCACGCATGGTACCTGCGCGACGCATGTCGGCAAGTTCCAGCAGCGCGAACAGCCCCTGCACCACCGCTTCGTCCTTCAACGGCTTGGTGACCGCAGAATAGCGAACCGGCACACCGTCTTGTCGCAGCCGTTCCCCGAACGCACGAACCGTGGCATTGTCATGGGCGATGACCACCATACTGTTCCATGATGAATCGGCACCGCCATCCATATGCCGCCGCTTGATGCGCCACACCACATCATCCATCTCTTCTCTGGCGGAACGGTAGAGAGCCGAGCCTACGCTGCTTGACGCACCGGCAGATGCCGCTTCCTCGTCGACCGGCGCAATGGGCAGACTGCCCTCAAGCCTTGGTAATTTACCGGGACGTTGCGGCAATGGTGTGGATTCGTCTTCGCTGCTGGAAATGGACAATGACACGCGAGAGGCCACCACATCGCGATAGGTGGACGACGTTCCCCTGTTCAGGCCGTCCAATATCAGCGGTTTCGCTCCAATTGGATCTTGCTGCGCCCGTGCAAACAAGTATTCAGGGTATGCGCCTCTGAACGTCTGCACCGCCTCGTCGGGATTGCCCACCAACACCAGCTTCACGCCGCTCGCAGCCAAGGTCTCCAGAAACGAGAACCCTGCAAGGGTCATATCTTGAGCGTCATCGACCACCAGCAGACCGGGCAGCAGCGCTGCGTCAGCGTGTTGTACCGCCTGCGCACCCTCCACGAGCAGCCGTGAGGCGTCCAGACGAAACTCCCCCTCATACTCTTGCACCACCATCTGCGCATATTCCTCGCGCAGTGCGAATGCCAAACGCCATTGCACATCGAGCCGTTCGGTGCGCACACTGTGTTCCTCAGCCTCTCCGAGCGCGGCAATCACCGAGGCTTCACGATCACGGTCCACTCCCAGTTCATCCACGCGAGCCAGCATATCGCGCAATTGCATGACGAACGCGTCATCAATGCCGCGTGCGAACAACGCATCGCTGGAACCCACCCCTTGGGAAACGGTCCGTGCAGGCGGCTCGGCGGCATCGGCCACTACCATGCCGGCCCAGTCAGACGTGGCAAAGTAGCTGCGCAGCAGCATGCAGGTGCTGCATAGCTCCCCCGCTTGCGCGTGCCTCACGTGCACTGCCACCACAGTTTTGAGCATGGCGTCCTGCTCGGCGCCGTTGAGCAGTTTTGGCAGCGGACGTTGATCTTGTGCACACACACCAGTGAGCACACGGAACGCCACCGCGGACAGTGTGGTTACCGGCCTGGCGGTAGATACGGCACCCCGCCGCACGATGACCTCGTCGGAGAGCTCATCGGCGATTTTCCTGTCCGACACCGTCATCACAGCATCGCCGAATGCTCCCCCAGACCGTTCTGCCGGCTCGTTGACATCCCATGCCGCCAGCAGTGCGTCCAAAGCGAATCGCGTTTTGCCTGCTCCCGGAGCCCCAACCACAAGCAACGCCGCTTCGTCACCGTTCAACAGCGCCCGCACCTCGTGCACCGCCTGAGCGGCATCAACATGCTCCGACTTGCTGTGCCGCCGCTCATGCGCATCGTCTGCCGTTTCCTGCCGTGTACTCGCTGCCATACGTTCAGTCTACGATTCACCATGCCCGCTCACTGCCGGCGCAAACGCGAGAAGGCCCCGACGAAACATTCCGTCGGGGCCTTCAACAACCGCTGTTACGGTTTCACGCGACTATCTCACGCGTTGGTATCGCCTTGAGCGTCCATACCTGGCATGTCGCCCAAGCCGTTCATCGGCATGGTGCCGAACGGCGAATCCGCGCCGAACTGGGAACCCAGTCCCATGCTGGTGTCACCCAAAGCATCTCCTGTGTTGAAGTCGTCCAGGTCGCCCTGTCCGCCTTGGTCATCGAGGAAATCGTCGGGGTTGAAGTCGTCGCCCAGGTTCAGGTCACCGAAGTCGATGGTGGAGAAGTCCACATCGCCGGAGCCGCCTTCTGCGAAGCCGCCGTCGCCGTCGCCGCCCAGACCGAAGTTCGGGTAGATGGTGTCGCGAATCGCCTTGTCGGGCTCCACCTTGGCGTTGCGGTAGCGCGCCAAACCAGTACCGGCAGGGATGAGCTTGCCGATGATGACGTTCTCCTTCAAGCCCTTGAGCTCGTCGGACTTCTGCTCCAGCGCCGCTTCGGTAAGCACGCGCGTGGTCTCCTGGAAGGACGCCGCAGAGAGCCAGGAGTCGGTAGCCAGCGAAGCCTTGGTGATGCCCAAAAGTTCGGGACGACCTGCCGCAGGCTTGCCACTGGACTGCACGGATGCCATGTTCGCTTCCTTGAAGCGCGCCTGATCCACCAGTTCACCGGGCAGCAGCGTGGTGTCGCCGGAATCGATGACAGTGACGCGGCGCAGCATCTGGTGCACGATGACCTCGATGTGCTTGTCGTGGATATCCACACCCTGGGAGCGGTACACGTCGTGCACGCCCTCCACGATGGCGACCTGTGCGGCACGGGGACCGAGAATGCGCAGGATCTTCTTGGGATCCACGGAGCCCTCGATGAGCTGCGTGCCGGGCTCGACATGCTGTCCGTCCTGCACCATCAGCGGAGCGCGACGAGTCACCGGGTAGGTGATCGGCTCCACGTTGGCGTCGTCGGGATTGAGCGTGACCTGACGGCCGTGATCGGTGTCCTCCACCTTCACGGTGCCGGCAAACTCGGAGATCGGAGCCTCACCCTTAGGTGTACGAGCCTCGAACAACTCGGTGACACGAGGCAGACCCTGGGTGATATCGGATGCCGAAGCCACACCGCCGGAGTGGAAGGAACGAAGCGTGAGCTGCGTACCAGGCTCGCCGATGGACTGGGCCGCCACAATGCCGACGGCCTCACCGACGTCCACCAAGTGGTTGGTGGCCAGCGACCAGCCGTAGCACTTGGCGCACACGCCGCGCTTGGACTCGCAGGTCAGCACGGAACGAGCCATGACCTCTTCGACTCCGTGAGCCACCATATCGTTCAGAGCGTCCATTGACAAGGCGTCGCCGCGCTGATAGAGCACGGTCTCGCCGTCGGCAGGATCGATGACGTCCTTGGCCAGCAGGCGGGAGTACGGACCACCATCGGCGGCCTTGATGAGCTGCAGGTTGCCCTCGTCATCGCGTTCCGCGATCTTGAGCGGCAGGCCATGCTTGGTGCCGCAATCCTCTTCGCGCACGATGACGTCCTGAGAGACATCCACCAGACGACGGGTGAGGTAGCCGGACTCTGCGGTACGCAGTGCCGTATCCGCCAGACCCTTGCGGGCGCCGTGCTGGGAGATGAAGTACTCCAGCACCGACAGACCCTCGCGGTAGTTGGACTTGACCGGTCGAGGAATGATCTCGCCCTTCGGGTTGGCCACCAGTCCTCGCATGCCGGAGATCTGGCGAATCTGCATCCAGTTGCCTCGAGCTCCGGACTGCACCATGATGTTCACGTTGTTGTTGTCCGTGAAGTTGTCGCGCATCTTGTCGGCGACCTTGTCGGTGCACTCGGTCCACAGGTTGATGAGCTCCTGACGGCGCTCCTCCTCCGTAAGCAGACCCATGTCGTACTGGTCGTTGACCTTGTCGGCCTGCGCCTCGTACTCGTCGATGATGTCCAAGCGTTCCTTGGGCTCCATGATGTCGGAGAACGACATGGTCACGCCCGACCAAGGTGCCCGGGTGAAGCCCAGATCCTTGAGCGCGTCGAGTGTGGCGGCAACCTGTGCGGTGGAATAGCGGGTGGCGATGTCGTCAACGATGTTGGACAGCTTGCCCTTGGCTACCTTTTCGGTGACGAACGGGTAGTCGGTGGGCAGGGTGCCGTTGAATTCCAGCTGACCGTACGAGGTGGCGAAGAGCACCGAACCGTCGGCGAAACGCTCTTCCTTCACCGTCTTGGCGGCACCCTCCTGCGGGTCGGCCACCTCAATCTCGCTCGGCTCCCAGTCGGTCGGCAGCACGAAGTCCTGCGGCAAGCGCACCAGCACCTTGGCCTGCACGTCCACGTCGTGACGATCCACAGCCATGCGCAGCTCCTCGACGGAACCGAGCACGCGGCCTTGACCCTTGGCACCGTCGATGACGGTGGACAAGTAGTACAGACCCAGAATCATATCCTGAGAAGGCATGGTGACGGTGTGACCGTCAGCAGGCTTCAAGATGTTGTCGGAAGCCATCATCAGCGAGCGTGCCTCGGCCTGCGCCTCGACGCTCAGCGGAAGGTGGACTGCCATCTGATCGCCATCGAAATCGGCGTTGAAGGCGGCGCACGCCAGCGGCGGCAGGTGGATGGCCTTGCCTTCCACCAGAATCGGCTCGAACGCCTGGATACCCAGACGGTGCAGCGTAGGTGCACGGTTGAGCAGCACCGGGTGCTCGGCGATGACGTCCTCGAGCACGTCCCACACCGAACCATCGGCGCGGTCCACGAGACGCTTGGCGCTCTTCATGTTCTGCGCATAGTTCTCGTCCACCAAACGCTTGATGACGAAGGGCTTGAACAGCTCCAGAGCCATGGGCTTGGGCAGGCCGCACTGGTGCATACGCAGTTCAGGACCGACCACGATCACGGAACGGCCGGAGTAATCCACGCGCTTACCGAGCAGGTTCTGACGGAAACGACCCTGCTTGCCCTTGAGCATGTCGGACAAGGACTTGAGCGGGCGGTTGGAGGCACCGGTGACGGGGCGACCACGACGACCGTTGTCGAAGAGCGAATCGACTGCCTCCTGGAGCATGCGCTTCTCGTTGTTGAGCATGATCTCGGGGGCACCGAGCTCAATGAGGCGCTTCAAACGGTTGTTACGGTTGATGACGCGACGATACAGGTCGTTGAGATCGGAGGTGGCGAAACGGCCGCCGTCCAACTGCACCATCGGGCGCAGATCCGGCGGAATGACCGGAATGGCGTCAAGCACCATGGCCTCGGGCTTGTTGCTCGTGGACAGGAAGGCGTTGACTACCTTCAGGCGCTTCAGGGCGCGCGCCTTGCGCTGGCCCGAACCATTGTCGATCTCTTCGCGAAGCTGCTTGGCTGCGGCCTCGAGGTCGAAGTCCTGCAGGCGCTTCTTGATGGCCTCGGCACCCATGGAACCGGTGAAGTAGTCGCCGTAGCGATCCTGCATCTCCTGCCAGAGATCCACATCGCCTTCCATATCGCCGGCCTTGAGCGTCTTGAAACGGTCGAATACGGCGTTCAGACGCTGCACCTGGTTGTCGTAGCGCTCGCGAATAGCCTTCATCTCGCGCTCGGCGGAGTTGCGCAGCTTGGCCTTGGCGCTGCCCTTGGCTTCACCTTCGGACTCAAGCTCGGCCATGTCGGACTCGACCTTCTTGGCGCGCTCTTCGATCTCGTTGTCACGACGACGCAGGATGTTGGCGATTTCGGTGTCGAACTCGTCCTGCAGGTCGGGCATGTCTTGGTGACGCTGCTCCTCGTTGACTCCGGTGACCATGTAGGCGGCGAAGTAGATGACCTTCTCCAAGTCCTTGGGAGCAATGTCGAGCAAGTAACCAAGACGGCTCGGCACACCCTTGAAGAACCAGATGTGGGTGACGGGGGCGGCCAGCTCGATGTGGCCCATACGCTCACGGCGTACGCGCGAGCGTGTGACTTCCACACCGCAGCGTTCGCACACGATGCCCTTGAAGCGCACGCGCTTGTACTTGCCGCAGGCGCACTCCCAGTCGCGGGTGGGTCCGAAGATCTGCTCGCCGAAAAGGCCGTCCTTCTCGGGTTTCAGGGTACGGTAATTAATGGTTTCCGGCTTCTTGACCTCGCCGAAGCTCCAGTTGTGAATGTCCTCGGTGGTGGCCAATCCGATTCTCAATTTGTCAAATGCGTTGACGTCCAGCACTCTTGTGTCCTGTCTATGAATTGATACGTGTTTCGTTGTCTATTCGAAAGTCCGCCGGCACCGCCCTAGCAGTGCCGGCCGGTAATCGGGTTACTGGTATTCCGGCTGAGGCGCAACCTGATCCTCCTTGGCGGAGGTGTCCGGGCGGGCGCCGATGTTGAAGCCGAGATCTTCGGAGGCCGACGAGGGGTCGTCGTCACTGTCCTTCATGTCGATGGCCACGCCTTCGGCGTTGAGCACCTCGACGTTCAGCGACAGCGACTGCATTTCCTTCAACAGCACCTTGAACGACTCAGGGATGCCTGCCGGCGGCAGGTTATCGCCCTTGACGATGGCGCCGTAAGCACGCACGCGACCGTCCACGTCGTCGGACTTGGTGGTCATCATCTCGTGCAGCGTGTAGGAGGCACCGTAGGCTTCAAGTGCCCACACCTCCATCTCGCCGAAGCGCTGGCCGCCGAACTGAGCCTTGCCGCCCAGCGGCTGCTGGGTGATCATGGAGTACGGACCGGTGGAACGAGCGTGAATCTTGTCGTCCACCAAGTGGTGCAGCTTGAGCATGTACATGTAGCCCACGGAAATCGGCTTGGGGAACGGCTCTCCGGTGCGGCCGTCGAAGAGCTGCGCCTTGCCGTCCTCGCCCACGAGCTTGTCGCCGTCGGCGTTGGGCAGCGTGGACTTGAGCAGTCCCTGAATCACGTCGGGACGCACACCGTCGAAGACGGGAGTGGCCACCGGAGTGCCCGGCTCGCCGGACTCGGCGCCTTGCGGTACGTGCTTCTTCCACTCGGCCTCAAGGTCTGGATCGAGCTGGATATTCCAGCCTGCGTGGGCGATCCAGCCCAAGTGCAGCTCGAGCACCTGTCCCAGGTTCATTCGGCTCGGCACGCCCAAGGGGTTGAGCATGATGTCGACCGGGGTGCCGTCCGCCATGAACGGCATATCCTCTTCGGGCAGGATGCGCGAGATGCAGCCCTTGTTGCCGTGACGGCCGGAAAGCTTGTCGCCCACCGTGATCTTACGGTGCTGGGCGATGTAGACGCGAATCATCTGGTTGACACCGCTGGGCAGCTCGTCGCCGTCCTCCTCGGCATCCTCACGAGTCACTTCCTTGATGGAGATGACCGTGCCGGACTCGCCGTGAGGCACACGCAGAGAGGTGTCGCGCACCTCGCGGCTCTTCTCGCCGAAGATGGCGCGCAGCAGGCGCTCCTCTGGGGTCAGCTCGGTCTCGCCCTTCGGGGTTACCTTGCCAACCAGAATGTCTCCGGCCTCTACCTCGGCGCCGATGCGGATGATGCCGCGATCGTCGAGGTTCGCCACCGCGTCCTCGCCCACGTTGGGCAGGTCGCGAGTGATCTCCTCAGGCCCGAGCTTGGTGTCACGGGAGTCAATCTCGTATTCCTCGATGTGGATCGAGGAGAGCGTATCGTCCTGCACGAGACGCTGGGAGATAATCACGGCGTCCTCGTAGTTGTAGCCATTCCAAGGCATGAAGGCGACCAGCGCATTCTTGCCCAAGGCGAGCTCACCCTTCTCGGTGGCCGGGCCATCAGCCAGCACCGTGCCGACCTCAACACGTTCGCCGTCCTTGATGAGCGGCACCTGGTTGTAGGAGGTGGTCTGGTTGGAACGCTGGAACTTCTCCAGCTTGTAGCTCGAGGTGGTGCCGTCGTCGTTCATCACACGGATGATGTCGGCGGAAACATAGGTGACCACGCCAGCCTTCTCGGCCAGAATCGTGTCGCCGGAATCCACTGCGGTACGCCATTCGGCACCGGTACCCACCAAGGGGCGCTCGGACTTGACGAGCGGCACGGCCTGACGCTGCATGTTGGTACCCATGAGCGCTCGGTGTCCCTCGTCGTGCTCAAGGAACGGAATGAGCGAAGCACCCACGGAAACCATCTGACGCGGGGAAACGTCCATGTAGTCCACGGAGCTGATCGGCACATCGACCGCTTCTTCGGTGGCGGAACGCACCAGGGCGGTCTTATCCACGAAGTTGCCGTTCTCGTCCAGCTCCTGGTTGGACTGAGCGATGACGTGCTCAGACTCACGGTCGGCGGTCATGTACTCAATCTCGTCGGTGACGTGGCCGTCAACGACCTTGCGGTACGGGGTCTCGATGAAGCCGAACGGGTTGACACGGCCGAACGTTGCCAGCGAGCCGATGAGGCCGATGTTCGGGCCTTCAGGAGACTCGATGGGGCACATACGTCCGAAGTGGGAGGGGTGCACGTCTCGCACTTCCATGGAGGCACGGTCACGCGACAGGCCGCCGGGGCCCAGAGCGGAGAGACGGCGCTTGTTGGTCACACCGGACAGCGGGTTGTTCTGATCCATGAACTGGCTGAGCTGAGAGGTGCCGAAGAACTCCTTGATGGTGGCGTTCACCGGGCGGATGTTAATCAGCGACTGCGGTGTGATGGCCTCGGCGTCCTGAGTGGTCATGCGCTCGCGCACCACACGCTCCATACGGCTCAGGCCGGTGCGCAGCTGGTTCTGCACCAGTTCGCCCACCTGGCGGATGCGGCGGTTGCCGAAGTGATCGATATCGTCCACTTCCACGCGCAAATCCACGTCTTCGCCATCGCGCTTGCCCGGGAAGGTCTTGTCGCCGGCGTGCAAAGCCACCAAGTACTTGATGGTGGCAACGATGTCGTCTTGGCTCAGGGAACGGTCAGCTCCCTCAGTTTCCAGACCCAACTTGCGGCTGATCTTGTAACGGCCCACGCGCGCCAAGTCATAACGCTTGGTGTTGAAGTAGAAGGAGTCGAGCAGCTGACGGCCGGCCTCTGCAGTCGGAGTGTCCGCAGGGCGAATCTTGCGGTACAGGTCAACAAGAGCCTCGTCCTGAGTTTCGATGGGCTCCTTCTCGAGCGCATCAAGCACCAGCGGGTAGTCCTTGAACGCCTTCTTGATCTCAGGCTTGGTCATGCCGATGGCCATGAGGAAGACAATGGCGGACTGCTTGCGCTTGCGATCCACGCGCACGCCGAGCACGTCGCGCTTGTCGATCTCGAACTCAAGCCAGGCACCACGGCTTGGGATAATCTTCGCGCCGAAGACTTCCTTGTCGGACGTACGGTCGGCCTCGCGGCTGAAGTAGACGCCCGGGGAACGCACGAGCTGCGAGACGATGACGCGCTCGGTGCCGCCGATGATGAAGGTTCCGTGAGGGGTTTGCAGAGGGAAGTCGCCCATGAAGACGGTCTGGCTCTTGATCTCGCCAGTCTCACCGTTCTCGAACTCAGCGTTGACATAGAGCGGAGCGGAGTAGGTGTAGTCCTTCTCCTTGCACTCCTGCACCGTGTGGCGCGGCTCCTCGAAGTACGGCTCCGAGAAGGTCAGGCTCATGGTCTGCGCAAAGTTCTCAATCGGGGAAATCTCCTCGAAGACCTCGTCGAGGCCGGAGGTGTGCGCCACCACGTTGGTGCCGTCCTTCAAATCCTTCTCCACGCGCTTCTTCCAGCGCTCGTTGCCGACGAGCCAGTCGAAGCTGTCGGTCTGAACCCCGAGGAGGTAGGGCGGGTCGATGGGCTCTTTGATGGAGCCGAAGTTCACACGGTCCGAGGCCAGGTGCGCGGCGATGTCCTTCTCGTCGGCGCGTGCGATGACTTGTGTGGTGTTCGTCTTGAGCTTCTGTTCAGCCAAAATGGACGTTCCTTATCGCTTGCTTGAATCAAATCAATTCTTGCGCGAAAGGCCTGCACAACCGCGAGATTCTGCGGGCCTTTCGCATGTGCAGCATGCCCGCAATATGACACACCCCATGTATCGCGACAGTTTACCCATCCGGCTTGACAAAGGCGCGAAGTTGGTATAAGCGCTAATCCATCCTGTACTCTTGCAAGGTAAAGAACCGTGTAAGCATTACTCTTGGATTCCCTGACCACGCCTCAACGACCACAACAACGAAGCAACTACGGCAAGCAGAAGCGCCACACAGAAGATGACACGAGCTGAAACGGTCCCAGCGGTATCGTGAGTGGTGTACAGGCGCAGCATAAAGCCGGTTTTCGCTTGCAGTTTCTGCGTCGCAATATTGACAATAACAAGCACGGTTCCTACAGCCAATCCGTAGAACCTGCCCGCTGCTGCCATCCCCAGTATCATGAGAGCCATGTCAATAATGATGTTGACGCATGCCACCGTCACAGCTTCCCGATGAGAAGATGTACTTGCCGCCCCGCCCAGCCACCATATGAACAGTACCGCGACCGCTTGCGCGGCAACAGCCGCAGCCATGTAATACAGCCACAACCTGCGCTGGGTAAACCTCTCCCAGATGGTCATTGAAGAGGACAGCAACACCAAACTCATCACCATGAACACCACTGCCAAAACCTCGGCCACAGGAACCACCAACGCCTGTTCGCGGGTTGCCGGAGGACATCCGACGTACGCGCTCGCCATATTCCCGCGCAATGCTTTATGCGCCGTGCCGAGGGCTGGCAGACAGACTTGATCAGCGAACGCCAGGAAACGATTGGCATCACGCTTACCCAGCAGAATGCTGAGTACCGGAACCAGTATTGCCATACCCAGCGCAAACAGCGCGGAAACAGCATGCCTCCCCTGCAACCATAGCGGTGCATTAGCGAAAGGAAATGTCGCCATTCGATCCTGCTGTCTACGATGTTTTGCCATGATTATAGATCAATCTTTCACTTCTTGAGCGATATTGTCATGCAGCACATCTTCAGCCGTCAAGGTGCGCTGTTGAATCTGCTGATGATGACGCTGGTAGAACGCTCGGAACCCGCTATCATCCACCTCGGCCAGAACGGTATGTACTTTGTCTTTGCCGCTATATCCCTCGATATAGGTTCGTGTGGACTCCCCGGTGGCCTCATATGCCGCCAAATCAGACATTCGCTGAGGTAGAACCGCATTGATGTAATCACATATACGATCCGCAGTGTCCAGAGTCTCCTTGTCTGTGCCTTGCTGCTCATGCGCCGATGGAGCGTCTTTGTCAGCAGCACCGGCATTCATGGCATCGGTATACTGCTTGGTGAACTCGCTGAAATTGGATGCTGGACCGTCAGCGTCCGAATCCAATCGGATTACGTTGGAGCCCAGTCGGCGAATCATGTCGTTTCCGCGGCCATCCACGTTCCATTGCCCGCCACGCGTCGCCGGCACGAACGCATTGCCCAACAACACAACAAAATCATCATGTACGTCACTTCCCATGCCCCATTGGGCAACGGAATCGACATACTTCATATACTGCTTGCGTTTGAGTGCATCGCTTGGATATGAGCAGACGGCAATCTTGGCTTTGGCACCGCTTTCGCATACCGGTGTAAATGGTTCCGCCCTGCGCCACACCTTCGGACCAAACGAGCTGACTCCTACAGACACCAGTGCTATAACCACTAAGAATGATGCCAATGCGACAGCTTTAACGGCAATTCCCTCACGCCATGATGCCTCATACCACACACACGCTGCAACGCAGACGGCAATAAGAACCACACGGAACAATATTTGCCACATCAGAGCAGCTGAAGACAACCTCATGCCAGGCTCCCCTGCCGTGCCGGGAAGAATCGGGAACACGAGCGCCTTGCTGTCACCCCAAGAAGATGCCTGTACTCCAGAGTCGGTAAAAGGGTATTGCAGTAGAAACACGCCAACCCAATCCACAACAACCACGATGACACCAACAATCACCGTCGACCACCGACTGCCGGTCAGTCTCCCGACCACGTATCCCATTGCCGCCATGCTCATCACTACAAGGCAACCGGACGCAATCAACGCCCAAGGAATGTCAGAGAAGGTGCCTATCTCCTCACACGTCATCACCATAGGCACGACAGAGACAGCAAAGAACACTCCCGCAAGGAACACTATCTTGAGCATCGGCACGGCATTACGACGCAGAGGGACACCGGCAATCCAAGGTGCACCGACCACACTGCCATTGCTTGAGATTCTAGAGCTGAACCATGCAGCGAACATGCCTGCGACAATATCGGGAACAATGTGCGCAAACGACAGTTGAAAGGTGAGATTCGACAGACTCGGCATGCTGCGATACGAAAGCCACAATGCCAATGGGTACACAAGCATTGCAGCGAACAACGTCATCACACTGACCGGAGTCAGCGTCCATATCATGGTTCGGACGGTTCCCATGCGCGAACCGCTATGCGCGTGTGCTGCCTTCGTTGCCATTCTCTTCCGTTTCTCAATACGGGCGGTGTCTCGGTACTGCGCCCCGTTATCTATATATGCGCCTGTGAGGATTCCATCAGGTTGCGATAGCCTGATTCCCAGACCGTCATCGTGGCATCGTCGTCGCTGCCGTACATCGCCAAATCGTCCACGGAACCTTCCATGAGCACGCGCCCATGATCGATCACCAGAACACGACCGGCGATTGCGGCAAGGTCCTCAACCAAGTGAGTGCTGATAATCACCGTATGTTCCTGTGCATAAGCGTCAAACAAATCTCTTACGGCAACTCGCTGTATCGGGTCAAGTCCCACCGTCGGCTCATCCAAAATCAACACGTCAGGTCGGTTCACCATTGCACATGCCATGCCCGCCCTCTGGCGCATACCACCAGAAAGCTGACGCACGTTCTTGTTGATTTCATCGTTCAATCCCACCTCGGCAATAACGCGGCGTGCGGCCCTATCAGACTGCGATACGCTCAAACCGCGGGTCCAGGCGGCATAACGCACATTATGCAGCAGTGTCGAACCGTTCATCATCTCAAAATGCTGCGGCAAATAGCCAACATGTGCTCTGGCTTCCGCCCTTGAGCGGCGCTCCCCTGTCGTATTGCCCACGATGGATACCACACCTGTTGAAGGCTGTGACAGTGTGGCAATCAGGTTCATCAACGTTGTTTTCCCCGCACCGTTCGACCCAAGCAGACCATATAAGCCGACACCGAAAGACAGATTCAAATCACGGTAGATCAGAGCATCCTTTTTATATCCAAAATCTACGTGTTCCAACTCCACCGTGTTGACCATGTACACCTCATCATCATTGGTTATCACAAGACAGAACAGCAGGCGCTACACCTTTGCGTTTTACTCATGTTTTCACTCCATGGGTATCGCTGTTGTTTATTCTTCTATGAACTCAACTACACAGTTCTCCAGCAGCAGAACATGGATGTGAAACGACACGCAATAAGCGTGTCGGCAATAACAATCAGTAATCAGCAATCAAGCACTGTAACGTCCTTTTGCCTAGCGCAGAGCACATATCCTGCGATAGGCCAATACCTACCCTGGTCCCCAACTCAAATCAACTCAAATGATGCTGACGGTAACCTTGTTGCTCACTATCTGCGGATGGTCCTTGAGACTGAGCTGCGCCACGTACGTGCCACGGTCCACTCGCGGCAGCACGCTGTCATCCTTGCATTGCGTGCCGGTGCGGTCGGCATTCCACACGATGGCCTGAGTATCGGTGCTCATATCTGACACGCTCGCCATGAGCAGCTTGCGCGGAGCTGACGGGCATACGTTCGACTGCCAAACGGTGTCGTCACCCGAGGTGATGGTCAGCACTCGCGAAGCATCGGACGCGTCAACCAGGCAACTGCCGGAACCCTTGTGACGCACGGTGGCATTAAATTTCACCGACCCGGCCAACGGTGCGCTCTGCACATCCGCCTGCAGCTCAAGCGTGACATGGTCGGCATTGCAATATTTCGGCGCCTTGGACGAGTTGACCTGAGCGGAAGTCTGCGCAGCCGAGCCACCACCATCCGGTGTGGGTACGGCGTCGCGTATCAGCGTCGAAGTCCTGCGCCCGTCAGCCACTGCCGAGGCAGCAACCACGCCACGCCCCAAGCTGTATACACTCCACGCCACCACTGCCAACACCGCCACAAGCGCTATCACAACCACAATGCGACGGCGCCAATACACGGCGTTCATGCTTCGCGTTGCCGTATCCGAGCGGTTCGCAGCACCGGACTGCTTCGCCGCGGGCGCCGTTCCCTTACGCTTCCCCTCTTGCCCGGTGCGTGCGGAGGAACCTGCCGATGAGGCCATTGAACTACCACGACCTTTGGAACGAGGACGGTGAGGATGTTGGGATTGCGAAACCATGTTGCCCAGTCTAGCGCTGCGTACGAATTCAGCGTGGCAGGCTGAGCGAACGGTCCGGATGAATCACGATAAGGCCGTCTTCGTCAAGCGAGGCGACACACTGGTCGAGCTGCACCCGGTCGTCCCACAGCGCTTCCACACTGGTGCGAGGCAATGTGCCGTTCGTCTGTTCCAAACCTCTCAGCGCATCGAGTATCTTCCCGCGCACCTGCCGATTAGTGCCTTGGAAACGCTGCCTCGGGCGGGTTCGTTTCTCCCCCAAGTGCGGTCTGCCAGCGGCCAGGAACGCACACGAGTCGGCGATAGGGCACTCTTGGCACATCGGGCTTTTCGCCGTGCACACCAGTGCGCCAAGTTCCATGATTGCCTGATTCCAGGTCACGCTCGCGGGGACGGCCGAACCGCACGCGGCGTCGTCCGTAATGTTAGCGATGCCTTCCGGCTCATTACCGGTACACAAACTCGGCCGGTGCTTCACTGCATATGAGGTATCTTCCGTAATGTCAACGGTACCTTCTGGCTTAGCGATGCCTTCCGGCTCATTGCTGGTACACGAACTCGGCCGGTGCTTCATGCCGTGTGAAGCACCTTTCACAACATCATCGTGCTCGGCTGCCTGCCTATCTCGAGGCAGCACTTCCTGTGCCAGTTTCCGTTCCCGCGGCGTGGCGGAACCACCCAAGGATTCCTCGCCCAGGAATACGCGAGAAAGCACGCGACGAATGTTGGTGTCTACCACAGCCGCTTTGCGGTGGAACGCGAAACTCAACACTGCGCTGGCTGTGTAATCGCCGATGCCTGGCAGTGAAACCAGTTCGTCATAGGTCTGCGGCAACTCCCCGCCATACTGGTCGCTCACCACGCGGGCGCACTCCTGCAATCGCAGCGCACGACGCGGATACCCAAGCTTGCCCCACGCGGTGATCACTTCGGCTGTGCTGGCCTTGGCGAGCGCCTGCGGTGTGGGCCATACTTCCATCCATGCCTGCCAGTAGGGCACCACACGGCTCATCTGGGTCTGCTGACTCATCACCTCCGAGACCAGCACGCCCCACGGTGTTGTGCGGCCGAAGCGCCATGGCAGGTCACGCGCATGCTCCTGCCACCAAGCGAACAGACCGGTGCGAATGTGGCGCAATGATGACGGTGGTACCGTTCGTTGAGGTTTGGTCACTGATTTGGCTGCCGGTTGGGGCTGGGCCACTGATTTAGTAGATAGCTGTGGCTCAGTCACTGATTGGGGCGTTCGTTGAGGTTTGGTCTGGGGCACACCCCTATTGTGCCGTAAGTCGTCACCAAACAACATCAAACAAGAGCCGGCATATTGTGCAATTGCTAACAGCGCTATCTGTCCAATAGCGCAGACTCCGCCATCTCGGTCGCGCACCCCCATCACCGCACTTACCAACGCATCAACTGCCACACCTCATCCACGCCTCACAACCCACAACCCAGCAACCTCACAACCCACCACACCTCACAACCCACTAACCGTCACACCAACAACGAAACAATCACGACGCCAACCACCACATCCCACGACCCACTAACTATTAACCGTCATATCTCACGATTCACCAATGATCACACCAGCCCCACAACATAGCAACCGCCACACCAATCTTCACTCCTCATGATGCAGCAGCGTTTCCGTCGCTGATACCCTCCTAGCGACGGAAACGCTGCGCCACCATCAACAAACGTAACCAAACCGTCACTCAGCAGCGCTCAACGACGGAAACGCTACAACCTCACCAACAAACGCAACAGAACCGACACTCAGCAGCACTCAGTGACGGAAACGTTGCGACACCACCAACAAACGTAACCAAACCGTCACCCAACAACACTCGTCTACACTCATCGACGTCCAACGACGGAAGCATCGCAGCAGCACCAACAACGCAACAGAAACGACGCTGAGACGATATCAGTGACGGAAACGTTGCGACACGACCTACAAACGCAACCAAACCGACGTTCAGTGGCACTTCAGCGACGGAAACGCTGCAACCTCACCAACAAACGCAACAGAAACGACGCTCAGTGGAGCTCAGCGACGGTTTGGTTGCGTTCGTTCGTAAATCCACCCGTTAGTCTGTCGGTTCACGGCGATATTTTGGGGATATGACACTTGAGCACATGAACGAACAGCACTCAAAACAAGACGGGCAGACGGACACCGCCATACAACCGAAATATGCCGAACAAGCCGGCACCTCCATGCAACCGACACACAGTGGACAAGCAGATTCCGCCGTACAACCGGCGCACAGCAAACAGGTCGATGCCACCGTGCATTCACAGACGGACTCTGCGGCAGGACCGCAAGCCGATCTGCAAACCGACCCGCAAGCCAAGGTAAGCGATATGTACGAATATGGCTATCGCAAGTCGAACTACGGGCCCGACGAGCTGGTCACCGACGCGCATGGCAACCCGATCAATGTGACCGACGCAATGATGAGCGCCCATGAGGCCGCCGCCACCCCCACAGTCACCCCTCACCTGTGCTACTACTCGCCGCGCATCCCCGGCAACACCGGTTCCGCCATTCGTCTGTGCGCCGTGACCGGCACAATCCTGCATCTGGTGGAGCCGCTCGGATTCAACCTGCGCGACACCAAACTGCGCCGAGCCGGACTGGATTACCACGACATGGCGCACGTGGTGCTGCACCCTGACTTTGACGACTTGGTGAACTCCATGCCGAACTCACGCATCATCGCATTCACCGCGCATGCCACCAAAAACTATACAGAGGTCGAATATAGGCCGGACGACATCCTGCTCTTCGGGCCGGAACCGGGAGACATTCCCGACCCGATGGACATCATGGCCGGTCCGCATGTGGCCGAGCAGGTGCGTCTGCCCATGCGCCCGAGCCTGCGCTCGCTCAATCTGACGAACTGTGCGTCGATCGCCATCTACGAGGCGTGGCGTCAGCTTGGTTTCAAAGGCGGAGAATAAAAGCGTTCGAGTTCTCTGGCACGCATCGCAGCATTATGAGACTGCCCTCGTATAAGCAGTCTCATAAGGGTAATTTCATATAGGCAGTCTCATAGGCCTTTCATATGGACCGCCTTATACGCGGGACGCTTGATAATCTGGCGCAACTGCAGCAGGGAGAAGGATTGCCATTACCGCACCTTACATACGGGACTCTTGATGATCGGCCACAACCGCAACTGGGAGACAAAACATCTACCGGCTGCACCTTGTATGCGAGTCAACTTGATAACCAGATGCAACGGCGGCTGGGAGACGGCGCCCACTAACCGCACTTTATACACGGTCTACCTGATAACCAGACATAGCCACAGCCGGGAGACGAGATCGCCCCAACTGCACCTTATACACGGGGTCTACTTGATCACCATGTGCAACGGCGGCTGGGAGGAGAGACTGCCACCAACCGCACTCATATGCATGTCCTACTTGATAATCGGACGCAACGGTGCCGACACATCAACCTGATGCTTGTCCCCTATTTTGGTCGGATCGTTCACGATTTTATCGACCACTGCCAGCTTGAGCTTGATCTGCGAGGCATCACCCCACACAATCACACGCCCACCGTTGTCGATTTCCGTAGTGACGGAATCCTGCGTTTGTGCCGTAACCTTTGAAACTCGCTGTCGCATCTGCTTGGGCATCTGGTTGAGAATCTTCAATGCCTGCTGCACTGCACGATTCTTCAATCCTTCATCCACACTGCCGGTTTCGATGACGGGAATACCTTCAACGGGTGTGTTGACGACCGAATTCAGTACACGCGCCTCTCCGTCCACAGCCGTGGACTTGCCATCAGGAGTTTTGAGCAGCGCCGCAGGCTCCTGGGCATGGACCTCCACACTCAGACTCTTCGGGTAATGCTTGTCCACTTGGGCTTTGGTTACTCCAGGAATACCATCGAGTTGCGCGGCGATATCATCCGTCGACACCAAAAACAGCGATTTTCCCGTCTGCTTGCTGGTGATGGCGGTAATCTGACGCTCGCTTACCCAAGCATTGTTGCCAGCGATACTGACTTCTTGAGGCTCAAGTATGAACACCGGTGAAAACAGGAGCAGCCACACCATGGCGGCAATTGCAGCCAGCACACCCAGTACGGCAAATACACGCACCATCACACGCCTACGGTTCGCCTGCTTGCGCTCCTTGAGACGAGCGTTGAAATCCACCACTTTGGGACGCGACACCACTCCCAAGGGACCTGAGGTCTGGCTGAGGGTCTTAGCCACCAAATCTTCGCCGTCAAGGGCACGAACGTCTGGGAACCCTTGGCTTTCACCGTAGTCGATGGTTCTGGAACGACCTTGTGCCGAAGCGCTCAACCGGGCTGGTGAACTGTTCGAAGACGAGGAATGCGAACGACTTGAGCGAGAACGACGGGACTGTGCAGGCTGAGAAGACCGTGACGAGGAATCCCCCACCACAAGTGCAACAGAATCCGAGTCGCGCGTACGAGAAGAACGCTCACCCTTGGATTTGCCGGTATCTTTCGCGGTTGCACTGCGGCGCTGATCTCGACCGACTCCGCTCTCCTGCAGGCGAGATTGTGCTACACGTGCCTGTGACGCCGTTCGCTGGTGCTTGCGCGCCATCAGCGCACTCCCTCATGCTCACTGGCATTGTGTATCTCTTCGCGACGTTCTGCCTGTTCGATACTTTTTGATTCTTGGCGACGCTCTGCCTCTTCGTGATGCCCTGCCTCTGCGGCAACGCCACCGCTATGTTCACGCGATTGGAGAACCGCCAGCATCACCGACCCCATGTCAGTAATATCCCCGGCTCCTACTGTCAGCAGCACATCTCCTGGCTGCGCCCGCAAGGCGAGCATTTTGGCACCTTCACGCATGTCGGCGACCATCGCGATATTCGTCTTGCCGGCAGTGCTTGCCGTTGTCTTGTCGCGTTCAGGTTCCGTACCGGCAACGTACGGACTTATAGCGTGCGAGCCTGCAGCAGATGCACTATAGTCGCCGTGCTGTTCGGATTGTTGCCGTTGCACCTCATCCACCAAGGTTTGAGCACTCACACCGGGGAAATCAGCCGATTGCTCGCGGGCAGGGAAAATCGAAGTGACGATGACATCGTCGGACAAACGCAGCGCACTGGCAAACTCGTGGGTGAAGAACGCGGTACGCGAGAACAGGTGTGGCTGGAACAGCACGCGAATGGCGGCGTGCGGGTACCTGCGGCGTGCTGCGGTGAGCAAGGCCTGGATCTCAGTGGGATGATGGGCGTAATCATCGACTACTTCTGCTCCATAAGCGCGCCCTTTGGATTCGAATCGTCGAGAAGCCCCCATGAAACCAGACAGCGACTGTGCCGCAGCGTCAACGTCCATGCCCAGCAACGCAGCGCAGATAATCGCCCCTGTGGCATTGCGCGCATTGTGTGCCCCGGGCACCTGCAGGTCAACCACGACGCGCCTCTCGTCATCACCGTCACAACCGGCAAAGCCTGCCGGAAGCTCCACGGTGAACTGTTCCCGGCCGGTGCCATCCTGCTCTTGGTCCAAGAGGATATGAACTACCGTCAAGCCTGCATCATTGTTCTCGTCGTTGCCCGTTGTGCCGCGCAGCAACGTCTGTGCGGTGGTTGCCGATTCGGTGGTGTAGGCGATGGTCTTCGAAATCACCTCGCGAGGAAGGGAGCGCAGCAATGCCTGCGCGCCTTCATCGTCCACCGACATCACCACATTGCGTTTGGCGTGACCGGCATATTCCACGAATGCTTTGCGATAGCGATCGGCATCACCGTAAAAATCCAGATGGTCAGCTTCCGCGTTGGTTATCAGGGCGATATCCGGACGGTACTTTTCGAAGCTGCCGTCCGACTCATCCGATTCAGCCACCATCACGTCGCCTGTGCCGGCATGACCGCCGTCAATGGCCTCGCCGTCCAAGGACTGGATTGAACCGCCGATCGCGTAACTCGGGTCGGACAGACTGCCCCGACCTGCATGGGTAAGCATGTGCGCCAGCATGGAGCTGGTTGTGGTCTTACCGTGGGCACCGGCCACGCTCACCGCACGTTTACCGTCCATCAGCAACGCCAGGATATCGCTGCGGTGCACGATGTGCGCCCCGGCTTGAGCCGCCGCCACAATCTCCGGATTGTCAGGTTTGATGGCGCTGGAATAGACGACGGTGCGAGCACCGGAGACATGCTCGGCCTGCTGGCCGAACTGCACTGTGATGCCGAGATCCTGTAGACGTTTGGTCTTTGCGTTAGATCCACGGTCGGAACCGCTTACCTCGACGCCACGCTCGTGCAGCATCTCGGCCAGCACGCTCATGCCAGAGCCGCCGATACCGATGAAATGGGTATGTCCCAAATCTTCCAATCGGGTTTTCTGGTCAAACCCTTGCTGGGCAGGGACCAGTGTGATGCGTTCAGGCGTTACGGCACCAGTCTCACCTGCCAAACGGAGCACCTCCTGTGCCATGACATCGGCAGCGTTGCGAATGCCGTATTCCCAAGCCTGACTACCCATGGCATGCAAAGCTTGCACATCCGCCAGCATGCCGGGAACATGTTGTTTCACCCAAGCGGCAGTGAATGCCTCATTAGACACCATCAGACCGCCACCGGCCTGCACCACCGGCTCAGCGTTGAACCGCTGTTCGCCATTGCCAATGGGCAGCGGCACATATACGGCGGGAAGCCCGAGCGCCGTCAGTTCACTGACCGATCCGGCTCCGGAACGGCATATCACCAAATCCGCACAGGCAAACGCCAAATCGATACGCTCAAGGTATGGTGCCACATGATAATCACCGAGCCCGGCATGAGCTGGGTCAAGATCGTTTACCGCGCCTTCCCCGAGAACGCCACTCACCGCAGCGCGCACCTCATCAGCCTTGCCGTTACCGGTCAAGTGGACCACCTGCGCTACATCCAACAGTTCGGGTGCCGCCGCAGCCACCGCACGGTTGACGCTCAACGCTCCCAGCGACCCTCCGGTCACCACAACCACCGGGCGGGTCGGGTCCAAGCCCAAAGCCTGTGCAGCTTCTACCCTTGCAGCCCGTCTATCGTGTTCGAACGATTCGCACAGCGCTGCGATGGCCGGACGCAGTGGCAAACCTACACGTTGCATCCGTGCACCCTGTGCCGGCTTCAGACCGGTGCCCACATATGCCGTACCGATAAAGGAAGCCCATCTGCTGCCCAGCTTGTTCGCCATGCCTGCTCTGGCATTCTGTTCATGCACCGCAATCGGCAGACCCATCTTATGGGCCACCGTGTAGGCAGGCGCAGACGCATAGCCGCCGAAGCCAACCACCACATCGGCCTGACGCCGTTCCAGAATGGCACGAACCTGCGCTTGCTCCCTGCGCCACAGCGAGGGGAAACGCAGTGCCGCCTTGTTGAGCCGACGAGGGAAAGGCAGCTTATCTACCGCGTCGAGCTCAAAGCCGGCAGCAGGCACAAGATCATGCTCCAGACCAACCGCAGTGCCAATCACACTGACCTGAGCCGACGGGTCAAGCTTGGCAATCGAGGCAGCCACACTCAACAGCGGGTTGACATGACCTGCCGTACCACCACCTGCGAGCACAATATGCTTCATCAATCTGCCTCCACTACCACGAACCTGCGGGAGAACCGCTGCCTGTGAACCTATACCAACTTCCATTATGGCCTATGCCCGCCACCGGCACGCTGGCGGCGCAAACACCATGTCCGCCCATACTCGAACAGCATTGTGCTACACGCTGCGTGCGGCAACGTTGGCCTTCACATGCTTTTGCTCACGCATCATGCTGACAGCCACACCGGCGGCAATCAGACACATCACCAGCGAGGAACCTCCTGCCGAGACGAAAGGCAACGGCACTCCCATCACCGGCAGCAAGCCGACCACGACCATGATGTTGACCATCGCTTGTCCCACAATCCACACCGCCTCGCAAATGAGCACCATGGCCGTGTAACGGTTGCTGCTCTGCAAAGCCAGAACGAACATGCACCATGCCAACGCCACGAACAGCAGCACCACAATCGTCGCACCGATGAACCCGGTTTCCTCCCCGATGATGGCGAAGATGAAGTCGTTGTGCGCTTCGGGCAGGTAATTCCACTTCTCACGCGAATTACCGATACCTACGCCGAACAACCCGCCCGAGGCCATTGCGTATTTGGAATGCACCGACTGGTAGCACACATCAAGCGCCGAATCCGAATTGCAATCCTGATAGGCGGCGAGGATACGCTGCTTGCGGTTGGGGCTGTTGAGCACGAACGCAGCCACGAACACGACGACGACCAGACTGGCACCGGCCAGCCACTTGCCCGGGAAACCGCCGATAAGGAACGCCACGGCACCAATGAAGATCAGAATCATCGCCGTACCGAGATCCTTACCCATCATGACGGCACCCAAACACACAACAAAAACGACCACCGGAAGCAGATAGGCGCGTATGCCAAGCTTTTTGCTGCGTCTGTTCGAGTCACGCATGGCTGCCGGCAGCCACATGCACAATGCCAGCTTCATCACCTCAGCCGGCTGCAAAGTCAACGGCCCCAATGCAATCCACCCGGTGTTGCCGTTGCGGCTCACACCCAAGGGAGACATGGTGAGCAACTGCAGGCCTATGGCAAACATCACGAACAACATGCCCCGACGACGGTAATTGCGCGCCTTGATACGCGCGGCCACCACGGCAAGCACCACTCCCAGCACGCAAAATACAAGCTGGTTGAGCGCCTGCTTCCACGGTGAGGCACCAACGGAAATCATGCGTACGGAGGAACTCGAGAACACCATGACCAGACCGAATACCGTCAGCGCGGCCACAATGAGCATGAATCCGTAATAACACCAGATAGGGTTGATCAGACTGCGCCAGCCGGTATATGCGGCGTACGCGTCATCGTCTGCCTTCTGCGTACTGTCTGCACCATCTACCGTATTTCTGGGCTCAGCATCCTCAGCTTTGGCTTTTCCCCCACGCACACTGGCGGAACGACGACCGAGCCCGGCAAAGCGTTCACTCATGCGTATACACCCAATGCTTCGCCGCAGCGCAGAAACGCTCTCCACGCTGCGCGTACGACGCGAACTGATCCATGGAGGCACACGCCGGCGCCATCAGCACAGTGGCACTCGCCGTCCCTGGACGTATGCCCAAACCAAGCGCATACTGTCCAGCAGCCTGCACGGCGTGATTCATGACGCTATCGCTGGGCTCGTCCGGACTGATATACGTGACCGGAAGCCTAGGCGCTTGAGCCTCCAACGCATCCCTCATGGGTTGCTGGTCGACACCGATCACCACAACCGCCTTGAGCCGGTCGGCAACCTCACGCACCAGGTCGCCGAACTCGCCTCCTTTAGGCAATCCACCGGCAATCCATACCACGGAATGTTCCGGATATGATTTGAGCGAAGCCGCAGCTGCGCTGGCGTTGGTGGCTTTGGAATCGTCGACGAAGCTGATGGTGGCTCCCAAGAGCGTATCCAGCTGCGCCACCGTCTCGATGCGGTGATCTCCCGGAGCGAATCGGCGCAGCGCTTCGAGACAGGCATCCACATTCGCGCCCGCGCCCAAGGCCAGCGCCAGTGCGGTCAATGCGTCGGCAAGCAGATGAGGATAGACCGTCCCATCCGGCTCGCACAGGCCAGGGAAATCCGTGACGGAAGCGATGGCGTAGTCCTCATCGTTGTCGTCGTTTCCGTACCGTTGCCCCAGTCGAGCGGCAAGACTCTCGGGAATATCATCCTTCACAGAATGCGGTTCACCTGACAAACCGCTGCGATCCACAATCTTTCCGCCACTCACGCCAATTTGCCCTTCAGCAGGGCGCCCTAATGTGAAGCCCACCTTTTTGCACCCGGGGGCTACCACGGCGGCTTGGGCGGCTTGGCTGACTCGTTCGTCATCCGCGTTGAACACCAGTACTCGCTTGACATGCTGGAACACTTTGGCTTTGTCTGCGGCGTACTGGCTCATCCCACCATGCCAATCGAGATGATCGGCGGCGATGTTCGTGATGGCGGCGCAGTCGAGTTCCAACGAGTCGGTGAAATGCATCTGGAACGAACTCAACTCCACGCACAGTGCGTCGACTCCCGGGTCTGCCGCAGACAGGCTCACCGCCTTGCCGATGTTGCCCACGGCTGGAGCCACAAGACCTTGGGCTTCCATCATGGACGACACCATCTGTGTGGTGGTGGTTTTGCCGTTGGTTCCGGTGATGCCGATCCACGGTGCCGGAACACCGGTCCTGGTGGTGTCCGCTCTGAGCAGCCACGCCAGTTCTACTTCGCTGATGACCGGTATTCCACGGCTCTGCGCATGCAGTATGAACGCCTCTCGCGGAGTGAATACCGGGGATACCACCACCAAGTCAATCGTATTCCAATCCACTTCGATGAACGAGTGCAGATTGGCTCGGCTGTTGCTCTCATCCACGGTGATCACTCGTTTGGCACGACCAAGCAGCACACTGCGCGCAGCGCGACCGGAGACGCCGAGACCGGCGATCAGTACCGTCATCGAAGAAAAATTCATGAGTTCGCCTCGTATCCGCTCTATGTGTTTACCTGTTATATATGAATTCCGACCGTTAGAAAATCAACGGGCCGGATTTTGACACCCAGTCCCCATAGAAGATAACCACAGCAATGAGCATGAAGATGAATTCCACCATCCAGAAGCGCACCACGACCTTCGACTCGTTCCACCCCTTGAGTTCGAAATGATGATGAATGGGTGCCATCTTGAACACACGCTTATGCGTGAGCTTGAAGCATCCCACCTGAATCACGTCGCTCATGGCTTCCACCACGTACAGACCGCCCATGATCACGGCCAGGAACTCAGTGTGTGTGGCGATGGAAAGAGCCGCAAACAGGCCGCCCAGGGCCAACGAACCGGTGTCTCCCATAAAGATGGTAGCCGGGTTGGAGTTGTACCACAGGAACCCGAAGCAGGCGGCGGCCGCACAGGCGGCGATGATGGTCAGGTCAAGCGGATCAGAGACGGCATACGCATAGCCGGGATGACCGGCTCCCTTCAAATGGTAGCTCTGCCAGAAGGCAATGAGTGCGTAGCCGAAGAGCGAAATCATTGAGGAACCGGCGGCAAGACCATCCAACCCATCGGTCAGGTTGACGGCGTTGGTCCAAGCGGTCATCAGGAAGTTCACCCAGATCACGAAGATGATGATGGCCACAGCCTTGCCGGCGAACTCGAAACTGAAGAACGGCTTCTCGATGAAGCTCATACCCGCCTGAGCGCTGGGGAACCCGGACTGGGTGGGCAGAATAAGCGCCAACACCGCGTAGATGGTGGCGAAGATGAACTGGCCGATGAACTTGGCTTTTACCGAAAGTCCGAGGTTCTGCTTTTTGCGCACCTTGGCAAAGTCGTCGATAAAGCCCAACAGACCCATGGAGACCATGGCGTAGAGCACCAGCACAGCGGACCAAGAAGGTGCTTGACCGCGGGCAAAGAAACGGTAGAGTGCGGAAGCCCCCCAACCGGCGAGGACCGCCAAGATGATGACAAGGCCGCCCATGGTGGGAGTGCCACGCTTGACCTGATGTGACTTGGGGCCGTCCTGGCGAATGTATTGGCCGTAGTTCATACGGTGCACCAAGCGTATGAGCAGCGGGGTGCCAACAATGACCACCAGCAGTGACACCGCGATGCCTAAGATGAGGGAAATCAACGCTCCAACTCCATTTTCTTCACACTCGTTCCGTTGCCGTGCCGCGGCGCTCCCACGGGGTGCCGTATGGCTGCCACTGTTCCGCCAGGGCGCTCAACCCAGAAAAATGCGAACCTTTGAGCAGCACCACAGTGCCCGGATGGGCTGCGGCCAATCGTGCTACCACCCGATCGGCCTGCTGTGCACTATGCACTAATTTCACCACAACGGGGGTACTCCGGCGTTCAGACGGTGCCGCAGCCAGCGCCGAGGCTCCATTCGCCAAGCTCGATGCCAAGGAATCAAAGTGCTCATCGCTCTGGCTTCCCACTGCCACCAAGGCGTCGACTCCCATCTGCACAGCGTCCCGCCCCACGCGCTCATGCAGGTCAATTTCATCCTCGCCCAGCTCGAGCATGGCTCCCAACACCGCGATACGGTAAGGGTTCTCGCACTCACCTCTCCAACGCATCAGACCGGTGAGACCGGCGTGTACCGAGTCAGGATTGGCATTGTACGAATCGTCAATCAACGTAAATGAAGCGCCCGGCAAATCTACATGAGACAGTGCCATACGGTGTGGGCTGATGTGTGCCAACGCATGCAGGCGTTGCGCTATGGCAGCAAACGGAACCTCGAAATACAGAGCCACCGCGGCTGCCGCAAGTGCGTTGGCAACGTTATGCGCCCCCGGTATGCCAAGCGATACGGGTACCTGTCCTTGCGCAGTATGCAGGGTAAAGCTAGCTCGGTCGAGTTCATCAGTAGCTACGTCTCTTGCCCAGACCGTACTTCCAGCGGCGCGAGTGCGTTCCGAATCCTTATCCGCACCGACCTCAAACCACAGCACATCACCCGGAGCAAGGGCACTCATAGCCGCCACGCGCTCATCTTCGGCGTTAAGCACCACCACCCCACCAGGGCGCAATCCCTGCACGATTTCACTTTTTGCCTGTGCGATGCGTTCCACAGAACCAAATTCGCCGACGTGCGCCACGCCGACCTTGAGCACCACCGAGACATCAGGAGGGGCAATGCTCACCAGATTCGCGATTTCACCAACATGGTTGGCTCCCATCTCGGCAATCAGGAACCGTGTGTCGCTTCCTACCTGCAACGCGGTGAGTGGCAGACCGATAGCGTTATTGAACGAGCCGACGGGCGCAACCGTGGGTCCTTCAGGCTCCAACAGAGCGTTGAGCATGTCTTTCGTGGTCGTCTTGCCGACCGATCCGGTGATGCCGATGATCGAGAACGCCCCCGGCAGCTCACGCCTGAGTTCAAGATTCGTTCGTGCCAAACGCCCGAGCGCACGCACGGTGGGTTCATGTTCAATCTCATACTCGGCGGTACGCGCGCGTACCGACTCCCCATCCACAGCCTGCTGCGGGGGTTCGCCACCCACCACAATCTGAGTCACGTCAGCTCCCGGCACTGCCCGGCTCACCAACGCCGCCACAGCACCTTTGGCCCCTGCGCCCGGCACATAGTCATGACCATCCACCCGTTCCCCGGCAATGGCCACAAATACCGTACCCGGAGCTATCTGCCGAGAGTCCGCGACCACCGTCGTGGCCACAGCTCCCGCAGGCACCTCGCCATGTTCAGGCGGCACCACCGTACCGTCAACGCTGCGAGCGATCTGCTCCACGCTCATCGCCATCATGGCCGAACCTCTTTCCCCGAAACTTCCTACCGCATCTCCTGCGCCACGCGCAACGCGCTGCGTATGTTGCCGCGCCTCACTCCAGCGCTCAACGCCATGGCGATCGCCAACGCAAGCCTGCGGCGACTACGCAGCGAATCCACGCCGCTCGACGTCGGTGCCTGGGAGGCCATCCAGCTCGCCTCCTCACCCACCTGCGTGAGTTTGAAGCCCTCACCGACGCTGAACCCATAACGGGCACACACCGCCGAAACCAGCTCCCGCGGCGTGACATCGACGAGTTTAAGACCCGTGCCAAGCACGTCGACACTCACACCTTGCAAGGCGTCGGCCGCCAAAGTCTGCGCATCCGCAGAGATCACCACCGCCGTTGCACTGTCTTCCAAGCACACCGACAACATGTGTTGTACTCCTAAGATACTCAACGGGTACTCCATGTTCAAGGTTCTCTCAAGGGACGAAGAACCGGCCGCGCTCAACACTCCTACCGGATTGCCCAAGTCATGGAGGAAGTCGGCCAGACGCACCACTTGGGCCTGTGTCTCATCGGGATCATCCCCACATATTGCGAACACGGCAAGGATGCTTGACGGCGAACCGGCGATGTCTGAGGCAATGTTTCCAATCTGCGCGGCACTTGGCTTGGCGCTGAGCCGGGGAACAGTGAGTTCGGTTCGATCCTCAGGAGGCAATAAGACACCATATGCGCCACGCTGCTCAGCCAAGACCAGGTCGGCTTCGCTGTAGCCGGTGCGCGGGATATAAAGCGCGCCCGGTTTGACGTCTCCGGGCTTATCCGCCAAAGAAGTAACCGTCACGTTCCCTGCCTGCGGCGGCACCAAATCAAAACCGCAATGGTTCGCCACCGCTCCCAATGTCAGGTGTTGGCCCATGGCCTCATTCACCGCACTCATGGCATGCGCTCCCTTCCATCAGGTTCACCATTCCGTGGGAATGGCGTCGGTGCGCGGCGTAGACGTCGGCACCTCGTACTTTTGCATCAAAAACTCAGCTATCTGCTTGAACAACGGGCCCGCAGTCATGCCGCCGTAAGCACCCTGCGGGTTCTTGAGCACCACAGTGACCACAAACCGCGGATTGTCTGCAGGAATGACGCCCGCCCAATCGCTGACGATTGAGCTGAGTTTGCCGTCGTTGCCACGCACCTCAGCGGTACCACTCTTTGCTGCGATGCGGTAGCCCTGTACCGAGGCGAACTTCTGATAGTGATCGGCTGCGGATTCCATCGCATTGAGCAACTGGTCACTGACCTGCTTGTCAATGACCCGCGTGCCTTCGTCCGTTGACGAGGACTCCACATGACCATCGGGATTGGTGACCGATTTGACCAGTTGCTGCTTGTGGAACACACCACCGTCGGCCACCGTGGTGATGGCATTCGTCAGCTGCAGGATATTGGTGGCGTATCCCTGTCCGAACAGCACCGTATCGCGCGTTCGCCCGTCCCAGCTCTGCGGGTTGGTGAGCGTGCCCCGCGATTCTCCGGGCAGGTTCAGCCCACTGGATTCACCGATGCCGAATTTGGTGAGGAAGTCGTAGCGGTCGGCGTCCGTATACTTGTCCGAGGCCATCACCATGCCGACGTTGGAGGATTCCTGGAGAATGCCGGCCAGTGTCCAATGTTCCAGACCATGGTCGGTAGAATCTTTGAAAACCTGACCCGTCTTGTCAATGTGGTCGGGCACGGTGAACTGATCCGTCAGCTGATGCAATCCCAGCTGCAGCATGCCGGCAAGAGAGAACACCTTGCCGATGGATCCGGGTTCGAACGTCTGGTTGACAGCGCGTGAGACATTGAGTTTGGCATCAGGGGAACCGGCCACGATCTGATCGGAATCGTCGAGGGCGATGATCTGATGCGTTTTGACATCCTCGACTGCGGCAATACCCCAATCAGCGTTGTACTGCTGCTTGCCGTCGGTCAGCACTTTCTTGACGTACCAGTCCACATCGGAATCGATCGTCAGATGCACGTCGCTGCCGTCTTTGGCGTCCTTGGACTTGGTCATGGTGCCGGGGATCTCTTCGCCACCATTGCCTTGCTGGTATTGCTTGTACCCGTCCGTACCGTCGAGCAGCTTGTTCTCCATCTGCTCGATACCCGAGGCGCCCTGCTCCTTGTCGTCCACACCGCCCAGCAGCGCTCCCATCATGGTGCCGTTGGTGTAGACCCTGTCTTCGCTGAGTTCTCCGTACACCGCACCGGCAAGGTTGAGTTTGTCGATGGAGCGTTTGACTTCGGGAGCCACATCCTTGGCCAGAATAAGGTAGCGGCTCTGCACACTGAGCTTGGCTCCCAAGTCCATTGCCGACATGCCCAGCACCGGGGCTATAAGTCTGGCGACCGCCGCCGCTCCGTCCACACCCACCGGTTTGCCGTCGATGGATTGGCAGTAGCTTTTCGTTGCCTTGGTGCAATCGGTGGGCTTGAACTCCTGCGAAGCCACAGGGTCGGCCACGATGGTATACCGTTCCAGACTTTGCGCCAACACCGCGCCGTTGGTATCGAGAATCTTGCCGCGACGGCTGTGGATGGGAACGGTAAGCGTTCTGCCCTTGGCGGCTGCCGCAGCCATGGATTTGCCGTTGATCAACTGGATGCTGACGAGTTCGCCCAAACAGAATGCCGCCAGCACCGCAAGCACCAGAGCGACAGACAGGCTTCGCTTGGCGAATTTCTTGGTTTTCAACGAGTTGAAGAAGGCGAACATTACCTCGCCTTCCCGGCCTGCTGCGCGTCCCCTTGACCCGACTGCCCGCCATTGCCCGCATCCTGAGCGGGTTGCGGTGCTTGTTGTGGCTGCTGGCCTTCGCCCTGGGTTCCGTCTGCCGGTGCTGCAGCTTGAGCAGCGCCGCTTAAGTCGACAGAAATCGAACCTTGCTGCGGCACCATGCCCATCTGCTGGGCCTTGTCCGGCAAACTGGCTTCCAGCCGGTCAAGCTGAGCCTGGTCGTCCTGCACATCTTGACTGAGTTTGCTGATGTTATCCCTGGCTTGGGATTGCGAGAACGAATTTTGTTCCATTTGCGTGCGCAGAACCAACGAGCCGAACAACGAGAAGCACAGGAACGCCACTGCAATCACCATGTTGACGACGCTCACGGTACGTCCCTTGGCCCACTGCAGCAAGCCTGTACCACGCTCATGCTCCTGGCGCGCCTTATCCGCGCCTCCACGCACAACATGCAGTTGTGGGCGTGTGGGGGCGGACTGCCCTCTGGTTGTGTGACGTGAGGGGGCCGCCGACGAACGCGCCGATCGTGCTGGTGCCGCCATTTACCGTTCCCCTTCCTGTGTTGCTTGCCTGAATGCGTCTTGCCATCGTCCGGGAATCGGTCTGACCAATTCCACTCCTCTCAACCTCACCGAGGCCGCTCGCGAGTTGCGCTGCAATTCTTCAGCGTCGGCTTTCACTGCCCCACGAGTGAGTTCGGCAAAGAACGGTTTGGCTTCTTGCGGCACCACCGGCAGGTCTGCCGGGGCGTCAACATTCAGCCCCTGCGCCATGAAACGCTTCACGGTTTTGTCTTCCAACGAGTGGTAGGACTCCACCACCAGCCGACCATGGGGCGCCAAGTGCAACGCAATCTGAGGCAAGGTGCGTTTAAGCTTGTCGAGCTCGCCGTTCACTTCGATGCGGAGCGCTTGGAACACTCGTTTGCCGGGATTGCCTTTGGCACGGTGGGCGCGCGGAATCACACGGTCTATGAGTTCGCTCAACTGCTTGGAGGATGTGAAGGGGTGTTCCTGACGGTCATGGACGATGGCTTTGGCAATGGGGCGGGAGAAACGTTCCTGGCCGTAGTCGCGGAAGATGCGCGTCAACGCGTCGGCATCGTACTGTTCGAGCACCGTCTGTGCGGTCAGTTCCTGACTGGTATCCATGCGCATGTCCAGCGGCGCGTCGTGCGAATAGGAGAATCCACGTTCCGTCTCATCGATTTGCAAGCTTGACAGCCCCAGATCCATGAACACCGCGTTCACGGTGCTCACACCGAGGTCCTGCAGCACGGCATCGAAGTCGTCGAACGGCGCGTGCACCGCAGTGAATCGGTCGGACAAACCCAACTGTTCCATACGTTCGCTTGCCAACGCCAGCGCTTCCGTATCACGGTCGATGCCGATAAGCCGCGCTTGCGGTGCGGCCTGCAGGAAGTGGGAGGCGTGTCCGGCCAGTCCGAGCGTGCAGTCCACCACCACACTGCCGGGTTCGTTCAGAGCCGGAGCTATGAGGTCAACACATGCTTCGAGGAGTACCGGAGCATGAATGGCTGAAGTATCTGTCATGCGTTCACCACCCCATGTCTGGTAGTACGTCGTCGGCGATGTCCGAATATCCCTGTTCCTTATCGGCCAGGTACTGCTCCCAGGACTGCCTGTTCCAGATTTCCGCACGGGTGCCCACACCAATCACCACGATGTCGTCTCCCAATGAGGCATAGTCACGCAGCATCGGCGGTACGAGCACGCGGCCCTGCTTGTCGGGGCTTTGATCGACGGCGCCGGAAAGGAACACACGCAGATAATCACGAGCGGCCTTGTTGCCCATCGAAGTTCGTTGAATGCGCATGGCGATGCGTCGGAACTCGGCTTGCGGCAGCAGATACACGCAGCGTTCCTGGCCTCGTGCCATCATCATGCCTTCACCGAGTTGGGCACGCAGTTTGGCAGGAAGAGCCATACGCCCTTTGGCGTCGATTTTTGGGGTGTAGGTACCAAGGAGCAACGGCATGAAATCAGATTCGACCGCGTTCGGCGTGTCGCCAGCCTGAAGCTGCTGCACGGACTCGGCATTCATCATGGCGCCGGTGGGGGCGGACTGAACTGAGCTCGCATAATCTTGCGAAGAATCGCCTGATTTCTGGCTGTTTCGCAGCTGATCCACCGTGCACCCCCTCACCCGCTGTGACAATAATCCGAACAACTTCTCACCACTTTACCCCACCTCTCCCCATTCTGTGCCATTTCATTACAATTTTTTGCCATTTCTCAGATTTTTGCCATTTCTCAATTTTTTGCCATATCTCAGAAAAATTCCCACACCCCTCTTAGCCCAGCGCAGACCCTCGCTCACACGTAGGGCGTAGGCGATATATTTGATTGCCCGGATTTTGCGCACGTCATCGCAAACAAATCTCCGTACGCAAGCCCACCGGAGCATCCTCTGCAACGCTCCGACACACCGGCAACCACAGGTACCGTAAAGGAACAGACATGTCGAATTACTCGTCACAAATGAACATCGAGCAGCAGGCCGTCACCCGAGCCTACGCACGACTCGACTCATTACGCGAGCAGACACGCACACGCCTCGATGCCGTACGCGCAGCCGGATCCCACGGGTCGCCCACCATGCGCACCGAACGGGACTCATTCGCGACCATGTACGAAGACCAGCTCACGGCCTTGCGCGCCGTGGAAGACCGACTGGTGTTCGGCCGCATTGACAACACCGATGGGCAGCAGCGCTACATCGGTCGCATCGGCCTGTCCAGCGAAACCCATGAGCCTCTGCTCACCGACTGGAGGGCCGAAGCCGCAAGGCCGTTCTACGAGGCCACGCCAGCCGCACACGGCAACACGGTGATGCGCCGCCATATCACATTGAAATTCCGCGACGTGGTCAGCATCGAAGACGAGGTGCTCGACGTGCACTCCACACAGGTCGGCGACGCCCAACGCTCCGGCACCCTGACCGGCGAAGGCGCACTACTTGCCTCACTCAACTCCAAACGTACCGGCAAGATGACCGACATCGTAGCCACCATTCAAGGCGAGCAGGACCGCATCATCCGCAGCCCATTAGAAGGCGCCGTGGTAGTGCAAGGCGGACCGGGAACCGGCAAAACCGCAGTAGCGCTCCACCGGGCCGCATACCTGCTGTACACCTACCGACGCAAACTGCAAAGCTCCGGCGTGCTCGTCGTCGGCCCCAGCAACGCATTCCTGCATTACATCGATCAGGTGCTGCCCTCACTGGGAGAAACCGGCGTGGTTTCACGCACGTTGAGCGACCTCATACCCGGCATTCAGACCACCGTTCGAGACAGTCCTGAAGTCGCCAGGATCAAGGGCCGCAAACACATGGCCTCCGCCATCGCCAACGCGGTAGCCGCGCGCGAACGCATTCCGGAACAACTCCCCAGCGTCACCGTCAACGGCTTTACAGTGCGCATGACTCGCGCCGACCTGGAACAGGCTCTAGGAGACGCCAAGCGCACCCGCAAGCCGCACAACCAAGCGCGAGAGACCTTTGTACGCAGCGCTTTGCATGCGCTGCGCCACCGGTATATCGAACAGCTTGACTACGAACCGGGGCACGACGAGATAGCGGACGTTGACGGCCAGATCAAACTCGACGACCGCGTACGCCGCACATTGAACCTGGCATGGTTGCCGATGACCGGAACCTGGCTCGTCGATCAGATGTTTGCCAAACCCGAACAGCTACGACGATTCGCCCCTTGGCTTTCCGAGCATGAGATACAGCTGCTCACCCGTCCCAAGGGCTCGCCATTCACCATCTCCGACATTCCCCTGCTTGATGAGGCAATGGAATTATTGGGTCCCGACCCCAAACAGGCCGCCGCCCAAGCTGCACGCGACGCAAAGCGACGCGAAGAGGAACAGTTCGCCAAGGATACGCTTGCCCAGTCCGGCATTGGGTCAGGCATTGTGACCTCAAGCATGCTGTTGGACAACATCAACGGTTTGGACGACGAGGAGCTGGCACAGAAGGCAGGCGCTGACCGGGAATGGACATATGGGCATGTGGTGGTGGACGAAGCCCAGGAACTCACTGCCATGGATTGGCGCATGCTGGTGCGCCGCTGCCCTTCTCGCTCGTTCACGATCGTAGGCGACGTTGCGCAGACTTCCGCACTCGGCGGCACCCGCCGGTGGGAGTCGAGCATGAACGCGATTTTCGGACAGGATGGCTGGGATCTCAACGAGCTGACCATCAACTACCGCAATCCACAGGAAATTTCCGAACAGGCCAGTACGTTCGCTCGCCGTGAGGGGCTGTATATCTCCACCACACAGGCGGTTCGGCACGTGCCCGATGCCGCCGAGCAGCACAACTACCGAGACGAAACGAGCCTCATTGCCGAACTGCCGGATGTGGTGGCGCAGCTGAGTGAGCAGTACATCGCCGATGACGGCACAGGGCGCGTGGCCGTTATTGCACCATCCGCTTTGCTGGAGACCATACATACGGCGCTCACAGAAGCCAGTGCCATCAACCAGCAGCAGCTGAAGAACGAACAGATTCATATATGCGATGCCCAAACCGTCAAGGGACTTGAATACGACGCAGTCGTGCTGGTACAGCCCGCCGGCATTGAAGAAGAAGCACCGTCACGTCTTTCGGCTGCAGCTGACTTGTATGTGGCCATGACCCGCCCCACACAGCGACTGGTGACCATGCAGACCGAAGAGAACTCTCGAGATTAGAACCCATGCACGCGACCCAAAATTAACTGCACAGACGACCCATGCTGCTTCGTCATGAGCACGCTACGCCCGGGACGTGCCTTGTTGTTGTTAATTTCCGATATGTCAGTCCTGATGCCGCGGTCCCAATGCCGCGACGCTGTCAGTCCTGACGCAGATCGTCGATGGCTTCTTGGAAGTCATCGAGACCGTCAAAGTTGCTGTACACACTGGCAAAGCGAAGATATGCCACAAGGTCCAATTCCCTCAATGGCTTGAGTATGGCTTTGCCTATCTCATCGGATTTAACTTGCGCCAATCCTTGCGAACGGAGGTCTTCCTCCACTTTTTGCCCCAGCTGTTTCAGGTCTTCCTCGGCTATGGGTCTGCCTTGGCATGCCTTACGAACTCCAGAGATCACCTTGGCTCTGTCGAACGGCTCCACGTTTCCGGAACGCTTGGTGACCAACAGCATCGTGGTCTCCACCGTCGTGAACCGTTTGCCACAGTGCGGGCATTCGCGACGACGGCGTATGGCATGACCATCCTCGCTGATACGAGTATCAACGACCTTGGTATCTGAGTTCTGGCAAAACGGGCAGTGCATGCATTCCACACTACCGGCACGGTGCGAGAAGCGCACAGCTCCACAACGACTCAAACCCAAGACATCCATTGATTCACTTGAGCCAATCAACTCAACAGCACGCGTGTCAATAGGACAGCAAACTCACACATGCCAATCTTCCCTCAGACACAAAGTGCCCATTGCCTGCCAAACCAGCCAGACCTCAGACATCGCGCGATTGCACGATTACACGAGCACACGAACACACAATCACGCAATCGCACAATCATATATCCGCGCTTCATCCCATTGACGGCACCAATAATCGCTGCCCAGGCTCAAGTGAAGGCGAGTCAAGCTGATTGATGTGCATCAGCTCACTCACTGTCTGGGTAACATCACCACCCTCAGGAGTGGCTCGCTCGGCGTATTTCCACAACGTATCGCCCTGAGAAACGGTGTAGCTCACTACAGCCGAAGTTTCGTCAGGAACCGAGGGGCGCATCTTCATGGCCTGACTCCAACCAAACACCGCAGCACACACCAACAGCACAGCCATGACCGCGAAGAGCAAACCGGTCCACGCATCCTCTTCTCGTTCCTCATGCTCAACCGTATAGACCGGTGCCATTTGACAATCTGCCGATCCTGCAGCGCTGCGAACAACATGTCCAGATCGCGAAGAGGCATGAGCAGCGGTTGAACCATGCGATGGACTTCCATAAGAGTGTGACATCATGCTACCTTTCGAACATATGCACTATCGAACATATGTTCTATAGTTGCACACATGTTCGATTATCGCAACTTCACATTCGAACATCTGTTTGATTTTTTACATCACCTACGCTATGCTCGAATAAGACAGGAAAGGACCATCGTGAGCACTATCCCCTTCACCCCGCGCCCAGAGGCGCGCGAGCACCATAGCGGCAAGCGCACCGATACGCTGACCGATCGTCAGCTCAAGGTTCTCCATGCCATTCGCCGGCACGTCAACAGGTATGGCTTCGCCCCCTCATTCAGAGAAATCGGCGATGAAGTCGGCCTAAAAAGCACCTCGTCCGTCAAGCATCAGTTGCAAGTGTTGCAAGACAAGGGCCTACTGCGTATGAATGCCAATAAGGGCCGTGCCATCGAGTTGGTGGACACTTCCTCTTCACGCTCGCAAAATAACAGCAGCGCACCAGAGGGCATCCCGGGAAGCGATATGCCCGAAAACGGCACCGCTGCAAGCGCAGACGGCAATGCCTCATCACATGACATCAACGGTCTTGAACAACGCACAGTACGAGCGGACATGTCTACCGATGCCGGCAATACACCGTCCGGCACCGCCCAGTCAGCCACCATCATCCCATTCCCTTCATTTGCAGACGAGCAGGAGTCCATCGCCGAGTCCCGGGACGTGCCATTGGTCGGCCGGATAGCCGCCGGCGTTCCCATCACCGCCGAGCAGCACATTGAAGATGTTATGAGGCTTCCGGAGCGCCTCACAGGCAACGGCAATCTGTTCATGCTCGAGGTGCATGGCGATTCGATGATTGACGCAGCCATATGCGACGGAGACTTCGTGGTAGTGAGAGAGCAGCCCAACGCTTCCAACGGAGACATCGTGGCCGCGCTGTTGGACGGCGAAGCGACGGTGAAAACCTTCCAGAAGGATCATGGCCATGTGTGGCTCATGCCGCACAATCCCGCGTACTCTCCGATCGACGGCACGTATGCGACCGTGATGGGCAAGGTCGTCACCGTACTGCGCAAAATTTAGCGGTCATCTCCTGCCCCCGCACCGAAAATCATACAGTTAGTGCCTTGCACCACCTTCTATCGATGGTGCAAGGCACTTACTGTTACCTTCTGCCATATTCAATCATGCTGCAATGCAATTGAGCAATACGCTTGCACTACGCCCTATTGCAACTACGCCCAGTTGCCATGCACGGCGAACCAGCAGATCCACCGTGCATGGCACAGAGGCTAGAAGCCGAACTTGGCAACCGTCTCCTTCAGCGTCTCTGCAGAACGCTTCAATGCTGCCAGCTCCTTATCGGAGACCGGAGTGTTGATCTGCGAATTGACGCCGGAACGATTCAGCAGCGTCGGCACGGACATACACACATCCGAAATGCCATGGAAATCGTTGAGCCAGGAGGATACCGGGAGAATACGGTTCGTATCGTTCATGATCGCATCGATGATGTCGACGCCAGACATGGCGATGGCATAGTTCGTAGCACCCTTGCCGTTGATGATGCGGTATGCTGCGTTCTTCACCTCTTGGTGGATCTCCTCGCGCTTGGCGTCACCGAGCGGCTCATGTCCCGGCAGTTCCTTCCAGTCGCACATCGGCACGCCACCGATGGTGGCCGAAGCCCACAGCGGCACTTCAGAATCACCGTGTTCACCGGCGATGTAGGCGTGCACGTTCTTCACGTTGACACCGGTCTGCTGGGCGATGAGGAAACGCAGACGAGCGGAATCGAGGTTGGTGCCCGAGCCGAACATCTGAGTGGCCGGCATACCGGAAAGCTTGAGCGAAACCTGGGTGACAATGTCAACAGGATTGGTGATGAGCATATAAATGGCATTCGGAGCCACTTTGGTCACCGCAGGAATAATCGACTTCATGATGCCGATCGTGGCCTCAGCCAAATCAAGGCGGGACTGACCTGGCTTCTGTCGTGCGCCGGCAGTGATGACCACCATATCCGCGTCACGGCAAATCTCCACGTCATCGGACCCGTCGATGGAAACCGCCGGGTAGAAGCTTGAGCCATGCTGCATGTCGAGCACCTCGGCCTCGACACGTTCCTTGTTGACATCCTCAAGCACGATCTGACGGGCAATGCCGCGCTGTGCAGCGGTGAACGCCAGAGTGGAACCAACAGCACCCGCACCGATAACAGCGAGCTTCGTAGGCTTAATGGTGGAATCAACCATAACAATGAACCTTCTATCTTCTTCAAACACGGGAGTGTCCAGTCTCCCAGACTTGTGGTGGACTATGCGACCACATGCCGCCAGGCGCAAAACCGGCCTGTGCGACGTTCCGTCCTAGATGATAGCAGTCTCACCTGTCATTAACATCACATGAACGACATGGGCGTTTCTCCTGTCAGCTTACGTATTACAGACCGGTTTATGCGCAGGCTCACGCCATATCCGCACCCGTACCTGCACGCGCAGCAGCACCATCTTCATCCAACGCCTCGCTCATGATCTTTGACGCCAGTCGGTCATCCACCTGAGCTTCCAGCCCAATGCCTTCGGCCAGATATTCCACGCGGTCCACAACTCCGAACCGTCGCACTTGGTCCAGCAGCGAGCCTCCAGAACCATACGGCAGCACCGCTTGAACATGCACTGCAGGCTTGGGCAGCAGCGTTTCGACCGCCTGCTTGAGTTCTTCCACACCTTCCCCGGTGCGTGCGGAAACCATGAATGACTCCGGCTCAAGGTTTGACAGTCGTTCCAGCACACCCGGCTGCGCCAAGTCACGCTTGTTGAAGGCCAGTACGCGAGGTATACGCTCGACACCGGCTATGCCGGCCAGCACCTCGCCCACGGCTCGGATCTGCGCCAACGGGTCTGGGTATGAGGCATCAACAACGTGCAGAATCACGTCAGCCTCTCCCACTTCTTCCAGCGTGGACTTGAACGCTTCCACCAGTTGAGTGGGTAGACGACGCACAAAGCCCACCGTGTCAACGTACGTGTATGAACGCCCGTCTTCAGCCTTTGCGCCGCGAACCGCAGTGTCAAGCGTGGCGAACAGAGCATTCTCCACCAGCTCGCGAGCGCCGGTAAGCCGGTTGGTGAGCGAAGATTTGCCGGCATTGGTGTACCCCACCACGGCTACGGTGGGCAGACCGGTGCGCCGCCTTGAACCGCGTTTGACTTCGCGCCCTGGAGCCATGGCGGCAATCTGGCGTTTGAGTCTGGATATTCTTGTGCGGATCACGCGTCGATCCATCTCGATTTTGGTTTCGCCCGGGCCTCTGGACCCGATGCCGCCGTTCACTCCCGCTGCCTGTCCGCCGGCTTGGCGTGAAAGTGAGGCGCCCCAGCCACGCAGTCTGGGCAGCATGTATTCGAGTTGCGCCAACTCCACCTGCGCTTTGCCTTCACGGCTGGTGGCGTGCTGGGCGAAGATATCGAGAATGACCGCGGTGCGATCCACCACTTTGACCTTTGCGACGTCTTCGAGCCCACGGCGCTGGCTCGGTGCCAAGTCGCCGTCCACCACGATGGTGTCAGCTTCTTCTCTGGCTACGATACCGGCTATTTCTTTGGCTTTTCCTGCACCCACGTAGGTGGCGGCATCTGGTTTGAGCCGGTGTTGCAGCACACCGTCACATACTTGGGCGCCGGCGGTTTGCGCGAGCGCGGCCAGTTCCCTGAGCGACTCCTCTGCTTTGGCGGCTGTGGTTTCGGCATTCGACCACACGCCTACGAGCACGACCCGTTCCAGTCGCACTTGACGCACTTCCACTTCGGTGATGTCTTGCAATTCACCCAAGCCAGCCACGTGTTTCAGCGCATTGCGAGATTCTCGTTCTTGCCAAGCCTGTTCGTCGGCCGTCTCGGCGCTCTGGCCGTCGATCAGTACATCGCTGTGCAGATCGAGCACATCATGGTAACCGCCGCGGCGCGCAGTCGTCTCCTGAAACGGCACAGCCGCGTTGCCGGTCTTGTGCTCCGTATGGCGCTCAGCTGTCTCTTGCTGTTCTGCGGAACCTCCTTGAACATGTGGTTCCGTCGCTTGCTGGTGTGACGACCGTCGGGTCGCTGCATGCTGTGTCAATAACACCTCGCCTATCGCTGTTCGACAATGGTTTTATTATGATTGTTTTGGCAGACAAGACAGGCTGTGTCGATCGGCCACAGGAGCAGAGGGAGGCGGCATGCACGAGCAGGCACACACGACGGAGCCGGGACATCAATCACAACAGTATTTCGCTTCTTCCCCGCAAACACCGCACAAGCGCCGCACACTCCAGGTCACGTTGCGAGGGCACGAGGTAACGGTGACGAGCGACGCAGGGGTGTTCTCCAACTCGCGTCTCGACCTTGGTACGTCGGTGTTGCTGCGCCACGCTCCCGAACCACCGGCGACCGGAACGATGCTTGACATTGGCTGTGGCTGGGGGCCGATCGCCTTAGCGCTGGGACTGGAGCGACCTCAGTGCGACGTGTGGGCGCTTGATGTCAACAATCGTGCGCTTGAGCTGACACAAGACAACGCGCAGGCCTTGTCGCTATCTCATATCCACGCGGTTCATGCCGACGAGATTCCAGCTGATGTGGGCTTCGATCTTATCTGGTCGAATCCGCCCATTCGCGTGGGCAAAGAGGCGTTGCGCGAACTGCTTATGGCTTGGCTGCCTCGTCTAAACCTAGGAGGGGCCGCCTATTTGGTGGTTCAACGCAATTTGGGGGCGGATTCGCTTATTCCCTGGCTGGCACAGGCGCTCGGCGATGAGTTCGGCGTGAGCAAATATGCCAGTTCCAAGGGGTTCAGAGTCATTGAGGTAACGCGCGCAGCATCATCGCAGAGCGCATCACCACAGACCTCTGCACCACAGACGAAGGCAATGCAGGCATGAAATACGAATACCCAACGGTTCTTCCAGTCAGCGCCGCACACGACCGCATTGTGCAGGCCGTGCGTGAGTCGCAAGTGGTCATCATCTCCGGGCAGACGGGATCGGGCAAAACCACGCAGATTCCCAAGATGCTCATGGAAATGGGACGAGGGACCCACGGCAGGCAGATCGTGCATACCCAACCCCGCCGTTTGGCGGCACGAACGGTGGCCGAGCGCCTGTGCGAGGAGACCGGGACGCGCTTGGGCGACGAGATCGGCTATCAGGTGCGGTTCACGGATGAGAGCTCGAAGGACACACGACTGCGCATCGTCACAGACGGCATTCTGCTGGCGCAGATTCAGCGCGACCCCAAGCTCAACCGTTACGACACCATCGTCATTGACGAGGCGCATGAGCGCAGTCTCAACATTGATTTTCTGCTCGGCTATCTCACTGCCCTGCTGCCCAAGCGGCGCGATTTGAAACTCATCATCACTTCGGCCACCATTGACTCGCAAAAGTTCCAGGAGCATTTCGAGCACGCACTGCACACCAGCGTACCGGTCATCGAAGTATCCGGGCGTACGTACCCGGTGCAGGTGGTGTATGAACCCATAGGCGGCGTTCCGGCACTGATGCGGCATGTGCCCGGATTCGTCGATGGGTCGCTCCCCCAGGCGGGACAGGAACGCGACGGAAGCGCAAAACCTGGCCGCAACTTTGAGCGTGAAGCCACCAACGCCGAGGATATGCCCCGAGCGGTGGCCCGCGCGTGCGCCGAACTGGTCATTCATTCCAGCCATGACCCGGGTGCCAGAGACATTCTGGTATTCGCCGCCGGCGAGCGCGACATTCACGAATACGAGCGGGCGCTCCAACACCACTTCGGCCCTCGTTCCAGCGATATGCGCCGCCCGGATGCCATCGAGATTGTGCCGCTCTACGCCCGTCTTTCCAACAAGGAACAACATCGCGTCTTCGAATCCCACAGTCACCAACGCATCGTCATCGCCACGAACGTGGCCGAAACCTCGCTTACCGTGCCGGGCATCCGCTATGTGGTGGATCCGGGTCAGGCGCGCATTTCGCGCTATTCGAAGACCGCCAAGGTGCAACGCCTGCCCGTCGAGGCCATCAGCCAAGCCAGTGCCAACCAGCGGTCTGGCCGTTGCGGGCGTATCGCTGACGGCATCGCCATCCGTCTCTACTCCCCCGAGGATTTCGAATCCCGACCCGAGTTCACCGAACCGGAGATCCTACGCACTTCCCTGGGGGCGGTGGTGCTGCACATGCTCTCGGTGGGTGTGGCGCACAACACTGACGATGTGACGCATTTCGGCTTCATCGACCCGCCGGACACCCGTTCGGTCTCAGACGGTTTCAACGAGCTCACTGAACTCAAGGCCATCAAACGCACCAAGGGCGAGGTGACGTTGACCCATACCGGCAGGCAGTTGGCACGAATTCCCATCGATGTGCGCTTGGGGCGCATGATTCTCGAAGCCGCCCAGCGCACGACCCCCAACACGTTGGCTGCAGTGCTGGTGGTCGTCGCCTTTTTGAGCTTGCAGGATCCTCGCGAGCGCCCGGACGAGGTGCGTGAGGAAGCCGACCGTATTCATAATCGCTACGCCGACCCCACCAGCGATTTCCTCACCGCGCTCAACCTGTGGGATCGTGTGTTCGGCCCGGACGGCAAGGCTTCGAATGCCGAGCTGCGCCGTATATGCAAGGCTGAATATCTCAGTTTCCTGCGTTTGCGGCAGTGGAAGGATCTTGTCGCACAGTTGCAGGACATGTGCCGCAGCATGCACTTCAAGGTCGGTACACCCGAACCACTGTCTCGTCCTGACGCCACAGTGTTGGCGTTGCCGATCAACCAGCAGGCTGCGCACAGTCTGTGCTGTTCGTGGGATGCACAGGGCATTCATACCTCGATGCTTGCCGGCCTGCTGTCCATGATCGGCATGCAGGTGGTGCGCGAACCGAAGGCTTCCGATTTCGCCGGTCTCAAAGGTGCTGCCAAAGCCAAGGCCATCAAGCGTGCCAAAAAGCAGTCGAAGAACGAATACCAAGGCGCGCGCGGCACGAGGTTCGCTCTGTTCCCCGCATCTGCGGTCGCCAAGACCACGCCGCCTTGGGTGATGAGCGCCGAATTGGTGGAGACATCGAGATTGTGGGCGCGCCAGTCCGCGCAGATCGACCCGGCTTGGGCTGAACCGCTCGCCGGCGGACTGACCCGTGTCACCTACGCCGAACCCCACTGGTCTGGGTCCAGAGGCAGTGCCGTGGCCAGCTCCAAGGTGTTGCTGTACGGGCTGCCGATTGTGCAGGACAGGCCGGTGCAGTGGGGTCGCATCAACCCGCTCGAGGCTCGTGATTTCCTCATCCGCCAAGGTTTGGTGGAGGGTGACATCGAGCAGCGGTTCGCGCATGACGGGTTCGTGGAGCGCAACCGCAGCGTCATCGACGAGGCACAGGAGGATTCCAGCCGTACGCGTCAGGCCGCCTGGTCGGCCAGCAGCGAGGATCTGTTTGATTTCTACAACGCGGTTGTTCCGCAGCATGTCACCTCGGTGGCGGATCTGGCCAAGTGGGTCAAGGGATTGTATGCCGACCGGCAGCGCACTGGCACCCCCTCGGTCGCTGCCGACTCGCGCAGCACCGACTCGCGCCGCACCTCCGGTAAGAGCAGCACAGCCACGGCGTCCAACGTCGATCCGGAGCAGCTGCTTACCTTTGACCCGAGCCAAGTGGATCGTTTGCAGGAGCAGAGCAGCGTAAGCCTCGAGGATTACCCCGACAGATGGCACACTGTGGGCACGGACGGCACGCCGATCGATCTGCGGCTCAGCTACGTGTATGACACGTCGGATCCCGCCGACGGTGTCACTGTCCACGTTCCCATCGGCATGCTTTCGCGTCTGCGGCCTGAGGAATTCACGTGGAATGTGCCCGGTCTGCTGGACGAGCTCATTGTGAGCACCATCAAATCGTTACCCAAGGCGCTGCGCGTTCAGTTCGTACCGGCACCGGACGCGGCACGAGCCATTCGTGCCGTGATCGATGAACAGTACCCCGCTTTGCCCGGCACCGGCGAAGACAGGAAACCGAACCTGCCTCCAGCCCAAGATACGGCAGACAGCAACGGCTGGCCTGACTTCACCCGCGCTTTCACCCAAGCTGCGGTAAGCCGTCTGCAGGCGCAGCTGCGCCCCGAATCATTGGGCGAGGCGGAGCGTGAGAAACTGCCGCCATACCTGCGCATGACGTTCAGCGTAGAGGCCGAGACACCGAAATCCCATTCGTCTCGACGCCGCAATGGCCATCGCTCTGCAAAACAGCAGGTCTCGGTATTGGGCCGTGGCAAATCCTTGGCGGAACTCCAACAGCGATTCGCCAAGCAAGCGCAGGATTCCGCGCGTCAGGGCATCGCCAAGCAGGCCGATCGCGCCGGCAGGCAAGGGCATGTGGTGGAGCAGGCCAACCTGTTGCACAAGGCAGGTGCCACCACCCGTTCTCGTTCCAGCATGCTTTGGGATTCAGCTCGTGAAGCACTGGCGCTGCCCAGTGAGCGCATCAGCTCACGCTGGCTCGGCGCCGAGGCGCTCATGCTGGCTTCATCCCCCTACTCTTCCACCAAAGAGCTTACCGACGACCTGCAGTTGGCGGCGGTCAAACGACTGTTGCCGAATGTTGGAGACTTGGGAAGCGATGCCGCTTTGGCAGAAGCCATTGATGGATGCCGAGACCGGTTTGAAGACACCGTGTATGCAGTCGGCCAGGATGTGGTCGCCGTGCTTAAGCGGTATGCCGAAGTCGATCAGGCTTCAGGGGGCAAGGCCGAGCTATCCATGCTGCCGGTGCTTCAGTCGGTGCGTGAGCATATCGCCACATTGGTGTTCCCCGGTTTCGTCGGCAAAACGCCTCCTCTTTCCCTGCCACGCGTCGAGCGGTATCTGCATGCCGACCTGCTGCGTCTGACTAAGGCAAAAGCCGACAAGAATCGAGATGTTCGATGGGCTTGGCAGGCTGACGAGGCAAAAACGGTGGTGGATGCAGCGCAGGAACGTGCGCACACCATGCCGGCAGGCCCTGCTCGGGATGAGGCAGAAAGTAAGGCGCAGACTGCCCGTTGGCTGTTGGAGGAGTTCTATATCTCCCTGTGGGCGCAGGAGTTGGGCACCAAGGAGTCGGCCAGTCTCAAGCGCATCAAGAAGGTTCTGTCATAGATGCAGCTCACCGGCGGTAATGGATATTACTATGCAAATAATATGCATATTGTCAAGCACAGTATGTAAAGTTCATTACATTATCTTGCAGCCATGCTCGAAGTAACATCCTCAGCACGGCCACAAGCATAGACGAATATTGAACAGTTGCAGAGTCCGCATGATCCGCAACGGCAGGCATCGAGACAGAGTCTGTGCATGAAACATATGCACGGCAGACCGGGGGCACCAATGACCATGCTTTCACCACAAATCAGCACCAACACCGCGGCAAAGTCCACGCGCACCCGTCTACTCGCGGGCATTGCCGCCGTAGCCACTCTGCTCACCGCCTTCGCCGCAGGCTCAGCCACCTACGCGGATACCGCCACCGCAGAGACACAAGCCCCAACAGAGTCTACCCAAAACGGCAATAACATTACCCCCCCCCCAGCAACGCTGGCACGTTAGGGACTGAACCCACCACATCCATCCAAACCAAAACCGGCACCACCGCCAACGCCATCAGTTCCGACATCACCCTCCTCAAAGGCGAAACCACCACAGTACAGCCCGCTAATCAGACACTCAGCACACAAGAATTCCAACGTCTCGGCGCTAAAGGCTCATTCAGCATCAACGCAAGCAATCTAGTACCCGGCAACTCCGTTACTCTAGCCACAATCAAACAAACCACCACCGCTCCATCCGGAGCCAAGGCAAGCTTCGCCAGTGCAGGCAGACCCATCACTCTTCAGGACAACAACGGCAACGAGGTCGGCACCATACAGTTCGACGATTCACTGCAAGCCCTCACGCTGCAGGTAACAAAAACCAGCACCGCAACCGGCACAACCAGCTTCTCTTTCTCAGCAATGCTTCTCATGGTAATCAACTATGAGACTACCACGACAGCAATGCGCGCTCTGCCGTTCGACAACACTCTGTCTGTCCAAAGTTGCGCGAATAGTGCAACGACAGGAACCTTACGATCTTATACATTCCACATCAACGCGCTCGCCAGTCTCATGGACGCAACACAACTGCAAGTTGACCAGCTCAACTACAACATCAGCTCAGAAGACTTCAATGTATACAACGTCAAATATCACGAACACATCCGTACCAACACAGACCTGCTGTACATGAACAGCAATGGAGGCCAACTCGGCACCCTACCAGAAAACGACGTCAAACAGAACTTCCAAATCAGCTCAAGCAACCAGCGCATCGCACCAAAATACTTCAAATACGAACTTGGCAGCTACTACGTGTCCGCTAGCAACAACAAGATTCAAGGCGTCCCTGGATGGGCCATCCCCTCCGTTTATGAGCCAGCGGCGCTACAATTCACTATCACCTGGACAAATGCTGGTGACAATATCAACCAAACGGCTTTGCGACAGCAAGCCAACGCGACAGGAAAGACCATAGCCATGTATTCGCGACAAGCCGACGGCAGCTACCGGTGCGCCACGACTCTTAAGTATGCCGACACCGTGCTCACCAACGCACAAATCGAAGACAGCACCCGCAAAAACATAGCCGCAGCAGCACCCAATGCGAACGTAGACGCCGACGTACAAGCCACCATCAAATATTACAACGGCATTCTGCACCGCGGAGCCATGTACGTCGCCTTGATACCGGGATTCTCACTCTCCGATCAATACACGCTTTCTACATTGACGTTCAAATCCTTCGACGACTCTGGAACCCCCATCAACACGCCAAGTAACACCACTGCCCTGACCGCCAACACTCAGCCCGTCAACATTGCAGCTTCAGGACAGACGATAGTGAAATCCCACTATCTTGGCCTCGACGGCAACCTCATGAGTCCCGTCACCGCCACCGCAGGAGACCCGACCGGCAAAGCCAATTCCATTACCGGAGTGAAAGGCACCGCCTCCGCTTCCACCACACCGACGGACATAGCCGGCTACCGGCCGTTGACCGTCGCCGATCTGAGCTCGTTGACCGCGGCACAACGATCCACCATCGCTACGACTTTGGGTAGCACGGACTCCAGCGTGGCAGGCCTGACCGCACTGGCCAACAAGAACAACGGCAAAACCGTCTGGGCCACCAGCAACCTCTCCGTCCCCTACCCCGGAGAAACCGGCAAAACCTACAACAGCAACGGCGACATCGTCACCGCGGGCACCGCCGGCTCCACCACCGGCTGGGGTGCCACCGACGTGTACTACTTCTACACGCTGGCCAACCGAACCATCACCATCCAATATTCGAAAGTCCCCGACACCTGCAACCCCGCCAACAATGACTGGGCCTCCTGCACCGGCAACCAACCCGTCACCGCCCACAATCAAACCTTCACCAACCAACCCGGCACCAACCTGCACGAAACCCTGAACTACACCGACAAACTCTTCGGAGCAGACCGCGCAGTCGGCGTACCCCCTGAAGTCACCGTCACCGAAAGCAGCAACACCACCAAAACACGCACGTTCACCATGAACACCAGCATCCCCAACAACGACACCACCCTCACCATCTACCTGAAAAACAACCAAATCAAAAAGGACGCCGGAGTGAAAACCATCACCCGCACCGTTCACCACAAGTACCCCGACGGCACCAGCGCAGCCCCCGACACCATTCAAACGAGTACGTGGAAGGAAGACTTGTTCTACGACGTCGTTTACCCCAATGAACCGCCTCAGCATTACAATAACTGGCACAACACCGACACCATCGGGTTCGATGCCGTCACACCGAACAAGGCCGGCTACCTGACCAACCCGCGCACGGTGAACGCGATCACCGGCATCACCAGCAACGGCACCACCAGCAACCCGAACATCACGTTCACCGCCACTGACCCGGCCAATCCGAACACATCCAACCGCACGCTGGACATCACGGTCACCTATCACCGTGCCATCACCCGCATGCCTTTCACCGGCGGCAGCGGAATACTCATCGGCGGCATCATCGCCCTGGCACTCCTCGCCGTAGCAACACTGCTCACCCGCCTGCGCAACAAGCGAACCAACCAGTAACCAGGAACAAATAACCATGAGGGTGAGCTCACACTACCAGTGCGAACTCACCCTCACCCATAGCCCCTCTTCATTCAGTAGGGACGAATCAAGCTAAAACTCTCTTCACTCGAAAACCAAAACGTTGGAATTTCAACAATCTGCAAAATCGATGTAACGCCATACCCTGCTTTTCGTCCTTACGGAACGAGCCAACACCATGAACAGCTCATTCCGTGAGTACTTTCACGCAGGCTACACAACCACCACCTCAACAAGAACGTTGAAATTCCACCAATCTCTAATATCGATATGCTGCAAGTCATCATGAAAGTACTCACGGAGCAAATACACCGATGAGTAATACAGGCAGCCAGTCGCCAGCGCAGCCGCAGCAGCACCGCTTTCGGCGTAGCAACGGCGGACGCGAAGCATCATCTATCAGGTGTCGATCTTGCTGCGGTCGAAATCGTCGGCGTTCTGGACGATGAACTGTTTGCGCGGAGGCACGTCGTCACCCATCAGCAGCGTGAAGATGGCACTGGCATCTTCGGCTTCCTGCATGGTGATGCGGCGCAGCATACGGGTGCGCGGGTCCATGGTGGTGTCGGCCAGCTGGTCGGCGTCCATCTCACCCAGACCCTTGTAGCGTTGCACATCCGGGTTGTAGGTCATGCCTTTGGTATCCAAGTCGCGCAGCTTGCCTTCCAGCTCATCGTCCGAATACGTATAGATGTATTCACCTTTGTGCTTGCCGGTCAGCGCAATGCGGTGCAACGGCGGCACGGCGGCATAGACGTGCCCATGCTCGATGAGCGGGCGCAGGAACCGGTAGAACAGCGTGAGCAACAGGATGCGAATATGCGCACCATCCACATCAGCATCGGTCATCATGATGACCTTGTCGTAACGTATCTGCGACACGTCGAATCCGGCGCCGGACCCCGCACCAATCACCTGGATGATGGCGGAACATTCCTTGTTGGCCAGAATCTGCGTCATGCTGGCCTTCTGCACGTTGAGGATCTTACCGCGAATGGGCAGCAATGCTTGGAATCCGGAGTTGCGCGCAGCCTTGGCGGTGCCCAATGCGGAATCACCCTCCACGATGAACAGTTCTGCCACATCGTCGTTACCCGGCTGGCAATCCGAAAGTTTGGCCGGCATAGAAGCGGACTCGAGCGCATTCTTGCGGCGCGTCACCTCTTTGGTTTTGCGCGCTTGGATGCGAGCGTGCATTTCGCCCACAATCTTCTCCAGCACGCGGCCCGACTGCTCTTTGAACCCGCGCTTGGATCCGGTGATCATCTCACCGAACTGCTGGTCGGTCATCTTCGAGACGATGGGGCGCACCGGAGCTGTGCCGAGCACGTCCTTGGTCTGGCCTTGGAACTGCGGCTCGGCGATGCGCACCGTGACCACGGCCACCAAGCCGGCCATAATGTCGTCGCGTTCCACCTTGGTTTTGGAGTCTTTCAAGTTGACTTTGAGCTTGCGCGCGTTCGCTTCCACCGCCTTGCGCACCTGCTTGGTGAGGCCTTGCAGGAAGCCGTCTACGTGCATACCGCCGCCAGGGGTTTCCACTACGTTGACGAAGCTGCGAATGGTGGTGTCGTAGTCATTGACCCAGCGCAACGCGATATTGACCGTGCAGCCGCGCTCTACTTCCTGAGCATGCAGGTCGCCATTGTCGTCCACGCTCTGCGTTTCTTCGGTGTAGGTGCTTTCTCCGCTGATGTGCCAGATGTCGGAGACTGGCTCGCCGGACGAGAGGAAGTCAACGAAGTCCTTGACGCCACCGGTGTGCAGGAACTCTTCCACCCTACGATGTGAAGCGCGAGGTTCGAGAACTTGGTCGCCTTCCTGGGCCTGCTGCGGCTGCGTATCACCGTCTTGGTCGCTGCCAGCGCTAAGTCCGTCGACCTCGTCGGCATCCTCTGTTGCAGCAACATTTTCGTCGACTGAACGGTCCGTTGCAGAGCTGTCACCCGCAGCTCTATCCGTTGCAGAGCCATCATTGGCCGAACCGTCACTTGCAGGCTCGCCAGCCACGGAACCGTTAACCGCAGCATCGTCAACCTCGTGCTCCTCTTCGGTCACACTGATCGACGGCGCTGGAGGCATCATCGCAGCTTGAACAGCGGAATGTTCCTCGCCACTCTGCTCATCAGACAGTTCCGGATCACGCTGGTAAGACGGCTCACCCGGCGTTCCCGCTTCGCTCTGATACGTTTGCGCTCGCACCGCTGATTGCGCGGTATCCACATCGTTCTCGATGAATTCATCGATCTGGGCATCGCCGGTTTCAGGAATGTTCTCGTCCACCACCACGATTTTCAGGCCAGGCACCAAGAAGCTGGTCTGCCGTACGCGTTCGATGAGCTGGTCGTAGCTGAACTTGGCCGTGCTGTTGAAAATTTCCGGGTCGGCCCAATAGCGCACACGCGTGCCGGTGGTCTTGGGAGAAACTTTGCCGATGATCTCCAACTCAGTAGGGCGCCCTTTGCGCGTCTTTTTGAACTTGTTGGACGGAGAACGGTGCTCGGCATCCACGTCTTCGTACACACCGGGATGCCCTTGGTGGAAAGCCATATGATAGGTGTTGCCGTTGCGGTCCACTTCCACGTCGAGCCGCGAACTCAACGCGTTGACCACCGAGGAACCAACACCGTGCAAACCACCGGCGGCGTTGTAGGAAGAGTTGCCGAACTTGGCGCCGGCATGCAGTTTGGTAAGCACTACTTCCACACCGGTGAGCTTGGTTTTCTTTTCCACATCAACGGGAATGCCTCGACCGTTGTCGGCCACTTCAATCGAACCGTCGGAGTGCAGCGTCACCACAATCTTGGTGCACGCGCCCGCCAAAGCCTCATCCACTGCGTTGTCGATGATTTCCCACAAGCAGTGCATAAGCCCTTGGCTATCGGTCGTGCCGATGTACATGCCGGGGCGCTTGCGCACCGCATCGAGCCCTTCGAGTACCGAAAGATCGTTTGCACTGTATGCTTCTACCATCGATTACTACCCAAATTCCTCACTGACGAGCGTGTGCGTATGTCACTGATCCAAGAAGTCCCGCAGGGTCTGCGAGCGCGAGGGGTGGCGCAGCTTGGACATGGTCTTCGACTCTATCTGACGGATGCGTTCACGCGTCACCCCATAGACCCGACCGATGTCATCAAGTGTCTTGGGCTGCCCGTCTTCCAAACCGTAGCGCATCTTGATGACGCCGGCTTCTCGGGGCGAGAGCGTTTCCAACACTTGTCTGAATTGCTCCTGCAGCAGGGAGAAGGCCACAGCCTCGGAAGGCGCGATGGCATCGGTATCTTCGATGAGATCACCGAATTCGGAGTCGCCGTCCTCACCGAGCGGAGTGTGCAGGGAGATTGGCTCACGGCCGTACTTCTGCACTTCCTGCACTTTCTCAACCGGCATATCCAGTTCGCGAGCCAGCTCATCGGGCGTGGGTTCACGGCCCAGATCCTGGAGCATCTGGCGCTGCACGCGGGAAAGCTTGTTGATGACCTCGACCATGTGCACCGGCACTCGGATGGTGCGCGCCTGGTCTGCCATGGCACGGGTGATGGCCTGACGAATCCACCATGTGGCGTATGTGGAGAACTTGAAGCCCTTCTTCCAGTCGAATTTCTCGACCGCTCGAATCAGACCCAAGTTTCCTTCCTGAATAAGATCGAGGAAGAGCATGCCTCTGCCGGTATATCGTTTGGCCAACGAGACCACGAGGCGCAGGTTGGCCTCCAGCAGGTGATCCTTGGCCTTCTTGCCATCATTCGCCGCCCATTTGAGTTCACGCTTACGCTTGAACTCCATGCCCTCGGATTCGGTGTCCAGCAGGTGCTGAGCATACAGACCGGCTTCGATGCGCTCCGAAAGATCCACCTCTTGCTCGGCGTTCAGCAGGCTTACTCGACCAATCTGCTTGAGATAGTCCTTGACTGGGTCGGCTGTGGCACCCGACGTGACGATGCGGCGCTTGGGGTTGCCCGAGGGCGTGAGATTGTCGTCGTCATCGTCATTCGAGACCACGAATGCACCCTTGGCCTTCGGCAGATCCACGTGGCGTGAACGGGGTTGCCGTTCGTTGTCATCGTCGTCCTCCGGCTCATCATCGCCAAGGTCGTCCTCATCATCCTGATCATCGACGTCATCATCTTCAAGAGCGTCGTCAAAATCGAGGTCGTCGTCCTCTAGATTCTGATCGTCGACCTGCTCGTCAACGATGTCTTCGTTGTCCTCGGACTCTACGGGAGTGTCTACCTCAGGGGCAATCGCTTCATCTTTGCTGCCTTCGCTCTTTGCACGAGTAGTACGCTTGGGAGCCGCCTTGGCGGTACCCGTCTTCTTGGTGGTCCGTTTCTTCGGTGCGGCCTTCGTGTTCGTCCCTCTTGACTCTTCCTGAGCCTGATCAGCTTCAGCAGTTACTGCCTCGTCCCGCTTCGTCAACCTTCTCCTCCTGCATGAACCGAATCTACCAAGTGCATGTGCGCACGCGAAGGTGCAGGCACGGTACTCGTGACCCAAAACCTCTATAGGAGTTAACCATCTTGTGCGGACGATTATTCCCTGTCGGTTCAAGATTTTACCAGTACGTCACGAGTGGATTCACAAACACCATGCCGGACGCAGACCTTTAACCTGCGCCAAGGCTACAATTCTGGCCAGTGTGCATTCTTCATCTATGGCGAGCGCCTTGCGCGCACACACCGCAGCCTCATCCAGGTTCATCCACCACATCACATAAGACATCACCGCCAGTGGCTGAACACCGAAACCGTTGGGCAAACGATGGGTCATTTCCTCAAGCATGGACATGCCTGCCATGCACCACGTGGTGTCAGGCTCTATTGTCCTGTCATTGAACGCTTCATCAAGAAGACGGTAGAGATAGCGCACGTTGGCAGGCTCATGCGGATGCATGGCGTATTCGAGTATGGTGGAACACCCAGTGCCGGAGCTGCCTTCCACCAGCGAGAGAATCAGGGCATCTCGTACCGCAAGGGTTTCCTTCATACCTACCACCAGGGCCGATACGCTGCGGTCGCTCAACGACTGACCTCCTGAGCCAAGGTTGGCATACCATTCCCTGAACGGCTGAGCAAGCAGCCGGTGACGGGCATCTTCCAAACCGCATTCGCGTTTCTGCCGTGCCAAGGTTTCCAAGAATCCGCTTATTTCGTTGTCATCGAATCTGTGCCGTTCGCTCTTACAGTCCGTGTCCGTCCTCATACCGGCGTAAGTGCTTGCCTCAGCAGCGTGCCGGTGTACGCATCGATGCCCTTCGGCCAATGCTTCGGACCGTTTGTTCGTGCGTTTGCATTTGCAGGCATCGCAGGTATTTCGTGTCTTATCGGTGTTGTTCCGTACTGGTGATGCGGTCATGTTGCGCTCCTTCTGCGACATTCCGTCGGCCGTGGTTCTTACAGGACCTTCATCTTGGCAGCTTTGCCGCAGGCTCGGAGACGAATTGGAGCATTGTGGACGAAAGGTCGGCAATAATCGTCGCATTGTGGATAACCGTGTCGCACGCTCCTTGGGCTAGGCTTGCGTATATGCCCAACACCGCATCACCCACAACGATCAATACACGCATCAACGCTCTCACCGAGCAGTTCATGAGCGAGAACCACACTCATATGGCCGCATCGTTGCAACCGGCATTGCGATCGATAACAGAACAAGCGTTTGCTTCAGCAGAAGGCGGCAAGCGACTGCGTGCCCTGCTGCTGCTCCAAGCCGCCGACAGTGCCGGCCTCACCCATACAGGAGCCATGTCCCCCCTGCCATCCAAAAAGCCAGAGGCGAACGGAACGACAGAGCACTCCATTGCAGTACAGGACAGCTGCGGTACGGCCGATAAGGGTGACACCGGGGCCAATGCCGATGCCAATCCCACGCTCGATTTGGCGTGTGCTGTGGAAATATATCAGACCAGCGCACTCATTCATGACGACATCATCGACGATTCCCCACTACGCCGCGGCAAGCCGAGCGCGCATCGCGCTTTGGGACTGGCGGCAGGAGATACGGAAAGCGGCATGGGACTGGCACTCATGCTGGGCAACATGCTCTCCACCTTGAGCGCCAGAATCGCCGCTGACGCGGCACACACCATGCACAAGAGCACCATCACCGACATTTTCCTCGACATGCAGCGAGCCGTGGAGATCGGACAGGTACTCGACCAAGCCGCCCAACGCTCCGACTTGAGCTCCCCCGAAACACTGGTGCAGTCCGCACTCAACGTCTATGCATGGAAAACCGCAAGCTACACAACCATTGCACCGCTACGCCTCGGTCTGCTGTGCGCCGGCATGGACGACGACACGGCACAGCGAGCGGCACAGAGTATCGGTTTGCCGTTGGGGTTGGCATTCCAGCTGTATGACGACCTTATCGACATCACCGGCGAGAGCGCGACCACAGGCAAACCCGTGGGGGGCGATGTGATTGAAGGCAAGCGCACCGTGCTCGTGGCCGATGCCCTCAACGCCGCACGCAACGCTCAGCATGACAGACTGCTCAGCATGTACCGAGCCCAGACGCGTACCGATGCCGACCGCCAGGACGCACTAGACATCTTCGAAGACACCGGTGCCATCGCCTCCTCCAGGCAGCGCATCGCCCGTTATATACAGCAAAGCGATGATGCGATACAGACTTTGGAATTACCGCAAAGCGCACGCCAATCCCTAACCGATATCTGCCACCGCTTCTGCCCCATCACCGACTGACTGCGTCTGTCATCCAAGCTGTGAGCGTGAGATACCAAGCCGCATGTACGATATAAGGAGACGTCGCACACCTACAAGGAGCACCATCGCTACATCATGACTGAAGCCGAAACCATCACGCCGGGCCAACTCATTGACGACCGGTACCGCATCGAGCAGTCCATCGCCGAGGGAGGCATGGCCACGGTCTACAAGGCCCACGACGAGCGGTTGGAACGCACCGTGGCGCTCAAGGTGATGCACACCCAGTTGGCGCAAGGCCCCCAACGAGACCAGTTTGTGGAACGATTCCACAGAGAGGCGCGTTCTGCGGCGGCCATCGCCAACCAACACATCGTGCAGGTGTACGACACCGGCGAATGGCATGGGCTGAGTTTCCTGGTGATGGAATACGTGCACGGAGTCAACCTGCGTCAGGAAATGAACTCGCGCGGCACCTTCGACGTGCGCGAAACCGTGCGCATCGTCTCCCAGACCCTCGACGGACTGGCCTCTGCACACCGCGTGGGTGTCATCCATAGGGACATCAAACCCGAAAACATCCTGCTCAACGACCGTGGCCGTGTGCAGATCACCGACTTCGGTCTGGCACGTGCCGTGTCCCAGGCCACCGTCTCCACCACCGGTATGCTCTTGGGCACTGCAGCCTACCTGCCGCCCGAAATCATCGAAAACAACGAAGCCACACCACAGGGCGACCTGTACTCCGTAGGCATCATGGCTTGGGAGATGATCTCCGGCTCGGTTCCCTTCCTCTCCGACAACTCAGTGACCATGGTCTTCAAACATGTGCATGAAGACGTGCCGCCGCTGAGCGAGACCTGCCCGGGCATCGACCAGAAAATCTCGGACTTCGTCTCCCATCTCACCGTACGCGACCTACACCAGCGCCCCAATGACGCCGATGCCGCCATGCAGGAGTTGCAGGCGCTTGCAGCCGAACTCGACGCCGATGCGTGGAACTTCCGCGTTCCCCCGGCGGTTCCCGCTCCCCCACAGCCTGCACAGGCACGCAGCGCAGCCAGCAACAGCGGCACAGAGTCGCTCACCCAATCGTTCACCGCGATGCAAACCGCCCAGATCACCTCGCAGATTCCCGGTAAAGGCAAAGGGAAACAAGCATCCCAATCGCCGGCGCAAGCCAACGATGCGCATGGCGCCGCACCGGCAACAGCCAAAAATAAAACCGGCAGCAAACGCCGTCGCACTATATGGATCAGCATTCTTGCCGCGCTCGCAGTGGTGGCGTTGGCCGGGGGTGGCACCGGATGGTGGTACTTCCTCGGCCCAGGTAGCTACTGGGCGATTCCCAAGCCAGACGATCTGCAGTGCGGAGAAGGGGTATGCCCCATCAAGAACGTGCAGTGGAGCCGATATGAGAGCACGCTCAAAGTCGCCGGGATTCCCTACAAAGTCACTCAGGACTTCAGCGATACCGTAGACAAGGGCAAGATCATCTCCACCTCGCCCGACTCGGTGAACTCCAAACTCAGCAAGCGCAACGGCGCCCAGCTCACCGTCACCGTCTCCAAAGGCGTGAGGCAGTCGACCATTCCGCAGGACATCACAGCAACTCAGACCAAAGATCCGATCAAGGCGCTGCGTGACGCCGGATTCACCAACATCGAGCATGACACGGCCAAAGATGCTTATTCGCAGACCTTGCCCGAAGGTGTCGTCTCCAGCATTGACCCTGCTCCCGGCACCACGCTCAAGCACAATGCCAAAATCACTGTAGTGCTCTCAAAAGGCCCTATGCCGGTAAGCATGCCGGACGTGACGGGACGCACCAAGGACGAAGCACAGTCCGCGTTCGACGATGCCAAGCTCAACGCCAACTACAGCGAGGAGTACAACGATACGGTTGCCGCCGGCACGGTGATTTCCGCATCGGTTCCCAAGGGCACACAGCTGCACTGGGGCGACTCGGTCAACGTCAAGGTCTCCAAGGGGCCGCAAATGGTTACCGTACCGGACGTGAAGGGCAAGAACGAGGACGAGGCATCGAAGATACTGCAGTCGATGGGACTGGGCGTGAAAATCTCCTCGCCCTTGGGCGACATCACGCACACCGTGCGTTTGCAGTCACCTGACCCCGGCCAGCAAGTGCCGGTGCACGACAAGGACGGCAACGCCACTGTCATCACACTTACCGTCGTGTGAGGCAACGCTGTGTGAGGCACGAGCCTTGTAATACACACGAGCCTTGTGAATACACAGACGCCGCAGCATTCTTCCCGTGCTGCGGCGTTTATTTCGTGTTGTGACCGTATCTGTCTGGTCGTGCTGCCTTCCAACACAGTCTAAGCAGCACCTACCGGTCCAAAGAGCGCCTGCTGCTGTGACTGGTGGCTTGATTCAGTCGAGCCTTGACGGTTTGCGCATACTCGTCCACATACTCCTGGCCGCTCAGTTTGGCGATGCGTCTCATGAGTTCGTCGGTCAAGCCTCGTAGGTCATCATGCGTAATCTCTTCAGGCTTGCGCTTGGCAACCTCAATAGGCTCACCATACACCACGCGGGTATAACCGCTGCTCGGAACAACCTGCCCGGGAGCCTGAATCTCACGGCTGCCGATCACAGCGGTCGGTATTATGGGGCATCCGGTCTCCAATGCCAGTTTCGCAGCTCCGGTATGCCCCCGGTACAGCTTGCCATCAGGACTTCTCGTCCCCTCAGCATGGATGCCGAACAGGTGACCGTCTTCGATGATCTCGCGCGCATGGTTCAACGCACCGAGCGATTTGGAACCGCCTGAACGGTCAACAGGAAACACCCCGACCGATTCGAACCACCACTTGATGAATTTGCCTTTAAGTCCCTTGCCTTCGAAATATTCGGCCTTGCCCATGAAATGAATCATGCGCGGACTGGTGAGCGGAATGAGCGCGTCGTCTATCACCGCCAAATGGTTCGAGGCAATGATGCCTCCGCCATTCTTGGGAATGTTCTCCACACCTTCACCGACAGGGTGCATCCGCCAACGTGCAATTGGCCCCAACCCCTTGACGAAAAACCAGTACAGCATGGATTTGTCTCCCATTTACCGCGGCCATGGCCGGCCGGCATACTACAGTAGCTTTATGACTAGCTTCAAGGATAGCAACGAGGGTGACGAGACGGCCACGCCGAAGGCGAACAATACGCCAAACCATGGCGGCACCGACTCGCGTTCCAGTTCAGACGATGCACTGTGGGCGCAGTTCGAGCGGGAGCATGCCGACGATTTGAATGATATCAGCAGCTCACGCAGCGCCAAGAGCTTTGAGCGGCACGCACGCAGACAGCAGAGGAAAGACGAGAAGATACGCAATAAAGCGGAGCCGCACAGTACAGGGCCGCGCAATAAAGCGGAGCCGCACAGTACAGGGCCGCGCAATACAGCACCACAGGGCGCAGGTCCGCGTGACTTCACCGGTTCGAGTTGGCTGGATGTGGATGACGTGATGGACAGTTTCGACGATTTCACTCCCCCGAATCCAACCATCGGCCCTGTCCCTGCGGCAAAACTCGTCTTCTGGACACTGCTGATCGTCGGTATTGCTGGCCTTATCGCCACTGTCTTCTTCCCCGCACATGCCGCAACACTCGGCACGGTATTCGGCCTATGCGCGCTTATCGGAGCGGTCGGGCTACTGATCCAACATCGTGGTTTCACCCAGACACGCTCCGGCGCGGACGATGACGGGGCACGCGTGTAGCGCAGGCAGCGCCGGTCAGTGTTGCATACCACCAGCTACCTGCACCCAGCGCTCCAGGAGCGACTTCGCCTTACCGCTGTCTACCGTCTGCTCGGCGATGGCATACGCTTGGCGGAACCGCTCTGCCAAGTTGCCCTCACCCACTTGATGCCCGTCTGCCACAATCGCCGAAGCAGCATTGAGCAACGCCGTCTGACGAGCAGGAATGTCTTTGCCGTCAAGGAACTCATGGAATATACCGGCATTCACTTCCGGCTTGCCACCGCGCAGCGCAGACACATCAATGCGTTCCAGTCCCAGTTCAGCGGCTGGATCGAACTGCGTTGCGTTCACTGAGCCATCGGCAATCTCCCAGACTGAAACAGGGCCGGTGGGAGCCATCTCGTCGAGGCCTTCAGCAGAGGTATAGACCATACCTGTCTGTCCACGCCCTGCATAGACCTGCGCCATCAATGGGCTCAATTGAGCGTCTGCGCAGCCGATGGCGACGTGTGCCGGGTTGGCTGGATTCGTCAACGGCCCCAGCACATTGAACACGCACGGAATACCAAGTGCAGAACGCACCGGCCCCACGAAACGCATGGCTGGGTGGAAGGTCTTGGCGAATGCGAACGTGATGCCGACTTCCTCGCCTACAGCCGCAACCTGGGCAGGCTCCAGGTCGAGCGGCACACCCAGCTGCTCAATGACATCAGCGGCACCGCACTGCGAGGAGGCGGCGCGGTTGCCGTGCTTCACGATTTTGACGCCGGAAGCCGCCGCAACCACCGATCCCATGGTGGATAGGTTGACAGTGGCAGCACCGTCTCCACCGGTACCCACAATGTCGGTGGTCTCTCCTGAGACATTCAGAGGCACCGCGTGCGCCACCATGGCCTTCGCTGCCCCGTCAATCTCCTGTTCGGTGAGACCAAGCTGCTGCTGCATGGACAACACCGCACCGACCGCAGCAGGATTGGCATTGCCTTTCATGAGTTCATCCACATACCATCGTGACTCCTCCGCGTCCAGGTGGTCGCCACCGACCAGCTTGGTGAGAATCGATTTCCATGTGATTCCAGCCATATCGCCCTCCTAGATGCGAATGCGCGGCGGGTGCCGCGAGCACATGTGCCCGTGCAGATGATGCACAAACACAATTACGCTCCATTATACTCTGAGCTAAACCTCACCGCGCAGTACATCTTATATGGCGACCTACCGCTATTCGCCTCATTCTTGCGATTGCCATATGGCGCCAGAAGATTTCCATGTATCCGCATTCCGGCAAAGTATCGGCCATGCCCCACCTATGCAAGACGGCGATGCTCCCGAAGGAACATCGCCGTCTTTATCTCAGCACCATTATCGATTGGTGCGCCATGCCATCCGCTGCCCGCAAGTCACTCGCACATTACACGAGGGACACCCAAGAGCTAGAGGCATTACTCCTCGTTCTGGCCGTGGCACATCTTGTACTTGCGTCCGGAACCGCATGGGCACGGAGCATTCTTGGCCGTACCCGGATAGGTCTTGCCATCCGACCATGGCGTGCCTGCCTCAGTGGACTTCGGGCGCTTGCTGCGCGCCACCTCTCCATCGGCGTGGCTCATCGGCTCCATACCGATGATTCCTTCCTCATGCTCGAACGTCCCCGGCTCATCGCCTTCGTTGGGATCAGCGGGAGCAGAAGTGAAGGTATCCTGTTCGCCGGCAGACGCGCTGTCAACACCAATCGCGGATTCGGCATCCTCGACCGCGTTGTCTGCTTCGGATTCACTCTCGCTCGTCTCGGAAGCCTCTTCTTCGCTGCGCGCCACCTGCTCGGCATCCACATGGAAGAGCAACTGCACGGTCTCTTCCTTGATGGCCTCCATCATGGCGTTGTACATCGAGAAGCCCTCACGCTGATACTCAACGAGCGGGTCACGCTGACCCATACCACGCAGACCGATGCCGTCCTTCAGGTAGTCCATCTCGTAGAGATGTTCGCGCCACTTGCGGTCGAGCACAGCAAGAACGACACGACGTTCCAGCTCGCGCGTGCCTTCAGCACCAACCTGCTCTTCGATGGCGTCATACTGCTGCTGTGCGTCGGAAAGAATCGTGTCCTGCAACGATTTCGCGGCCTTGTCTCCCTTAAGGGAAGCGACGCTTTCCTTGGTCTCGTCAACATCCAAAGTCACGGGATACATGGACTTCAGAGCGGTGAACAGACCGTCCCAATCCCAGTCAGCCGGCTTGTCCGAACCCTTGCGGGCTCCATCAACGTAGCTGGTAACAGTATCCTTCATGAAGCGTTCGATATCCTCGTGAATGTCGGCGCCGCTCAACACGGCCTGACGCTCGGCATAGATGACCTTGCGCTGCTTGTTCATCACATCGTCGTACTTGAGCACGTTCTTACGCATTTCGAAGTTGCGGGATTCCACAGACTTCTGCGCGGTACGCACGCCCTTGGAAACGCTCTTCGCCTCAATCGGCTCCCCCTCGGGCAGACCCTTGGCCATGACGCGCGCCACCAGCTGGGTGTTGAAGAGGCGCATGAGGTCGTCCTCAAGGCTTAAGTAGAAGCGGGACTCGCCCGGGTCACCCTGACGGCCGGAGCGGCCACGCAGCTGATTATCGATACGACGGGACTCGTGGCGCTCGGTGCCGAGCACGTACAGGCCGCCAAGCTCGGTAACCTCTTCATGCTCGTCCTTGGCCTGCTCCTTGGCCTGAGCCAACGTACCGGCCCAACGCTTCTCATACTCTTCCGGCGTATCATCAGGTGAATAGCCCTCGGCCTTGAGCTTCTGATCGGCCAGGAATTCGACGTTGCCGCCGAGCATGATGTCGGTGCCTCGGCCAGCCATGTTGGTAGCCACGGTGACGGCACCCTTGCGGCCGGCCACTGCCACCACGCCGGCCTCTGCCTCGTGGTGCTTGGCGTTGAGCACCTGGTGCGGAATCTTCGCCACGTCGAGCAGAGCGGAGACCACCTCGGAGGATTCCACCGAAGCAGTGCCGAGCAGAACCGGCTGGCCCTTCTTGTGCCGCCGCGCCACATCCTTGACAATGGCGGTCAGCTTTTCCTTCTTGGTGCGGTAGATCAGGTCGTCCTTGTCTTTACGCACCATCGGACGGTTGGTCGGAATCGGCAGCACACCCAGCTTGTAGGTGTTCATGAACTCGGCGGCCTCGGTTTCGGCGGTACCGGTCATGCCCGAAAGCTTGTCGTACATGCGGAAGTAGTTCTGCAGCGTGATGGTGGCGAAGGTCTGGTTCTCGGCCTTGACTTCCACGTGCTCCTTGGCCTCGATGGCCTGATGCAGACCCTCGTTGTAGCGACGACCCGAGAGGATGCGGCCGGTGTGCTCGTCCACGATAAGCACTTCGCCGTGCGTGACCACGTAGTCCTTGTCCCGCAGGAAGAGTTCCTTGGCCTTGATGGCGTTGTTCAGATAGCCGATGAGCGCGGTATTGTCGGGTTCATAGAGGTTGTCAATGCCCAGGAAGTCCTCCACCTTGGAGATACCCGAATCGAGAATGCCGACGACCTTCTTCTTCTCATCCACCTCGTAGTCTTCGTCGCGGGTGAGTCTGGTGACGAGCTTGGCGAACTGGTTGTACCAGCGCGTCACGTCTCCCTCGGCAGGACCGGAGATGATCAGAGGAGTACGCGCCTCATCGATAAGAATGGAGTCGACCTCATCGACGATGGCGAAGTGGTGGCCACGCTGCACCAGTTCGCTCTTCTCCCACGCCATGTTGTCGCGCAGATAGTCGAAGCCGAACTCGTTGTTGGTGCCGTAGGTGATGTCGGCGTTGTATTGCTTGCGGCGTTCGGCGGGCTTCTGATCGGTGATGATGCAGCCCACGTCCATCTTCAGGAAGCGGAAGATGCGTCCCATCAGTTCGCTCTGATAGCTGGCCAGGTAGTCGTTGACGGTGACGACGTGCACGCCTTCGCCACTCAACGCGTTGAGGTAAGACGGCAGCGTAGCCACCAACGTCTTGCCTTCACCGGTCTTCATCTCTGCGATGTTGCCCCAATGCAGAGCCGCGCCACCCATGAGCTGGACGTCGAAGTGACGCTGACCGAGTGTGCGCTTGGAAACCTCACGCACCGTGGCAAATGCCTCAGGCATAAGCTTGTCAAGCTTCTCACCATTGTCGATGCGCTGCTTGAATTTGGCCGTCTGCCCTTGCAGCTCCTCATCGTTGAGCGCGGAGATATCTTCCTCACACGCATTGACGGCCTTCGCCACGTTCTCAAGCTTCTTGATCTGGTGGCCTTCGCCCATGCGAAGGGCCTTATCAACGAGATCTACCACTATTACTCCCTTGGGTTCGTTTTCACAACGAGCAGACCGAGCCCTGCTGAGCCCGGCATAGTCTGCCTCATATATTACGCTGCGGCGCAGATTTTAAACATTTCGTTGCATATGCGCATAGAAAACGGGAGTCTGCCTTACGACAGGCTCCCGAACCGCGACCATGTGCACTGGTTGCTTACCTTGAATCAGGATCTTTGAAAGTCAGCGAGCGCCGGCTTTGCTCACACGCTCCTTGGTATCAATCTCAAAGACACCGTAGCTCCACCCGTGGCGACGATACACCACAGAAGGTCTGTCGGTCTCCTTGTTGACGAAGAGGAAGAAGTCATGCCCCAACAGTTCCATCTCATACAGCGCCTCGTCAATGCTCATCGGCTCGGCGATATGGAGCTTGCGACGGATGACAATGGGGGTGTCTCCCATCTGCACCTCAATGGACTCCCCTGGCTGCAAATCCACGTCCACCGTTTCTTCAGGGCTCTGCAACTCGTCGTCTGAATCCGAAGAAGACTGCGGCGCTTGAGGCTCCGGCACGACTCCCATGTCCACCGGAATCTGTTCGTTGTATCCGCGGCGATGGTCCTTGCGACGGTCACGCACACGGCGCAAACGCACGGTCAGTTTGTCAAGCGCCATGTCCAATGCACTGTATTCGTCGGCGCTCGAGGCTTCGGCACGCACCACTGTGCTACCTGCGGTCATGGTAATCTCCACACGCTTGGCGGTATCTGCCTGACGAGGGTTACCTTCGCGCGTTACCACAATCTGCACTCGCTGGGTATCAGGGGCGATGGCGCTCACGCGGTTCATCTTGCTCTCGGCCACGTCACGGAACTTCTGCGTTGCCTGCATATGACGACCTGTAATGACAATCTCCATGAGGACCTCCTCTGGTAGGGCCGGCTATTGCGCCGACTGAATGGGGGCTACACTGCTCGCCCGTTGCCTCCAGTATAAGCTAGCTCACACATGAACGGCAAATTTCGGGTGCGGCGAAATCGGAGCATAAGAGCTAAAACGCTCCAGTCAGCGCAAAACCTGCGGCGAGCGCCGCCATGCTCAGCACCAACATGCCACCGGCGTGAACCGTTGCCTGCCAGGGGTGGCCGGCAAGCAGCAGCTTCGCCCCTTCCACACTGGCTGTGCTGAATGTGGAATAGCCGCCCAGGAACCCGGATGCCAGCAGATAACGGGCTTCGCCGCTCAACAGGCCTGCCGACGCAAAACCGGTCACCGCACCGATGAGCAGGCACGCGGTGACATTGACAACGACGGTACCGAGCGGGAATCCCCCATACCGGCAGCGTAGACCAGCCACGAGCCGGTTGACCAGAGCGTCGACTTCCATACGCGCTACTGCACCCACACCGCCAAGCAGAGCGGCCGCAACCATGACACCGTTCATTTCAGCTCCTATTCCTGTCTCCGACCCCGAGGTCTCGTCGGCCATCGCTATCGTCTGAGCCCGGTGAGCGCCGCACTCCGGACCGAACCGCAAGCAGATGCCCGACCCATAGGCCGAAAGCAGCCGTCAACAGACCCGCCGCCACACTCAGCACCGCGTACCCAATCGAGAGAGCCGCCGCACCATCGACCAAGCGCGTCCAAGATTCCAGAGCGAAGGTGCTGTAAGTGGTGAACCCGCCGATAAGTCCGGTGCCCAAACCAAGCCGCGCCACACGTTTCCACCCATCTTCTCCCACACGCGCAAACCAGCCGGTCAGCATGCCCAACAACAAAGAACCCGCCAGATTGATGAGCAACGTCACCCACGGCCACGTTCCCGTAGCCGCAGGCAACGATTCAAGCGCCAGTCGTGCGAATGAGCCAAGGGTTCCGCCCGCAAACACCGCCACCACTTCGGATGCATGAGGGTGACGGCTCCACCAGCTGAACACCACTCTCCTCGCACTGCACCGCCTTACTCGCACAGCATCTCACTCGGTGCGCAGCGCGGTGGCGGGATCCTGTTTGGCCGCCTTGCGTGAGGGGATGATGCCACCGATGAGCGTGAGCACCACCGACAGCACGATCAATGCGATAGCACCTCCCAATGGCAGAGCGGCATTGACTTTCGCGGTACCCATGAAATAGTGCATGAGCGCGTTGGCGGGCACGATGAGCAGTAATGTCACCACAATGCCCAGCACGCCCGAAAGCAGACCGATAATGCCGGTCTCCGCGTTGAAGACCTGCGAGACGTTGCGTTTGGAAGCGCCCATGGCACGCAGTATGCCGATTTCCTTGGTGCGTTCAAGCACAGAGATGTAGGTGATGATGCCGATCATGATGGAGGAGACCACCAAGGACACACCCACGAAGGCAATAAGCACATAGGTGATGACGTTGATGATGGTGGTCACCGAGTCCATCATCAACCCCACGTAATCGGTGTAGACGATCTTGTCGGCTTTCTCTTTCACCCCGCTGTTGTAGTGGTCGATGGCATCCACAACCGAGTTCTTGTCTTCGAAACTGTCGACATAGATCTTGATGGAACTTGGCGCATCCTTACCTATCAGACCGAAGGCGGAAAGGTTGTCCTTGTAGGAGTCGGTTGGAGTAAACGCACCGCCGGTGAGCACGTTGCGGTCCGACTGGGACTGCTGAGCCTTGACGACAGGGCTGGATGCCGCCTGATCGATGAGCTCATTGGTAAGCATGCGCGTGTAGCCTACGCCCGGGGAAAGCGGCGTGGTCTTGGCGCCATCCACAGGACGCACCACGCCGACGATATCCAGCTGCTGAGCCTTGGCCGCCAATGCCGTCACCTGAGCTTCATCCCCACCCACGAACCGGTAGATGCCGTCGGGGCCTTCCACGTACTGACTGCTGGCCGGCACTACGGAAAGCCGATGTTTCATGGCTTTTCCGTAGTCGATCTTGCCGACGTTCGGATCGACTTTCTCGCCATTGTTGAGCTTCATCATCATGTCGTTGTAGTCGCTGCTCGGCAGCAGACCCAGCTCGTAGAGCGTGGACAGCGGAACCTTGTTGTTCTGGTCAAGCACCAGCACCACTTGGTCGGCTTTCTTTGGCCAAGAGCCAGAAAGCACCTGATAGTTGTCGGTAACCACCGGGCTGAGCGCATGGTCATCCTTGGCACCTGGCATGATCTCGTTGAACGAGCCGGGCTTGGCGTTGGTGTTCTGACTTTTGCCAGTGAGCATGGACATCTGCGTGGATTGCAACGAGTCCATGCCTCCCGAAGCCGAGAGTCCGGAGATCGCGGAAGCACCGGTAAGGGGGCCTTTATTGATATTCACGCCATCGGCACTCACCCACGCGCCGGTGGGATCTTGAGAATAGACGGAGAATTTTGCGTCATACGAGTATTGGATTCCGTTGGCACCCACATACTGCCGTATCTCGCTGTCAGGATTGTCCAAATACTTTTTGAACGCACTCAGGTTGTTCTCGGTGATGCTGTTGGTCAGGCTCGAAGCACCTTTGATGGCAGAGTCGTCGGCATACACTCCGTCATTGTGTGCGTCTGAGCTTCTCTTGCCGGATTCGGTATCGTCCAGTTCGCTCGCCGAATCCATGATGCTGTTCAGATCAAACGATTTGGCATCGATGGACAGCGGGTACGACGTCATGGTTTCACGCTGGATGTCGTCGATGTAGCGGTTGACGCCAGTGGAAACAGAAAGAATGAGCGCAATGCCGATGATACCGATGGAGCCCGCGAACGAGGTAAGGAACGTACGCCCTTTTTTGGTTTTGAGATTGTTGAAACTCAAAGCAATCGATGTGGCCAGAGACATGGAGGCACGCCCTAGATTGCGATGTACCGCAGGAACGTCTTCACCCCCATTGTCCAGTTCGTAAGGATCGGAGTCTCCACGAATCGTGCCGTCCTGGAGACGCACGATGCGCGTGGCGTACTGCTCGGCCAGCTCAGGGTTATGGGTAACCATCACCACCAAGCGTGTCTTGGCCACGCTCTTGAGCAGATCCATAATCTGCACGGAGGTTTCGGAATCAAGCGCACCCGTCGGTTCGTCGGCCAAAATGATGTCAGGATCGTTTACCAGCGCGCGGGCGATGGCCACACGCTGCATCTGACCGCCGGAAAGCTGGTTGGGTAGCTTGTTGACGTGATCGCCAAGCCCCACTTCTTCCAGCGCTTTACGCGCACGTTCCCGCCTGTTCTCGCGTCCCACCCCGGAGATGGTGAGCGCCAGCTCAACGTTGGAAAGGATGGACTGGTGCCCGATGAGATTGTAGCTTTGGAACACAAAACCCACAGTGTGGTTGCGGTAGGAGTCCCAGTCGCGGTCGTTGTATCTTTTGGTGGAGGTGCCGTTAATCACCAGGTCACCATCGTCGTAGCGATCGAGCCCTCCGATGATGTTGAGCAACGTGGTCTTGCCTGAACCTGACGGGCCCAGAATGGCTACGAACTCGCTGTCCCGCAGATTCAGGCTCACATCATCCAGAGCACGCTGGATGAAATCACCGGTTTTGTATTGTTTGCTGATGTGTTGGATTTGAAGCATAAGCCTCACCGTCTTCACGTGGGTGTGCGGGTTCTCTGTCCGCCTCATCGTAACGGACAGCATCGGCAGATGTGAATTGCAATACACACACCCTTACCCTGTTCAAACCTATCAATGCAAGGTTTTATAAGCCGTGACGTGACATTTTGCACCTTACCCGACCTGCTTTTTATGCTCAGTGCGCAACAGCTTACAGCGAGAATAGGGAAGTAACGACAAAAAAATAACGTTGTCTAAGACAGGCACGTACAACGTGCAACGCACAACCAGAACAACGCTTCGATTGACAACGGAACCGCCACCTCGAAACCAACAGGCAGGCGCACACCTCACGTTCAAACGAAGTCCTTATGAAAGGACCTACAATGGCTCGCATCGCAGTCATCGGCGCTAACGGCAAAGCCGGTCGCGCCATCGTCTCGGAAGCTGTCAGCCGTGGCCACGACGTCACTGCCATCGTACGTGGAGACAGTAAAACCAAAGCGCAGCACGTCATCAGCAAGGATCTCTTCAACCTGCACGTGGACGACCTCAACGGTTTCGATGCCGTCGTGGACGCGTTCGGCACTTCCGATCCGAGTAACTACGACCAACACCGCACCTCGCTGCACTATCTCAGCGAGCTGCTCGCAGACTCCCCCACCCGCTTGCTCGTCGTAGGAGGAGCAGGAAGCCTCTACACCAACCCGGAGCACACCGAACAGCTCTGCGACTCCTTCCCTGAGGACATCAAACCGATTCCGGAAGTGATGGGCAAGGCGCTCGAAGTGTTGCGCAGGCGCGACGACGTACGCTGGACTTACATCAGCCCTGCGGCGCAGTTCCTGGCCGACGGCGAGCGCACCGGAAGCTATGAGCTGACCGGAGAGGAATACACCACCGACGCTCGCGGTGAGAGCACCATCAGCTATGCCGACTACGCCATCGCCATGCTCGACGAGATTGAGCGAGGCGGCCACATCCATCAACGCATCTCCGTGCGCTGGTAGCCTGCTGCACAGCGCTTCCGCTTGGGTTGCCCGGATGGGCCAACCCAAGCGGAAGCGGGCAGGAGCCGAGTTACCATGAGACCCATGAACAAGCAGAGCCACACGTCCGCCGCCGAACAATCCGAAACCGAATCCGGCGACACCACCCACGGCTATGTGCAGGACAAACAGAAGCTTGTAACGCGCATGCGCCGTATCAAGGGTCAGGTTCAGGCCATCGAGTCGATGATCGAGAACGACACGTACTGCATCGATGTGCTTACTCAGATTTCCGCGGCCACTTCGGCGCTCAACTCCGTGTCCATGCTGCTGCTCGAAGACCATCTCAACAGTTGCGTCACCAAAGCCGCCCAGCAAGGAGGGCCGGTCGCCCAGGAGAAGATGGACGAAGCAATCACCGCCATATCCCGGCTGGTCAAAGCATAGGAACGCTATTCCAATTCAAGTTTCCCCGTATACAGCTGGTAGTACTCCCCTCCCTGTACGATGAGCTCATCGTGCGTGCCACGTTCGAGGATATTGCCGTAGTCGAGCACCATGATGACGTCTGAGTTACGCACCGTGGAAAGGCGGTGGGCGATGACGAAGACAGTGCGCCCTTTCATGAGCGCGTCCATGCCTTGCTGCACCACTTCTTCTGTGCGGGTGTCGATGGAGCTGGTGGCTTCGTCCAGGATCATTGCAGGCGGGTCGGCTACGGCAGCGCGCGCAATGGAGATGAGTTGGCGCTGACCTTGGGACAGACCGCTACCGTCCCCTTCAAGCATGGTTTGGTAGCCTTGGGGCAGCATGCGGATGAACGCGTCGGCATTGGTGAGTTTGGCAGCGGCCATGCATTCTTCGTCGGTCGCGTCAAGCCTGCCGTAGCGTATGTTGTCGAGCACCGTACCGGTGAAAAGATTCACATCTTGGAGCACAATGCCCAAGGAACGGCGTAGATCGGCTTTTTTGATGTGCTTGACATCAATACCGTCGTAGAGTATCTGCCCTTCCTGAATGTCATAGAAGCGGTTGATAAGGTTGGTGATAGTGGTTTTTCCGGCTCCGGTGGCACCGACCAACGCGACTTTCTGTCCGGGTTTGGCAAACCAGGTGATGTCGTGCAGCACGGTTTTGTCGGGAGTGTACCCAAAGGAAACGTTGGTGAATCGCACATCTCCGCGCAGCAGCGTGTACCGTCCGTCCGGCGAGGTGATGGCACGTTCGTGCGCTTTCATGGCCACGTCTCTGGCGGCACCGGTGAGTTTTTCTGCGGCCTGCATGGAACGTTTGCCGTCGTCGCCGGCTTCTCGCTCCCAAGCCCAGCTGCCGTTCTCGCCCTGCGAAGGAGTCATGGTCACGCCGTCTTCAGCCACGTTCACACGAGTGAGTCTCACGGTTCCCTCATCGCTTTCTTCCGGTTCGTCGATGAGCGCGAAGATACGTGAGGCACCGGCCAGCGCCATCATGATCATGTTGAACTGGGACGAGATTTGACTGACCGGATTGATGAGAGCTTTGGAGAGGGTCAGGAATGAAACGATGGCACCGAGCGTAAATGGCCCGGATCCCGACAAACCAAAGTTGAACCAGCCGGAGATACCTGCGATGCCGCCCACAATGGCAAGAAGCACATAGAGCAGATTGCCCATGTTCCCGATGACCGGCATGGTGACGTTGGCATAGATGTTTGCTTCTGATGAAGCCTGGAACAACTCTTCGTTCTTCTCGTCAAAGGTTTTTGCCGTGTCATGTTCGTGGTTGAAAACCTTGATGACCTTCTGCCCGTTGACGCTTTCCTCGACGAACGCATTCACGTCGCCTATGGTTTCCTGCTGGCGCACAAAGTACAGACCGGAACGACTGACCAAGACCCGCACCACAAGCAACAGCAACGCTATAAACACAAGCGTGAACACGGTGAGCGGCACGGAAAGCCACAGCATGGCCGCCAGGGCCGCCGCCGCGGAAGCGATGGAGATGAGAATCTCCGGCAAGGATTGGGAGATGGCCTGACGCAAGGTGTCCGTGTCGTTGGTGTAACGGCTCATCATATCGCCGTGCTCGTGGGTGTCGAAGTACCTGATGGGCAGGTGCTGTTGGTGGCCGAACATCTGGTCGCGAATCGTTTTGAGCACACCTTGCTCAACGTCAACCACCATGTAGTTCCAGATGAACGAGCAGATCATGCCGACGAAGTAGATGCCGCCCACCACCAGTGTCATGTCGATCAGCGGTTTCCAATCAGGGTTTTCGGACCCTACGAACGGCATGATGCAGTTGTCGATAAGCGGCTGCAGGACCAGGGACGGCAACGATTGGGTGCAGGCGCACACCAGGATGCACACTACGATGACCGCCACACGCCACCGGTAGTGCATGATGTAGCTCATGATGCGCTTCAACGTTCCTTTGGGCGCACGTTCCACTTTGGGCAGGCCGGCTGCGGCAACCGCGTTCTTGTTGCGTGCACGTTTACTCATTGCTCTGCCCTTCCTGCTCTTGGGATTTGGTTTGCGATTCGTACATGGAACGGTAGGACTCGCAAGTGTTCAGCAGTTCCTCATGCCGTCCCCTGTCCACGATGCGTCCAGCGTCCATGACCAGTATCTCGTCGGCATCCTGCACAGAGGCGAGACGCTGGGCGATGATGATGGTGGTGGTGTCGGGAATCTCGGTGTTGAACGCGCTGCGGATCAGCTGGTCGGTTTTGGTGTCGACCGCACTAGTGGAATCGTCGAGAATCAGTATCTTCGGCTTCTTCAGCAAGGCACGCGCGATGCACAGACGTTGGCGCTGTCCGCCCGAAACGTTCGAACCACCCTCTTCGATATAGGTGTCGTAGCCGAGGGGGAACTCATTGATAAAGCCGTCGGCCTGTGCCAGCTTGCATACACGACGCACGTCTTCGTCGCTGGCGTTCTTGTCACCCCAGCGTATGTTTTCGGCGATGGTTCCGGAGAACAGCACGTTTTTCTGCAGCACCATGGCCACTGCATCACGTAGCGCTTCGAGCCGATAGTCGCGCACGTCATGGCCTCCTACGCTCAGCTTGCCTTGACTTACGTCATACAGACGCGGTATAAGCTGCACCATGCTGGACTTCGCCGAACCGGTGCCACCTACGATGCCCACAGTAGATCCGGCGGGAATGGTGACGTTGATGTCGTCCAGCACCGGAGCACCGCTGCCGTCCGAGTAGCGGAACGTCACATCTTTGAACTCGACGTCCCCACTGGGAACCACGTCGAGAGGCTGTTGCGGGTCACGCACGTCGCTCACCTCAAGCAGCACCTGGCACACACGCTGTGCGGAGGCCATGGAGATGACGACCATCACCACAATCATGGATACCATGTTGAGCGCCATAAGAATCTGCATGGCATAGGTGACCAGCGCCGTCAGATCGCCAGTGGTCAGGCCCATCGCCGGATTGTTGCCGGAAGCCACTATCTGCTTGGCGCCCATCCAGGAGATGATCAGCATGGAACCGTAGATACAAGTGTTGAGTATGGGCCAATTGAAGGCCATCACATGCTCGGCCTTGCAGTAGTAGCGGTATATCGCCGAAGAGATACGTGTGAACTTGCCGGTCTCATGCGCCTCTCGGTTGTAGGACTTGACCACTCGGATCCCCTGAAGGTTCTCATCCACCACATTGTTGAGATGGTCGTAGGTACGGAACACCTTTTCGAACGTGGAGTTGACCGACAGCGCAAGGGCGGTGAGGCCGATACCCAGCAGCGGGATGATGACAAGGAATACCATGGAGATGGAATGACTGATGCGGAAGGCGAATATCCAGGCCACTACGACCATCATGGGAGCCCTCACACCGATGCGGATAATCACTTGGAAGGCGTTCTGCAAATTAGTGACGTCGGTGGTCAGACGGGTGATGATGGAGCCCGTGGAGAAACGGTCGATGTTGGTGAAGCCGAAGGACTGCACTTTGGCGAACAGGTCGTGACGCAGGTTTTTGGCGAATCCGGACGATGCTATGGCAGCGTAACGGCCCGACATGAAGCCGGCGAACAGGGAGACGAGCGAGCAGAGCACAAGCATCAGACCGAACTTCCACACTGCCGGCATGGAGCCACCGGAGACACCTTGGTCGATGAGTTGGGCCATGACGGTGGGGATGAGAATTTCAAGGATGCTTTCAACGATGACGAATGCAGGGGTCAGAATACTGCTTGTCCGGTATTCGCGCAGGCTGGCACCCAAAGTGCGCAGCATGTGTTTGGGTCGCGGCGCATGCTCCAGGACCCCGGTCGCTTCGTTGCCAGGGACGCTCAGTTCTTCTGCGGCGATATCCGTGCTACCGGCGGACTGGCATGCACGTTCCCCGTCACTGTTTGCACGATCCATATTATCCCCTCCATTGCAACGATATGCCGCGCTGTAGGCTCCTGCAGACCTAAAACACGGACAATTTTTACATACGTAAAAAACACTAATCTTTATTAATTTTATCAAATGCGATGCAAGGGCACACCGCACATGCTACAGTATTAACCGACCGTACGGTAACGATGCCGGACACATCATTGCAGGGAGGCCCGCATGGATGCAGTAACAACGATCGGCGAGAAAGATCTCGCCCCCGACACAGGTAAACCACTCACCAACAAAGCCCGCTTCGGCATAGGCTTTGCCATGGTCTCGATTCTGTGGGCACTGCCCTTCGCCATGGGTTCAGGCGTGCTTCTGCCCCAGGCTTTTTCAAACAACCCCAACATCGTGGCCGAGCAAGCCATCGGCTCGATGAACTCCATCAGCTCGATCTTCGCGCTGTTTGCCAACATCATTTTCGGCACGTTCTCCGATATTTCGAAGTTCCGTATCGGCAAGCGCACCCCGTGGATCGTCATCGGCGGCGTCATCGGCGCCGCGGGCTACTTCCTGACCGCCCACGCCAGCTCGCTCGCCCTCATCGTGACCGGCTGGTGCATCGTTCAGGTCGGCATCAACTGCCTCATCGCCCCCGCGGTGGCCGTGCTGTCCGACCGTATCCCCGAGGGTGTGCGCGGAACTTTCTCGGCCATCTACGGCGCGGGCCAGATCGTGGGCATGCAGCTGGGCTACTTCGTCGGCGGCTTCTTCCTGACCAGCCTCAACACCGGCCTGACCATCGGCACCCTCGTCTTCCTCTTCTCCGGACTGCTCACCGTCATCATCTGGCCTCGCGAGCAGTCCGCGGAGCACAACACGAAGGCGACTTCCGCAGGCGATATCCTGCGCTCCTTCATCCCGCCGACCAAGAACGCAGGCGACTTCTACCTGGCGCTCCTGGGCCGCCTCGCCTTCGTCATCGGCTGCTTCATGATTTCGGGCTATCAGCTGCTCATCCTTGAGAAGTACGTCGGTCTGTCCGTCAAGGCCGCCGGCACGGCCACACAGGTGATGTCCATCATCACGCTGGTCACCACCATCCTAGCCTCGGTGCTTTCCGGGCCGCTCTCCGACTTCCTGCAGCGCCGCAAGGTCATGGTGGCCGTCGGCTGCCTGCTGGTGGCGGTCGGCATCGCGATGCCGTGGTTCTTCCCCTCCACCACCGGCATGTACCTCTACGCCGCACTGGCGGGCCTGGGCAACGGCTGCTACATGTCCGTCGACCAGGCGCTGAACGTGGACGTGCTGCCGAGCCAGGCCGAGGCCGGCAAGGACCTGGGTATCCTCAACCTGGCCAACACCGTCGGCCAGGCGCTCGCCCCGTGGTTCACCACCACCATCATCGGCATCGCCGGCGGCTACAAGGCCGTCTTCCCGGCCGCCGTGGTGTTCCTGCTCATCGGCACGGTGGTCATCATGTTCATTCGCAAGGTGAAGTAAGGCAGACGGCCTTAACCTCACACCAGGTGGGTTGCTTCGGGTTCGCCGGGGCAACCCACCTTTTCATATCACCGTTTCGTCAGAAATTCGTCGAGATATCAGAAGATAATAAGTAACTGTAAGATCGGTTCCGCTCCAATGACCAAGGAATGCCAGCCATCATGTCGCCCAGCAACGTACGCCCATCGACACCCGCCACAAGCACCAGAACGGCCATTATCAACATCGCCGTCAACGAATTCGGCAAACGCGGCTATTACGGAGCATCCTTGCAGGCCATCGCCGACGGCGTGGGTATCACCAAAGCCGGTGTGCTGTACCATTTTGGCAGCAAAGAGAACCTTCTCACCGCGGCACTGTGCGAAGGGTATGACGACACCTCCATGGAGATCCTGCGAGCGCTGACTCACGTGAATGCCCCTTCGATAAGCCGCATGTTCAGATCGATCATCGACCTGAACGCCGAACGGCCTCACCATGTGCAGATGTTTTCCACGCTCAACGCCGAGGCCGTGGATCCCGATCACCCGGCACACGAATACTTCATGAACCGCGAGCAGCTCGGATTCAGCGTCATGCGAGACATATCCTGGAACGCTCCCGAGGGGGTGGACACAGACCGGCTGCTCATCGCCGGATTCAGTATGATGGACGGCCTGCAGTTGCGCTGGCTGCACACTCCGGGCAGCGACCTGAGACAGATGTGGGACACCTACGAACCCCAGCTCCTCCCCTCACCGATGTGGGACGGCTACCGCTGACGCACGTAGGAGAGGCCGGCGCGAGTTGACGCCGAATGACATCAACATCCGCCGACCCATTCGCTCACTGCCAAACGTTCAACGCTGAGCACTCAATACCAGACGTTCACCACCGAACACTCAACACCAAACCGGCTTTCACCAAATCAGTCGACGGCAGCCATCTGCTGCTCGTTCTTCTTGGCCGCAGCGATCATGAGCTTGATGCGGTTGAGCTGATTGGCCTCGGAAGCACCGGGGTCATAGTCGATGGAGACAATATTGGCCTCGGGGTGAAGTCGGCGAATCTTGCCGAACATGCCACGACCGGTCACATGGTTGGGCAGGCAGGCGAACGGTTGAGCGCACACCACGTTCGGGCAGCCGGACTTGATGAGCTCCAGAATCTCTCCCGTAAGCAGCCACCCCTCACCGGCCTGCACGCCGATGGATGTGACCTCGCTGGCCATCTGCACCAGCTCGGGCATAGGCGTATCTTGGCTGAATTTGCCGTGAGCGAGCGCAATGGCACGACGCACCGGAGCATTGATGCGGTCCAGAGCCCAGCGCATGGTCGCGTTGGCTTTCTGGTTGCCGCCCATACCCAAGTGGTGTTCCTTCCAGTCCGCGATGTACGGGCCGGTGGTCATGAATTCCATGATGCCAGGCACCACGGCCTCGCAGCCCTGCGCCTCGATCACATCAACCAGATGGTTGTTGGCATCGGGATGGTATTTGACGAGAATCTCTCCTACCACGCCCACGCGCGGCTTGCGCGGTATGTCGCGCAACGGCAACGCGTCGAAACTCCGGACAATCTCCTTGACGAGCTGTTGATAAGGCAGATACCCCTTGCCGATCTTTTGCGCCGCAAGCTTGGAGTACCCGTGATGCTCGATGGTCTGGCGAACGATCTTATCCCACATCTCATAGAGAGCGTTGGCACTGCCCGGTTCGACCTCATAGGGCCGCACACGGTAATGGCACTTCATCAGCAGGTCGCCGATCACCAGCGCCTTGACCGCACGCCACAGCAACTGTGGAGTGGCGGTAAAGCCGGGGTTGTCCTCGATGCCCTGCGTGGAAATGGCGATGACCGGTACTTGCGGGTACCCGGCGTCGATGAGCGCCTTGCGGATGAGACCGAAGTAGTTGGTGGCTCGGCACATGCCGCCGGTCTGTGTGATGGCCAGGCACACCTTGTCGGGATCGTACTTGCCCTTGACGATGGCGTCCACAAGTTGACCGACCACCATAATGGCCGGATAGCAGGCATCGTTGTTCACATACTTGAGCCCCAACTCCACATCGTCATGGTCGGCGGTCTTGAGCACATCGAACTTGTAGCCGCCGGAGCGAATCACAGCCTCCACCAGACTCATGTGCACCGGGCTCATCTGCGGGCAGACGATGGTGTAGTCGCGCCTCATGTTCTTTTCGAATTTGCGCTTCTCGGCATAGGCACTGATGGTGCCTTTTTCGGCCTTTCTTGGTGTGTTATCACTACGAGCACCATCTCCCTGGGCCGCCCCCTGCCCGACCTGGGCATTGCGGGAATTCTGGTCTGCCGTACCAGCCTGCGGCGACGCATCGCCTGCATTGGCGCGGCGTGACGCTTCCTTGACCGCTTCGGTGAGTTTGGGATTGGCTTTCATCACCGAGTCAAGCAGGGCCTGACGACCGGGCGTGGGGGCTTGGGAGCCTGTTTTACGGAACTCGCCGGAAGCCGGCTGTGCGGAAGCGGAAGCTTGCGGGGCATCAGCATCCGCTGTGTGGGTCTGCTGCACACCATCGGACTGTGACAGAGCCTGCGCCTGCTTGAGAGCCTCCTGAGCCTCCTGCAACTGCTGTTTGGCTTGTGCGAGGAGCTCTTCGGCCTCGCTCAACTGCACCTGACGGGCGGCCACATCGTCTTGACGCTCGTCTTGAACATTGTCGCCGGGCACCTGGTTCGGCTCCGAACCCACACGCTTTGCATCGCTATTCACGGCAGCCTCAGCCTCCTTTGCCAGTCTTGCCTTGTTCGCTTCACGCTCCTCCACTGCGGCCTTGAGCGAGCGCAGTCGAATCTTGGCAGCACCCAAATTGCTGACTTCATCGATTTTGAGCAGCGTGTACACGTCGGCCTTGTCCGCCAGAATCTCGCTGACCTGGTCGGTGGTGATGGCATCAAGGCCACAACCGAACGAGTTGAGTTGCACCAATTCCAATCCCGGGTATGAGGCTACGAAATTCGCCGCAGCATACAGTCGGGAATGATAGGCCCATTGATTGGTGACTCGCAACGGCATCTTGGTAACCTTGCGATCCCCGACCTTGCGGAAACCGCCCTCGGTCTTGGCCCGCGGGTCAGACTCGCCCTCGGCGAGGAACTCACTCAAGTGCAAATCCTCGCCGGGTTGCAATGCACTGATCGAATCCTCGGAAAGCACCACCATGCCCAGCGAACAAATCGTCTCGGGAATACCATGGTTGATCTCCGGATCAACGTGGTAGGGGCGGCCTGCCAGCACGATGCCACGGCAGTCGTGTTCCTTCATGTACGCCAGCGCGCGCAGACCCTCCTGCTGCACATCGTGCTTGAAAATCTTGTCTTCACCATAGGCTGCGGTGACGGCTTTCTGCGCTTCCTCACGGGTCACGTGAGCCCAGGCGAACTCTTCGACGATGCGATCCACCATCAGCTCATGATCGGCCAGATTGAAGTAGGGGCGCATGTAACGCACGCCCTCCTCGCGCAGCTCGGGCATGTTGGCACCCACCACCACCGGGTAGTTGGCGACCACCGGGCAGTTGTAATGGTTGTCAGCGTTCTCTACCAGGTCTTCCTCGTAGGAGACGCACGGATAGAAGATGGTGTTCACATTGTGGTCAAGCAGCCACTTGATGTGGCCGTGCACCATCTTCGCCGGATAGCAGATGTTCTCCGAGGCAATGGATTCGATGCCGGTCTGGAACATCTCGTGTGTGCTGCGTCCGGAGATGCGTACTTTGAACCCCAATGAGGTAAGCAGCGTGAACCAGAAGGGGTAGTTTTCGTAGATGTTGAGCACGCGCGGAATGCCGATTTCGCCGCGCGTGGCCTTCTTGTCCGTAAGCCGGCGGTAGGCAAAGGCGCGCTTGTATTTGTAGTCGTAGAGATTCGGCCGGTCGCTGCGCTGCTTGTTCGAGTCGCCGCCCCGCTCGCACCGGTTGCCGGTCACATAGCGCGAACCGTCCTGGAAGGTGGTGATGGTGAGTTTGCAGCGGTTCTGACACAGTTTGCACACGTCTCGCTCGGAGGTCATCGACAGGTTGTCGAGTTCCTCACCCGAGATGAGAGCGGAAACGGTGTGCGATTGAGACTCCCCGGAATCGTAGGCGTCAGCGTAGTGCATACGCGCGGTGAGGGCGGCACCGTAGGCTCCCATCAGTCCGGCGATGTTCGGCCGGGTCACCTCACGCTCGGTGAGCAGCTCGAACGCACGCAGCACCGCATCGTTGAGGAACGTACCGCCTTGCACTTCGATGGTATCCCCCAGCTGACCGGAGTCGCGCAGCTTGATGACCTTGTACAGGGCGTTGCGCACCACGGAATAGCACAGGCCGGCCGCAATGTTCTCCACACTGGCGCCTTCCTTCTGCGCCTGCTTGACCGAAGAGTTCATAAACACGGTACAGCGCGACCCCAGATCGACCGGATGGTCGGAATTAAGCGCGGCCTGCGTGAACTCCTGAATAGTCAGTCCCATGGATTGTGCAAAGGTTTGCAGGAACGAGCCGCAGCCCGACGAGCAGGCCTCATTGACCGAGATGGAGTCAATCACCCCATCGTTGATGGCCAAGTACTTCATATCCTGGCCGCCGATGTCGATGACGGAAGTGACGCCCGGACTCACGATTTCAGCACCGCGATAGTGCGCCATGGTTTCCACCACACCCTCGTCCAGGTGCAGACCAGTGGTGATCAGGCCTTCGCCATATCCGGTGGCACAACTACGGGCGATATAAGCTTCGGCAGGCAGTTCACGCTGTATTTTGCGCACGATTTCAATGGCCGCATCCAACGGGTTGCCTTCGTTGGTTGCGTAGGACGACCAGACAATCTCACGGTCATCGTTCACCAATGTCGCCTTGATGGTGGTGCTTCCCGCGTCGATACCCAGAAAATGAGGTCCACTGGCACCTTCGAGCGTTCCCACCTTCACCTGTTCACGATGATGGCGCTCATTGAAATTATTACGCTCCTCTTCGCTCTTGAACAATGGGGGCATGGTGGCGGTGTTGACCTGTCGGTTCTTGAGCGACTCCAAATCGCTAAGAATGTCAGCACAGGTGCGGTCGGCAAACGTCTTGCCCTCGTTCGAATCGTCTTCTTCCGGGTCGTCTCCGGCAATGAGAGCGGAACCATAGGCCACATACAGGTGGGCGTTCTCAGGATTGATGAAGTGGTCGACCTTACCTTCGAGCGCTCTGGCGAAGGCTTCGCGCAGCTCAGAGAGGAAGAACAGCGGACCGCCCAGGAATACCACATTGCCATGGATGGGACGCCCCGAAGCCAATCCGCCGATGGTCTGAGTGGCTACGGCAGTGAAGATGGACGCCGCCAAGTCAGGCTTTTTGGCACCGTCGTTGATGAGCGGCTGCAGGTCGGATTTGGCAAAGACGCCGCACCTTGAGGCGATGGGATACAACACCTGGTATTCCTTGGCCATATCGTTCAGACCAGAGGCATCAGTGTCAAGCAACGTGGACATCTGGTCGATGAAGGCACCGGTGCCGCCCGCGCACGAACCGTTCATACGCTGTTCCGGAGTGGGCTTCAAATAGGTGATCTTTGCGTCCTCGCCACCCAGCTCAATGATGACGTCGGCTTCGGGGTGCACCTCGTCGATCGCCCGGGTCTCGGCGATGACTTCCTGCACGAACGGCACGTTGAGGTCGTCGGCCAGTCCCAGTCCGCCAGAGCCGGTGATGGCCAGTCGCACCGGCCTGTCTCCTTCACCCTGGGCCTCAAGCTGCTCACGTACGTCTTGCAACAGACCGGTGACCGTAGCCCGCACATTGGCATTGTGCCTGCGGTAGTCCGAAAACAGGGATTGATTGAGGTCGTCGCTGCCGTCCAGCACGACAGCCTTCACCGTGGTCGAGCCTATGTCGAGCCCGACTCTGAGCGGGGCGTCGTTGCCGCCTGCTTCTGCCGCTTCTCTCGCTTCAGCCATTGGTGCACCTCTTGCTCAACGTGGGCTTACATTTCAGCGTATTGTCGCCGAAACGCGGAACCGAAACTTGTTACCATGTAGGTTAGCTCACAGACCTGCCCAAAAATGACATACTTCGAGTGATTAACATCACAGAATTGGATTGTGTGACACCCATCTCTTGACAGACAGGCGTTGACATGCATTGCTTTGATGCCGCAATCAAAATGTGACACATGCTACACTTTCGACACCTTCGATGCCACGCACCGCACTGCGGCATCACAACCAAGGCTGCCGCACCGCGTCCGGCACCGCGGCCAACGCCACAGCACCACATCTGACACCACTGCCCGTACCCATGCACTGCACCGCGGCACCGTTGCCGGCGGTACGGTGGTTCAGCTCGCAGACCCTTCGCCCGAGGCACGATCCTTGCCGTACACTTCAGGAATGAACCGCTCCTGATCATGGAGCCTGCTCCAAAGCACCGCATGGCCGCTCTGCAGCGACTGAGGCACATCGAGGATACGCTGGTTACGAGAGCCTCGGAACTGCAGCAGCGAGTCATGCTCGTCCTTCAAGTAGCGCCCATCGACCAGCACGTCCACTTCCTGCAGCAGTTCGAGCTTGTCTTCGCTCTCCCCGGGACGCATCAGTTCTTCCCACGTGTACCCCGTCCAGCACCAGATATCTTTGTCGTGTCCGAATTCGCGGCGTATGCGGCGCGCCAATTGCAACAACATGCCGGTGTTGAGCAGCGGCTCCCCACCGAGGAAAGTGATGCCTTGCACGAAATCGTTGCGCAAGTCGGCGATGATGCGCTCTTCCAAATCTTGCGTATAGGGATGGCCGGCTTGGAAGTTCCACAACGACTCGTTAAAACATTCCACACAGTGAAACGGGCAACCCGAAACATAAATCGAACAACGTATGCCTTCGCCGTCGGTCATCAGAAACCGTTTGTAGTCGGCGACCATCCCCCGACTCATCTGCTCACTGCGCCACTGCCCCGCTTTCGGGTTGTTGACCAGGGGGCTGGGAATCGAGGGCCCCCTGTGCTCGTCGGTCGCAGCAAAATCACGCAGCGCCACTACTTCGTTTCCTCATACCACTCACGGTTGCTGCCGTCGGCGAGCACCACGTGACCGGTCTCTCCACTCATATGTTTGACCCTGTGGGCGATTTCCTCGTGTCGCCCGTGCACCATCGGCCGCTGCACCGGGTTGCCCAAGTAACCGCAGGTGCGCTTGGTGACGTTGCACTGGTCAGGGTCGGTGTTGCCGCACTCGGGGCATTTGAAACCTTCTTCGGTCGGCGCGAAGTCGCCCTCGAACCCGCAGATGAAGCAGTGGTCGATGGGGGTGTTCGTGCCCAGATACCCGATACCGATGTTGTGGGCATAGTCCCACACTGATTCCAGCGCCTTGGGGTTGGATTGCATGGACGGGAACTCGCAATAGTTGATGAAGCCACCGGAGGCCAGGTAAGGGAAGTCCTTCTCATAGTCGAGCTTCTCCATGGGGGTGGGCTGCAGCCAGACGGGATAGTGGAAGGAGTTGGTGTAGAAGTCATGATCCGTCACACCGGCCACATTCCCGAACTTTTCACGATCCATGCGATTGAACCGGTCGGTAAGCGATTCGGCAGGTGTGGAATACACGGAATAGTGATAGCCTTCCTCACGCTCCCAATCCTTGCACAGCTCGTTCATGCGGCGCACGATGGAAAGCGCAAATTCCTTGCCATCCGGATCCCATGTGTGGTCGGTCATCCAGTCTTTGCCATAGAACACGGCAGTGGCTTCATACAGGCCAATATACCCCAGCGATACTGTGGAGCGCGAGTTCTTGAACAGCTCATCGACGTTGTCGTCCGGCCCCAACCGCCCAAAAGCACCATAGCGGAAGAGCGTGGGGGCATTGACCGGTGTAGCCTGCTTGCAGCGCATGATGCGGAATTGCAACGCTTCATGAGCCACCTTCATGCGTTCATCGAACAGTTTCCAGAACCGATTCTTGTCACCCCTTGATTCCAGCGCAATGCGCGGAACATTGACGGTGACGACGCCCAGGTTCATACGCCCGTCCTCTTCGTCTTCCCCGGTTTGAGGGTTAATCCAGCCCTGAAGGAAGGAACGGCAGCCCATCGGCGCCTTGAAGGAACCGGTGATCTTGACGATGTTCTCGTAGAAGACAATGTCGGGGTACATGCGCTTGGTGGAGCATTCCAACGCCAGCTGCTTCATGTCGTAGTTCGGGTCGCCGACGGCGGAGTTGAGCCCGCGCTTGACGGTGAACACCAACTTGGGGAAGATGGCGGTGTGGCGGTCTTTGCCCAGTCCGCGAATGCGGTTGAGGAAGATGGCACGCTGAATCTCGCGGGAGAACCACGAGGTGCCCAAGCCAAACCCAACGGTGACGAACGGCGTTTGCCCATTGGAGACGCGGTTGGAGTTAATCTGGTACTCCATGGTCTGCATGGCGTCATAGATGGCCTTGCGGGTCATGATCTTGGCATAGATCTCACGAATCTGCTCAAGCCTAGGAGCGTCCTTATGGAACGGCTCATCCTGTGGCAACGGCTCGCGGTTCTCGAAGTGCAGATTGGCGGCCTCCTGAGCCTTAAGCCCGTCCACCATGTCTTGCGCGACAGCTTGGGACATGGAATCGGGAATCAAGGCGTGCGCCATACGCAGGTGCTTGTCATAATCCTTCTGTGCGTAAGGCGCAAGCATCTCGTCAGCACGGTTCACCGTCTGCCCACCGTACTGGTCGCCGGCGATGTCCTTGATGATCTGGGTGATCTGAGTAGCAGCGGTACCGATGGATTTGGGGCTGTCCATCATGGCGTTGCCCAATTCAAAACCATTCTTGAGCATGTCACCGAAGTTGGGCAGCGAGCAGTTGCTCATCGCCGTAAAAGGCGAATAGTCAGCATCATGGAAGTGAATGTCGCCCTTCATATGAGCATTGGAAACCGCGTCCGGCAGCATGGAGAACGCCGAAGCTTTGGAAACCGCACCCGCAAGCAGGTCTCGCTGAGTGGCGTAGACGTTGGAATCCTTGTTCGCGTTCTCACGCACCAGCGTCTCGTCTTTGTTGACCAGACGATTGACCGCCTCGTTGATATCAGTGGCCTTGGCCCGGTCAATGTCTTTGTTCAAACGATAGTTGGTGTAGGCGCGAGCCACGTCGTAGAGGTGATCTTCCACCAGTCCGTGCTCCACAAGACCCTGAATATCCTCAATTTTGGCCGGGCCGGTATAACGCCCCTTGATTTCGCTGGAGACCTGGTATGCCAGGTCTCGAGTCAGCTGCTCCTCTTGCGGGCCGAACTCCTTATCCAAATCCTTGAAGGCCGACTTTACGGCAGCCATGATGTTGAGCGGGTCGAACTCCACAACTCGCCCATCACGCTTCTCCACCAGAACCGTCTTCGATGCGACTCGCGACGCCACCGGCGTTTCAAGAACCTGAGACTCCATGTCTACCCCACTCCATGCTCGTTGTTCGCCCTTTTCCGCAAGGATTTCAGGCGATATTGGTGTGTTACCTCCATCACTATAGTGCACCTCATCACCACGAGATATGGGTATTTTTGCTTACCAACCACCCAGATATAGTATTTTTGGCACTATGGCGCGGCTCACAGCCATGACAGAAATTTAGCTTACGGCATGTCGTGTGAAAGTGTCGAATTTCATGTGCAAAAACCGGTCACATGAGGCGTTCACCACACTGTTCACGCACCATATCAACCATGAGTCAACTTGTCCGTTGCACAGAGGATTGTGGAGGCATGACCTACGAGACGAATGTACCTCCGGCGGCCGGGACCGCCAACACCACGGCGCAGCCAAGCCTCGATTCAAACACCCCCAGAACCTTGGACCAGCTTCCCCGCTTGGCCAGAGACACCACAGCCGAAAACCCGTGGCCGGTGAGCGTGCTCAGCCAGAAATTCCATAATGCCGTCACCAAATGGCCCGGCGCCTGGATCGAAGGGCAAATCGTCGAAATCAACATGCGACGCCCCAGCTCCGGTTACATCACTTTGCGCGACAGCTTCGAAGAGATTTCCATATCGGTCATGGGATTCAGCAAATTCGTCGCCATGGCCAAGCAGTTCCACCAAGGTGACCGTGTGGTGATTCACGGAAGACCGGACATCTGGGTAAAAGCCACCCGATTGAGCTTCGTGGCCGACGACATACGCCGCATCGGTGCCGGCGACCTGAAGACACAGATTGACGAGCTGCGCAAAAAACTCAAAGGCGAAGGGTTGTTCGATGCCGAAAACAAGGTCCCCCTACCCGAGTTTCCCAAATGCATCGGCCTCATCTGCGCCCCCCAGGCCAGGGCGGAAGGTGACGTCATCACCAATGTGAACCTGCGCTGGCCGGCGGTTGAGTTCAACGTGGTGCACGCCCATGTGCAAGGTGCCCAGTGCCCGGCCGAGGTCAGTGCCGCCATCCGCAAGCTCGACAGCGATCCGAACGTGGATGTCATCATCGTGGCGAGAGGCGGCGGCAGCTTCGAGGATCTTATCGGTTTCTCGGACGAAACCGTGGTGCGCACTACCGCAACGTGCACCACACCCATCATCTCCGCTGTGGGACATGAAGACGACTGGACCCTCATCGACCTGGCCGCAGACCTGCGCGCATCCACTCCCACCGATGCCGCCAAGAAAGTGGTACCCGACGTGCGCGAACAGTGGCAACTGGTCTCAAGCGCCATCTCACAGATGCGGATGCGAGTCAATGCACGAGTAGAGAACGAAACCCGGCTCATCGAAGGGTACGCCAGCAGGCCAAGCCTGACCCGACCGCAAACCATGCTCGAACCGCATGAACGATTCGTTGAGCAAGCCGTCCAACGCATGCACATAGGACTGACTCGTATTGTTGACGACGGGGAGTTGACTGTCGAAAAACTCTACTCCAGCTTGAACGCTCTGAGCCCACAATCCACACTCAACCGTGGGTATGCCGTGGTGCAGAGCCAAGACGGCCATGTACTTGACAGCGCCGATCGCGTGAACCTCGGCGATTCGCTGACCTTAACGCTCAAACACGGCAACGTGGTGGCTCAGGCCACTGCCATCAACGAACACGACTGACCACACCAGCCAGCGAGCACGCACCGACCAGCTCATTCAACCAACCTGTTCAACCACATACTTAAAGGAGAAACCATGACCGACAACACCGCCGACAGCATCACCGACAACGAACTCTTCAGCGATACCGAAGCCGCAGCCACAACCGCCGACAGCGAACGCAAGCCCTCGAAATCCTCTAAGAAAACATCTGCAGCAAAGTCAACGAAAGCGAAGCAGGCCCCAGCTCAAGCCGCTTCTAGCCTGACGGATGATGAGAAGGATGAAATCGCGAATCTGCCCTACGAGGAGGCTCGTGATCGCCTCATCCAGGCCGTGCAGACATTGGAGGCCGGTGGATTGAGCCTCGACAAGTCGATGCGCCAGTGGGAAGTGGGCGAGGCACTGGCCAAGCGTGCCCAGTCGCTGCTCGCCGACGTCCGCGCCAAACTTGATCAAGCTCAAAGTGAGCAGGAATCAACCGCAGGCACGGCCGGCACTCAGTCCAACCTGGAGTAGCCAAAACGCCGCAGTCCATGGTTCGGCACCATTGCCTGGAAGAGAATCCCCCGGCCTCGGGCTGCGGCAAGTGACATACTTAAGGGCATAATCCAACAAAGGAGTGCCCTATGAGCAGTGAGAATACCCAGCAAGACGCGCAACAGAACGATACATCAACCCGCGATGCACCAATACAGTCCACACAGGCAGACGCCACACAAGTAAGCGACACACAAGTACGAACCACACAGACACCCAGTGCACCGGAAACCGGTTCGCCCTCCGATGGTTCCGCGCACCACGCGAATGACACCGAGACGGCCTACTTTGCCGGCGGATGCTTCTGGGGTCTGGAACGCTACCTGCAAGGCGTGGACGGGGTCACAGACACCCAGGTAGGGTACGCGCAGTCTCGTGTGGAATCACCCAGCTACGAGCAGGTGTGCGACGGCACCACCGACGCCGCGGAAACAGTCAAGGTAACTTTCGACCCCTCTCAGGTTACGCTGCATACCCTTGCTTTGCTGTTCCTTGATGTCATTGACCCATTCTCGATCGATCAGCAAGGCAACGACACCGGCCGCCAGTACCGCAGCGGCATGTTCTTCACCGACGACTCGCAGCAGTCCGTCTTCAACGAAGCAAAGCAACGCCTCGAATACCTCGAACAGAGAGATAGTGCAGTGCTGGTCGAGCCTCTGCGCAACTTCTACCCGGCCGAGGGGTACCATCAGGATTACCTGGATAAGAATCCCGGCGGATACTGTCATATCTCACTGCCGAAGATCATGAATGTACGCCGCCGCCAGCAGGACATCGATCAGGTGTTCGCCCTCGATTGCGAACAGTATGCCGTCACGCAGCATGCCGCCACCGAACGTCCATTCGACAACGAGTACGACCAGACGTTCGAGCCCGGCATCTATGTGGACGTGGTAAGCGGAGAGCCACTGTTCCTCTCCAACGACAAGTTCGACGCCGGCTGCGGTTGGCCCGCCTTCTCCAAGCCCATCGACGGTTCGTCACTCACCGAACACCACGACGACTCTATTGCCGGCAGGCCGCGCACGGAGATTCGCACCGCTGCCACGCAGATTCATTTGGGTCACGTGTTCAACGACGGACCGGCCGAGCGGGGCGGTTTGCGGTACTGCATGAATTCCGCCTCATTGCGGTTTGTGCCAGTGGAACAGATGGCCGCACAAGGATATGGCGACTATGTGGCCGAAGTATTGAAAAAGTAGATGTACCGGTGAACGGTGTGCTCTCCTGCCAGCTGCGGCATGCGGTTCCGGCATGACGACATCTGAACACCGGAGACTCAAGCAGATACAGTGAACTGAGGCATATATCGTTGCCAGATGGCGATATATGCCACAGCTCACTGCATTGCGCGCTAGCGATTAGCGGGCTCTGCGGAAGGGCGTGGAATTACGTTTGCCTTTACCCTTGCCCTTACGGAATCCATTGGCTTGACGAGAGCCATCGCCGTTGCTGCGGGAACGGCCAGACGACCTTCCACCATTATCGCGCCCGGAACGTTCACCATAACGCGGGTTGCCGCCATCTCGTCCGCCATCATAGCGACGGTCGCGGCCTGACTCACGTCCGCGACGCGAACCACCACGCTCTTCAAAACCTTCGCTCCTGCGACCACCATGACCACCGCGATCCTGATAACCGCTGCGTTCCCGGCGATCGCGCTGATCCTTGCGGTTGCTGCGACCTTCGAACGGCTGATTGTCGTCAAACCTGTCACGAGAACGCCGCTCACCACGGTACTCGTCCCGGTTCCTACCGTCACGCCCCTCACGTGATTCACGCATGGAACGACCATCGCGCCGCCCCTCGCCACGACGCCCGTTGGCACCGCGCGAAGCGTTGCGGTTCCTACCGCCACGTCCGGTACGACCGGCCTTCTTGTTGACTACCGGCACGGTAAGCGTCCAGCCTTCGACCAGCGGTGCGTGCTCCCCTACCAGCTTCTCAAGTTCAGCTGCCCCGGGAACAATCTCATGGCTCTTGGCTTTGATACCTGCACGGTGGAGCATCTGGCGGGCATCGCGGCGCTGCTGCGGCAGCACCAACGTGACCACATCTCCGGACTCACCGGCACGCGCGGTACGGCCGGAACGGTGCAGGAACGACTTCGGGTCCTCCGGCGGCTCGGTCTGCACCACCAATGTCACGTCGCTGACGTCGATACCGCGGGCCGCGACATCGGTGGCAACCAGCACACGCACTTCACCGGACGTGAAGGCCGCCAGGTGGCGATCGCGCTGGTTCTGGGAAAGGTTACCCTGCAAATCAACTGCGGGGATGCCTTCCTTGACAAGCTTGGCAGCCATGTTCTTGGCCTGATATTTGGTACGCGTGAAGAGAATGCGCTTGCCCAGACCGCTGGCCAGCTCGCGAATCACCTCGTATTTGTTGCCTTGGGAAACCTCGAAGACATGGTGGGTCATGGTATCCACCTGCGAAGTGGCGGAATCGACCTCGTGCACCTTTGCATGATGAAGGAATCGCTTGACGACCTTATCGACACCGTGGTCAAGCGTGGCGGAGAAGAGCATGCGCTGACCGTTGGGCCGCACCTGTTCAAGCAGACGGGAGACGGCCGGCAAGAAGCCCATGTCAGCCATTTCATCGGCCTCGTCAAGCACGGAGACTTCAACGCTGTCCAAGGTGAGCTCGCCTTGCTTGAGCAAATCCTCAAGACGACCCGGGCATGCCACGATAATGTCAGCCCCCGCACGCAGCTGCGCAATCTGCCGGCTGTATTTGACGCCACCGTAGATAGTGGCGGTGCTCATCCGGTAGGCGGCGGCCAGCGGTGTAATCACTTCGTCAATCTGGTTCACCAGTTCACGGGTGGGTGCCAGTACCATGGCGCGCGGAGCCGGAACCCGGCCATTGACACGACGCTGGTCGCGCGCTTGCGTGTGGGCGCTGCGATTGCCTCGCGCATCGCGCTCGACATCGAAGTCGTCTTCACGCCCATCTTCTGCGGCATCCAGCTCATCGAACGTGCCCATCTCACCGGAAAGCCGGGCCACGAGCGGAATGGTGAAGGCAAGGGTTTTACCGGAACCGGTCTCGCCTCGCCCAAGAATGTCGCGTCCAGCCAGCGAATCCTCCAACGTGTCGGCCTGAATGGGGAACGCTCGGGTCTTGCCATCGCGTGCCAAAACGCTCACCAGCGGCCCTGGCACACCGAGCTGGGCAAAGGTGGGGGGTTGCTGTTCGTCAACATCCTCATGGTGTCGGTTGACATCAGCGGCGCGTCCGGTGCTGCGCGACTGACGGGTATCTTCTACATCTTCCGGAAAAACGGCAGCGTTGTCTGCCTCGTTCGAGTAACGGTTCGGCACAATAGCCTTTCAAAAAATGAAGCCGTACTTGTCTATCTTCCCGGCTTCCTGTGGAAGTGCCATTGTAACAGCCAGCCCCCACAACCAACGGTGTGAATTCGCTCTTATTTCTCCTGTGGCACAACGCTTGGCTGAGTCTGCTGATGAGCCGTTTCCCCGTTGCGATACTGCGCCATCATTGACTTTTGCAGCTCCTGCGCGCTCGGCGGCGTCCACGACAGCGCGTTGGCCCCGGCTGCGATGGTCGCCCTGATGGATTCCTCCGACCCTCCGGAGCTTGCCACCAACGGCACTTCGGGGAACCGTTCCTTGATGCGCTCCACCACCTGCGGCGTGCGCCTGCCTGCCGCCACATTCAGTATCTTCGCTCCGGCCTCGACTTTGAGCACCACGTCATCGTCGCAGTCCAGCACGGTCGCCATCACCGGTATGTTCACCGACATGGCCACCTCGCGCACGGTCTCAGGAGGCGCCGGGGCGTTGAGCACCACGCCGGCCACGCCCTGCATCTCGGCAAATACGGCAAGCTCCACCACGCGAGACCCGGTGGTGGTGCCACCACCCACTCCGACGAACATCGGCGCCTGGGCCACAGTGAGCAACGCCTGGGCGATGACCGGCTGCCCGGTGAACGGGTAAACCGCCAGAATGGCATCGGCGTTGGTGTTGCGAATCACCGCAGCATCGGTGGTGTAGGCAAACGAACGCAGACGCCTTCCCTGCAGCACCACCCCAGAGGTCTTTTCCAACAGGGCCGGCACCCGCGCCATGGTCGAGCCGAGCGGATTCTCTATGGCGAGCGCCTCGCCTGGCACTCGCGTTTGAGAGTCTGCGATCCCCGGCGAACCGTCCACCGGGCTCGGCACGCAGTCAACCTTGGGCGACGCGCCGATATGCGGCGCTTCCCAATCTGCCATATCGCTGCAATTCCAAGCCATGCACACCTCTTCCGCCAAGCTCCGAACCGGTTCGGGACGCCGCCCGCCGAACTGTAAACGCACTGTCAATACGTTCAACATAGCACCGGCCGTCGTTGTTCCCGGGAGCGTGTCGCGCAGGAAGGGCCAAACCCTAACGCGCCGCCGGTACCGAGGCGCACACTTTGCTCTTGAAGGCCTCGCGGTATTGCGCGGTGTCCTTATCCGAGTCAAGCGAGCCCAGCACGTACGAGTCTTTAAGTTTGATGCCGCAGAACCCAAGAATGAGACGCTTCCACCGCGAGATCACGTTCAGCGGCAACCGGTAGAAGAACGCGGGGCCTTGGCAGCTGGTCACGATCGAGGCCGTACGACCGCCGAGCAGCCCTCCGGATCCTCGGCTATACGCAAATCGCGGCATGAAGACGCGATCCACCCAGCCTTTGAGCACCGCCGGTTCGGCGGCCCACCACACCGGGAAGAAGAACGACAGGTGGTCGGCGCGCCCGATCTGCTGCTGCCAACGATCGGGCAGCGTCTCGTCGTCCATGTGCCTGCGGTAGCCGAAGCGCAGCACCGGGTCGAAGTCCGGCTCCTGGCTCAGATCAATGGTTTCGACGCTGTGCCCCTGCTTCCGGGCCTGTTCCGTATACGCCTGAGCCAGTTCGCTGCTGAAGCTGCCGTGGTCCGGCGATCCTTGAATGACGAGTATGTTCATTGTTCCTTCTCCGTATATCGTGGTGACCGCGCGCGATGCCCATGAATGGTCGACGCGCGGCTGCGGCTGCAAGAACCGCCCTAAAATACATGACATGTCACGCAATACGCTAGCAACAATACATGACATGTCATCTTTCTGACAAGAATCCTCCCACCCGCATCTTCCCTCTTGCACACACGACGGAGCCCAGATCCGCATACTCTGCCCCGCCCAGTCAAACGCCGCCGAGCAGACAATGAGTACCTGGCGCAGTTCCGTCACCCGCGTTTCAAGTCGCGCCTCAGCTGCCGCACATGCTCCAGCCCCATCTCCATCTGCGCTGCGTCCACAGAGAGACAGGAGGCAATATCGTCCCTCACCGCGAACGCCTTCCTGGCCATGTCCTCACCCAACGGCGTCAAACTGATCTGCATGGTGCGCGCATCTTCTCGAGAACGTTCCACGTGCACCAATCCGCGTTCCTTCATCCGTGCCACCAGACGACTCGGATGCCCCGACTCAGCTATGCAATGCTCGGAAAGCTCCTTGAGGGCGCACGGCTGCAGCTGCGATATGGCCATCAACGCATCCCCCTGCACGCACGACAGTCCATACGGACGCAATCCGGCCTGAAGCCGCTCATCCAGCTCACGGGTGAACGCACGAATCTCTCGCACATAATCGAGTGCACTGTCGATCCCGGCTTCCAGAACGCTGGTGCGCTCAGCACCCTGTGTAGCATCCGCTTTCTCCACGACGCGCCTCCTCACACGTTCGGCATTCATACCGATCGCATAGACCATGGGTTCCACCCACGAGCGTACCGTTCTCAACCGACGTGAACATAAGTTTCACTGTCGCCTTGGCATGCGAGAATCGGCCTATACCATGAGGTGCGGTGAACAACCGAAACACAAGAATTTAAGGAACAGATTTGGCTGAATTCGTATACCAGATGATCAACGCCCGCAAGGCGTACGGCGATCGCGTCATTCTCGACAACGTCACCCTGAGCTTCCTGCCGGGAGCGAAAATCGGCGTGGTGGGTCCCAACGGCATGGGTAAGTCCACCCTGCTGAAGATCATGGCCGGCCAGGAGACCGTCTCCAACGGAGAGGCGAGCCTGACCCCGGGCTACACGGTGGGTATCCTCCAGCAGGAACCACCGCTGGACGAGAGCAAGACCGTGGGAGAGAACATCAAGATGGCCTTCGGCGACATCGCCGACAAGGTGACGCGCTTCAATCAGATCGGCGAAGAGATGGCCGATCCGGACGCGGACTACGATGCACTCATGGCCGAGATGGGCCAGCTGCAGGAAGACATCGATGCCGCCAACGGCTGGGATCTGGACTCACAGCTCGAACAGGCCATGGATGCCCTGCAGTGCCCCGACCCCGACACCCCGGTGAACGTGTGCTCCGGCGGCGAACGTCGCCGTGTGGCTCTGTGCCGCCTGCTCCTCGAAGCACCCGACCTACTGCTGCTCGACGAGCCCACCAACCACTTGGACGCCGAGTCGATTCTGTGGCTGGAGCAGTTCCTGCACAATTACCCCGGCGCCGTCATCGCCGTCACACACGACCGCTACTTCATGGACAACGTGGCGGAGTGGATCTGCGAGGTGGATCGAGGCCAGCTCTACCCGTACAAGGGCAACTACACCACCTACTTGGAAACCAAAGAGAAGCGCATGGAGATCCAAGGCGCCAAGGACGCCAAGATGGCCAAGCGGCTCAAGAACGAGTTGGAATGGGTGCGCAGCTCCCCCAAGGCGCGTCAGGCCAAGAACAAGGCACGTCTGGAACGCTACGACCAGATGGAGACCGAGGCGCAGAACAACAAGAAGCTTGACTTCTCCGAGATCGTGATTCCAGCCGGCCCGCGCTTGGGCTCGGACGTACTGGAAGCTGAACACATCCACAAGGCGTTCGGCGATCGCGTGCTCATCGACGACCTCTCCTTCACTCTGCCGCGCAACGGCATCGTAGGCATCATCGGTCCCAACGGCGTGGGCAAATCCACCCTGTTCAAGACCATTGTGGGACTTGAGCAGCTGACCAGCGGCTCCTTAAAAGTCGGCGAAACCGTCAAGATCTCGTACGTGGATCAGGGGCGCGAAGGCTTGGATCCGAACAAGAACCTGTGGGAGGCAGTCTCGGACGGCAACGACTTCATCGAGGTAGCCGGCGTGGAAGTACCCACCCGTGCGTACGTGGCAAGTTTCGGTTTCAAAGGTTCCGACCAGCAGAAGCTGACCGGCGTGCTCTCCGGCGGCGAACGTAACCGCCTGAATCTGGCGCTGACTCTCAAGCAGGGCGGCAACCTGCTGCTGCTTGATGAGCCCACCAACGATTTGGATGTGGAAACGTTGGAAAGCCTGGAAAACGCACTTATCGAGTTCCCCGGCTGCGCTGTGGTGATCAGCCACGACCGCTGGTTCCTTGACCGTATCGCCACGCATATCCTGGCGTGGGAGGGCGACGACGAGAACCCGGCTCACTGGCACTGGTTCGAAGGCAACTTCCAAGCCTATCAGGACGACAAGGTCAAGCGTCTGGGAGAAGAGGCCAACCACCCCCATCGCATCCACCGCAAGCTCACGCGTTGAGATCACACCTGCAGCACCCAGCGCATTGATATGCAAGCGGCACCATTGCTCACCAGTGGTGCCGCTTCTCATATCCTCTTCCGTCCCCATGGGCATGACACGTCACGTACTTGACTTGTCGTGCATGGAGCGCCCAGGCTGCAATCAACAGGGCGGCATCTGTTGCTAGAATTCATAACACGATATTTTGCAGAAGGAGCATGATGGCTGATCAAACCATGCAAGACGTAGTGCGCAGCACCGTCGAAGCACTCACGCTGGGTGAGCCCAGTCAGGACCGTACCCATTCATACATGACAGGATCCAGCCTCTACTACCCTACTGAGCGCATCTATGGCGGTCAACTGAGCGCACAGGCAGTGATGGCCGCAGCCAAAACCGTGGAAGACGGCAAGGTGCCGAACTCGATTCATGAGTATTTTCTCACCACCGGTCGCCTCGACCAAGACACCCTGTTTGACGTAGAGACGTTGCGTGACGGCAAGTCCTTCTCCACACGCCGCATCACAGCCACACAGCAGGACGCCACACTGTTCACCGCCATGGCCAGCTTCCAGCAGACCGGTCAACGCGGTGTTGAGTTCCACGATGCCATGCCCGAGCAATTGCCCGATCCCGAGAGCCTGACCAGTGCACAGGAACTCATGGCACCCTATGCGGCAAAAGTGCCGTTTGCCAGGTATTACGCAGAACAGTCACCGTTCGACATCCGTCACATCGGCAGCACAGTGATGCTGGCTCCAGACAAGCAGAGCCATGACGCCGACAGCGGCCAACAAATGGTATGGACCCGCCTCGCCTCTCCTATTGAGGCCTCGCAGACCATGCACCGGGCGCTGCTGGCATTTGAATGCGACCAAATCATGATGGAGCCGGATTTGCGCCGCGCGGGCCTGTCCATCTCCACACCGGGAATCTTCTATGCGTCCATCGACCACGCCATGTGGTGGTACGACGACATCAACATGAATGAGTGGCACCTCTACGTCCAGGATGCTCCGGTTGCTGGGCACGGACGCGCAATCGGCACCGCGAAAGTATATTCCCAAGACGGCCGACTGGTGGCCGCCATGAACCAGGAGGCCATGATTCGCCTGCCCCAGCACAAGGACTGACCGTTCTGGACTAACCGACCGTTCTGGATTGTGACCGTTCCGCTGCTCTGGAACACCGGCACACCTGCGCCCCAGAGCAACCGCCTACCGCTTGTCTTGCAATGACTTTGAGCAGTGGGCGGCAGGCTGGGCAATCGAACGGGAAGCACGCTTGGAGCGCATGGTCTTCGGGTGCTCGGGGCCATCGATAGGCGGCAGCTGGCAGAGCCATTCGCCGACGATGCCGATGGCCATGTCCGCCAGACAGACCACGGCGGTGACTGCGCACTGAATGACGATGGTACGGTACAACGGCGCTTCGGCGTGCACTGCCAGCAGCAGTATCTGTCCCAGATACCAACCGGCAAGCAGTGCCCCGGCGACCCCCAGAGACTTGCACAGCACAAGCGTAAACACTGCCTTGTCAGGGTCGATCCAGCTCTTTCGTTCTTCCGGCTTGGCGGTGACATACCGGTGCACCTGCAGCGCCAGCACTAGCGCGATGATGCCAAGAACCGCCATGGCCCCGGCGATAAACCAGGGTGCACCCACCAGTTGCACAGACGTCGATTCAGAAACTCTGGCAGCTCCTATACCGAGTACCAAGCCAGCCAGCATCGACACGGGGTAATACCACCATGGTGTACGTTGCGCTTTCATTGTGTCTCCCCCAATATCCAATTTTGCGACAGCATGCCCACCAATCCTGCATTCGGCGCCATGGCCAGCAGGTAAGAGACAGGGTCATCGTCTAGTCGCGCGTCCGGATCCATGTCGAACCAAGGCGCAAGCACCGCAGCGTCGGTCGCAGCGGCAGCATCGTGGTACGGTTCACTCCGCTGAACGACGGTGCCCTCCGCCTGTCCTTGCAGCTGCACCAAAGTCATCGCCACGGCGCCCTCATGGCTGCGTGCCAACGTATCCAGTAAACGCTGCATGGCCTGGGCGTCACAGTGGGTGCTCAACTGCACCACCGCGGCCATGCCGTCTGCTTCGTCCACGTTGATGACGTGGTAGAGCGGCGAGATGCCTTCGAGCTGGTTGCCTGGCACCGCGTCGAGCGAGACGGACAGAATCTGGAACAGTCGCTCCGCATTGGGCATCTGACTGCGCATCGACACCACCGCAGTGTATGAGGCTACGGACGTAGGCACGCGCTGCTCTTGCTCATGCTCGGACGAGTCCACGCTCAGCGGCACGTCTGTAAAGGTGAACGATGCGCCACTGTCGTCGCGCAACACGATATCGGCATGCGCAGTACCGTCCGACACCGATTGCATCAGTGTTTGCATCAGCGCCGCTGCATGTTGCTGCCGATCGGCGGTACGAGTCTTGCCCGCATCGGCCACGCTCCGGACGGCATCGGAATCATCAGCGCTGAGCACCACGCGCGCCAAAACGCCGAGAGGCGTGCCGGAGTCCGACATGCCTCTCTTTGATGCGACTGATTCATTGGAGTCAGTCATGGTCACTGATCGCCCATCGAGCGTTTGAGCTTCTCCGGAATCGGTACCGGCGGCAGATCGGAGTCGGGACGGGCAGGATCGGAGAGCCACAGATTACGCTCCGGCGCCTTGCGTAGGTTCTTAAAGACCTCAGCCAGTTCCTTCTCGTCCAGCGTCTCCTTCTCGAGTAGCTGGCGCACCAGCTCGTCGAGCACGTCACGGTTCTCGTTGATGATGTTCCATGCCTCGGTGTGAGCCGTCTCGATAAGGTCATGCACCTCGTCATCAATGACCTCTGCGGTCTTGTTGGAGTACTTGTGCGCAAAGCCTTCCGTGGATTCCTGATCCGGGTTGGCCGCCCCCCATTTCACCGAACCGAGCTTGGAGCTCAGACCAAATTCCATCACCATCTTGCGGGCGATTTCCGTGGCCTTCTCGATGTCGTTGGATGCACCGGTGGTGGGGTCGCGGAAGACGACCTCTTCTGCGGTACGACCGCCCATGGCGTAAGCCATCTGGTCAAGCAGCTCTTCACGGGATTCGGAGTACCGATCCTGAGTCGGCATGACGGCTGTGTAGCCGAGCGCCTGACCTCGCGGCAAAATCGTCACCTTGGTCACCGGGTCGGTGTGGTGCAGCGCCGCCGCCACCATGGCATGGCCGCCCTCGTGGTATGCGGTGTTGCGCATCTCCTCAAGCGCCATGCGGTGACTCTTGCGGTTCGGCCCCATCTGCACGCGGTCGATGGCCTCGTCGATGGCACGGTTGTCGATAAGCTGGGCTCCGGCACGGGCGCATAGCAGCGCAGCCTCGTTGAGCACGTTGGCCAAGTCGGCACCGGTGAATCCTGGGGTACGCACTGCCACGGTATGCAGGTCCACGTCAGGCACGAAGGGCTTGCCCTTGGCATGCACCTTGAGAATGGCTTCGCGCCCCTCAAGATCGGGAGCCTCCACAGCTACCTGGCGATCGAAGCGACCAGGGCGCATCAGTGCAGAGTCGAGCACGTCGGGACGGTTGGTGGCCGCGATGATGATGAGGTTCGTGTCGTTGTTGAACCCGTCCATCTCCACCAGCAGCTGGTTGAGCGTCTGCTCACGCTCATCATGACCACCGTTCATACCTGAGCCGCGCTTGCGACCGACGGCATCGATCTCATCGATGAAGATGATGGCCGGAGCGTTCTTCTTGGCCTCTTCGAAGAGGTCACGCACGCGGGAGGCACCCAAACCGACGAACATCTCCACGAAGTCGGAGCCCGCCATGGCGTAGAACGGCACGCCGGCCTCGCCTGCGATGGCGCGAGCCAGCAGCGTCTTGCCGGTTCCGGGAGGACCGTAGAGCAGCACGCCGCGCGGGATACGCGCACCCAAAGCGTTGTACTTGGACGGATCTTTGAGGAAGTCCTTGATCTCCTCCACTTCTTCGACCGCAGATTTCTCACCGGCCACGTCGGAGAACTTGGTGGTAGGCGTCTGCCCGGTAAGCAGCTTGCCATTGTTTTTTGAACCACCCATGCCCAGCATGCCTGCCGAGCCGGAATTGCCCATGCGGCTGAAGATCCACCAGAAGAGCACCAACACCAACACCATCGGCAGCAATGACACCAAAATGCTGGTCCAGATGCTGTCCTGCGCGATTTCAGCGTTCCAACCATTGGCGGGAGCCGCCTGACGGATGGCTTCCACCACCTGCGTCTCCTGTGCCTTGGCATAGTAGAACTGCACCTCGCGGCCATAGCGATGAGGCCGCTTGGTCTTGGGGTCGGTCTTGACATAGTCGTCACTCAGCTTGAGTTTGACCTGCTGGCCGTTGGCGATGATGGTGGCACGCTCAACCACGATATGCTTGCCGTCGTTGCTGCCTGAAGCAACGGTCTTGCCTGCTGCGGGGCTAGCCTTTCCGGGCTTGAACGCCGTAGGGGTGCTCGGGGTATCGCTCTTGGAACCATCTTGCTGGTCAGCGCCGGACTTGGCATCCGGATCGCTTTGCCCGTCACCCTGCTGACCGTCCTTCGGGGTGCTGCTGTCGCCATCTTCAGACTTCTTGGAGTCCTGCTTCTGGCTCTCATCCTTGTTCTTATCGGCATGCTTGCCCGTGGACGCATCCCCATTGGCTTCATCGGGATCGACGCCGTTATACGGCAGCAGGCTACGATTTGCCTTGGCTTTATCCACGGTGCCGTCCTTGTTGACCGCACCATAGATGAGATTCATACCGTCTTCGGTATCAACGGTCTGTGGGCCGGTACCAGCGAAAAGCTGCATGCCCAAGCCGAGCAGGACGACAAGGACGAGCGCCCAGAGCCACGGGGACTGCCAGAATGACTTGTTGCCGTCCCCTTTGCCGTCGTTACCGTTCTGGCCACCGTCCCCGCGTGAGAACGGATTGTTAAAGCGAGGGCCCTTATCGCCCGGAGCACCGTTGCCGGGGCGGCCACCGCCTTGTCCCGGATCACCTTGTGGGTTCGGGCTCATGTCGTTCATCTGGCCCTGTTGCCGAGGATCGCTCATGCCTGACCTCCTTCGTAGACTTCCGGTTTCAATACAGCTATCGAATCAAGATTGCGGAATCGTTCGGCATAGTCCAGACCGAAACCGACTACGAATTCATCCGGCACAGTGAACCCGGTATAGGCGATATCCACGTCCATTTCACGACGTTCTGGCTTTTCCAATAATGCAAAAACCTCCACCGAAGCCGCCCCGCGTTCAAGAAGCTCCTGCTTCAGCCATGTGAGTGTGCGGCCTGAGTCCACGATGTCCTCGACGATGAGCACATCCCTACCCTTCACATCGGTGGAAAGATCCTGGCGAACCTCGACGGTGCCTCGGCTTTCCGTTCCTGAGCCATAGCTTGACAGACTCATGAAATCCATCTCAACGTGAATACTCAACGCCTGGGAAAACGCAGCCATGGTATTTACGGCACCTTTGAGCACAGAGAGCAACAGTGGAGTGCGACCACGGTAGTCCTCGCTCACTTGGTCCGCCACTTCGTGGATTCTAGTCATGAGGCGCTCATGGGAGATCAGCTCATGGTCGATTTCTTCTTGTACATCAGCGATTCGCATGCGCTCCATTTTTGCACACGCGAATGACGTGTTTCTTGCGTTTTGCTGAATAACCTCTGGGAAGCGAAACTTGTCCTTGCCCATGCCAATGTGTGGCAAGCTGCTCTACCGCAGCCACATGGCGCGCAGAGAAGCGAACTCCTAGAGATTCCAGCGCAAGTTTCACTACGCGCGAACGCATGGCCGGCGGTTGGTTTGCCAGTCCTATGGCATCGAGCCTTACGCAGGTTTCGCCTTCTCGACATGCCAACTGCTCATACAGGTGCACGGCGCTGGCGTTGAGGAAATCTTCGTCCGCTTGAGCCATCGCGGTTCCATGAGCCAAGTGGGAAGCGGCACCGGAACCGAAAAGCTGTTCGATGACCGGCATAAGCGTATGCCTGACGCGCGAGCGCAACGGGAATGTCACAGGAAGATCTTCACTGGCAGGCACGTGCTCGCCGTTGGTGGGATCGTCCCACCAACTGAGATTGAGGAGTTCACAGATCGATGTGGTGTCAGCACGCGTGAGTTCCATGAGCGGTCGGGCAAAAAGAACCGTCTTATAACGTTCAATGACACGTCGCATGCCGGCAAGTGACGTTGTTCCCCCCGATCGCAGCAACCCCATGAGCACAGTTTCCGCTTGGTCATCAAGCGTGTGAGCCAACAGTACTGCGGCGGCATCAAACCATTGAGCCACGCTCGCCAATGCCTGGTAACGAACCTCGCGAGCGGCGGCTTCCTCGCCGTCGCCACGGCTTTCATCCACATGCACCTCATGAATCACGACTGGGGAAAGGCCGAGCTGCAAGCAGTCGCGAGCCGCCTGACGCGCCGCTTGCGCCGACTCGATTTGTATGTGGTGGTCGACGATGACGGCACCGCAGCGCAAGCCCAGCGACGCGCACACTTTCTGACTCACCGCAGCCAGCGCCATGGAGTCCCTGCCACCGGAGCATGCCACCAGCACCAACGGAGCATCGGCTGCAGGCCTGTGGTCACCATGTTGTGCAAAACGCTCGTCTTGCGCGCGCAGACCTAGCGAGGACAGGCAGGAACGTACAGCACCCACGGCATGTTTGAGCGCCGGAGCATAAACCATATGTACCTCCCCCAATGTGCCTTACCATATCAATTCACTTTCGGATACCGTCACGTATCCGAGGGCTGCTTTCTGCCACACCGCTCGATATCTTCTAAAGTGCCACCGTACCGGCCTGCAATACCGAGCCACACATGCTATAGGTCGGCAAGACTGGCCATGAGCCGATCGACAGCCTGTTTGGCACCGCCCAAATCAGCCGGCCGGTTCACAATGACCGCGAAGGCCAGTACACCACCGTGTTTGCGCGACACGTTGCCGGCCATGGAAGTCACATCTTGCAATGACCCGGTTTTGACACGCAACAGCCCCGCTGCGGAATCGTCGGCAAGTCGATTTCTCGCCGTGCCGGCAAGCCCGGGAACGGACAGCCCCTCCGAAGCTCCTACCGCCGCGCCAGGCAGCAGATAGTGGGTCTGCACTTGTGCCAAAGTGAGCGCGCTGAGCGAAGATCCGGGCGAAAGCCCTGAACAATCCGCCATCGTAACGCCGTTGACGTCCAAGCCGAGTGCGGTGAGAGCGGAACGCACCGCTTGGACCGCACCGGCCGGCGAGTTGTCGGCGTGCGCGTGCAACGCCACCAAACGCCCGAATTCTTCGGCCAGTGTGTTGTCTGAATGCCGCAGAGCGAATCCGAGTATCTCGCTCAACGTGGCCGAGCGCACGTATCCCACACGTTTGGCTCCCCCTGCCTGCGGCACGTCGCTGCCGTCTTCTCCTGCTCCGCTTTGCGTCAGTTGTTCGGCAGTGGACGCCACACCGCCGAGCTCCACATTGATGCCGCGATCTTGCAGCAGCGAGGCAAACGTCTTCTGCGTATCGGCTGCTGTGGTGGTGGAGAGCGCTGGATAGTCGTTGAAGTCGTCGGGGCTGTGGGCAGTGCCACCCCATAACCGGCCACCGTCCACCGCCAACGAGGAGACACCGGTGAAGTAGTTGCCTTGGTCGTTGTTCTGCGCAATATGCTCCGGCGAGCGAACCGCACCGAACAGCGAATCATCACATACCAGTCTGACGCGGTTCACCCTCCCCTCTTTCAACGATGAAGCGACCTGATCCGCCAGTGAGGCCAGACCGGCACGACCGTTGACATGATTCGGGTCGTTCTGCCCCGCCCCGAGCAGCATGTCGCCGTTGCCTTTCAGCGTGAGCACCGCTTCTGCACCCACCGGGTGATCGAGATAGACATCGGTTTCGAAACGCGACCCCATGTCGAGCGTGGTGGCCGCAGCCAAAGCAGTCAGGGTTTTCATAGTGGACGCGGGTTCTCTCTGCGCATCCGGATTCAGCGAAGCGGCAACCTTGCCTTTCGCATCCACGACCACGACCGAAGCCGAGTCCCCCACTCCCGCAGAGGCAGCGAACGCATCGACCAGTTGCCTGGCTTGATCGGCATCTATGGGTTTGTCCAAGTCCGCTTGTTTCACCAGCTGGGAAGCAGGACGCACACTGAGCGGAGGTTGTGCCGAGGTGCCGGTCTGTGCCGAGGAGAAGGAAAGCGGACCTGGCACCAAGTCGAGCACATCTCCAGTCACATACCCCAACGTGAGCACTCCTGCGATCACAGAGGCAAGACCTACACGCCATGCTCGGCGCACGCTCATCGCCCTCCAGGCATAGTTGGCAGCCACGCGCGCGTCCGTCTGCTCACGAACTCTGGCGTCAGAGTCCATCCAGGCTTCCACCCAGTCCCCCGAATCGGCATTGATTTCCGCTTCCAACGTGGAGTCCACTCCCCCGGTGAAACCGGTCATGTCCTGGTACCCGCTCACGCTGTGGCCCCCTCGAAGGCCGCATCTCGCTTATCGCAATCCGTACCCGGTTCATCAGAGTGCATTGAACTGCCTTGAGCATCTGCACTGGCGATCTGAGCAGCATCCCGTTGCGCGGCCTCAATCGTCGCCTTGTGTTCAATCGGTTTCCAGTCGGCCTTTGAGAAGATGGCCTGGAAGGCGATCGGCACGTAGCTGAACATGTAGATCGGGAAACTGAGCACGTAAGCGAACAGTTCCTTGTTGGACGCACCGATCTGGTCGCGTTCCGCGAAGATGGTGAGAGCGGCCAAGCCCATCAGACCGAACATGCCCAGCACGCCTCCGGCCACCCAACTGACCAGAGAGCCGAGCTGCGAGGACCATGAGACGAAACCAAGCATGGCGAAAAGCGCACCAAGCACCACACGAATACCACTGAGCACCGTGAACGGGCAGATGATCAGCGTCAGATCGACTGCTGAAAAATCGCGCTCCCGCACCGCTCGTTTGATGAGCTGCGGCCCATAATAACGGAAAATCTGCAGGAATCCCTTACTCCAGCGCAACCGCTGGCGCCAGCTCTGCGTGAAGGTAACCGGCTGCTCATCGTAGAGGATGGCAGTGCCGCAATAACCAATGCGGTCACCGTGCAGTACGGAGTCCATAGTGAATTCGAGGTCTTCGGTGAGCAGATGGAATTTCCATCCGCCGTTGCGTTTCATCACGTCGTGAGAGAACATGAAGCCGGTACCACCCACATGGCAGCTTGAACCGAACATCATGCGTGAATTGTTCAGGAAACGGGATTCACGGATGAACCAAAGCGCCGATCCGGAAGACACCCAGTTATCAGCGAGATTCACGGAGTTGCGGTAGCTGGTAAGGATGCGGAACCCGGAGCAGAATGCCTTGTTCATCTCCTCGATGTAGTGGCTGTCAAGCAGGTTGTCTGCATCAAAGACGAAGAACGCCTCATAATCGTCCGCCTCACCGGTTTCGATCATGTGGGACAGCAGATAAGACAGCGCGTAGCCTTTGCCGACCTGGCTCGTATCTTGCCGTTGCACGACATGGCAGCCCAATTCCCTGGCCACCTCGGCGGTGCGATCGGTGCAGTTGTCGGCTACGACCCAAATGTCCACAAGTTGCGCAGGGTACGTCTGCGCACGGATTGAAGCGATGAGATTGGGCACCACATGCTCCTCGTTGCGCGCGGAGATAAGCACCGCATATCGGTTGCTCATGGGCGCCACCGGGAAAACGATCTGATGATGGAACAGCGAGGCCAGAATGCACACGGCTTGGTAGATCAAGCTAACCGCACCCATGATGAACATGAGCACGTCAAGGATGGAGAGAAATACCATTTATCGCCACCTGTTCCTCGGGTTGTCCTCCGCATGTGGAGACGGAGTCGAATCGTCATCCTCGCCACTGCCGTCAGCGTCGACGCTCTCGCCTTGCTGGCCGGCACAGGCGTCGAGTTTATTGCCACCGTCAGCATCAGCATCAGCATCAGCATCAGCATCAGCATCAGCAGAGTCTGAACGACCCACAAGACCGTTCACAGCGAGGTGCATCGTCATAATGTTATCGGCAATATTGTTCTCCGCTGTCTCGACCTTGGCTCCGCCACGGGCCGACCCGTTGAGCATGCCTTTGGGAATGGCGACTGTGAGAGACTCATCCGCACTGGCACCACTATGCTCATCGCGTTCGGTGAGATTGTAGACCTCACGCTGCAGCGCACGCACCTCGTCGTTCACCGGCACTTTGGCACTCGACCCTTTCGCCGCTCTGGGCATGTGGTCCGCCACAGGTTTGATGACGTGCTCATTGAATGCTTCGGCGCCTTCCACCACCTTCGATTTGGAGACCGGAGCAGGGTCGCTCATCAGCGGAGACTCCACCAACTCATAACGCTTGGTATACACCTTGAACAACGCTTGCAGACTGGCGGTGATAGGCAAAGCCAAGAACGCGCCAAGCGCTCCGAATACGCCACCGAGCACCAGAACCGACAGGAAGGCGATGGCTGGATTCAGATCCATGGTGCGCTGGGAAATCTTGGGAGAGAGCACCAGGTTCTCAATCTGCTGGTAGATCACGATGAATACCACTACGGCAACCGCGTATCCCAATCCTCGCGACCCCCATGCAAACACCACCGGCAGCGCGCCGCCGATGTACGTGCCCACTGTAGGCACGAACTGAGCGGTGATACCGCAGAACAAAGCCAGAGGCAGCCAGTTCGGCACCTTTATGGCCATGAGGAAGATCGACGTGCAGAATGCGTTGACCAGAGCCAGAATGGTCCGGGAGAACAGGAATCCGGAAATCTGATCCTGCACCACCGTCCAGACGAGCAGGAAGCGACGCTGGGCATTGGGCGCAAACCACTGGCACATGCTACGGCGCATCTTCGGTCCTGCAGCGGAAATGTAATAGGTCACCATGAGCACCGTGAGCAAGTTGATGAGGAAACTGAAGACGCTCATCGTGGTGTTCACCGCTTGCCCGGCAAAATCAGTAACCCACGAAGTCTGAATATTGTGGAGAATCTCAGTGCCCAGGTTTTTGATCTCCGGCAGTTCGAAATCGGTATAGTGCTCGGTGAATTCACGCAGCTGGTCATACAGCGCAGGCAGATCCCTGACCATGGAAATGACCTGGTCCACAAACACTTTGCCGAACATGGACAACAGCACGACCACCACGACGACCAAGCTCACGAGCACCACACCGGCCGCCACGCCTCGCTTCCAGCCGTGCCTGACCAGACGCACCACCAACGGTTCCATGGCCAATGCCACGAACACGGAGATGACGATGTCGAGCACAATATAACTGACTTTGCTCCACGACTGCCAGACAAACACGGCAAGGAAGATTGCGATGGCCGCATACAGCAATGCCCGCCCCCACCAGTCCGGTGGGCGCCGGGAGTCACCCTTCGAAGGAAAAACCGCTCCGAAGTCAAATTTCCGAGTATCGTGTTCGCTCATACGCCCCATACTAGCAACGGGGTCTGGGCACGTGGACGGACACCGTACATGCAACGGAAAAACATCTCGTCTCCCGCCACGAACGCACACACCTCATGTTCGGCACTGTATGGTTCTTGCCTTACAGTAGAACACATGCTGAAGGTTTCGATCGTCATTCCCGCGTACAACGAGCACGAGCATATCGTCAACTGCTTGATGAACGCGACCTGCCAGAGCGTGGCACCTCACGAGGTCATCGTGGTGGACAACCGCTCCAGCGACGATACCCGAACCTTGGTGGAACAATTCATCGCCGAACACCCGCAAGCTCCGGTACGCTTGGAACAGCAAGACGAGGAACAGGGACTTATTCCCACGCGCAACTACGGCCTGTCCATAGCCACCGGCGACATCTACGGACGCATCGACGCCGATTGCATGCTCAAGCCCGACTGGGTGGAGGTGGTGACGAACATCTTCGAGTCCGACCCGCAGGCCATGGGTGCCACAGGCCCAGCGGTCTACTATGACATGCCCGCACACCGCGTGGCGTTCGAGGGCGACAACGTGGTACGCCAGACCACCTACCGCGCCGACAACAACCAAGTGCTGCTGTTCGGCTCGAACATGGCTCTGCGCGCCAGTGCATGGGAACAGATCAAAGACTCGGTATGCCGGGATAAGGCGGACGTGATGCACGAGGATATCGATATTTCCCTGCATATGATGGATCACAGCCTCAAAACCGTATATTCCAGTCGCATGATCTGCGGGGTCTCCGCAAGACGCATGGACACATCGTTCAACTCGTTCCGCGCCTACATGAAACGCTTCAAGAACACGTTCGACGCTCACCCCAACCACTCCAGAAAACACAGTACGGAGCGGGCACTCTTCGCGCTCTACCCGGCGCTGCGTCTCTTCTACCCTGTGTACCAGAAATATCTGGATGCCATGGACATCGACCCGGCGGAACGTATTTGGCTGAAAGAGCAAATCGAAATCGCAGAGCGCGCACAGGTACAACCTGAGCTACAGTCATAGGCACAGGTACCGCACAAGGAGCAGAGGAAGATATGCACGGTTTCCAGTTCGACATGTGGGATCAACAGGCAATCTATCTGCTGGCGGCGTTTGTGCTCTCCGTGGCCATCGGCATCGAACGCCAGGCGCGGCACAAGGACGCCGGTGCCAGAACCCACTCACTGGTCGGTGTGGGATCGGCATTGTTCGTCATCATCGGCAAGTACGGGTTCCTGGACATGCTCAGCATCGGCATGAAGGCAGACCCGTCACGTGTGGCCGCGCAAATTGTCTCGGGCATCGGTTTCATCGGCGCCGGCGTGGTGTTCACCCAGCGCAGCCACGTACGGGGCCTGACCACGGCCGCGTCCATTTGGATGACTGCGGCCATCGGTTCGGCCTGTGGCGCCGGTCTGCTCGTACCTGCGGCCATCGGCACCGTCATTTACTTCCTGACCGTGCTGCTGGTGCCTTTTGTCATCAAAAAAGTAGCCCCCTCGGCAGGATCCGACGACTTGCTGCGCCTACGCTATCTAGACGGACACGGCACGTTGCGCTCCATTCTTTCCGTATGTGCCTCGCATGGCGTGACGGTGGAAGGCTTTTCCACCCGCACCACCGAACATGGGACAGACCACGACCCCAGCGGCGACGCCGGCAGCGATAACGGTGTCGTCTCCGCCAATCTGGCCATTCGTGGGCGTGACTCGGCAGAACTCATCGCCGACCTTTGTGGGCTCGATGGTGTGATTTCCGCTACACGGATCAACGGCGGCGAATAGCATTTTCGTTGAATCAGCGAGGTTTAGCGCATATTCCCCAGTGTTTCCATAGGCGAACGCAGCAGCAGTTATCACGCCCGCACACGTACTATATACGCGTTGCTATATTAGGGAGCAACACTGAGCGGCAATACTGATACGAGCTACAACGGAAACGGCATGGAACACCACAGAATCGAGAGCGGCATGACACTTCGGCACGCAGCGCTACTGCAGCGGGACCTCAAGCGTGTGGTGGAGACCATGCACAACGAAGAGGATCATCTCACCCCATACCGAGACACCTACCGCACCCTGCTCGACAACCACGGCAAGATGATTCGGGCGTCGTTGGCATTGGTCTTCTCCTATGCTGCAGCGGCCGGCACCACTACAACCGATAAGCCGCAACCTGCACCACAACGTGTTATTCGCGCGGCAGCGGCCTTGGAAATGCTCCATTTGGCCACGCTGGTACATGACGACGTGCTCGATTCCGCCCCCATCCGTCGCGGCGAACCAACCGTGCAGGTGCTGCACGGCAACAAAGCCGCCATCTACTTGGGGGATCTGATCCTCGCCCGTTATATGGAAATCATGGCGGATGTGGCGCCCGATACCGCTTTCCTGGCCCACCAGGCACACACCGTGGGCGAAATCGTCTCGGGAGACCTGCTGCAGGAGTCCGCTCGTCACAATACATCCACCACCAAAACGCACTATGTGCGGGCCATCACCGGCAAGACGGCAGCTTTGTTCCGTTTGGCTTGCACCACCGGGCTGACACTCGGATCAGCCGATGGTGCTGCATGCAGCAAAACCGCGCAACAACAGGCGGCAAACTTCGGGGAAAACCTGGGCGTAGCATTCCAGATTGCCGACGACATCGAAGATTTCAACGTCGGTCACGACACCGGCAAGCCCAAACTTGAGGATATCCGCGACGGCATCTACACGCTGCCCGTGCTGCTCGCCCTGCAGTCAGACTGCAATTTCGAGTCGATTGTACGGCAGGACGACCCACAGGCTGTACTGGCCTATCTCGACGAGCATCCTCAGTTCATCGAGCAGAGCCGAGACGAGGCGAAATCGCGTTTGCAGGCCGCAAAGCAGGCAGTGAACGGCAGCATTGACGCACAAAGCACAACCGATGTTGATGCCGATACTGCCGGCATGAGCGATGCGGCAGTTTTCACCGACACCGGCATCGCCCCTTTGCTCAACAAGCTGGTCGATAAGTTCGCGGCCACACTGTAGGCGATATCTGTACAGATTCCGGCTTTCTGGGATTCTGACTTCGCAATTTCCTGCTTCCTGTTTCCCGATTCATCGCCTCCCGCTTCCCCGCTCCCGGCTCCCCAAGCCATCGCCTCCCGCTTCTCATCTCCACATGTAACGCATGTCACATGTGTAATATATGCTCAAAACAGATTGTTTTATGCACTCACAGTGCTGCCAATCAACAGACCTTACACACAGTGCCACCAGAGGTGTTTGCGCAGGCACACGGAAACGGAGCAGTCACGCCATGTCACTCTTCAGCACGTCACACCGCACAGGTACCGCGAACACACATCGTACTGCGGGAATATTGTCCATCATCCTCGCCGCGTCCACCATCGCCCTTACCGGAGGCATCACCGCTTATGCCGCAGGCAGCAGCGACAGCGCCAGCACTTTAGCAGCCGCTTCCAGCGACGCCAGCCCCTCGGCAGCATTGAATATCACCCCCCCCCCGCGAGACTGAAGGGCTAGATTCCAGCACACCGCTGCTTGCCACGGCCAACGAAGACCAGCCGCAATCAGCAGATGCCACCTCCACACGACCAGATGGCTCCTCGCAGCAACTTTCCGGCGACGGCCCCCTCGCCTCCGGTTCCGGTGCCGCCATTTACGGTGCCACACCGTCAACGCAGGGCGATAAGCCCAGCCTCTCCACCATGGGCACCGGCATATGCAACGTGGGCCTGACTAACCTGTTCGGCCTCAGGATGGATTACTACAGCGGTCCCGCATACAACGCAATTACGGCCATTACCACTACAGCCGACAAACTCACCGGTTACTTGGGCAGCCAGTCACCGACAGCACAGACCTTCACTGCCACAGGATGCGACTACACCGCCACCAACACCGTACAGTTCCGATATTCCAACGGCAGTTCGGCTGGAGGTGACGTCAACCAGAGCATCATGTACGAAGTCGTAAGCGCCGGCTCCGTCACCTTCCAATTCGGCTCCGGCGGAGGAGGAGCCATCTCTCAGCCAGGTTTGCCCGGTAAACCAAGGCCCACCCCTACCAATCCTGTGCCCGCCGGCAGCGAATGGGGAGAACTCGTCCTCACCCTCAGAGGAGCGGACCGCCTCTGGAACACCCCGGTCGCTTGCAACCATGGTGGCGCTTGCGGTTCGTTCAAAGGCACGTGGCCTGTCCTCGTGAACTCGTTCAACTCATACTCGTTGAACGGCACCTACTACAACGCCGGAAACGCACAACCCGGCTACAGCGGCGTCTACGTGCCTGTCAAGCCCGGCTACGACGTCTCCGTCACCAACGGCAGTTGGAATCCCAGCACCCGCATCGTAACACCCAACGCACCGGTCAACGCAGCCGGCGCACCCGTCTACGGCACCGACCTGATGAGCGCCACCAACGCGGTAACTACCATCACCTATGTCAAACCGGCCGCCAACGCCACCGTCCACTGGAACGTGAACGGAGTCGAAAACACCGGCATGCAGCAGTCATTCAACGGGCGCCAGGACGATCCGCTCAGCGCCGTTTTGACTGCACGCATCCCTGCCGGCTACTACGCCCAACCAGCAAGCCCCGGCCTGTCCTGTAACGACACCACCTGCTCAATCAACACCACCTACCCCGCAGGGCATTCGGACTACTGGATCAACTGCCAACCACTGCCCGCCAAAGTGCAAACCAAAACTCAGACGCGCACCATCCACTACCAGTACCAGCACGACCATACCCAAGCGGCTCCTGACCGGGTGGACACCGTGACCTGGACTCGCGAACAACGCACCAACCCCGTCACCGGCACCGTCTCCTACACCAGCTGGGTTACCGCCAACAGCAACGACGGCACCACCAAAACCACCGGCTACTACCCGCAGGCGGACAGCCCGCACCTCGACGGTTGGATCACCCACACCCCGACCACCCAAGCGCAAGCCACCACCCACACCGATGGCACCCCCGTAGCAGACCCGGCTAATCCCACCGCTCCTGTGAACCCCGAACTGGCCAACCGCACCAGCGAGATCACCATCACCTACTACCCCGCCGTCAAAGCGCTCCCCTTCACTGGAGGCGCCGCCACAGCGGCCATCATCGCGGTCGCGGGGCTCATCATCGCAGTCATATTCCTCGCCATCGCCTCAGCACTGAAGCACAAGCAACACCACACCACCGCTGATTGATCCCCACCACCTGCCCATACTGGCCGGTTGCATACCAGCTGCCCATACCGACCGCGCATACCAGTCGCGTACCGGCTGCCCGTACCGGCCGCGCACCCACCTCACCGAAACGTACCCATGTCCCACATATCTCAAGCGAATGGGTACGATTCGGTCAGATTACGCCGCAGTAATGAACGAAACGTACCCAATCACCACAGAACCCGAACACATGGGTACCTTTCATCCAAATACTCACAATGAAACAAACGAAACGTACCCATATCATCCCACCAGACTTCCGTCGTCTGCCACAATCTCTCTCATTTCCGGCAGACGACGGAACCCGGGGTGGATACCGCAACTCCACAGCTGCCACCATCCACCCCACACAACCCAACCCAACGCATCACCACGCAACCCAACGCAATCCAACGCGACGGAACCGTCACTAACCCTACTTCATCAACGGTTCCGTCGCACATCAGCACCGCCACGCAACAAAACCGACGCTGACCCCATTCCATCGACGGTTCCGCAGCGCGTTGGCATTACTGCAGCAGTACAACCATTACAATCGGACATCATCCCCGCCGAACCGCATCATCGCGGTCGGCATCGCAGATCACAAGCAACCGGCAATAACAAAACGGCGGAATACTCAACACGATACAGTCTCGAGTATTCCGCCGTAACGGTGCGCCAGACAGGATTCGAACCTGCGACCTGCTGATCCGTAGTCAGCTGCTCTAATCCACTGGGCTACTGGCGCGCATCGCCCAACAGCCAACGCCGAAAGGCAACTTGAATAGAATACCGCAACTCCTCAACTTTCGCCACTTCGGCGCGTCGAAATAGTGCGATACTCTTTCTCCTCCCTATCCCAGCGCAACAGTCAGCATGACTCCCGGCGCAACAGCCCGCACGATGTCACCCAAATAGCAGGCGCCGCCACACATGTTCACGCGCCTGCACTCAAGCATCCACTCTCACACATAGACACGCTAGCATCCCTCTGCGCCGCAATGCCGCGCCTCAAGCATCCACATCCGTACATACACGCAAACGTCCGAACACAAACGTCCGATTTTTGCATAGGCGACCGCAGTACAGCGCACAATCGCAACCATTCAGGCACAACCAAGCACTCACGCCCAGTCACACATAACTGGCTACACACGTCAAGCACACGCACCCAGTCACGCACAACCAAGCCACGCAACCGGTCACCCAATCGAATCAGTCGCACGCACCAGTCACGAGCATTAGTCACGCACAACCAAGCACGCGCCCAGCCGCACGCAATCAGTGCGTCTGGTCAAGCCCCGGGTAGAGCGGGAACTCGTGCGCAAGCTTCACCACTCGGGCACGCAGTGCGTCCACATCCGCGCTCTTGCCCTGAGCTAGCGCTGTACCAATCACGTCAGCGATTTCACGGTACTGTTCCTCACCAAACCCTCGGGAAGCCAATGCGGAGGTACCGATGCGCAAACCGGAAGCCACGGAGGCCGGGCGCGGGTCAAACGGCACCGTGTTGCGGTTAATGGTGATGCCGCACTGTGCCAGCAGATCCTCGCCCTGCTTACCGTCCATCTCACTGTTGCGCAGATCGACCATCACCAAGTGAACGTCGGTGCCGCCGGTAAGCAGTGTGATGCCTTGCGCTTTCACGTCATCGGCAAGCAGGCGCTCGGCCAGAATCTTGGCCCCGTCGAGCGTGCGCTGCATGCGATCCTTGAACTCGGGCGTCGCTGCTTGGCCGAAAGCCACAGCCTTGGCGGCAATGACGTGCATGAGCGGGCCACCCTGCTGACCGGGGAACACAGCTGAGTTGAGCTTCTTGGCGTACTCTTGCTTGGCCAGAATAAACCCGGATCGCGGACCGCCGAGCGTTTTGTGGGCCGTGGAAGAGACCACGTCGGCATAAGGCACGGGGCTGGGGTGCAAGCCGGTGGCCACGAGGCCGGAGAAGTGGGCCATGTCAACCCAGAATTTAGCGCCCACCTCGTCCGCAATCTCCTTCATCGCTTTGAAATCCTCGATGCGCGGGTATGCGCTCCAGCCGCCGATGATGAGCTGCGGGTGCACTTCCAACGCACGCTGACGGATGATCTCGGGGTCAATGCGGAAGGTCTCCGGGTTGACACCATAAGCCTCAGCATTATAGAAGCGCCCTGAAAAGTTGATTTTCATGCCATGCGTCAAATGCCCGCCATGGTCGAGTGCCAACCCGAGCACCGTGTCTCCCGGCTTGACGAGCGCCTGGTAGACGGCCGCGTTGGCCTGCGCGCCGGAATGCGGCTGCACGTTGGCATATTCCGCACTATACAGGCTCTTGGCTCGCTCTTGCGCGATGGTCTCCACTTGGTCAACAACCTCGCAACCACCGTAATAGCGCCTGCCCGGATAGCCTTCGGCATACTTGTTCGTCAGCACCGACCCTTGGGCTTGCAGCACTGCGCGAGGCACGAAGTTCTCGGAGGCGATCATCTCCAACCCCTCCTGCTGGCGGCGCAACTCCTCGTCCAGCAAGGCCGCGATCTGCGGATCGGCTTCGGCGATGGGGGCGTTGAATGCGTCCGAGGCACGCTGTGCCAGTGGCTCATCGTTATTGTTCGTAACTTCGGTCATATTGCCTCCTTGAGGAAAACTACCTGCCTAAAGAGCGCCGCAAATATCGGCACTAGCCTTTATCCGAGGCTAGCACATAAGGCACCGGCTACGCTCGGCAAGTCGCGCTTTCGCTCGCCGCCGTCATACATTTGCTTTATGACGCGCGTATCGTTCAAAGCCGTCATTGCCGAGCAAGAGGTGAAAATCAGAGCCGCCACACCGGCTGCCGCGCGTACGTCTCCTGAAATGAGTATGACCGTAACCATCGAATACCCTTGTTCAAGCAGCAGGCCGGAGCACCATGAACCCAGCGGTATGGCGGCATACGAGACCATTTCAGCAACGCGTCCCTCACCAACGTATTGCTGGTGAGGGACGCGTTGAGAAGATACCAAGGCTGAGAAGATGCCGGACCGAGCTGCTGACTTGGCCCGAGTCTCAGGCTCAGATCTCAGGCTGCGGTCTCGAGCTTCAGGTTTGAAAGCCCAAGGCTTGAAAGCATCAGAATTGAAGCATCAGGCCTTAGCGACACTGACGGCCAGCTCGGTAGCTGCAGCATCTGGGACCACACTGAACAAAGTCGCCAGTGTCTCCTCGGCGATGAGCGTGCGGAACTGCTCGACCTTCGCCTCATCGGCGGCAGGCACGGTGAGTTTCAGCGAGATGCGGTCGGCCACGTCAAGGCCGGCATCCTTGCGCGCGTCTTGCACAGCGCGGATGGCATCTCGAGCGTAGCCTTCGGCCAGCAGGTCATCGTTGAGCGCAGTGTTGAGAATGACGAAACCGCCGGAAGGCAATGCTGCGGAAACGTTGCTCTCGCGGTCGGCGTCGCTGGTCTCTTCAACCTGGTTGACCATCTCATACTCACCTGCCTCTAGCGCAATGTCGCCGTTCGGGGTGTGCACCACGGGAGCCCCGTCAGCGTTCACTTCCCAGTCCCCCGACTTGGAGGCACGAATGGCGAATTGCACTTGCTTGCCCAAACGCGGGCCGGCGGCGCGGGCGTTGACCTTCAGGTCGTGCACGATAGTCAACCCATGATCAGCAGCGTCGGCGAGCGCCGAGAATTCAACGGTTTTGACATTGAGCTCGGAGACCAGCAGCGACTCGTACGGCTCGAGCGCAGCAGGGTCGTCCACCAGCACAGTGAGCTTGGCGAGCGGCTGGCGCACACGAATCTGGCTGGCTTTGCGCAGGGAGAGCGTGCCTGAAACCACTTCGCGCACCTGCTCCATCGCGGCCACCAGAGCCGGGTCGTCTTGCAAGAGCTTCCCCAGTTCGGTGGGGCTGGCGCCAGCACTATCGGCCGCGCAACCGGCGCCTTGCTCATTGACAGCCAGGAACGGCCAGTCTGCCAGGTGCACAGACTCGCCGCCGGTCAGCCCGCGCCAAATGCTCTCGGCTTCCATCGGCGCGAGCGGTGCCATGACGCGCATGAGCACTTCGAGCACGGTGTACAGGGTGTTGAACGCCTGCTCGTCTTCGTTCCAGAAGCGGTCACGCGTGTTGCGAATGTACCAATTAGTGAGCACGTCGATGAAATCTTGGACTTCAGCGCACGCCTGCGAAATAGCGAAGTCGTCGAGCGAACGCTCCACATTGCTCACCAGGCGGCGCAGTCGAGCCAGCAGGTAGCGGTCCATGCGGGGCAAACCGGCCACCTCGTCGGCACGCAGCTGACGAGCCGCATAACCCTTGCCGTCGTTAGCCGCGTTGGCATAGAGCGTGAAGAAATAGTAGGAACTCCACAACGGCAGCATGACCTGACGCACCGTGTCGCGGATGCCGTCGGCGGTGACGATGAGATTGCCGCCGCGCAGGATGGGCGAGCTCATCAGGAACCAGCGCATGGCGTCAGATCCGTACTCGTTGAACACACCGTTCACATCCGGATAGTTGCGCAGATGCTTGCTCATCTTCTGTCCATCGTCGCCGAGCACGATGCCGTGGCAGATCACGTTCTTGAACGCCGGCCGGTCGAACAGGGCGGTGGCCATGACGTGCAGCACATAGAACCAGCCGCGGGTCTGGCCGATGTACTCCACGACGTAGTCCGCCGGGAAATGCTGCTCGAAGTACTCCTTGTTCTCGAACGGGTAATGGAACTGGGCGAAGGGCATGGAGCCGGACTCGAACCAGCAGTCCATTACGTCTGTGATGCGGTGCATGTGAGACTTGCCAGTGGGGTCGTCGGGATTGGGGCGCGTGAGATTGTCGATATAGGGGCGGTGCATGTTGACTTTGCCCTCACCGTCGCGCGGGTAGTCACCAAAGTCCGCCTTCAGCTCATCGAGCGAGCCGTAGACATCCACACGCGGGTATGCAGGGTCGTCGGAAACCCAGACCGGGATGGGCGAACCCCAGAAACGGTTGCGCGAAATCGACCAGTCACGTGCGTTGGCGAGCCACTTGCCGAACTGGCCGTCCTTGACGTTGCCGGGGATCCAGTTGATCTCCTGGTTGTTGGCCAGCAGACGATCCTTGATCTTGGTGACGCTGACGAACCAGGAGGAGACCGGCTTGTAGATCAGCGGGGTGCCGCAACGCCAGCAGTGCGGGTAGGAGTGCACGTAGCTCTTCTCCTCGAAGAGCAGAGCGCGGCGTTCTTCGGGAACTCGCGCCAGCGGGCCGTCACCGTTGCGCAGGTTGCGCACAATGGGCATGTTGGCGTCGAACACATACATGCCCTCGTAGTCGGGGCAAGCGGAAGTGAAGTTGCAGCCGGCGTCGAGCACATCAATGGAATTGATGCCGTTGGCGTTGAGCGTATTCATATCGTCTTCGCCGTAGGGCGCCTGGTGCACCAAGCCGGTGCCTTCCACCGTGTCCACATAGTCGGCGGTGAGAATCTGGTAGGCGTTCGGGCCAGGCACATGGCCTTGCGATTCCGCCTCATCCCCTGCAAAGAAGGGGAACACCGGCCAGTAGCGCCAGCCGGCCATGTCGGCGCCCTTGAGCTCACGCACCACCTCGTAGTTCTCACCGAGCACCTTCTCGTAGTTGCTCACCAGTGGCTTGGCCAAGTAGAATTTCTTGCCCGCGAACTCGCCTTCAGTGGGTTTCACTTCCACGTAGTCGATGTCAGCGCCCACCACGATGAGGAAGTTCGTAGGCGTGGTCCACGGCGTGGTGGTCCAGAACACGGCGTAGGCGTCGTCCTCGTCGCGCAGCTTGACCGCCACAGCGACCGTGGTGTCCTGCTTGTCCTGATAGACGTCGTCGTCCATACGCAGCTCGTGGGCGGAAAGCGGCGTACGATCCTTGGGGCAGTAAGGCAGCACACGGTAGCCCTTGTACGCCAAGTCCTTGTCGTACAGCTGCTTGAACGCCCACATGACGGACTCCATGTAGTTGGTGTCCAGCGTCTTATAACCGTGCTCAAAGTCCACCCAGCGAGCCTGACGGTGCACATAGGCCTGCCATTCGTTGGTATACTTCAAAACGGACGTGCGGCATGCATCGTTGAACTTTTCGATGCCCAATTCCTCGATCTGATCCACCGACTCGATGCCGAGTTCCTTCTGTGCCTCCAGCTCGGCGGGCAGGCCGTGGGTATCCCAACCGAAGACGCGCTTGACTTTGCGGCCCTTCATGGTCTGGTAGCGCGGGATGACGTCTTTGGCATAGCCGGTCAGCAAGTGGCCGTAATGCGGCAGGCCGTTGGCGAAGGGCGGGCCGTCGAAGAAGACGAATTCGTTGTCGCTGTGGTCGCCGGATGGGTTGCGCTCCACAGACTTGTTGAACGTATCGTCCTTGTCCCAATAGTCGAGCACAGATTCTTCAAGTTTGGGGAAACTTGGGTTAGGCGCGACGCTCCCTTGCTGCCCGGCTGCCGCCTTTGGATATAGTGTGGAAGAATTGCCGGTTTCACTCATGTTGTGACTCCTCAACAAGCAGGTTGACATTACCTGCGAGGACGACGCAACCCGTTGCCGGACTGACCGCGGTACCACCCCGCTTGTCGCGCCTATTGCTTGCAGCTCGAGACCGGTTACTAGCCACCGTCTCGCGCCTCGTCGCAGCGCGACCGCTTGACCGGGCTCACGGGCCCTCCCGCCGGTTCTAGTAAGACGCGCACCGGTTCAAGCCCTGCGACTCGAACCCGCCCACGCCCGTTCTTCCGGAAACTCCCCGCTGATAGACGGATCAACACTTTGCTATGTAGCCTACCACCTCAGCCGGAACTCGTCCCCTATCCTGCCGAACCGTACCCACTATCGGTAGCCCTGCGCCGACGAAGCTTCTGCGCCTGACGAGTTGTGGACGGCACCAGACAGCGAGCGAAGGAATGACCCATGCCTATGCCGTACTCCGGTGCCGTCTGGTTGTGTAAATAGTTCATATGCCGAATGCAACGGATATAAGCTTCGCAGGAACGCATCATCGAGCAATGTGACCGAAAGGTACAAGAATTCGACACGCGGTGGATAAGTGGGCAACAATAAATCTGCTGTGTATATATCAAGAAATGCGTGCAAAACATTCATACTGCTACTGGCATCCAACTATCACTCCATACCAACCTAGCAGCTTCCCAACAACCAACTATCTCACCGATTCGGGCTGGAGACGGCGAGCATCTTTCGCTTTCCAGTAGTCGCGCGCGGCATCAACCATCACCCGCATGGAAACCACGCGCACCATACCGCTCCCGAGCACGGCGACACTTACCGCTTCAGGATGTTCGCGTTCGAACTGTTCGCCGAACTCGTTGAAATCATCGTAGGGCTCAAGTTCAGGCTGGGCGAACCGCACCCACACAGCTCTCCCCTGCTTGTCACGAACCTTGGCCGACTCGCTACCCAGCGACCTGCCGATAGTGGATTCAGCTAGGTGCAAGGCGGTGCACTTGTCATAACCGGTGCCCAGCATGACCACCTTGGCATCCACGTCGTAAAGTTTGCGCAAAGGGCTGTTGCTGCCAAACGGCACATCGAAGCGGTGCTCGTCATCCGCCTCACCGTCGGCGCAAACCTCTTGGGCAACTGAACCCCATGCGGCGAACGAATACAACGGATGGCTGCTGCGCACAGTCGAATCAAGCGTGCGGAAATATTCCGGTACCGACCCCATACCCGAACATGGAGTCAGATCACGGTCAAATGGCGGTATTCCTTCACGAACTTTCTCCAGCAGTGCCGGTGCCACCGATGGGTAGCCCCAGTCCGCAGGGTCCGACCAGTCGGCGCTCTGCGTGGGCATGACGATCGTGCCATGCGATACTACCGACTTCAGCACGTTCACCACAGTCATGGCTGAGCCGGGAATAAAACCGAACGCACTCATTCTGGTGTGTATGATGCAGCTGTCGGTGGGCTCCAACATGGCGGCCAGGCACTCACGCAGCTCGTCGCCAGTAGTCACTTGCGTCACCTGTCGTTCGTACCACTGGTTCTCACTAGGCGCTGCAGCCTCTTCGCTTGTGCCGGCGCTGATATCGGACATACTATTCTCCAACTTCTTTGTTTCTCATGCCGCCGCATCACACGCCCCACCGGAGATAACGCCGCGGTATGCCACATTGCACTCCAGTGTACCGGTTGCCCACCTCCACCATGCAAATCGACGTGACGCTTTCCGACGTCCCCTGCACTTCAGCGCACCCGCCACCCACCAACATCATGCCTGCGCCGGCTGCGTCAGGTTCCATTTCGACGCTGAGAACAGAACCAGGCGCATCATCGCCAGCCCCACATATGCCCATATCCCACACACTTCCATTATGGGTACAGTTCGGTCAGTTCTCAGCGATAATTTGACCGAAATGTACCCACCACCCATACATGCCCCTAATATAGGTACATTTCGGTCACTTTGCCCCAAAAATCTGAACAAACGTACCTACTACCCGAGAACCCACGGCTTCACGCCCACGACGGCACCGTTGCTTTCTGCAACCAATTCGAGTGACCGACCCGTGCACAGAAATATGCGGCACCGCTTACACATGGAGCCAGTGCCGCATATCCGTTCATTGTTAAACAGTGACGGAGCGCTTGTTAGCGAATATTGAGATCCGGTTCGCGATAGCCTGGGACCTGCACTTTGCACGAATCGATGGCGCGCTGCATCTCAGCTCCCTCACCGTCGCTCGACATTCCCGCCGACATACCACCACCCGGAATCTCCTTGCCTTCAGACATGCCGCCTTCGAAAACCACGTTGTTGTCGTCCTGAATCACCGCTGGCAGGCCCTGCCCCCGCAAACAATCGCGATAGCGCTCAGCGTCGGCTTTGCTCGAGGTGTTGGGCTTCCCTTTTGCAATTTCTTGAGCGGCCGGCCCGGTGACCTCTTTGCCGTCTACGAGCACCTTATCATCAGCGACAGTGATTCCAGATGCGGACTGCACCCATTGACCGATATCGCTAGCCGAAACTTTGGTGGCCGCCGACTTCTAACGAGAACGGAAGTAACCAAAAAGACGCCGCCCGGAAATCGGCACCATCGCAGCGAATACCCCCAGTTGCACCGATAGCAGCGCTGCAAGCAACACCGGGATTTCAATCAGCAGCAATGTTTTCGCATTGCCACCATCGCTCATGCGCGCTGCGACGCAGTATGAGCAGGCAGCAGCCATCAGTGCGGCAGGCAGGCTCCACATCAGCGTTTCCAACGCATTCGTAATCCATATATCACGTTTGCGCAAGCCGCAATGAAGGTCGTCCGCAAACTCGACCCTGCGCAACCGCACCGAGACCACACCTATGAGCATGGCGACCACCGGCACCATCAGCAGCAGATACCGGCTTGACCTCGTCTGGAATTGCGTCCATCCGTCATAAGCGGGCCCGAATGAATTATTAAGCATTTTCACTTGCAACGGCGCACGAGAGTTTATATGCGCTTCAGCGGCCATCTTCACCAGATCGGCGGTATCAGCGTTGTCGGGAACGATGTTCGCCCAGCATTCGTCGTAGGTTTCCTGCGAGGAGGACGGCACGAGCACCGCATAGGCGATGCGTTGGTCCCGACTATCTTGCGGCCAGTCAAAAACCGCTGAAATGCGCATGGAGCCACGATCGGTTTCGAGCGTGCTCTTGGCAGAGACATTGAGCGTATCGGCGAGCTGCTTGGATATCCACACGCCCTCGTCATAGCGTTGGCTCCCAATGCCAAGCACCGCTCCGAGACTGGGCGTGACCCGGAAAGAATCCAAAGGAGCCGCTTTCATGGCACGAATCGTGAGAGTGTCGGCTCCACCTAAAGCACCCGAACCGGCAATAGGGGTGCCACCATTGCGCCCCACGGTACGGCTCAACTGGGCACAGCTATCGCCTGCAATATCGCCATGGTCCGCATGAAGCGCCTTTATCGAGGCGCCAGAAGCCTCCCAGCGTTGCTCTCCGCGCTGCAATTCCACTATTGCAGACACATCCGAGCCTGCGATAATCACCATGAACACGAACAACGCCAAGCACCATGTACCGGCGCGCGCCGTCCCGGTGGCCACATTGCGCCACGCTTCAGAGAAAATACTACGTATATTCACGGCTTCTCCCTCACCGTTCGGCGGCCGCGCCAAACGCAACCACATGCTGAGCCAAATCAATCACCCGAGTGCACGCGGCACGCGTATTCGCGTCATGCGTCGCCACCACCACTATGCAATCGCTTTGGGCAATGCCTTCCAGTGTCCGGTCAACGTCGGCGGCGGTGACCTGATCCAATTGCGCGGTCGGCTCATCAACCAACAGCAAATCGGGCGCACTGGCCACAGCTCGCGCCAGCATCAAACGCTGCGCTTCTCCGCCGGAGAGCTCCTTAAAATCCCGCGCGCACACGCCGGTCAAGTGAAACGTGTCCATAATCGCCAGAGCACGGCTCTCCGCTTCAACTCGATCGACGCCCCTGCCTAGCATCGGCTGCACAACATGGTCTATCGCCGTACGACGCGGCACTCCGTGAGGGTTTTGAAACACCCACCGCACCTGCTGTATGTTGCGCCGTTCCACCACCCCGGCACTCGGCTGCTCAAACCCGGCAACAATCGAGAGCAGCGTTGACTTCCCCGACCCGGAGGGGCCACACAGTCCCACCACTTCGGACGGGCGCAACGTAAAATCCAGCCCTTCAAACAGCCACGGACCATCACCGAACCGGTGACCTACACCGGTGGCACACACCTGAAGTTCGCCGTCCATTACTTTCCTCCATCAGCTGCCGGGCATGCAATATTGCGAACATCATCCCCTACATGCACTTCGGAGATTTTCTGCTTGCCACTCTGCGCCTCAATGAGCGTGGCGCCCAACGCCGAACCTAAGACCGTTACCGGCATCGCTTCCTTACCATCAAGTGAGACGCACGCGCGCTTCCCGCTCATGCCAAATACCGCAGAGGGCGGAACTTTGGTAACCTCAAACGGCGTTGCCAAGCTCAGAATCGCTTTCGGCCGTTTGCCGCCACCATCGTCTTTCCATCCCCTGAACTCGTCCGTCTTCTCAAGCGCATCTAAGAACGTACGATCAGTGATGGTTCCGTCAGAAGTGTCGAGAGGGATCGTTTGGCCGTAGAGCGCGAACATTCTTTTGCCGTCGCGCATTCCTTCAGGCACCACGTACGACACACTTGCCAAGCCTCCGCCAGCTTTCATCACTTCGACCCCTTCGCTGACAGTGGTGTTGAGCTTTGCAGCACACTCTGCTGCGACGACAGATGTTGCCGGCATCCACACCACGTCCGAAGGCTTGATGGTGCCCTCTGCATCGCTTCTGCCAACCTTTCGCATCAACGAATTGACACCGCGCGCTGTTGCTGCGCCATATTTTCCGTTGCCTTCCGCCGCATATCCAAGCCGCGACAGCTCACGTTGCAACGACAGCACGTCAGCGCCCTGATCCCCTTGATGAAGCTCGCGATAGAGGGGTGTTTCCGTATGCAGCGCAACGATAGGCACACCATCCACGTTCATAATGCGGCTGCCCGATTCTACGGCCGCACCCGGCTTGCAGAGGGTTTCCGTAACCGTTCCACTCGCGCGCGCAGTCAACGCTTCCTGCGGCTGCAACGTAAAGGTGGATTCAACCGTGTGCGGGTCGGCAAAGACTTGTTTACTTGCTTTCACTACCGCCGGGCTGCTGCTCTGCTCCAGCCCGCGCGGTGTGGGAGTGGGAATCCACAACACCGAGAACAAGATACCTGCCGCCAGTGCTGCACAGGCGGTCAACGCCAGAGGAATGATGATTTTTGATTTCATACTGTGTTCCTTGAATAGGTATTTGTATTGTCAATATGAGGCAGCCCTGCGCAGCGGTCGCCTAAAGCATCGTTTGAACAGCCTGAACTTTTCTCACTCCCCATCGCCCGCATCAAGAGCAAAGCCGGCACTGTAAAGACACAACTGCACTTCGTCATTGTGCATGTCAAACGGCACCCGAGATTGAACATTGTTGAGCTCGCCGAGCTGCTCTTGGAGTTTCTTACCGGTATAATTCGCATCAACAAGTTTGTTCTTTTTCAAGCACGCCACAGCACTCTCATGCGGATCCTCCAGCAAATCAGGATTACCTTGCTGGATGCCGTACAAACTCTCTATCGCCATGCTAACTCCTTCAGAGCATCGTTCCCCATCAGCTTTGTATCGATCAGCATCTTCATCAGTTTTAGGTTGTGGAGTCACCCCTGTTGTCTGGTACAGCCCATTGGGAAGTTTCTTAAACGTATGCGTCCACCCGGCTTGGGCCATGCAGGAATACTCCTGCTGTTTGGCATTCTCGTAATCCGCCGCGCTAATTTTGCCATTCTTTTTCGCCCGTTCCAACACCTCACGCTCAAAACTACTGAGTTTGTCGTTCGATAATTCTTGGGCGAACAACGCATCAAGACTCGGAGCAATCTTGGCACCAGAGTCCCCTTGCGACGTTTGGCTCGCAGGACCTGACTTATCGGCTTTCTGCAACGGCGCACACCCAGCAACCAAAAGCACCGACGCAATAACAGCAAGTACCATAGGTAACAGTCTGCGCTTCATCAGCATCGCATTGCTCGTATTGAACCGATTGAACCAATTGTTCATATTCCTCACCAACCTATTCTCCTCATCGTTGTCTTGTTATCATGCGCTGCAATCGCCGCTTTTCTGCGCAAGCCCTGCAACAATGAACTTCATGTACTTCTTCACGTGCTCATTGGATTCCTTTGCCAAAGCAATTTCGTTGAACGCTTCTCAGTAAAGAACCACATACGTGAGTGTTACGTGCATATCGCACTTACATAACGCTTACCCACACAACTTCTGACAATATCCACAGTGCACCAATGTGATACACGACATCTATCATGAACAGAGACTTTGCCTTAACCTTGTTTATGCCGTATCAATATGAATGGGGAAACAATTTTTCAATCATTTCCCCATCACACGTAGCTGCAGTACTGCAAAGCCACTAACTCATCACCAAGAAACCCTGGCACCGAAGTAATTCGACGTACCGGAATCGGCATATGCACTAGTAGCATAGTTTGACCAACGCGAGACAGCGCGGCGGTTCCCATGCCAAGCTTCCGAGCGAGCCCAAGTACCACCATTAGGCCACGCTTGGGCTGATGCATAGTCCGTACCAGCATGCAGCTGCCAACGAACCCCTGCGTTAGCCGCCGGAGCCATGAAGGTGAATGCCGCAGCAGTGGCAGCCACAGCGACAACGGCCGAAATTGGCTTTGCAATGCGGGACTTGATTGATGTTGAAATGCTCATGGTAAGCCTTTCTATAGGAAAGCACGATCTTGTGACCGCAATCACATCATAAACATTAACTGACTCGTAAGTCAAATTTATGGTCAAAAAACTTTCCTGCCTCACTACCCTACTCCACACGCACCGCTGCGTTATAAAAATTGACCGCCTCACGCAAGTCATGTTTGCTCTTCCATACGGCACCTCGCACAATCCCTGTGAACATCAGCACCGCAGCCCTCGCGGCACCCTTCGCTTCAGAAGGGCGATACATGTCCAAATAGAAATTGTTCAGCATCTTCTCAATACCAGCGAACCAGTAATCCTGCCGTCCCTCTTCCCCATTGCTTTCATCCAGCTGGATTCCGGCACGCAACCGCACATCGTCATAATACGCATCAGCAATCCTCATCAGCACGACAGCCACCGACTCCACTGACGCAGCATCCGTAAGCGCAGCAAGGGTACTGCGGCTGCACTCAACAAGCTGCTGCCGCAACTGGTCTTTGGATTGAAAATGGAACAATACCGTCCCCCTAGTAACCCCGACTTTGTCACCGATGGATTGCAACGTTGCTTGATCATATCCGCGAATCTCAAATTCCTGCGCCGCAGCAGTCAGCAGCGCCCCCTCAGTTCGACGTCGTTGTTCTGCCCTGTTCAATGGAACAATCCTTTACCTCACGTAAAAATGGTTGCCTTCCAGCGTACAGGGAACGCTGTAAAACAGCATCGTTGGCGGCATTATCCACGCATCCAATTACTCGCACTCGGACACGCGCACATCGGGAAAGCGAATCGTCGCGCAGAACGCAGTAGGGCTTGGATAAGAAAACACCACAGACACTCCCAGCGCTTGCGCGATTTGCTGCACGATAGAAAGCCCCAAACCATGCCCAGGACGGCCTGACATGCGGGTGAGGCTGCCGCGATAAAACGGCTGGGCGAGTTGGGTTTGCAGCTGCGGGGCCGAAGACGAATCCGGAACGATATCCGTCGTATTTTCTATCGTCAGCGACAGTGCGCCGGCATCAGCGTCATCTTGCCCGGATGCGTTTGCGCCATCGGTCGACACGCATATCCGCCCGTCGTCAACGTTATATGCCACGGCGTTGCGAATCAGATTGTCGAGCAGAATATCGAGATAGTCCGGGCTGGTGCTCACCTCCACGTCGGCAACACCGCTCATATCCACCACAATGTGCTTCTCGGCTATTTCCCCGCGGCAATTTTCCAGTATTGCGTTCAGACACTCGCGCAGCGAGACTCGGCTCGTGTCCAACTCTTCAGAAACGCTCCGCTCACTCACACGCGACAGCGTCAGCAGGCTTTCGATGAGATGCGCGCTCTTATGGTTGGCAGCGATGGCGCGCTGCACCGTCGGCTCCACGTCCTCGCTCAGACGGTGCTGGCTGACCAGCGATTCCAGGCTTGTGCCGATGGCGGCCACTGGGGTTTTCAGCTCGTGCGCGGCATTGCGCGCGAAGTTGCGCTGCCGGCTGGAGGCCTGGTCGATGCGCTCGAGCATGCCGTTGAGCGAATCGGCCAGATTGTCCACTTCGTCACCGCCCCGAGCGGAACCGCGCGCCACCTCAATTCTGGCGCCTGGGGACGCGCCGTCCAGCTGCGCGGCTTGGGCACTGACGGAACCCAACCGCGCCGTCATACGTCCGGAAAGCGACCACACGAGCGCGAGCGCCAGCACGGAGAACACGGCGAAGATGGCGAGCGACCAGTATTGCATGGTGCGTACGATGGAATCCTTGGCGTCGATGACCGCGCCTTTGACGACGCCGTCGCGACTATCCACCACGTACGAGCCGGCAGGGCCGCAATCACTGCCGCTGCACACCGTCGCGCTTTTGGGGTCGGCTGGCGCTCCCCTTGTGCCGTCGCCGGCTTTCCCCTCCCACATCGCATTGGAGTCGGCGTCGGAGTTGGTGACACTGTCTGCGTTGGAACCGGCGCCCGCGCTAGAACCAGTGTCAGCACTGCCCTCACTGCCGGTCTTGCCGTCTATGCCGCCGCCACCGCCGGAACTCCCCTTACTCTCTACCGAGATGCTCATCTGCGAGATTTCCTGATTGAACGCGTGGTCCAGCAGCACGTTCTGCACGACGACCACCAGCGCCATCATGACCAGAAACAGCGCGCCCATGCCCAGAGCAAGCTTGACGCGCAGGCTAATGCGGCGGCCGTGTTTCGGGGTTGCGGTGATACCGGAGGTTAGGTCAGAACCGGCGCTTGCGTCGGAACCAGAGGTTGCGCTAGAACCGGCGCCAGACGCACCGGAACTCACGCCCGGCCTGGGCATGCCGTCGGCTGCTTTCTGCGTCATGGTATGCGGTACCCCTGCCCTCGGCTCGAAACGATGATACCGGCATCCGGCAGTTTGCGGCGAAGCCCGTACACAGCCGTCTTCACCACTTCATATTGCGCACCGTCGCTCGGCTCCCACAACAGATCGAACAGTTCCGGCGTGCTGACAAAACCACCGTCGGCGTGCATCAGCTCTTCAAGCAGCGCATACTCTTTCGGCGTCACATACACCGGCTGCCCGTCGCAATAGACCAATCGTCTGGCGGTGTCTACGCTGAGCCTGCCACGCTCGAGCACCACGGCAGCACCCGAGGTCTCTCTTCTGCACAGCGCACGAATCCTAGCCAGCAGTTCCGGGTAGGCGAACGGTTTGGGAAGGTAATCATCCGCGCCCATATCCAGCCCTTGGACACGGTCGTCGATGCTGCCGGCTGCGGTCAGCATCAGTACTTTGGCGGGGATGCTCAGCCGTTTGAGCGTGTTGAGCACTTCGTCACCGCTCAAGACCGGCAGGTCGCGGTCGAGCAGGAGCAGATCCGGCTCATCCTGTGTCACCGCAGTGAGCGCTTCCACTCCCGTGGCTGCCACCCTGGTGCGGTAGCCTTCGTGGTTGAGCGCATCCTGCAGCACGGCCGCAAGGTCGGGGTCGTCTTCCACAATCAGAATTTTTGCCATGCTTCACCTTACCTGACGTGCACTTTATACACCATTGTGTCTCAGCAAGGTAACGGTTGGGTAAGCTTGGCGAACGTACTGATATTCCGCACCCGTTCGCCGGGCAGGCTCACGGAGCAAAACTTCAGTATGCGCGTGTTCCCACATTCGTTCAGCATTGCCTTGGGGTGGAGTCGAGACCCTAGCAAACCGCCTTTTCCTCGCGCTTGGGGCTCAGCATAGATGCCACCAGCACAATGAACGCGTTAATGACCAGCGCAATGAACATGTTGCGGAACGAACCCACCTTCAGAGCACCTCGCGCCGCACCGAACACCAACAGCCCCAAAGCCAGGCCGGCCGCTCCCACAGCCGTCATCATGCTCAGGGAGTGTGCGCGCCCCTGCAGGCCACCCGCCTGCGAAGCGACCGTCTGCAACGGGGCACCCAGCAGCGCACCGAGCCCCACGCCCAGCAGCACAAGGGTGAACTTGGCTATGGTCTTGTTCTCCACAGTCACCACCATGCACAACGTCGCTACAACGACGACAGCCGACGCCACTATCAGCGCAGTTCGCGCGCCACTCTTGTCGTTCATCACACCGCCGAGCCAGGCGCCCAGCAGCGCGCCAAGCCCCACATGCAACAACAGCAGGGCCGCAGCCTTGGGCTTCATAAGGAACACGGTCTGCGCGTAGGTGGGAACATAGGCCAGCACCGCCACCATCATGCCGCCCAAGAAAGCAATCGCCAGCAATACCACATAAAACTTGCTGCGGAACAAGTCGCGGAACGCAAAGGGCACATCGTGTCCAGCTCGGCCGTCATTGCCATCTCGCCCATCCTGGTTCCGGGCACTGCCAGTTCCACTGTCGAGACGCCACCATGCCAGGGCGAACACCACCAGCATCAGCAGCGGCACCGCTTTGTAGAACATCCGCCATGCGTCGGCCTTGACCAGCAGCGCACCGCAGACGAGCGGAGCGACCACGAGCGCAACGCCGGACACCATGCCGATCACTGACATCTTACGGCCTTGCTGATTGTCGCCGGCACGCTCAAACGCCACTTTCGCCGCAATAACAAGAACACCGCTCGCACCAATGCCCTGCAAGAGACGGCCCAGCAGCATGAGCACATAATTCGGCGAAATCGCCACGACTAGGCAGCCGATAATCCACATTGCCGCATCGATGAGCACGACGCGCTTGGCACCGTATTTGACGGACAATGGAGCCACTGCAAGAGCACTCACTGCCATGCCGAGCGCATACACACCGATAAACCACAGCACGTTCGAGAACGAAACGCCGAACGTGCGGTTCACTGCGGGAAACACAGCGAGCGCTGCGCCGAATTCCAGTTGCGTGACAAATACCATGAGAACGTATGGCCACATCGACGTGCGTTGTTCACTGCCGCTGGCTTGCACTCGGGGCTCTTGCGTCTCACTCACCGCTGAACTCTTACTCATATCACCCTCCGGGTGTTGTCCATCAATTCTCTCTGAGCGTAGAATAGATTGCTCCAAAAAGCAATGCTTTCTGCGCATTTTAGGAAATCATGCACATTGTTCGCTCTTCAACACCCGGATTCGGCAGGTCCAGTACGACGTTCGCCACCCCTGCCCGTTCAAGGCAAAGGTGGCGAACAGCGAACTCGGACGTGATCAGGCGGCGTATTTTGCCGGGTCGGCGGCAAAACTGTCGGCGCAGCCCTGAGCGCAGAAATAGTAGGTCTTGCCTTGGTATTCCTGGCTTGCGGCAGCGGTCTTGGGGTCGATCATCATGCCGCATACAGGGTCTTTGACAGTGCTTGTCTCAGTGTTCATGTTCATAGGAGTTCCTTTCTCGAACTGTTCTGATTGTTGGGATTGTTTGAGCGCCGATGCGTCGGATGACACGTCGGCACGTTGGAGCGAGGAGACCGGACCGGTGTCGCGAGCGCCACTGGCCACATTCCCATCATATTCGGAGCCTGCGGATTGCGATACACTCCGAGTACCGTCGGATTGCGCAGCGACCGCATGCCGCCCGCCGGTCGCCCCGGCTTGGCGTACATTCGCTTCGTCAAGCGTCCGCCGCCTGGCAAAAGCGAGGCGCCTGGGCGTTACGCTCGCTGGGTCGAAACGGTTGAGCCTGCTGGCGTTCAAGACCACTGACAGTGAAGAGAACGCCATGGCAGCACCTGCGATCATGGGACTGAGCGTCACATGGAAGAACGGGTACAGCACACCCGCCGCCACCGGTATGCCGATAGCGTTGTATCCGAATGCAAAGCCCAGGTTCTGCTTGATGTTGCGCATTGCGGCGCGAGAAAGGTCGACGCTGGTCACCACGCCCTGCAAGGAGCCGGAAACCAGCGTGATATCCGCGGCTTCAATGGCCACGTCGGTGCCGGTGCCGATGGCAAAACCAATGTCGGCCTGAGCCAATGCAGGCGCATCATTGATGCCGTCGCCAACCATGGCCACCATACGCCCCTGCCGCTGCAACCGTTCCACTTCAGCAGCCTTGCGTTCCGGCTTCACGCCAGCCACCACACTGGTGACACCGACTTGATCCGCCACGGCGTGCGCAGTGCGTTCGTTGTCTCCGGTCAACATGACCACGTCAATGCCGCGGTCCATCAGCGACCGTACCGCCTGAGCCGAATCCGTTTTGACGGTATCCGCCACGCTCAGCACGGCCACCGTCCGCCCGTCAAGGGACAGCAGCACCGGAGTCTCTCCACGTTCAGCGCTCTGCCGCATCACCTGTTCAACATGGCTGGAAACTCCCGCATCGGCTCCCTGTTCGATCAGTTCCGCGTTGCCAATCGTCACACGCCGTCCGTCAACCCGCGCAGCTACTCCACCACCGGGAATGGCTTCGAATGATTCCGCCTGCTGAATCTGCAGACCACGTTCCTGCGCGGCGACCAGCACAGCCTGGGCGAGCGGATGTTCAGAACGCTGCTCAGCAGATGCGGCAATACGCAACACTTCATCCTCGCTCAATCTTTCGCCATTCGCACCGTCGCCCAGTCCCCAGTCGCCGAGCACCTGCACACCCACCAATCGTGGTTTTCCTTGGGTGATGGTGCCGGTTTTGTCAAACACTATGGTGTCGATGCCGCGCACAGTCTCAAGAGCAGCAGCCGAACGGATAAGCACACCGAACCGTGCAGCCTTGCCCGTAGAGATAGTGACGGATAGCGGCGTGGCAAGACCGAGAGCGCAAGGGCAGGCGATGACCAGCACCGCCACCGCAGCCACCAACCCGTGCACCCCTTGCGGCGCAGGTCCCCATATCCACCAGACCACAAACGTCCAAATGGCAATGAGCATGACTCCCGGCACAAAATAGCCGGAAATGCGATCCGCCAACCGCTGGATGGGCGCTTTTGAGGTCTGAGCGGCACGCACCAAAACGATGATTTGCGCCAGCATCGTTTCCTCGCCCACCTTGGTAGCTCGGTACGTGAATGATCCCGTGCCGTTCATGGTGGCTCCGGTCACCTCGCTGCCAATTGTCTTCTCTACCGGCATGGGTTCTCCGGAAATCATCGATTCATCGACGCTGGACTCGCCTTCCAACACCACACCGTCCACCGGCAGCTGCTCGCCGGGGCGAATAAGGATGACGTCCCCCACTGCGACTTGATCAATAGGTACCTCGAGCGGTGCGTCATCGCGCAGCACACGAGCGCGTTTCGGCTTCAGCCCGATAAGCGCGCGAATGGAGTCCCCGGTGCCCAGCCTGGCATAAGCCTCCATCAACTGGCCGACAAGCATGAGGGTGATGATGGTTCCCACAGTTTCAAAATACGGTTCCCGAGCGTCAGCCGGCAGTATGCCCGGAGCAACCATTACCACCACGCTGTAACCGTAGGACGCAGCCGTGCCGAGCGCTACCAACGAGTTCATTTCGGGGGAACGATGCGCGAGCGCCAGCCAGCCGGTGCGGTGGATAGGCCAGCCGGAATAGAACATGACCGGGGTGACAAGCGCGAACTGCACCCATGGGTTGAGGAAGAAACGAATGATGACGTCCGATATCCAGCCGTGCATCCACATATGGAACATAGCGAAGACGAAAACGGGAAGCGTACATACGACAGCTACGAGGAGACGGCGTTTGAGTACCGCTATCTCGCGACGCCGTTCGCTGTCATCACCTGTGACCGATGGCTGAGAACCCTCTGATTTCATACTGCAACGCCCCATTTCCACATCTTAGACAATCCCAAGCACCCACCTGGAACCGTCACATCTTGATACATCCTGATACATCTGAACTCGCCTATGCCGTCACTGCTCAGGCAGGACCTTGACCATGCCGTGCAGCATGTTCATACCGCAGGCATAGGGCAGGTCGCCCTCGTGGGTCGGCGTAAATTCGACCACGGTCTTTTGGAACGCCGGCAGCGTCCGATCGATTCCCAGATCGGAGAACACGACGTGCGACGAACACTCGCCATCCTCCTGACGGTCGAATTCCAACCGAACCGGAGTTCCGGCATGCACTTCCACCGTCTGCGGCGTATAACCGCCTTTCACTACAATGCGGGCAGTCTGCACGCCGCCTTGACGTTGCGCCTGTTCAGAGCGGCGAGGCGCAAAGAAATACCACACTATGAACACTGTGAGCAGCAGCGCCGCCACAACCACCACCGTATTGCCAATCACTTGCACTGCCATAATCACCTCATTCCATCCGTCCCAATCAACAATACTATACCCCCCAGGGGTATTCAAGGGCAAGCGGTTCCCACCCTCTTTCCGCAACAACACGCCCCACACACGTCCACTATGCGGGCGCAGCCGGCGCGCAGCAACGATGTACGCTACATTGAAATCATGCAAATGCGCTCACATAACATCATGACCGGCCGTATGTTCGCCGGCGCCCGAGCACTCTATCGCGCCGCAGGCGTGGCAGGAGACGACTTGGGCCGCAAACCCATCGTCGCCATCGCCAACTCGTTCTCCGAGTTCGTTCCCGGGCACGTCCACCTCAACAAGGTAGGACGCTTGGTGTCCAAGGCTGTTAAAGAGGCCGGCGGCATTCCGCGCGAATTCAACACCATCGCCGTGGACGACGGCATCGCCATGGGCCACACCGGCATGCTGTACTCACTGCCAAGCCGCGACATCATCGCCGATGCCATCGAATATTCCGTCAACGCGCATTGCGCCGACGCACTCGTATGCATTTCCAACTGCGATAAAATCACTCCGGGCATGCTCATGGCTGCGCTTCGCCTCAACATCCCCACCATCTTCGTCTCCGGCGGCCCCATGGAAGCCGGAAGCACCGAACTGTCAGACGGCAGCGAACTGACCACCGATCTCATCGACGTGATGTACGCCTCCGCCGACGACAATGTCTCCGACGAGGACCTGCTCGCCTATGAGAAGACCGTGTGCCCCACCTGCGGGTCGTGCGCCGGCATGTTCACCGCCAACTCCATGAACTGCCTAACGGAAGCCTTGGGACTGGCACTGCCGGGAAATGGAACCACGCTGGCCTCACACGGCTACCGCAAGCAGCTCTTCGAGCGCGCCGGACACCAAATTGTCACTCTGGCCCACCGCTATTACGACGAAGATGACGACTCCGTTCTGCCGCGCAATATCGCCACGAAGCACGCCTTCGAGAACGCCATGACCATGGACGTGGCCATGGGCGGATCAACCAATACCGTGCTGCACATCCTAGCCGCCGCCCAGAGCGCCGACGTAGACTTCACACTCGACGACATCGAACGCATCAGCCACACTGTGCCCTGCATCTGCAAAGCCAGCCCTTCCGGTGATTGGGAAATCACCGACGTGCATCGGGCCGGAGGCATCTGCGGTATCCTTGGCGAACTGGATCGCGCCGGCAAACTCCACCAAGACGTGCATTCCGTAGACTATCCCAGTCTGCAAGCCAAGCTCGCCGATTGGGACATCATGCGCGAAACCTGCCTGCCGGAAGCCAAAGAGTTCTATCGCGCAGCTCCGGGTCATATCACCTCCCCCGAGCCGTTCACCCACGAGACGCTCGCGGACGGACTGGACACCGACCGCGTGCACGGTGCCATCAACGACATCGATCACCCAGCAGTCAAGGAGGGCGGTCTGGCGATTCTGCGCGGCAATCTCGCTCCGGACGGCTGTGTGGTCAAAACCGCCGGCGTGCCTGAGAACATTTGGAAGTTCCACGGTCCGGCGCGCATCGTCGAGTCTCAGGAGCAGGCCGTCGAGGTCATTCTGGGCGACAAACTCAAGAAGGGCGAGGCTCTGGTCATCCGCTATGAAGGCCCCAAGGGCGGCCCCGGTATGCAAGAGATGCTCTACCCCACCTCGTTCGTCAAAGGCAAAGGCATCGGCAAAGATGTGGCGCTCATTACCGACGGCCGCTATTCCGGTGGTTCCTCAGGACTGTCCATCGGCCACGTAGCACCGGAAGCCGCCAACAAGGGCCCCATCGCCCTGATTCGCGACGGCGATATGATTGACATCGACATTCCTGCTCGCACCATCAACGTGGAATTGAGCGACGAACAGTTCGCCGAGCGCCGCCGGGAACTGGAGGCCGGCGACGGCTACGTGGCTCACCGCGACCGCAAGGTCTCTCAAGCCCTCAAGGCTTACGCCGCATTTGCTCGGTCTGCCGACAAGGGCGCCACACGCGACCCCGAGCTCATCAATCAGCTCAGCGGTTTGGCATAAGCTGAGGCGCAGCATAACGCAAGAGGAGGGTTTCCATATGGTATGGATACCCTCCTACTCTATGTGGTAGCAGCTTCTACCTACCGGTATTGGGGAATGTAGGGCATCGCCAAATCGGCACCGTGGCCGGTTCACTAGGCCATCACCGGCAGGCATAACGGCCGCAGCTTAAGTAGACCGCAACTCACTATTCCTCAATCTATTTCCCAGTCTATTCCTCAATGCCATACTCTTGTGCGATAATGCTCCACAATTCGTCGGCCGCATGCTCAACGGTGTCGTTAGTGATGACGACATCGAATTCCGGTTCGGCCGCCATCTCAACTTTGGCAGTTTCCAGGCGCCGCGCCTGCTGCTCCTCACTCTCAGTTCCTCGACCAACCAAACGGCGTACCAACTCGTCATAGCTGGGTGGAGCCACAAACACGGAGACAATCTCGAGGTTCAACTCTGCAGCCCGCTGCCGCACTCGCCGCGCACCTTGCAAGTCAATCTCTAAAATCGTAGGAATGTTCTGCGCCAAATGGTCAAGCACCGGCTGCAACGGCGTGCCATAACGCGCCATGCCGTGCACAGTGGCAGTTTCCAAGAACCAGCCTTCGCGTTCTTTCTCGAGGAACTCCGGTTCGCTCATAAACCAGTAGGTTTTACCGTTCTCTTCCCCGGGGCGAGGCGCGCGCGTGGTTCCAGACACCGATACCCACACCTGCGGGTGCGACGCGCGCAGCTGAGCCTCGACCGTGCCTTTACCCACGGCGGTCGGCCCGCTCAGCACAATAAGCCTCCCCCGAGGCTGCGCACCCATCTGTCCGGCACCTTGCATCGGCTGTTCCATCTCACTCACCCGTTCCTGCTTTCCATACCAATTGTTGAACTCAAGTCTACAAATTACAAGGAATAAACGCCCCGCATGACACACCCATTGCAATGCCTGCTCCGGCAGACGCATTTATCCATCCTCGACGCGCATTCCCTTATGACACACTCCCTCCAATTCGCTCTCTTGACTTCGAGTGCGCTTAAAGAGTTAAAGTGGAATATCTGAACCATTCATCATGCATTCGCCATGGGAGGAAAGCATATGACCAATATCATCATCTTGGGCGCGTACGGGCAGATTGCCAGACTGGTACGCCAACGTCTGCTGCTCGAAACCGACGCCCACCTCACCTTGTACTTGCGCGATTCCACGCGCATTGACGATGCCGATCCGTCACGCGAAACCGTCGTCGAAGGCGACGTGAACGATTACGCTACGCTCGTTGCAGCCATGCAAGGCCAGGATGTGGTCTACGCCAATCTTGGAGGACAGTTCGAACCAATGGTGGCCAACATTGTCAAAGCCATGGACGAGACCGGCGTAAAACGACTCATTCATGTGACCGGCCTCGGCCTGTACTTTGAAGTTCCCGGTGAGTTTGGACGCTGGGTCGAGGAAAGCTGCGGCAAGGCAGTGATGGACGATACCCGACGTGCCGCAGCCATCATTGAAGACTCCGACCTGAACTACACCATCATTCGCGCCGCCTACATGGACAACGAAGACGACACAAACTATGAGCTGACGCAGAAGGGCGGGCCATTCCGCGGCACCACTATTTCACGTGCCTCGATTGCCGACTACATCATGCGTCTGGTAGCTGATCCGACGCTCGACAACCATGCCAGTGTAGGCATTGATCGCCCAGGCACCGACGGCGACCGACCCATGTGGTGAGCCTTACGCACGCCAACAACCACCATAACTGACAGCTGCAGCAGCGGTCACCGCAAGCCCTCCTACCCACTGAGTTCGTTCAGTAGGGACACATACGCACAAACGCGCAAACCTGAATAGTGAAAATGGCTTGATACCAACAGCGCATAATAAGCAATCATCCCAATATTGCTCAAAACGTCCCTATTGAATGACTCTGCACGATAAAAAGGACTTCAACAACCCTGTATGAAGGTTATTGAAGTCCTTTTTCGTTCCGTGAGTACTTTTCCACGAGTCTTGGCGATAGCCTGATATGAGCAACGTTGAAAACTCGCCATTCTCATATTCGCTAATACGCAATACTCCGGTCAAAGTACTCACGGAATGAAACACGGTGCATCACTGCGTCTACTGCTGCCCGGCAAAGAGGTGGGCGGCATGCTCCTGGATACTCATCACCTGGTAGTCATCGGCCTTCACTGCCTCAATGGCCAGCAGCACCGCAAGAAACTCGGTGACCGTGGTGAACTGAGGCACATCCGCAATCACCGCCGCAGCACGAATGGCATAACCGTCTGAGCGCGAGTCGCGACTGGACGGCGTGTTGAGCACCATATCGATCTTTCCGTCCTCAATCATCTGCACCGGGTTTTGCCCGATGGCATCTGCCCCGTACCGTTCGCGCAACGCACGCTCAGCCTCGATCGAAGAGGAAATCTTGCTCACCACCTTCGATTCGATGCCGTATCGTTGCAGCACGGAGGCGGTGCCTTCAGTGCAGCATAGCGTGAAACCGAGCTCCTGCAAACGCACCGCGATAAGAGGCAGCTGTCGTTTGTCAGCGTCCGCCACCGACAGGAACACATTGCCCGTGACCGGCAGACCACCCGGGTAGGCAGCCAGCTGACTCTTGGCAAAGGCATGAGGGAAGTCCCGGTCGAAGCCCATCACCTCGCCAGTGGAATGCATCTCCGGCCCCAGCAGCGTGTCGACAGAACGACCGGCCTGAGTACGGAACCGCTTGAACGGCAGTACAGATTGCTTGACCGCCACCTGCTGACCATCATGCATGGTGCCTCCGTCGCCTTGAGGCAACAGCAGACCACGCCGGCGCTGATCGGCGACAGACTCCCCCACCATGATGCGCGAAGCCGCCTTGGCGAGCGCCACACCGGTGGCCTTGGACGCAAAGGGAATGGTACGTGAAGCACGCGGATTGGCTTCGATCACATAGAGTGTATTGGCCATGTACGCGAACTGCACATTAAGCACACCTTGCACACCGCAGCCTTGGGCTATGGCGAGGGTGGCGGCACGCAGACGTTCGATTTGATCGTCGGAAAGCGTGCTCGGAGGTAGCGTGCAAGCGGCGTCTCCAGAGTGCACACCAGCCTCCTCCACGTGTTCCATGATGCCGCCGATGTAGAGTTCAGTGCCGTCGTAGAGCGCGTCCACGTCAATTTCGATGGCATCTTGGAGGAACTTGTCGATGAGCAACGGCGAAGGCAGCCTGCCTGAGACAACCGTATCCGACTGGGCTTGCGCCAGGGCACGATTCACATAGGTTTGCAGCTGGGCATCGTCGTAGACGATTTCCATACCACGTCCGCCCAGCACATAGCTGGGGCGCACCAAAACGGGATAGCCGATATCGTGGGCGGCCTTTCGCGCTTCGTCGAGGCTCAGTGCCGTGCCGTACCGCGGCGCATTGAGACCCTCCCTGCGCAGTACCTCACCGAACAGTTCACGGTTTTCCGCCAGGTCGATGGACTCCGGGCTGGTACCCAAAATCGGAACGCCAGCGGCCTTGAGTCGTGCCGCCAAAGAGAGCGGTGTTTGACCGCCGAGCTGCACGACAACACCTTTGACCGGCCCAAGCTGCAGCTCTGCCTCGTAGATTTCCATCACGTCTTCGAAGGTGAGCGGCTCGAAGTAGAGCCTGTCGGACATGTCGTAATCAGTGGAGACAGTTTCGGGATTGCAGTTGACCATGATGGTGTCAAAGTCTTGCCCCAGCTCCTGCACCGCATGCACGCACGTGTAGTCGAACTCGATGCCTTGTCCAATACGGTTGGGACCGGATCCCAAAATAATGACGGCTTCACGTTTGCGTTGTTCCAGCTCGCTCTCATCGGCGTAGCAGGAGTAGTAGTACGGTGTGGCCGCGTCGAATTCGGCGGCGCATGTGTCGACGGTCTTGTAGACCGGGCGCAACCCGTAGCGTTGACGCAACTGGCGAATCGTCTCCTCGCCTTCGTCGCCCAAGTAGCGCAGATGGGCGATCTGGAGGTCGGAGAGGCCGGCGCGTTTGGCTTGCCTCAGCAATGCCGGGGAAAGCGTTTCGGTGTAGCGCACTTCAATGGCGGTTCGGTTGATGAGCGCGAACTGGTTGAGGAACCATGGGTCGATCTTCGTGGCATCAAAGAGCTGTTCGACACTCGCCCCGCCCCATAGCGCGCGTTGGATCTGCAAGTACCGGTGCTCGGTGGGAGTACGCATCTGCTCGAGCAACTGCGCCACTTCCGCCTCGTCAGGTTTTGGCCCATCCCAGGAGAAGCCCATATGGCGTTTGTCTATGGACCGCATGGCTTTGCCCAATGCCTCCTGGAAGTTGCCGCCCAACGCCATCGCTTCTCCCACCGACTTCATGGAAGTGGTGAGCGTGGGATCAGCCTCCGGGAATTTCTCGAAGGTGAAGCGCGGCACTTTGGCCACCACATAGTCGATGACCGGTTCGAAGCTGGCCGGTGTGGAACGGGTGATGTCGTTGTCGATTTCGTCGAGCGTATAGCCCAAGGCCAGTTTGGCTGCGATCTTGGCGATGGGGAAACCGGTGGCTTTGGAGGCCAAAGCCGACGACCTGGAAACGCGCGGGTTCATTTCGATGACGATGATGCGGCCGTTGACAGGGTTGATGGCGAACTGAATGTTGCAGCCGCCCGTGTCGACCCCCACACCGCGGATGATGGCGATGCCGATGTCTCGCATGCGCTGATATTCCCGGTCCGTCAGAGTGAATGTAGGAGCCACAGTGATCGAATCGCCGGTATGCACGCCCACCGGATCAACGTTCTCGATGGGACATACGACCACTACGTTGTCGTTGCGGTCGCGCATCAGTTCAAGCTCGTACTCCTTCCAACCTTCGATGCCTTCTTCGATAAGCACTTCGTCAGTAGGTGAATCGTGCAGGCCGGCACCCGCGATGCGGTGCAGTTCGTCTTTGTCATGAGCGATGCCCGAGCCCAGGCCGCCCATGGTGAAGCTGGGGCGCACCACCACCGGGTATCCGCCCAGACGTTCCACCACGGCGTCCACTTCCTCCATGGTGTGCGCTACGTCGGAACGGGCAGATTCGGCTCCGGCCGCCTCGACGACCTGCTTAAACTGTTCGCGGTCTTCACCGCGGTCGATCGCCTCGAGCGAAGCCCCGATGAGTTCCACATGGTACTTGTCGAGAATGCCTTGCTCCCCCAACGCTTTAGCAGCGTTCAGCGCAGTTTGTCCGCCAAGAGTCGGCAGCAGCGCATCAGGCCGTTCCTTGGCTATGATGCGTTCAAGGATGGCCGTGTCAATGGGCTCGATGTAGGTGGCATCGGCCATCTCCGGATCGGTCATGATGGTGGCCGGGTTCGAGTTGACGAGGATGACCCTTACGCCTTCCTCGCGCAGCACCCGGCAAGCCTGAGTGCCGGAATAGTCGAATTCTGCCGCCTGCCCGATGACGATCGGACCGGAGCCGATCACCATGACCGACGAAATATCACTTCTCTTAGGCATCGTTACTCCCCTTGGTGTTCCGCACCGTTGGACTGGCCGTCCATAAGCGCGACGAATCGGTCGAACAGATATGAGGCATCGTGTGGACCTGCGGCAGCCTCAGGATGATACTGAACAGAAAGGGCCGGAATGTCTAAACATTCCAGCCCTTCCACGACATTGTCGTTCAAATCAACGTGGGAAACACGAACTCTGCCGTAACGCCCATCGGCGAACGGCGCATCCACATCCTCACCAATCGGTGCATCCACGGCGAACCCGTGATTATGCGCCGTAATTTCGACTTTGCCGGTACGCAGGTTCTTCACCGGCTGGTTCACACCGCGATGCCCGAATTTGAGCTTGTACGTGCCAAAGCCCAATGCGCGGCCCAACAGCTGGTTGCCGAAGCAAATACCAAAAAACGGCAAGCGCGCGTCAAGCACCTGGCGCAACAATGCCACTTCACGGTCGGCGGTGCTTGGATCTCCTGGGCCGTTCGAGAAGAACACACCATCGGGGTTGAGCCGTTCGATGTCTTCCATAGTGGAACTGGCAGGCAACACGTGCACACGGCAGCCACGCTCAGCCAGACGATGTGGCGTCATTGCTTTGATGCCCATATCCAAGGCAGCTACAGTGTGCAGGGGCTCTTTGCCCTCCCATTGCCCGGCAGGCTCGACCGTATATGGCTGCGAGCAGCTCACTTCGTCGCTCAGATTGGCGCCTGCCATGCCAGGCGACTGGCGCACCACCTCAACCAGCGATTCCACCGAACGCTCATTACCGTTGGAATCCAGGCGCACACGGCCAGAAAAAACGCCGGCCCGCATAACGCCTGCCTGCCGCAGATGTCGTGTGAGTCGGCGAGTGTCGATACCTGAAATACCAACAATTCCTTGTTTTGCCAATTGGTCTTCCAACGGGTCTTGCGCCCTCCAATTACTGACGCATGGGCTGGGTTCACGAACCACATACCCAGCCACCCATATGCTTGGCGACTCTTCGTCTTCCCTGTTCACACCGGTATTGCCGATGTGAGGAAACGTCTGTACCACAATCTGACGGTCATAGCTAGGATCGCTCAGAGTCTCCTGATAGCCGGTCATGCCGGTGTTGAAAACAATTTCTCCAGTTACTTGGCCTACCGCACCGTAAGCGTTCCCGGTGTACACTTCGCCATCTTCAAGTACGAGCAAAGCATCCATTGGGGAACGACTTCCAGCTGCAGTGGCGTTGGTGTCGTGATAACTCACCTATACCCCTTTTCACAGCGGACATTCTGGTCTAGTGTAGCGAGGTGCTGCGATTTCGCTCACAGTGACGGAGTTTCAGTCGCTATCCGACTGGCTCTCATCGTCGCTGCTCCAGTCCATCGGCTTGCCGTCTCCCCTACCGGAAACGCCGCCGGAGGTAAGGAACCCGGGAGCGGTCGGCGCGTGGAGCGCCGCTTCTTGGCGACGCTGTGCCTCACGTTCCTGCTCTGCCTTGGCTATACGTTCCAGTGCTGCATCCTTGTCGTTACTCAGCGCGCTGAGCAGACCGTGAATGAAGGCTGGAGATTCGTCGTCGCACAGCGACTTGGCCAAGCCAAGAGCCTCATCAATGGCCACACGGTCCGGAACTTCGGCATTGAACAGTATCTCCCAAGCGGCCACTCGCAAAATATTGCGATCAACCACCGCCATACGTTCCAGGCTCCACTTTGTCGAATGCTCGTCGAGCGCATCGTCGATGTCATCTTCATGCTCGGCAACACCGCGCACAATGTCAATGGCATACTGCGGCAGCGGGGTCTGCGCCCCTGGCTGAGCGATGCGTTCCTCGAGCAATGAGACGATGTCCTGATCTTTCTCATCCGCCTCGTACAGTGTGTTCAGCGCCCGCTTGCGCGCAGTGGAACGTGCCATGTCACCTCTACCTCTTAAAAATGCGTGTAAACAATGTTTCCCATGAGCCACCCGGCTCACGGGAAACGATATGCGCGAGTGCGTCGCGCGCAAATACTGTTGTGTGACAGTTGCACACCAACATTGCTCTACCGGCCGATCTCACGTTTGTACGTACGAGACGCAAAACGCATCAGCAACAGATAAGATTCGAAGTGCAGCCGTACAACGGCATTTCCTTCAGCAACCTGTTCCTGCACCGGCAGCAAGTGCGATATGCCTCAATCAGCTGTTTTCGCGGCCCAGGTATGAACCGTCGCGCGTATCAACCTTTACCTTCTCACCTTCGCCGACGAAGAGCGGCACCTGAATCTCAGCACCGGTCTCGACCGTTGCTGGCTTGGTACCTGCGTTGGAACGGTTGCCCTGCACGCCAGGCTCTGTAGCGGTGACCGTGAGCACCACTGAAGCCGGGAGTTCAACGCTCAGAGGGGTGCCGTCGTGGAAGCTGACGATGCAATCCGTGCCTTCCAGCAGGAACTTGGCCTGATCGGCGACGAGGGTCTTGGGGATGTTGACCTGATCGTAGGTCGTCATGTCCATGAAAACGAAGTTATCGCCTTCGTCGTACGAATACTGGAGCGTACGGTTGTCGACAGTCTCGAACTCCATCTTCATGCCGGCGTTGAAGGTCTTGTCCACAATCTTGCCCGTCAGCACGTTCTTGATGGTGGTACGCACGAAAGCCGGGCCTTTGCCAGGCTTGACGTGCTGGAACTTCGTGACGGTCCACAGCTGGCCGTCGAGATTCAGAACAGAACCGTTCTTGATGTCATTACTAGTCTGTGCCACGTTTATTCACCTTAACAATCTCGGGGGAACCGAAGAAGCCGTCCCCATACTGAAGCTCAGCCCATTATGCCATAACGTCTAGAGAATAAACGAAAAGGGCCGGTTCCGAAGAACCGGCCCTTTATGCCAGCAGCTACGCAATCAGCGTGCTGTCAGCTGTAGATGTTGACTACTCAACGATCTTGGTGACTCGACCTGAGCCGACCGTGTGGCCGCCTTCACGCACAGCGAAGGTCAGGCCTTCCTCCATTGCGATGGGCTGAATGAGCTCAACGGAGAAGGTGGCGTGATCGCCAGGCTGAACCATCTCGACGCCTTCCGGCAGGGTGATAACGCCGGTGACGTCGGTGGTGCGGAAGTAGAACTGAGGACGGTAGTTCGAGAAGAACGGCGAGTGACGGCCACCCTCGTCCTTGGTCAGAACGTAGACTTCGCCCTCGAACTTGGTGTGAGGAGTCACGGAGCCGGGGACAGCCAGAACCTGGCCGCGCTCGACGTCGTCACGGTTGATGCCGCGGAGCAGCAGACCGGTGTTGTCGCCGGCCTCGCACTCATCCATCTGCTTGTGGAAGGTCTCGATGGAGGTGACGGTGGTGGTCTGCGTATCGCGGATACCAACGATTTCGACGGTGGTGTTGATCGCAAGCTTGCCGCGCTCCACACGACCGGTGACCACGGTGCCGCGGCCGGAAATCGTGAAGACATCCTCGATAGGCATGAGGAAGGGCTTGTCCAGATCGTGGACCGGGGTGGGGATGTAATCATCCACAGCGTCCATAAGATCCTTGACGGTCTGTACCCACTTGTCGTGATCCGGAGCATCGTCGTGCAGTGCACCGTAAGCGGAGGTACGGATGACCGGGCAATCGCGGTCGAAGCCGTTCTCATCCAGCAGATCGCGGACTTCTTCTTCAACGAGCTCGATGAGCTCGTCGTCCTCGACCATATCGCACTTGTTCAGAGCGACGAGAATCTTCGGCACGCCTACCTGACGGGCGAGCAGCACGTGCTCGCGAGTCTGAGCCATGGGGCCATCGGTGGCCGCGACCACGAGGATAGCGCCATCCATCTGGGCAGCACCGGTGATCATGTTCTTCACGAAGTCGGCGTGGCCGGGGCAGTCCACGTGAGCATAGTGGCGGTTGGCCGTCTGATACTCGATGTGGGCGATGTTGATGGTGATGCCGCGGTCCTTCTCTTCAGGAGCAGCATCAATCTGATCGAAGTCGTATGCCGGGTTGAGATCCGGGAACTCCTCGTGCAGCACCTTGGAGATAGCTGCGGTCAGGGTCGTCTTACCGTGATCGACGTGGCCGATCGTACCGATGTTCACGTGCGGCTTAGTCCGCTCGTACTTTTCCTTTGCCATTAGTGTCCTCCTGGACGTTTTGAGCTTGCCCTCGCCACTCGGGGGCGAGACTCGCTGCAGTTTACTGGGTTTCTGGGTTACCTGCCACTTAGTGCCCTAACCCAGTCAGCGTTAAAAAATCTTAACGCTGACTGGAGACAGCGGAACACGCAGCAGGCGCGTGGTTATTCGCCGCGCTGGGCCTTGATGATGTCGTCCGCGATGTTCTTCGGAACCTCGGCATAGGAGTCCATCTGCATGGAGAACATACCGCGGCCCTGCGTCTTGGAACGCAGCTCGCCGATGTAACCGAACATCTCGCTCAGCGGCACCTTCGCGTCGATGACCTTGACACCAGAGGAATCCTTCATCTCCTGGATGTTGCCACGGCGAGAGTTGATGTCACCCATCACATCGCCCATGTACTCTTCCGGAGTATGAATCTCGACGGCCATGATCGGCTCGAGGATGACCGGCTTGGCCTTGGGGGCTGCGGTCTTGAACGCCATGGAACCGGCGATCTTGAACGCAAGCTCCGAGGAGTCGACGTCGTGGGTCTGGCCGTCGGTGACGGTCGCCTTGACGCCCACCACAGGGAAGCCTGCCAGCACACCGGACTCCATGGCCTCCTGCACACCCTGATCGATCGAAGGAATGAATTCCTTGCCGATGTGTCCGCCAGTGACCTCGTTGGAGAACTCGTAAGTCTCGCCGGCTTCGGTGTCCAGAGGCTCGAAGTTCATGAGCACCTTTGCGAACTGACCGGAACCACCGGTCTGCTTCTTGTGCGTGTACTCCTGGTTCATGACGGCCTTGCGGATGGTCTCACGGTAGGCGACCTGCGGGTTACCCACGTTGCACTCCACCTTGAACTCACGACGCATACGGTCGACGATGATGTCGAGCTGCAGCTCGCCCATGCCGGAGATCAGCGTCTGGCCGCTCTCCTCATCGGTCTTGACCTGGAAGGTCGGATCCTCGTCGGACAGCTTCGCCAACGCGATGCTCATCTTCTCCTGATCGGCCTTGGTCTTGGGCTCCACAGCCACCTCGATCACAGGATCAGGGAAGGTCATGGACTCCAAAGAAATCGGAGCCTTCTCATCGCAGAGCGTCTCACCGGTGGAGACGTTCTTCAGACCGACGAGCGTGTAGATGTTGCCAGCCTCTGCTGCATCTACAGGGTTCTCCTTATCGGCGTGCATCTGGAAGATCTTACCGATGCGCTCCTTCTTGCCCTTGGTGGAATCGAGCACGGAATCGCCGGGCTTGACCGAACCGGAGTAGACACGCACGAAGACGAGCTTGCCATAGAAGGGGTGCGTCGAGATCTTGAAGACCAACGCGGAGAACGGGTCGTCCATGGTGGGCTTGCGGGTGATTTCCTTGGACTCGTCCGAAGGATCGAAACCAGCGATGGCCGGCACGTCTTCGGGGCTGGGCAGGAAGTCGACCACGGCATCAAGCATGGGCTGAATGCCCTTGTCCTTGAACGCGGAACCGCAGAGCACCGGGTAGGCCTGGCGGGAGATGGTCAGCGTGCGGATGCCCTGACGGAGCTCCTCTTCGCTCATCTCGCCGGTCTCAAGGTACTTCTCCATGAGCTCGTCGCTGGACTCGGCCACCTGGTCGAGCAGAGCGGCGCGGTATTCCTCAGCCTTGGCCTGCAGGTCGGCGGGAATATCGGTGGTGTCGTAGTGGGCACCCATATCGCCGGAGACATCGTTCCAGACATAAGCCTTCATGCGGATCAGGTCGACAACGCCCAGGAAGTCGTTCTCAGCGCCGATAGGCAGCTGCACGACGAGCGGGTTGGCACCAAGCTTCTCCTTGATGGTGTCCACCGAGTAGTAGAAGTCAGCGCCGAGCTTATCCATCTTGTTGATGAAGCAGATGCGCGGCACGCCGTACTTGTCGGCCTGACGCCACACAGTCTCGGACTGAGGCTCCACGCCTTCCTTGCCGTCGAAGACAGCGACGGCACCATCGAGCACGCGCAGGGAGCGCTCCACCTCGGCCGTGAAGTCCACGTGGCCGGGGGTGTCGATGATGTTGATCTGGAACTTTTCTTTGTCGTCATGCGTCTGGCGGTTCCAGAAGCATGTCGTTGCCGCGGACTGAATGGTGATACCACGTTCCTGCTCCTGCGCCATGAAGTCCATGGTGGAGGCGCCGTCGTGGGTCTCGCCGATCTTGTAGTTCTTACCGGTGTAGTAGAGGATACGCTCCGTCACCGTGGTCTTGCCGGCATCGATGTGAGCCATGATGCCGATGTTGCGGACCTCATTGAGGTCATTGAGCACGTCAAGTGCCATAACAATTCCTTACGCTTGAGATTCCTGAATTACCAGCGGTAATGAGCGAAGGCCTTGTTGGCCTCTGCCATCTTGTGCGTATCCTCGCGGCGCTTCACGGAAGCACCCAGGCCGTTAGAGGCGTCGAGGATCTCGTTGGCCAGGCGCTCTGCCATGGTCTTCTCGCGACGCGCGCGAGAGAAGTCGGTGAGCCAGCGCAGGCTCAGGGCGTTGGCACGGTTCGGCTTAACCTCGACCGGCACCTGATAGGTGGCGCCGCCGACTCGGCGGGAACGCACCTCAAGGCTGGGACGGATGTTGTCGAGCGCACGCTTGAGCACGGCGACCGGCTCCTGCTCGGTCTTTTCCTTGACCATATCGAGCGCGGAGTAGACGATGTCCTCGGCGATGGACTTCTTACCGTCGAGCAGAATCTTGTTGATGAGCTGAGCTACGACGACCGAACCGTAGATGGGGTCCGGGAGCAGCTGATGCTTTTTTGCGGGTCCTTTACGTGACATATCTTACTTCGCCTTCTTTGCTCCGTACAGGGAACGACCCTGCTTGCGGTCCTTGACTCCCTGGGTATCGAGCGCGCCACGCACGATGTGGTAACGCACACCCGGGAGATCCTTGACACGGCCGCCGCGCACGAGCACGATGGAGTGCTCCTGCAGGTTATGGCCTTCGCCGGGGATGTAGGCGGTGACTTCAACGCCCGAGCTCAGGCGCACACGGGCGACCTTACGCAGAGCCGAGTTCGGCTTCTTCGGGGTGGTGGTGTACACACGGGTGCACACGCCGCGGCGCAGCGGGCTCCCCTTCATAGCCAAAGTCTTCGACTTCTTCGGCTTTACCTTGCGTCCCTTACGGACAAGCTGTTCTATAGTAGGCAACTTATATTCTCCGATTCGTTCATTCTTATTTCGGTGAAGCCGCCACCGTGCGGCTCCTCCCGACGAATCGGTTAAAGCAGCCCAGTCCACCGGCCCGATGGCCCTCTGCCCTCCTGCTGCGACATTACTGCCGCGCTATCTGCGGGTCAAGGGATATCCCAACGCGCACGCCTGTTACATAAGGCATGCCATTGGCACACACAATCCAAAGTCTATGCAACAACGCCGACAATCAATCCGCAGGCAGCAATCAGACTCGTACTCTCGCTTGCACCTGGTCACATTATCAATTGCGGATCAGATCGTTCTTCGGTCGATCAGCTCAGCAGCTCTTGCGCCACGCGTTGCAACACTTCGGGGTTATGACCTTTTCTCGCGCCAGCACTCCAGAAGCGACGACGCCGTACTTGAGAATCGAGTCCTTCGGTTTTTCTGGCCACTTTGCGCCCGAGTTCCCATGCCGCTTCCTCGAACGCACCCTGCTCCTGAGCGGCACGTACGGCCTCGCTGGCAGCACGAGGTTCTGCATCCTTGCGTCTCAGCTCTTGCAGCGTGCCACGCGCGCCGAATTGTCTGGCTACACAGGAACGTACAGCAGATGCGGCGTACTCGACATCATCGATAAGGCGCAATTCTACCAGGCGCACCACCACATCGTTCGCGACGACTTCGCCATACCCTTTTTCAATAAGTCGCTTGGTCATGCCCAGTGATGATTTGGGCGAGGCGTCCAGCAGGGTCAACGCCGCCTCACGGCATGCATCCATATCGTTCGGATCATCGGGCACTCGCCTGACAGCCGGTTGAGAACGATAGCGGTACGTGCTACGTTTGCGTTTTGCTCTGCGGCCACTCCCCGACTCGGACCAGCCAGCATCGCTGTCACTAAGCGACCCACCGAAAGCACTGCTGTAGGGACTGGAAACGGGAACCGTGTGCGTGCGTGACCGACTTGAATAAGTGCTGCTCTGCCGCTTGACAGAGCGCGCATTCTTAGCATCCACGACATCATCAATGCCGCCACCCGCGCCCGGAGCACCATATGAGACATGCTCATCGTCTCCGGGCACGGGGTGTTTGGCAAGGAAGTCTTCGACGTCAATCATGCTTCCGCTTTGTCGGCCTTTTCGGCTCCGCTCGTTGCCTCGTCATCGGCGGCATCTGCTTCACCTTCCGGCTCTTCGGCATTAGGATCTGGGATGAGGCCGAATTTCATCTTGACCTTTTCTTCGATCTCCTCCGCCACTGCGGGATTGTCTTTAAGGAAGGCACGCACGTTTTCACGCCCCTGCCCCAGCTGACTGCTCTCGTAAGTGAACCATGACCCAGATTTCTTCACGACCTCGCACTGCAAGGCCATATCGAGAATCGACCCTTCCTTTGATATGCCCTCACCGTACAGAATGTCGAACTCAGCGAGTTTGAACGGCGGAGCCATCTTGTTCTTCACCACTTTAACCTTGGTGCGGTTACCCACGGCATCCTCACCGTTCTTGATGGTCTGCACCCTGCGAATGTCAAGACGTATGGAAGAGTAAAACTTGAGCGCCTTTCCTCCGGTCGTGGTTTCTGGACTGCCGAACATCACGCCGATTTTCTCTCGCAGCTGGTTGATGAAAATGGCAGTGGTACCGGACTGAGAGAGCGCTCCTGTCATCTTGCGCAGCGCCTGACTCATGAGCCTGGCCTGCAAGCCAACATGGCTGTCTCCCATGTCCCCTTCTATTTCAGCCTTGGGTGTCAGCGCAGCCACAGAATCAATAACGATGATGTCAAGCGCACCGGAACGCACCAGCATGTCAGCGATTTCCAACGCTTGTTCACCGTTGTCTGGCTGAGAGATGATGAGCGAATCAGTATCGACTCCCAATTTCTTTGCATATACCGGATCAAGGGCGTGCTCGGCATCGATGTATGCCGCGACACCTCCGTTACGCTGAGCATTTGCTACCGAATGCAATGCCAACGTGGTCTTGCCGGACGATTCAGGACCATAGATCTCAATGATTCGACCACGCGGCAAGCCGCCAATGCCCAGTGCCATGTCCAAGGCCAAGGAGCCAGTGGGAATGACTTCCACATCCTCCACAGGCCTGTCTCCCAGCCGCATGGCCGAGCCTTTGCCAAAACTCTTTTCGACCTGTTTGAGCGCGGAATCCAGCGCCGCTTGACGACGCGGATCAATGCCGCTACCAGGTTCAGCGCCGGTCTTCAGATTTTCCACCGGCCCTTTCGAGCTTTTCGATTGATGCGCCATATCTCTCCTTGAGTTTGAGGGTGTTGTACCCTTCTACCGTACGGGACGGAAGCCACTCACGCAGCCTTGCCAGAGCAATGTGGACGAACACTCGGCATTTCGACACGCCGAGCGACTCAGCACCATTGTGCATCACCATCATTGCGATTGCTAAGTGTCATCATAAAGCATGATACGAACATTTGTTCGAATGCGTTCTATCGCAAATACTGCACCAATGCACGCGCCAAGTTCCGACAGTACAGCATTACCGCACCGGCAACGGAGGCGCATTATGATCGCTCCCCCAACGCCGTCCATCAGGAATCTGCAGATGATCGCACAGCACATTCCACACCACTCGGGGTTCCTCGCCACTCTCCAGCGCCTCGGTCACACATCTGTCCCCGAGTTCCGGCAACACCAAATCCCTCGCCACGCTTCTGCCGTACGACCGGCCGAGCACCTCCTCAAGCAGCGCCCAAAATTCGCGTTCGTCCATCACGAGCCTCCCATTCACCCATCACCACTCTACAATCCCACTGCCCCGCTCACCTCAGTGCGCCACACCACAGCGCCACACCGCACCACATCACTGCTGCAGATCACATCGCTGCGCCGCACCATGCACAACGCAAAGAACCCGCCACCACAGGGTAACGGGTTCTTGCAACAGCGTCGGAGAACAAAATCCGACACCCTATTGTTCTACATCTCGACCGAGTCGAGATAGTCGGCCACCATACGCAGCATCTGCGCAGTACTCAGCCCCAAGGATTCGGCGATGGAAGCCAGCAGTTCGGAACTGGCCTCCTTCTGCCCGCGCTCCACCTCGGAAAGATATCCAAGAGAAACACCGGCCTTCTCACTCACCTCACGTAACGTCTTGTGGTCACGAGTACGCAGATCACGCAACACATGGCCAATAGCCTCTCGCAACGATACCGTACGCACTTCGCCTCCTTCGTCACGATTGCCCACCGACACACGAGAACGGGACTGATCAACATCTTCTTGCTGCCACATCTTATTGAGTGCCGCCTGCCGATCATCCTTCGCTTTTTTTGCCGCACGGGCTTTCACCACCTGCTGCTGAGCAAATGCCACCGCCCGGCGTTGCGCCGGTGTTAAATTCCTGTTGCGTGCCGAGCCGGGACGTGCTGCACCTGGCATAACGCCCATCGCTTGGGTAGTTTCACGTGTTCTGGTCATCGTTTCCATTTGTGCCACCCCACTTACAAACGTTCTAAACTACTGTATTCACTTCCTTCAACAGCGAAAATTAGAAATTTATTCCGCTTTTGGCTATGTGATTTGGTTCACTTTTGCCAATAGCGCGATGACAGCACCTCGTCGCACCTGTTCACGGTCACCGGGAAGCTCAAGCTTAAATGCCGTGGTGGAACGCTCGCAATCCCTTGATTTTCCGGGCATTGAGATGCCTACATAGACCAGTCCCGCAGGCTTTCCTCCATCGCTACCCGGACCCGCGACACCAGTAGTAGATAGGCCGATGATTTTTTCGTCATATTGAGGCTGATTGTAGAGTTTTGCTGCACCTTGCGCCATTTGACACGCCACTTGCGGATTCACGGCACCCTGCTCACGCAGCAGACTCGCATCCACACCCAATACCGATGCCTTAGCCGCAATGTCATAGGTGACAGCTGACCCCAAAAACACTTGTGAAGCGCCCGGAATACGCACAAACGCATCAGCCAGCAGACCGCCTGTCAGCGACTCGGCTGCAGCGATTTTCAAGCCGCCCCTCTTCGCTTTGTCCAAAACTCGGGCAGCCAGCTCGTCACCGTCCAAATCGTTCACCGGCGCGACCTCACCACACCACGCACATAAGCGAACCCTGAATACAGGCACAGCACCAGCGCCACAAAGATGACAATGTAGGTCAACCAGTAATAAGCGGACAACCATCCCGGCATAGCTGCACCTAAATTCGGCAGTACACCGGGAGTCTGGCGCGCAGGAGCCGCAGCCCACAACGGGGACACCAGCATGCCCAATCCGATGGATTCGGCAAGCGTCTTGTATTTGCCGGCATTGGACGCGGCAATCACCTGACCGCCTGTGTCGATGACCATGAAACGCATCACGGTGATGCCGATTTCACGAATCAAGAACAATGCCGTAACCCACCAGCTCAACTCGCCAAACGCGGACGAGACCACCATCGTAGAGCAGATGAGGAGCTTGTCTGCAATGGGATCCATGAGCTTGCCCAGCTCGGTGACTTGGTCGAATTTGCGCGCCAGCCAGCCATCCAGCTTGTCTGTGGAAGCGGCGATCACAAAGAGCACCGCAGCCCACACACGCATTGCCACATTGCCTGAACCCCAAGGGCCGGCTGCAATATCGAGTCCCAAAAACACCAGCACCAAGACAATTCGGGTATACGTGACCAAGTTGGGCAGACTGTTCCAGCCGTCCAACAAGGAATGACGTTCATCGCGTTGTTGCATATGCCTCACCTTAGCGCGACTGCACTACTGCCAGCGTAAACCAAGTGTTGCACGCCCTCACGCTTCCGCACTCCCGGCCGAGCCGCCGCCCTTGCCGCTGATGAACGCAATCGCCTCATCCAAACCTTCGGGTTTGATCAGAACCTCACGCGCCTTGGAACCCTCCGAAGGCCCCACCACCCCATGGGACTCCAGCAGATCCATCATACGGCCTGCCTTGGCGAACCCAATGCGCAGTTTGCGTTGCAGCATGGAAGTGGAACCGAACTGCGAGGTAATCACAAGTTTGGCTGCTTCCAACAGCGTGTCCATATCGCCGCCGATTTCCTCGTCAGGGTGCGCTTCCTGCTCCTCGGCCTTCTTGGCCATCTCTTCGATGTCCTCACGGTATTTCGGCTTGCGCTGAGCACTGGCAAACTCGACGGCTTTGCGAATCTCGGACTCGCCCACCCAAGAACCTTGCACGCGCACCGGCTTGGCCGACCCCATAGGCAGGAACAGGGCATCACCCTGACCGATGAGCGCCTCGGCACCGGTCGAATCAAGAATCACTCGCGAGTCGGTGGCCGAGGAGGTGGCGAACGCCAGACGCGATGGAATGTTGGCCTTGATCAGACCGGTGATGACGTCCACGGAGGGGCGCTGGGTGGCAAGCACCAAGTGCACACCGGCGGCACGGGCCAACTGGGTGATGCGTTGAATGGAACTTTCCACATCGTTCTTGGCAAGCATCATCAAGTCAGCCATCTCGTCCACCACAACGAGAATGTAAGGATACGGCGCCACTTTTCGATTCGAGCCAAGCGGTGCGTGCACTTTTCCGGCACGTACAGCCTCGTTGAAGTCCTTGACATGGCGGAAGCCGAAATACTGGAGATCGTCGTAACGCGCATCCATCTCCTTGACCACCCATTCCAAGGCTTGTGCCGCCTTCTTGGGATCGGTGATGATGGGCGTGAGCAGATGCGGTATTCCGGCGTAGGCGGAAAGTTCCACACGTTTGGGATCAACCATAATCAGGCGCACCTGTTCGGGTGTGGCACGCATGATGATGGAGGTGAGCATCGAGTTGATGAAACTGGACTTGCCGGAACCTGTGGCGCCGGCCACCAGGAGGTGCGGCATCTTGGCAAGGTCGGCGGTCACGAAATGACCTTCTACGTCTTTGCCCACACCTGCAAGCATGGGGTTCGGATCGTTGCGAGCCTTGTCGGAACGCAGCACATCGCCCAAATGCACAATTTCACGGTCAACATTCGGAATCTCGATACCGATGGCCGACTTGCCTGGAATCGGAGAGAGAATGCGCACGTCAGAACTGGCCACAGCGTAGGCTATGTTGCGTTGAAGATTGGTGATCTTCTCTACCTTGACTCCCGGCCCAAGTTCCACCTCGTATTGCGTGACCGACGGGCCGCGCATGAATCCGACCACTTTGGCATCCACCTTGAACTGGGCGAATGTGGAGGTGAGTGCACGAATCACATTGTCGTTGGCCTGGGTGCGAGCAGCGTGAGGCTTGCCGTGAGCAAGCAGTTCGAGAGAAGGCAACTGGTATGGCGCTTCAACTACGACTTCTGCGCTCTCGGCGCCATCGGTACCATTCGCAGCTCCATCAGCGCCATTCTGTCCATCAGCGGTCGTACCGGCACCTGTCACACCGGGCGCAGGAGCAGACTGAGGCATAGCCGCACCCCCTGCAACTCCTGGAGTCGCAGACGTGTTGTTCACCGCCGGGAAGACCGTGGTCTGGCCGTTGCTGTTCGGGGTCTGGTCATCGTTGCCGATGACTGCCCACGGGTCAGAGGCCCCGCCGACGCCAGCAGGGGTCTCGCCGGAACGCGGTATGGCCGCCGTAACGGCGGGTGCTGCACCAGCCTGCTGCGCAGTCTCATCCCCACCAGAGTTGAAAGCTCCGTTGAGCACCGATGGCACCGGGTCTGCCGCACCTCCCGCCGGTGCTGTCGAAGCCGAGAAACCTGACGAAACCGGTACCCCTGCGGCTCCCGCGCCCAAGGCACTCGGCACATCAATCCCGCCCATCGGCGTTTCCGCAATGATGCCGGTGTCAGGGTCAACCATCATCTGCTCGGTGGCGAACAGCCCATCGTTCTGACCGGCCGAACCTTCACGTAAATCCACGGCCTTATCAAATGCGGCATCGCCTTCATACCGCTCGAGTGAATGATCTTCGCCACCTTTACCTTTACGCTTGAAACCACCAAACAATCTCGAGAACAATCCGGGCTTCTTAGTCTGCTGCGCTATGCCGCGTGTGGCTTCAGGTGCTTCTTCCGTGCCGTCATGCGTGGGCACGCCTTCGGCAAACGCCATGGTCTCCTCACCAAGTTGCACCTCGTTGGGGAACTGCTCGCGTTCTGCTTCCTGTACGCTGTCGTCATCACGCTCACCGGGTACTGCGCCACTCTTGGTTTCCTTGCCGAATACGGCAGAGCGGAACCAGTCCAAAATATCATTGATATGCAGTTGCGCAATCATGACGATTACAGCAAACAGCGCCACCAGCACGAAAATAGCAATGGCGAAGCCTCCGGACAGTCCCCAAGCCAGAGGGGAACCGACCACAAACCCAAGCAAACCACCGGCCTGCTGCACCTGCACCCAATCAAAACGACGCTCGGGAGCCGCCACCACAACGTCTATAATCGAGCAGACAGCCCACAACAGCAACACCCAACCGCCGATTACCTTCGGATTGCCCGAATCCTTACCGGAATTGCGGAACAGCCTGATGGTGAGCACCACCAGCAAAGCAGGCAGCACCACGCTGGACACTCCCAACGCACTGGAGGCCACAACATGCAGCCAACGGCCAAGGAATCCGTCGACCCGGAACCATTCCGAAGCGCAAAACAGCACGGCAAACACCATCAGAACAAAGGACCAGCCGTCATTGCGTGATTCTTCGTCGAACTCCCCCACACCGAACAGCAGACGCACCGCGGAACCGATGAGCCGAGGTACGAACAGCAGCGCCTTGACCCACCACGGTTCCATCTCAGGCATCACTGTGGTTGATGCCTCGGCCGAAGACGACCGCTTCGAAGCCGTGGAGGTACTACCGGTGCGCTTGCGAGCGCTGCTGGAATTCTTGCGTGAGGGTGATGCTGTTTTTCGTGCCATAACAGCACCGATTCTACTTCATGCCCGCCACCAGAGCACACACATAATCCAGTGCCTCAATTCGCTCCCAGATGATGGGTTGCATACTCATCAGCGTGTGCATCCCGCTCATCGAACTCGCCCGAATCGGCTTGTTGCACCAGTCCAAGCGCTTCTTCCAGCAGATTTGGCGAAAGCGCGGAAAGCCAGTGGATACGCGGATCTCGGCCAAACCATCCCATCTGTTTGCGCGCCAGGCGCTTCGTTTTCTGAGCGACACGGTCATGCGCCTCCTCGAGACTGATCGCGCCGTCCAAGTAATCGCACATGTCGCCGTATCCCAAGGCACGCGCCGCCGTTTTGCCCAAACTAGGCCGAAGCCGGCGTACTTCGCCAGCAAAATCTTGTGCGAACATGCGCCGTGTGCGTTCCTCAACGCGTTCATCGAGAGACTCTCGAGGCAAGTCAAGGCCGATTTGCACGGACGGAATCACGTACCGGTAGCGAGGCAGCGTGGCGGAATACGGATGGCCAGTCAGTTCGATCACTTCTAGGGCACGTATGGTACGACGCGGGTTACGCGGATCCATACGGGCCGCGGCTTGGGGGTCTTTGGCTTGCAGTTCTGCGTAAAGCGCTGCTGCACCTTCTGTTTTCTCTCGCTGCTCCAAGGCCTCTCGCACAGTGCTGTCAGTTCCGGGAAACGCGATATCGTCGATGGCGGCACGGGCGTAAAGCCCTGATCCACCGACCAGTATTGGCCTGATGCCCCGGCTAGTCGTGTCTGTGATTTCCTTGCGTGCCAAAGTCTGGAATTTCGCAGCACTCATGGTCTCGCTGGGGTCGATGATGTCGAGCAGATGGTGTTTGACTGCTTCCTGTTCTTCTGCTGTCGCTTTGGCAGTACCGATATCCATGCCTTTATACATCTGATACGCATCGGCGTTGATGATTTCGGCGCGCTCTCCCTTGGCCTGCAGCGCACGCGCAAGCGCTATGCCAAGCCCCGTCTTTCCCGAAGCCGTAGGCCCTACGATCGAAATCACTTTCTTCTCCATAGCCGCCATCCTAGCGGCTCTGTTCGCCAAGCCCAGCTTGTTTTCAGTCCATACACAGAAATGATACTGGTTTTTCAAGCGGGCAACAGGTAGAATGTGCGTGTGATACTTGACCGTCATGAACGCATAAACTCCGCCGAGATTCAAAACCGTCTGTCCCGGGTACAGGACGTCGCAGGCGGCGAACGGCCGCACCACTTCACCCCCGACGACATTGCCGAATTCGTCGACATGATGCAAGTCTATGAGGGGGCGATGTATGAGATCAGCACCAAGCTCGAGATTTTGGACAATGAATTCGATGTGCATTTCTCCCACGACCCGATTCATCATATGGAACGTCGCCTCAAATCCGTGGACTCGATTGTAGAGAAGGTTCAACGCCGTGGGTTGGAGCTGAGCATCACATCGATTCGCGACAATCTCTTCGACGTGGCAGGCATCCGAGTGGTCTGCAACTACCGAGACGATGTCTATTCCGTCGCCAACTACCTCTCCAGCCAGTCCGATATCCAGGTGCTAAGGGTCAAAGACTACATCAAGCACCCCAAGCAGAACGGGTATCGCAGCTTACACGTCATCTACGCGGTGCCGGTGTTTCTCTCCAACGGCGAGCATTACACACCGGTCGAAGTGCAGTTCCGCACCATCGCCATGGACTATTGGGCCAGCCTCGAACACGCGCTGAGATACAAGACGGATTTGCCGGATGCCAAACTTAGCGAACATTCGCAGACACTGCTGGACTGCGCCAAAAGCCTGCAGAACATTGAAGCGCAAATGCAGAATATTCACCGCGACATCAACGGGGCTCCGCGCGAGGAAGAAGCGCCGAAATCCGCGCCGCTCGTACGTCCTTGAACGTTTGAGGATCAGCCGCTTTATACCGTCTCGGAGACATTTTACCCGGCTGGCATAACCGAGCGAGGCTACCCAGCAAGAACTCAGCATCTACCTATAGACTTGACATCACAATCCTTGCACAAGGAGGGACAGCAATGACATACGGTAACGAACCGCAGAACAGCAGCCCGAACCAAGGCGCTCAGAATGGCTATGGTCAGCCCTATGCAGGCCAGCAGCAGCCTTACGGGCAGAACAACGGGCAGCCATACGCCCCCAACTATCAGCAGAACTACATGCCCAATGGGCAACAGCCTTACGGACAGCAGAGCGGGTATTACCAGCAGCAGAACAGCTATGGCCAGCCCGCGCCAACCACCACCATGAACGCGCAGGCCACGTACTCGTTCGAGAAAGCACGCAACACCTCCATCACCAAAGCTTACGGGCAAATGACGCTGGGGCTGTTGCTCACCGCCGTCGTGGCGGTACTGGCCGACATGACCGGCCTGTATGCCGCGTTTACCATGGCCACAGGTACACTGGGATGGCTCATTCTCTCGGTAGTGCAGATCGGTATCGCCATCTATATGGGCGCGCGTCTGGAACGCATGAGCACCGGCACGATGAAGGCGTTGTTCTACGGATACGCGGCACTCACCGGGTTTACGCTCGGCTCGATTTTCTACGCGTACGATTTAGGCTCCATTGGCATAGCATTGTTCATGACCGTAGGTCTGTTCTTCGTGCTTACCATGCTTTCACTGACCACCAAGAAGGACATGCTCAAGGCAGGCCCCATCCTATTTGCAGCACTGCTCGTACTGCTGATTGGCGAGGTCATCCTCATGTTCGTGGCACCGAACAACACCACACTCATGGTAACCGCCGCCATCGGTCTGTTCATTTTTGCCGGTCTGACCATGTACGACGCACAGCAGACTCGCGCGCTGTTCAACCAGATGAGCATGAGTTCGGACACCGCAATGTTTGAGAAGATCTCTACTATGTGCGCGATGAATTTGTATCTCGACTTCGTCAACATGTTCCTCTACCTGCTGCAGCTGTTTGGCAGCCGCGACGACTGACGGGTGACGGACGCGGCCTTCGGGTGCGCTGACTAGGCAAAGCCGACCCAGCAAAGCTGACCGGAAGAGATAGCCTGAAGAACTAATCAGGAAAGCCAGCCAGGCAAATCCAGCTTGCAGGCCGATCTGCAGGGCCGACCGGAAGAACTAAATCGTCAAAGCCAGCTAGACACAGAACCAACCTGAAGGAATGTCTGAAGTGATAGCCGGGCAGACCTAACCGGCAAAGCCAACTCTGATGAACCGACCTGAAGAGACGGCCAGCAGAGATATCTGAAGAGCTAGACGGCAAAGCTAACCGGCAGAACCAACTAGCAGAGACCACCCTGATGAGACACCCAACGAATAGGGGTTCGACTTCATGCAAGTCGAACCCCTTTCTTCATGCACAATATCTCTGTCCGATCATGCAATGCATTTGCCTGCCCCTGCACTAGTTCGATGGCATTGATGCCTTCGATACGTATCTAATCGTGCGGTAGTACCCCACCTACAGTCAGACGCATCTGACTGATATGGGGGTCTTGATGCGACCCCCTCCCCACCAGTGCAACCAAACCAAGCGCCACCAAACCGACGCTTATTTCATCTCAGCGACGGCTCCGTCGCACGGCTCACACCCAACGCGTCAAAACCGTCACTGAAACTCACCTAGCGACAGGTTGGTTGGCGCCACCCACGTCCAGCGCGACAGAACCGACGCTGACATCATCTCAGCGACGGTTGCGTCGCACCACGCACAACTAACGCAGCCAAACCGACGCTCACACTAGCTTAGCGACGGTTTGGCTGCTTTCCCACATTCAACGCGACGAAACCGACGCTTATATATTCACCAAACCACATACATCGTTCCATGGAAGCAATAGCATCTACGAGATTTCGACATCGGAAACGATAGCATCTAGGAGATGCTGCGATCGGAAGCACCGGCACGACGTGCATCGATGCGCTTGGTGATAACAGATTCCACCGCCATGACCAGTGCGAAAATAATCACGGCAGCTGCCAGACTGACGATGAGCGCGAACCACGTCTGAGCATCGCTCGGCAGATGCAGGGAGAAGAAATCAGCCACAAACGGCACCACTGTGCCCGCCACACCGACCAGAGCAAATGCTGCCACCAATACGCCGCGCCACGAGTTGAGTGGCCGAGCCACACGCGCCAAGACCAGCACACCAAGCACGAACAACACGCTGGCACAGATGTTGCGCACCGTCAACAGGTCGTCGGGACGACTCAAACTCCACCCCATCTGTCGCGGCAGGAACCACTCGGTAAGCAGCACTGGCAGAGCCACCGCACAACCGGCCGGCAGCGCAAAGCGCACCACACGTTTCAAAAACCCGGGAATGTAACGTCTGGTATTGGGAGCCAGAGCCAGAATGAAGGCAGGAATACCAATGGTGAGTGAACCGATATAGGTGATATGGCGCGGCAGATACGGGAACGGCACAAATGTGCAGACCACACCCAGCGAGATGAGCGCGGAATACACCGTTTTCACCAAGAACAAACTGGCCACACGTTCCATGTTCGCCATAACCTGGCGACCACGCGCCACCACATCAGGTAGGTGGGAGAACTTGGAATCGACCAGCACGACTTGAGCCACAGCTTTGGCAGCCGGTGCCGCGTTGCCCATGGCGATGCCCAAGTCCGCTTCCTTGAGCGCGAGCGCATCGTTCACACCGTCGCCGGTCATGGCAACCGTGCGATGCTGTGAGTGCAACGCCTGAACAATGGCCTTCTTCTGCTCGGGGAGCACCCGGCCCAACACGTCAACGCCTTCGAGAACCTCAGCCAGTTCATGCACATCATCAGGCAGCTGTCGCGCGTCCATGACAACCGGTTCCCGGTCGCCAGTGAGCTGCACGGTGCGTGCGATGGCGCCTACCGTGGCCGGATTGTCTCCGGAAATAATGCGGCAGCGCACACCTTGGTCGCGGAACCAGGCGAGTGTGCGCTGTGCGTCCTCGCGAATATGTTCAGAGCACAGTACCAGCGCCACCGGCTCAGCCTCACGTGACAGTCGCGGAGCATCGGCAAAGCCTGCGGCACCAGTGCCAAGAGCACGCATCACCATGAGTACGCGGTATCCCTGATTGGCGTAATCGTTGACACGCGCCAAAATTTCTCGTGTACTGGAGCGAGTCTGCTCGCTCTCTTCCAATGCGGACAGCAGCACTTCGGGAGCACCCATATACCAGATGCCTTCACCATGCGTGACGATCGCACTCCATTTGCGCGCCGAGGAGAACGGTACCCTTTCGCTCACTGTCCCCGCTTCCATGCCGCGCTCTGACAACGCTTCCAACACAGCTTTGCCGGTACCGTTCGGGTTCGCCTCATTGGACAGGTCATACAGTGCCTGCAGCGCTTCGATTTCCGCTTCGCCCCCAGCTGCCGAGGGATCGAGCATCTCCAGCCGGTCGAAGACAATACCGCCATCGGTGATGGTGCCGGTCTTATCGAGATTCAGGCAGTCCACACGTGCCAGCGTCTCCACCGACTCCAACTCCTGAACCAGTGTGTTCTGACGAGCCAGACGCATGGAGGCAAGCGCGAAATTGATGGAAGTGAGCAGCACAAGACCCTCGGGAATCATGCCTACCACACCGGCGACCGCGGAGACCATGGCAGGATGCCAAGCGCCGGTGGCGATGGCTTGGCTCCAGCCGCCCACACTGCGCATCTGCGAGAGAATGAGCAGGATGCATAGCGGGATGACGAGCATGGTCATCACTTTGAGAATGGTGTTGATGCCCTGACTTAAATCGGACACCGTCTTCTTGTAGACCTTCGCTTCAGCGGTGAGCTTGGCTGCATAACCGTGTTCGCCAACGGCGGTCACCTGAACCAGAGCCATGCCAGACACTGCAGTGGAACCGGAATATACGCTTTGTCCCTCGGTCTTGCGCACGGTGCGCGACTCGCCGGTGAGCATGGATTCATCCAGTTCCAGCCCCCAATTATGCAGCACCGTGGCATCTGCCGGAACCTGCTCGCCCGAACGCACCCACAGCAAGTCACCAAGCACAATGGCACTGTGGGCAATTTCCTGGTTGACACCATCGCGGCGAACGGCAGACGTGGACGATACCAAGATGGACAGCTTGTCGAGTGTGTGTTTGGCTTTGAGCTCGGTGAGCACACCAATGGCGGTGTTGACAATGATAATGAAGCCGAATACGGCATCTTTCCAGTCACCGGCGACGAGTACCAGCACCATGGCTGCGAAAATGATGCCATTGAACAGCGTAAAGACATTGGCACGGATAATCTGCCATACCGAACGTGACGTCTGCGCTTTCACCTCGTTGACCTGTCCGCGCTCCACACACTGCGCCACTTGCTCGGCACTCAAACCGCGCTCCTGCACGTCAGGCAGAGTTGCCGCGTGAACTCCGCGCACTGTATCTTGCTGTCTCTTCGCTTGTTCAGCGCTCATCTGTTTCCTTCCGATGCCAGTTCAAGCTTCAGACCCTACCGGATCGCTCTGCCCCATGCCAGTATGCTACCGCAGCTCACTACTGTTGCGGCGTATCGTATGGCTCCCAAGTGATGTTCATGACCTTGGGATGAGGGTTGTCGTTGACCACCAAGTCTAACGCATCGATGAAGTGCTTGGAATGATTTTCATCGCTCTTAGCTGAGCTGCCTGCCATATGGCTGGCGTTTGAGGGCGAGCGCAGTTCAGCCGCATATAACGTGGGTTCAGGTCTGGCACCTTGCGGGTCGAGCAGAACTACTGGAACGCCGCCTTTTCTGGCTTGTTCCAGTGCAGGGCTCCAGTCGGATATCCCGGCTTTGTCGGTGTGCAAACCGGCAATCACCATGACTTTTACATGACGCGAAACAAAACCACGAACACCGTTGTTCGCGCTATGAACTGGGCTTTCCTCTTCACCGGCAGGTGCGTAGACGGCATCGATCTTAGACTGGTGGCAGGCTGCGAGCACCTGCTGGTCAAGGCCAGCGTCCCCTGCGGCAACCACGCCGATGGTCATGCCGGGATGGTCGGCACTGTCGTGAACGGTGTTGGTCTCAACGCTCTGTGTGTCTCCCACCGCCGCATTGTTCGGGGTGCATGCGGCCAAAGACGGCACTAACAACAAGGCAAGAAGAGCAGCTACTGTCTTGCGCGCACGCACTTTCCTGCCACACGCACGAATGCTGTTACCGCACCGCAAACCGGAGCCCGGCCGTACATTGTGCCCTTTCGCGCACATAATCCCTTCGGCCGCGCTTGCGCTACGGTTTGTCCCCCAACGCGGCCGTCCGGTCATGCTGCCTGGCTTTTGACGAACAACGCCACTGTTTCCACATGGTGGGTCATCGGGTAGATATCGAAGGCGTGAATCTGGTTCAACTCGTAGCCCAGAGAGGTGAGAGTTGCCGTGTCACGGGCCAAACTCGTGGGGTCACAGGCGATATACACCACATGGGAGGCTCCGGAAGCTGCGATGGCATTGCACACGCCTGCTTTGGCCCCGGCGCGCGGCGGGTCGAGCACCACCACGTTCGGGTTGATGAATTCCTCAGGTACGTTCCGCAGCTTCCTGGCCACATCTCCGGCCAGCACCTGAGCATTGCCCACCTTGGACATATGCAGGTTGCGTTCTGCATTCTTCACCGCCACACGGCTGCCTTCGATACCCATCACACGAGCGTGTGAGAACGTTTTGGCAAGCGGCATGGTGAACAGACCCGAACCGCTGAACAAATCCCAGATGACCGCCGACTGCACGCCATTCAACGATTGGCTGACCAAGCGCATCACGTGCTTGAGCAGAGCGGGGGGCGCCTCGCGATGCACCTGCCAGAAGCCGCCGGCGTCAACGCCGAACTTGTACCGTTTACCATCCGCGTCCACGATCTCTTTGAGCCGTTTTGATCCGGCCCTCACCCGGCCGTCCACACTGATGGCAAAGTTGGAGCCCACCTCGTCGGCAAGAGCCTTTGCCGTCAGCCGAGATGTGTGCACGTCGCGCGGCTCGGGCACTGCCACGCGAATCTGCGCCCCCGGCTCGAACGATTCGTCCCACAGCCCTTGCCTGTCTGCCACAGCCAGCAGTGAACGGGAGGCCAACGGCATGGTGTCAATGCGTACCCGTTCGTGAGAGCCTCGCCTACGCATGGAGGCATGGCCACGCTCGTCGGCCACCAATTCGATGCGCGTACGCCAGTGCAAGCCGTTTTCATCACCGTCGGCTTGCAGTCGTGTTACTGCAACATCAGGAATATCAACGTGCCCCAGTCGTCGCATCTGTTCTGTTATCACGGCAGACTTCCACTTAATCTGCCCAGACCCTGAAACATGGATGAGATCGGCACCACCCACGCCTCCGCCTTGACTCAGCGGCCCCGCCAGCTTCCATGCCGGTTCCACACGATCCTCGCAGGCCTCAAGCACCTCGATCGCCTCACCGGTCCAGAAACGGTCCGAACGCTCGTGCGGCTCGTCGAGCTCAACCACAACGCGCTCCCCAGGCAGAGCGAAGCGCACGAAGACAACGCGCCCGTCGATGTGAGCCACGCACCGACCTTGGTCAGCGTACCGTTCAATTTCCACTTCTGCCTGCATGTGTACCTTACCCTTGTTTTCCTTGGCATTCATACGATTCTGACTTCCATAAGCCTACCGTTTGCGCACATTCTTCTCCAACATCCGCTCAAGCGGCATTGGTTTTCCATACTACCCTTGACCGCCGTCGCTGCCGCCAGTGGCATGTCCATCTTCTGATGTGTCCGCCGATTCCTTTTCCGCCCCCTGCTCACTGACAAATTTAGGGTGCCTGCTCAACGGATCTGCGATCATCAAGTATGATACCCAAATGGCCAACGCCCAGAACGGAAGCCCCATAAGCAGCCTCGCCGTACCCAAAGCGGTGACCTGATTCGTGGCGTACAGGGGAAGCTGAACAGCCAAACGCAACGCGAACACCGCAATCCACAGCCATGTGACACGTTTATACGCCCGGTACAGCGTAGCATCCTCACGCCAGTCGCGTAACCAGTCCTTAAGCCTCTCGGTAGGCAAAGATCGAATGAACTCGACGATGAACCCTACACCGGGAACACGGACAGCCAATGTGATGAGCAGCACCACCGCATAGACGATATTGGTAATGAACCCATATGCGTAGTAGTTACGAGCCTCGCCACTCTTCCACGCCCAAATCAGACAGATTCCGACGGCGATAAGGCCACCCAGCGCACCAAGCGCCGACTGACGCTGCACCAAACGCACCAGTACCTGTGCCACAGCCAACACCGCAGCGACGATGACGGTGAGCTTCAAGTCACTGGTCACCACAAACAGCACCACAAAAACAAAGCCAGGCAGCATGGACTCCACCACGCCTCGCACACCGCCTATGGCTTCGATAACCGAAAAGTCCTCATCCTGCCCGGCCCCAGCCAAGGCTGCGAAACCGGTACGCTGTCGATGCTGCTTCATAACGTCCTTGATCTGAACTGTTCCTGACGGAGCTGTTCGTGACTGAGCTGTTCATGGCCGCCGCCGGGAACGAATCCGCGCCTATCGCACTTCGGAGAACATGGGACCGCGCGAGATGGTGGTCTGCACTTCGGTCTGCTGATCCTGGTCGAACGGACCGTCCGGACGTGCAGGAATAGTGTTGCCATTCTCGTCGGTTTCGTCACCTTCACTGTCATCCTGGTTGATGACCGGCGGGTGCATGGGAATCAAATCCCGCGGGGCAAGGGGCTCTTCGCCACGGCTTACCACCACACTGGAGAACAGGCGGTTAAGCGTGAATGCCTCGTCGCTGTCCGGACTGCTGGCAGCGGGGCCGGAGAAGATGCCGCGCAGCATCCAACGAGGTCCGTCCACCCCTGCGATGCGGGTGGTCAGCGTTTTGCCGCCCTTGAGCGTGACGGGCAGCAGCACTTCCATGCCGAAGATGCCTGGCTCTTCGCTGGCCTGGCCCTTCGATTCGAGCAGGTCGGCACGCACATCGTCCCACAGCCCCATGCTTTTGGGGGCAGCCATTGCCTCGATCTGCAGGCTTGATGAGCCAAACGTGACCGTGCAACTCGTCACCTCGCCGGTGGCACGGCTGGCGCGAAGCTTGATTTCAACACCCGGGACGGCCGGCATGCAGTATGCGCCGAAATCAAGGTACTGATCGAAATCAGGTGCCTCATCATCGTTCACATCCCAAGGCCCGTACACATCACCGCGACCCTCATACTCGCGTACCGCCTCGCTGGGGAACTGCACTTCAGATTCGCTCTCCGACGGACTTTGCTGACCGGCAACATCGTTAATGCCCTCTTCGCCAATGCCCTCTTCACTTTGGGCTTCAGTTCGTTCTTCGGCAGCTGTCTCATCGAGTTCGGCGCTCTTCTGTTCTGCGGCTTCATCCTCGTGATGCTTTTTCTTGCCGAAACCAAACAATCCCATGTCCCCTCGTTTCTGCGTTTCCGCCGTTGCGACACCTGTTATGCTGCTAGCCAGCCTACACCAACGGTGCTATCAGCACTGAGATTCTCGGCTGGCATCAGGCAGCTGTCAGATGTCGTAGTCGACACTCAACGGTGCATGGTCGGACCAACGGGTCTCATAGCTGTCGGCCTTGTCGATCTCGAATCCGCTCGCAGTCGCTGCCAGAGCAGGCGTGGCCAGCTGGTAGTCAATTCTCCAACCCACGTTGTTGTCGAACGCCCGTCCACGCTGACTCCACCACGTGTACGGCCCCTGCACGTCTCCGGCCAGTTGGCGCAGCACATCCACATAGCCTCCCTCGCCCAGCCAGCGATCCACATAGGCGCGTTCCTCGGGCAGGAATCCCGCATGCTTTTCGTTCGCCTTGGCGTTCTTGATGTCGAGCGGGGTGTGGGCGATGTTGAGATCGCCGCACAACAGCGCCTGCCTGCCACCTTTCGCCTCCGACTCCTCTTTGAGTTCAGCCATGCGTACCAGCATCTTGTCCAGGAACCGGTATTTCTGAGTCATCTTCTCGGGGTCATCCGTATTGCCGGCGTGTACGTAGATGCTGGCTACGGTAAGTTTCATGCCGTCTGGTGCAGTGATATCCTGCTCGATCCACCGCCCGGAATCCACATCCTCACTCAAATCAAGCAGTCCGTGACGTTCTGCTTCCACCTTAAGAGCGGAAATCAGCCCTACCCCGGCACGCCCTTTGATGCGGCACACCTCATCCATCAGCGCCACATCGGCAGCGTGCGCCACCATGCCGGCGTCCTCGTACCCCTGTGCGATGGAACCAAAAATCGGATCGATCTCTTCCTGCGGGGCACGCACCTCCTGCATGCACCACACGTCAGGCGTGGTTTTGGCCGCCCAGTCGAGCAGCCCCTTGCGTTTGGCGGCACGAATGCCGTTGAGGTTCGAAGTGGTCACGGTAATACTCATGCCTCGAGCCTACACCAACGGCCGGCTGCAGGCGCTGAATTCGCCATCGAATAACATGCCGACACGGACCTTGACTGGCATGTCAAAGTCCGTTCAGCATTCCGCCCAGCAGCATAACAGCTAGGGAATCGGCGTGTAATCCGAAGAAACCTGTACAACGTATGTCATGTTGCGCACGGTATCCTCCTCGAGGATATCCACATCGCGCCGCGCCTGCCACGCGCCTTGCCATAAGACCCACACAAACGGTGAATAGCTCACTGGCTTGTGGCTGCGATCGATGGGCAGTCGGTCAGGCAACTTCCATTGCAAAGCGCGCTGATCGGAAGGTGATGCGACGCCTCGCGCTTTCACCATTTCTTCCACGCCTGACGCCGCACTGGCTGCCTCATCATGCACATACCAAGCATAGTCATATGCCTTCTGCGCCTGATAGGCAATCACCGCCGACACACCCCAGCACAACGCGTAGAGCACAATCACATACACTGCCGTGCGGAAGAGGCGATGCCGGCGGAACCAGTCACGCATCGGTAACGTACCTGTGAATCGTATGACTCAATCGACTTTCCATTGTAAACCTTTCCATACTGTCCTATTCCCATGCTGTTCTCGAGCTTTTTGCTGGGAAGTAGTGAAGGGATAATCATAACGATTTACTGTTTTCTGACAGATGACCGGAGTTGGATGTGCACCGTTGATATTGCCAACCACAACCATCGCATGTCCGATATTGCCGGTGCCTTCCCAATCCGCATAGATCAACCCTCCGGTCCCTATGTGGTAAGGATTATTTTCTACAGTGAACGCACCTGAATAGTTTCGCATATAAGTGTAAGTGTAAACGTTTTTCATCGGCGCTGTCCTTCATATCCGTAATCAAATATGGAGTGCGCACTGCCTGCTCCAACAACCATGGTGGCACAACATCCATTCGCTGCATGCAACTATCCCGCATGATGGGCATCGTTATTGAGCTTAAGCTTTCTCAGAATTATCATCACAAGACGGGCACCCATGAGACGAGACGACATTAACATGCAACTGTTAAAAATCTTCTGTAAGAAAATCAGGGTGCTGCAACAAAACCGACGCTAACCCCATCTCACCGACGGCTTTGCTACGCGTAAGCACCCCCCACGCACCAAAAGCGTCACTAACTCCATCTCACCGTCGGCTTTGCTGCGCGTTTGCACCTCTGCGCGCCAAAAACGACGCTAACCCCATCTCACCGACGGTTCCGCAGCGCGTTGCCACTTCTGCGCAACAAAACCGACACTGACTCCATCTCACCGACGGTTTTGATACGCGATAGCACCTCCACGCACCAAAAACGACGCTAACCACATCTCACCGACGGTTCCGCAGCGCGTTGCCACTTCTGCGCAACAAAACCGACGCCACTAACCTGCACAGCATGGTCTACCGTCCCGCACCACCACTACCCGCACCCACAGCAGCACTACCCGCACCCGGCAGCAGCACCACCATCGAATCCAACGGCGAGAACGGGCTCCATGTCCGGAAAGGATGGATCAGCAACCACAGAACACGACATCACACAACACAACACAACACAACACAACACACCAAACAGATCCCATTAGACCCGCATTGGCTACTTAACCCCACATTTTGCTATATAACCCGTATGTCCTGCGCATGAACGACGTAAGGGACCCGAGCCCATGTCCGGCAGCGGCACCGCCATTGGGCGTTATGGTGAGAATGGGCTATATGTCAGGAAAGGATGGGCCCGTAATCACTGAGCGCAACAAACGACACGCTGAACCAATCCGTAAACCCCACATTTTGGTACATAACCCGAAAATCACGTATGCCAAAGACCCTCATAAGCTTGCCACATACGCAGTAGGGCCGAACGCCACAGTGTGCGTTCGGCCCTACTGGTTTGCTCTCAATGAGAGTTATTTCGTATCAGACGTCGAGTCCCAACTCGAGCTTGCCGCCGGGGATAGCCTCGAGCAGGTCGCGGGTGTACTGCTGCTTGGGGTGGTCGAAGACCTCGTCAGTGGTGGCGTGCTCCACCAGACGACCCTTCTGCATGACCACTACCTCATCGGCGATCTGGCGCACCACGGCCAAATCATGGGTAATGAACAGGTAGCTCAAGCCACGCTCAGCCTGCAAATCGTTGAGCAGCTGCAGCACCTGATCCTGCACCAGCACGTCGAGCGCGGAGACCGCCTCGTCGCACACGATGACATCAGGGTTGAGCGCCATGGCGCGTGCGATGGCGATGCGCTGACGCTGGCCGCCCGAAAGCTCGTTCGGGTAGCGCTGCATCACCGAACGCGGCATCTTGACCAAGTCAAGCAACTCGGCCACACGCTTCTGCCGGCTCTTCTTGTCACCGATCTTGTGGATGCGCATCGGCTCCTCGATGGAACGATAAATCGAATACATCGGGTCGAGCGAACCGTAGGGGTTCTGGAACACCGGCTGCACGTGACGGCGGAAGTCCAGCAGTTCCTTGCCCTTGAAGCTCGAGATGTCGCGACCTTCGTAGGTCACGGTGCCGCTGGACGGTTCGAGCAGCTTGAGCACCATGTTCGCCACAGTGGACTTGCCCGAACCGGACTCGCCCACAATCGCGAGCGTGGTACCACGCTTTACGGAGAAGGAGACATCGTCTACGGCCTTGAACATCTCCTTCTTGCGCGGCAGCTTGAACTCACGGGTCAAGTGATCCACGGTGATGATGTGCTCACTACGCTCAATGTCGCTTTCGCTCTTGACGTGATGCTCCATGAGCTTCTCAGCATCCTGACCGTGCTCCTTGGCGGAGACGATGCGCTGCGAGGCCAGAGACGGTGCAGCGGCGACCAGACGCTTGGTGTAGGGATGCTGGGGATGCTGCAGCACCTCGAGCGAAGGACCAGACTCGACGACCTGCCCCTTGTACATCACCACAATGTGCTGGGCGCGCTCGGCAGCCAGACCAAGATCGTGGGTGATGAACAACACTGCGGTGCCAAGCTCGTCGGTAAGGTTATGCAGATGGTCGAGGATCTTCTTCTGCACGGTCACGTCGAGTGCGGAGGTAGGCTCATCGGCGATAAGCAGGTCAGGACGGCAAGCCAGACCGATGGCGATGAGCGCACGCTGGAGCATACCGCCCGAGAACTCGTGCGGGAACTGGCGTGCACGTGTGGCCGCGTCAGGAAGACCAGCCTCGTCGAGCAGACCTGCCACACGATCGTTCATGGTGCTGCCGGTCACATATTGCTTGGCGATAGCCCAAGCCTTGTCGTCGTTCACACCTGCCTTGATGAGTGCATCGGCGACGCGCCAACGGGTTTCTGAACCCGGAATCCAAGCCGCCTTGAAGCTTTCCATGGCATGCTCGGCTTTGTCGCCCTTCACGCCGGCCTCGGCAAGCGCTTCCTTGGCGGCGGCGAGCAGACCTTCCAGCTGCTCGGAGCCGAGGAAGGTCTCGTCGTCGTTGTTCTTGATGCTCACATCGTCGCCGGCCAGAGCCTTGGCCAACTTGGACCGCTTCTCGTGGGAGATGTCCATGTGGTTGGCCTTGAGCGCCTCCTCCACCTGGGTGCCTATGCGCCACACGGGGTTGAGGTTGCTCATGGGATCCTGGGGAACGAGTCCCATCTTGTCGCCGAGCAGCTGTTCGTACTGCTTGCGGGTGTATTGAGAAATCTCCTCACCCTCAAGCTTGATGGAGCCGCCTGCTACCTTGCCGGTGCCGGCGAGCAGACCGAGCACGGCCATGGCGGATGTGGACTTGCCCGAACCGGACTCGCCCACAATCGCCACCCATTGGCCAGGATAGACGCTGAAGGAGGCATCGCGCACGGCATGCACCACGTGCTTCTGGCCTGTGGTGAAATCGACCTTCAAGTCTTTTACTTCGAGAATCGGGCCTTGCTCAAGCTGCATGGCACGCAGGTTCTCTTGACTATTCACAGTTTCACTCATGAAAATTCCTTACCTTCACGCCGTACGGCTCTTCGGGTCGAGCGCGTCCTTCACCGCATCGCCCATCATGATGAACGCCAGCACGGTGATGGCCAGAGCGGCCGAGGGATAGAACAGCACCGAAGGATTGGTACGCAGCATGGCCTGCGCGTTGGAGATATCGCCGCCCCAGCTCACGGTCGTGGACGGCAAGCCCACACCCAGGAAACTCAACGTCGCCTCAGAGACGATGTAGGTGCCCAGTGAGGTGGTGGCCACCACGATGATGGACGCCAACGAATTGGGGAGAATATGACGCATCAGGTTGCGCATGGGCGTGGAGCCCAGAGCCGTGGAAGCCTTGTTGAACTCGAGGTTCTTGGTCTCCATCACTGCGCCTCGTGCAATGCGTGCGGTCTGCGTCCATCCGAAGAGGGTGAGCACCAGGACGATCTTCCAGATCGAGCCGGAGGTGCGGAACATCTGCAGCACCACGATGGCGCCCAGCAGCAGCGGGATGGCCATGAAGATGTCGGTGCAACGGCTCAGCACCGCGTCGACCCAGCCGCCGAAGAAACCACCGAGTGCGCCGATAAGCGAGCCGAGGATGACCACGAGGATGGTGGTGAGGATGCCGACGCTGATCGACGTGCGAGTGCCGTATATGGTACGGGTGTACACGTCGCAGCCCTGGGTGTCGAAACCGAAGGGGTGCCCAGCTGAGCTGGGGTTCAGCGAGTTGTCGAGCGTGCAGTAGTTCGGATCCTGATGGGTGAAGACGCCCGGGAAGAGCGCCACGAACAGCACGAAGATGATGAGCAGCCCGGAGATGATGAACATGGGGTTGCGCCGCAGCTTGCGCCAGGCGTCCGCCCACATGCTGGTGGCGGGTGCGGACTCGTCAATGGAGTCCACATCCTGAAGCGGGGTATCACTCTCTTTGGCCACGAATCGCTCTTGGCCAGGAAGTACGGAAATAGCTTTCTTGAGCATATCAGTCATGGTTCCTCTCCCCTCACGCGTACCGAATGCGGGGGTCAAGCGCCGCGTAGAGCATATCGACAAGCAGGTTGCAGACCACGAAGATGAGGGTCAGCAACGTGACGATGGAGACCACCAGGTTGCTTTCGCCCTTCAGAATGCTCTGATAGGTCAGGTAGCCGATGCCGTGGATGTTGAAGATGGTCTCGGAGATCATGGCGCCGCTCATCAGCGCGCCCAGATCCTGACCGAGGTAGGTGACGACGGGAATCAGCGAGTTACGCAGTACGTGCCGCACCATGACGGAGCGGTTACTCATGCCCTTGGCACGGGCGGTGCGCACATAGTCTTCAGCAACGTTGGAGGAGACCTCGGAACGGGTGAGACGGATAATGTAGGCCATAGAGACCGAGCCGAGCACCATGGCCGGCATGAGCAGGTCAAGGAAACCTGGGTCCGCGCCTGCGGTGACCGGCAGAATGCGCCATTTGACACCAAGGAAGTACTGAGCCACGAAACCGGTGACGAAGGTGGGCACGGAAATGAGCAGCAAGGAGACGATCAGGATGACCGAGTCGTACCACTTGCCCTTCTTCAGGCCGGAGACGATGCCGAAGATGACACCGAAGATGGCCTCGAAGACGAATGCCATAAGAGCAAGCTTGATGGTGACGGGGAACGCCCGTCCGATCTCGGCGATGACCGGCTGTCCGGCGAACGTGTTGCCGAAGTTGAGCGTCAATGCGTTCTTCAGGAACAACAGGTACTGCACGATGAACGGTTTGTCGAGATTGTATTCTGCACGGATCTGGGCTGCAACGGCCTCGTTCACGGGCTTGTCTCCGAACATCGCCTTGACGGGGTCGCCAGGCAGCGCGAACACAAGTGCGTACACGAGTAGTGTTGTACCGAGAACCACGGGGATCATCTGCAAAATACGACGCAGAAGATATTTACCCATCGATTTCTCCTTGATTAATCTTGCCGGTAGACCCGAATAACATTCAGACCGACTTGCACTTTCGGGTAGTTTAGCGCAATGCCATGCCAAAGTTATGTATTCCAGTGAGCCAGCACACTATACGGGAGGCTTCAAACAGCATCGCCGGGGCGCACGCCAAACGGCATGCACTCCGACGATGTGCTCAGGTTCCATGGCCCAGCGGCCACGCCACCCCTTATCTTTCAGTTATGCATATTCAGTTATATGGCGATACGTACGACCCGCATCACTTCTTGGTGATCTGCGAGTAGGTCGGGTAGGACTGCCAGTCGATGGCGAAGCCCTTGACGCCCTTGGCGGCCACACCGTCGTTGTTCTTGTAATACATAGGAACAGCAGGCAGGTCGTTGAGCAGAATCTCCTGGGACTGGCTGTACAGCTTGTTCGCGTCATCCACGCTCTTGGCCTGGTAGGCCTCGTCCATGAGCTTGTCGAACTCGGCGTTCTTGTAGTCACCGTCGTTCGAACCGTTGCCGTCAGCAGCAGCCGAGTCGAAGTTCTGGTAGAGATAGTTCTCAGCAGAGGGATAGTCAGGCATCCAGCCGGCACGGAAGCCGCCGGTCATCTGGCGCTTTGAGACAGCGTCGCGGAACTCCTGGAAGGTGGGAACCGCAGTGCTCACCACCACGTCCTTGCCGAGCGCGTTGTTGATCGAATTCGCCATGGCGTCATAGATCGGCTTGTTGCCGCCGTCCGCATTGTAGGAAAGCGAGAACTTGCCGTCAAACTTGGAGATGGCATCTGCCTTGTCCCACAGTTCCTTGGCCTTCTTGGGGTTGTATTTGACATTTTCGCTGCCCTTGAGACCGGAGACATAGCCGGGGGTGAGCGGGGAGGTGAAGTCGTCGGCGGGGGTACCCACGCCGTTGAGCACCTTGTCGACCAAGCCCTTGCGATCGATGCCCATGGAGATGGCCTGGCGGCGCAGCGTGCCTTCTTCGGTGCCTGCCTTGAAATGCTCAAGGTTCGACGGGATGGTGAACTGCTGAATGACCGAACCGGGCTTGTTGTAGGCCACCACGCTGGAATCCTTCTCAAAGGTCTTCGTATCGGCGGCGGGAACTGTGTCCATCACATCGAGGTTGCCGGCCTGCACATCGGCGTAGGCGGCGTCGTCCTTGGTGTAGATCTTGAAGGTCACACCGTCGTTCTTCACGGATTCGGGACCCTTGTAGTTCGGGTTCTTCACCACCTCAATGCTGGTGTTGTGATCCCACTTCTTGAACTTGTACGGGCCATTGCCCACCGGGTTCTGGCCGAAGGCCTTGGGGTCCTTGTAGAAGGAATCAGCCAACGGGGAGAAGGCGGAATAACCGACCTTGATCGGGAAGGTCGCGTCGGGCTTGTCGAGATCGACGGTGAACGTGGTGTCGTCGACGTCCTTGAGACCGGAAAGCTGCTCGTCGCCCTTGAGGTTCTTGTCCTGCAGATCCTTGTATCCCTTGATGGACGAGAAGAAGGATGAATTCTTCTGAGCGTTCTTTGCGTTGGCAATATAGCTCCACGCGCGGGTGTAGGACTTGGCGGTGATAGGTGAACCGTCGCTGAACTTCAGGCCCTTCTTGATCTTGATGGTGTATTGGGTGCCGTCGGCGTTGGCCTTGATGGAATCAGCCTGATCGTTGGAGGCCTCACCCTCGGGGTTGAACCACACGAGCTGGGAGTAGAGGAGACGGATGACTTTGCCGCCGCCGGACTCATTCGTGTTGCCCGGAATCAACGGGTTCTGCGGTTCAGAGGCGAACACCGAGATGATGTTGTTGCTACTGCTGTCCGACGCGCTCTTGTCGCCACCTGAGGCGCCGCAGCCGCTCAACAGCATGGCTGCGGCCGCAGCCACCGCCGTCACTGTGATTATTCTCTTCTTCTTCATACCAACTCCTGTTCGGTAGACTTCACACACCAGCTTAGAGAATGCGTGAAACAATAAAGCCGCCCGTACATAGGCAACTTCATCGTATTAGGCCATAATTGTGGCGCATCGCGCCGATTTTTACAACTTACTATCCAGCATTTGGTCACATTGACAAAAATCGCCCATCACATGCCTCCAGAACGGCATCTTGTGCCTGCTCTATATGCAACCATGCACATCATTGTGCAGCGCTTCTGTGCAGAGAATGCTCAATATCGACGCCGCACCATCATCGAGACGACAATCGTCGCAATCACATCGCCACCATATCCAACCAATATTCGCCAACAGCGTGACCGGTACCCGACGTCTCACGATACGGTGCCAGGCACGCCACCTCGAAAACCGAGTCTTTGGAAGTCCAACCGTAACGACGCCCGTCTCGCTATCTCGCCGCATCGATCTCAAGCGGCAACACCGCCAGCGCGCTGCGCACATCCAAAAGACCCGCTTGCGTGAGAGCAGAGGAACGCAGATAAGGCCAGACCTGCTTCACCAGAGCATCCATCTGCTCATCAGCCATACCATCCTCGAACGGCGCACACACCACATCGTAGGAAACACGGAACGACGCGGAGAACACATCACCCTCACACATGTGGTGCTCATCATCGCCCACCGACACCATATCGAGCACCAAACCAACTTGCGTGTGCACTTCTGAACTCCCGACACTTTCAGGAGTGGTGTATGAAAGATTGACTTTGACCTGAACTTGGTCAGGATTCCCCCGCATTTTCGTGATGGCGCCCTGGGATTCGAAGAGACGCAATCTGCGTATACTCACTTCAGACATCAATCTCCTCCGTTGCTCGTTGTGCATTTGAGATGCCTATATTCTCTATGGATACCCCCGGCTGAACCACTTCCCCAACCTGGGATGGCATGCTCCACTCTCCAAACACCACTTGGGGCGACGGGGTTTCATGTGGCTCACACGATATCTCAATGCGCGACATGACGGCCACTGCATAACGTTCTATCTGAGAGACGGTCGGGTCGCTGTCGTAGGCCTCAAACGCACGAATTTCATCAACACTGTCACCGGTAAAGGCCGCCATCTCCTCAAGGGTTCGAGTCATTCTGCGCCGTGCTACCAAGGCATGTTTCATCTTCAGAAAGCCCTGATAATTCACTGTCGCCACACTGTCGATGTCTTCACTGGCATAATCATCTTCGATGCTCATCATTCACCTCTCATTCCCACTCGGTTACTGTGCCGTTACCGAACGCAATGCACACATCGATCGCCGGTATGCCCCCATTGGCTGTCTTCGTACAGCCCATACCGTTCCTGCGCTAGTTCCATCTCAAGATTTTGCAGACGGTTGATTTCCTTGCTTTGCTCCGCAACGCTCATACCTGAATGTTCCAATTCTTCGATGGCCTTCTTGTGCACATGCAAAGCCACCATCTCAGGTGAACGATTCTCGTGTTCAGCGTAATACATTCTGTATCTGCCGTCATGCACGTTCACTCGCAGCTCCCAGATGTCAGGCTGACTCTTGCACGGTGAAATCGGTCCATTCCCTCCGTCTTTTCTTGTATCATCCAGCTGTCCAAATGCGGCCTGCGCCATCAGTACTCGCACACGCGACTTGAAAATATGTCTATCAACCGGAGCCAACTTCATACTGATGGCATCCACTTCCTCATCGAGGAAGCACCTGCTTGCAGACGTAGAACACTTGTGAAAGGAACGCGGCACCGAAACAGGCCGAAAACAAAGAGAATTTTCCACTGTACGCACTGACACCACCTCCACCCTTTGAACTCACAGTACTATGTTTGTCCGACCGATGCTCAAGTGCGCTGATAGCACGAAACCAATCAACGCGCAGAAACAAATTCGTCAAGCCTATGCCCGAGGAAAGGCTTGAGCGTAGCGGGCTTTGAGCTGCTCCATGGAGACGTGGGTGTATCGCTGCGTGGTGCGGATGGAGGAATGGCCGAGCAGCTCCTGCACCTCGCGCAGGTCGGCACCGCCGTCGAGCAGATGCGTCGCCGCGCTGTGACGCAGAGCGTGCGGGCTGATATCCGGCACTCCGGCTCGCGACGACTCACGGTGCACCACATCACGTACGGTACGCTGGTTGACGCGAGCGCCGCGGGCGCCCAGAAACATCGCCTGCTCATTCGCTTTGGCCGTTTGCCCCGACAGCAGCACCGCTCTCCCCTCCTCCATCCATGCCTGCAACGCCTTGGAGGCCGGCGCTCCGAACGGCACGACGCGCTGCTTGTTGCCTTTACCGGTCACTTTCACCGTGCGATTGGCGAAGGCGACATCGTTCACATCCATGCCGACCAGTTCTGCCACACGCATGCCGGTGGCGTAGAGCAGTTCGAGCATGGCGGCATCGCGCAGCGCTATGGCCTGCGCTTTGCCATCTCCCGCATGATCGCCCGTTGCCGAAATCGCCCCGTCATCGGTAGGCGTCTCGGTAGGCGTCGAAGCAGCTGCTCCGGCTTCGTCCTCGACGGTGTCCATAAGCAGACCGGCTTGTGATTCGTTGAGCACGCGCGGCAGCGCGTCCGGGATTTTGGGGGTCATGAGCGCGGCTGCCGGATCTGAGGTTATCAGGTCGCGTTCGAACGCCCAGGCAAAGAACCGGCGCACAGCCACGGTTTTGCGAGCCATGCTGGAGCGGGCATGTGATGGGGTTGCAGCGGCCATCCAAGCACGCAGGTCTTCGAGCGTCACCGAGTCCAGATCGTGCACCCCGCGCGATTCCAAAGTATCCAGGCATTGGGCGATGTCGGAGGCGTAGGCCTTCACCGTGTTGGCGCTCAGCCCTTTGTTGGACTGCAGGTACGTTACGAACGCGTCCAGTGCCTGGTCCATACCGCCCTCCGTTCATCGCCGTGGTTAGACTCCTATACTATCAATGTTCAAGTTGCCGTTAGGAGTTCACATGCCGTTGCCTGCCACACTGCCCGCCGGATTGCGCGTTATGGTGCGCACGTTCGACGGGCGCAATGAGGCCACAGGACGCCAGGAGTTCCGCGATTTTGTGGGGCATGTGCTGCGTTACGACGGCACAAGCCTGGTGATGGAACGAGATGCGGCGGCGAACGGGTCACGCCCGGCGGAACGGGTGGCAATCGACGCGAAGCGCATCGCCGTCATCAAGCCGGTTCCCGAACGGCACGCCGCCCCACGCCCCACTCACCCAGTACCGCCGGCATCTTGACCACACAGGCACGACGCCTTAGCCATATAACGTGCAACGCGGAAGCCATTGCAGAGCCGAACGTTACTGCAGTGCGGAACGTCGCTGTACCAGTAGACCACCGTCCTGATTGAAGCCCACAATATGTTCGCCGGCTCGAGCCAATTCCAGCAGTTGCTCTTGCCAATCGCACCGGTCCACCTCGACCGCTCGGACAGGACCGAACTCCCCCGCTGCCGATTGCGCGCGCTGCCGCGCTTTGAAGTCTCGGAACGGCTGGCCTTGAGCAAAGAATTCAGTAAGGGTCTGGCTCTCGCCGCTTTCCAACGCTTGCGCCACACCGGTAAGCCGGTCGGCCATGGCACGTGCAAGCTGCGCCACGTTTTCACTGTCCTCTTCGATCATGGCGCGGGTTCGATGGGGATCGGTGAGCGCCACACGTGTCATGTCCCGCCAACTGCCGGCAGCCAACGCCACGGCGATATTGCACTCTGAGCTGGAGACCAGAGTATTGACCATGGCAGTGGCCACGGCATGCGGCATGTGCGAGATCATGGCTGCGGCACGGTCGTGGGTGGCATCGTCAAGCACGATGATGCGGTTGCCCACGGATTGCACAACAAGCCGGGCGACCTGCTCGAACCGCCAATATTCGGTGTCCCGGTCAACCGTGAGCGCCCACAAGGCTTCATCGAACAGCGCGGGATCGGCCGCGGCGAACCCGGAATGTTCGTTGCCTGCCATGGGGTGCGCCCCCACATAACAGTCCGCAAGCCCTGCGTCTTCGACCTGCTCGCGCACCTGCCCTTTCACACTGCCTACATCGCTCAATGTGGTGGTCTGCGGGTTAAGCACCGGTTTGAGGGCATGCAACATGTCTGGCATGACGCTGAGCGGATTGCAGAGCATGAGCACGTCCGGCTCCGCCAACGCCACATTCTCGAGCCTGTCCATGCAGTCGATGCCTGCTTGGCGCGCCGCAGCATACGGTTCAGGACGATGATTCCATGCCACCACGCGCACGCCGCGAGCCACGAGCCGTTTGGCCAACGACCCGCCGATGAGTCCCAGCCCTGCAATGCCAACCGTCGTCACCATAACAGCTCCTCCTGCCACTCACTCATGCCCGCATCCGCAAGTCCGGCCACATCATCACCGTGTGCATGTGCAGTGCCGGTATGTTCAGAGCCCTCAGCACTGCCGCGCGCACCACCTTGCGGCAGCATCCACGCGCTCACCGGCGGATTCGGCCGCTCTCCGCGCGGATAGACGGCCAAGGTCTTGGCCCAGTCACCAGCGGAGACGATACGTTCAAGCACACTGCGGAACTGCGGTTGCCATGGCGCCGCGTCGAGGGTGACAATGAAGCTGTAGGTTCCTTCATGACCTTTGATAGGGCGCGAAATGAAGCTGGTCATGTTCAGCCCGGCATCGCGTATGGTATCCAGCAGGTTGGCAAGCACGCCGGGGCCGGTATGCAACGGCACCACGGTGACGACCGTCTCGAAACGTTCCGTGCCTTGAGCACGAACGGCATGCAACCTGGAGATGACCTGCCGACGGGGTGCCACCACCACAAAATCGGTGCGCGCGCCGTCATAGTCCTGCACGCCGGTTTCCAATGTTTCCAAGCCATACAAATCACCGCATATGGACGGTCCCAAAGCCACCTGACCGGGCTTGATGTCACGGCATGCCGCCGCGTTGGAAGCAGCGGGCACAGACGACAGACCTCGACGTTGGGCAAAGTTGGAGCATTGCGCCAACCCGTGCGGGTGGGCACTCACCTCATGCAGCACAGTGCCAGCCGGCGAGGCAGCATGCTGTGCCATGCGATTGTCCCGCAGCGCCCCCTCTTCGGGACGAACGAACGCATCGAAGGTGATATCGATGCCAAGGCGCAGCATGCCGGCAGTGCCTGCCGCGTCGATAAGCATGTCGAGATTGGGCATGACATAGCCTTCGACGTTGTTCTCCAACGCCAGCACACCCCAGCCCTCGCCGTGTTCCACATGTTCCATGATCTGCATGGCAGTGCCGCACGGTTCAGGTTTCAGGTCCTGCTTCCCCAACGCGCGGACGGCTTCGAGCGCCGCCTGATGTGTGAACGAACCTTCGGGCCCAAGGAAATACAACGGTGTGACGGCACGCGATGCGACGGTGCCCCGCACACCCGGTTCCGGCTGTGGCACGTGCGCGGTGTGTGCAGCGCGGTCCGCATGCGCGGAATCGGTCACGTCTGTCATATCTGCCACGTCTGTCATATCTGTCATACGTCTCATACGGTTCTCATCTCATCTTTCCCGCGCGCCCGCCGCACTACCGGAGACAAACCGGCGAGGCACCAGCAGCACCGCCACCTGCACAATGATGGCACCAAACGTCCAGAAATATCCGGCGTTCTGACTGAAGAACGGCACTTTTCCGCCGAAGCCGATGGGTGCGAGAATGTCTCCGGTCACACCGAACAGAAACAGCGCTGACACCACGGACGAGACAATAAGGTGCACCGCCAGGCCAACCGCACCGCTGCGCGCCCGGGCAGCCCATGCTGACATGCCCACTACCGTCAACGCCAACAGCAGGCCGTACGGCACGTTGGCCGAAGCTCCTGCCCGATGCACCAGCGTGCCCACAAACGCCACCGCAGCACCGGCCGCAGCACACACCAGCAGACGAGCCCACGCCGGAATCCTATGGCTCCACGGCGCTGGCTCCTCGTCTTGTGGTACCGCCATATGCCGCACCGTATCCTGAGAAGTTCCCATACGCCAAGTATGCCTCACCGGGTTGTCAGCCATAAATTCGGCACCGGAAAGGCCGCGACGGCGCGTATACGTTCAGCGGCGGCGAGCTCACTTGACCATACGGCATTGCTCGCTACGGTATAGCTAGCTGCGGTATGGGTCACCGGAATGGTAGGCGCGCATGGAGGGAGCACCGATTCGGTCGCATGCCAGAACGGCCAGCCACAGTCCCACAATGGCAAGCAACGCCCCGGAGCGCGTGTTGTCGCGCTGCGAAGACGGCACGCTTGCAGGGGCATTGACCCGATGCCCAGTGACGAGCAGACGAGCGGAGTTGACAAACAGCGGCGTGCAGGTTTCCAGCGTGAGCAGGTCCCGACCGGGCACCGGTTCGAGACTAGCGCCGTCGGTGTTGGCCCCGACTTGGCGCACACTCTCGACGCGATACCACAAATCGCCTGCCGCACCGCCTTTGATGCACAGCAGATCGCCCTTGACAAGCTCGCCCAAACGTATGAAATCACTGAATTCTCCGGCACCACGATGGCCGGAGATGATGGCACGAGTGCCTTTGCCGCCCACGGGCAGCGAACTGTTGTAGAGATGACCTGCGGAACCATTGGCCAAGGCCTCGTCGTCGGCGCCATGGCTGATGGGCATGTCCACACTGATTTTCGGGATGACGATGCGTCCCATCTGCTCGCCCGGCAGCAGATTCTGGTAGCGCGAATCGGAACGTCCTGCCAAATCCGCACCACAGGGAGAACTGGAGGAACGACCTGGAACGACGCCGTTCCCTGCCGCCAAAGTCACGTTGTATCTGTGGGCGTCAGCGACCAAAGCCCGGGCTTCAGGACTGCTGGGATGTGCACCTGCGTCATGTGAGGAGCCAGCGCCATTGAGAGCCGCGGGAGTAAGCCACACCACCAGTGCTGCCGCGCACGCACACACCACTGTGGCCACCCAAAGCAGCGTGTGAGTGCGCGCGGACGCATGCAGCCGTACGCTGCGACGAGCACCATGCGCATGGCGACCCGCTGCACTCGAACGCTTATGGCGCGGCGAGGCAGGCCGAGCGGCGACGCGATCTGCAGCGCCACCCGACCTATCATGCCGTGCCATAACTACCCATTCCTGATGGTTCAGAAGCCCAAGGACTGACCGGAATTCTGGCGCTTGTGGCGCGACAGCAGCGCGGCGAGCAGCACCAGCAGAATAGCGAGCACCACAACGGCCAGCGCCAAATCCTTGAGATACTTGGAACCGGTCTGCGGCAGCTCGGTCAGTGAGGAGATGTTGGCGATGGTGACGAGTGCGTATTTCTCGCCAACCGATGGATCGAGTCTCACAATCAAACTACTTGGGGTGCTGTTTGCCTTGTCTTCGGTGATATTGCCCCTCTGGTCAACATCGAATCCGAATTCGACCGGCACCGGAAGTATGTGATCGTTCCCGGGAACAAACTGAACCAGCTTGTATTTGCCGGTACCGAAGTTGTTGATTTCCGTTATGCCGTTGATTCCGGTGTTCACATACCCGGCATCCGCCTCATCCGTTTCGTCGTAGCCAGTGAACGGGTAAGTGCCATTCTCATCATTGGAGAACTGAGGGACGTACTTGATGTATTTGTTCGTCCCCAAATCCAGCATTTTGAATTGTGCACCAGCCACCGCTTGGTCCTGCTGCGCAAAATCCACAGCCTTGATATCGATGTCGGAAGTCCACAGATTATCGGTTGCCGTGTAATTGGTGCCGCCATTATTAGCACCATAGTATGCAATATTCAATGCACAGTTTATGGCGTCGGGGCTGGCAGCTCCAGCAGCGACAGTTCCGGCGAAGGGACGGTCCGTCAAATTCTTGTAGGTGACGGAAATGTCGATCTTGCGCGAAAGCAGGTTATCCAGCTGGGTTATCGTCGGCTTCCAAGTCACCGACGCACCGCTGTAATCCGCATTCCTTGTCTGATTGATGACCGGCTTGGCATCGTTAATGCTTACAAATTGGCCGGAGTCACCGCGATAATATGCCGTTGCATCCTTGATATCCACATATTTCGGGAACCTGATGGTGGCGGTGATACCGTTTGCCGTTCCTATCGCAGGCGTGGTAAACGTCACGTTCGCCGTATACCGCATACCGGTCGTCAAGGCCATATCGCCAGCCGGGTCGCCCTTCACGTACGTTTTGCGGGTCTGTCCGAAGGGGACATGGCTGATGGTGAGTTGCGAATCAGTGCTCTTCACGGTCACCTGGCCTAGAGGAGACGAGAAACCATTCTCCCAGTTCAGCTGCGTACCGTTATCGTCAACCGTGGTACCTTCTATCATCGGATGGCCTTGGGAGTCGGCGATGAGGTACACGCCTTGAGGCAAGGATACGCTGAGTTTGCTCTGATTGGTGGTCTGCTTGGACAGAGTGGCCGAAGGCGCACCGGACGCACCAAGCGCTTTGCCCAGTTTTGCCGAATCGACGGCACGATCGCTATCGCTTGCCTTCAGTAATTCGCCTACAAAACTGATGTCTTTCGAATGCTGGGAGATGCCGGCCTGCGAGCCGATCCACTGGTCTACAGAGTCGCTGACTTTGTCAACAAAGAGCGACCTCACGGTCTTGGGAGTTGCATCGGTCAGCTCGATGTTGGAGTATGAACCAATCTGGTAAAAGTCAAACGAGTGACCACTCAAGGATTCGCCACCCACGCCGCTGATGGTGAGATTTGGCGTCGCCGAACTGGGGGACGGGGCCGCGCTTGCCGTCACGCATCCTCCTGCAAGCGAGGCGGTAGCTATCAGTGCCGCTGCAGCAGCGCTGAGCCTTTTCATAAGTCGGGATTTCATTGTTCTCCTACTCTTCTCTTGTGCTGACGCCGATACGATCCGGGCCGGATACCGACTTGGCGGCGGAACGATGCGCAGCATGCAACGTGTACCTTACAGCACTACGCACAATAGTGTAGGAAGAAAGCGTTATTTAATTAGTCGCCAGTAAGCTATATGTGTAATTAGTAAGAAAAATCATAGTTCAGAAGTGGTTTTAAAGCAGCTTTCGTACAGTATTTGTCGCAATTCCATTGGTTATTCTATGCATATTTGCCTATTTACTGAGAAAGCCGTCTGCCAGCGTACAGGGGCAAACACAACAAACCGGACGTCATTCTCCACAGCGCACATAGAACCAGGAGTCGCCGTTCACCACAGACAAAAGCGCCGCCCACCTCTACAATAAGGTGGACGGCGCTCAAGCCCGGAGCTGCGGACTACTTGTTCTTAGCGGCGTTCTGGCGGCGCTGCTTGGCATGCCACTTGTACCACTCGTCACGGTTCAGAATCACCTTGCGCACACGCACGGATTCCGGCGTCACCTCAACACACTCATCCTCGTTGGCAAAGTCGAGCGACTCCTCCAAGCTCATCTGGATAGGCGGGGTGAGGGTCTCGAGCACGTCGGCGGTGGCGGAGCGCATGTTGGTCATGTGCTTGGCCAAGGTCACGTTCACATCAAGCTCCTCAGGCTTGTTGTTCACACCGACCACCTGGCCCTCATAGACCGTGGACTGCGGCTGGATGAAGAAGTTGCCGCGAGCCTGCAGGCGCTGCATGGCGTACGGGGTGGCGGTGCCCTGACGGTCGGCGACCATCGAACCGTTCTGGCGGGTGGAAATCTCGCCGGCCCACGGGGCATAGCCCGCGGAGATGGAGCTGGAGATGCCGGTGCCGCGGGTGGCGGTGAGCAGCGCGGTACGGAAGCCGATGAGGCCACGGGAAGGCACGGTGAACTCCATACGCACCCAGCCGGAGCCATGGTTGCTCATCGAGTCCATACGCCCCTTGCGGTCGGCCATGAGCTGCGTGACGGCGCCCATGTACTCTTCCGGCACGTCGATGGTGTCCGCTTCCATAGGTTCGTTGATCTTGCCGTCGATGGTCTTGGTGACCACCTGCGGGCGGCCGACGGTCAGCTCGTAGCCCTCGCGGCGCATCTGCTCGGCCAGGATGGCCAGCGCCAGCTCGCCGCGGCCTTGCACTTCCCAGGCATCGGGACGGTCTGTAGGCTCCACCTTGATGGAAACGTTGCCGATGAGCTCGCGGTCGAGGCGATCCTTGATCATGCGTGCGGTGAGCTTGTGATCCTTGCCCTCGGTGCCGGCGATCGGCGAATCGTTGATGCCGAAGGTCATGGAAATGGCCGGGTCGTCCACGTGAATGAGCGGCAGGGGCTTGGGATCGGACTGGTCAACGATGGTCTCGCCGATCATGATGTCGTTCACGCCTGCCACAGCCACGATGTCTCCGGGACCGGCCTGCTCTACAGGAGTACGCTCCAGACCCTGCGTGCGCAGAATCTCGGTGAGCTTGAAATGTTCGATGGAGCCGTCCACACGGGACAGACCGTACTGCTTGCCTTTCTCCAGCGTGCCGTTGTAGATGCGCACGAGACCCAGACGGCCCAGATAGTCGGAGGAGTCGATATTGGTGACGTGTGCCTGCAGCGCCGCACCTTCCTCATACTCGGGGGCGGGAATGTTGGAGATAATGGTGTCGAAGAGCGGTTCCAGGTCCTTGTTGTCCGGTTCGCCGCCGTCCTCGGGCTGATTGCGCGAAGCGAAGCCCGCCTTGGCCGCGCAGTAGATGACCGGCAGATCCAACAGGGAATCGAGGTCGAGATCCACGCCCTCTTCGATCACATCCTGCGCCAAGCCGAGCAGCAAGTCGGTGGTCTCGGAGACCACTTCGGAGATACGCGCATCGGGGCGATCCACCTTGTTGACGCACAGAATGACGGGCAGCTTGGCCTCAAGCGCCTTGCGCAGCACAAAGCGGGTCTGCGGCAGCGGGCCTTCGGAGGCGTCCACCAGCAGCACCACACCATCGACCATGGAGATGCCGCGCTCCACCTCGCCGCCGAAGTCGGCGTGGCCGGGGGTGTCGATGATGTTGAGGGTGATGCCATCGGGCTCGCCGTACTTCTCAGCCAACGGGCCGTGATATTCCACAGCCGTGTTCTTGGCGAGGATGGTGATGCCCTTCTCACGCTCCAAATCGTTGGAATCCATCACACGATCCGGCACCTCTTCGCGCTCGGAGAACACATGCGACTGCTGAAGCATGGCGTTGACCAGCGTGGTCTTGCCGTGATCGACGTGAGCCACGATCGCCACATTTCGAATATCACCACGTACCGCCATAAAAAGCCTCTCCTACTCACCTGTTCTGATGTTGTTCGGTAACAATCTGACATGCCCTCCAGATGGAAAGCATAAACCTTCACCATGGTAACGAGACATTGTGACAGTTCGCACCATCTACAAGCCCTGAGCGAGCGGATCAACCTCAACGCCGGCCTGATCGAGCACCTCGCCGGCCCGGGGCATGAACGGTGCCAACTGCGGCAGATCATCCAAGGATTCCAGACCCATATGGTCAAGGAACAACGCCGACGTGACCAGCAACGCCGCACGAGAGTCGGGGTCCACACCGGATTCAAGTACCAGCCCTCGCGCGGTCAAGGAGCGAATCACGCCATCGGAGTTGACTCCACGAATAGCGGCCACACGCGCTCTGGTGACCGGCTGCTGGTAAGCGATGATAGCCAAGGCTTCCAGTGCGGCCTGCGACAGTTTTGCGCTCTGCCCATCAGTGACGAAGGAAGAGACGACCGGCTGGAATACCGCCCGGCTGCCAAACTGCCATCCGCGAGCGGAATGCCGCAGCTCGAACCCGTGGAATCCACTGCCCGGTGCGGTGCCGTCGTAACTTGCAGCCAACGACTGAAGCGCCTGAGATACGCGAGCTACCCCCACACCGAGCACCCGTGCCAGATTCTCGTCGCTCTGCGGCTCATCGGCCGCCATGAGCACCGCTTCGAGGCATGCCATGAGACCTCCGGGGAAGTCATCCACGTCACATGCGCCCTCCCCCGCCGACACCCCTCGGTAGAGCACACCCTGCACGCCGACCGTGCCTTGGGCGGCATCACCATCCAAGACATCAGAACCCACGGCGGCAGTACCCATATCGTTGACGTCCGTGTTATCACCGCCGGTGGTATCGCCGTCCATGGCATCACCGTCTACAGTATCGCCCTGTGCATACTCGTCAATCATGAAAAGTCATCCTCACTGATGTCCATCTCAACACCGTTCGTGCCGTCGGTCGCCGAACCGTTCGCCGCACCGTCGCGCGACCAGCGCAGGTGCAGGTCCTCGAATGGACCGTCCTGCCGGTAGCGCAACAATCCCTGTTTGAAGAACAGGAGCAGCGACAGAAACCGAGCCACCACCTCGAGTCTGCTCGCCCCCTGCACCAGCTCGTCGAAGGTGAGCGACTCGCCCTGAGGCAATGCGCGCAGACGGGAACCTACTATGCGTAACTGGGCTTTCAAGTCCACTTTGGAGACGTGGAGCTGCCGTACCGAAACTTGGGGAGCAGGCGCGTTGCGCATCACCTGTGCGGCCAAACTCGCCAACTCTTGAGGGCTCATTGTCCATTCCAGTTCCGGCAATGCGTCCCGGCTTGCCGAATCGAGGGCGGCAGGATGGGCGTATCTGCCGGCATTGCCTTGCATACGCTCACGAAAGTCGCTGGCGGCACCCTTGAACGCGCGGTACTGCACCAGTCTGGCAAAGAGCATGTCGCGTTCACGCAGCGCCTCCAAGCTCTGCTCGTCGCGCTCCTCATCGAGCCCCCCAGGCAGCAGGGCCACGCTTTTGGCTTCCACCAATATGGACGCAACGTCGATGAAGGCACTGGCCTCATCCATATTGCGACTCAGGTCGAGCGAGCGCACGTAGTCAAGAAATTCCTCGGTGATGGCGAACAGGGATATCTGGGTCAGTTCCAGCTTGTTGTTGGCGATCATGGAAAGCAGCGCGTCGAACGGGCCGGCATAAGCTGGAAGATCGACCATGAAGCCGGTGGCATGCTCCTGCGTTCGCAGCGTGCCGTCCGAACCCTGCGAACCATCGCCGCGCATGCTGCCGCCTTCGCTCGAGGTCAGTCGATCACGCCACGGGCGATGAGTTCGCGAGCGGTCTCGCGGTATTCCTTCGCCGTCTTGTGTTCCGGGGCGTAGATGGTGATGGGGGCCGCGGCCACCGTGGAATCCGGCAGCTTGATGGAACGGGAGATAACCGAATGCAGCACTTCGTCGCCGAACGCCTCGTAGATGCGCTGCAACACCTCTTCACTGTGCAACGTGCGGGTATACATGGTGACCAGCACGCCGAAAATCTGCAAGTCAGGGTTGATGCGGCTGCGCACCTTCTCGATGGACTGCATGAGCAGCGCCACACCACGCAACGCGAAGAACTCGGCCGCCAGCGGGATGACCACGCCATCGGCAGCAGCGAGCGCGTTGACGGTGAGCAAGCCAAGGGAAGGCTGGCAGTCCACGATGATGACGTCGTACTCGTCCTTCACTTGGCGCAGCACGCCGGAAAGAATCTGCTCGCGCCCGACCTCGGAGACAAGCTGAACCTCGGCGGCGGACAGATCGATGTTGGCCGGGATGATGTCCAGGTTCTCGAAGCTGGTGTGCTGAACCACGTCGTGCACATCAACCGAAGCGTCGAACAAAGCAGTGTAGATGGTGTTCTCCACACTGTTGGCATTAAAGCCCAAGCCCACCGTTGCCGCGCCCTGCGGGTCGAAATCGACGATGAGCACGCGCCGGCCGTACTGGCTGAGCGCACCGCCGATGTTGATGGAGCTGGTGGTCTTGCCGACACCGCCCTTTTGGTTGCACATGGCAATCACTCGCGCCGGGCCGCGATGAGTCAGCGGCTCCGGCGCCGGGAAGGTCTCATATTCTCGTCCAAGCAAATCGGTAGGCATGCGCTTAGTCTAGCAAAGGGTGTGCTCACCGTCTGGTGCGGCTGGGCACAGCGCCGCACTGCACCCGCAAAACCTGTCGTTACGCACGGCTTCATGCGCGCGGATGCGAAGCAGCATACATCTCGATGAGGTTCTCCGGGCTGACATGCGTGTAAATCTGCGTGGTGGTCACCGAAGCATGCCCCAGCAACTCCTGCACCGTGCGCACGTCGGCGCCGCCTTGGATGAGATGCGTGGCGAACGAATGACGCAGGGTATGCGGGTGGAGAGGCCTGGACAGGTCTGCCCGCTTGCCTGCGGATTCCACCACCTCCCACACCGACTGGCGCGACATGCGCCTGCCCCGCTTGTTCAGGAACACCGCCTCACGCTCCACGGTGGCCTTGCCCCTCCCCTCCAGCACCGCCCGCGCCCGGGAAATATAGCGCTGCAATGCCGAAACGGCGTGGCCTCCCATCGGCACGAGACGTTGCTTCGAGCCTTTTCCGGTCAATCGCACCAACGCTTCGGTGAAGTCGATGTCGGCCAGGTTCGTCCCCACAGCCTCGGAGACACGGCAGCCGGTGGCATAGAGGAACTCCATCAACGCCTTGTCGCGCAGCTGCACCGGGTCGTCGCCCTCCCCGGGGTTCACCGCGTCCATGAGCGCGCTCACCTCGTCGACGGAAAGCACGTCAGGCAGCTTGCCGGCGGACTTGGGAGCCTTAATCTTTGCCGATACGTCGGCCTCTACAACGCCTTGGGAGAGCGCGAACTTGTGGAACTCGTGGATACTGGCCAGATGCCGAGCCCTGCTGTGCCCACCTTTGCCCTGCTCATCGAGTACGACCATGTAGTTTTCGATGTCGCGGGCGTCCACGTCACTCAGTTTGTCGATGCCGCGATCCGCCAGCCAACCGGTGTACCGCTGCAGGTCGGCGGTGTAGGCCTGCACGGTGGCGGCTGCAAGTCCTCGCTCCACACCGGTATGGGTGAGGAATTGCTCAAGCAGCCCGGCGTATGCGCCTGCTGTAACACTCATGGTTGTCATCGTAACATTGCCGATCGGTACACACGACGAGGCGGCGACACCGCATGTGCAGTGTCGCCGCCTCCGGAAGGGCTTGGGAAACGCCGCTTGCGCCACGTTCCCGTCAGCCCTCATATGCCGCTCAGGCCTCTTGACTCAACGCCTTTTCGCCACGACGGGTGAAGACGTAGATGGCGCCTGCGCCCATGAGCAGCACGGCAATTGTGAGACCTGCCACAATCACTCCGGCACCGCCGGTCATCGGCAGCTGGGAGAAGGATGTGACCTCACGAACCTGGATGACGTGGGTCGCGTTCTCGGCTGCTGTCCAAGTGCCCGCGGTGACCAAGCTCCAATCATCAGTGGTGTTGCTGTAGGCCGGAGCCTCGAGCGTGTTCGGCGCGTCGGTGCTGATGGTCACGTGGAAGGTGGACTTCCACGCGGCACCGAACCCGGCGGGAACCTCGGTCTGCACTACCTTGTAGGTACCGGCGGCAAGACCGTCGACGTGCAGCTGGCCCTTGGCGCGGGAGGCGCGGGTCACACCGTCGGAGGGGTGCAGGTCGGCAGTGGCGTTGGTGTTGGCCTGGTTGGCTGCCTTCTTGTAGTCTCCGGTGGCGCCGTCACGCAGGAACTTGACGGTGGTTCCGTTGGGATCGACCACTTGGAAGGTGCCTCCGACCAGCTTGTTGTTGGCATCGGACTTGGCCACGTTCTCGAGGGTGAAGCCGTAGAAGTGGATCTTCACCTGTCCGTCGGGGTCGTCCCTGTTGTCAACGGTGCCCACGGTGCCGCCGTTGCCGTCCACGTCCGTGGGCTGGTTGGCGGAATCGTTGGAGTACTCGAGCATGATGCCGTTGCCGAGGTTGGCCGGGTCGGCCTGGTCGGTGACCTGCATCTTGTAGTCCACGCGAATGGTCTGGCCGTAGTGGTCCGGGTTGAGCTTCACAATGCCGCGGGAGAGGTTGAAGACGATGTGGTCGCCTTCGGCCGCAGGAGCGGTGACGGTGTAGTCGGTGCCGGCAACCAGTGTGGTTTGCAGCGCATTGACGTCATACACACCCACCGTCACGGACTCCGGGTCGAACTGCAGGCCCTTGGTCGGGGTATCGGTGAGTTGGTACTTGTAATACGTGAAGCCAGTGGTCAGCGGGACGCTGCCGGTGATGCGGAAGTCGAGCATGTCGCCGATGGAGGCGGAGCTGTCCTTGGCGGCGGAACCGTTGGAAATCATCTCCTTCTTGACGATGGGGGTATCGCTCTTGAGCGATACCACGCCGAGGGAAGGCTCGCCGTTGCCGCCGAAGTCGTCGTACTCCGTGTTGTCGCCGAGCACCTTCGTGCCCACCAGCATGGGGATGGCAGCCGAGGTGTTGGTCGCTCCCACCGCCGTGTTGCCGGCGTCACCGGTGGTGTCGATCACCAGGTACATGCCCATCGGCAGTCCGGAGAAGACAGCCGTTCCTGCGGCGTCGTCGGCACCGGTAGCCGTGACGGTGGCCACCGGGGTGGTCGCCTTGTTCAGTTCCGCCTTGAACCCTGCGGTTCCCACCAGGTTGGTGACGAACTTACGCAGGTCGCCGTCCCAGGCCTTGTTGTGGTTGTTCGAGGTTTCGTCGGAGTTGCCTGCCACGGACTCGGAGTGGAAACCGAGCCACTTGTTGGCCACCGCACCGAGCGGGTTGCCTTGGAACTGCGAGGGCAGTGCCTCTCCACTGACCGTCGTATAGGCGTCGGTCATTTCGGTGAGCAATGCGGAACGGTTGGAGGACACGTTCACGGACTTCAGCGCAGGGCCTTCATGCGTCGCGCCACCGTAGGTGGACAGACGCACCGCCTTGAACTGGTGCTCGCGCAACGCCGAGTTCGTGCCGTTCACGGTGATGGTGGTCGAGTTGGCTGTACCATCGGCCAACACAACCTGTTCTTCGGCCGCCGAAGCCGCCGGTGCAAAGGCGAGCAGCGTAGCAGCTGCCGCCGCGATTCCTACGAGAGCCTTGGCTCCCTGGCTTACATACCTGTTCATTTTCTTATCTCCTTCTCATTAACGCATCATTGGGTTTCACATCTTGTTGGGTCACCCCGCCGGGCTTCTGCAGAATCTCCGCAGTCGCTTGAGACGGTCGAACCGCTGACTGGCTATCGCATTCATCAGGCCTCCACCGCCTTTCCGGATTTGGTGTATCTCGCTACAAGCGTCTGTGTCATGGATCCCGCGGAGAGCAGCGCCACCACCAAGCAGGCCACCAGGCCCATCAGGTTCTGCGGCCGGTCTCCGGTCATCGGCATCTGACGTATCGGGGTGATGAGATTGAGGTCGAAGTCCACGGTCACCGACTCGTTGGTTTCGGTGTCGTCCGACTTGAACTTGGTCAACCCCGAGGTCATGCCGTTCGGTACCGCGAACGACCAGCTGCCGTCTGCCGCCACCGTGGTGGTTCCCGTGCTGCCGTTGGGCCAGATGACCGTGATGACGGCACCTTGGTCACCTTCAGTGCCTTCCGGCAGGCGGTAGGCCTTTCCTCCCACCTTGGCGTTGGCACCAGTGCCTTCCAGCGCGACGTCCGCAAAGTGCGAAGGCGTCATATCGATCGTGCGCACCGTGGTATCGGTGGACCATGCGGACTGCATATTCTGCGGATTGGTGAGGATGGCACGAATCACGTACCGCTCCCCCACCTGCCGTTCGGCGGTGAATTCACTTGGCGTGGCCGAGCAGGTCCACGGCTGGTTCTCGCCGGCCGCTGCGAACGTATGGTCGCATTCGGCGAGCAGATCGCCCGGGGCGGGATCAGCCTGCGGCTGCACCGCGGTCCTCGCGCCCCTTACGGACTGGGCGTTCGCGGCAGCCTCATGCTGCGCGTAGACACTCAGCTTTTCGCCGGGCTGATAGGTGGTCGCCGTGCCATGAATCTTCACCATGGATCCTGCGGGCAGCTCTCCGTTGACGGTGCGCGGCACCTCCACGGAACTAACCACGGGAGCAGGGCTGACCGGAGCTGTACCCAGCCGGACCGGCTTGATGTTGGAGAACTTCGAAGCCAGCTCGTATCCGCTGTCGGGCTCGACTTGCCAGGCGTGGTAGCGCTGCGTGTATTCGCCGACGCCGCCAGGGTTGGGGTTGGTGTCAAGCATGTCCTGGAACTCCCAGTCACCGTTCGAGTTCACCAGTGCAGTGCCCACGAAGCGGCCTCGCGTGCCGACGTTGTCCGGATCGCTTTCACTGATGATGTGCCCGGGTTCTTCGGCGTAGAGATGCACGGTGTAGCCGGGAGTGCCCCTGCCTTTAAGCGTGGGGTGCTCGAGGATTTGCGCGTTGTCGTCCGGCTCGTCGATGGTCGGAGGCTCAGGAGCCGGCACCGAGAACTTGTAGAACGCGGTGTTCACGTCCCAGCCCTTGTCCATGATGGCTTGGGCCTCACTCTGAGGCATGCCTGCCGTCACACCCTTGGCAGCGGCGGCCTGATCATAGAGCGGGTTGTATGCATCTTTGTAGGGAGCAGCGGCACAGTTTCCGATGGAATCGTCTTTATTGGTGGTAACCGGCCACGTGACGAGTTTGAAGTAGCCGTCAAGGCTCTCTTGGTCATCCTTGGCTTTCTTGAAGTCGATAGAGCCATCTGCCTTCTGCGCCGGCATCAGGTTGCCATCGGCATCCGTGGCCATGAGGCTGTTGGAACTCGGGTGTTGGAAGTTAGGCCAGCTATTCGTCGGAGCAGGAGCGTTAAACGAGGAATCTTGCCCCAAAGTGCCGTTGCCGGTCACATCCTTCTGCCCGGTAACCAACTTGGCGGTAGGCGTCAGATCCCTGACCGGCACCCAGTCCTTGCCGTTTGCCAATCCCAACCACTGGAAGTAGTAAGATGTAGTCTTCTGACAAGGCGCATTCAACCAAGCAGGATTGTTCCAGTCCAAGAAGAAGGAATAGGGCGGGGCCGTGCCTTCGGGAGCGTTCTCGGCAGTGTAGGTTTGATTCCACTCGTTTTTTACACCCGCGAATCCATAATCTGTAACCAAGCCCCAATTGGACTGTCCATCACTCCAAAGCGTCGGCTTATCGTCATAGCCCACGAAAGAGCGCGGCCCATTGCCGTACTGGGTCGTTCCAGAGGGCGTTCCTAAGCCGGAGTAAGCTCGAACAGAATAGCCGGCAGCTATGTTGACTCTGGGAGCACCTGACGAGAAGTCCCCGCTTATGCTGGTTCTAGGTTTGCCGGTATCTACGAACACATACTCCGGTATGGCTGTGCCTCCGAGAGTGGCGCCGTTGTTCACATTCAGGAACGCTCTGTCACCAACGGCAGAGATTGACAGATAGTCGTAGTCTCCCGAAGCGAGGATGGAATGGATGGTGAAGACTTGAGAGGTATTCTCAGCCCATTTCACAGCGCCCGCCTGACCGTTGGCCGTGTTCAGATACGTCAATGACGTTCTATTGGGGTTGCTGGGGTTGAGGTTTGACGCATCAGGATAGAAGTTGTAGAACATCTGAATCCCACAGCTACGAGGCTGACTCACGTCAGCCCCGCTGGCGCACTGCGTAGGATTGTCGATGTTTACCTGGTCATGGGCCACTCGCACCATGAAATCCATGCGAAACTCGTCAAGGCGCGTATCCATGCGGTTGGTGTAGGCCAACATCTTGAAGAGCTTCGGCGTGTAGTCAATTGCCTGCGACCCGACGCCCTGCGCCGCGATCGACCCTTGTGCGCCTGCAGCCCCGCCGGCTTCGGGCTTGTCCGCCCAAGCGACAGCCGGCAGGCCTACCGCGCCGCAGAGCGCGATGACACTGGCCGCAGCAAGCGCGACCAGGCCCCTATGCACCCCGTGATTTCGGTTCCCTATCATAAGACCCACCTCCTAGTGTAGCCAGCCGAACGGCTTATTGACCAACACCATCGGGCTGATAGTTACATAGTAGACCTTGTGAACTGCATCACTAAACAAACCTGACCATTTTGCGCAGTTTGAACTGTATTTTCGTTTCCTGCACTACTTTTAGCTAGTAATAAATCAGTATTATTCCCACTGCTGCCTGATTTATCAGGTATTTCTCAGAAAACAGCAGAGCTACTCAAAAGTTATGTCCGCAGCTTAATATAGGCAACTTTTTGCATAGTATAAGCAACTTCACGCAAGAGCCACTTCGCCCGTGCACCAGCCGGTGCCCCCGTCAGCACCAGCCATCACACCACCGCATCCATCACGCCAGTAGCAGCACCAGCGGCACTGGCAGCACCCTTGCATAACCAGAACCGTCACATCTCATGCCCACACCGGCAGAGCCGCACGCACGCCCCCTGCTCAAGCTCAGGAATCACATCTCACCCTGCCTGCACCGGCAGAGCGTGGCGCACCGGCCAACGCCTGCGGTTGTGCACCGCCACCACCGTGACCCCCAGCAACGCCAACGCCACAAAGGTCACCGCCGACACCATAAGCGCGTCACCGTTCGCATCTCGCAGGTAGGGAATGTCCTCAGGAATCGGACGGCGCTCAGCAGTGAACACCAAACGGTGCGTGTTGACCCCGTAGGGGGTGCAGGTCATGAGCGTCACCAAGTCCTTTCCCGGCACCACCGTGTACAGGTGTGTGTCATCTGGATCCACCACGTTGATGGCGGCAATGCGGTAGCCCATGGTGCGGTCGAGCGTTTCGATATAAAACACATCGCCTACTTCCAGCTCGTCGAGCCTGGTGAACAACAGAGCATTCGGGCGTCCTCGGTGACCGGTGAGCACGCTGTTCGTGGACGCACCGCCCACCGGCAGACTGGTTCCATACAGATGCCCGGCACCCTTGTCGAGCACAGTATCGGAAGTGCCGTGATAAATCGGCAGTTTCAGCGAGATTTCAGGCGCTTCTACCACACCCATCACACCTGCGCCCTCGTTGAGCAGGCTCTGATACTCACGATCCGTATCGGCCTTGGTCGGAGTACGGTCGCTCTTGGATTTATGGCCGCTTTTGCCGTTGTCTTTTGCGGACAGGAACGGGTCGGGGAACTCTCCCATGAATTGCTGCCCCGAAGCGGCAATGGCCGCGTTGTAACGTTCCGCCCGGTTGAATTCATCGGCGATTTTGCCCTGAGGCCACTTCTGCACGCGGCTCATGGCCGCGATGGCTTCGGCCTCCTGTTTACGTGCGTTCAGGTATTGGCTGGTGGGCAGGTACAAAGCCAGCCCCAGTGCGGCGAGCAGCAGGAATACCATCACGCCTTTGGCTGCGGTAATGACCCTGCGCCGGCGCAGGACGGCAGCGAAATGGTCGAATCCATCCTGCATGACCTGTACGAACGAGGGCATCTCAATGCGGCCATCCGACGCATCACTTCGTCCGTTCGAAGGCCGAGGCAGTGGCTCAGCCACCGTCTCGCTTCGTTGCTGCCCCTTCGTGTTCATACTCACACCATAGCACTCCTCAGCCGTTCACCTATAGCAAAAGGACCCTGTGCATAAGCGCAGAGTCCTTTACTGAGGCGGAAACCGCCTTACAAGATGGTTCAGGCAGCCACCGGAGCGTTCACATCGGCGGGCAGCGCAGCCTTGGCCTGCTCGACGATCAGGTTGAACGTCGCCTCGTCGCTTACGGCCAGCTCGGCCAGAGCGCGACGGTCAAGCTCAATGCCAGCCAGCTTCACACCCTGCATGAAACGGTTGTAGGTCATGCCCTGAGCACGAGCTGCAGCGTTGATACGCTGAATCCACAGCTTGCGGAAATCTCCCTTGCGAGCCTTGCGGTCGCGGAAGTTGTAGTTGAATGAGTGCAGCAGCTGTTCCTTGGCCCTGCGGTAGGAGCGCGAACGCTGGCCGCGGTAGCCCGAAGCCCTCTCCAGAACGACGCGACGCTTCTTATGCGCATTTACCGAACGCTTGACACGTGCCATAACTTTTCCTCCAAATATAAAACGTTAAATATTACCTGCGGCAGGTCGCGTTCAGCGATTCAGCAGCTTCTTCATGGTCTTGCTCTGTGCGGTGGGCAGCACGGAGTCGCGGGACAGGTCGCGGCGCTTCTTGGAAGACTTGTGCTCCAGGTTGTGGCGCATGCCGCCGCCGGCGTGCATGATCTTGCCGGTTCCGGTAACGCGGACGCGCTTCTTGGCTGCCGAGTTGGATTTCATCTTTGGCATTGCTGCCCTCCTTGTCAATGGGTATCAACTGATGACGCCCTGTGCTTAGACATACCGCCGAAGCACAAAGTTCTGTGTTATTCCGCCTTGGTCTCAACACTTGCCGGTTTGGTGGACCCAGCAGGCTTGGCCGAAGCTTTCTTTGCGGCTGGTTTCGCCTTATCAGCAGAACCTGCCGGCTTCTTGGTATCGGAAGTCTTTGCGACGGGCTGAGCTTCGGCCTTCAGAGACGCACTCGCCTCTTGCGCCTGAACCGCTTGGGACTCCTGCTTGGCCTTAAGTCGTGCCGCCTGTCGAGCTTGGCGCTCAGCGCGCGACTCAGCACCGCGACGGCGCTGCTCGGACTGAGTGTGTACCTTCTTGCCCTTGGGCGCCAACGTCATCATGATGTTGCGACCCTCCTGCTTGGGGTAGGACTCGACAGTGCCCAAATCAGTCACTTCGTCAGCCAAGCGCTGCAGCAGTTCCACACCGCCGATGGGGCGTGACTGCTCGCGGCCGCGCAGCATGATGGTGACCTTGACCTTGTCGCCGCCTGAAAGGAAGCGGGACACATGGCCCTTCTTCACTTCGAAGTCATGCTCGTCGATCTTCAAGCGGAAACGAATCTCCTTGATTTCGGCCGAGCTCTGGTTACGACGCGCTTCGCGTGCCTTGATCTTCTCGTTGTACTTGTACTTGCCGTAGTCAATGAGTTTGGCGACCGGAGGCTTCGCGTTCGGAGCCACCTCAACCAAGTCGAGATTCGCTTCCTTCGCCAAGTTCAGCGCCACGGAGGTCGCGATGACCCCCACCTGCTCGCTGTTCGGGCCGATCAGGCGGACTTGGGAGACGCGTATCTCGTCGTTAATGCGTGGTTCTGTGCTGATGATGAACTCCAATCCTTATTCGCTCTCGCGAGCGCGCTGCTGCATACCGTAACGATGAGTTCAAACACAAACCAGTCTCAATCTATCCATGAGACATATTTGCCTGCGCCATAACGGCGCGACATATTGACACAACAGGCCATATGCCTTGAACCCGAAGCTACGACAAGCTCCCAGGTGGGGCGCACCCACTTTCTTGATTGCTCAAGCTACTTGCCATTATACCAACCGCCCGGACATAGCAAGAACGGCCGTTTCACGGCGGAACTATCCAGCCACGTAGCCACGCATACAAGCCACCACGCAACCACCCCAACCACTCCAACCACCAAATCACGCAACAAAACCGACACTGAATGCGAATAAGCGACGGTTCTGTTGCACAATCACTCAACAACGCAACCAAACCGACGCTAAACACACGTAAGCGACGGTCTAGTCGCGATTAGCATATGCCACGCTACAAAACCGACGCTGAACACGAGTAAGCGACCGTTCAGTTGCGCAACCACCAAGTCACGCAACACAACCGACACTGAGTATAAGTGAGCGACGGTCCAGTTGCACCGACGCACACCGCACCACAAAACCGACGCTGAACATGAATAAGTGACCGTTCGGTGGCGCAACCACACAACCACGCAACACAACCGACACCAAATTCCTACAAGCGACCGTCCAGTTGCACAACCACCAAGTCACGCACCGAAACCGACGCTGAATACGAATAAGCGACGGTTCAGCTGCGCAACCACACAACCGCGCAACACAACCGTCGCTGAGTATAAGTAAGCGACCGTTTAGCTGCGCTTAGCGTATGACGCGCTACAAAACCGTCGCTCACATGGATATGCCGCCACAACTGGCCCCTCAGTTACGACCGCTGACCTCAGTTACGACCAGCGACCCTAATTACGACTCGCGTCCTCAGTTACAGCTGTTGTCCTCGATTACGAGTTACGACCGGTGACCCCAATTACGACTGGTACCCTCAGTTACGACCCGCGACCTCAATCACAAGTTATGACTGGCGCCCTGAATCGTCGAGATTACTTGTCGAAGACTGCTTCGATGTTGTTGCCATCGGGATCAAGCACGAACGCGGCGTAATAGTTGGGACCGTAATCGGGGCGCGGACCAGGCTCACCGTTGCTGGTGCCACCAGCGGCGAGCGCTGCATCATAGAAGGTCTGCACCTGCTCCTCATTTTCAGCAACGAAAGCGAAGTGGCCGGGAGCTGGAACGACACCTTGCTTGGGCGCTGCGATCCACACGCCGTCGTGGTCACGCATGTCAGCAAACATGGAAGTTCCAGGGAATTCAACTGCTTTGACATAGCCGAGCGGCACCAAAGCAGCCTCGTAGAAGGCGGCTAGCGCATCGTGATTATTGGTGGCGATGGTAAGGTGATTAATCATGTTCTCTCCTTGGAAGGTAGGCGGCCGCAGCCGTATGTACCGGACATATTAATGTGTGCCCTACACCACAAATCTCGTTCAGTTTGATAGTCATTTTGATAGTCAGTTTGATAGAAAGACGGCAATCCTACAGCTCGATGGGAAAGACCACACCGCAGCAGGAACGCTCACCCGAAGTATCAGGAACGCTCATCCGAAATAGCAGTTGACCTGCAACCACGCCGTCGTCATCTACACCGCACAGGAACGCTCACACGTCAGAACAAACAAAACCCGACAGACAGCAAAACACCCACTCCATTAAGATACGCATAAGATATGTCTGACAAGTCCAGACAACGCACGCGCTACAGTAGGGGCATGAACAGCACGTATGATTGCGTCGTTTTTGCGGCGGGTGAATATTACGGCAACGAACCGGGCACTGCCGAATTGCCCGACGAATGGCTGGTCGTGGCGGCGGACGGCGGTGCCGCCCATGCCCGAGAGCTGGGCGTACGACCGGACATATTCATTGGCGACTGCGACTCGTACCCAGGAGGCGCAAGCTCAATAGATGCCGACACGATCATCACTCTGCCTCCCGAGCATGACGACCCGGACATGCTCTCTGCACTCAAAGCAGGTTGGAGCCGCGGGGCTCGGCGCTTCCACATATACGGCGGTCTTGGCGGACGTACTGACCACGCCATTGCGAACATGCAACTGCTTGCCCTGCTGGCACAGTGCGGCGGTATCGGGTTCCTGCACGGTCGGGACGACGTGACCTGCGCCCTGAGCGACGGCACGCTCAGCTTCCCCGCCACATCCCATAGCCAGACCGGTATGGTGTCCGTGTTTCCGCACGGCGGCACCGCACGCGAAGTATGCGAAACCGGCCTCAAATATGAGCTGAGGAACGCCTCTTTGGACAGTGCCGCAGTGCAAGGAGTAAGCAACGAATTCGTCGCAGGACGCGCAGCCGACATCACCGTCGGCCATGGCACACTTCTGGTCGTCTTCCCGGCGGGCGCTCCCCTGCCTGGCGTTGCCACCGAACGTGAAATGCCTGAATCCTTGGGGCCGCTCGACACCACGGTCACATCCGCCTTGGCACCCTCGCCACGCTGACCTTCTGCACAATCGATCGCACGCAGCAGCGACACGACATTGTTTCGCAATCCCGATCCAGAAAGGACATCATCAATGACATCCGCACACACCGATTCGCGCGACATCACACAGCGCGATGCTGCACCACAACACAGCGCAGCACCTCACCGCAACGCAGCACAGCAACCCACCGACACAACGCCTCACACCGCGCAACCAGAGCAACCAACACAACCAACGCAGACAGCTCAGACAGCCGAACAACCGGCCGGCAGCGAGGCGCTGTTCCTGTGTTACCAGCGTTGCACCACCTGCGCCAAGGCCCGACGCTGGCTCAATGAGCACGACGTGGCGTTTCGTGAGCGTGACATCAAGAGCGACCACCCCAGCTACGAGGAACTGAAGGAATGGCACCGGCTCAGCGGTTTGCCGATCCGCCGGTTCTTCAACACATCCGGGCAACTGTACCGCGCGATGAACCTCAAAGACAAACTCCCCGAGATGAGCGACGACGAAGCCTTGCATCTGCTGGCAAGCGACGGCATGCTGGTCAAGCGGCCGATAATAGTGAGCGCTCACAATATCTTGGTCGGTTTTACGCCGAATGACTGGGCCGAGGCCCCGCTCGGTACAGCAGCCAAGCTAAACTAGGATACGTTGGCAAAGAACGGTCGGGACACGTTCGCCCCGGCCATACCCAAGGGAGAATTACATGACTGTAAAGATTGGTATCAACGGTTTCGGCCGTATCGGTCGTCTTGCTTTCCGTCGCATCTTCGAGCTGCAGGCTCGCGGTGGCGAAGCCGGTGACATCGAGGTCGCGGCAATCAACGATCTGACCACCCCGTCCATGCTGGCCTACCTGCTCAAGTACGACAGCACGCAGGGCACCTTCCGTCACGACGACGGCACCCCGGTCGAGGTCACCTCCACCGACGACGCCATCGTGGTGGACGGCAAGGAATACAAGGTCTACGCCGAGAAGGATGCCCGCAACATTCCGTGGGTAAAGAACGATGGCGTGGAGTTCGTACTCGAGTGCACCGGCTTCTACACCTCCGCCGAGAAGAGCCAGGCTCACTTGGATGCAGGCGCCAAGAAGGTTCTCATCTCCGCTCCCGCCAAGGATGCCGAGACTCCCACCATCGTATACGGTGTGAACCACGAGACCCTCAAGGCCAGCGACAACATCGTCTCCGCCGGCTCCTGCACGACCAACTCCTTGGCTGCCATGGTGCAGCTGCTGGACAACGAGTTCGGCCTCAAGGTGGGCTACATGACCACCATCCACGCCTACACCGGCACCCAGATGCTGCTTGACGGCCCCCGCTACCCCAAGGGCCGCAACAACCGCGCCGCCGCCATCAACACCATCGAGCACTCCACCGGCGCCGCCAAGGCCATCGGCAAGGTCGTGCCCTCCGTCGAAGGCAAGCTGCAGGGCCATGCACAGCGCGTGGGCGTTCCTGACGGCTCCCTGACCGAGCTGACCTCTGTGCTCAACAAGGAAGTCACCGCCGACGAGATCAACGCCGCGTTCAAGAAGGCCTTCTCGGACACCGAGTACTACGGCTACAACGAAGACGGCATCGTCTCCTCCGACATCATCGGCGACACCCACGGCGGCGTCTTCGACCCCACCCAGACCGATGTGAACACCGTTGACGGCACCACCCTGGTGCGCACCGTCGCCTTCTACGACAACGAGAACGGCTTCACCTGCAACATGATCCGCACGCTGCTCTACTTCGCAGAGCTCTCCAAGTAAGACTCGCCTAGCAGGCACAGACGGCGCATGTCAGCAGATGACATAGCTCGGATAGGCTCCTTCGGTTTCCCGGAGGAGCCTTCTTCTAAGTCAGAACTCAAGACAATCCAACATTCATGTGAATATAGCATCTACTTCCACAGCGTCAACTACGATTTTAACGGTCAAGCTGCGGACTACATCGCTCATGCCGCGTTCGTTGACTTGGAATCCAACAAACATGACGCATTCAGGTTACTAAAACAGACAACACCTCGATAACTCATGTCGCCATTGCATAAGACGAAATGACCACCCGGCCTATCGGGTCTACATACAGAACCGAAGAACTCCCGGAGTTCTTGTCAGCCGAGTGGAACCTTTACTGCAATGCTACCAGTGAAACACCAATAACGCAACAGATACCTCACAGAAGAGAGCCATCCGCTGTGTTCGACAGGTCTTAACGACCAAGGACAGCTCGGCGACGGCACCATCACCAACCGAAGTGCCTTCTGCCGCCGATATGAGCCATGTCCCTGCAGACGTACGTTTACCCACATCGTGGCAGGTTATCATTCCAACATGGCCATCGGCTCCGACGGAAACCTCTACGCTTGGGGTGACAATCAATTCATGCAGCTGGGAGATGGCAGCACCGCCAACCCCGATGCCACACAGTCGCTCACCTACACTCGCTCCTATGATCAAGATGACAGCGATTCCGCACCTCCTCAAACCGGAGTAGAGTGGGAGGCACTGCCACTTTTGAGGAGGAAACCATGGCATTTGCACCAATCCCGCCCCGCTCGGGCCAACAGTTCACCATCACTTACGGCGACTACACGGCAGTAGTCACCGAGCTCGGCGCCACGCTGCGCAAACTCACCTACCAGGGCAAAGACGTCATCGTGCCGTGGGATGCCGACAAACCGGTGCCCTGCACCAACGGCGAGCTGCTCGTCCCCTTCCCCAACCGCATCGAGAACGGCTCCTACACCTTTGAAGGCAACGACTACCAGCTGCCCATCGACGAAGTGGAACGCGGCAACGCCATCCACGGTTACGGGTACCGCTCCTTCTGGAAGCTCGAAGCCTTGGAGGACGCCAGAGTCACGCTCTCATGGCGAGTTCCCGGCATCAAGGGATATCCCTTCGACCTTCGCGTGCTCATCACCTATACCTTGAGCGAGCAAGGGCTCGGCATCGAAGTGACCGCAGAGAACCACGACCATGTCGCAGCCCCGTGGGCGTTGGCCCTCCACCCGTGGATCGCCAACGGGTTCAACGGGTACGGCGACGAAATCGACGCTCAAAACGCTCAATGCCAGGTCACCATTCCCGGGGCGACGCACGTTACAGTGAATGACAACCTCATCCCCACCGGCACCGAGCCAGTGGACGGCACGAAGTACGACCTGCGCCAGCCCACAGCACTCACCGAACAGCCATTCGACGATGCATGGACCGACTTGGAGCGTGACGCTGACGGCCTGACTTGCGCCGAGTTCTCGCGCCCTGACGGCATGCATGTGCGATTGGGGGGCGATAAGAGTATCACCTCGTTCCAGATGTGCACCGGCACCGGGTTCGCAGCCCACAAGCACCCATCCGGCGTGGCCATTGAACCGCAGACCGCGTATGCCAATGCGTTCAATACCGGTAACGACCTCATCACCATTGCGCCGGGTGAATCCAGCACGACCACTCTGTTCATCAATGCACGCTTTGAATAGCGCATGCTTTGAGTAGAGCACGCTCTGAGTAGGGGGCTGCGACACTTCCAATATTCTCGTTGCATATTTTCGGGCGAAATAGCGCCGAAAGTCGCGCGAGTGTGCGAGAATAAGCCAAGTTGAATACTTTTCCGATGTAAAGGAGTCCATCATGGGTATGCGCGGACGTAAGCGTAAGGATCGCCGCAAGAAGGCAGCCAATCACGGCAAAAGGCCAAATGCCTGAGTAGCAGACCTATTGAGAATGCCCCTGTAGCACACGCTTGCAGGGGCATTCTCATATGCGCTGACACCTCATATGCACTGACACCTTGAGGGCATCACTCGACGCTATCGCGTGCCTCGCTCTCCAAACAGCACCGGTCAAGCGTCGATTCAATACGAGAAATCAGTTGTTCCGGAGCGGCTACAGGACGCAACATATGCCTGAGTCTGCTAATGAGCATCTGTTCGGCCGCATCGCAACACGAGGCCGGGTCAAAACATTCATCGGGCGATTGCGAACCGCAGGCATGGACCTGCGAGGAGTCTTCGTGCGCCTCGTACGCGCTGGTCACACTCATGCTCACCGAGCCTGACTCAACATCCACTTCACCTCGGGCACTCACAGTTCGCCGCACCACACCGCTCATGTTCGTCCTCTCGAGACTGCTTCACTGCATTCGTCTTTCAACGCGCACCATTACCGTCTTATTCTAAACGTTCAATCCCCTGCACGCTAGTGATTCGCCGGAAGTGAATCAGCAGCAGGACGATCAGCATACCCATGGTCCACCGCGTAGTCGGTCAATTCCTTCTTGAGCTGCGTGCGAGCGCGGTTGAGACGGCTCATCACCGTACCAATCTTCACACCTTGCTCCTCGGCTACCTGCTTATAGGATTTTCCGTCAATCGCCGTGTCGATGAACACTTGCCGCCGTTCAGGGCTCAGGTTGTTGAGCGCCGCCATAATCTCCTGTGGCGCGAACGCGTCAAGATATTCTTGCTCAGCGGATTTCAAACCGTCGGAAGCATGCTCCGAAGAGGCGTAGATGTCCCAGTCATCGTACTCACCAGTGGCATCGTTGGCCCTTGCCGGCCGCCTCTTGGCCTTGGCATACTGGTTGAAATACGCATTGCGCTCGATAGTGGTCATCCAAGCTTCAAAATTGGTGCCTTCATGGAAGCTGTCGAAGGCCTTGAAACCACGCTCATATGCGTCCTGTACCAAGTCCTGTGCATCCTCGGGATTATTGGTGAGCTTCATGGCGTAACGGTAGAGCCTGTCTACAGCGGGAAGCGCAAGACTCTCAAACCGACGTCGTTTCTCCGCCAAAGTTTCGCTCGCAGAAGAGGCCTGCACTGCGGGATTCTCCATGCTCACAGGCATGACTGACCGCCCGGCGGCAGAAGCACCTGCACGCTGCATCACGGTCGTTGTCATTGTCTGTTCCATGCCTCTATTGTAAATGGCAAGCCGTGCCATACCGACACTCATTGCGCGATTTGCACCATTCGTGGTGTTTACTGCATCACCTCGTCCACAAATCGTGCATGCAAACTTGGCGTATCGCGCCTTTTGAGCATAATAGAAGTATGCATGCTTCACCAGACACACTCATCACAGCAATCAACAACTCGCCCGAACAAGACATCGCAACCACGCTCGGCAATTCATATCTTCTAGGATTCGATACGGAAACCACCGGCACTTCCAGCCGTGACGCCATCGTCTCTGCGGCACTGGTGCTGCGCAACCCCGAGACCGGGTTCGAGGGTGATGTCACGGCGCAATGGCTCGTGAACCCACACCGTCATATCGAAGCAGGAGCCAGCAAAGTCAACGGGTTCACCGACGAGTTCGTGCAGGCCAACGGCGAAGAACCACAGGTCGCCATAGCTCAGATAGCCCAAGTCATTGCTGCAGCTCAAACCAAGCGCATACCGTTGCTGGCGTACAATGCCCCGTTCGACGTACGCATGATCGCCGGCGATCTGAAGCGCTGGAAACTGGATCCGCTGCCAGAAGAGCTGCTGGTGGTCGATCCGCTGGTCATCGACCGTGAGGTTTCCCACCGTTCCGGCAAGCGCACCCTGAGCGCCACTACTGAATATTACGGTGTGGAACCGCACGGTGACTTCCATGACGCCATCGCGGACACCATCGCCGCCGTCGATTTGATTGCTCCCATGGCTCGCTTGTTCCCGCAAATCAACACGCTGAAGTTGGAGGATCTGATGGATTGGCAGCGCCAAGCGCATGGCACATGGCGCGAATCGTTCAACAAGTGGCTGGAGAGCCGGGGTCGCAGACCCGTCAACGACACGTGGCTGTGACTTGGGACCGGCGACCGCTTGCGAGCCGACTCTTCCCGGCATCGTAGCAAGCTGAATCGGCAGCACCATCGCCTAGGCCATGCGGTACCCTTTCCTTGAGATTTCTCATCGTTTCGCCCTGCACATTCAGGCGAATTCCCACAGAAAGGGCGGGTATGGCATTCACGTTGGCCGATGCGGCACGATTGCTGCGCGAGCATCACATGCTGCGCGAGATGGTTCAGGGTGACACGTGGTCGCTTAACCCCGCTGATTTCGACAAGCAGACCGGTACCGGCGGCGCTGTCTCCACCCTCCCCATACAGGCGCTCACCTACGACACCCGCAGTATCACCACCGGTACCATGCTGTTCTGCAAAGGCCGTTTCCACCCCGAATACCTGAGTTCAGCTGACGGACAGGGGCTGCTGGCTTACGTCTCCGAAGCGGAATACAGCGCAGTCACCAATGCCGTGGGGCTCATCGTCGATGATGTGTATCAAGCCATGAGCTTGCTGGCGGACGAATTCTATGGGCATCCCCAGCGTGACCTGACCCTCATCGGCATCACAGGCACCAAAGGCAAGACCACCACTGCCTACTTCACGCAGGCCATCCTCAACACAGCAAGCGAGGGCCGGGCCGCGCTCTTCTCTTCGGTGGCCAACTGCTTGGACGGCACCACCTACGCCGAATCGTCCCTGACCACCCCCGAATCGTTGGACGCACTGCGCATGATGCGGCATGCCGTTGATAACGGCATGCGCTACCTGGTCATGGAGGTCTCCTCGCAGGCGTACAAAGTGGGACGGGTATACGGGTTCACCTTCGACGTAGGTGCGTTCCTGAACCTCTCTCCCGACCATATCAGCCCTATCGAGCACCCCACGTTCGAGGATTATTTCCATTGCAAACGCCAACTTGTGGCCAATAGTCGCACACTGGTGTTGGGCGCCGACTGCACGCACGCCGATCTTATCGAACAGGATGCCGCGGCAGCGCATGTTCCCGTGCGGCACTTCCGTGTGCTCAATGATGAGCCTACCGAGGACGAGGCAAGGCAATTCTTGAGCCACGATGCCGATACGCTTGCCTGGCCCGACCTTGGCGGCACCGGTTACCGAATCGTGAGCGGCAGCGAGGCGAACATTCCTCTCGAGGGGCGTGGCGGCACTGAATCGGAAACCTCACACAACACCCTGTTCCATTTGAGTATGGACGGTGACTTCAACTATGCCAACGCTGCCGCGGCATTGAGCATCGTCCGCAGCGCAGGAGTGGACGTGAACGCGCATGATGCCGCGCATGCTATCGAAACCGTACGCATCTCGGGGCGCATGGAAGAGTTCGAGGATTCAAGCACCAACACTGCGGCCATCGTCGATTTTGCGCACAATTTCGCCAGCGTGAACGCCGTCATCGACTTTGCCTTGCACCGTTATGCAGACCGATCTCCCCGTCTGACACTGGTCACGGGTTCGGCCGGAGGCAAGGCCATCGACCGGCGCCAAGGCATTGTGGAGGCTGCCCAAGGCCGGGTCGACGAAATCGTTCTGACGGCAGACGACCCGGACCGTGAAGACGCGGCGGATATCTGCGCCCAGATGCAGCGCCATCTCACCGACCCGTCCACCTCGTCGCGTGTCATACTCGAGCGGGGCGAGGCCGTGCAGCATGCCCTGCGTCAGGCGCAAACGCACGATGGTTTCGACGTGGTGCTCATCATCGGCAAGGGCGAGGAACAGTGGATTAAAATCGACGGCAAACACGTGCCATACGAAGGTGACACAGCCATCGTCAAGCGCATGTTCGCGCCGTCTGCCGTTGCGCGATGAGCGCCACACTGCAGACCGTTCTCAAGCGCAAATCCACGTCACAGCCCAACGCCGAACGCACATCACCCGGCATGGCAACCAACGTCAATCACACCAATGCAATCACACTGAGGTAGAGTTACAGATATGAAGCAATTTCAGCCAGTCCTGCTCGGCAGCGACATCAACGCCTATGGCATGGCCCGCGCATTTCATGAGCAATACGGCATCGTTTCCACCGCGTTCGCACATTTTCAACTCGCCCCCACACGATTCAGCCGCATTGTCGACATGCACATCGTCGAGGATTTCGGGCACGACGATACCTTCCGCTCCACGCTGCTCGAATACGGCAAGCGCATGCGTGAGCAACGTCCGGATACCACACTGCTGCTCATCCCCTGCGGTGACCTGTACGCCAACCTGCTGAGCCGGCACTCGGCCGATCTGGGCGAATATTTCGTCTTCAACACGCTCGACCCTGCGCTCAACCGTCAGCTCAGCTACAAGAACACGTTCTACGAGACATGCGAGCGCTACGGCCTGCCTCACCCAAAGACCAAAGTGCTCACCGCCAAGGATGTGGAGCAAGGTGAGCATAACAACCTGCCGTTCAGCTTCCCGGTAGCCATGAAGCCGGCGGATTCCGCTGCATGGCTCGACGTTGATTTCCCGGGCCGCAAGAAGGCGTTCATCATCGAGACCGCCGACGAGCTCGATACGTTGATTCGCCGCGCTTACGCAGCCGGTTACCGCGCCGAGATGATCGTGCAGGACTTCATTCCCGGCGACGACAGCCACATGCGTGTGCTCAACGCTTACGTGGATCAACATCACCGAGTGCGCATGATGTTCCTGGGCCACCCGCTGCTCGAAGACCCTACCCCTGAGGCGGTCGGCAACTATGCGGCCATCATCCCGGACTACAACGAGCGGATCTGCATGCAGATCAAAGCGTTCTTGGAAGATATTCAGTACGAGGGCGTTGCGAACTTCGACATGAAATACGATGAGCGCGACGGGCAGTACAAACTGTTCGAAATCAACTTGCGGCAGGGGCGTTCCAGCTTCTTTGTGACGCTCAACGGCTACAATCTCGCCAAGTATTTCGTCGACGACCTTGTGGAAGACACTCCCTTCGACGGGCAGACGACCATTGGCCGCGGGTCCAAGCTGTGGATGGAAATACCGCGTTCGGTTTTCACCGACTACGTGGCGGAAGGCAACGAGAAAACGCTGGCCGAATCCATGATCGCCAAGGGCGACTGGGGCACGACGCTCGAATACAGCAACGACCGCAATCTCAGACGCTCCATGCTGATCAGGCACGCCTATTCCATCTATAAGAAACGGTATGCCGAATTCTTCAAGCAGAAGGCCGATCTGAAATGAGGCGGCCGTTCTTCGCTGTGATCGGAGGCATGGGCACGCTCGCCACCCAGTCCTACATCGGTTTGGTCAACCAGCTCACCGGCGCCCGCACCGACCAGGAATTCCTGGACTATGTGGTGTTCAACGACGCCTCGGTGCCTGACCGTACCGATTTCATGCTGGGAGCAAGCCAGGACGATCCCTTCCCGGTCATCGCCGACGACATCGAGAAAGCCACTGCGCTCGGAGCATCGTTCATCACCATTCCCTGCAATACGGCGCATGCCATGTTCGACAGGTTCCAGGCGCTCACTGATGTGCCGATTCTCAACATGCTCGATGGGGCCGTGCGGCATATGAGTGAGCATTACCCTGTCTCATCCCATCCAAGGGTCGGGTTCATGGGCACTGAAGGGTCGCGCGCTTCGGGCGTGTACCAAGCGGCGGTGCAGGCGGCAGGATATACGTTTGTAGCGCCTGATGCCACATTGCAGGCCAAAGTTGACGATCTGATCTACCGGGATGTGAAAAGCGGCGGACCGTTGAGTCAAGAACGCTACCAAGACGTATTGCACGAGCTACTCGACACGAGCGAACATGCTCAATACCGGTGCGATTCGGTAATCTTGGGCTGTACCGAGCTGTCGGTGCTGGACGAGGCATTCCCCTCCCCCAGTGTGCCCATCATTGACGCACAGCACATTCTGGCGGAAGATACCGTGACCCGGGCTCTGGCGTTGCGCCGGCAATCCTGACGACTTCACCTTTGCCTGTCACCGCTCAGCATCCGCTTGACGGTCGAGCTTCTGGCTGATGACCGCACTCACCCCATCGGCACGCATGGTGATGCCGTAGAGCGCGTCGGCGATACTCATGGTGCGCTGCTGATGGGTGATGATGATGAGCTGGGCATGTTCGCGCAGATCGTTCAGCGCATTGAGCAGGCGAGTCAGATTGAGATCGTCGAGCGCCGCTTCCACCTCGTCCATCACATAGAACGGGCTGGGACGTGCCGTAAAAATGGCAAACAGCAGCGCCAGGGCGGTCAGCGATCGTTCACCGCCCGAAAGCAGGCTCAGCTGCTTGACGCGTTTGCCTGCCGGACTGGCCTCTACAATCACACCAGTGGTGAGCATATCGTCCGGGTCTTCCAAACGCAGTCGTCCCGTACCTCCGGGGAACAGGGTGGCGAACACCTTCTCGAACGCTGTGGCCGTGTCGTCAAAAGCTTGCCGGAACACTTCCACCATGGTGGCATCCAAGTCCTTGATGAGCTGCAACAGATCGTCCCGGCTTTTGGCCACATCGTTACGCTGCTCGTTCAGGTACTGGTTGCGTGCTTCCAGCGCCTCGAATTCCTCGGTGGCCAGCGGATTGACCTTACCGAGCGCTTTCAGGTCGCGCTGTGCCTTGAGCACGCGCTTCTCCTGCTCCTGTCTTACGTACGGCACACTCTGGTACGGCACAACAGCATCGCTTTCACCGTCCGTGCCGCGCTGCTTCTCTAACTCCGTCTCCATCATCTCCGATGTTGGGGGCAGAGCCTCTGCCCCCGCAACCGGCACCGGTCTGCCGTTTTCGTCAAGAACCGGTACCGGTAGGTTCGGCCCGTACTCGCGCACCAACTCTTCCAGACCCAGCCCCAGCTCGTCGGAGCTTTGCTGTTCCAACTGACCGTATCTCGCCGCCAGACGCTCACGTTCCACATCCAGATCATGCTCTTGGCGCTGAAGCTGCGCCACAGCAGGTTCGGCTTGGCTGCGCTGTTCACGCAATGCTTTCAGCTCGTTGTCGGTGCCACTGGCTTGCCGTTGCAGATACACGCGATACTGCCCCACGGCTTCCAATCGTTCACGTACCAGACGTGCCACCGCTTGAGCGTCGCCGGCTATGGCTGTGGCATGGCTTGCCTCACGTTGACGTTGCTCGTTGATCCGCTGCATGCGTTCACGCCGCTGTGCCGCATCGCTGGCTTGAGTGTGCAGCAATCCTGCCTGCCGTTGCAAGGATTCGGCCTTGCGATTGGCGTCGTTCCAAGCGATTTTTGCACTGGTCTCGACTTCACGAGACTTGTCCAGCTCGCGTTCAAGCAGCCCGGTGCGGTTTTCCACATCGTTGAAATCGGTGCCGTCCGCAGCACTCTCATCCACCCGTTCCAGCGCGGTTTTGGTGTCGTCCAGTTTTAACTGGTGCTCTTCTAGATCGTCATGCAACCTGTTTTCACGCTCGTCGAGCGCACGTATTTGGCCATCCAGCCGCTGCAATCCCGCATGTGCCTCATGCAGGGATTGCTCAGCCTGCTTGGCTCTGGATCTGGCTTCGGCACGGGCGGTAGCTTGTTTATCGACTTCTCGCCCCGCTTCATCGCGATCGCGCTGGGCCCGCTCCACCTGCTGTTGCACCTCGGCGGCCTGCTCAGCCACCTGTGCCGCCTCAGCCAAAGCTTTGCCCCGTTTGGCCGCCAAGGACAGGTCGCTCTGCCGCAGAGCGGAACCTCCGACCGCTCCCACCGGGTTCACGATCTCGCCGTCGCGAGTCACCGCTTGCCTGCAGCCACGCTTCACCGCAGCAAACCCGTCATCCAACGTTTCTACGGCAGCGATGCCCTCCAGCAACAGACGCACCGATTCCACCACATAAGCCGCTTGACTGGGGTTGTGTGCCTCTGCGTTCGCGCTAACCAGACTCGCCATAGAATCCGCCCTTGGCTCATGGACAGTATTACTCGTCATGGCGCCGGCACCAGTCTCGCCGCCGGTGTCACCGGATGCATCACCGCTGCCAGCAGCATTCCCCTCACCGGACCGACCATCACCAGTCAGCGGGTACAATGCCACCGCGCGTCCCAAATGCTCGTTTTTGGCGCGCAGCAAGGCCGCACCCGCCCCCTGCTCGTCCGGCACCACCAGCGCGTTGGCGAATTGCCCCAAGGCCTGAGCCACCGCTTCTTCCCAACCATCGCTCACATGGATGAACTCGGTCAACGAACCCAGCACGGTCACATCGTCATCAGCTTTGAGTTCCTCTGCCGCATTACGACTCTCTAACGTATCGTCCAGCGCCTCGGCCTTGGCTTTGAGCGCAACGACGTTTGAGTCAAGGTCACGCTTGTGCCGGCTCAACTCCTCGAAGCGTTCGGTACGTTCACGCAATGCGTCTCGTGCCTGATCGAGCTGATCGGCATCATGCTCATCATCGGCAGGCCTGTCTTGTTCCAGCCCAGCGATGCGCGCACGCATGTCGTCCCGCTGCTGGCGCAGCCCTTCACGCTGCAAGTCAACATCGGCGAGACGTGTCTGCGCCAACTGCGTAGCAGCTTCCTCCTGTGCCAGCAGAGAACGCAGGCCGGACTTCTGGCTTTCTCGCTGCTGCGAGACACGGCGCAGCTCATTGAGCGTCTGGCGTGCGGCAGCCAAGCGCTTCTCAGTTCCGGCACGTTGTTCTGTGGCTTGATCGAATGCCAATCTTGCATCGTCAGCGGTCTGAGCCGCTTGCCTGGTTTGTTCGTCCAGTTCGCAGGCCCGGGCTTCCAGCACGTCGGGGTCTTCCCCGAACCCTGTAGACACTTGCTCACGTGCGTGGCGAGCGCGTTCTGCGGCAAGGGCGGAAAGGGCTTCGAACCGTTCCTCCAACTGGGAATAGTCATGCCATATCTCATTGGCCTGTGCGATGGCGGGGCTGGAACGCGAACTCAGTGCTTCCGCCTGTTCGATACGCTCCTTGATCGTCGCCAAGCTGCGCTGAGCCTCTTCCAGCTCCCCGCGCACCATGCCCATGCGATTACGCGCCTGTTCTCGCTGTTCCACCACCTCTTGCGCATCGTCGGCAAGCAATCGTGCCTGGGCGTCCCTGAGCGTGACCTGTATGCCGTCGGCACGCCGGGAAATCTTGGCTTGCCTTCCGAGCGGACCGAGCTGTCGGTGAATTTCCTGCAGCAAGTCGTCGGTACGAGCCACGTTGTCTTCAGCGTGCTTGAGTTTGCGCAGGGCACGCTCCTTGCGCTTGCGGTGTTTGAGGATGCCTGCCGCTTCTTCGATGAACGCACGATGACCGGCAGGATCCGCTTTCAGAATCGCATCGAGCCTCCCCTGCCCGACAATGACGTGCATCTGCTGTCCCAGACCGGTATCCGAGAGCAACTCCTGGATGTCAAGCAGCCGGCACGATGAACCATTGATGGCATACTCGCAGGCTCCCCCGCGGAAGATGGTGCGCGATATGGTCACTTCGGTGTAGTCGATGTCGAGCGAACGGTCGGTATTGTCGATGGTCAGGCTCACTTGGGCGCGGCCCAACGGAGGGCGGTCGGACGTACCGGCGAAAATCACGTCTTCCATGGCGGTGCCGCGCAGATTTTTGGCACCCTGTTCGCCCATCACCCAAGTGAGCGCATCGACAATGTTGGATTTACCCGAGCCATTGGGCCCCACCACTGCGGTAATGCCCGGCTCGAAGCGCAGTGTGGTAGCCGACGCGAACGACTTGAATCCGCGAAGCGTCAGCTCTTTCAAATACATGGCTTACCGTGGCACCCGTCTCATTCTGCGTTCCTAATGTAACGTAGCTTACTCTTATGGCACCACCGTCGCCAGCACGCGCTCCTGTCAGTCACACACCAGCGCAATCAGCTCTCATCGGAAAAATCACCGAAGGTGGAGCCGAAAATCTGAGAAACGATGTCCCCATTATCGTCGTTCGCATCATCCTCAGATGCAGCCGCTGCCTCGCCATAATCTCCGCCGAAGTCTTCGGTACCGTCGAAACCATCCTCGCGAGCCACGTCTGCCGGTTCAGCGTCGAGCACACGCTCGCCCTTGGACTTGGCCAGATTGGCGTCATGCCGCTCCTTGAGAAGTGTGCGAGCGTCTCCCGCAAGCACAAAGCTTCCGCAGATCAGCACGCCATGGCCGTACCCCACGCCCATTTCATCTTCGCTGTCCACCATGTCGACCGCGGTTTGGATGGCATCGGGCAGGTCGTCGACACGGGTCACGCGATCACGGCCGAAAACACGCACCGCCACTTCCTCAAGGTCTTCAGGCGTCATGGCACGCTCGCGCCAGGAATTGCCGGTAACGATGATATGGCTCAGAATCGGCTCCAGCGTGCCCAGATACTCCTCCACCTGCTTGTCCTTCATCATGGAGACGACACCGACAAGCTGCTCGAAATCATAGTTTTCCTCGAGCGCCTGACGCAGCGATTCCGCAGCGTTCAGGTTGTGCCCGCCGTCAATGATGATGGTTGGCGACGTGCGCACCTGCTCAATGCGACCGGGAATCTTCACCCCGCCCAACGCTTCGGCCACGACCTCCTGGCTCAATGCCCCGGCCACCGGTATCACCACTTCGGCAGCTGCGAGCGCCGCGAGCGCGTTATGCGCCTGATGTTCGCCGAACTTCGCTACCGGAATATCCTCATACACCCCACCAGGCGTGCGCAGCGTGACCAGTTGCCCGCCTACGGCCGGCGCACGGGAGACGACCTCCATCTCCTCGCCGTCGCGCACCATGGTGGAATGGGCGGCCACCGCCGCATCTTCGAGAATGGGCATGACCGCTTCTTCGTGCGGCTGAGCACCGATGACAACGGTTGATTCCGGCTTGATGATCCCTGCCTTCTCGCGGGCTATCTGTTCAACGGTGTCGCCCAGCCACTGCGTATGGTCCAGGTCCACCGGCCCAATGACCGCCGCATCTGCGGTCAGCGCGTTGGTGGCATCGTACAGGCCGCCCATACCCACTTCAAAGACCGCCACATCGACTGGCGCATCAGCGAACTTCCATACGGCCATGGCGGTGAGCACGGCGAAGAAACTCATAGCCGGGGCGCCGTTGTTTTCCATCTGCCGGTCCACCAACGCCACAAAATCCTTGATTTGCAGCCACGCGTCAACAAAATCCTCGTCGCTCAGCTCGTGCCCGTCCACGCTGATGCGGTCGTTGATGCGTTCCAGGTGCGGAGAGGTGTACAAGCCGGTACGCATGCCGTAGGCCCGGCAGATGGACTCGGCCATACGCGCGGTTGACCCTTTGCCGTTGGTTCCGGTGACGTGGATGATGCGCATCGATTCCTCGGGATGTCCCAGCAGATCGAGCATCATGTTCATGCATTTGAGGTCGTGCACTTTGTCCAGGTGCGAGGTGGGACGGTCCATGACCTCACGTTCGACCTTGCGGATGGATGTGCTGGTGTTGGGATGTTCGAATGACATGGAACCTCTGCTCTCTCGCCCTAACCTCGTGCAAGCGGCGCATGCCGTGAAACAGGCCGCGAATACCGCCTCTCATTCTAAGATGTGGCTTGCCCATATCCCGCCTCTTGTTTCTTGCACGGTGAACGGTCAGCCAAGCACCACCTTGCAAGACGGTTCAAGGCAAAGCCTAGGATGGGAGCGTACATACGCTCGACTCCATACGTTGAGATTTGACTTTGAGGAGAGGCCATGAGCACTGTCATCACCGACAACGACAAGACATACGAGGCTAGGGAGGCTGCGGCGGCACCGCACAACCAAGCGTTGAGCGACCGGGTCAACAACCGTTCCCTGCGCCCGAACTCCGACACGTTCCGAGAGTTCATGAAAACCGGCTGGGACAATCAGGAGCCCGCCATCGAGGCCTTGGAATCCAGCGCCTTTACCCCCGCGAGGCTCGAAGCGCTGAGCAAACATTTCCCCGGCGACCGTCTCGTTATTCCCGCCGGCACGCCCAAGGTGCGCAGCAACGACGACGACTATGCGTTCCGTCCCGACACGTCGTTCTCCTATTACACCGGACTTGGCCAGGACTACGAGGCCGGCGCCGTGCTCGTGCTGGAACCGAACAGCTCGGCGAGCGGCGAGTCCGGGCACACGCCGGAACTGTTCGTTGCCCCCCGCGCAGACAACAGCACCGAAGCCTACTACAAGGATGCGCACTACGGCGAGTACTGGGTGGGCCCTCGCGCCGGCCTTGTCGAACTCAACGCCATGACCGGCATCGAAACGCATGACATTGCCGACCTGCACGACGTGCTGAGCCAAGGTGTCTCACAGCAAGAAGGCAAGGCCACCAGGCTGCGCGTTATTCGCGAAGCCGACCCCGCCATCACCGCGCAGGTGGATGCCATTCGTACCAGTGCAGGGTTGGACATGCAAGAAGGCGAGCGTCTCGACGATGCCTTCCACGAGTTCGCCGCCGAAGCACGTATGATCAAGGATTCATATGAGATCGGCGAGATGCGCAAGGCCGTTGATGCCACCAAGGAAGGCTTCGACCGCATACTCACCCGCCTGCCGCAGGCCATGGGCAAGCCGCGCTCTGAACGCATGCTGGAAGGTGAGTTCACTGCCGTGGCACGCGAGCGGGGCAATACGGTGGGATACGACACCATCGTGGCTTCCGGAGCGCACGCACCGGTGCTGCACTGGATGCGCAACACCGGAACCGTGAGCAAAGGCGAGCTGCTGCTCATCGACGCCGGTGTGGAAGTGGACAGCCTGTACACCGCCGACATCACCCGCACCTTCCCTGTGGGAGGCAAGTTCACCGACTTGCAGAAGAAGCTCTACCAGGCTGTGCTTGATTCGCAGCAGGCAGGCTTTGAGGCCGCACAGCCGGGAGCCACCTATTCTGACATCCACCACGCCTGCATGCGCGTCATCGCCGAACGCCTGCACGAGTGGGGCATCCTCAAGGCCGACGTGGAGGAGTCCCTCTCCCCCGAAGGCCAGCAGCACCGCCGGTGGATCGCCTGCGGCGTGGCACACCACTTGGGGTTGGATGTGCACGACTGCGCACAAGCACGCTACGAGTCCTACCAGGGGGCAGCCATCGAACCCGGTATGATCTTCACCATCGAGCCGGGCCTGTACTTTGCGCAAAACGATCTGATGCTGCCCGAGGAGCTGCGCGGCATCGGCATCCGCATCGAAGACGACGTGCTCATGACCGAGCACGGCCCCGAATGGATCTCCGCCGGCATCCCCAAGCAGATCGACGAGGTCGAAGCCTGGATGGCCGAACGCGCCCAAGCGTGACATCGTAACGTCGTCATGTTCTATGGTTGTGCCGCCAAGCAACACCACTTGGCGGCACAACAGCGCATACGCCAAAACGCCTGACAACCGCTCACTTCCCCGTTGCGCCAAACAGAACTTATCCGCCCGTTCCTTGCACGTATATAATTACCGCACAGGAATCATCTTGCGCATGGCGTCTCGTATTTCCCGACCCTGCACCTGCTCACACCACTGTTGCGGCGTCACAACCGTTACCCACACGGCATCGACCGTATGGCACACCATGGCTTTATCGTAAGTCACACATACGCGAGCACATTGGCCGGACTCGTACCTCGCCATGCGCGCACACTGCATCACTTCACCATCCTCATGGTCGAGTGGGGGTTCGCAATAGGTTTTCGAACGAGGTACGGCATGGTTGCCGCCGGTCTTCGCGCACACGATAACAATAAGATTCACTATGCTCTGCGCCTGCCCGGCATCCCAGCCGAGCCCACGCTCTTCCTCATTAGCGGCATCACGGTCTTGCATCGCCTTGAACAGCACCGTCTCCATGATATGCACGCCGCTCCATACCTCCACACTGCCGACACCCTCATACGGGGTCAGCAGTGTGGCAAACAATGCGAATACGTCACGCTGCCGCTTATCCGAACGCCGCACCGCAATGAAAAAATCCTCCACATCAAATCCGGCACCCAATTGCTCCGCCACCGTAAGCCACACATTAACGTCTGGAGTAACAACATATGTCTTTGGAAATTCCAGCTGCCTCACGCAGAATTCCCTACTGCTTGTTCAGATACGTTTGTGCAAAACGTTCCGCTTGCGCAATACTGTCCCCAAATTTACCTATCATATCTGCAGGCAAACGGTAGGTTCCCGAAGTCTCATCGTGCCGTCCACTGTTTTGCTCAACATAATTCTCAATACGCTGCTGATACTGTGGCCAGGCATCTGAGAACTCCTGCCATGGTATAACGCTGAAATTATTATTTTCATCGCGATATTGTTTCCATGGTCCTACTTCGTGCGTCAATTGCACTAACTGTCCTGATGTCAACGGCGCACAAAGGCTCCATACACGCGCGATTGCATCAAGCTGAGCATCTGGCAGCTGGCGTACTTGAGTTTTCGGTTCCGATATTGAGTCTCTACTCCCCCCATACAGGTTGAGCACCGGCTTTGTGACCGGTCCATATTGAAACGCATAAACCGGCTCTTGATACATTTGGGCACCATGCGTGAACCCATACATGCTTTGCGTCAGCGTGACCATCTTTTGCAGCGGCAGCACGGAAATATCATGCTCGGCATTGTTCGCCATGCTGATAAGCCATGCAGCAACGTCCACGCTACCTGTCTCAGACTCAACATGCTTCATCTTGACTCATTTCGCTCATCACAACATATCAATCATTACCCAACGCACAACCGCACAACCACTGCCACATCACGGTCATGAAATTCAGCTTACCATATGTCTGGCTTTACCTTCACCATCCTGCGCACAACCACGACAGTAAGGACCAGACACATAGCATCCATCCTTATACAGCCACATACAACTGGCTGACATCCGAAATATTCCCGGATATATCCCAGCTGACGAACGCTATGCGCTCACAGCAATCAGTTTTTGAAACTGTGGATGGGGGCGGGGATGCGGCCGGTGCGGGAGACGAACGCCTCACACGAGGTCTGGTTGACCGGCATAATGGGCGCATAGCCCATCAACCCGCCAAAGTTGGCCATTTCTCCTACGCCCTTGCCATACACCGGAATGATGCGCACAGCAGTGGTCTTCTGATTGACCATGCCGATGGCCGCCTCATCGGCGATGATGCCGGAAATGGTGGAAGCCTGCGTATCTCCGGGGATGGCAATCATGTCAAGCCCGACCGAGCAGACGCACGTCATGGCTTCCAGCTTCTCGATGGTCAGGCAACCCGAGCTTGCCGCCGCAATCATGTTACGATCCTCGGAAACGGGGATAAACGCACCGGAAAGCCCACCGACGTACGAGGAGGCCATGATGCCGCCCTTCTTCACCTGGTCATTGAGCAACGCGAGCGCCGCCGTCGTTCCAGGCGCTCCGGCTTGGGCAAGCCCCATCTTTTCCAGCACTTCTCCCACCGAATCCCCCACTGCCGGTGTGGGCGCCAGGGACAGGTCGATGATGCCGAACGGCACACCCAGACGTCGCGAAGCCTCTTGCGCCACCAGCTGGCCGGCGCGCGTAATCTTGAACGCCGTGCGTTTTATGGTCTCGCACAAGGTTTCAAAGTCCTTGCCTTGCGCACTGTCGAGTGCGCGGGAAACCACACCCGGGCCGGAAACACCGACGTTGATGACGACATCCCCCTCACTGACCCCGTGGAATCCTCCGGCCATGAACGGGTTGTCGTCCGGGGCGTTGCAGAAGGCCACGAACTTGACGCAACCGTAGCTGTCGTTGTCGCGCGTGCGGTAGGCGGTGTCTTTGACCACCTGACCGAGCATGGCCACCGCATCCATGTCGATGCCGGTTTTGGTGGAGCCGACGTTCACTGACGAGCAGACAATGTCGGTTTCGCTCAGTGCCTGCGGCAACGATTCGATGAGCAGACGGTCAGCTTGAGTCATCGACTTGTTCACCAAGGCGGTATAGCCACCGATGAGATCCACGCCTACGGTCTTGGCGGCACGATCCAGCGCATGGGCCAACTGCACAAAATCTTCCGGAGTATGGCAGCAACTGGAACCTACCAGGGATATGGGGGTGACGGTGATGCGTTTGTTGACAATGGGAATACCGTAGTCGCGACTGATGGACTCTCCGGTTTCCACCAAGTCCCGAGCACGCTCGGTGATCTTGAGATATATGTTATCCGCCGTCTCCTCCACGCTCGAGCTGGCACAATCCAGCAGGGAAATGCCCATGGTGATGGTGCGAACGTCGAGCTTTTCCTGCTCGATCATCTGGTTGGTCTCATCGACCTCAGCTATATTAATCATGACGCGATCCCCTTAAGCTCACACGCGATGCATGGATGTGAAAATCTCTTCACGCTGGCAATGAATGCTCACGCCGATCTGCACGCCCAGCTCTTCAAGGCCGGTCACCAGATCGCTGAACTTCTCGCTGGAACCTGAGGTGTCGGCAATCATCATCATGGAGAAAAACCCGTCGGTGATGGTCTGTGAGATGTCAAGCACGTTGACGTGCGCCTGCGCCAGATACGTGCATACGCGCGCGATAATGCCCACGGTATCTTTGCCCACGACGGTGATGATGGCTTTATTCATATCTGCTCCTTGCAGCGGGCGACCCGGCGGCTCGCGGAAATCTTCCTCAAGTATACGAGAAGGCGCGGGAATATACTCCCGCGCCTCCAACCTGTGAACACGACTGACTAGTCGATTCTCTGTGCCGAATCACAAGCCACAGCGGCGAGAGCACGGGGCTCATGGAAGTCAAGCCGCTCAAACTCGTCGGCGATGCTTTGCGCCACCTCACGGCTGCGCCCCTTGTCCACCAAAGCGATGATGGAACCACCGAACCCGCCTCCGGTCATACGTGCGCCGTACGCGCCGTGGGCACGCGCCACACTGACCGCAGTGTCAAGCTCAGGAACCGTGACCTCATAGTCCGCGGCCAGAGAATCGTGCGACGCGTTGAACAGCGCACCGGCGGTCTGGATGTCACCTTTGCCGAACGCGTCGATGAACTGCCCTACGCGCCCAATCTCGGTGATAACGTGGCGCACACGTTTTTTCATGGTCTCATCCTCAAGCCGGGCAAGTACTTGAGCCAACGCCGCCTCACTGTCTTCGGCAGCAGCAACCTCGTCGGCCACTTGGCGAAGGTTCTTCACACCGAGCAGTTCGGCGGCACGCTCGCAGGTACTACGCCGATTGGCGTACTGCCCATCGTTGAGCTGATGCGGCGCTTGGGTGTCTACCACCAACAGCTCCAATCCCAAAGCGTCAAGGTCGAACTTCTCTTGGGAGACGCTGTCCAATGCGCTGAGCTCCGGTCGGCAATCCAGACGCAGCGCATGCCCCGGCGTGCAGCGCATGGATGCGTTCTGATCAAGCCCGCCGGTGGAGGCTCCTGCCATGTCGTTCTCAGCCTTCATGGCCGCTTCGATAAGAGTGACACGGCCTTCGTCGCTACCGCCCAGCCCCAGCGCAAACACATCGTCGAGCGCAAGCGCCACCGAGCAGGTCATTGCCGCCGACGAGCTCAAGCCGGAACCGACCGGCACACAGGAGACGACAGCCGCGTCAAAACCACGCACACGGTCATATCCAGCTTGACGCAGCGCCCAAGCCACGCCGAGCGGGTAGGCCGCCCAACCAGTGACGTCACCGGCATTCAGCCCGGTCAGATCACGGGTGACCACGTCGTCGGGGGCGATGCCGGAGACGATGCGGGCAGTGGTGTCGTCACGTGGACTCAGCGCGATGAAGGTACGGTGCGGCAGGGCGATGGGCAGGCACAGGCCGGCGTTGTAGTCGGTATGTTCGCCAATCAGGTTCACACGCCCCGGGGCAGCCCATACTCCTTCGGGGGTGCCGTCGAACGTGGTGGAGAACAGCGCGCGTGCTTGGGCGGCGCCGTCGCTGTTGCCAATAGCATCGATGAATTGAATAGCGGTCATTGCTATATCTTCTTTCTGTTTCATTGGTTGGTTGAGATGGAAAGCATAATCGTTGCCAAATCGCACTTTGGCAGACGTGGCCGGCCATAGTGCAGGTTGACGCTCATCGACCGTCGTCTTGGATGTCGACTGGGCCGAGTTCGCGGAATCTGCCGGCGATGAGTTCGGGAGTCGTGTCCGAAACCCATGCCGCCATACCCGACTCGGAACCTGCCAAGTACTTGATTTTGTTGGCAGCTCTGCGGAAGGAGAAGAATTGGAGGTTGAGCCGGTAATGACTGCGACGCGGATCCTTCACCGGCGCCTGATGCCAAGCGGCAATGTAGGGCAAGTCCATGCCTTTGCCGTCGCCGGTATCAAAGAATGCGTTGCCGCGCTTGAGCAGCGTGGAGTACATCTGTGCCAAGTCCCAGCGCTCCTGGTCGTTCAGCTCGTCCAAGGTCAGCACGTCACGCACTGGGGCCACATGCACCTCTAGAGGCCAACGGCCGGCGGCCGGAACGTAGGCCACCCAGCTGGAGTTGCGCATCACGATCCGCTCCTGCGCTTCGATTTCGGCGTTCATGATGTCGCGCAGCAGGTTAGAGCCATGCTGGTTGAAGTATTGTTCGGTGTGGCGCAGCTCGGTCTCCATTTTCGGCGGCATGTAGGGATAGCAGTACACTTGGCCGTGCGGGTGAGCGAGCGAGACACCGATCTCTTTGCCATGGTTCTCAAAGGGGAATATCTGCTCTATACCTTCCATATGGCTGATTTCCGCAGTACGGAAGGCCCATGCTTCCACCACGGTACGCAGCCGCGAAATCGGCAGGTCAGCAGGCAGACCGTTCTCGTCAGGATCGAAGCAGATCACCTCGCAACGGCCTGCAGCAGGCTTGGTCTGCCACAACTCATTGCCGTTCACAAAACTCGCGGTACGGCTCTCTCCAGGCACTTGCACCATGGAGGGGAACCTGTTTTCAAATACCACTACGTCGTAGTCGCTGTCGGGCACCTCCCCGTCTTGGTAGGGGTCGCCTGGTTTGCGGGCGGCAAGCGGATTGCCTTTCGGTGCGGCTTGTGCCGGACGTGCGTTTTCGGAAGCGCCATCAGCACCGTCCGCCCCCGCCCCTTCACCAACGGTAATCGGACGGTTCATACGGGCGGTGGCCATGGGTATCCAGTCGCCGGTCAGGGGGTCTCGCCTCATCTGCGGGGCAGCATAGGGCACAAGTTCGCCGTCAGGCCCCAGCTGCGGTGCAAACCGGTCGGCCAACGGGCGCGGATCATGCAGCTCTCGGGTCTTGGCACCGCTGACGTACTCGGGGTTATCATCTATGTAGAAGAAGTCTCGACCGTCGGCAAGCGTGGTGCCGGTGATGCGAATATGCTCTGTTGCATAGTCTCCTGGACGGTAATGTGCAAATGTAGTCATGATGTGCCAGTCCCCTTGTACTGCGAGTTTCTTGTGTTAGTGTCTTCGGTATTCCTGCGCCGCCTGTACAAGCAGCACATTGATGAATGGACGGATGGAAGTATGAGCGGCGATGCTGGGAGTCGGTGAAATGTTCGATTGTGTGATGTTTTGGCCGGTTCGGTTCAGATTTTCGCCTCGATGTGCAGGTTTCGCGTCAACCTCTATGCGTATCAGGCAAACGGTTTCCCGCATCCGAACCGAACGAGCGAACGCGATCCCTATCCCGCTTGATGCGTGAGCACCAGCTCGCCTCGCACCAAATCACGTGTTTGCGCCGCCGAATCGGCGTCGAGTCCGTCGTCGGTGATGAGCGTGTCCACTTGGTCGAACCGCGCAAAAAGCGACAGTGATGTGCAACTCCACTTGGTGTGATCGGTAAGAATGATGGTCTTGTCGGCAATGTCCATCATGGCCATATCGGTAGCCGCCTCCAATGAGTTGGGCATAAGGAAGCCACGCGGGATCGAAACCGAGTGAGTCCCCAGGAACACGGTGTTGACTCGCAAGGATTGAATCACCTTGTCTGCGATGGGACCCACCAGCGAGTTTGAACGTGTGGTCACACCGCCGGTCACGATGACTTCCACATCCTTCGACTCGAGCGCCTGCACCAGTTCAGCCACGGGGATGGAATTGGTGAGCACGGTGATGCCGCTCGCCTGCTGGGATTCCAGCAGATGCTGAGCGAAAACGTAGGCCGTGGTGCCGCCCGCGATGGCGATAACATCCCCCGGAGAAACATACTTTACCGCCTCTTTGGCGATGGCGTCTTTCAGACCGATGTCCATCTGCGATTTGACCGAGAACAGCGGCTCACTGAGCAGAGCGCTGGTGGTTACCGCCCCACCGTGCACACGCTTGAGCAAGCCTTTGTCTGCCAGTTCCGCGATGTCTCGGCGAACCGTCATGGCAGAGACACCAAGCTCTTTGGAAAGCGCGGTGATGCGTACGGCGCCGCGGGTGCGCAGTCGGCTGAGAATCACATGTTGTCGCTGTGAGGATATCATTCGAACATTATCGCACAAATAGATGCAAAAACGCAACTTGACTGAGCGTTTTCTATCTCTTCATACGTAATATCACATACAACAAAGCCCGCCTGGCAGCGTACGGCAACTCGCCAAACGCTTGCCAGACGGGCAAACACACCTTATCTTATTGCTGCGGTTGTTGCGGTTGCGCCTGCGGTGCCGGAGCCGTATCCCCTTGGTTTGCAGGCGGCGCCTGATCCGTCTGCGGCGATTGGGTATTGCGTTGCAACGCACCACGATTTTGCATGGACTCCTGCTGCGTACGCCCTGTTTGGGGAATGCCCGACTGCGATCCCCCAGCCGTCTGACCACCGGTATATTGCGGATCGGGCGTGCCGTAATCATTGTCAATCGGAATATTGGCCTGGGCCAAGTAGTTGTTCATGAACTCTTTCCAAGCCGGCGTGGCAATGAGCATACCGAACCATGTGCCGTAATGCTTGCCGTTGATGGTCTTGTTCGTGAACGTCTCCTGCTTTTCGGCATTGCCCACGGCCACGAACGACGCCACCTGCGGCACAAACCCTCCGGTAAGCATGTACGTATTCTCATTCGTTCCGGTTTTGGCGAACGTTTTGCGCCCACCGTCCAGCTGCGTGGTCGAAGCCTCGCCGCCCGGTTGCACCACGCCTTGGTTCAGCGCATAGGCGGTGGTCTGCGCCACTCCTTCCGGAATGGCTTGGTGGCAGTTGGCGCTCGGCACCTTAATGCTCTTGTTCTCCTTGTTCACCACTTTCTTCATGGCGATCGGTGTGCACTCCACACCTTTTGCCGCAATGGTGGCATACACATTGGCCATGGTCAGCGGGGACGCCTGCACGGAACCGATGGTCATAGGAGCGTTCAGGGAATTTGCGGAATACACATCCTCATGCCCCAACGGCGAATTGTGGTACCCCATCACTTTGGCAGTGTCTGCCACCGAGCACAAACCTATCTGTGCGGTCATTGCGGCCTGAGTGGTGTTGTGGGAGCGCACCAAGCCTTGCAGAGGGGTCTCTGGGTTAACCGTGCCGCCCTCGGAGTTATGCACCGACCAAGGCACCCTGCCGGTATAACGGTCACAATCAAACGAATTCTTGGCATAGAACGTTGAGGTCTTCAACGGCTCGTTGATCGACTTGCCATTGAGCATCCACGCCGCCAAGTTGATGGGCTTCCACGTGGAACCGATTTGCCAACCGAGGCCTCCGCCGTCTTTCTGATCGACCGCATAGTTGACTGCTGTACGCGTCGGATCGGTCTTGGCGGCATCCGTAGCGTCGTACGTACGATTCGAGCCGAAACCAAGCACCTCTCCGGTACCGGGTTTGATGGCAGCTATGGAAACCTCAAAACCGCTGGGATCATTGGGCGGTATGGTATCGCGAGCCGCTTGCATGGCCGAAGAATTGGCGTGCACGTCCATGGTGGTGTAAATGTCGAGACCACCCTCGTTCAGCAGTTTTTTACGGTCCAGCTCGGTTTTGCCGAACTCTTCGGAGTTGAGAATCTGCTTGGTAACGTAGTCGCAGAAGAACGCGGCATCGCCGGCCGCCTGGCATCCCACCATCAGCGAGCTATCCTGCAGATTGAGCATGTCCTTGAGCGGCACCTTGACCGCATCGTCATGTTGTTGCTGCGTGATGTAGTTTTCCCTGAGCATCAGATCAAGCACGATGTCGCGCTGTTTTTGCGATTCCTCCAGGTTTTCGGGCACACTGGGATCGTACTTTGCCGGATTCTTGGTGATGGCCGCGATAGTGGCCGCCTGCCCGATATTCAAGTCAGCGGCCGATACGTTAAAGTACCGTTTGGCCGCAGCCTCCACACCATAGAGGTTATTGCTGCCGAACTGGGCGATATTGAGATAGCCTTGCAAAATCTCGGCTTTGGAATACTGCTTCTCCAATTGCATGGCAATGAGCATCTCGCGTATCTTACGTGCGATGGTGTCCTCGCTGGCATGGTATTCGGCGATAGGGTCGCCGTCCTCATGAGCCTTGGTCATGAGCATGTTCTTGACATACTGCTGCGTGAGCGACGATCCGCCCTGCGTGTCACCCTTCTTGATGAACGTTTGCACGAAAGCACGCATGACGCCTTGCACATCCACGCCGGAATGCTTGAAGAACCGCCTGTCCTCGCGGGCCACCGCGGCCTGCTGCATGGGCTTGGAGATCTTGCGCAACGGCACCACGGTGCGGTTTTGCGCATAGAACGATGCGATCACCGTCTGCCCGTCCGAAGCGTACATCCGGGAGCGCTGCGGCAAACTCGCCACATCAAAATCAATGCCTTCAACCTTGAGCGAAGGCGACATGGCACGAGCCATATTATTGACCCCGAACACCGCCGGCGCAAAGAAGACACCTCCGACCACGCCTCCGCCAATGCATAGCATGACATAAGCTAGCAGCAAGGCGAACACACGGCGCACGGTCAAATTATTCTTCTTAGGCATGTGCCCATTCTAAGGTATCGTCTCTACTGAGCGCCGACCCGCAGCGCGTTACCTTCCAGCACTTCACAAAGCTTAGAAAACACTGAAAACACGCCAAAAATAAGCTCACAGATAAGTACTTTATCAGCCCTGATTTCGGGTGCGATAGCGGTACGAACGTAATGCAATCGTGGCGCAATCGCGATGCAATCCTAACGGCAGGCGCATGCATTGCCCCGACATCGCGGAAGAATCCACCCACAAACAAACGAAACGTACCCATATGCCGCCAGCCATACCAAGAATTCGTACAACACGGTCAATGCGGTACCACTCATCGGTCGAAATTCACCCGCGCACTGCGACATCTTCGATACGACATATAAAACCCCACAGCCGCTATTGAAAAGCGACTGCGGGGATTCAAATTGAGTACGAACGACAGCTTAGCAACCAACTGAGGGAACGGCAGCTCAGCAACTCAACGAAGCAGGCAACACGAACGACAACTCAGTGGTTCAACAACTTAGCGACGCGAACGGCGAATCAGCATACCCGGCTGGTAGATGATGATGGAACGTCCCTCGCGAGTAATCCAACCGCGATCGGAGAAGTCCATAAGAGCCTTGTTCACCGTCTCGCGAGACGAGCCAACCAACTGCGCCAGCTCCTCCTGCGTCAGGTCGTGAGGAACCTTGACTCCGGCCTCGACCGGCTCACCGAAACGGGTGGCCAGGTCCAGAAGAGTCTTGGCCAAGCGGGCCGGCACATCCATGAACACCAAGTCGGAGATACGCTCGTTGTTGGCACGCATGCGTTTGGCCATCACCTGCAGCATGTTGACAGCCACAAACGGGTACTTATGCAGCCAGTTGAACAGGGTCTCGCGTTCCAGCCAGCCCACCTGTGTGCCGTTTGACATGGCCACAGCCGAAGCAGTGCGCGGCCCTCCGTCGGGATCGAACACGGGAATCTCACCCAAAATCTCACCGCGGGAATGAATGCTCAGCAACTGCACACGCCGGTCGGTGCCGGCACGGGTGAGCTTGACCCTGCCCTTCTGCAGCAGGTACATACGCACGTCGGTGGCACCCTCACGGAAGATGTACTCCCCCTTTTGGAATTCCGCATAGTTCATGTACGGCAGGAGTTCCTCAGCCTCTTCCGGCGGAACATGCTTAAACAGAGCCGTTTGCAACAGCTCGCTTCCACCTTCAGCGATTCCACTCGGCTTGACCGCAACCACTACACACCTCCAAAAATAATCACACTAATCTCAAGTACGTATTGCTGTTTGCAACTTCTGTATCTTAAATCAGCCTTGATTTCTAGGACATTATATCGCGCTACCAGCATAAGAAACAAGCTGAGCGCGTATTTCATCACGACTGAGAGCGGTTTGCGAACGCAATGGATCCACTCTGCTGTGCGCTGACCTCACTGCTTTGTCACTCATTTTTTCCGCGGAAACATTGAGCAAAGCACCCATCAGCTCGGTATCGGCACCCCACGAAAGCATGGTGTGATGAAGCACGGCTCCAGGTTGTTCACCATGCGGAGCAAATCGGCGTTGCGCAGCGCCGCCGACCTTGCCGCGCGGCGAGACAATGTCGTTCATGCCCCCGAAGCCTACGCTCAATCCCAAACTGCGCAAAGCATCGAGAGCCCACTGGTCGCACAGTCGGTAAGAATGCGCCACGTCAAGACCGGACACGAAGGAAAGCGGGGCATAGAGCGAGTAGACGATAATATCGGGCGGATTGGCCACCATCACCCCTCCTCCGGTGGAGCGGCGCACCACTTGGAAACCGGCTTGCTCAGCCTCACGCTCATGTACCTCGTCGGCCACGGACTGATATCGCCCTACAATCACGGCAGGGCTGGACAGCTGCCAGAATCGCACAGTGGCAGACATCTGCCCTGCTGCCACCCGTTGCGCCAGTTCCACATCGAGGTCCACCTGCTCCTGTGGCCCGCGTGGTTTGTCAAGCAATATGCGGGGCGCCAACGCATGCCATCGATCGCGATATTGTGTTGCATCCCCATCTCCGGCTGAGGACGCAGCAGCAGAGGCACCGGCAGTTGCCGACACATCAGCCACGGCAGCATCATGAAGAGAACGTGCATCTCCTTGCACATCGGAACGTACATGCACAGGCATATCGGTATCGGCAGCTCCAGGCGCGCTATTCATATGCCCAACACCGCTGCCACCGGCATCACCCGCATCACCGCCGCTATCGCGAGCCTTATCCACTGCTCGCCGGAACGCCGTACGCACCGCTTGTGCGTCGGTGCCAATCAGCCGTGCTTGCGGATGGGCGGCAATCACATCGTCCAGGTTCCTGCCCTGCACCAGAGCTTCTGCCATGTCATGCAAGAGTTCCTGTGCAGCGCTGTCTCCCCCGTCAATGAAAAAGTCGCCGTCCAGCGAGACCCCACGCACGTTGCTTTCAGCGTCCATATCAACGGTGACCGCCACCAGTTTACCGCCTACGGTCTTGTATTCTCCGCGATACGCCACGGCACCGTCTGCGCTGGGATCCAATACGCCGCTAATCGTTGAGCTCCAATGCATATGCGTCTCTATGCCAAGGTGAGCCGTACTGCGAGCTGAGAATCAGCACACCTTCCACCAGACCCCAAATAAACGAGACCACCGGACCGATGAACAGCACCATCCAACCCAACAGGGTGAGCAGCAGTTGCGCCAACGCACGCTCGTTGTGCCCCAAATAGAAGTTGTGCGCACCAAATATGCCAAGGAAAATACCCAGCAGCCCAGCTACAATTTTGCTTTTAGGACGGCGAACATATTGCGGAGCCATATAAGGGGCTGAAGGCCCATATGGCTGACCTCCGTACGGCTGACCAGCATAAGGTTGACCGCACCCCGGCTGACCGGCATACTGCTGATCTGCATACTGCTGTCCAGCAAAGGGCTGGCTGTACCCGGGATTTGCACTGAAGCCGGGTTGCCCTGCACCGGCATACGGCTGACCAGCGAAGGACTGACCACCATTCGGCTGGGCGGCATACTGCTGATCTGCAAAAGGCTGCCCGCCAGCGTAATACTGGCCTCCGTACGGTTGGCCACCATAAGGCGTACCGTCATACGCCTGTTGATTCTGGTACGGCTGGCCGGCAAAAGATTGATTTGCATCAGCCTGTCCCGCATACGGCTGCGACTGTGCAGTTCCGGTCTGCCATCCTTCATTGCCATTCTGGCCGTCGCCAAAGGCTGAGGCAGCGCCGCCATTGGTGCCGCCTCCCTGCCCTTGCCGCGAGGAATCCGACGAGTCTTGCTGACTGTGCCTCTGCTCCTCTTGGCCGACCTGCGATTCATCTGGTGTAGTCATAATGTAAGACTGTAGTACAGTTCAGCCCTGAAACGCAATGTGGCTATAGTCGCGCCATGATGTCGCGCCCCACCTCTTGCGTACTGCGGCTTGCACCAGCGTGTTGTTCGATATCGGCCTCAACGGCCTGCTCGATACGACCTGCCGGCTCGTCCAATCCCAACTGGCGCAGCAGCATTGCCGTGGAGAGCACTGCCGCTGTGGGATTGGCGATGCCTTTGCCGGCAATATCGGGAGCAGAACCGTGAATGGGCTCGAACATGGAGGGGAATTCACCACTGGCATTGATACAGCCGGAGGCGGAATAACCAACGCCACCCACCACAGCTCCAGCCTCATCGGTGAGAATGTCACCGAAGAGGTTGTCGGTAAGAATCACGTCGAAGCGCGAAGGGTCACTCACCAAGAAGATGGTGGCCGCATCCACATGCTGGTAGTCGTGCGTGACTTCGGGGTATTCCTTGCTGACCTTGTCCACGATGCGCTGCCACATGTCCCCGGCGTTGACGAGCACATTCTTCTTGTGCACGAGCGTGACGTGACGGCGGCGCTTCATGGCCAGCTCAAAAGCGTATCTCACTACGCGTTCCACACCATATGCCGTGTTGATCGACACCTCCGTGGCAACCTCCTGTGCAGTGTCGCGCCGCACGGCACCACCCGCACCGCAGTACAGCCCTTCCGTCCCCTCGCGAACCACCACAAAGTCAATCTTGCCGGGATGTGCCAGAGGAGAAACGACCCCAGGGTAGAGTTTGGTGGGACGAAGGTTGACGTACTGGTCGAGAGCGAAACGCATCTTGAGCAGCAGACCTCGCTCCAGCACGCCGGCCTTGACGCGCGGGTCGCCGATGGCGCCCAGCAGAATGGCATCAGCTTGCTTGAGCCGTTCCAAATCCTCATCGGGAAGAATGGCGCCGTCACGCAAGTAGCGGTCAGCGCCCAAGTCGAATTGATCGTAATGGAAGTCGGCCGCGCCATCCACGGCCCGTTCCATGACCTGTTGGGCCACCGGTGTGATCTCCTTGCCGATGCCGTCGCCAGGAATTACTGCAATGTTATACGTCGCTTTGCTCATGGCACGAGACTACCCAGGCCCAGCTCCGCGTCTCACCGTCAAGTCCGCATGGTGGACATCACCGTGAGACAGGGAAGCGCAAATCCAATGCCATCCTCGCGACTCAGGCTTTATTACAGTGTTCCGGACACGTGCCAGTTGACTTGCTCGTTAACTCGCAAGCTATTGGTCAATACCCATCACGTCGAGGCACCACGCGTTCTCTTCGCTCACCTCACGCCACTGCTCGTAGCGGCCGGAGACTCCGCCATGCCCTGCTTCCACCTGCACTTTGATGAGTGCATCCACACCTTGGGATTGCAGGCGTGCCACCCATTTGAGCGGCTCGACATACAACACGCGCGTGTCGTTGATCGAAGTAGTGGCGAAAATCTTGGGGAAGACCGGAGCATGCGAACCGGTCGGAGAGTCCTGCGAAACGCTACGCAACTCACCTGCACCATCAGCGCCCGCACCCGACCCGTCAGCGCTATCGTCCCCATCAACGCCCCACGGCCCGAACGGCGCATTCTCATACGGGGAATACGAACGCATATAGTCATACACGTCGCGATCATGCAGCGGGTCTCCCCATTCGTCCCATTCGGTAACGGTAAGTGGCAACGAGGGGTCAAGAATCGAGGTGAGCGCGTCCACAAAGGGCACATCCGCTTCCACTCCCGCATAGCATTCCGGAGCCATGTTGGCGATGGCACCCATCAGCAGGCCTCCGGCCGATCCTCCGTTGGCCACCGTGCGCGCAGGGTCGGCAAGCCCTTGGCTTTGCAATGCGCGCGTAGCATCCACAAAATCCTCGAACGTATGCTTCTTGTTCAGTCGCCGCCCCTGCTCGTACCACGCACGACCCATTTCCCCACCACCACGGGTGTGCACCACGGCATAGAGCACACCGCGATCGAGCATGCTTAACCGCCCTACGGCAAACCCGGGATCCGAATTGAGCTCGTAGGCACCGTACCCGGTGATGAACATCGGCGCCGCAGTCGGGTCGCCGCCAGCAAAGCAGTCCGGTCGCCATACCAGAGACACCGGCACCTGTTCGCCGTCGCGAGCCTTGACCCACAGACGGCGCTCACGGTAACGGCTCGCGTCAAAATCGCCAAGCACCTGCGCCTGCTTGAGCAGCACATCCCGGCCAGATGCAACATCGATCTCATGCAACTCCCCAGGAGTGGTGTAGCTAGCAAAGGAGTAGCGAAGACGTGGTGCATTGTAGGAGGGGTTACCACCGGCACCTATGGCATACAGGCGCTGCTCATCGCGGTCGCTCCCGCACAGCAGCTCACGGAACCGCCATGGCCGGCCGGCAGCAAAGTCCTCTGCAGCCTGGTCTTTGGTCATCACCGCCACATGCGGCAGCCCATCGGCCTGGTACGCCAGCATCACGAAATGTCGGTGCATGGCGATGCCTTCGATTCCCAGACCTCGAGCGCCTTGCAACGTCTCCGGATTGGCGGGGTTGCAGTACGGCTCCCCTGCTCGCTTGGCGCTTGCCCCGGCTTCCAGGTCGTCTCCGCGCTCACAGCCGTAGGGCGAACCTTGGGCTATCACTGTTCCCTCGCCGAGAGTGAAGGGAGGCTGGTGGCGGCGCATATCCACCACATCGACTTCGAAGTTCGGGTTGTGTGCGTTGTGGTACACCAAGGCCAGCGGTATATCGGTCCCGCCGTCGCCGGCACCTTCGAACTGAGCAAAACTTACATCGTACTCCACACCTTCCTGGCGCGCGATGAACACGTTGAATTCACCTTCCGGCTCGTTCACAGGCAGGAGCAGCACCTCGCTGGTGGTCTTCGAACTGGTGGAGATGATGACGTTGTTCTCGTCGAAGCTCAAGCCGACGCCCACCCAGAACCGTTCGTCGGTTTCTCGGAACACTTCCACGTCATTCTCCACGTTGTCCCCTACCCGGTGGCGAGCAACGGCGTAGGGCCTCCAGGCTTCGTCAAGCACCATGGAGAACACCCATGCACCGTCCGGAGTCAGGCAGGCTCCGCCCACTCCTTCCAGCACTTCGGGCAGATCCCGGCCGGTGGCGAGATCTCGTATGCGATAGTCATAGCGTTCATTGCCGGTCGTGTCGACGCCGTAGAGCATCCATCGTCCGTCCCGGCTCAGGTCGAGCCCACCGAGTCGGTAGAAATCGTGGCCAGCCGCTTCCGCGTTGGTGTCGAACACGACTTCTTCGCCGTCCATCGCCCCTGGTTCATCGTGCGGATCGACCTTCGGCGGATCCCAATCGTCGGGTCCCGAAATGGGGATGCGGCATTGCACGCCGTATTGCAGACCTTGCCGCGTGCGGGAGAAATACCAGTAGTCATCGATGCGTGTGGGCACCGACATGTCGGTCTCTTGCACTCTCGATTTCAGCTCGTCGAACAGAGTGTGCTTAAGCGTTGCCAAACCGGCTGTGCGTTCTTGGTAGTATTCGTTCTGCGCGGCGATATAGTGCCTCACGTCAACGCTGTCTTTGTCCCGCATCCACTCGTATGGGTCGTTGAACGTCTGACCATGTACCTCCCGCAGGCGCTCTATCCGCTTGGCTTGGGGAGGAGCAAGGCTGGGTGTCGTTGAACTGTTCTCGCACTCTGTCATGCTGCCCGATTATAGCGCGACTTGGCGCAAATACGGGAGCATGGTTTTCATGAGGTTCGCACCGGTTGCGCCGGTGAACACCGGCACATCAGTCACCGGCATTGGTTCGGTGGGAGCAAGCCCCGCCACCCCACCGAGCGGCGAGGCTTCCTTGGGAGTCAACTGGCGTATGGCAACGGCCAGTATGCGCCCCGGATATCGTTTGGCCACGGTGGCGTATGTGGAAGGGTCACGCTGCCCGTCATCTCCCACCAGGATGAACTTCATGTCAGGGAAATCGGCCATAAGCTGATCGAAGAATTCGAGTTTGTGCTCCACTCCGGAAGGCACGAAGGTCTTGGGGCGAGGGTCGAGGTCGCGCAGCAGAAGCGGGCCGGCCGGAAAACCGTGGTCGGTGATGAAATGACGGATGGAACCTTCCACATTCCATGGCGAAGTCGACAAATAGAAGAAGGGGGCGTCGGGAAAGATGTCGGCGATTTTGGCGAACAGCGCGCTCATACCGGGCACCGACACACGTTTGCGGGGATTGAGCAGCAACAAGTTATAGGCCGCTTTGAGGAGGCTGGGAGCCTGCGTGATCATAATGGTGTCGTCCACGTCAGAGATAACACCGACTTTGGTGCCCGGCGCGACGACGAACAAATCGGAAAGCGCGGCAGGGCGCTTATCAAGCGTGTACGAAACACGATGCACGCCAGGCTCCATGCCCAGCTCGGCCACCAAATCAAGGTAGCCGGAGGAGTCCGATACGGCAACATCCGGCCCTTGGCGGCGAGAAGGCTCCACTGGGTCGTAGATTTCGGGGACACCTACCTGCACGGTGGTGACGGGCATGTCATCGATGGCTATATTGACGCGTACTTCGGGAGCCGGCACTGCCAGCATGCCGCGTATGCCGCGCATCATGGCTCCTGCCACGCCGTTTCTTGGTGCCATGACGGTACGGCATATCAGCCGTGCATAGTAGCTGGTGCCATACCCCACATAGGGTTCAACACGCGGATACCAGCCGAGTGAGCGCGTCAGACGCCCCGAAAACCTCACCCACCAGTTGAAGATGCCGGTTATGGCCTTTCGCTCCAACTGCACCGAGACAGGAACCAAGCGACCGTTGACAGTACGCGGCACCGAATCGAAACTCGTGGAGGTACGATGCACGCGGATGGTGCGGCGCCGTCCTCTGTGTTCCTGACGTGTGGGGTTCGTATCGTTCGTGTTGCGCTCGCTCACATGCCCTCCTGCCGAGCCTGACTTAGCCCAGTTTATTGATCAGGCGGGCGTACTGGTCTCCGTCCAGCAGCTCGGGTTGGTCGTCGTCTGGCTCAAGCTTCACTATCCAGCCTTCACCATAGGGGTCGTGGTTCACCAGTTCAGGATCGTCCGCCACTGCTGCGTTGACATAGCGTACCGTGCCCGCCATCGGGGCGATCATCGGCTGTACCGCCTTGGCGCTCTCCATCTCGACCAATTCATCACCGGCCTCGACACGGTCTCCCACTTGCGGCAAGTCGAGGAACACGAGATCGCCCATCTGCTCGGCACCGTATTCGGTAATGCCCAAAGCGAACAGGCCGTCAAGATCTTCCACCCACACGTGGTCGTCCGAATATCCCAGCTGATCGGGGATGTCAATGCTGGTAGCCGCAGCCTGCACACCGTCCGCGGTCTCTTCGCCCTTGCTTTCGCTGTTCTCGTTCATGTTCTCCTGTGCCATGCCTGTCCTCCACATATCGGCTTGTTTCACGGGTGCCTTCAGTCTAACCGAAGGTCAGGTACACGAGCGCTCCCCAGGTCCGACGCGAGTACCTCAGCCCGATGCCCACTGCCAGAGTTCGTTCGAGCCTTATGCATCTGCAACAGCCGCGACCGTCTCGTTGTCAGCGCACCGCACCGGCCGGCTGATCACCCACCACCTGCACGAACGTGCCCTTCGGGCAATTGTCGTAAATCCACTTGGCATCGGCCTCATTCATGTTGACGCATCCGTGGGAGCCATAGCCCGCAGGGTTGCCGGAGTCAATGCCCACATGATTCCAATCGGCGGTATGGAACCCTTGCCCGCCGTTGAAATAACTCACCCATTTCACGCCCGGCGAGAAGTAGTCACGCCCCCTCATGTCCTGCACCTTGTAGGTCAGATAGATGAAATAGTCGCCATTCGTGGTTTCCTTGTCGCCGTTCTTGCCGGTGCACACGGGGAAGGAACGCACCGTGTCTGAACCGTGATACACGTTGACCATCTGCGCAGCACGATCCACCACGATGCGGTAGTGCGTCTTGCGCTGCTGCACGTCGAACTTGGTGACGTCGGCGGGAACCGTCACGTTCATGGGCTGTGCGTTGGTCAATGCGGAAACCATCTGCTTCGACACGGAGTCGACGTCCTTGATCGTCACCCCGTCCACGCCTTGCGTGGTAGTGCCCAGCATCGTGTTCGTGTCGTCTTCCACCACGTCCACCTGGCTCACCATGCTCCGATTGAGACGCTTGGGCAGCGTGGTGTTCATATAGTCGCCGATGGCGGCCTTGTCGTAGGTCAGGTTGATGACGTTCTTGTCAAAATCGGCTTCCGGTTTGATCCATGCGGCCACCTGAGGTCCGGGAATCTTGAACGCGGTGCCGTTGCCGTTGTCGACCACGAACTGGTTGCCCAGCCTGACATTGGCCTGCGTGGCCGCCTGTGTGGCCGCCTCCACTGAAATGGGCATATTGTCGGTGTGATAGGAAACGCGCGCCTCGCTGTGACTGCCCAGGTCGCTCAACACGTTCTGCACGGAGCGTTCTACCGGTTTGGTGTCCACCGAACGCCCGGCGTTACCCTCATGAACGAGGAACATGCCTTTGCTACCGTCAAAGCTGATGGATGAGGGGTGCGCCTGCTCGGAGTCAGGCACGAATGCGCCGTTCACATAGCTGCTGAGCGTGTATGTATCCACGTTGACTTTCGGCTCCACCTTGCACTTGGACAGCGGATTGAGCCGCACAAATATGTTGCCGGTTTTGGCATCGAGCGCCCTGCGTGAGGTCTGCTTGACATCGACACTCACACCCAAGTCCTTGAGCGAGGCCTTGATACTGGTTGAGCCGTCGGAAACCTTGACATAAGAACTAGCAACCTGGTGTTTGACGGTGTCTTCCACCTGGTCACCGCTCTGCCCGGCCAGTGATGTGGAGCCAATGCTCACCCCTGGCGCCGTCTTGCCGCTATAGTGCGCGCGCATCGCAAAAAACGACACCACCAACGCTGCCATTACCAGGACGCCCAGCACCACAGCGACAAGACGCCACTTCACACCCGAGCGGTGCCCCTGATCGGATGGTTTCTCCCCAAGCGCCGCAATATCGGCATCGCTCAGCTGCTGCACCGGCTCAAACTCACCATAACCGTCGTCAGCGTAGCCCACGTCACGTCCCTTCGTCATACCGTCACCGCTGCATGCTGTATGGCCGCAACCGCTCCACCACTATCGTCCAATATCAACGTACCGTTTCAGTATAAAGGCATCGTCCATACAACAAAGTTCGATAGTATGCTCAGCGCCAAGACAGCACGGTCAGCTCGCCTGCTGTACGCGTTTCATCACCTCAATCAAAGCGCGTGCCACGATATCGGGATGTTCGACGGCGCTGAAATGCCCGCAATCTTCGATTTGCGTGAACACAGCGCCATCCTGCCCCATACGTTCAGCGAGCGGCTTCATGGCACTGGGTGGGCTGGACGGGTCATTCTGCCCGCTTACCACAGCCGAGGGGGCGGTGACAGAGGGAGGTACATCGTTCAAATCGGGACGGCCGGCCGCCATGCGCTGCCGCCATGCCACGCCTGCGGGAGATTGGCGGTCAATCCAACCAGACATCTGCTCCTGGAACCGCTCGCCGCGCTTCACACTCGAATCACCCTCCTGCGGGCGTGCAAAATGCATCACCGGTTCCACGCTGTGACTGTTCAGCGCTGCGGATGCCACGCCGAGCCGCTTCGTTCCTCCGTCCGCGTCGGCACTTGCCGTCGTGTCGCACAGCACCAGACCGGCTACCGCTTCGGGGTGTCTGCGCTGCACGTCCAACGCCACATAACCTCCCATGGAAAGCCCCACCCACACCGCTTGGCGATACCCGGCTTTGCGCAATAGCCCCACGTAGGCATCGCTCATCGCGTCCAACGCCTCGGGGTATGCTCCCGACGTTTCTACGCGGCCTGTCTGGGCGGAAGAAGGAACAGGACTTGCCCCGGCTCCCGGCATGTCAGGCGCCCAGAGCGGGAAAGAGGCAACCCCGCACTCGTCAGCCAAGTCAATGATGTTCGCAGCACACTCATCCCACATGTGGTGGTCCACCGGGAAGGCATGGATCAGCACCATCGGTACGCCGCCACCACCTCGGTAGATGGTGTTGTGCAAGGTCATTTCAGCAGGTCTTCCCAAGATTTCATCCCCACCATCAACCTCTGTGATTACGTCGGCACCGGCACGGCTGCGTCCTGCGTTGCGCATATTCATTTGCATCCCTCCATCATCCTGTTATATCTCTGTATATCACTTACACGTCTTACACGAAGCCCACGCTAAGCCAATGCGGTCAGAGCACACCCGCCCAACTCAACGCCTGCCGCAGTATCGCACCGTGACCGGCCGCCATCTGGTCGATCAACGTCTTCACCTGCCCCTCGGCCACGCTGCACCATTGCACATCAAGCCCCTCATTGCGCGGCTTGCAGTCGCCTGAGATACACACCATGTAGCACAGCGCTATGGCATGCTGACGCGGATCGTAATATTCGGAGATTCCCGGGGTCGGGAAGAACTCGGCCACATTGAAGGGCTGCAAGGTTGCCGGCAGCAGCGGCAATGCCAAATTGCCCAGGTCTTTGGCCACATTGCGAGCAATGGCTTCACGAATGGTCTCGTGGAACAGCACGCGGCCGGTGATGAGGGTACGTTCCACAGAACCGGTGTCCTGCACGCGCACCAAAGTACCCACTTCAGTTACTCTGCCCAACGCATCCTGACGCACTGGCACCACTTCGACGTAGGCCACCGGCATCTGCCGGCGCACCTGATCGATGCAATCTGCAGAAAGCCACCCGGGAGGATTGCCTGAACCGCTGATAAAGTCCTCAGGCGTAATGCCCTCGAACTCACCGCGGTTTTCGCCCTCGAACGCGCCGTCAGGGACTTCATCATGTAATACTGGCATATTCCCATTATTCACCCAAGTTCGGGTAAGGGCAAGCCGCCACCACGCAACAAAGCAGAATGGGAGCAAGACAGAATGAAGCAAACCGTGCTGTTCCTCTTGCAGCTTAGGCATATGGTGGTCGCACGAGCAAATCTGCGGTACTGTGGAGGGGAATTCATGGGTTTCGAAACGGCGACGAATGCCGCACTTCACGAAACACATATCGGCGAAAGGATACAGACATGGCTACACAGAACCTGAACGCGGCAAACTTCGAGCAAACACTGAACGACAACGAGATTGTGCTCGTGGACTTCTGGGCCACGTGGTGCGGCCCGTGCAAAGCGTTCGGACCCATCTATGATCAAGCCAGCGAAGAGAACAGCGACATCGTGTTCGGCAAAGTCGACATCGACCAAAATCAAGACCTTGCGCAGGCTGCCGAAATTCAAGCCGTTCCCACGTTGCTCATCGCCAAGAAGGGCCAGGTCATCTTCAAACAAGCAGGTGCCCTACGTGCCTCCGACCTCGACGATCTCATCGCTCAGGCGCGTGCTCTCGACCTGAACGCCGATGCGCCGACAACTGAAAAATAGCGGGTTTTCTTCCTCTTTTCCATGCACGCAGCTAGCATGAACTGTTGAGTTGCTGCTGGCAACGGTGTCATAAGTGCGGCGCTGAGGCCGGCAAGATACGAAAACGATGTTTCGAGGAGAACGATGGCAAACCACCGCAAGGAAGTTAAGACTCTGAGTTCGCTGAGTAAACGGCAGTGGATCAAGATGGGCAGCATCGTGATGGCAATCGTCGTCGCGCTGAGCGCAGGCATCATATGCATGCATGTACACAACACCAAGAAGGCGGCACAAGAGGCCAAAGTGGCCGAGGCAACCGCTTTCTCGGCCACCGGCCCGGAGGCACGAGGTGTGGCCGACCGTGGCTCCGCCAAAGGATCCACATACGTCACCGTCACCATCAACGGTAAATCCCGCGCGGTGATCGGCACGCATTTCACCACCATCAAGTCGGTGCTGGAGCAAGGCAACATCACACTTGAGCCGGGCGATGCCGTACACCCCTCCTTGGATTCCAAAGTCAAGGAGTCCACAACCATCACGGTAGAGCGTACCGGCGCAGACTTGCAGACCGCGGACTCCCCCATCCCCTTCAACACCGTGCGCAAGGAGACCAAGGACCTGCCCAAGGGCCAGGAGAAGGTAGAGAGCGAAGGCCAGGACGGCGTGATGGAGACCACCAGCCTGATCACACGTGCCGGCGACCAGATCACCTCCAGCAACATCTTCACTTCCGCCGTCAAAACCGCCCCGGTCGATCGAGTCATTTTGGTGGGCACGGGAGCGACCGCCACCATCTCCGCGGCAGACAAGAACATCGGCACCACCACGCCTGTCGGCGAAATGCAGCAGTGGACGCACGACTATCTGCTCTCCAACGGCCACAGCGAAGCCGACTTCACCGCTACCGTCTACATCATCTCCCACGAGTCCGGCTGGAGGGTCAACGCACAGAACCCTTCGGGCGCCTATGGTCTGCCGCAGTCCCTGCCCGGCAGCAAGATGGCAAGCATGGGCGCTGACTGGGCCACGAACTACCAGACCCAGCTCAAGTGGTTCTTCAACTATTGCAACGGCAGGTACGGCAGCATTCAGGGTGCATACCAATACTGGCTGTCACACCACAACTATTAGAGCGTGAATGTAGTTCCTAGCGTACTCCAGTCACGGCAGACAACGGCGGAATCCATATCGGGTCCGCCGTTTCTCATATGCGCATGCGTTCGTCATGCAGTTCTTACGCAACGTTGCGATGCTGCACGAAAGTTCCTCATACCCATAACACGATGGTGCTGACACCTTTCAACGGCATGTGACTACACCACCACAAGTCCACACAAAAATTGAGTTAGCCTGCCGCGACATGCGCCTGCTCGCGAAATCAACCGTGTATAATGGCATCTGTTTTCGATATGACGAAACAGCCCATGCGTGGCAAACCAAGCCAGCGCTCGCCTGATTGCCGCCATGCGTTTGCATATATGTACCGGCCCGTAGTTTGTGATAATAGAAAGAAGTGATGAGTCACCGTGCGTGAACAGCATCCACAAGTCGCGAAACGCAATATCTCCACCCCTCTTGGCAGCGGGGAGACCTATGCGAATGGGCATCTCACCCATGCCGCATTCGTTTCCATTGCCATTCTTACCTTCATCACCTTTATCGGCAACTTCACCCAGCTGCAGCTCAGCGCCGCACTGCCCACCATCGTTTCGGAGTTTCATATCAGCGTGACCACCGGCCAGTGGCTCACCTCCATCATCCAGCTGGTACAGGGTGTGATGGTGCCACTCACCGCGTTCCTCACACGCCGTTTCTCCACCCGCCAAATCGTCATCACTTCCATGACCGTCTTCACGCTCGGCTCGGTGCTGGCTTGGGTGGCACCTGTCTTCCCGCTCGTGCTGCTCGGCCGTACGCTCGAAGCCATCGGCTCGGGTGTGATGTGGCCGGTGCTGCAAATCACCGTCTTCTCCATCTACCCGCTGTCCAAGCGCGGCGTGGCTATGGGCACCGTGGGCATGGCCATGAGCGTGGCTCCGGCCATCGGACCTACGTTCGGCGGCTGGCAGACCGATTCCACCGGTTGGCGCTCCATCTTCCTCACCCTTACCATTGTGGGTGCCATAGCTCTGGTGCTTGCCATTTTCGGACTGCGCAACTTCTCACAATCCGACAAGCTTGCCAAGGCCGACTTCTTCTCCGTCATACTTTCCATCATCGGGTTCGGCGGTCTGCTCTACGGCTTCACCAACATCGAGACCTATCCCTTCTCCAACCCGCAGGTGTGGGCCGTCATGCTGGTGGGACTGGTCGGCATCGTCTGGTTCGTCACGCGCCAGATCAAGGGCGCTCGCCGCTTCCGCGAGGAGGTGAGCAGGTTCAACCGTGCCAACAACATCGACACCGAGAACCGCGACGACGCTCTCAAGAAAGTCAAGAACCCTGATACTGCCGAGGCGCTGCGCAAGATTCAGCCGCCGCTGCTTGACCTGAACCCGTTACGCAACCGTAACTTCCGCATCGGCACCATCACCGCCGCCATGAGCTTCTTTGCGTTCAGCTCCATCACCGTCATCATCCCGCTGTACATTCAGGATGACCGCGGCTACTCAGCCACCATCTCCGGCCTAGTGATGCTGCCCGGAGCGCTCGGCCAGTGCATCGCCCAGTTCGCCGGCGGCCGCCTGCTCGACAAATTCGGCGCACGCCCGGTGGCACTGTATGGCTCACTTACACTGTTCATTGGCACGTTGATGATGAGCTTCATCGGGTCGGACACGATAATCTGGTGGGTTTCCATCTGCCAGTTCATCCGTCAAATCGGCATGGGCTTGGTGCTCATGCCTGTCACCACGTGGTCGCTCAACTGTCTTGAGCCACGTGACGTTTCGGCCGGCTCGGCAGTGACGAATACCGCCCGGCAGATTTCCGGCGCCATCGGATCGCCCGTGCTGGTGATTCTTATGGAGCAGTTCACCGCCATGCATCAGCGTTCCTTGGGTACCAGCCACGCAGCCGCCATCGCATCAAGCATTTTCGGTGTTCGTATGTCGCTGTATGTCAGCTCCGCCATCGCCTTCGGCATGGTGATGATCGTGTTCTTCGGCGTGACAGGCAAGGGCGCCGGCTCGGCGCGCGATATGACCCAGCGGGCGCTGCACAGCGTGCACCACCACATCGGAGACATCGTGCACACGTCATGAGGTTCACATGTGCGCGACATGTGCATAGTCAGGGGCGTTGCGGTACCGATGTGGTGTTGCAGCGCCCTTGTTTTATGCGAGATGGATTGTACTGTGCCTATTGCTCCGCCAGCCTTCCCACGTACGCACCTCAAACCGTCGCCTATCCTCTCTCAGCAGAGGCTTGCCGTGATCTTCTGCAGTTGTGGAAACCTTGATATACACATATGTTGATATGTGTCCAACTCAGTGGATAGGCGGAAAAACAGTTATCCACCAATATTGTTAATAGACAGCGTCTTTGCTCTATGCAATGTATATGCATCATTTGTCAATATTCATTAGTACCATAGGTCACAGCATGATTGCGCATATGTGTTTTGCGAGTCCTGCAACACAATAGAAGACTTTCGCGCGGCATCAACCGAGAACACCGGTGCCCAGGACGAAACACAGACAATACACGGCACAGACAGGGATTAAGAGGACGCACACATGAGCACACTTCCCACCACCACGAGTAGCACTCGCCGAACCAGTGCGGCACCGAAGTCCGCACGCACGCGCCTCGTTGCCGGCATCGCCGCCGTGGCCACCCTACTTACCGCCTTCGCCGCAGGATCGGCAGCATATGCCGGCAATACCTCCAGCGAAGCTCAAGCGTCAGCCGCGCAGACCCAAAACGGCAATGACATTACCCCCCCCCCAGCAAACTTGGCACGTTAGGAACTGAACCAGCTTCCTCCATTCAAACCAAAGACGGCACCACCGTCAACGCCATCAGCTCAGACATCACCCTCCTCAAAGGTGAGACCACTACCGTCCAACCCGCCAGTCAAACACTTGCTGCACAGGAGCATCAACGTCTCGGCGCAAAGGGTTCGTTCAGTGTCAATGCCAGCTCCCTTGCAGTTGGCAACTCGATTATCATTGCCTCCATCGTCCACACCACCACCGCCCCATCCGGAGCAAAAGCAAGCCTCTTGCCCGACGGCGGTTCCGCCACCATCAAAGACACCGCCGGAGACGAAGTCGGCACCGTCCAATACGACAAGTCACTGAATGCGCTCACCTTGCAGGTAACGCAAACCAGCAGCAACATCGGCACGGAAACATTCTCGTTCACCGCCACGTGGCTTATGGTCATCAACTGGGCAACCGAAGCCGCGGCATTGCGCGCCCTTCCATTCGACAACACCCTGTCCGTGCGCAGCTATGTCAACGGCGCAGCAAACGGAACTGTGCGCACCTACGGATTCCACATCAACGCACTGCCCAATCTCATAGATGCCACCCAGCTGCCCAACGACAACGTCCTCTACAACACCGGATCACAAACGTTCAACATTCCCGACATCAGATACCACGAGCACATCCAATCCGACAGCCAACTGACGTACATGAACAACACCGGAGGCCAACTCGGCAGCCTGCCGGAGAACGACGTCAAGCAGAACTTCCAAGTCAGCGCCGACAACCAATCCATAACCCCCTGGCTTTATAAATATAACCTCGGAACCTACTATGTGTCCGCACGCAACAACAAGATCCAAGGCAGCCTCGGCTCGGCCGTCACGACCTTCGACGAGCCAGCCACCACCAACAGAAACGTGGGCTGGACGAACGCAGGCGACAACATCAGCCAAGTCGCGTTGAGGCAGCAGGCCAATGCCACCGGCAAGACTGTGGCCATGTATTCCCGTCAATCCGACGGCAGCTACCGGTGCGCCATCACCGTCAAGTTCGCCGACACCGTGCTCACCAACGCGGAAATCGAAAACAACGTGCGCAAATCTAAGGATTCTGCAGCCCCTAACAGCAATGTTGACGCCGACGTGCAAGCCACCATCAACTATTACAACGGCATCCTGCACCGCGGCGCGACCTCCATCGAACTGATACCGTTCTTCAGTCTCTCCGACCAGTACGTCAAATCTACACTTACCTACAAAGTGTTCAATGATGCCGGTACTCAGATCAATACATCCAACGGCACCCCCTCACTGGTCGCCACGACCCAGCCGGTGATTATCGCAGCAACAGGCCAGACGATGGTGAAGTCCCACCATCTTGGCCTCGACGGTACGCTCATGAGTCCCGTTGCCGCCACCGCGGGCGATCCGACCGGTAAGGCGAATAGCATCACTGGGGTCAAGGGCACCGCTTCCGCTCCTGCCACACCCACCAACGTGGCCGGTTACCGACCGTTAACCGTCGCTGATTTGAGCTCACTGACCGCGGCACAACGGCAAACCATCGCTTCGACTTTGGGCACCACAGACTCCAGCGTTGCAGGACTGACTGCCCTGGCGAACAAGAACAGCGGCAAAACCGTCTGGGCCACCAACAACCTGTCCGTCCCCTACCCCGGAGAAACCGGCAAGTCATATAACAGCGCCGGTGACATCGTGGCGGCGGGAACAGCCGGCTCCACCACGGGTTGGGGCACCACCGACGTCTACTACTTCTACACACTCGCCACCCAAACCATTAATGTGCATGTGGTGCAAGTACCCTGCTACACCAACACCGCCGACGCCACCAGCGGCAAAGACTGCGACACCACACCCGCCAACGGGACCAGCTGGCAGCCATCCGACGGAGTCGAGGACACCAGCCGCAGCGAAACCTTCACCGGACTCTCCGGCACCACCGCCACCAACACCCTCACCAAATACACCGTCACCCTTGGCGGCAAAGACCACCCGGCAGGCCTGAGCGCCGGATTGGTTCAGCTTGCCCCGGGCAGCGACAGCAAACGCACCATCAGTTTCCAGTTGAACACCACCTACGACATGGACAACAACCTTGACCAGGACGAGTACGTGTATGTGCAAGCCAACCCGGAAAAAGACATTACTAAAACCACCACACGCACCATCCACTACCAACTCGCCCACAACACGGTTGACACCCCACCAGCAGATGCGACCCAGACAGTGACCTGGACGCAACACCAAATCCACAACGTCGCCTACGACCAGATCGACGGCTCACCCAACTGGGACAAAAACGCATGGCGCACCGCCGACACCGGTAAAGGCCTGGTCAACATGAGCGAGGTCAACAGCCCCACCATCCCCGGCTATATCGCCAAAACACCGGTCGTCAGCAAAATCGTCGGCCTCGACAATATGGGAAACGGCACCGGCTACGACGCATCAGGCCGCTACGAAGTCGTGTACTTCGACCCCACCGACCCAGCCAACCGGAACACCTCCGACCGCACCCTGACCGTGAACGTGGTCTACAACAAGACCATCACCCGCATGCCCTTCACCGGCGGCACGGGGGTATTGCTCGGTAGCATCATCGCCTTGGCGCTGCTTGCCGTGGCGGCCATGCTGGTCCACTTGCGTAACAAGCGAGCCAACCAGTAATGCAATAGGCGCTGGTTGTTGGATCAGCAAATAATCCAACAACCAACACACCACCGGCATCCCAGCCAATAACCAGAAGGCCCACACCATGCAGATGTGGGCCTTCCCAATTTACTGACGCAACTCCCGCCGACAGGAAACACACACCCCTTCGTCAAATAAGAACCACACCACTTCATTCAGTAGGGACAAATCCGCCTACAACACTCTTTGCCCGAAAACAAAAACGTTGAAAATCCGACAAACTGCAATATCGAAAGAACGTCATACCCTGCTTTCCGTCCCTACTGAACGTATCAACACCACCATGAGCTCGTTCCGTGAGCACTTTCCTACGCACTACACGACCACTACTCAAACAAGATCGTGGGACGTCAGCCCCTCCACTCCGGGATGGATTGACTGGGGCAATGCTTGAGGACCGCGCCCATCGCCTGACGCTCGGGGGTAGTCACAGTCAGGTCGTATGCAGATTTCACGCCAATCTGGCGAGCAACATAGCCACACTGATACGAATGCTGGGAAGGCAACCAGTAAGCTGCGGAGGCAGAGCCTTTCTGCTGATTGGCCGGACCATCAACAGCCAGCAGATTGTATGTGTCATTGCCAAACGCTTGCAGCCGGTCGGTGTCCCATTCGCGCGCACCAGACTGCCATGCATTCTCCAATGCCACCACATGGTCTATCTGCACAGCAGAACTCGTGGTCTTGCCTCGCACAAAGTCAATGCTCTTGCCGGTATACGGATCATTCAATCGCCCCGACCCCACCGCACAACCTCCCGCAATGCGATACCGCACATCTTCCAAGTCTCTTGAGAGCACATCGTCACGCACTGTACAGCCATTGCCGTCATCGTCGGTAGCATTGTAAGCGAACGCCTCACGCCGGTATCCGGCTGCATCCGGCATATCGTCCGTGCGCAGCCCGGCGAGAATTTCAGCGGCAGGGCCGACCGCAACATATTGCCCGGTCATCTGCGCAAAAGGTTTGCTTACGTGAGGCAGAGCCATGCCCATCAAGACACCGGTGAGTGCCGCCAAAGCCAAAAGCACCATGAGCCTGAACCGCAAAGAACCCGCATTCAGCCGCTTCCGCGAGAAATGAGAACCGTTCTGAGCACTCGCACCCGGCCAATGCCATGCATGGCGCGCCAACACACCATGCCATCCCATGAACCCCATGCGTCACCGTCCTTCGTACCATTCATCACCACTATACAGTGTTATGAATATATACTAGAACAATGACTTTGTCATTTTACGCACCGCTTCCTGAAGCGCGCCTTACTCCTCCTCAGGGCGCGCCGGTACAGAACGCAGATCAAACGCCGGCTTCAACGCCGCCATGGTGAGCACGACAACCAGCAAGCCGGACACCGCACCAGCACCATCAGCACGCAAGAACACAAGCGAGAGCAACGATTCCCCAAGTACTGAGATCATGGCAAGCACCGCGTTCATTCCTTCGAAGATGCCAACACGCCGACTCATCCGGCCGCGCTCCAGCCATAGCTTATGGCTTCGTTCAGCAAGAAGCTTCAGCCGAATCTCACCTTGCTGGAAACGCGTGATTTCATTCAATCCCTGCATATCATCCAGCACCGCCATGTCAAGATTCTTCACATGCCGTTTCAGCCTTGGCTTGATGCCACGCACGCTGGCGTCGTGCACCCGCGGGAACAGCACACCGGCGACAAGGTACAGCACCACCAACAGCACGGCGCACCACACATTTAGCAGTCCCATGACCGCCACCAGCACCACGGAAGACACCAATGCCACGGAACGGTTTACCCGCACTCCTGCCGGATGCACAAGTCTGCTGCTCCCCAGCCAGCGCATAGCCACACATATGAGAGCGCATACAGCCATCAGCGTCAAGGCCGTTCCAGCATCCACCTGCCACCACGGATGGCCTGATTGAGCGACAAGAGCCAGCACTCCACTCATCAACAGGAGTACCTCACTCAAGTGCCCCACAGTGCCTGCTAGGAACGCACCTACTGCCCGCATAAATCTATTAACGGCACCACGCTTGGGGGCAGCGGCGGAAACCGCAGCGTCAGTATCAGTGTCAGCACCAGCACCAGCACCAACACCAACATCAGCGGAACCGCCCCCCATCTCATCGACATCGATGCTTGCCGGCACCGACGTATGGCCAGACGCATCACCACTCTCATTCGCCTTGGCACCGGACTGCGCGGCCTGTGCCGAACCGTCACCTACGCCGCTGCTATTTTGCACAGCTTCGCTCTGATTCCTGAACATGGTAGCGTACAGACCTCTGGCCTCAATCAGTTCACCATGCGTACCAGTTTCAGCTACGGTTCCACCGTCGAACACCACAATCTGGTCGGCAGCCACCACATCAGACAACTTGCGCGTCACCATGATCACGGTCTTGGTGCGTGCCAGCTTGCGGATGGCAGCAAGCATCAGCTGCTCGCTTTCCAAATCCACATCGCGAGCAATGTCGTCGAACACATACACCTTGCTGTCGCGCAGCACAGCCCGCGCAAGAACGATACGTTGACGCTGCCCAGGAGTCAGGTTGCTCCCGCCGCATTCAATACGCATGTCCAAACCGTCTCGCTGGCGGTATATGAATCCATCGATGCGAGCGCGGCTCAACGCCAGCCACATGTCGTTTGCCCCGGCCTGCGCGTTGGCCATAAGCAGGTTGTCGCGCAGTGTACCTTCAAACAGGTGATCATCAGCCGAAACCACAGCGACCATGGATACGATGGAATCCACCGACGCATCGTTGACTTCGCACCGGCCAGGCCTGCCCAATACCGAATAATTCAGACGCACCGAACCGGTATATCCGGTATACGTGCCGGCCATAAGCAAGGCTGCGGTACTCTTGCCAGCCCCCTTGTCTCCTACCAATGCCGTCAATTGGCCCGACTTCGCCGCAAAGCTGACATCGTGCAGAGCCGCCACGTTCACATGTTCGTCCGCGCCGTCCTCATCTGCCTCGTCACCGACGCTCGCCTTCCTGCCGTTATGAGACGTCACCTTGTCATAGTCATAACCGACACCATCAAATACCACTTCAACATTGTCAGCACCGCCAGGCAAGGATTGCGCGCCTCGCTTGGGCGCCTGCACATCAAGCAATGCGAAGATACGGTCAGCGGCATTTTTGCCCTGTCGAGCAAGTGGCAGACACGAGGCCAGACCATGAATCGGCTGAATCAACATGCACGACAGCAGGGATGCAATCAGCGCGGCTGGCATGCTGATACGGCCTTGTGCATACTGCCAGAAAGCCATGGCAATACCACAGGCACCGCCACAATATGCCACCGCGTTCATCACTACAGGAGCCAAGGCATGCAACGGCATCAGCCATACCACCAACACCACGATCACAGCGCACACAAAACCAACCCACGCGCCAGGTGCGTTAAGCGACAGTTCCACGACAAACAAGGTGAGCGGAGCCACTACAGCGAAGCATAATTGCGGTACCAACGACTCAAAGACACGCTGCACGGCGTCGATTCCCGCTCCTGCACTGCGCACCACGTCCGCACCGTTGACCTGCTGACGGTAAGAAGGGCCAAGGTCAAGCATCTTGGCATACAGCTGTTCGCGCAACGTGAGCTTAATCTGTTCCGAGGCTTTGGTACCACAATATCTGGTAATGCGCACCGCACAGTATTTAATCAGCATCACCACGACGAACGCCAGGACGAAAGCCGAAATATCGTCAGGAAATGCGTTGAATGCGGCACCCGTTTCAGCTTCTCTTCCGCTGCTGTTCATAACGCCGAACGTCACCGCGGAAGCAGAAGAACGATCAATCTGAGAAACCAAGCTACCTAAAAAACCTACGACTGCGTACACAAACCCTATGTCCGCCAACAGCGACACCCACTGCGACGCCACCTTCATCGCAGCCGCAAGGCCGGTTCGTCTCGAGACGGACCATAACCGCTTGTCAATCATTTCCCAGCCTTTCACACAGGCACCAACTCGCATGCCGTCCCCATCATCTTAGCCATGACACCACACGGAATGTGGCATACAACACCCCGGAGCATCACGCCAACCCTTTCATGCCACTATGCACGAACGAACCAACAAATACGCCACCCGCTTAAGCTCGCGCAGCAGTACCCAAAGACCTGCGCTGCACCACATTCGCCGGTACCAAGCCGGCACCATGCGCATACGCCGAAAACGCTGTCTCACCACCGTCACCAAGCAAACGCAATGCTTCACGCATGGCAGCGGAACCCAGCTGTTCGAAGTCCGGCCTGACCGTGGTAAGCGGCGGCAGCATATCGTTCATGGCCAGCATGTCGTCAAACCCGACCACGCTCACATCTTGAGGAATACGCAGACCGTGTTCATGCAGCGCACGCGCCACACCCACCGCCTGGGCATCGTTGGCGGTCACCACAACCGTGGGTCGAGCCGCGCCTGAGGATCCGCTGGCATCAAGTTCGTGGTTCATTCTGAAATACGCTTCGGAGGAATCCCACGAATCGCACTGCACCACGGTGGAATCGATCGGCACGCTTGCGCTCGCCTTACGCCATGCCGCCAAACGTGTGACAGCATCTCGCCACTGCAACGGACCGGCAAAATACCAGGCGGAACGGTGTCCGAGCCTGTTGAGCAGCACCGCCACATCACGCACTGCACCCCATTGATCCACGCCCACAATGGCAGTGCGGCGACGCTCTTCGCTGCGCATGGTGCGGCCAGCCTGCGCCATGCTCAACCCGCCGTGGGTAGCCGTGACCAGCACACGAGGCTTGCTCAATCTCATCTTGCACGCCGCGGAAAACATTGCATCGGTGGGAGCTATCACAATGTAAGCATCTACGTTCTGCTCTTCCAAGGCAAAACACCGGTTTTCGAACTCACGTTGTGTGCATAGTGCATCACGCATCATGGCGATGGTGACGAACAGTCCATTGTTCATGGCCAGCGCATCAATGGCAGCGATCACGGATGCGTCCCCAGGTCGGTTCAGCCCTCCCGCCACCACTGCAACAGTGTGCGAGCGGCTTGATGCCAGCGTGCGTGCGGAATTGCTTGGCCGGTATCCCAACATTTCAATGGCCTGCTGCACTTTGCGGCGCGTTGCCTCGCTGACGTGCGGGGCATGATTGATGACACGAGAGACCGTCTGATGGCTCACGCCCGCCAATTGAGCCACATCAAAAATAGAAGGGCGCTTGTTTATCGAGGGACGCTTGTCTGATGTGCTCGCACGCTCAGATACGTTGCCGCTCGAACCACGAACAACACCATTGCCGCTGCCGCTCATACCAAGTGCCAGCTCACCCTATGCAAGTCGCTGGGTCCCAGCCGCGCTATGGCTTCGCGATGCGCTTTCGAACCATACCCCTTGTTGCTTTCCCAACCATATGGCTCATACGCTCTGCTGCTCGCGGCCAGCCGCTCCATGAGATGGTCGCGAGTCACCTTCGCCACCACCGATGCGGCGGAAACCAGTGCACAGCTCTGATCAGCCTTGATTTGGGTTCGTACAGCGGCCGCCACCGGCACAACCGGTGCCATGAGTGTCCCCGCTGCGGCGGAAATATAATCGTTCGGGCCGTCGAGAATCGCGCCGATGCGAATGTTCCCGGCAGGCTCAGCATGGGTCGGCGCAACGCCGAGCTGCTGCTCGACATCACACAATGCACGCAACGCCGCCACCCCGAGTGCCGTCGAGATGCCCCAATCGTCGATCTCAGCGTTGCTGGCCTGCCCTACCGCACTGGCAGCGCACCATGAACGCAACGGTTCCACCATACGCTCACGGCGGAGCGGTGTCAACAGCTTGGAGTCAGCCAAACCTTCAGGAACATCCGCGTGCATCACGTCCGAAGCCCACATGGCCGCAGCTCCGACCATGACCGGGCCGGCAAGCGCCCCACGCCCGACCTCGTCGAACCCTACAATACAGTCGAAACCACTACCGGCCAGCTCACGTTCCAGTTCCAGGGTAGGCGCGACGTGCGTGGCATTCATCGGCCCGTTCTCGAATCGGCATCAGGCACGCTCTTGAACACCTCATGATGCGACGAGAGAGACCCGATGCGATTAAGCGGCCAGATGGTAAACAGCCCTACGCCCTTGATATTGCGTATGGGCACCAAACCATTGTTGCCATCATTGGTATGATACCTAGAATCGGCGGAGTTCGAGCGATTGTCTCCCAGCACGAATATATTGCCGGCTTTCACCTTGACTTCGAAGGGAAAATCGCTGGGAGACACGCCTGTTTTCAGGTAGACGCTCTCGTCGATAGCCTTGCCATTGATGGTGATCGGCGACCCTTTGCCCTTGCACGCCACGGTGTCTCCCGGCAGGCCGATCAAGCGTTTGACGAGTGTGTCGGTACCGGAGGCGCGTTCTGCGCTCAGCCAGTTCGCGGGGTCTTTGAAGACCACCACATCTCCTCGCTTGGGCTTGACAAGTTTGGGAGCCAATTTGTTGGTGATGAGATGGTCTCCGATTTCGATGGTATCCATCATGGAACCGGACGGCACACGGTAGACACCGACCAGGAAGATGCGGACGCACAGCACCAGCACCACCGGCAACGCGATAAAGATCATGAAGTCTTTGATAGTAAACCTGTCTTTGTCAGCGGTTTTCGTTGAGACATCGCCAGACTCTTTGACGATTTCTGCCTCTGGGCGACTGCTCTTCGCCAACGATGCCCCTTCACCAGCAGCGACAGTCGTGTTGATGGCCCTAGTGGGCACTTCACCTTGAGAAGAACCTGACGGGGGTACAGAGCCAGCTGCACCCACAGCATTGCGAACCTCAGCGGCAGCCGATGACGGTGCACTACTGGAGGCTGCTGCAGCGCTTTCACCATGTTGCGGATCTGCCGACGGTATGCTAGAAGGCGCCTGCTGTCGTGCCGCTGCGCTGCCGTTGACAGCGGAAGTGGCGGAGGGCTTGCCGGCATCTTGACTATCGCCCGGCTGCGGGTTGGGTGATGCCGCGTATGCATCATGCACACCGAGCAGGCGCCCGACCGAATTGCGCGTGTGTGGCGCTGCTTCCGGCACAGGGTCAAGCACCGGTGCGGCATCACTCACCGTAGCAGCATCGCTCTGACCGTAATCGTGAGACTGTGGCACGGCACCATAGCCGCTCGGCTCTTCATATGTCGCCGCATATGGTTCATCACGATAGCGGCTCTGTGCGCCGTATTGGCCTGTACCATATTGGTCCACACCGTACTGATCGGCACCGTGTGGTGCTTCGTACGTGGAAGAAGCGCTTGAGGCATAGGATTCGGGATGGTAATGATACGATGACGCGTAGTCGGGCGAGTAGTTATCTGACGCCGAGTAGTCCCTCACCCTCTCGTCAGCATGCGTATCATAGCTGCTTTCTGGGGTGCGGTATCGCCCGAAATCCTCATACCCTCTGGAAACCGGCAAGGCACCGGTGTAGGAAACGCCAGTCGAAGGAGATTCGCTCAGGTACGGTCCGCTGGACGAGGGTGCTGCTCCAGCGGAATACGGCGACTCCATGCGGTCTGCCTCACCCGAACCATATGCCGAGCCATACCGGTAGGCGTTGCGGGAATCATATGAGCTCTCGTCATCATACCTGCCAGCGGACGTATACTGCGTCACGTCGTTCCGGTAACGATCACTAGGTGCATAGTCCGCTCTCTCATCGCGGTGCGATGGAGCAGCATGAAAGTCTGCATGAGCATCTGACGGCATATGGTAGTCAGCCGCATAATAGTCGGAAAGGCCATGCCCCGTCACTGAATCAGAAGCAGCCTCTGCGGGTTCATGGCGGGCGTACGAATAATCCGCAGGTTCGCGTGACGGTGACTCATCGTGCACGCCGTACCGTGGCTCATAGGCTCCACTGCGCGGCTCATCATCCCAACGAGACGTGCGATACGTGGAATCGCCGTAATGTGGGGTGCCATACCCAGAAGGCTCAACGTGCGGGGCATCGTACCTTGAGCCATACGAAAGAGAATCGTCATATGAAGGCTGGGCGTGATACCCATCATGCCGCCATGCGGCCAGATCAACATCAGCCTGCGCAGAATCGCGGTAACGACCTGCGCCATACTCGTCATCACGATACCCGGTCTCACGGTAGCGTTCCTGAGAACGGTACTCATCGGCCGCACCGTAGCTGTATGGAGCAGAATGTCCCTCACTGGGAAGCGGTGCATGCAAATCCGACGCCTGCAGATCAGGGACTTCCCTGCTCGGCGCCGGCCGGCGCTCACTCCAAGCAGAGGAGCCTGAATCATACGCAGATGGTGCTTCTGCACGCCACGAACCTTCATACCGCCGCGTCTCATCTTCACGCCACGAATCGCGCAGAGGCACATCGGCCGGAGCAGAGTACCTTGAAGTCTGAGCTGAGGCCGGCCGATAATCAGCACCGCCATACTGGCGATATGAAGGTGCATACTCACTTTGCTGCCGCTCAAGACGAACCCGATCTATGTCAGGCACGGCATCCCATCCGCCACGATTATCGGTTCCGTCTACTCGTCGGTACGAGCGCAGGGCATCATCGCTCTCATTGCTTCTCAACAACTTCTGCGCCCCTTCCTCTATAAGCTAACAGTGCGCGCCTCACCTGAACATTGCGGTCTTTTGCACGCACACTGACTCATCATACTCCATGTCATGCATAAACAGTGCTTATTCATGCACGGTATGCACAAATCTGAACACAACCCCCTCTTCCGCTGCGCCCAGTGCTGCCAGATATCATACATGGCAGGTGCATATTCCTTACAGAATAACACAGAAGCCGGGTGCTTCCCACCGACACAGTCGAACAAGGGAAACAACCCGGCTCCACAACGCGCGAGCAACGACCAATGAGCTCGACCGTACACTCACACGCTGGTGCCTCACGCCTTCTTAGCGGTGTGATCCTGGCGCTCGACGATTCGAGCAGCCTTGCCGCGCAGGTTGCGCAGGTAGTACAGCTTGGCGCGACGCACGCGACCACGGCGAGTTACCTTGATGGAATCAATCACCGGGGAGTGCAGGGGGAAGCGACGTTCCACACCGGTTCCGAAGCTGACCTTACGCACCACGAAGGTCTCGCGCACGCCGGCGCCCTGACGGGCGATGACCACGCCGGTGAACGCCTGGATACGGGAGTTGTTGCCCTCCTGAATCTTGACGTTGACCTCGACAGTGTCTCCCGGGCGGAAGTCCGGGATGTCCTCGCTGGCCTTCATGTGCTTGGCATCGAATGCCTCAATAGCGTTAACCATTGTTTTCACCTGTCGCTGCCGCATGTCAGCGCACAAATACGGGGCACGACAATCGTCGGAAAACGACGCCGGCCGCACCCAAACTCGTTTCAGCCAGAACCCTGACCGAAAGCCCACCGATTCGCTGCGCCTGAAGCAATGCCATAGGCCAGCTGAACTGAAAGAAACCGAACCCATGCAGCAGTCCAATTCCCGGCTTAAACCGAGTCACATTATACTTACCCAAGGCGACACACCCAGCCGAAATAAAAATCGGCGCGAGCCGAACCCTTTGACAGAGTCCGACTCACGCCGATTGCGTGTTACTTAGCTGCGCTTACTTGCGGTGTGCACGGTAGTAGCGGATAAGCGACTGGGTGGAGGCGTCCTGCGCCGCCAAAGCGTCGTCATCCTGAGAGATGGCCGGAGTGATCTCTCGCGCCAGCTGCTTGCCGAGTTCCACGCCCCACTGATCGAAGGAGTCAATACCCCAGATGGTGCCCTCAGTGAAGGTGATGTGCTCGTAAAGCGCGATCAGCTCGCCAAGCGACTTGGGGGTGAGGGCGTCGCCGAAGATGGACGTGGTGGGTCGGTTGCCGGTGAAGATGCGCGCGGGCACGATCTCCTCGGCAGTGCCTTCGGCACGCACTTCCTCTGCGGTCTTGCCGAACGCAAGCGCCTTAGTCTGGGCCAAGTAGTTGCCCAGGAACAGCTCGTGCACGTCCTGGCCGCTGTCCTTGGCGGGGTTCGGGGTGTTGGCAAAGGCGATGAAGTCGGCAGGGATGAGCTGCGTGCCCTGGTGAATGAGCTGGTAGAAGGCGTGCTGGCCGTTCGTGCCGGGCTCGCCCCAGAAAATCTCGCCGGTGTCGGAGGTGACGGGGGTGCCGTCCCAGCGCACGGACTTGCCGTTGGATTCCATCGTGAGCTGCTGCAGGTAGGCCGGGAAGCGGTGCAGGTACTGATCGTAGGGCAGCACTGCATGGGAGGCTGCCTTGAAGAAGTTGCGGTACCACACGTTCATCACGCCCATGAGCGCCACGACGTTCTCCTCGAACGGAGTGTTGGCGAAGTATTCGTCAATCTCATGGAAGCCTGCGAGGAATTCCTCGAAACGCTCGGGGCCGAAGACCACGGCGAGCGAGGTGCCGACGGCGGACTCCACGGAGTAGCGGCCACCCACCCAGTTCCAGAAGCCGAAGGCGTTGTTGGGGTCGATACCGAACTCGGCGACGGCGTCAAGGTTGGTGGAGACGGCGACGAAGTGCTTGGAGACAGCTTCAGCGTTCTTCTCATCGCTGCCATCAATGGCGCCGGAAGCCTTGAGCGCCTCGAGTAGCCAGGTGCGTGCCTCACGGGCATTCGTCAGCGTCTCGAGCGTGGTGAAGGTCTTGGAAACAACAATGAAGAGCGTGGTCTCAGGGTCGAGGCCCTTCGTCTTCTCAGCGATATCGTTGGGGTCGATGTTGGAGACATAGCGTGCTGAGATGCCGGCGTCAGCATAGGGCTTGAGCGCCTCGTACACCATGACGGGACCCAAATCGGAGCCACCGATGCCGATGTTGACCACGGTCTCAATCTTCTTGCCGGTCACACCGGTCCACTCGCCGGAGCGCACCTTACGGGCAAACGCGTAGATACGCTCAAGCACCTCGCGCACGTCGGCCACAGTGTCCTGACCGTCGACCACATACTTGCCTTCATCACTGGCAGGGCGGCGCAGAGCGGTGTGCAACACGGCACGATCCTCGGTGTTGTTGATGTGCACACCGGAGTACATATCCTTGGTGCGCTCGTCGAGCTTGACGGCCTTGGCCAAGTCCGCGAACAACTTGAGTGTCTCAGGCTTGATGAGGTTCTTGGAGAGGTCGAAGTGCAGGTCTCCTGCGTCGAAGCTCAGCTTTTCCACGCGCTCCGGGTCATCCTTGAACCACTGCTTGAGATTGACGCCCTCGTCCTGCAGATCGAGGTAATGCTGTTCCAAAGCGGCCCACTGTGGGGTCTGCGTGGCGTCAACAGGAGGATTGATAGCCATAACGTTCCTTTCGTTGCGGCACGGCGTCATACAAGGTAACTGCTACTAACATGCAGCGTCCGCGCCAACGTCCTTCACACAATTTACTCACGAAAGCCGACAGCGAAAACACCGCAGGTCGAGACGAACCTCACAGAATGTCGTCTCGGCCCTCTTGGTCTAGGTAAGCCACCATGTCTTTGACCTCCTGCGCGCGCGCCCGCGGAGCAATGAGCAACGCATCAGGAGTGTCCGCCACCACCATGTCATTGACTCCCAGCAAGGCGACGGTGCGGCCAGAGGACGGCACCACCACATCACCGGCACAGTCAAGCGAAGCAACCAAGTCGGCATCCCCGAGAATTTTCATGCGCCTCTCACCTGAACTGGGAAGCAGATTAGCAACCGAATTGAAATCGCCGACATCATCCCAGCCAAAATCGCCGGGAATGACCGCCACCCCTCCCTCGGCGCTCAACGGTTCGGCCACTGCATAGTCGAACGCGATTTTTTCAATGCCTGGCCAATAGGCGGCCATGGCTTCGTCAATGCTCTGCCGAGACTCGGGGCCCGACTGCGCGTCCGCCTGTTCATAGGCATCAGCAATACGTTCAATGGCCTCATACATGTGGGGACGGTACTCTTTAAGGCGTTCCAACAGCACGTCTGCCCGCATGACGAACATACCGGCGTTCCAACGATACTTGCCGGTAGCCAGATATGCCTGAGCCGTGGCAGCGTCCGGCTTCTCAACAAAGCTATCCACCAGACGTGCGTTTGGAGCGTCGGGAATGGATTCCCCCAAGCCGCGTCCCTGACGAATGTACCCAAAGGCGGTAGAAGGGCGCGAGGCTGAGATGCCGATGGTGGTGACATACCCGGCACGGGCCGCGGCCACCGCCTGACGCACCGAGGCTGAGAAGGAATCGGTGTCGCGGATGACATGGTCCGCCGCGAAGGAGCCAACCACGATGCGCTCGCCATGACGTCTGGCCAAGACCGCTGTGGCCAGCGCGATGGCTGCGGTGGAATCACGAGGCACCGGTTCAACGAACATGTTGGAAGCAGCAAGATCAGGAAGCTGCTCATGCACCGCCGCAGCATGCCGCCATCCGGTACTCACCGCAACGTGGCCGGGAGAGGCGAGCGCCGCCAGACGGGCGAATGTGGATTGCAGCAGGGTCCGCCCTGAGCCAAGCAAATCATACAGGAATTTCGGCTTGGAACCGCGGCTCAGCGGCCACAGCCTAGAGCCTGTGCCTCCCGCGGGCACGATGGCGTAGAAGTCTTGGAGGTCGTTCTCCCGTGTGTGCTGCTGATGCTCGCTACTCATGTGCCCATTGTCTCGCAAACCATTGTCAAGAAGAGGAAGACACGGCGAGTGCAGAAAATCTCAGGTGCATAGTATAGTTGTGGTCTTGTGCGCGGGTGGCGAATGCCGCTCGGGCGTTGCCGCTTTAGCTCAGTTGGTAGAGCGTCTCACTCGTAATGAGAAGGTCGACAGTTCGATTCTGTCAAGCGGCTCCATGACTCATGGCGACGAAGCCACACGTCATTGATTCAATTCCAACGCGTTTAAGACTACGGGTAAAAACCATACAAACAATCAATGTTAGGTTACAAAAGCGACCACACACTGCTTATTTGTGAAATATATCCAGCATTCGCCTAATTCCATATTACTTTTTCCAACCGCATTGTCTAGATAAAGATAGAAACTAGGCAAAACATGGTTTAGTGAAGGATTGACAATAGTCATGCACGTAATCAGTGCCCGTAACAGTCGTACGCATACCCCCAACAACAGCCAAACCTTCGCCAAGACGCATCCTCGCTCCATCTCAACGCACGCCATACACACCGCATACGCCTTCATTCTCGCCTTCACGCTCGCCACCGCACTCACCCTGCTCGCCACGCTCATCCACCCCGGCACCGCCGCGGCCGACACCCCCGACAGCGGCGCCACCAGCACTTCCATCCCCACCCCGGCACCATCGGTCACCGACCACGCCGCGCCGACTGACCGCAATACGACACCGGCCAGTCAAAGCACTGCAGTGAGCAAACCCCACATCAGCGACGACACCGACTTCGCTAACCCCTACGATTTCTCCCTCTCCCCCGACAGCGGCGCCGACTTGGGCGGACACAGCGTCACTATCACCCCTCCACCCGCCGTCACCTTCACACAAGCCAGCACCGCAGACCCGTCACCCACCGATGAAAACGCCTCCTCCTCCATGGCACTCGCCACCGACGGAGCCATCTACGCCTGGGGCGACAACACCTACGGCCAACTCGGCGACGGCACTACCACCGACCGCTTGGCACCCGTCAAGCTCACCATGCCTGCCGGCGTGCACCGCTACACCACCATCAGCATGGGCGGCACCAGCGCGCTGGCCATCGGCGACGACGGCAACACCTACGCCTGGGGCTGCAACACCTCGGGACAGCTGGGCATCGGAGCCACCGCCAGCACAGGCGGCACCACGACCCCGACCAACGACCAGATAACATCCACTCCCGCACCGAAGACCATCGGTGGAACCTGCACCACAGACGCGCCCAAAGACGGGGCCGCCATCAACTTCAGCAGCACTCCCGTGAAGGTAAAACTGCCGGTGATCGGCGAAACCGCCACGTCACCGGGCACCACCATCCACTTCACCGACGTGAGCACCTCATGCGGGTTCGCGGTGGCCATCGGCGACGACGGCAAAGCGTACGCCTGGGGTAACAACTACTACAACCAGCTGGGCATCGGAGCCACCGCCAAGCTGCAGCTGGCACCGACCGAAGTGCGCGGCGTTCCGGACGACGAGCATTTCACCGCCATCAGCGCCGGTCCGGGATATGTGATCGCCACCGGATACCACCACCTTTTGGACGGAAGCGTCAGCAACAACACCTACGCCTGGGGCATCAACAACTACGGTCAGCTCGGATTAGGGGACACCGGCAAGAAAACCGTACCGACGCTCGTTCCGGACATCTACAACGACAGCTTCGCCCATGGAACCAAAATAGACCTCTACCATCCACAGACCGTACACACCGACACCACATGGAAAGCCTCATCCGTCACCGCCAAGGTCCATACGCTGGCACTGGGCAGCGACGGCAACGTCTACGCGTGGGGTGCCAACGACCGCGGACAGCTGGGGCGCGGCACCACCGTCACCAACGCCAGCACACGAACCCCCGCCGCCGTACCCAAACCAGCCACCGCCGGCAGTGAATTCACCCAAATCAGCGTAGGCAGACGGCATAGCATTGCCCTCGACGACCGCGGGCAACTCTGGACCTGGGGAGACAACACCTACGGCCAGCTTGGCGACGGTGCCACCGACCCCAACGCCCCTGTCACCTCGCCCATTCACATAGCCATGCCGCAAGACACCAAAGTCACCAGCATCTCCGCAGGGCAGTTCGGCACATTCGCCTCCTGCGACGACCAATACGCCTACGACTGGGGCACCAACACCAACGGCCAGCTTGGTCTGGGACTAACCTCGCCCGACCCCACAACCACTCCCATCAAGGTGCGCATCGTCAAGATCCTGTCCGTCGCCTTCGACGGCACACCCACCGCCGCACCGGTCTACGACCCCGACACCGGCACGTGGACGGTGACCACACCGCCGCATGATGCCGGGAAGGTCACCGTCACCATCGCCTGGCAACTCGGCGAAAGCAGCGCCGGCGTGCAACCCGACGCCGGATTGCACTACACCTATACCTCCACGCTCGGCTCCGACCCGGAACACCCGGCTCCCGAGACACCACACTTCTACCCCGTCTGCTTCGCCACCAACGGCGGGAGCCTGCCCGCAGGCACCGACGCCAAGGCGACCCACACCTGCCCACACAAGCCAGACACCCACTGCCCCGCCGGACTGGGCCAGCTGTGCGAAACCATCGATCGCGGCAACATCGCACTCATGCCCAAGACCAACCCCACCAAGGACGGTTGGAACTTCGACGGCTGGTACGACGCTACGGACCGCCCCTACGACTTCACCAAAGCAGTGACCGAACCGATCACCCTCACCGCGCATTGGAGCCAATGGCACAGCATGACACCAATGGAGGCACCCGACTACGGGAAAACCGACATCACCGTCACCCCTCCCACAGGCGTGCGCTTCTACCATGTCAGCGCCGGAGGCTCGCACTCGCTGGCGCTGGGCACCGACGGCAACACCTACGCCTGGGGACTGAACAACTACGGGCGGCTGGGAGACGGCACCACCGCCACGCGCACCTCTCCAGTGAAGGTCAAAACGCCGGTAGGGGTGCGATTCATCCGCATCAGCGCAGGACTGTACCACTCCATGGCCATCGGCGACGACGGCAACGTCTACACTTGGGGTTGCGGGGACAAGGGGCAGCTCGGCGACGGACGCATCAGCAACGGCGCCAACCATATCAGCCAGACCACGCCGCTCAAGGTCACGCTTCCTGCAGGAGTGACCGCCACGCAGATCGCCGCCGGCGGTGGACATTCACTCGCACTCGGCGACAACGGGCGCATCTACGCCTGGGGCGACGGCGAGGCCGGAGAGCTAGGCGACGGACGCACCGGCGACGGCTACCTGAGCCCCACACCGGTCGAAGTCAACTTGCCTGGTGTCACGTTCACCAAGGTGTATGCCGGCAACAGCCACAGCATCGCCACCGATGCCGACGGCAACACATGGGCGTGGGGATACAACGATTACGGGCAGCTTGGCAACGGCACCACCAAAGGCTGCGGAACCCCACAGGCCATCGCCGCAACAGACACGTCGGGCGCCTCGACGACCAAGGTGGCTGTGTCGAATTCGTGCGACACTTCCCCGAGGGACAATGGCGGCGCAGGCGCTGCAAAGAGCGCAAGCGGCACAAGCAGCACAAGCACAAGCACAAGCACAAGCGGCGGTCGCGCTACCTCCACCACCAGCATACGGTTCAGAGACATCAGCGTCGGCGCCGACCACACCATAGGACTCGACGAGCACGGACACGTATGGGCTTGGGGGCGCAACCAGTACGGACAACTGGGACAGGGAACCGTCAGCGGCGCCAAGACCGCCAACCCCACACCCCAGCGGGTCACCATACCCGGCACAGGCGCAACCCAGCCCTTCATCACCCAGATATTCGCAGGCAGCAACCACAACCTGGCCATCGACTCCACCGGCACCGCCTGGACTTGGGGCAAGAACGACAAAGGCCAGCTGGGGTGCAGCACTTCACGCACCAGCTCCCTCGACTGTTCCAAGAGCGCAAACGGCTCCACAAGCACATCGACGAACATTGCCACCCCCACCAAGGTCAATATTCCCACCGGTGCAGGCATCGTCCAAGCCAGCGGCGGAGGCTCACACTCACTGGTCATCGGCACCGACGGCAACACCTACGCCGCAGGAGACAACAGCAACGGGCAGGTCGGCAGTGCAAGCGCCAAAACCACGCTGCCCCAGCGCGCCACCTTGGGACCGGTGACCATGCCCGCCCCCGCCACCACCATCACATTCGGCGGCACACCGGCGACCGCCTTCAGCTACGAACAGAAGCAGCACCGTTTCATCGCCACCACCCCGGCCCACGAAACCGGACATGTGGACGTCAACATCACATGGACGCCGTCCAACGGCAACCCCAAACAGACCGTCACATTCTCCGACTTCCACTTCATACCTACCGTGGCCGCCATCCCGTTGACCGGAGGCACGGCACGGGGCACACTGCTGGCGGTCATGCTCGCGGCTCTCGCATTTACCATGGTGGCGGTCTATCTCAAACGGCGGCGCGACGGTGCCGGTATCGCCGTAGCCGGCATGGGCAGCAACAACGTGGGTGTCAGCAACGCGAACGGGGATAACATGAGCGTTAACAATACGAACATCGACAGCATGAGAGTAAACAACATAGACAACCGCACGCGCCATACTGCTGACGTAGGCAGCGGCACCAGCAACCACAACAATACGGTCGATATCAGTGACAGAAGCAGAGCTCACAGTGAAACAGCAGTCAGCAGCGTCCCTCCAACACCACCACGGCGCTCGCCACTGGGCCGTCATGGCTCAGCGAAACATGCCAAAAAAGATTAGGAGCCTCAACTCTGCTGAGGTCTGTAAGCACAGCGGCATCACCATTTGACGCATCTGTATCAGCCAACTCAGCTGCATCAGGCATCCTAGCCATGCCAGGCTTCGCAGCCGCATCAGCCAACCTAGCCATGTCAGACAACCCAGCAGCATTGCCCGGCACAGCCACACCACTCGCCGCGACCGGCCGAATCGTTCCAGCCATATCTGCCAGCCCAAGCGATTCATGCAGCCTCGCCTCCACGTCACCAGAGAGCGTCACGCGAGGCCTGGAACGGGAATCGTCCAATATCTCCACCTTGTTCCACGGAAAATCGTCCGCAGTGTACGGGTATGGCAGCTCTCCCAACGCCTCGCACCATGCCTTGAGCACCGCTTCCTTGCCGGCCCATCTTGCCGCGAAATGCGCTGCTTCACCGTCATGTTTGGCTGCAACGCGCGCACGACACTGACGCTGCTCACGCACGGAAAACAGCTCACGCATACGGGTGCCCGGCTCAGCCAGTTGGTTCGCGAACGCCTCCACATCGACCACGTCGTGCCCCACACCCAAAACCGTCATAACGCCAGTGTATCGAGCAATCCGCCAACACGACGGTATGGTTTGTCCCTCTCCTATCCACACACTTGCCATTCGCATCTCGACGCAAATTTCAACACACGTCCCGCGGTCCGCATTCATGCCTCCTATCCATGCAGGAATAGACCCACACATGGGCGCGCTCACAAATTACTTGAACTTTATACAGGCACTGCTCCTACAATGAGCGAATACATGTCACAGCCACCAAACGGCGCGTGACCGCGAATGCGTTTGCAACTGCGCAATGAGAGAAGTACGAGGAGTGAATATGGTCTGGCCTTGGATGCATTTTATCGTAGGTGTGGTGTTGATTGTGGCGGTGGTACTTGGCCTGCTGACCAGTCCCAAGCAGAGCAAAATCTGGGCGATGGTGGCGCGCGTATGCTATCTGCTCATCTTGCTGAGCGGCGTGCTGCTGTTCTCGCACGGCTGGGAGAAGAACCCGGTGCTGCTCGTGGTCAAAATCGTGGTGGCGTTGGTGTTCATCGGGTTGGCGGAGATGGGATTCGCCAAGAAGTCGCGCGGACAGGCCGACGTCAAGGTGCTGTGGATTCCCGTAGTGCTCGGTGTTGTCGTCTTCGCACTGGGGCTCGTACTCACCCAAGGCTTCCCACTGGTGATGTAGCAACCATAACGGCTGGATGCCAGGCTGGGCGGCTCGCCCAGCGTCGGTTATGGCGCACCTCCACCACTTAACGCACCATAACCGACGCTAGCATCGTCTCAGCGTCGGTTATGGTGCGACTCCTACACCGAACGCAACAGAAACGACGCTCGGATTCAATAAGCGTCGGTTTAGGCGCAGCTCCACCACTCAACGCGACGCAACCGACTCCCGCATTCACTCAGCATCGGTTGCGTTGCACATACCCCACACAACGCAACAAAACCGACACTCACACCAGCTCAGCGACGGTTCAGCCGCGCACTCTGCACCAAACGCAACATAACCGACGCTCAGCTTCGTTCAGCGACGGTTATGTTGCGTCAACACCCAGACTGACCGAACATCACCGAACCATACGACGATCACGATATGCACGAATCACAGCAGCCACGGCCAGCAAAACCACCGCCGCCAACACCGAGAGCACCAAACCCTGACCGCCCGTGAACGGCAAGGCATACTGCACTATCCGCCACTGCGCATACAGGGTCACACCACCAACCGGCAACTGCACCAAATCACCCGGCTGATACGACATACCATTACCATCAGCCTGCGTATTCCAACCCGTAAAAGCATACCCATCACGAGTAAACCACGTGGCACCCGCCACCTTCACCGTCTGATCAGTCGACCCCTTCGACAGGTAACGGTTACCATCTCCCGTGCCACCATTCTCATCATAAGAAATCGCCTGCGGATCGGCCTTCCACTGCGCATACACCGTCACGTCCCCTGTCAACACAGACGAAAAATCATACGCAGCAGCCTCTGGCTCACCCACGGGATCGGCATACGCCACACCCTGATACACGGGACGCACCGGACCGACCTTCGTCGTCTTCCACCCCAGGAACACATAACCAGGAACCTTCGAGCTGTCACCGACAGTCCAACCGGAACCGTCAGCCGCAACGGACCCCGACGACACCGTAACCGGCGACGGGCTCACCGACGAAGCACGCCCGGCAGGCGCATTCACATCGTATATTAGATGCACATCGGCAAGATACTCATACGAAACCGTAGCCGTCTGCGTTTCCAAACCGTGAACATATGTGATGACCGCGTCGACCACACCCGCGGCATGGGCCGGCGTCTTAACCTTGTAGGTGCTAGAAGCATCATCCCACTTCAGGTCCGTTCCCGGTGTGCCATCGAACGTGACCGAATCGACTCTCAGCGCCGGCGGAATCGGACCCGGCGTCGACTTCGCAGCCTTATCCGGAACGAGACCAGAACCCGTGCCTTTGTTGATGGTGGTGTCCGCAAGCTCACCATAGATATTGCCGCCCCACGACCAGCCAACGTTGTCATCCGTTATCGCAACTTTCTGGCTGCAACCCGAGCTTATTTTGAGGAATTTCTTCCCCGCATCCATTTTGATCGCCACTGGAGTCGTCTGTGAAACGGTCGCCTCACCTATGCCAAGCTGCCCGGAAGCGGCTGTTCCCCAGCTATATCCACGGCCATTGGCGTCGATAACCGACGAATGCATCACCTTGCTGTCGATCTGAGTGATTTTGCTGGTCGTCGGCACAGTGATCTTCACCGGTGTTATGTCATTCGCCACCGGGCCATATCGAGGAGTGCCACCGCGGCCCAAGTTGCCGTAGATATCGCTTCCCCATGAATACACATCGCCACTGTCGGTCAGCGCCAACGCATACTCGCTGTAGCACGTGTTGCTGTCCCCTCCCGTACAGCCTGTGTAGTTGACATCATTCGCGGCAGCCGCCTTTATTTGGGAGAACCTGACTCCGGCAGGATTGTTTATGACAACCGGAGACAGCTGCTTCGAAGGGAAGTATTTCGTGTTGTTGAGGTAAGGCCCGTAATCATCGGCGCCCCATCCATAAATCCTGCCGTTCGTGTCTATGGCCAGCGAATGGACATAGCCCGCGCTGACCTGCACGAACTTCACTCCGGAAGGCGCGTTCACCGGCGTGGGATCCACCGCCCCAGCTGTGTTTCCAGTGCCCAACTGCCCCCAGAAGCCACTTCCCCAGGCATACGTCACTCCATCGGAACCGACAGCAAGCGCGTGCCCGCCACCGATGCTGATGGCGCTGTCTTTAGTAAAAGATACGCCTGCCGGCATATTCACACGAATCGGCATCGTGCTGCTGTTGATGTCTCCCCAGGCATATAGATTGCCGTCAGACCCGACAGCAAGATCGTTGTCGTAACCAGCCTCGATGCGAGTGAAATGGACATTCGCGGGCACTTTGGTCATATTCACCTCGACGAATGCAGTGCGATCCGTCGTGGTTCCGTCGCCGAGTTGCCCTTTGTTGTTGTGCCCGGATGCATACGTCACGTTGTTTGCACCGAGCGCGAGAGTGTGGAGATAACCCGCCGACACGTCTTTGATCTTCACACCGACCGGTTGCGTAACCGAAACCGTGTTGCCGCCTGCAACCGGTCCTTTGTCGGGGGACATCGAAAACTCGCCCTCATACCCCGGAAGAGTCGTCCCTCCTGACAATGTCGAAGCTTGCAACCCCTTCGTTGAGCCACTTCCTATAAGGGAACCACCTGCCTGCGCCCCGGCAACATCATTTAACGAAGAGGCAGTTACATTACCCCCCCCCCGCGAATCGCGGAGTCACCAGTAACGTCGGCCGAGGCAAACGCCGACACACCAAGCACCGCAGCCAACGCCACAGCCGCAGCTGATGCGGCTACCACACGCCGCTTCGCACCCATACGAGCCATAATTACGTCCCATTCTTGCCAACGCACACCAACCACTATGTGCTATACACCACAAACAATACCTCACACTTTAGCAGAACCCGCATATATTCACCAAACCACATACACAGTAGCCTTATCTGAGTAACGACATAACAAAAGGAGGGGCGAACACCACTTAAGGTGCTCGCTCCTCCTTTGCGTTATCCGCTTCTGCGTTATCTACCTAGACAACTCCAGGCAGCCGCTGGCCGACCTTACTCGAAGTAGCCGTTGGCTCCCAAACGAGCATCCGGGTTGAGGAGCATCTGCTTCTCGACCTCATGCGCGTTGTAGGACTTGGAATCCTCGTGGAAGCGACGGTTGTCAATCGGCTCGTAGAGAGCAGCCTGACCCATCATGCCCATCAGACGATGACGCTCACCAGCGGCCAGACGCTCGTTGGCTTGACGACGCCAATCTTCCAGCGCACCGGCACCGGCATACTTGGCCACCGACGCCTCGAAGGCACCGGGGCTGACCAGCGCCACGAACCCGGAGACGTGACCGAAGCCCAGTGAGGTGGCCAGACCAGCCTTGACTGCGCCGACCTTGAGCGGCTCGCGCAGCCAGACCATGTGGTCGTCCTTCTCCAGCTTCGGGTCAACGCACTCAAGCGACGCGTTGGCCGGAATGACACCGGAACGGAAGAGCTGGGTGAGGCCATCAATCTGGAAGATAGCAGCACCACCCATGGCATGGCCGGTCAGGGTCTTCTGCGAGATGACAAACAGCGGGTTGCCCTCCGTGCGGCCGATGGCATGCGCCACGGTGTTGTGCAGCTCGGACTCATTGGTGTCGTTCGCATTGGTGGAGGTGTCGTGTTTGGAGACCACGGCAATCTCGTCCGGCGAAACACCAAGCTTGGCCAAGTCACGCACCAGCTTGGAATCCTTACCACCCTGGGCTGCGGCGAGCGCGCCGAGACCGGGGGCAGGAATCGAAGTGTGGGCACCATCGGCGAAGCTGTGCACATAGCCGACCACTGCAGCCACAGGCAGACCCATCTTCAGCGCGATGTCACCGCGAGTGACGAGGATGGTGCCGCCGCCCTGCGATTCCACGAAGCCGTCACGACGACGGTCGTTGGAGCGCGAGAAGAAGCGGTCGGAGATGCCCTTGCCATACATCACATTGCAATCGGCGGTGGCACCCATGTTGCCGAAGCCGATCACCGAGTCCACACCGATGTCGTCGATGGCGCCGGTGACCACGAAGTCGGCCTTGCCCAGCGCAATCTTATCGACGCCCTCTTCGAGCGAGACCGCTGCGGTGGCGCAAGCCGAGATGGGCTGCACCATGTCGCCGTAACCACCGATGTAGGACTGCATGACGTGGGCGGCCACCACGTTGGGCAGCGCCTCCTGCAGGATATCGGTGGGAATCTCATGCCCCAGGAACCGATCGAGGTAGAGCTTGCGCATGGATGCCATGCCGCCGAAACCGGTGCCCTGCGTGCTCGCCACCATCGAAGGATGGACGGTCTGCAACACTTCCGAGGGGCTGAAGCCCGCGGAAATGTAGGCATCAACGGTAGTGACAATGTTCCACAGCGCGATCTGATCGACCTCGCCGACCATAGAGGCAGGGATGCCCCACTTGACCGGGTCGAAGCCCTTGGGGAACTGGCCGCCCACGGTGCGGGTCATGGCCATGCGCTTGGGCACGCGAATCATGGAGCCAGGCTGACGGGTCACCGTCCATTCGCCCGATTCACCGTCCTGCTCGAAGGCGGTGTGCTCGGGGTCGATCTTGGCGTACTGCTGCGCCATCTCCTCGGTGGGCACCGAGAAGACCACCTCATGGTCGAGATAGATCTCGGTCTCTCCGGAGACGGTGTCGTCCAGGTAATCCTGACCCATCTCGTCTTCGAAGGGACGCAGGCCGGAGCGCGCCACGACCTCGTCGTGGTAACGTTCAGCGATGTCGACTTCGGGAACCAAGGTGCCGTCGTTGTCGTACCAACCCGGTTCAGGACTGTCCTGCCATTCAAGCAGACCCATGTTCCAAGCCAATTCCAGCACAGCACCCGCGGAAAGGTCAACCTCACCGCTGGGATGGATGCCAAGTTCGGCCTCGGCGCGAGTACGGCCGGAACCCCAAGTACCCAGCTCACCGATGGAGACGATGACAATCTCATCTTCAGGACGGGCGCTCACACCTTGCCAATCAGCCAGATCGATTTCGGCCTGACGCGGAGGCTTGGGAGTGGGCAGCGCCTTGATAAGCATGGCGGCACCGTTGGCATTGGTGCTCTGCGGTTCGTCTTCGACGGCGGTCTGCGCTTGTGCCTTGGCTTCATCGGCCTCAGCCTCGGCGCGCAACGCCACGATGTCGATCGGTTCGGAACCCAAACCGCCGGTCAGGTCGGCGCTCAACGGCGCTTCGACCGCCTTGGCACGGGAATCGAAGGATGCCATGTCGAGCAGTTTGACCGCCACCTCGTCGGTGGAATACGTCTGGATGCCATGGCGTTCCACCACGTCGACCAGCGGATCGTTGCCGCCCATGAGACCTGTGCCACGCACCCATCCGATAAGCGGGTGAGCGAAGGTGACACGGCCGGACCAGTCCTTTTCGGCGTGTGCACGGGTCACGATGGCATCGAACGAGGACTTCACCTCGCCGTACGCACCGTCACCGCCGAACACACCGCGGTTCGGAGAACCAGGCAACACCACGTGAAGCTTGTGCTGCACGTCGGTGTCGGCACCCAAGGCTGCGAAACCGGTGATGGCTCGCTCCACACCCCAGAGCATGAGGCGCGCTTGGGACTCGAAGAGACCGCCGGAATCGGCCATCGTACCGTGCATGGCAGGAGCTGCGAACGGGAAGAAGAGGCTCGGCTCATATGCCGGCTTCAAAATGGTGGTGGTGGCACCGGTCGTCTTCTTAGAGACGGTGCCCACCCACTTCACCAGCGCATCGACATCGCGATAGCTGGACAGGTTGGCCGGAACCACCCACAGCTTGGCATCTCCCACCGCATGCTCACGATAAGTCTGCTCAGCCCATGCCTTGAGCGGCTGACTGAAGCTGTGCGAAGTGGCAATCACGGTCGCGCCGCCTGCCAGCAGACCGCTGACCACCTGGCCGGCAATAGAGTGCGAGGAAACACCGGTGACCACGGCCACATCACCCGCAAAGCGCGAGGCAGCAGGGTCTTGGCTGGGCTGGGAAGACGCCTGCCCGGCAATTCGGGTGAAGGTTTCCGCCATAGCGGCATTGCCATCGGCCTGAGCCTTGGCAGCGAACCACTGCGCCTGTTCGGCCACAGTCTGACCTGCACCCACAAAGCTCAACGCACTGACGCGCTCATCGTGGTTGTAATACAGGCGAGCCAAATCCTCACGAGCCGAAGCCCAACGATCATCGAGCAGCAGAGCCTTACGCTCATCGAAGCGCGGCTCAACTTGGGAAACCCAGTCAGAGCCGAGCTCGGCCTCGACCGCATTCACCACGGCGGAATTGTCGTCCTCGTCAGCTTCGGGAGCCGGAGCGACCACACCAAGCTCGTTGAGCACGAAACGTGCGGTGGAGGCCAGTACACCGTTGGATCCGGTGACCTTGGCCGCAAATGCGTCGAGTGCGGCAGAATCGACCACGGAGCCACCTGCGGCACCACCGGCACTGGGCAGTCCCACGACCACGCCATGATCGGAAGCCACCTTCTGCACAGCGGCGTCAATAAGCGCGTTGGCTGCAGCTGCGTTCGAAACCGCATCCGAACCGAGGCTGGCGAGGTCTCCCCCACGCGACGACGTACCTTCACGCGTCTCGAGCACAAGAGCCGACAGCACAGCGGATACCCAGCCGGGACCGAGCTGCCACGTGTCGCTCACGCGCTTCTCCACCTGTGCCAGCTTGACGCCGGCAGCGCCGAAGAGACCGCGAATACGGTCTCGCACAATGTCAGAAAGCACCGGACCAAAGGCCTTGTAGTTTGGCGCCACCTTGTTGACCAGCGCGTTGAGGTCGGTGATCGAAGCTTCCGCAGCACCGTCGACACTGGCTACACCCAGCTCGGAACTGATGTCCATGAGCAGCTGATTGCGACGAGAAGAGACGCCGTTGGTGAGCGAGTCGGTGGTGTCGGATTCACCGATTTGATCGGGGCGCACCTTGGCGGCGTAGGCCAGCAATGTGGCGATGCCGTCAGATGCCTTGAAGGGCAGGTCTGCAGGACGTTCACCGGAAGCAGCGACCGGGACCGCAGTTTCGACCGCGGCAGGCGCAGCTGCGGCAGCGGCGGGAGCTGAATCGGCTGGCACAGCTGCAGCGGTTTCAGCGTTGCCTGTAGCAGGCGCGGCTTCGACTTCAGGTTCATCGTCCAGCACGAGTGAGTCGGAGTCGGTCATATAGACACGCCCCTCGTCACGACCGAGGTTGTAGACGGCAACATGGCTACCGGAGAAGTCCGGCAGACGCAAGGTCTTGGCAGCCATGTTGGCCATGGTGGGCTGGTTGCCCAAGCCAATCTCCACGAAGCTCTCCACGCCGAGACCGCCCTGGGAGCGATCACCGAACATGAGTGCCTGGGTTTCGATCCAACGCACAGGAGAAGCGAACTGCCAAGCCAGCAACTCAGTGAAGAGCAGACGGCCGAGCTTCTGCTCGTCGGCGGCGTAGGAGTCCCACAACTGTGGGTCGTCAAGCACGGCCTTGATTTGCTCGGAGGGCACCACGTCGAGAATCTTCTGCGCGAATTCCTTCGTCATCTCGAAGGGAGCAGCCACGAGGTTCGGGATATAGCGTCCCACCAGTCGCGAGTAGTCCAGATGTTCCGGAAGCAGCTGGTTGAGCTTCTCACGGAAGTCCGGCACGCCGCCGCGCAGCATCTTGGAATGGAACGGCATATCGAGGCCTGCCACGTACATCATGGCGCCCTTGCCGCCGTATTCCTTGACACGGCGGGCGCTGTCCTCGCCCAAGGCCTTCAGACCGGCAAGCGTGCCTGCCACCACGTACTGCGAATCCGCGATGTTGTAGTTCACGATCTGCAGGAACTCGCCGGAAGCCTCAGACACGGACTGAACGTACTCGTCCACGCCGTCGTCGCCCACACCGAACTGGTTGGGACGCAGTGCGGCCATACGATAGTTGGTACGGCCGTTCTCGTCGCGCTCCACCAGGCTGTTCATAGCGGAACCCCGGTGGAAAACCAGCTCCAGCACCGTCTCGAACGGAATGATGCCGGCGAAGGAACTGAGCGCGTTGTATTCGCCCAGCGAATGGCCGGCGAAGTAGGCCGGCCATACATCGCCACCGGATTCACGCAGGCGAGCAGTCTGCGCGTACGCCACGGTGGCAAGCGCTACCTGGGTGAACTGAGTAAGGTTGAGCAAACCGTCCGGATGATGGTACGTCACACCATTGGCGGTGAGCGTGGTGGGGTTGTCACGCACAATGGCAAGGATCGAGAAGCCGAGCTTCTCACGTGTCAGCTTGTCTGCACGCTCCCACGTCTGGCGGGCGGCAGTGGACTTGGCACGCTCATCGAGCACCATGCCCTGCTGCTGAATGCCCTGACCTGGGTAGACATAAGCGGTGCGCACAGGGCGCACTGCCGCAGTGCCTCGAGATACCAGGTCGCCGTTGATGCGGCAGGTGACCTCCATGAGCATGCCACCATGTCGAATCTTGCCGATGCGCTCTACGGAAATCTCAACCTTGTCGCCAAGCTGCACCATGCCGTACATGTTGTATGTCCAGCCGGCAATCTCGTAGTGAGCGCCCTTCTCGTCGCTGGCCTGCATCACATGCTGAGCGGCGGCAGACAGCCACATACCGTGCACCAGCGGAGCCTTGAGACCCGAGACACCGGCACCACGGTGCGAGGTATGGATGGGGTTGAAGTCGCCCGAAGTGCGCGCGAACGCAGTCATCTCGCTTGGGGCGGTCAGAGTGACACGGCGCATGAGACGGCGCGGCGTGGAAGCCACCAGGTCTTCGCTTTCGCTGTGTTCGAACGGCGTACCTTCACCGGAGCAGCTCTTTCGATAGCTCAGGTAGTCACCATAGTCGGGAGCGGAAGTCGGCAGTTCCTCGGAATAGGCGCGGCCGCGAATGGCGAAGCGTTCCACTTCGTGCGCCAGTGTTGTGCCGTCGGCGGCGGTATGTGTGACATGAATGGTGACCACACGTCCCGAAGCGGATTCGAAGTAATCCTCGGCCCAGCTCATCAGGCTGACGCTTTCGCCGACGTGGCTCAGCAGTTCCTCTTCAGTAACTTCAAGTTCAATCAAGTGGTCGAGATGCACTGCATTGAGCAGGCCTTCGATGACCGGGAAACCGTGGACATACACGGAACCAAGAGCTGCATAGATGGCAGGCCATGCCGGCCCCACCAACGCGTCAGGGGCAATGCGCGAAGCATGCAGGCTGCCGGGCAGATTGCCTGCGGTTGCCGCCTCGTGGTCATAGCCCAGGTTGGCGGACAGCGTGTACTTGGAGTGCGAACGACCGAAGGGATAGACCTTCTTATCGCCCACCAGCTCGATCTGCGGCATAGCCTCAAGCTTGTCACCAGTGACAGCGGTGTTGCCGATGCCGGCCGTGTCGGCAAGCATGGCGTAGACGTGCTGCGGCAAGCGTTCGCGGTCCACTACCGGGAACAGGCCGGAGGATTCGGGGCGCAGGTTGAGCGGGATGACGATGTCACGCACCGCGTGCTTGTCCAAGCCTCCGTCGGGATCGTTGTCCCAGAAGGTGTCGAGGTGGATGTCCAGGTCGAACTTCTGCACGCCTCCCTCAATGCCAGCAGGCTTGATCTCGTAGTACTGGTCGCCGGTTTGTGTGCCGAATGCAGGATTGGCCATGAGGTGGCCGACCCAGGAGATGTTCGGGGAACGACGGATATACTCTTCGGCATCGGCTGCGGCGCTGAGCTCAGCAAACGCGGTCTGAGGACGCGCCTGGGGGTCGAGTGACTTGGTGCGTTCCAGCGCTGCCGCTTCGAAACGGCCGAGGATGGAACCGACAGGCTCGTCCACGGTGGTGATGCCGGCCACAGAGATCGGTCCCGGAATAGCGCGCACAGAATCAGCGGAATATCGCGGATCTTCGGACTGCCACAGCTGATCCTGACCCCACCAACGCAGCAGGTCGTTGTCAATGGCAGGTACGAAGGGCATGGGCTTGTGGAATTCGTGCACAAGCGTGGTGAACCAAGCCACATCGCTCGGAGAGACGATGAGCTCAGCTGCGCTCGGGTATGCCTTGGCAAGACGTTCGATAGCGGCCGCAGGGTCGGATTCCACGTCGGCGCGTGAAGAGAAGAGCGAAGCGAACTTGCCGGACTCCTGCTCGCACACGCGAGCCTCGATACGCTGCAGCAAGTGCAGGAATCGATCCGCGAAGGTCGGGTCGGCCCAGGGGAAGGACAGCTCGGCGAAACGCTCGGCCCACTGAATGTAGGTCATCTTGTCGATGTCGCCGAAGTAAGGACGCGAGGTCTTGCCCAGCGCTTCGATAATCTCGTCGCGGCGGGTCTCCAGCTCCTCAGGGTGCTTCATGACACGTACCAGCAAACGACCGCAGCGAGCTGAAGCATTCTCCAACTCGTAGATATCGGCGTGCAAGTGGCTCAGACCGGAAGCCACACCGCCCTCTGCCACCTGACCGGAGGGCACCCAGTTCTCACCGAGCGGTGCGAACGGGTCGGAACCATCGGGGGTCGGTGAAATGCCGGGTGTGGCCACAAGCATGCGCTTGACATCAGGGTTGGTGTGGGCTTCCTTCGCCGTCATGGCGGCGGTGCCGATGAGCACGCCATCCACCGGCATGTTCGGCCGATCGTAGGTCTGGGCCCATTGTCCGGAAATGTAGTCGGCAGCACGCTCTGGCGTACCGATGCCGCCACCGGCAACCAGTACCAGGTTCTCACAGTCGCGCACGTCGGCGTAGGTATCGAGCAGCAGAGCGTCAAGCGACTCCCACGAGTGGTGGCCACCGGCGGCGCCGCCTTCCACTTCGGCGATGATGGTGACAGGTGCCACAGCCTTGGCGATGCGCACCACCTGACGAATCTGATCCACGGTACCGGGCTTGAAGGCCACGTAGGGGAAGCCTTGCTCACGCAAGGAGGATACCAGTTGCTTGGCTTCGTCGAGTTCGGGGATACCTGCGGAGATGACGACACCGTCGATAGGGGTGCCGGAGTCGCGCTTCTTGGCCACGATGCCTGCCGGACCGAACTGCAGGTTCCACAAGTAACGGTCCATGAACATGGCATTGAACTCGATGGTGCGCCCTTCTTCAAGACGCTCCTCAAGCTCAGCCACGTTACGGTCGAAGATAGAGGCAGTGACCTGGCCGCCGCCGGCCATCTCTGTCCAGTAGCCGGCGTTCGCGGCCGCGGCCACGATTTCGGCGTCCACGGTGGTGGGGGTCATGCCTGCCAGCAACACCGGGGGCTTGCCGGTCAAATCGGAGAACTTGGTGCGAATCTTCTCGCCTGCCGGGGTGTCGATGACGCTCGGGGCGAACTTGCTCCAGTCCTGCGTGCGGGCGGGTTCCTCGTCGAGCGTGGAAAGTGCCGCGCGCTCTTCGCCGCGCGTGGCCTCGACCACGCCGACGCCGGTGCCTTCGACCAGAGAGCCGACGAGCTTACCGACCGTGGTGCCGGGGCCCATGTCCACGATCCACAGCTTGGTGGGATCGGTGGAGTCGAGCAGCGCATTGATGCGAGCCGCCCAATCCACATGGTTGACCAGCACTTCATCAGCCAGAGTACGGGCACGCTCTGCGTCCAGACCGCAAGCCTTGGCCCACGCCACCGCAGATTCGACGGCCTCGGCCATCAGCGGGGAGTGGAAGGGCACGGTGACTTCGAGATACTCGAGCGTGGGATCGAAGACTTCGCCACCACGCACCTTGTCTTTGCGCAGCTTGTCTTGGTGAGCATGCTCTTTGCCGACTTCGATGGCGAAAGCGGCCAGATCTTCGGGATGGCCGGAAAGCACGTGGTTGTCCACCGCGTTGGTGACGGCGATGGCGATGGGGCCACGCGGCTTGGCTACACGCGCGATGAGGGCGTCGATCTGACGCTTGGTGGCTCCGCGCACCGACAACATGGGGGTGGCATCCCCGGACTTGCTGGAGATGGGCAGCAGACGAGCCTGACGAGTGCCCGCAGCGCCGATCAGGCGTGCGATGGCCAGAATCTCGTTAATGGCACCACTGGCCTGATCGATGGAGCCAGCGTGCTCGATGGCAGCGACCATATGCTCGGCGATGATGCCTTGGGAATGGCCAAGAACCGCCACCGGGTGTGCCTGAGCCACATCGTAGCCCAAGCCGGCAGCGTCAATCAGGGCGCCGAGCTGGGACAGGGCGATGCCTGGAACGCTGGCTGCAGCCTCAGCCGCCTCACCGAGGTGTGCCGGATTGGCGTCGAAACCGAACAGGTCGACGCTGCCGCCCATGGTGGCCAGCAGGTCGGGGGTGACTGCGGACAGCAGACGCTCGGAAGCCTCGGCATGTTCACGCAGCTTGGATTCAAGCGCCGGGTCGGTGCATTCGTCGTCCAGAGCCACCGTCCAAGGGGTGGACTGGCCGCCGAAGGCGAGCGCGTGCGGCTCTTGGCTCAGGCGGTTGAAGAAGAACGTGTTATCGGTCATTATCTTCCTTTGGTATATGGGATTTCTCAATGATAAGTGTGTATAGGGCAAGTGTAGGGCACGGCCAGTGAGACTTGGGCGGACATGCGCATTTTTTGAGCACGCCGCCAAAACCCTACATCGGCTGGTTTCCGTGGTGCTTGCCGGTACGGCTCACACGACGTTTGGTAGCAAGGAGTTTCAACGACTCGCAGATGGCGTCACGCGTCTGGTCGGGGTCGATCATCGCGTCGATCTGCCCTGTTTCCAGCGACAGGTTGGCGTTGAGCGTCTCACTCTCGTATTCCTCGATATATTGCGCACGCAACGCTTCCACGTCCTGACCGCGTTCCTTGGCTTTGTGCAAGTCTTTGCGGTGGATGATGTTGACCGCACCCTGTGCGCCAAGTACGGCAATCTGACTGGAAGGCCATGCGTAGTTGACGTCGGCACCGATGGATTTGGAACCCATGACGATGTAGGCACCGCCGAATGCTTTACGCAGCGTCACGGTGATCATCGGCACCTGCGCATTGGCGTAGGCATAGATGACTTTGGCACCACGGCGAATGATGCCGGCGTGCTCCTGGTCGCTGCCGGGCTTGTATCCGGGTGTGTCCACCAAGGTGATGACAGGCAGGTTGAATGCGTCGCACAGGCGCACGAACCGGGCTACCTTTTCGCTGGATTCCACGTCGAGGATACCGCCCTGCACGTTGGGCTGGTTGGCCACAATGCCCACACTGCGGCCATCGATGCATGCCAGTCCCACCACGGCGGATGCGGCGTAAAGCTCTTGTACCTGCACGAACTCGCCATAATCGACGATGCAGCGAATAACTTCGAGCATGTCGTAAGGCTGCCGTTCGTTCTCGGGCATGATGGAGTTGAGACGTTCGGCGGTGTCTCGGTCGGCACGCTTCTTGGCATACGCGTAGGTCGGCGGCTGCTCCTCACTGTTGGAGGGCAGGTATGCGAGCACGGTGCGCGCATAGTCGATGGCGTCCGCCTCGTCCTCGCCCAGGTAGTGGGCCACACCTGAGGTGGCGTTGTGCACCAAGCCACCGCCCAGATCTTCCATGCTGATGGTCTCGCCGGTGGCTGACTTGACCACATCGGGACCGGTGACGAACATGTTGGAGTTCTCACGCGTCATGATGATGAAGTCGGTGAGTGCCGGGCAGTACACGGCACCGCCCGCACAAGGGCCGAGAATCAGAGAGAGCTGTGGGATGAAACCGCTTGCCTCACAGGTTTTCTTGAAGATGCGCCCGTACTGGGTAAGTGCGGCGACACCCTCTTGGATGCGCGCACCACCCGAGTCGATGAGCGCCACAACCGGCACTTTCAGCTCAAGCGCCATATCCATCAAGTGGCAGATCTTCTCACCTTCGGCATGCCCCAAAGTGCCGCCGCGCACGGAGAAGTCCTGCGCATATACGGCCACCTTGCGGCCGTACACCTCTCCGAAACCGATGATAACCGCCGAGCCGGCGACACCTTGGTTGATGTTGCCGCCGGAAAAACGGCCGATCTCATGGAATGTGCCGTGATCGAACAACAGGTCGAGGCGCTCACGCGCGGTGAACTTACCTTTGGCGTGCTGGCGGTCATGAGCCTTGCTCTCGGCTTCTCGCGCCAGTTCCGCGGCTCGAGCCACGGCGGCGCGGACAGGTTGCTTGGCCGGGGATGGGGCCGCAGTGGCGGTCTGTGCCGAAGCGGCGGTCATACTCTCGCTCATCGGCTTTCCTCCTTGGACGCAGAGTCGGCGCTTTGGCTTTGGGACTGGTGCCCCAGATCGAGCTTGACGAGCGTGGTTCCGGCATTCACCGACTCGGAAGGCGTTACAAGAATCTTCTCCACAGTACCGCCGACCGGTGCGTACACGTAGTTCTCCATTTTCATGGATTCGAGTACGGCGAGCAGATCGCCCTTGGCGACCTTCTGGCCTTCGGCCACGTTGACGCGAGTGACGATGGCTTGCATGGGCGAGGCAATAACGCCGGTTTTGCTGCCGTCGTCAACCACGGTGGTCTCGGTGCCCGCACTGCTTGCAGAACCGCCACGCAGCGGCTGCTTGGGGCGTTTGACCCCTCGCGGACGCCCGGAATCGGTAAGGTCTTCCATCACGTCACGCGGCACGGTGAGCTTGATGCGCCGACCGTCCACCTCAATGGCGAACGACTCGGTGGCGGTGGCCTTGGGAGCCTCATCTCCGCTCAGGGAGGCGGGCTGCCCGCTACCGGCGTTGCTGGGCTTGCGGTTCAGGTACTTGCGCTCCAACCATTTGGTGGATACGTCGAAGTCCTGTTCGTCACGCTCGGCGGTGAACTCAGGATCGTTGAAGATCTGTTCGAACAACGCCTTGGGGGTCGGTACGCCTTCCAGCTTGAATTCCTGAAGGGCACGGCGCACGCGGGCCACAGCCGTGGGACGGTCTTGAGCTGTGACAACAAGCTTACCCATCATCGAATCGAACTTGGGAGAGACGGTATCTCCCACTTTGACGCCGAAGTCCACGCGAATGCCGGCGCCCGAAGGCCAGTTGAGGCTTTCGATGGTGCCTGAACTGGGGGTCAGGTTCTTGGCCGGATCCTCACAGGTGATGCGCAGTTCGAAGGCATGACCGTGGTTTTCGTGCACCTGGGTCAGGTTCTCGCCGTTGGCGATGTTGATCTGTTCACGCACCAGATCCAGACCGCACACCTGTTCGGTGACGGTATGCTCGACCTGCAGGCGTGGGTTGACCTCGAGGAAATACACCTTGTGCTGTTCGGTGACCATGAATTCGCAGGTGCCCAGACCGACATAATCAACCGCACTGAACAGGCTACGCGAGTAACGTTCAAGCTGGTCCAGCTCGTCGTCGGTCAGGTAAGGCGCCGGAGCCTCTTCGATGAGTTTCTGGTTACGGCGCTGCACGGAGCAGTCACGCGTGGAGTAGACGGTGAAGTTGCCGTGGGAATCGCGGCCGGACTGAGTCTCGACGTGACGCGCCTTGTCGATGAAGCGTTCGATGAAGTATTCGTCGAGGTCGCCGCCCTCGAGCGCGTCATGGTTCATATAGAAGCTACGCAGCTCGTCGTCGTTGTGTACCAACGTGATGCCTTTGCCGCCGCCGCCGTCGGTGCGCTTCATCATGACCGGGTAGCCGTTGGTCTGCGCGAAAGTGAGCAGCTCACGCATGTCGCTGACCGGTTCGGAAAGACCCGGAACCGGTGGAACGTGAGCTCGCTTGGCGACCCTGCGGGCGGTGATCTTATCGCCCAGATCGGTGAGGGCGGTAGGGCTGGGGCCAATCCAGGTGGCACCGGCCTTCGTCACCTTTTCGGCGAAAGACGGCACTTCGGAGAGGTATCCGTAGCCGGGGTGCACTGCATCGGCGCCACTGCGCCGCATCACCTCGATGATGAGATCCTCGTCGAGGTAGGCCCGGTAGGAGTCTCCTCGCAGCAGGTAGGCTTCGTCGGCCATATCGACGTATTGTGCGCCGCGGTCCTGCTCGGCGTACACAGCAACGGTGGGGATGCCCATCTCTTGTGCGGTGCGGATGACACGCAGCGCAATCTCGCCGCGATTCGCCACCAGCAGTTTGTTGACATTCTTGACCATGGTATTCAAGATAATCCGAACCATAGGCCGCCAGCAGGGTGTGAAATTACAAAAAATCCAGCAGGTTTTGTTCCCTCACACAAACCTTGACCCGCCTCGCTCACCGCACGTCGGGAACACTCTGTCAGGCAATGACACCCACGTCCGCAGTCTGCACCACGTGGCGCTCCCCCTGCTCGTCTTCCACAGTGAGCGACGCATCGGCGTTCATCGCCACCGCACGGCCGGTCAGGGTCGAGCCGTCCATGAACTTGGCCTCCACCTGCTGTCCCAGCGTCCAGCACAATGCGCGCATACTCTCCAGCAGCTCGCCGCGTGTGCGGTCGGGAGTCTCCACCAATGCAGACAAACGCGAGCGCAGGCGACGAGTGATGTTCGCCGATAGCGCGTCTCGCAGTTCGCGCGAGTCAGGAAGGGCTGTGTAGAGCAGTTGCAGTGAAGTGGAGATGGGTGTGGGCAGGTGGGCTTCATCGAGATTCAGGTTCAGCCCAAGGCCGAACATCACGCCCACAGCGTGACGACATCCTGCAAGAACGGCGTCGGCAGGCAGCGTGACCAGTTCAGTGAGGATGCCTCCCAGCTTGTGCCCATCGTAGAAGATGTCGTTGGGCCATTTGATGGCTAGATCATGGTTCGGGTCGATGAGCTTCGCGCCATACTCGTCCAACGTCTCATGCAGCGCTTCCACTTCGGCGAGACCTGCCTCGATGGTGAACCAACCGTTGAACTCAGGGTTCGTCACAAGGTCGTACGGCAATGCCGTGGCATAGGTGACCAGGAAGGAGGAGCCTGCCTCATCAGACCAGGCGCGACCGAGCCTGCCATGCCCTGCGCTCTGGCAGTCGGCGCACATCGCCGCCATCAGCGGGTTGCCATTTTCGTCAATTAGCGGCATGGAACCGTCGCAGATCATTTGACGTGCCAGGAACATGGTGGAGTCGATTGCGGCGAGCGGCACGACTTGGTCAGCCTCTCGTTCGGTGCGCGGCATGGCCGGCAGGACGGCTCCGGCCTGCTCGGCGAACGCCGCATATTCCGTGCGCACAGCATTGAGATCGGTTATGGCGTGTTGGCTATCGGCGGCGTGAGGCTCATGCATGATGTCAACTCTACTGGCCGCACCGCCCTTACTTCCGCACAACCGCCACATGACTGCCACATCAGGGTTGCGTGCAGCACAGGCGGTTGCGCGTTCGGGCTAGAATCCTTGGCATGACCGAGTCCCAGAAGCGAGCAGAACCGAGCAGATCCACGCACAGCCACCTTGGACGCCGCAGCAAGGCCGCAACGTTTTGGGCGGCGGCACGCTGGGTCTTGGCGATGGCGGCCTGCTTATGGCTGGCCTTGTGCACGGCGTTGGGTCCGCTGTACCGGCAGTTCGATTGGAATCCGAACGGCGCCAGCATTGCCCACTTCTCTTGGAACAACGCAGCAGTATTCGCTCTGGCGTTCGCCATCTACGCTTCCGTCGTCATCGTTCTGGCGAGGTTCGCCCAAGGGCGTCTGGCGCTGCCCCGCAAATTCGCCGCATGGCGTCGTCGTCTGGCTGCGGCGATGAGCGCATATCGCCGCACCGGAAGGGCGGAAGAACCAACCGTCGCTTCCGCTTCGACAGAGTCACGATCCTCCGTCATCGCCAATATTTTGCATGCTCTGGGACGCGTGGCACGACGGACACCACAGTTGCTCAGCACCGCTATTATGCGCGCTACCGGCAGCTGGTGGGCCATCATGCTGGTATTGGTCGTGGGCTGGCTGTGGGTACCTACCACGCTGGTCAGCGCGTTCGGAGCCGATCTTCGCAATCAGTTCCGCGAGTTCAGTTGGGCTTGGAACCAGTGGACCGGCATCAAACAGCCATACATCGGCTTCTTTTCCTTTGTACCGATGGATATCTACCCGACCGCGCACTACCTGTGGCCAAGCAATCCGACCTATCTGACCGACCAGCACAACATCGTGCTCACCATAGTCTACGGTGCCGTGGCCGCAGCCTCGCGGTATCTGACCAACAGCAACGATCTGGGTATCACAGCACTGTCGGTCGGCCAGTTTCTGTTTGCCGCCTTCGCTCTAGCGTCCCTGTCCAATCGGTTTTTCAATCGCCCGTGGCACCACGAGGAAAAACACAGCGTGGGCGCATGCCCGAGATTCATCATCATCGCATTCCTGCTGTTGTGCCCGCTCGTTCAGTTTTCCACAATCTCATTGACCAAGTCCCCGCTGTTCGCCTTCGCGTTTGCCTGGTGGTTCGGGGTCAACTGGGAAATCATGGATCGCAGCAGGAAAGGTGAAGACGGTCAATATCGGCACACCAGAGCGCACACGTTGGTGGCTCTGGTGCTGTCCACATCAATCATGCTCATCAGCGCCAAATATGCTTGGTATGTGGTGGTCTTCCAGTTCGCGATCATGCTCGTAGCCAACCGGAAGCATTGGAAAACCTACAGCATCGGCATGCTGCTGCCAGTCATCATCATTCATGGTGGTCTGTCGCTCGCCATATCCAGCGGTGCCATTATCGGCGGAGACCCCATAGAAAGCCACGGCGTGCAATTGCAGCAGATCGCACGCGTAGCCAAACTCAGCCCTCAGAGCATCCCGGAGTCAGCCAAAGCCAAAATCGCCCCCATCGTCAACCTGGACCAGATGGCCGAAGCCTATTATCCGCAAGACGCCGACCCGGCGAAATCGTCGGGAATACAGTCCAAGAAAGTAAGCTACCGGTGGCGTACAGTAACCAAGGACGACATGAAGCAGCTCAACTCCGCATGGTTGGATATCATCAAAGCCAACCCGGTGGTGGCGCTCGACGCAGCATTGTCCGAAGCGTACGGCTACTTCGATGTGACCGACCCACCATATACCGACATGGCCTACTACGTGTCGAACCCGCAGCTGGAGAACGAGTCCCCCACCATCGCCTCCTGGTGTGGGTCATGGCGCACCAATGTTGTCGGCGCAGTGGAGCAGCTGGGTTCCATTCCCGTGATTGGATGGTTCTTCCACGGCAACTTCTATGTGGTGCTCACACTGCTCGTCGGAGCTGCCGAAGTGCTGTCGCGACGATGGCGCACCCTGTCTCTCCACCTGCCCTTGCTACTGCTCATGGGTGTGATGATCACATCTCCCGCCAACAACTTCGAGCGTCATATGCTCCCGCTGGTGTTCGTGTTCGGTTTCGTGGCCCTCACCTTTGTACTCGAAACGCGTGAAGCTCGCACAGCGGCTAGACTGGAGGCATGAGCGTGAAACAATCACCTGATTTCCTGGATCTGGCTTCGGGCAGCAAGCCGAGCGCGAAACACACCGCTGCGTACGAGCAGACAGATGAGGCAGAGCGCGATTCGACCTCAACCAGCGAGGTCATCGTCGAACGCACGCCGGCAAGCACCGGCACTGATGGTGACGAGCCTCTTGACATTAATCTCGTTGAAGCACTATCCAGTAGCGGCCGACTGGAAACAGCAGCGTTCGAGTGCCTCGCGGCACATATCAGCGACCAGCGCGCACAGGCACTGATGCACATGTTGGGCTGGCCTGACACGTTCACCTGTTTTGCACTCGCAGGGACGCCCGCCACATTATTCGACACATGTGCGCAAAAAATTAGGCAAAGTGTGCATGACCTTGGAGGCACCCACTGCCTCATCGGACGTAACGAAGACGCATGCGTCGCCCTTATCGCAGTACACAGCGCCGTCACGCCAGAAGTGACCTGCACCGCCACACTGCCCGCTTTCGACACCAATAGCCCAGTGGCCCTAGGTTCCCAAATGACCGGCATCACAGGCGCAGCCGACACAGTGACCGCCACAATTTCCACTCTGCATGCCGCATCGGCATTCATGGGGCCCACACACCCACTGCGCGCCGCAGACGCTCTGCCCGAACGCGCTCTAGCGGGAGACAAGGCTGCCAAGCAGGAGCTCTACCATACGGTGTATCGCCGATTGCAGACCAGCGACGACCAGATCAACCTTGACACCGTGACGGCATTCCTGGAACATGGAAGCGCCCTTGACACCGCCGCCCGTGCGCTGAATGTACACCCCAACACCGTGCGTTACCGACTCAAGCGCATCGCAGAAACCTGCGGGTGGGATGCCACGAACCCGAGAGACGCATTCGTGCTGCACACAGCCATCATCATCGGAAGAATGCAAGACCGCGCCAATGAGAAGCAACATTAACGTTGTTATACAAATAGCATATCTTCCATGTGATTTATACAACTTCTCATATCTGCAGTAAATAGTAATTACTTCTACTTTCTGCCTAAGAGATGCACATTTTCATGTAGCTCACCTCACACACCTCTAAGAATTTAGACATACAGAAATAGTCTTACTGTTCCCTTATAGGCATTTTGCATCGAAGTAACTAATATTGGACTCTCGCTGTTCTTATCCTTCACTGATACCTTATCCACATTCCCCGTTGATGCCCATATGGGCCCATCACGCCGATTTTGGATGAGGTTATTTTTGAGGATGGTCAGCACGCACAATCAACACCAGGCAATGCATGGCATACGCCGCCACCGCACCACCATTGCAGCGCTCACCGCAGCAGTATGTGCGGTAATCCTGTGCGTCACCGACCACAGTTGTGCCATAGCCGCACCCAATACCTCGTCCAACACCACGTCTTCAGCACCTCAAACACGCACAGCTGAGCCTCTCCCCGCCAGCGATGCCACATCCCCGTCCAACACCGTCAGCCCCCTCGCCTCCGTTCCTTCCAAACCTGTCAGCACCGCTTTCACCGCCTCCCCAGACACAGGCATCGAAAGCGGCAACACCTCGGTGGAAATCACCGCACCCAGCAGATACACCTTCACACAGGTGAGCACCGGCACCACCGCGAGCGTGGCCCTCAGCGCAGACAAGACCATCTACGCCTGGGGCAGCAACGTCAACGCGCATGTAGGACCCGGTTCCTCCGCCAAAGTCGCAGACCCCAAACCAGTACCAGCGACCAACACCGACGGCACCCCCGTCACCTTCTCCCAAGTCTCCACCGGTACCAACCACACCCTGGCTTTAAGCACCGACGGCACCATCTGGGCTTGGGGCAGCAATTCGCGAGGCCAACTCAGCAACGGCAAAATCGCAGGTAAAATCACCGCACCCACCCCCATCACCATCTCCGGCTCCACCGCGCCATTCACCAAGGTCAGCACCGGCATGCGCCACTCTCTGGCACTCAGCAGCAACGGCCTGATCTATGCATGGGGAGACAACGCCCGCGGCGAGGTCGGCGACGGAAGCAAGACCAGCCAAATCTCCACACCCACCATCGTCAGCCCCTTCGACCCCGATGCCAACGTGCACACCCGCCTATCCTTCATCGACATCGCCGCGGGAGACGACTACACCCTCGCCATTGATGTGCACGGCAACCTGTGGACTTGGGGAGACAACAAAAACGGCACCCTCGGCAACGGCACAAAAACCGGAACAGCCACCACCCCCACCCGCATACTTGTTCCCGGCGTCACCTTCAAGACCGTGCAGGCCGGAGACAACCATGCGCTCGCCTTAAGCAACGACGGTCGCGCTTGGGAGTGGGGCACAGGAGCGGACAACCAATTCACCCCCACCCCTCTCGCCATGCCGAACGGTGTCACCTTTACTTCCATCAGCGCAGGAGCAAAGCACAGCATGGCCATGAGCAGCGACGGCAACGTCTACGTATGGGGCAGCAACATCGACGGACAACTGGGCAACGGCACCAAGTCAACCACGCCGTCCCCGTCCCCAACTCCGGTCACCGCTCTGACAGGACAGCATATCGCCACCATCAGCGCCGGCGGCAACACCTCGATGGCACTCGACCGCGACGGCAACCTGTGGGCTTGGGGAGACAACACCAACCTGCAGACCGGAGCAGGCAAGCTTGATGGCACCACCATGCTGACCGACCCTGCCAAAACCAGCGATACCTTCTACCACATCATCCTCACTTCCGTCACCTTCGGCAGCACCCCCGGCAAAGGACTGGCGTACGATTCTGCAGCCGGACGCTGGCGCGTCACCACCCCCGCCCATGCTCCAGGCACCGTGACCATGACCATCAATTGGACGTTCAACGGCGCGGCACAAACGCCCACCACAGTGCCTTTCACCTTCACCCGTGTCGCCATGGCGGCTCCACTGACCGTCACCTTCGATACCGACGGCGGCTCCGAACCTCCTGCAAGCCAACAGGTTTCAGGAGGCATGCGTGCCACCATGCCTGCAACACCCACCAAAGGCAACCACGCCTTTGCCGGCTGGTACGACGGTGACACCCTCTACGATTTCAGCAGACCGGTCACCACCAGCCTCACTTTGAGAGCACACTGGCATCAGTACACCATCAGCCCAGACTCCGGACCGAGCACAGGAAAAACCACCGTAAGCCTTACTCCGGTCAACGGTCGTAGTTATGTACAGCTGAGTGCCGGCTACACCCACACGCTCGGACTCGACACCAGCGGTACCATCTGGGCTTGGGGACACAATCAGAACGGCGCCGTCGGCGACGGCACCACCACAGTGGCTCTCTCCCCGGTCAGGGCAGCCGCCCCAGCCGGCGTACGTTTCACGCAAATCAGTGCAGGCAATGACTTCTCCATGGCCCTTGACACAGATGGCCACATCTGGACATGGGGATACAACAGCAACGGCCAGCTCGGCGACAGCACTACCACCACCCGCACAGCCCCCACCTGTCTCAACATCACCAAAGACGGCATTGCAGTAGCGTTCAACTCAATCAGCGCAGGGCAAAGCTTCGCACTGGCCGTCTCCACCAACGGCGACGTCTGGTCTTGGGGACAAGGCAGCAGCGGCCAGCTCGGCAACGGCACACTGGACGACAACACCACACCGCACCTTGTGAACACTGGAAACCTGTTCTCCAGCGTGGCCGCAGGCAGCACCTTCTCCCTGGCATTGAGCACCTCGGGCACCATCTACTCTTGGGGCAACAACGCGTCCGGTCAGCTCGGCGACAGCACCACAGACAGCCGCGCCGTCCCGGCAGCAGTCACATCTCCAGACCACGCCAGATTCACCGCCATCAGCGCCGGGTATATTCACGCTCTGGCTCTGAGCTCCTCGGGCACCATCTACGCTGCGGGAAACAACACCTATGGCCAGCTAGGATTAGGCACCACCGGCAACACCTCCACCTCTGCTTTTACCTCCACTTTTACCGCGGTGAAGGCTCCAGACTCGGCGATCTTCACCGCCATCAGCGCCGGCCAATATCACTCACTCGCGCTGAGTGCCACCGGCAACGCATACAGTTGGGGCAAAAACGCCGGAGCAGAGCTCGGCAACGGCAAACAGGGCGGAAACGTCACCGCACCTGCCGCTGCCGCCACAGGAAAACCGGACACCACGTACGCCGGCATCAGCGCTGGTGAGAACCATTCCATCGCCCGTTCCAAGGATGGAGCGCAATACTCGTGGGGACAGAACTACTCGGGTCAACTAGGCGTCGGGCGCAACGCCAACGGTAGCGTCACCGCCGGTTACCTCGCCCCGACAAGAAACCAGCAGACTGCGCAGGCACATGTGACCTCCATTCAGTTCGGCGGCACCAACGGTACCGACCTCGCCCATGCATCTTCTTCTGACTACGCGTCTTCATGGACCGTCACCACGCCCAGCCACACCGCCGGCACCTATCCGGTCACCATCAACTGGGAACTCGACGGAGTGGCACAACCCGCGCAAACCTTGCAGTTCACGTTCATCGCCCCTCCTGTTCCACCGCAAAGCAGGCTGCCGTTCACCGGCGATTCGGCTCCTGTATTTGCCGGCCCCATCGTCGCTGTACTGCTGGTAAGCACCGCGCTTGGGCTGCACGAACTGCGGGTACGTCGCCGTCCATAGCATCGCACGGCACGTGAGCCTTAGTCATGATTCCTGTTCTTCGGCGGCATCAGGCCTTGCCGAAGAAAGGTCGATGTCACGCAACTTCACAATCTTGGTATGGTGCTTGATTTTATAGCCAAAGTAGAGCGCCGCCACCAAGATGACACTGAAATAAGTGGATAGCACGGACCCCCAGTCACCCTGCGCAAAGCCTTGAATATCCTGCCCGGCAATAACAACCGCACAAATCACCAAGGCGAGCACCGGACCGAGAGGGAACAACTTGGCATGATATTTCAGTTCCGACAGCTTATGCCCCTGCAGTTTGAACGCACGGCGGAACCGCAGATGGCTCAACGCAATACCCATCCAAGCAATAAACCCGGTAAGCCCGGTAGCAGTGACCAACCACATGTAGAACTTCGGCCCGAAGATGCTCGAAGCAAACGCCGCCAGCTCCACCAACAGCGTTGCCGCAAGCGCCGCGACAGGAATACCGCGTTTCGTGGTGTGGCTCAGGAATTTCGGGGCGTAGCCTTGCTCAGCCATAGAGAAGAGCATACGACTGGATGCGTAGGCACCCGTGTTGACCGCAGAAAGAATGGAGGTGAGCACCACGGCGTTCATAACGCTGGCCGCACCCGCCAGCCCTGCCCGCTGGAACACGATGGTGAAGGGCGACATGGCCACGTTGGAGTCCGACGCATTGAGCAGGTTGGGGCTGGTATAGGGGATGAGAGCAGCGATGATGAAGATGGAGAGCACGTAGAACAGAAGAATGCGCCAGAACACCTCGTTGATGGCTTTGGGCACGGCTTTGCCCGGGTTGTCGGATTCGCCGGCAGTGACCCCAACCACTTCAGTGCCTTGGAAGGAGTAACCGGCGATCAGGAACACGCTCATGATGGCCGGCAGTCCGCCAACGAACGGTGCATCCTTGTACATGAAGTTCTTCAGCCCTACTGCAGGCTGGAACATGATGCCGCAGATCATGGCCACGCCTACTACAAGAAAGACGACGATAGTGACGACTTTGAGCAGGGAAAGCCAGAATTCGGTCTCGCCGAACGCCGAGACGTTGAGCATGTTGATGAGGAAGATGATGACCAGCACCGCCAAGCTCCATACCCATCCCGGAGAGTTGGGGAACCAGTACTGCATGAGCAGGGCGGCTGTGGAGATGTCCACCGCACCGGCGATAGCCCAGTTAAGCCAGTAGTCCCAACCCATAGCAAAGCCGAGCGCCGGATCGACGTATTTTGAGCTGTAGATGGCAAAGGAACCGGAGACCGGCATGTGGGTGGCAAGCTCGCCCAAGCTGGTCATGAGGAAGTAAATCATCAAACCCATGGCGGTGTAGGCCACAAGGCCACCGCCCGGGCCGGCTTCGGAGATGGTGGATCCGGAGGTCATGAACAGACCGGTACCGATGCAGCCGCCGAGAGCAATCATGGAGATATGACGGGTTTTCAAGTTGCGCTGCACCCCCGAGGAGTGCCGTTCGTTTCCTGTCGTCACAGTGGTGTCGGTTCGCGTCAACTGGGCCTCCCGTTCGTGCTTTGCTGCATCATGTCGCGCGCGGCGAAGAATTCTTGACTGTCGAATTCCGTCGGGACTCCGCCAAGAATCCGTCAGAGTTCTGTCAAGACTCCGCCGAAACTCCGCTTTCGTTTTCGCGCATTGCAAACAGTCTTATCCTAGGCGTCTGCGGCTCGCAGCGCACGAAATGCCCACATGTTCATCGCACAGCCGAGTAGATGATAGTGCAATCACCGCGAACGCTGCGCTCGGGGCGGTATCGGATGGGAACCCCACCGTGCGATAACGAAACGCTGCGCTCGGGGCAGTATCATGCGTGCATCCCACCATGCGATAGCGAAACCGTCACAATTTTGGGCATTGACACAAATATCGACAGGAAATAGCCGGCTTCTGCCGATATTTGCGCCACACAACAACTTGCAATCAATCATCACACTTGGCGCTCAACAAGGCATCGCTGCCCTACCTGCAACGTTGAATGCATTGAATGCGACCATTGGTTACCCACTGGCACCACGCTTACGGTGGATTTCCTCACCACCATGATGACCGCTTACGCCACAAAACCGACGCTCACCTCCAGCAAGCGACGGTTCCGCCGCGCAATTCGCACCAAACGCAACCAAACCGACACTCACACAGACTCAACGACGATCCCGTTGCTATCCCCATACACAACGCAACATAACCGACACTCACGTTCTATAAGCGTCGGTTCTGCTGCACACCCCACACCAAACGCAACAAAACCGACGCCAACACCACCCAACCACCAACTCATCCAATACCAATCCGCCCGCGATGGAATCACCATCACCTGCCCTACCTATGCCACAAAACCGACGCTTACCTCCAACAGGCGACGGTTCTGCTGCTTTCCTCACATACAACGCAACTAAACCGACGCTCACGTTGAATAGGCAACGGTTCCATTGCTATCCTCATACACAACGCAACCAAAACGACGCTCACGCAGGCTCAACGACGGTTCCGTCGCGCAACACGCACACAACGCAACATAACCGACGCTCACGGGCAATAAGCGACGGTTCTGCTGCGTTAATGACCAGATTGCTGTTGCCCCAATGGGCTATGCGACGATTGCGATGCGTATGAATCAACACCACTGCCGTTCTGCCGGACTCACGATTGGCCGCACCGTACAACCCCAACAATCATTACCTAACCGCGCGGTCAGTAGACGACTCGACGACGTGTTTACCCAACTTGACGCGACCGCCAACAATCATCACTTAACCGCACCGTTAGTAAGCAACAGGCACACGACTCAACTTGCGCAAAGCGGATATGCCAGCTTCGCTCAGACCAACAGCGGAAGCATCAGCACCATCGACACCAGCACCAACGGCAACACTAGCATCAACGACACCAGCAACAGTATTACTATCACCAGCGCCAACGGCAGCGTCAGCGCCAGTACCAACAACAGCGGAAGCACTTGCATTAGTACCATCGCCGACGACACCAGCAACAGAGCCAGCAACGACACCACCGTCAACAGTAACTACACCAGCGCTGTTGGGCGCGCATTGAGTGCTACCATCGTTTCCAGCAGCACCAGCAGCACCCCTCACCTCTCTCCCGAGTATCCCGCCGGCGAACGCACCCGCATCAACCGCAAGATAATCCACGCACCCATCTGGCAACGCATTGGCGGCCTCCACATCCGCTTCACCACCGACCACAAGGCCGACAATGGCATCGGTACCAAGCAAAGCGCGCGCCTGCACCGGTTGCAAATCCTCTTGCCCAAGTTGCACGCCATCCACTTTGATACCCATACGCCGGCACACCCAAGCCACATCCACGTGACCCTCCAACAGCAGTGGCACTGTACGACGCACACCAGCATTTGCTATAGCCACCGCCACGGCAGCGGCGAGCGCAGTAACTGTGCGGTCGCTCTCCTGAGCTACATCGAGACGAATGAGCGTCGCGCCAGCCGAAAGCGCAGCAACCGTGCGGGTACTCCCCCGTGCAGCATCGAAGCGAATGAACGTTCCGCCAGCTGCGAGCGCCGAATCCACCACCGCTGCCGCAGATCTTTGCTGCACTTCTTGCGCGCTTATCGTCACGCACGACGACAAATCAAACCGTCCTCGCATCGAAGCATACGGAAATTGGGGACTGATGGGAATGTGGGTCATATGCTCGGGCACAGTAGAATCAAGGTTCATGCCACATCATCCCCACGCTCACGCTGTGCGGCAATCGCAACATCTATACGGCCAGCGAGCGCCTCGTGCACGGCCTCGGCACGAGAGTCAGTCAGTCTCATAGTGCCCCCTTCGAATTCGTTTGCTTGGCACAGCTTATGGTTCATCGTTGTGCATTGTGATAGCACTCTAGCAACCGCTCTCGGCCGGGACAAGTGGCCGGGCCCCGCTCGCATACCGACATCGCAGCCGCGCAATTGGCCAAACGCACGGCTTCGAGCATGGGGCGGCCTTCCAACAGCATGGCACAGAGCACGCCGGCGTGTGTGTCTCCCGCGCCGTTCGTATCTACAGCAGTGACTCGGTGAGCAGGAATATGCAACGCGATACCCGCGATACCGTCATCGGGATTGCTACCAGCAAAACCATCAGCATCAGCAATCCCAGCAGCACCAACTTCGGCCGTTTCTACAGACTCACTGATTGTTTGATCATCGCACCTGCCGCAGTCAAGATAACCATGCCCACCGTGTGTTTCGACAGACTTACCCATCGCTTGACCGTCACACGTGAGGGAGGCGCGGTGAGCGGCGTGAGGATCGGTTTCGACAGACTCATTTACTGCTCGACCATCGCACACCCAGGCTCCTTGAGCACCCACGCGCACTATCACCCAGCTGCCCAGATACTGTGCCAGCTCCTCGCAACGCTGAGCGTCGACGTTCGTCTTACGCGTGCCGCCGCTCGCCCGATGCGCTTCGCCACCGCTATCACTGCTGCAGTCGCCCGCCTGCCGCTCACAGTCAAGTCCGAAGCGTTCGCACAATATGCCAGCCTCACGCTCGTTCACCGACCAAATTGGGTGCAGCGAACGCATGGTTTCCAAGTCGTCGAGCGCTATGTCGGAGACAACCGGACTGGGATCAAACAACGCAGTAAATCCAGCATGCTCACGATACTTGCGTACGAATCGTCTGATGGCTTCCGCATTGGCGGCATGCACCAACGAATATCCGGTCAGGTACACCACACTACCGGGCTCAATCGCCAACTGTTCGTAAGTGTCAACCGGCACCATGGTCTCAGCGCCTCGCGTGGAAACGAACGTGCGTTCGCCGTCCGATTCGGTCATGGCCACACTGATACCTGTGTCCTGCCCGGTGACGACCGCACCGGTACAAGGCACGTCGATGTCGCGCAATGCTCGAGCGGCTATGTCTGCCATAGCCCCTTGCCCCAACGCTCCGGCATAGGCGGCAGGGGCACCCATCTGCCGTGCCGCGTAGAGCACGTTGAATCCGCCGCCCGCACTCAGGGTCTGACTGTCGGCAAAGCAGTCGCCACCGCGCTCCGGCATGTGATCAATGGCCAGCGCCATATCAACGCACACCTGCCCCAAATGCACGATCGACGGCTGTGCCATCAGGCGCGCTCCTCACCGGTAACGCTGTTGCCGTTTGAGGAGACAGCACCGCTTCTGCCACTGCCATCGATCAAGCCCCACAGCCAGTACATCACTCCGGAAAGCAGCAGCGAGACCAGCCACGCCAAGCCGTTCTTACCGACGACCGTGTCCGCCCAAGGACCAGAGAACCAAACTTCGCTGTCCGAAACCTGCGCGGTAACGAACAGGAATCCGACTACCAAACCGACCAGCCAGCTGCACACCGCACGCACGTTCATACCATGCCAATACCAGTACTTGGAGCGTGAACTCAGGTCAAGCAACGAATCCGGGTCGTAGGTACGGCGCGAAATCATATCGACCAAGAACACTCCTGCCCACGCGGTGAGCGGTTCGGCAAGCAGTGAGATAAAGGTGACGAACGGACCGTAGAAATCGTCGGCACCGAGCATAAAGTACATGGCGGCAAGCGTGGTGACCACGATGTCCAGCGAGACAGCAGCCACTCGAGGCACACGCACACCGAGCGTAATGGTGGTCAGTCCTGCGGAATAGACCGAAAGATTGTTGGACATGAGCAGCCCGGCAAACGCGGCGATCAAGTACGGCACCGACACCCATACCGGCAGTGCCGTGCGTACGGCGGCCACCGGATCAGCCGCTGATGCCAAACCAGATCCGCCAGCGGTGAGCACCGACCCCACGCCGATGACCAGAACCAGGGGTATACCGGCACCTGCCGCCGCCGAAAGAATCAGCGAACCGGCCTTGACATGCGTTTTCTGATAGCGGGCCATGTCCGCCCCCGAATTGACCCAGCCGATGCCGGTGCCCGAGGCGATGGTACCGATGCCGACGATGAACGCGCTCATCGGGCCGGGTTTGGCGGAGAACAGGCCGGACCAATCCACAGTAGTGACAAGGTAGAGCGCCACCAGCAGCGTCAGACCGCCAAAAATCCACGTGGCCCACTTCTGCACCGTGGCGATAAACGCGTGCCCAGCTACCGAGATGACAGCGGTAAGCGCCACGAACACGGCCACACAAGCGAAGGTAAGCCACGGATTGTCACGGTAACCCGCAGGCACACCGAAAGCAATGACACACAAAGACAGGAGCGCGGAAGCACCGGTGATGGTGTTCACGCTCTCCCAGCCCAAGCGGGAAAGCAATGACACCAGCGTGGGACCCACGTTGCCGCGCACGCCAAACGCAGCACGGGACAAGGTGAGAGAGGGCGCACCGCCGCGCCTGCCGGCCACCGAGACCACGCCCACCAGCGCGAAGGAACCGAACGAGCCGAGCGCTGTGGCAAGCAGCGCCTGCCATACGTTCAGCCCCAACGCAATCAACGTGGCACCAAGGGGAATACCCAGAATGGAGATGTTGGCGGCAAACCACACCCAGAACAGCTCTCCAGGGCCGCCGTTGCGCTGATCTTCAGGAACCGGTTCGATCCCGCGCTGCTCAACATGGGAGAGCAAACTACCGGACTGCTTCACCCCAGTAGCTGAGCCCGTACCGGCACCCACCTCTCCTGATTGCACACCATTCGATTCATGAGTCGCCAGTACGGCCATAATTCTCACACCTTCCACTCACCGCGGCGTATATCCACCAGCGAGGCGGCCACCGCTTCAAGATTCAATTGCGAAACACGTTCCACTGTACTCGTCAGATCCAACGGGAATGCATCAGCGCCCGCCGCCGCACCGAGCATGGCACCGGCGATGGAAGCGATGGTGTCGGTGTCCCCACCGATATTCGCCGCCCCCAACAGTGCTTTCAGCGGTTCGTCCGCGTACCGCCATGCCAGAGCGAAACTGACCGCCACCGACTCGTCGGCTTCCACCGACGTGCCGAAGTTCTCTCGCAACACCTCAATGAAAGCCCTGTCAAGCGACCGGTGTTCCTCTAATTCCAGCTCTCGCGTGACTTGCGTGTCCGCTATCTCGCCCAGCTGTTCGGCGTGCAGATTGAACGCGTCCGCCGATATCTCACTGTCTGCAACGGCACGGGCCAAACGTATTCCCTGCCGCGCCTTGGAGACCACATTGGCCTTGGGACTCCATGCACCGCGCATCGCCGTACTCTCAGCGATCGAGAGCGCCTGCTCCAGCGCGATACGAACCGGCAGCCCGGCCACGCCAAGGCTCACAGCAGCCGCCACCAGCAGAGCGGAAAGGAAACCGGTCTCAGTATTGTGGGTCACTCGGCACGATTCATACACATAATCGGCAAATTCCGGATTCGTGCGAGTCGCACTCGAAACACCCTCCGTCAGCAGCACTGCACTATGAGCGATGCCGACCGGCGCCACGCGCATGGCCGCCCCGTTGGTGGTGCCGGTACGCCCCGTAGTGGTGATGTCAGCACCCGCACGCACCTGTTCCAACGCAAGTTTCGTCGAGGGTCCCAGCAAATCGTGCGATCCGCGAGCTTTCATGCCATCTTCCCAGACCAACAGCCTCTGCGCCAACAGGTACGGGTCAATATGGCCATGCCCTTGCGCTATAAGCGATGCTATCAGCAGCGCCTGTTCGGTATCGTCGGTCACATGACCCGCCGGCATCCCAGGCGCAATAGGCTGAGTGCTTGAAGCGTCCATCAGACCAGTCACCGTGCCGTACGTATGGTAGATCTGCGTGACGCTCATACTCTGCGTGGGCATACCCAGCGCATCTCCAAGCGCTAGGCCCCGCAATGCACCAAGCGCATGATTAATCTGTGTTTTCTTCACCTTCTCCACACATCTAACTATATGCCGCACCCCATATGCGGCACGCTACGCGCCTTTATCTCGACCGGGTAAATTTACATGTTCGTAAATTTTATAGATCGCTCTCCTGGCACCTCGTCATACAGTCAAGTTCGGGCGCTCCCACTGACCACCACCCCTCACATTTTTGTTCTTTTCGTCACGTTTTATGCGCCTCGTCAAATCCCATAACCTCAGGGCTACCGTCCTCAATGCGCATTGCTTCGCGGTTTTTCCGCCCGGAAAACACCGTTTTCCACCCCGCCAGCGTCTACTCGATACGGTAGATTGAGCTTCATTGAATGCCCCTGTTCGTAAGGGGTTCGCGCGCCCGCCCGGCCGCCACGAGCGACGTTCCGGCGCGTTTCAACGCTATAGACACGGAGGAAACATGGCAGAAGAGGTCAAGCTCGCCGACGACAAAATGATGGCTGAGTCCATCACCCCGCCTGAGTTCAAGGACAACCCCAACGGGCGCATCCGCCCCGTGAACTGGAACAACATCCAGGACGACAAGGACCTCGAGGTGTGGAACCGTCTCATCGCCAACTTCTGGCTGCCTGAGAAGGTGCCGCTGAGCAACGACATCCCTTCCTGGAACAGCCTCACCGAGCACGAGCGCGTCACCACCGTGCGTGTGTTCACCGGCCTGACCACGCTCGACACCGCGCAGGCCACCGTGGGCGAACTGGTGCAGATTCCGAACGCCATCACCGAGCACGAGCAGGCCATCTACACCAACATCGCCTTCATGCAGAGCGTGCACGCGCGGTCGTATTCCTCCATCTTCTCCACGTTCTGCTCCTCCGAGCAGATCGACGAGGCCTACCGCTGGGCTGTGGGCAACGACCTGGTGCAGGAGCGCGTGCGCATCGTCATGGCGCAGTACCAAAGCGACGATCCGCTGAAGCGCAAGATCGCCGCCGTAATGCTCTCCTCGCTGCTGCTGTACGCAGGCTTCTACCTGCCGCTGCACTTCTCCAGCCGCGCCAAGCTGATGAACACCGCCGATATGATTCGCCTCATCCTGCGCGACAAGGCCATCCACGGCTACTACTCGGGCTACAAGTACCAGAAGCACCTGGAACTGCGCACCGAAGCCGACAAGGCGATGCTCAAGCAGTACACCGACGACCTGCTCGAGCAGCTCTACGACCTGGAAGTCAAGTACTCCGCACAGGTGTATGAGGGCTTCGACTTCATCGACGACGTGCAGGCATTCGTGCGCTACAACGCCAACAAGACGCTCATGAACCTGGGCTATGAGGCCAAGTTCTCCGCCGCCGAGACCAAGGTGAGCCCCGAGATCATCGCCGCGCTCTCCCCCTCGGCCGACGAGAACCACGACTTCTTCTCCGGCTCCGGCTCATCCTACGTCATCGGCAACGCGGAAGCCACCGACGACGACGATTGGGATTTCTAAGCATCGCAAGGTAATCTTCAGATAGCAAAGACCCCGGGACGAACGCAGCGTGCGCCGCCCGGGGTCTTTTCGTCTTTGAAGGCTTGCAGTACCGCCACAGTCGTGCATATTGCAAAGCGCGACTCTCATGTGCTTTCCCGGCCAGATGCCTGCAATCCTGCCTTCGCAGATATCTTATTGAGACCAAGCAAGTCGAAACCAGGCAAGAGCTTCATAGTCTCAGCCGCTGCACGCGCTATAGCACGCTGCTACCGTAAAACTCGTCGGTTCCCAATCCCTTGCACGTCAGGCACAGCTGGCCATTGGTCCATATCACCACATCGTGTTTCTTGTATGTCTGCTGGTTTTGCGCCGTACCGCCACCATCAACGGTGTTTTCCAAGTCTCGTGGGGCTATTTCTCGGCGTTCGGCAGCCTTTGGCGAGACACTGGTCACCATAGTGCCTAATTGACGCCCATCAGTATCGGTCACATGTTCTTCACGTGTCTGTTCAGCATCTAAATCCTGCTGCTTGAGCTGAACCAACATCCGCTGCGCTTCGTCGCTGCTGCCGAACTCAGTGACCGTAACATCAACAGCACTGTTGGCGCTGCCACCCTGATATCGTCCTTGGTACGTATGTGGTGCAGCATTGCCGGCTTCAACGTCAAGCGTCGTGTACACATCAGATATATTGTGCATCACCTGTGCCACATCCTCGTGAGCGCTCACCGCGCGGCGTGCCCTGACGGTGAGGAGCGGTGTCTCGGGCGTGGCATCGGGTTGCTGAACCGGTTGTTTGCTGCACAGAATTCCCAATACAACCAAAGTGCACAACAGCAGGCACAGTGCGCCACTCGCGGCAATCGCAAGCGTGCGCACTGTGCCTTTACTTCTGGCACCCTCAGTCATCGAACAGCCATTCGCTCAGGATGCTGGCCATGGTTTCCAGTTCGCTAGCCGGTAGCTGCTCGTCAGCCTTGTGCGCCAACAGCGCACTGCCGGCACCCAGGTTGACGGCAGGAACACCGAGCGCGGAGAATCGCGCCACGTCCGTCCAGCCCAGCTTGGCCTGAGGGTCGCGTCCTGTGCGACGCTTGACCAACGCAGCCAGCGAGCGCGACAGCGGCGAGTCCATGCCCGGGCGCGCGGCAGGAGATTCGTCCTTCATCTCGATGCCAAACCCAGCGAACATGCCTCCCTGCGCCACACGTTCGCCGCCACCCAAGCTCGGCTGGTCGGCAGCGGCACCGCCCATCATGAGTGCTTTGGCCTCTTCCAAGGTCTTGTCAGGCGCGAAACGGTAGTTGACATGCACCCGGCATTCGTCCGGAATCACATTGGTGCCGGTGCCGCCGGAGATGAGCGTGGCATTCACCCCTTCGCGGTAGGTCAGGCCATCCACTTCCACGTCTTCAGGCTCGTAGGCTTCCAGACGGTTGAGAATCTCAGCCGCGGCATGGATGGCGTTGCTGCCCATCCATGCGCGAGCCGAATGTGCGGCAACACCGTGGGTGACCACGTCGAAGCGCATGGTGCCGTTGCACCCGCCTTCGATGCCGCAGTCGGTCGGCTCGCCGATGATGGCGAAATCGCCTGCCAGCAGTTCCGGCCGCTCGTCGGCCACGCGGCGCAACCCGTTGAGTTCGGCGGCCACCTCCTCATGGTCATAGAACACGAACGTCAAATCGTAGCGCAACTGCGCGGGGTTAAACGAGGCAGCACCCACCTGGGCTGCCAGATACAGCATCACCGCGTCAGAGGCCTTCATGTCGGTGGCTCCCCTGCCCCACATCACATGCTCCCCTGGATGGCTCGCTGCCACGTCCTCGCGAACGCGCGGGTCGTCCTGCTCAAGCCAGAGCGGAGGGAAGTTGTCGATGACCGGTACCGTGTCGAGATGACCGGCGAGCACCACGCGTTGCGCTTTGCCATACATGGTGCGAGCCACCACCGTGTCTGCCAAACGATGCACTTCCAGTTGCACATACGATTTCAGGAACCGTTCCACCTCGTCAGCCAGTTCGGTTTCACTGCCGCTGACGGAATAGACGCCCATCAGCGCTTCGAACAGCCCCACCAACGCGTGCGGCCGAGCGACGTTCTTATCGATGTTCAAGTTCATGGTTCGGTCCCGTTTCGAATAGTTCGTTGCTAAGATTCATGATTCGGTTGTACCGGTGATCTACTTTGAGCCGAGTTGTTCCAACCGTTCGGCAAACCCAGGCCAATCCACGCGCAGTGCGGTGAGCAGTTTCAAATCGCCCACCTTGCTCACGGGCACCCATTCGATGGTCAGGCTTTCGTTGTCGTTGGCGCGCGGTTCCACACGATGCCCCGGCTTTTCGAAAGCGAACACCGTAGTGTAGGACCACGGTCCGTGATCCTCGCGGTGAGTGCCGACCACTTCAACATCGTCGGGCGTGATATTCGCCTCCTCATACGCTTCGCGCAGCGCACCTTCGATAGGATTCTCACCCACTGCCATCGCGCCTCCCGGCACGCCCCATGTACCGCCTTCCGCACTCCAGACGGCACGATGCTGCATAACCACATCAGTGACATGCCCCTGCTCATCACGGCGAGCCAGCAGTACTCCGGCAGCGCCGTTCAACCCCCAGTGCCGTCTGCCGCATGCGCAATCCACCCAGCCATCCCCCGGCTGACGAATCGTGCCTTGCGGTGCCTTGGGCGTTGCGGCAGCGACAGCAGGATTGGGCTCGACCGCACTGCGGGCATCGGCACCGAGGGCTTCTTCGGTATTCCACAAATCGGTCCATGCGAATCCCAGCGAGCTCACCATACGACGTAACAGCGGCAGGCTCAGTCCCAACACCCCACTCGGGTCTCCGTCCACACTCTCGATGAACGCTCCGCCCAGTCCCTCCAGTGTGAAGCACCCAGCCACTTCCAGCGGTTCTCCCGAAGCGATGTATGCCTCAATCTCTGCGTCCGTAAAGTCAGCAAAGGTCACTGTGGCATGGCTGGCGGCACGTTCCTGCCGTCCAGAGGCCAAATCAATAACGCAATGCCCGGTCCACAGCTCGCCACTCTTGCCGCGCATGGCACGCAAACGTTCCCTTGCCACTTCAGGCGTATGCGGTTTGCCGAACGCCTCACCATCGAACAGGAACATCGAATCGCAACCTACGATGAGCACCTTGGCATCCGCCCCGGCAAATCCTGGATCCCGCGATACAACAAGTTCCAGCGGCTCGCTGATGTGAGGGATATCCAAACCCGAAAAGTCACGGGTCAGCGTGGGGTCGCTGGCTCGCTGCTCATCTGCAGCACGCTCATCGGCCGAGCGTTCCGCTGTATGGCGTGAGACAAGCACGGCACCGGTGCCTTCATCCACTGTGGCATCATCGCCACTCTCACCGCCGTCGCAGTCCTCGCAGCTATCCCGCAGATCGCTCTGCGCCTGCGAATCGCCCGGTATCTGCACATCATTCCGTGCTTGCAACGGGAAGGCGGTAACCTGCTCTCCGCTTGCCTGCAATGTCGTCTCCGCAACCAGACGGTAAGCGTCATATACCTTCTGCGCCTTGGCTTGAGCCAGAATCATCACTCGCTCTTCAGCGCTCAACGATTCCACCGTACGCCCTTGCGCAGCAGCTTCACGTTCCAGCGCGGCCGGCTCATCCACGCGCGAGACGCTCACCGTCGGATTCACCCCCGCAGCACGCAGCACATTGCGCCGAGATGGCGACTTCGAAGCCAAAATCACAGAAACAGTCATAACGCTCCCCATTCACGCGCCGCACAACGCAACACTTATCTCCATGCTACCGCACCGCACTTGGAAACGCACTCGGATTATTGCGACTGCACCACAACGCCGGAAACATTGACGGGCAAGTGCAACACACGCCAATGGCCACTGCCCAGCTGATCCGAGGCAGCACGATCAATCGCTTCGTCTTCGTCACCGTAATCCGGCACCAACACGCACGGCCCAGCACCGGAGACCGAAGCCGCAAAGCTTTGAACGCGCAACTGTTCGATGAGTTCCCACGAATCCGGCATCAGTGTTTTGCGGTACGGCTGATGGAGCTTGTCTTGCGTTGCCTCAAACAGCAGATCCTTCCCCACAAGCCCTGAAGGCGCGTTAAGCGCCGCGGGGAGCAGAGATGCACGGGAAACGTTGTATATTGCGTCCCCATAAGGCACTTCAGCCGGCAACGCTTGGCGCGCCATCTCGGTAGACAGTTCAACGTCGGGGATAAACACTGCCGCTCGCACCGCCTCGGCCACCGGGTAGGTCACCGTGCCAAAACCACTGTCACGTTTCCAAGAGATGGTGAGACCGCCGAACACCGCTGGAGCCACATTGTCCGGGTGGCCTTCGATGCTTGCCGCCACTTCGAATATGCGCATGCGGTCAAGCGGATCCTGCCCGCTGAACGCCGCAGCCGCAGCCACACCCGCCACAATCGCCTCGGCGGACGACCCCATGCCGCGAGCCTGCGGAATGCGGTTGTGCGCCTCCAAAGTGAACCCGAACGTCGGTACCCCAAACTCACGAGCTGCCTGGCGGAATGCAGCAACCACCAGATGGCGTTCGTCTCTCGGCAGAGTGGCCTCGCCCTCACCGTGAATGATGACCTCTACCGAACCACCATCCGCAGCCCCGCCACTGTGGCGGGTGAACGTGAGATCGTCCCAATACTCGAGCGCCAAACCTGCCGTGTCAAAACCCGAACCAAGGTTCGCGCTGGTGGCAGGAACCCTAACCTGTACCTGGTGAATTTCCTTGCGCTGTTGCGGCTGCTGCTGGTTCATGTCCCCTCCAGACCAGTGGAACGACGGCTAGTCCATCACTCGCAGAATCGACGGCTCGCCTATCACGAAGCTGAAATTACACACGTCCTCCATACACCGGCGCAGTGTCACTTCATCACAGCGGTGCGTCACCACACGTAACGTCTGCAACTCCCCCGAATATCCGGGATTGTGCGCTGTCGGTTTCAAATCCTGATTGATGCCGTTGATCGACACCCCGTAATCCGCGAATTTCTGGGCAATCTGCGCCAAAATTCCAGGTCGGTCGCAGATGCGGAAACGCACCGCAAATTCCGCCTTCGAAGCGTCGAGCGGCGCCTGTGGCAACGTGTGGTACAGATCAATCGCCGGCCCCCACGCCCCCTGAACGACATGCCGAGCCGCGCTCACCACGTCGCCAAGCACCGCCGAAGCCGTGGGCGCGCCACCAGCCCCAGGGCCGTAGAACATCAGATCGTCAGCGGCCTGAGCATGTACAAACGCAGCGTTGAAGCTGCCACGCACGGACGCCAGCGGATGATCCTTCGAGATCAGCGCCGGGTAGACGCGCGCAGAAACACCATCATCATCGTGCTGCGCCACGGCCAACAGCTTGACCACTTTGCCCTCTGCGGTGGCAGCGGCGATGTCGTCTGCAGTGATTTTGGTAATCCCCTCCACAGCCACGTCGTCGATGCTCACCGGTGTGTGGAATGCCAAAGATGCCACGATAGCCGCCTTGTTGGCCGCGTCTTCGCCTTCAATGTCCCCTGTGGGATCCGCCTCGGCGTAGCCTTTGGCTTGCGCATCCTGCAGCGCTACGTCGAAGTCGAGTCCCTTTGTGGTCATCTCGTCAAGAATGTAATTCGTTGTGCCGTTAAGAATGCCGAGCACCTGGGTGACATGGTCGCCGGACAGCGACTCGCATAGTGGCCGAAGCAGAGGAATGGCACCGCCCACTGCTGCCTCGAAGAACAAATCAACGTGATGGTTTGCGGCAGCCTGGTACAGTTCAGGTCCAAACTTGGCCAGCAACGCCTTGTTGGCCGTGACCACGGATTTACCGGCTTGCAAAGCGCCAAGCACCAGCGTGCGTGCGGGTTCCAATCCACCGATAAGCTCGACAACAATATCGGCGCCATCCACCACGGACTGTGTGTCTTCGGTCAAAAGTGACCGGTCAATCCAAGGTGCATCAACGGATTGGGGATTACGGCAGGCCACGCCGGACAGTTCAAGCGGGCGCCCCACACGGCGCGCCAACTCATCACTCTGCTCAATCAGCAGACGTGCAGCCTGTGAACCGACCGTGCCCGCCCCCAGCAAACCGATGCGAATCGGGGTCTGGGCTTGGCCGGCTTCGGCAGCACACGCCACAGTCTCGCCGTTGTTGGGTTGTACCGCTGTTTGGACCATATGCCACCGCCTTGAACCGTTGCTTGATAGTTGCTTCCATCGTACGGAACAAATCCGACAGATGCCGTATTCGTCTCAGGCACAGCGGAATTGGCATATACCGGGCTGGCTCACCCCTGATCGAGGTCGAGCAGGTCTTCGATGGTCTGGCGGCGCAGCATGACGTGTGCCCCCTCCCCGCTGACCGCAACGACCGCTGGGATGAGCGCCTGATTGTAATTGCTGGCCATGGTGCGGCCGTACGCGCCGGTGACCGGGACGGCGAGCACGTCGCCGCGCTTCAGATCGCTCGGCAGCCGGCACTCATTGACAACGATGTCTCCCGACTCGCAGTGCATGCCCACCACACGGGCCAGCATAGTTTCTGCACTAGCACTGGTGTTTGCGTCGCCCATCACGCCATGACCGCAGCTCGGCTCTTCAGCAGATGGCCGCTGAACTTTCTCGCTCTGTGCAACAGATGGCTTGATTCCGTTTTCGCTCTCCCCACAGCGCCCGGCCACCACCGCCGTGTAATCCGCGCCATATAGGGCCGGCCGAATGTTATCGCTCATACCGCCGTCCACGGAAACGTACACACGTTCTGCAATCGGTTTGCCAGCACTGTCTTTCGTACCCTCAGGCAACGCCACATGCTTGATGGCCCCCACTCGGTACAGTGTGACGCCGGCAGGTCCGGCGATCCAACGTCCCGGTTCGAAGGAGATGGCCGGCGCAGGCATGCCCAACGCCTGGTTGACCTGATTCGTAGCGCGAGCGAGCCTCCCCAGCTCCACCTCGATGTCCATCGAATCTTCGGCATCGGTGTACGCCACGGAATATCCGCCGCCAAGATCCACTTCCGGCAGGATATAGCCGTCGGTGGCGTAGAAGGTGCGGCGCAGCAGCATCATGCGCTGTCCAGCCTGAATGAAGGCGTTCGCATCATGAATCTGTGAGCCGATGTGGGAATGAATGCCCACAAGTTCCAAGTCGTCACTCAGTGCGGCGATATTGTTCAGCACAGCCAACGCCGGCCCTGCCGCCACTGCTTCCATGGCGTCCATCAGTGCACGGTCAGTGCCGGAAAGAGGGGGCAGACTCGCATCGTACGGCGAATGCATGCTGTAATCCAGCGCATGCCCAAGAGTTGCCTCTTTGGAACCTGAGACGCCTGCACTCCCGGTTGTTTCAAGTCGTACCGCATCGTTGCCACAATCGCCGCCGTGCTGCGGGACTGGGTCATCCAACCGGTCAAGCACGTCGAAAATCTCCGGCCGGGCGCCTTGCGGCAGCAACGCAACGCCGAACTTCTGATCCTCATGCGCTGTGGAAATGTATTCGTGGCCTCCGGCATGAATGCCACAAGTGACGCGTAGCATAACCCTGGCGCGTTTGCCGACACGACGCGCAATTGCCGCAATGCGTGCCGGCTCTCCCGGCTCATCGACCACAATCTTGTCAAATCCTTCGCGCACCGCGAGTTCAATCTCCTCGTCGGATTTATTGTTGCCGTGCAACACCAAGCGGCGCCCGGGAACCCCAGCGGCAAGGGCGATGCGCATCTCCCCCATGGAACATGTGTCGACCAGCATGCCTTCCTGAGTAACGATGCGCGCCACCTCGCGAGTCAGAAATGTTTTGGCTGCAAAACTCACGTGTGTGGTGGACATGGGGAACGCTTGGGCTGCCGCACTCACGAATCGGTGCGCACGGGAACGCAGCTCGTCGGTATCCATAAGGTAGAGCGGGGAACCGAACTCGTGCAGCAATGAGGCGGCAGTACGTCCATGGAACGTGAGTTCACCGTTGTTGTCCCACGCGGTGGCCTGCGGCCAGATAGGGCTGATTCCTGTCATATCGTTTCTCCTTGCCAACTGTTGCTGCAAATCCACCTCGCCTACCCGGTCCAATCGTTCCGTGAGTACTTGCGTGGGCATCGTGGCGGTACTGCCATCCCGCAAACCGCTGAATTGCAACGTTCTTGCAAAGGCACCACCGTGCAATACCAGCACAAAGTACTCACGGAACACGAACCCTATTCATGTTTTATGATGAGGCAGGCTTCCTGAGCGGATCACATCTTGTCTGGAGCGCTCACGCCCAGTAGGTCGAGCCCCGAGGCGATGACCTGGCGGGCGGCATCGTTGAGCTGTAAACGGGCAGCGGCACGAGCCGGCTCTGGATTCTTAGCCACGCGCAACGCTTCGCGTTCCTGCTCATCGCGGCGCTCTTCCGCTTCAGTGAGATCCATCGGCACCACTCGTTCAAGGTTGTACCACTTGTGGTAAGCGCCTGCGAGCGATTCCAGATAGTGTGCAATCTTGTGAGGGGCGCGCAGGTCTCCGGCTTCAGACACCGTGGCGGGCCATTGTGCGATGGCGGCCAGCAGCTCACCGTCGGCTTGTGTGTCAAGCAGCGACAGGTCAGCCTGAGCGTACCCCAGCTCACCGATGCCAGCCGCTGCGGCGTTGCGCGCCACATTGCAGCTGCGTGCGTGAGCGTACTGCACGTAGTAGACCGGGTTCTCGTTGGAATGGGAGGAAAGCAGATCCAAGTCGATGTCGACACTGGTGTTGTAGTCGGTACGTTCCAGGGAATAGCGCGACGCATCCACGCCGATGGCTCCCACAAGGTCGTCGATGGTTACGACGTTGCCGGCGCGCTTCGACATGCGCACCGCTTTGCCGTCCTTCATCACGTTGACCATCTGACCGATGAGAATCTGCATGTTCTCGCCCGGTTTGTCGCCGAATGCGTCGCACATGGCCATCATGCGGCCGATATAGCCGTGATGGTCTGCACCAAGCATGTAGATGGCCACATCCGCCGGATCCTGCGCGCGATGGCGCTTGTCCCAGTAGTAGGCGATGTCGGCGGCGAAGTAGGCGTACTCACCGTTGGATTTGAGAATGACGCGATCTTTGTCGTCACCATGCTTGGTGGACGCAAACCAGGTGGCGCCGTCCTTCTCGTAAATGTCGCCACGCTCGCGCAGATAATCAATGGCTTTCTGCGCAGCTCCGGACTCATAGACGCTGTTCTCATGGAACCATACGTCGAAGTTCACGCGGAAATTCTTCATGGACTGCTGAATTTCGGCAAACATCATGGGCACGGCACGCTTGCGGAATTCCTCGCGCTGCGCCGAATCGCCCTCACCCAGAGGTTCGCCGTCCTTGTCTGACCCGCTATCGACGCGGGGCAGCGCAAGCACATCGATACCGTCCGCTTTGCCTTCGGCAATCACGCGGTCTGCAATTTCGTTGATATAGGTACCTTTGTATCCGTCAACGGGCACCGCTTCACCGTGCGCTGCAGCCACCAAGGATTTGGCGAACCGGTTGATTTGCTCCCCATGATCATTGAAATAGTATTCGCGCACCACTTTGGCACCGTTGGCTTCCAATACACGAGCCATTGCGTCGCCAGTAGCCGCCCAGCGCACGCCACCGATGTGGATGGGACCGGTAGGATTGGCCGAGACGAACTCCAAGTTGAGGGTTTTGCCGCCCAAGTGCTGGTTACGTCCGAAATTCGCACCTTGTTCCAGCACCGTGGTCACCACCGCTGCCGCAGAAGCGGAATCGAGCGTGATGTTGATGAAGCCGGGACCCGCAACTTCCACCGAGCTGATGCCGTCGGCTTTGCCGAGTTCGCCGGCGAATGCCTGTGCCAGCTCGCGCGGATCCATGCCAGCCTTCTTGGCCAGCTGCATGGCTACGTTCGAAGCCCAGTCACCATGAGCACGATCTTTGGGACGCATCACTGCCAGCTTGCTCACTTCAGGTATGAGATCATCGGTCAGGTTTCCGGCAGCGCCAGAGGCCACCAGAGCATGTGCGGTGTTCGAAATCAGTTCACTTAAGGCTTCAGGATTCATTCGTCCAATTCTACTGTGGTTGGGTGACGGGATTTTACACCAGCACAACCTGCGTGCCGTGAGACAGGTCTCCTCTCACTACCAATACCGGCATTGAGGTTTGAGTTTGATTGAAAATTAGGTTCTTGCCTGTTCTCGCCTCATGCACGCCCATCTTCAGCTGTCCCATGCTCCTTATACCGGTCTTGTTCATTGCTGTTTACACCTCAATATGCAGTGACTCATCGGCCACGGCAAATGCTTCCCCAGCACGGACGGGGGCGCGTTCTCCTTTGGCGAGTTTGATGCCACGCACCATAGTACCGTTCGCTGAGCCAAGGTCGGAAACCCCGAATGTCTCATCTCCCATATCGACAATCAAGGCATGAACACGACTCACGTTGGTGTTCCCGCGCACCCGGGCCGCACACTGGGGCGAGCGGCCCACCACCACTTCAGCTTCTGCTTGGCACAGGCACGAACCGTCACGTTCACGAATAACAGAGAACAGGGAAGACCGGGCAAGAGAAGGGCTTGGGGTGTCGCGCTGCAACTGCCGAGAATCGTCTGGAGCAAGCAATCGCGTTCCGGCCTCCTCCAAGCCGATGCCTGCCGCATCCTGCGAATCCTCATTCAAGCGCGCAGTAGTATTGGATTCTGACAATATCGATTCAACATTCGGCTCCGTATTAGCATCGGTCGATTTCTTCACATCTATAGGGTTCTCGCTCCTGCTGTTCGCTTCAGGCCCCACCGACAGACCGAACGGATCAAACCTGGCATGCCGCTCGGATGCAACTGTGGATTCTGTCTGAGCCAGCGACGACTGCGAATCTTGCTGCTTATGGGAATCGAGGTGGAAATGCGTGTTGAGGACATCATTAAAGTCAAAAGCCGAGAAAACGGAAACACGTTTCACATAGTCATCAACGTGCCTGGTCGCTTCAGCATCGGATGGCAGCACAAAGCGGATATTCCGCGGTTGCGCCAAAAACTCCAACAGCGTCAGAATACTGCTCTTCGCATTGGGCGCTGGCGTTATCGGCAGACAGCAGAACAACAGGTTGCCGCTGTCTACGTAAATGGCTTCCGGCTCGAATCTGACAGATTCCATAGGCAGGTCAGTTTGTGCGCATACATCCCCAAGCGCTCCCACCGAGCGCAGAAGCTTCTGGTATTGCACTCCCGAAATCCCCATGCCCAAGTATTCCTGAAGCGTAGGGTACCCGGTGATGTCATAGTAGAACAGGTTTTTGCTGCCTTTCACCTCATATTTGAATGGCAACAGAGATGAAGAGGGCAGCGTTTTCAACCATTCTGCCAGCTTGTAGTCAAGTTCTTCACCACGCGTCGTACGTATCATCAGCGTGGCCGCACCGGTGGCTCTGTCACGTTTCTTGTGCTCTTTCATCGGCAACCTCCCCTACTACCAACTTCATTGCTGTTCCAAGTGTAATATGGAGCCTGCGCATCATCCGATATCCATATATTCAGTTATTTTGGAATTGTTATGACTACCCGAACATAGCGCGCAAGGAGTGAAACGTGAACGAAAAGGTTATGCTCAACATCACGCTACCAGCGACTCACCGCTCGTATGATTTCAACGTTCCCCGCAAACTCACTATCCATGAGACCGCTAATCTTGTCGCTGAAATCCTAGCCAACCGCGAACCGGATTATTACCATGCCGGCGGCAATGCGGCGCTTATGGACAAGCAGACCGGCACGCTTCTGGATCCGCGCAGCAATATCAGGGAGTCGGACATGAAGAATGGTTCACAACTCGTTCTGGTGTAACTCGTTCCATCTGGCCGGCCTTCGACGCAGACCACTCGTTTATCGAAGGCAATCACAAACAAGCAAGCACAACAGTGCCGCCTGTTACCGACGCCGTCTCCTAGCCTTTGCGCGGCGTGCCTCTTTTTGGCGTCGCGCTTCGGCAGCTTGCTGTTCTATCAGACCGACCGTTTGAGAGCGTTCATTACCGATAGTAAATAGATTGAACTGCAGCTGGTTAATCTTACCGTCGATCGCGCTACGAGCCGAATCTATGTCCCTTCGCAGCCCGTCAACACTCTTTTTAGCCTCGCGCTTCTTTGACTCGAATTCTTCCCGCTTATCACCTTGCCACGTTCCACCGGCATCGTACCGATCGACAGGTGTTTCCACATCCATTTGCACACTGTAGGCTATCCCCTGCAACGAATTGGCAGCAGCTCGCAGTCGGTTAATCTGCCCGTTCACCACAGACGACTGCCTGTCCAAATCCGCAACAACACTTTGCAAACTCATGGCTACACCTTTCATAAAACATCGATAATTACATTGTAACTTATGACACAAAGCGTGGGAACTGTCATTTTCTTACCCCGTGCCGTCCGCTCACACCAACACACAAATCCTCAACACACCCCACACCGGACGACACCAACCCATACAACACACCCAACACCACACGAACCACACGCAACACCAACAACAACCACCTCGCAGAACTACCACGCCCCAACATCACAGCCACACCACACACCACCAACACCACAACACCCAACACCCAACACCCAACACCATCATCCACCTCAGGAATCAACGGATTCGACACCACGACCACACTCCTTCAACAAAATTCAACTTAACTTACTTTTAGCCATTACTTCACCGATACATACGAATACCATTCAATGTCTCAAGCTGAGTAGTAAAAATGCTCCGCATATCAATCCACCAGGTCGACCGCCCATCAGAATCAGACAATAGAAGGCGAGCCGTCGTCATCCGGATCGACCACCACTACAAACTGCCCCATAAAATTCACATACATCTGAGGCAACACCCAAAACGCCACCGCCAAAATAATCAACGACCAATCACGATCAGCCACCACATACATCACCACACCACACAACAACGGCAACACCATAAACACACGAGACACCACCATAAACAACCGAAAATCACGACACACCAAATGCTTCGACATACGACGCAACAACACACCAGCAGGCACAAAATACACACCCGTAATCAACAACGGAATACCAAGCACCACCAACGTCCACGACACCGGATCACGCAACTGAGTGCTCCCACGCTCAAACACCGCATCCCAAATCATCAAAACAGACATCAACACAAAAAACGCGGCAGCGAAATAAGCAATATAAGCTAGGTTACGAGTGCGCCTGCGAGCTGTAGGAGTTTTCCTACCGCCAAATACTACAAACCACGACTCCTTACCGTCAGCCTCATCCTCAAACCGCAATTTTGCATTCTTATTAGGCAAACCAGCCGTCAACGGATTCCACACCACAACCACACTCCTCACAAACACAACCAATACTTCAACTCAGATTCAACGCACGCATGAACGTCATGAGACATATCAGACTCAGACAAACGTCCATTGTTTGAGCGCGTTGTCTGCCGCGGCATACGCACATCATTCAATGCATCAGGCTGAGCGGTAAAGTGCTCCGCATACCAATCCACAGCATCAAGCAACTTTCCACGAGTCTCCACACTCAACTTGTCGTTCCACACCACATCACCAGCCACATGCTCAACACCAGACTGCACCAACGGCTTACCTTTCTCAGAGACGTTATCCAAGACACTTCCTACGCCTTGCTGTGCGCCAATCGCCGCAAGCTGACCAGAAAGACTGTTATCTGTCTTATCTTTGATAAGCTCACTAATTTTATCTGTCACTGCACTCTCAAAAGCATCAGATACCGCATACTCAGTCGCCGTTGCAGCCATCGACCCCCACACCGAATGCCCAGTAGCTTTTGCAGCTTGATACACATGTGTAATCGGCTCTACCTTAGACGCAGACATCGCCGTCACTGTCCCACGCGAACTAGCGATGAAAGTCGGAGGGTTATTCTTCACAATGTTCACCAGTGTACCGCGTAACGCCGTAGACAACCCAACACCAGTACCTATCACACCCTCAGCACTGTTATACAATTTCTGATTACCCGAAAACACCGTATCTCGAATAAGATTGAACGAATGCCCTGACTTACCAGCAGATATATCCTCAGCACCTTCCAAGAGATCAGAACCACTCATCGTTATCTGTGCCAGAGCCAGAGCAAACACTACCGGAGCAGCTGCACCGCCAGTAGTCAGAATCGCTGAAACACCAGCAGCAACACCTAGAAAAGCACATACCACTTTTACTATACCGTTTTCGTGTCTTGTTTTGACTATTTTCTGTTCCGCAACCTCATACTCCCTAAGATGCTGCTTCTGCCACTGCTTCATCCCCCTCACCGACTTCATTGACTCCACATACCACGGCTCAGCAGCCAACCCACCAGCACTATAATGCCCGCCACCAGCATACGAACCCAATCCTGACAGCAACCGCTCAAGACTATCCAACGAATTGCCGAACTGTACCGCCTTCGCCCTCTGCTGCGACTCATAATCACCGACCCGCTGCTGCAAATCACGAGCCACCTTCCCACTACGATGCACCAACTCAATAGCAGAACCCGCATGACCAGACGCAGACACCCCCACCACATCACTCACACTCTGCACCACACGCACAAAATCAGCATTCAACTCAGCAGTACGAGACGACCTCCGCTCAAACCAAGCAGCAGCATCATTCAACGTCCCATCATCAAACCGAGTCTTATTAGCTCCATCAATACCGTCATACCCATCCGCATACAACACAAACTGCATACGCAACTGCTTAGCCACCGTCTTCATCATATCCACAGCAGCCTTCTGAGCCTCACCCCAATACGCCTTGACACTGTCAGCAGTCTTACCCTTAAAAACATCAGAATTCTGCAACCTTTTAATCGCACTCGTCACACTATCCAACGCTTCATCAAGCTGCTGCGAATAAATATCCACCTCAGTGGCCGTATCCTTAACGTTCGCTTTCACAACATAAAAACCCATAATTCTTTCTCCTATCTATAAACCGTATGTGTCGTATTCTTAACTACGCATCACAATACGCTCTGTGTCACCACAGAATCAGATAAATCCTCATCATCCATCACCACCACAAACTGCCTCATCGCATTCACATACATTTGAGGCAACACCCAAAACGCCGCCGCCAAAATAACCAACGACCAATCACGATCAGCCATCACATACATCACCACACCACACAACAACGGCAACACCATAAACACACGAGACACCACCATAAACAACCGAAAATCACTACTTGCCAATTTCTTCGACATCCGCAGTAACAAGACACCAGCAGGCACAAAATACACACCAGTGACGAACACAGACATGCAAAGTGTTAATAGCCACCACTGGAAATCGTCATCTACTATCATCATTCGTACACCAACTGCCGCAATCAATATCGCACCCGTTGCAAAGAAAAAAGCAGCATACGACAGATTGCGGGTACGTTTACGAAGCGACGAGTAATGGTTCACAAACCACTTCGTACCAACAACCCCAAGCGGCCTCCCATCATTATCCTCATCAGCAAAACGCAACCTCACACCCTCATCAGGCAAACCAGACACCAACGGATTCCACATAACAACCACACTCCCTAAAAATTGACATAACTTACTTTTATACGAGTCTTAACACTTAGTGCTGCTGCACCATAGACATAAGACCCTTGCTAGCAGTCTGATCGGCCTTCTCGAGCTCGGCAACAGCCTTGGATAGTACTGCAGCATCATCACTCAACACCGAAGCATATTGCTGAACATCACGGTAGAATCTCTCTGCAGCACTGCGATATGCCTGCAATGCCATGGCATTACCCTCCATGCCTGGCAGAGACATAGAAATAGATTTCACCTTTGAACCGGCATCACTACACCCACGCGTCAGCTCATCAAGCCTCGCCTTATTCAGCTGAATCATCCCACCCATATTCACTCCTCACCTTTCACAGTATTCTCATCAATATCAGTCTCAGATGCACTATCACCATTCTCAAGAGACTCGGTACCGTCAAGATTGTCAGACTCAGCGTCGTGCAGGTCCGCATACGCATCTTCAACAGTCTGATTAATATCCTCCTGAGTTAGCGGGTCAGGATGAGCTTTATCCATGGTAATGAATCGTAGCGCCTCATCGATGGTCTTCACCATCTCAGCGTTCTCCTCATCATGGAACCCTTTAAACACAACCTGCTTAATATCTTCATGATTGAAGTAGAGCAAGATGTCACTCATCATCCCTTCGGGATATAGACACCCACCATAATCGACATAAAGCATGCCTTGATCGTGCGGCACAGACACACCCCGAGAAACAATCATTAACTTTTTATCGTTGCCTCTCACCTCAACGACGCTACCCAACGGCAGAAAATCTGGAGCATCCATATTCCTTATTCCTTTCTTTCCGATTCTTGAAAAACCACTTTGACCTCATGCGGAACACCATCAACAGTGCTGTACCCGCCATCATCGCCAAGATTCTTTTTACGCTGTCCGTAAGTCAGCGGAGTGACAACGCTTTGTGATTCAAAACCAGACCCAATCCAAAGTCCATTGTTTATTCCTATTTGCGAAGTAAACCATGACTCACTATTGACATTCCGCGCTTCTGCAGCAGCATCAAACATAACGATACGAATGTTGTCTTTAAGCCGAAGTCCTTCCAGCCATTTCGTAAGTTCCACAGCTACACCAGGTTCGGCTCGTTGCAAAGCATTACTCATTCCCGAAACAAATATCAACGTGGTTTTCTCAGGAAGCTCTGTGAAATTGGCTGCGGCATCGAGCCACTCTACAAATTCATGAGCATCGACAGATTCGATCTCACAGATACCGGGCAGTTCCTCAAGTTGCTCGCTCACATCAAAAAGGTACGTCTTGAACCGTGTATCAATGGAACTTACCCGAATCATCTCTTCTATGAAAGCAGTGCCTGCCTGCACCTTATTGTACGAACAACGTTCAATAGCATGAGCATCAAAATCAAACTCTGCTGGAGATAGGTCGTCAACATGCAACCCATATCGTAGATTAAGCGAATTGCCGACTTTCGGTAGCTGTTGCAGCACTGCTTGAGTTACATGCTCCGGCAAAACCGGCACAGCTTGGGCCGCACCGAGCACATTGCCCTCAACGTTCCTTACTTCTGCGCGTAGATCGGCACATATTTGCACCGCATACCCAAACTCGTCGGCATCACGTCCGAGCACTTGCGCGCCCTGGAACATAAATGTGGTGTCTTCACTCTTGACCAGGCCTTGAGCAAAGGCGGTAGGACGAGATACTCCGTTCATGCTGCCCAGTAGATTCATGTACTCGTCCGCGTTATCCAGCATGAACACCATACGCTGCTTCACATTGCTGGCAAGTCGCAACCTTACGTCGCTGGAAGAAGAAGCTGTCAGCAGCAATGAAATACCTACACGCTGACCATCACGAGCTATTTTAACCAGCCGATCCATCAGCTGCTGTTCGTAAAGCTCGGTGAAAGCGGCGATGCCGTTAATCACAAACACCACTGCTGGCATATCGTCATGCGTGGCGGTGTAGCGTTCGAACGAACCGCCGAACGGCACCAGCGTGCGCCGTCGATCCTGGATCATCGCATCGAGCATGTCGAATAGGCGCATCACTTTCTCGTCTTCGCCATTCACGATCACATCGCCCACCTGCGGGGCCGCTGCCAACGCAGTCAATGATTCCGAACCGAAGTCAATCGCATAGATATTGCATTCACTAGCCGTGTGTGTGCGTACCAGATCAAGTAGCATTGCCAGCAACACCGATTCCATGCCCGAGTCTGCGCTGCCATACAGAACCGCATTGCCGCCAGCAGTCAACGGCAATGTGAGCAACCGCTGCTGCTGATGCGCCGGATCATCAAGTATGCCAACAACCGGCTCCAGCACATATCCATCCTGCGCGGCATACTCATCAGGCTCCTCGAATGCAGCGTCTTCCGCCACTTCGGCGCTGTCCTCCAACAATGCCGCATCACGCTGGCGCACCTCTTGCCGATGCTGTTCCACACGTTCAAGCGGCAACAGTTCCGGCAAAGGATCCAGCCAAAGCTGGCGTGCACGCATATGCTCACTCTGCGCCACTTCAGCAATGTGCTGAAGCACGACCACCAACTGTGGCGCCGCGTCTTCTGCGGCAAGCCCGTCGTGCGTCTCCGGCTTTGCCGCGGCAATTACCTGCCCGAGATTGGATATCAAATCTACAGAGTCATCCACTTGCTTTCGGTATTGTTCCGTAGGTACATAGGGGCTTCCCGAATAGGCAGCCTGCCCCAAGGCAAACATCTCGTTGTACCCTACCAGCATATAGAACCGGCCTGCCTGAGTCAGCTCCGCCGCGTCCGGTCGCTGTATCATCTCTTGTGAATCGGCGGCATCAGCCACCTTAAGTGAGACCTTGAAACGGGAATTACTCCAAATCTGGTCATTGACCACACCACTTGGCTTCTGCGTGGCCAATACCAGGTGCACTCCCAACGAGCGGCCGATGCGCGCCGCACTCACCAACTCGTCCAGAAACTCAGGCTCCTGCTGTTTCAGTTCTGCGAACTCATCTGCGACGATGAACAAGTGCGGACATGGCTCGCTCACCAAGCCATCGCGATACATACGCAGATACTTGTAAATATCGACGTTCTCGCCACCGGCCACCTCGCGCGCCTCATTGAAGAGCGTCTGCCGTCGTTTCAACTCGCTTTGAATCGAAACCATGCTGCGCACAATGGCAGCACCGTCAAGGTTGGTAATGGTACCGGCAAGATGCGGCAACCGTATACGATTGTTGTCAAAGGCACCAGCCAAGCCACCGCCCTTATAGTCGATAAGCACAAAGGCCACTTCTTCAGGCGAATATTCCACACACATGGACAGTACCCATGTGATGATGAACTCTGATTTTCCAGATCCTGTGGTGCCCGCAATAAGACCGTGTGGGCCGTGGAATTTCTCATGCAGGTTCAGATTGAACGGCTCCCCTTGTGAATCCACACCGACTCTGGCCGCCAATGTCTCGGAAGCATGCGATTCATTCCAGCGAGCTTTGACATTAAGCTGTTCAACATTGCCGGCCTCATACATATCAAGGAAGTTCAGCGAATCAGGCAATACGGAGTGCGCTTCGGCCACATCAAGACGCACCTCAGCGAGCGCCTGCGAGAGCCTGAGGCAGTCCTCATCGCTCGCAAAGGCATCAGCTACGAAACGTAGTCCTCCATTGGAGGTGTCATCCGCGCCAAGCAACATTCCCTCGCTGCCATCCACCGAAATGATGGCGGTGCACTGCTTGGGCAGATCGTTACGATTCGCCGCCTGACATACGAGAGTAAAACCAGGAGCGGGCCTTCGGGCAAGGTCGTCAATGAAATCGCTTTTCTCCATGAGACTCTTTGACGTGCAGACCACCACGTAGTAAGGCATCGCAATACTGTCTTTGTCGCTTTCTTCTCGACGCTCTTCGGCGATCTTGCCGAGATGCAAGGATAGGCCAGACGTTTCCTGTGCGGAAGTGGCCAAATATCGCTCTGCTCGGTCGTCCGAGAACATGTGGGGCAATGCCTCGGCCCAAACCCACCGCTCACGCTCATCCGGATCGCACACCAGCACTATCTTGACATCTTCGTACGAATGCAACGCGGCAATTTGCGCCACCAAACCTTGCATCAGAGCGGTTGCAGTGTCCTTCATACCGTGCAAACCGACCACAGCGTTTTTGGTCAGCCGCAAGGCAACCGGAACATCTCTGACCTCTTTCGGCTCGCGCGCCAACTGATAGACCACCTGAGACAAATCATCTTTTTCAACAGTAAAATGCTCTTCAGGATACCGTATATCTGCGTTCAACGGAATGGTCCCCATCCCCAAACGCAGCTCTAAAAAGTCATCGTGAGCGCTCGTGCGGTCCATCATGCGCGAGTCTCCCGCAACCACACGTTGGATGCTCTCCTGAGTGCTGATCCTGTTTTCACTCAGAATACGCTTTTGCTGTTGCGATGCCGCTGCAATCCTGCTGCGTACACCATCAAGATATTCGGCGTACCGTTGCCGTCTTTTTACCTCTTCTGCAGCAATCTGCTTATTCTGCACTCGCTTGCTCAGTATTGGCCAAATCACGCTGCCCAACAACATGGAAATTGCCATGACAGCAGTCGGCAGCACGGACATCAACGACCCACCGGGTTGCTGCGCCTGGGAGAACGAGGATGCACCGGATACCAGCGAAGCAAGTACCATGAACATTGAAGGGCCGACCTGCATTGCGGCCGACGTCTTGTCAGGCTTTTGCGCAGCCGGGGGCTGATCCACCGAAATGGCAAAGGGCTCTACGTCTCTTTTGAATCTAGGTGCCGGGTAAAAATATTGTGAATCATCGTCTCCATCAATGCCATCGTCTTGGTCCTGGTCCACCACCGGCGGCTCATGGTATTCCATGCAGCCATCTCCCAATCGGGGTTCAAACCCAATGGGACGGTTGTAACTGATGAAGTTGGCTCCCACAGTTATTTTCAATCCTAGGATTTCCACCACATCAGAGGGGTTGAGCTTGCATGGGGCAAGCGCGGCAATCCGAACACCATTTACGTATGTGCCATTCCCTGAGTCAAGATCGGTGAGTGTAAATAATCCGTCGGCAAATTCAAGACGCGCATGATCAGTGGAAACGTATGGCGAATCGTAGACGAACTCATTATGCGGCGATCTGCCTATCGTCAACGAACCGTCTGCGGTAAAGCCGGTAATGGAAAATGTTGTATCCCCAATACCTGTTGGAGACACAATGATGGAAGCTTCAATGTCTCCTCCGCGCACCGTATACGCACAGGTTTGCAGCGGGTCAATGTCAACTCGGTGATGCTGATGCCCGGCCTCATCAAATAATTCTGTTCCTCTGCGTGGAGCCAGAGTCCACGCCTCGTGCCGAGCCTCCACCAAGGCCAAGCGACGATGTTCTTCACCCTCAGAAGTCGTGAGCCATTGGATGCCGGAAGCCTCATCCGGCAGCGCAACCGCACTGATTCTCGCGTTCTCAAGTATGGTGAATAGCATATCTTCTCCCTGCTCCACATCTCAACATTGCTACATTTCTTGGTTCAGCCACCGCATGGTGCGGCAAAGCATGCTCTGCCGCACCATAAGCTGCTGGTAGGGCTAGATTCAGCCGCGGAAACCACTCGCGATCTGCGAATCGGTATCTTCAAGCGTCTGAGCCGTCTGGTCAAGAGACCTAGCGATCTCGTTGATCAGATTTTCTGCCTGCACAAAGCTCGGGCGCAGCTCCTGGAAACGCTGTGCATATGAGCGGCTCGAGGCGCCTTCCCACTCGCTCTGCAACTGTTGGAGCAAATTATCCATCTTGTGGATCACTCCATCAACGTTGTTGGCCTCTGTCCTGTACTGTCCAGCACGCTGGCGCATGGTATCCGGCGTAATCCTAATTTGACCTGCCATGGTTATTTCCTTTCCATAACTCCCGAACCTCACGGGATTTCCACGCCGACTTTCGGCGCAAATCTATAATGATGCTTTCGGATCTTTATCTTCCGAAAACATTCTTCTGGTACGCTGTCGTTCGTCTATATCTGATCAACAGCACAACTCCCAGCGCAGCAAGTGCGATGGCAAGAATGGTGATAACAATGCCGGGCAGCAGCAGTCCCTTGACCATGGCGTACGACCACCAACTGGAGGCGACTATCACATTGCGATATGCGGATACTGTCGTGTTCCCCGCCATATCAACTGAGGTAAGCGTAATGCTATGAGCCTTTTCATCGGCATTGAGCTTGTATGACATTGGTGCCAGCACATCATCACCCGACCACTGCGCGACATTGTGTCCATCGACGTTCATCGTGACTGAACGCAGTGCCACATCGTCATGCGCGTCCACCACAAAATTGTGCGTCGGCTCGTAGAACACCGATTTGTCGCCCAAATCCGCGATCTTCGAAGATGGAGCATGACCGTCAACTGCAAAGTTGACTTGTGCGTCACCATTGCGTCGCTCATTCTTCTTGTTCATCGTATTCTGTGACAGATTTCCCGCTTCGTCCACGGAAGTCATACGCAGCCGGTAATAACCATCATCGTTGAACAGTGATGCAGGAAAATCGTAAACTGCCATCTGCCACCCAGATGAGTCTTGCTTGGTCATGTGGTAATCGGCTCCGTCGTTGATGGAAGATACTTGTTGATCGTGCACCAACTCCATATGCGACTTTGCGATATCGATACCGCTGACATTAATTTCAGTCACTCTGATAGCGCGCGGAGACTTGATGTACTTACCAAGCACGTCCTGCGCGCTCTTGTCCAGAATATAGTTCGACCCAAATCTGTTGAGGCTGTACACGACTTTCTGTTCGCTCTCATTGCCGGCCTTATCTTTGATCGTGGCCGTTAATGTATATACATCGTCATTGTCAACGGTGTGCCCAATATCTTCAAACGATACTGTCTTTGATGTTTCTCCTTCAGACTCGGAATCCTTGACATAGGCAAAGTTGTCTTTGGCTTTTCCACGCTTGGCGCTTTCACTGCGCGATTTCCCCGGTATATGAGTGCGAGTCAGCGTGTAATCGGTGAGCATAGAGTCAAAGTTCGCGTCGCTGAACTCTATCTTTGGCAACAAAGTGCCTGAATACGCCGTCTTATCGTTGACACCAGAAATCACAACCTGCGGCTTTGTCATATCAACGATGAATTCAGGCTCCTCAACCACTTCCGCCACGTTGCCGGCCAAATCCGTAGCTTCGACTCGCAATGTGTAGTGTAATTCCTTGTCGAAGTTGACTGTCGCCTGACGTTCGTAATCTTCGTCCGCCGCACTCCATCCACTAGCTGCAGGAGGAGTGACCGCACGTCCCTTGTCATCCTTGGCGGTTGTGCTGATAATGGTCTCATCCGCGCTGAAGTTACGTTCAGTTTGACGGATAGTGGCTTTACGCGTTGCCTTGTAATAATTGCCAGACTCGGCATCATCGTTATCAAAGCTCAGAGAAAGTATCGGTTTCTGTGTATCGATGGTGAACTCTTCATGATATGGATGAGCACGATGCTTCGCAGGATCGGTTAGGCTGACGTCAATCAACCAGTCTCCATCTTGCTCGCAGGGCAAATCGGCGACCCATGTTTTACCATCGCCATTGTCGTTCTTGAACTTTCCGGCAGTAACACGTCCTTTTGACCCGTCAACTGCATACATGACAACATCTCGCCACTCATCATTGGTTTTGATAAAGTCAAAATTCGATTCGACAACAGTCACTGTCCCGTTACGTTGCGCCTTGTAATATTTCCCGTTGCGCACATCATTATTGTCGTAGGATACACTGATGGCCGGCGCCACCTTGTCAATAACGATTCCCGAAACCTTCTTTGGCAGATTCGCCGACTTCGCGTTCCCTAGATCGATGTGCGCTTGATTACCGGCCTTGTCTTTGATACTGACGACCGAGCCAGCCAACACCAATCTCTGCGAATCGTTACCGAATGCGATATTCACATTGCCATTGCTGCTGGTCGTTATGGCTGGGTGCTGAGCGTCGACTTTTTGCCACTGCCCAGAGAACTGTACCGTACCGTCATCAATACCTGAAACCGCATCTGCAGTTTGCACTGTAATATGTTCATCACCTTGTGCGAAAATCCATCCCCATTGAGCAATATCGACATCGGAGTAATGGACTTCCGAGAAATCCGGGGCCGTGTAATCAACACAGAAGTGCGAATCCTTACTGAGCGCTGTTGTGGAATCATGCCCGATAGGCACATAATCGAACCATAACCGGTACTCGCCTTCAAGGGAACGATGCTGCCCATCGATCTGTGACTGGGGCATAGGCACACTTGTTGACCACTCGTCCGAGTCGCTGGAATCCTGTTTGAAATCAAGCAACTTGACGCCCGGAAACTCGTTGCCACGAGATGCCTCGCCATCACCATTGCCGCACTTCCACTGTTGTTGTTGCTCATGTGCACCGCATAATGAATACCTCAGAGGGCCATCAGAACGGCCGGGCAGATGACGTGTCACATCAAACCACTTATCATGAATGGTCAGCCGTGCACTCACAGCCCCACGATGGTAGAAAGGATTGCTGCTTTCGGGCGCTCCCTGATTATCGACAAGAGTGATATTGGACGTGACACTTCTAGTATCATTGACCACAACCACATCAAATCCAGGATTGAATGGCGAACCGTCACTTGCCAGTACCGCGTCAGCATCAGTCATTGTGGTATCTGTAGTGCAATTACCAGCATAGTCACACATTGATGCCACCATGCTACTTATTGGATATGCACCATCAGCATCAAGCTCAACACTGGCTGAAAAACCAGACAACTCGTCGGTGTTTAAAGTCGTTGTAACACCTTCGTGAGAAGGATGCTTACCCTGTGCTACAGCAAGCGCATCAGCATAATCATCGTAACGTACATAGCTGAATGAGAATGAACTCACCCCGGAAACTTGTCCTTCACTCAACTCTCGCTTTACAGCATTTTCTCGAGCATGCGACCGCGTGTCTGAGACTCGTCTAAGGAGATCTTCGGCATCGACCTTGATTCCAATATGACGCTCAGGATTAGTGGCAGCAACCGTGACAGGCACTGTCCCAGATTTATCCACAAAGGAATTGTTCTGCAGCCACGTATCCGCAGATGAATCAGATAAGGTGACCGCTGCCACTGCAGTGGGAGCTGTGCCGTCAATTAGTACGGAGTTTATCTTAGCTTCCACAGTATTACTGCCACCATTCACAGCATTTGTCGAACTGCTCAGCATGGTTGGCACAGTTGTGTAACTCAGCGCATATGTTACTGAATAACGTCCCTCACCAAGCACCGTATTTTCATCGTTTTCTGTCTTGCCTGTACGAGCATTCACATCACAAGGATGTTTTCCGATACACCGTGCTATGTTGCTGTTCGCATCTTCCGATGAGAGGTTGTAGGTCACTTTGGGGCCAAACACACTCAAATCGTTCTTAAGCGCATTACTCAGTTCGTGGCTAAGATTCGGAACAACGGTAACTTGCTTAGCTTTGAGTGTTTTCCCTTCACAAGAATCCTCATCCGAAGCCCCACACAGCACATTCGAAGACATATCTTTGATCTTTATACCGAAAGAGTCATGATATATATCAGTACTCGGGAATGCAACAAATTCCATCTGCTGCACCGAACTACCGCTATCATTCGCATCTGCGGCAAAGGGAGGCATCTTATCTAACGTTGCCACATCACCTGCATTACCGGCTTGGTCAAACGCACGGAGGGCAAAATCTGACAGCTTTACTGTGCCGATTGTTCCTACCCGCCCTATTTGCTTTGTTCGAATCAACAAGCTCTGATCAATATTGAACTCACAATGCAACGTATCATCTGACGGACTATTGCGCCCGTTTTCTGCTGAGCATCGCACTGCTGCAGGGTCCAGTACGTCCCCTTTGTACATCACCTGAAATGCTTGCGGCCCCGACACGGTAGCATCTATCTGCTGCTGACTCACAGATGCAGTACTGCTGGTAGGCTTAGGCTTCCAATCGGTAACCTTTACCTTCACTCGCACACCACGCTCATCGACTCGAAGTGTGTGCTTACTTCTATCTAGGCTAACCTGATTGTCATCATTAAAATCTATGCGTTTCCCGGCCTCGTCAGGCTCAACCACGTCAGAGATTCCTACAATAGGTTTTCCTTCATCTTGCGAAACAGGAATTTTGACAATACTTCCTTTGTCAAAGGTAACTGGGTGCGCATCGTTGCCTTCGCCAACAATCTCTTGTAGTGCATCGCCAAGTTTGACGTAGATGAAAGAACCATGCTTTGCAACGGATATAGAATCCACAGTCGCCGAAAGGTGCACAGCATCTGCTGGCCACTGATCATTGGCACCCAGTGAAGTAGCTACTTCGTAGCCACCATTATCGTCACCCTGATGTAGGCAACCATAGTCATCATCATGGTTTTCCGATGCTGCATCAACCACACAGACTTTGAGCTTAGCCTGCTGCTTATCTTGTGCCTGCCATACGCGTAATTGCCCGGGCCGACCTAGAGGCGTTGTCCAATCTCCGCTAAAACCAGCATCCTGCGCTTTCCCCGCTACTCCCCCATAGGTTAGGATGCGGATGTGCTGCGCAAGAACACTCATGTTGCCATCTGCGTTGCGATAATAAGGAGCGATTGGAATAGATGCCTTGCTATCGTTTGCCGAGGTCAAAGGTGAGGAAGGAGTGGCTTGATTTTTCCCCAATACCGGCTGAATCGCAGACTGCAATTGAGCCAGTTGCCAATCGACCAGTGGTTCCAAGTTTGCTGTATCTGCAGTTTGGTCTTCTCCGCCACCGTTAGCCTCTTGCGTAGCGACGGCACCGCCATCGCTGCGCGAACCGGTCACAGCGTCAGCAGCATATGCAGCTGCTGAAACACCCAACCCGAAACTTCCAACGATAGATGCCATAGAGATAATCAATGCAATATTGCGAAGTTTCCTCTTATTCGTTCGTTTCATCATCGTTGCTCCTCCCCGAGTAGCGTCGTGCCCAGTTGTTCTTCGTCGGTTCTCGGAACATCTCGTTTACCAGCAGACTGTTGCGCCGCAACGTTCTGCGCTTCATGAGACTTTTCATTGCTTCCTGAATTCGCATTTGCCAGTAACGTTGTACCTTGCTGAGCATCCGCTTCTTCTACTAGCAACGTCGTTTCCGTGTCTTTTGCATCGTCTTCACTACCGTCAGATACTGAATGAAGTGAGCCATTGGTCATATCCGTTGAGGAACCCACACCTAAGGATGACAAGTCCAACGCCTTACCAATTTCACTCGCATCCCAAGGGCTCTCAAGTGCGGAACCTTCAGCGCTTGAACGGCGATTTGTTGCATTCCATCGACCACTGGTATGCTTCAACTCAGCAATGCGCTTTTGTGCAGTCTTACCGGTAAGAGTGTCTCGTATTTCTCTAATATTCCAGGCTTTGAAACACGCCACCGCTGCAACTAAGCACATGCCAGCAGCAGTGAAAAGTACCGCAGCAGTTATCTGAAATCCTGAACTCATCGCTTTGCCCCTTTGCCGGTAATATCTATAAAAGCTTCGCTAACTGCTTGTTGCGCAGGTTCCACCGCTCCTAACGCCGACTCATATTCTTGTCGCAGCTCGTCTGTTGCAGGACTCACTTCTTGCGCCAAACGCCGTGCTGCTTGCACCGCCTGTTCCAAATCTTTTTGAGAAACACCATCAGCTCTGAATTTGCGCGGGTAGGTACGCACTGCGTTGAGTATCAGATTCGCCGTTGACAGGCGCATGACATCATTGTTACTCGTCTTCATATACTCTGACAGCTGCATCATCTCTTTGAAATATGGCGCATATTTGCCTTGATCTTCACCCTCATTGATCAGCGGCACAATGGTGGTTTCAAAATTGGCGATAGTGAGATACAGAACCGCCAACTGTTGGTCTTTGAATTCATAATCGCCGGCTATCTTCATCCAGTGTTCTGCGGCCTGCATACGCACATGCTGCATCTGTGAATTTCCATTGCCATTCTCAGATCTCGACGGCGTGTAGTAGTACCAATACAGTTTCCCGATGCTAAATGCCAGCTGTCCCCATGATTCGCCGTTCCGTTGAAGGCTGTCGGTATTGGCGCTCAGAAGCTGCTGTAGTTGCTGATGCTCGGTGTCGCTGAGTATTCCATCTGACTCATAACGCTTAATCAAGCCGTTATATGGTCCTATCTCAGATGACCTAATGCCCGCTGCAGCAACATATTGAGCCTCAGCGTCATTGTTGTTGACTGCTTGCCCGGCCAAATCCATGTGATGCTCATAACTTGAATTTGCGGTAACCGCCCCAGCACCAAGCACCGCTCCACCGGTGATGAGAAATACCACGGAAGCTGCGCACAGCGCACAGAACACATGCCATTTAAAACGCATACTACGCCGAAGCTCAGCGTCTTTATCTGCTGCATGTTCAAGATCGTATGCCATTGCTGCACAATCGCCATACCGTTTCTCCGGATCCTTGTGCAAGGCCTTGGCAAGAACACGTTCCAGACCTGCAGATACTTCTGGAAGCATCTGCCTGATCGGTGGTAAATCGTACGGTTCCTCATCCAGTTTCTCACCAACGAGCAGCACATAGAGCAGCGCGCCGAGACCGTATATATCAGTTCTTGCACTGCATCTTCCGTGCTCATCGTATTGCTCTGGAGCAGCAAATCCTGGGGTACCCATCCTAGGTTCATAATCGCTTGGAAGCTCGCCATCCTCAGGTGGCATCTCACAAGCGATACCGAAATCGATCACGCGAATAGCACCTTCGGGAGTAACCATGACATTGGACGGCTTCACGTCTCGATACACCATTGGCGGAGTGCGTTCATGCAGATAATCAAGCGTATCGCACAGCTGAATGCCCCAAGATATAACCGTACGCTCAGTCTGCTTTCCCTCCGATGCTATAGTTTGCGCTAAAGTTTGCCCTTCCACGTAGTCCATCACAATAAAGAAGCTGCCATGTTCCTCAATCAAATCAACGATTCTCGGAATCGCGGGATGATCGAACGTCTTTATGAGATTCGCTTCGCTGACCAATCCGTCAATGATGCGCCTATGCTCAGCATTATCTTTGATATGGCGAATTTCTTTGATCGCCCACTGTTTGCTAAGAGTAGTGTCCAATGCCAAATACACAGTTGACATACCGCCGCAGCCAATTTCAGTCAAGATGCGGTATCGGCCTCCGACTGTTCTTCCCCCTTCGCTCATAATGATTCCCGTCTCTCGCTCGCTTTGCAGCAATACCCTCACGCCAACTCACGTGAACGGTAAACGTCAACTGCCTGTCTTGTTTTCCATTACTCTACAGAATGGATGAAATTTGCAAATATTACATCTAGGGAAATATGGTATAGATAAATATACATATTCGTGCATCTAACCAATTACTTAGTCAATCAAGATGCATATATTTCAAAAAGCACATTAAAAAGCTTAGAATAGTGACACAAATCACAATTCACCAAAAGAAAGAAGAAGAAAATCCGCATATAACTGTATACACGTTTCAACACCGGCACCATTGCACGAGCGTGGGCTGAATGGGATTCGAACCCACGACCTTCTGTTCCGGAGACAGACGCTCTATCCACTGAGCTACCAGCCCTCAACCTAGACCAGTGTACACACGTACTCGAACAATGCCACGCCGCACACCTAGCCCATCACGCACCAGCCTCACACCCAGCATCGAACCCACCGGCTCGCCTAAGCGAACCGCACAGCCAACACTCAAAGACGCCGCACACCGCTACACTTAAAGCCATGATTCCCGAGATGAACGAATTTGAATTCGACCGTCGCTTCTACTGCAACGCCGTGCCCAAGACGCTTTCCGACGACGATTTCTCGGCGCTCATTGTGCAGAGTTACTACGTGCATAGCGACAACTACGCATTGCGTGTGCGATTGAGCAGCAAAACCACACGCCTTGACATGAGCTCAACCGTCAATCCCATCGACGTTCTTGCCCAATATCAAGACAACTTCACCGAGGCTTCGCTCACCGTCAAAGGCCCGTCTGTAGGAGGCACACGCTACGAGGCAGAACGTGACCTCGACCCCTTCATCGCCGCAGAACTTATCAAACGCGGTGGCGTGACGATGATTAAAAACCGTTTCAGCGCATGGATCGGTGAAGACGGCTGGGATATAGATGTATTTGGAGGCTGCAACGCTCCTCTGGTCATTGCGGAAGCCAAGCGCAGCAGCCCAGTAACCAATCTGATCATCCCCGACTTCTGCACCACCGAGATTACCGATCAAGCCCGATTCTCCAACGACGGCCTGGCAGAAAACCCGTTCAATCGTTGGCAGAGCGACTTTGAACAAGAACTGCGCGAGGCGGGCCCGCACTTCGAGCAGATTTACGGTACCAATCGCACCGTTTGATGGGTTACGTAGCTGAGGCGCACGCGCTCAGCTATCAACATTCCAGCCATTGCCAAGCCGGGTACAACCTGTACACATCGCAATACCCGGCCTACAATCAGCGGACCCAGCAAATCAGCAACACTGCAATCAATACATCAAGCCAGCCAGCCGACGCCTTGCACTCTTCAATCGGTCATCGTCCGCTTCGGGAATGGTGAAATATTCCAGCAGACGCAGCCGAACCGGCTCGAGATCCCCACGATGCCCATCAGCAAGGAAATCCAACAGTCGACTGAACGCGTCACCGATCTGACCGCCAATCATATCGATGTCAGCCACCGCCAACTGCGCATCCACATCGTCCGGTCGGTCTGCGGCGGCAGCACGTACCACCCGCACGTCAGCATCTGCCGAACGGCCCAACAGCAACGCCTTGGAACGTTCACGCGCCGCCAACGTGTCATTGGGGTTGGCTTCCAGCACCGCTTCATACGCAGCGGCAGCCCCGGCATAATCACCCTGCGCTGCCAGATCATGAGCCTGCCGATGTTCCTGCGGCACTTGCTCTTCCTCAGAATGCTCCGCGGCACCCTCCTGAGGATCTCCCGAATAAGGGGCGCGACCCGCCACACCTGATTGCTGGGCAATCTGCACTATCTGCGGCAACAGTTCATCAGCCACTCGTTGCAGTTCCTCATCGTCGAGCAACCCCTGAGCAATAGGCATGGGGCGGCCTGCGATAAGCGCAAACAGAGCCGGTGCACCTTGAACCTGAAGCATTTGCGCCACTGTCGGATTCTGCGCGATGTCAACGCGAGCCATCTGCATCTGTCCATCCAACGCATTGACAGCATCGCCCAAAATCCGAGCCATGGAAATCAGCCTGTCATCATTGCCCACCCACAGCAGCAACAGCACAGGGTACGTGGCAGAAGTCTGCAGCACGGCTTGGAACGTCGACTCATTGACATCGATAACGTAACCACCTGCCGCAGGGGCGCCGCCTGATTGACCTGGTTCAGCTTTCACCTGATGCTTCAGTGCGCTCAAATCAACCGCGCCTGCAAGGGAAACTCCCGGACGTGCCTGCTCTCCTGCCATGGTGCCTCTTTCCCGCGCCTTACCGGTGCTGGTGCTCTATAACCTCAATTGAATATCACTTGTTTTATCAAAGCGCTGAGACCTGTATGGGCTGACGCTCAGCTCCCACGGCCGTCACCTTCTGCCCGGAATGAGCCGCAGGAATATACAACGCCACTACATTGACGTAGGAGACCTGCATTTTGCTCGTGGCCTTGCCGTTGCCGAACAACGCACGCTCTTCGTCCGAGGCAGGCTGCGATTCACGTCCTTCACCGGCCGTACGAGTCCACTTGGAATCAATACGCGCCACTACCAAATCACCCCCGTCAGCGGAGCGCATGACGGCCATCTGATCTGCTGCCGGCGTGAAGGTTTGCGACTGTGTGCCGTTGTTTCGCGCCATGCCGTCCTGCACCGTCTGTGACAGTTTCGAGAGTTCGGACCGGAAGTGATCATCGGCAAACTGGCCGGCATATTTGCTTTGCCCACCGTTGGCGAGCACATCGGCATATTGCGCCACAGCATCTTCAGGAGTCATGATGAGTCCCGAATCCTTTGGATTGCCCATCTGCGAACCGATTGAGGGGATAGCAAACTTCGGCAGCGTCACCCCGGGGAACAACCTCGCCACACCCCACAGCTTGTAGTTGCTGTGAGCGCCCGACTGTTCCATAACCATGAGCCTTTTGGACTGCTGGTCGTGCGTGGTGGTCGTAATCGAGAAGACGGCACGTGGCCACCCTGCGGTGGTGGGAATTACCGTCTGCGAGATATCTCGCGGAATGGTGGCCTTTGCATCGAGCGTGCCTGTAGCTTGGGCGATCTGCAATTCACTTTTGCGCACGTCAAGTGCCGGGCCGAACACCTTGGCATCGAGCCCATCCGCACTTTTGGCTTGATCAGCGCGGTCGAGCGCGTCGAGGATGCCGCCACGAATCTTCTTCTCCTGGGCTTCGGTCAGATCGGGCACTTGGTCTGTGCCTTGCGGTGCCTGCGCTTGAGGAACCTGACCCTCGCAACCTGATACACCGAACATAGCGGCTATGGCGAGCGCGGATGCCGCCAATCGTTGCGCCCATCGCTTCGTTGATACATTCATCACTTGCCCACCTTGTCACTGCTCTGAAGGCCACCATGAGACGTATGACCAACTCCTGCCGGAGGCTTCGGCACTGCTGAGGGTGCTGGAGGTTGAGCCGGAGCGCTGGGGGGCTGCGGAACCTCATTCGACAACCTGGTGAGATACGTTTCAAGCTCACGCGGATCAATTACTGAAGTTTCTGCGGTTTCCTCGCCAAATACAGGCTTTGATCGAGGTCCATTGGCAGAGGCAAGACCTGCCAGACTGGCAGATCCTCCCACCGGCACTCCGCCTAGACCGCGGTCGATGAGCGCCGTACTTGCAGATGCTCCGGTATGTTTGGCTGCGACTCGAGCCACGATGTTGTTGGTGGTCGGATCGATGATGCTGGGACCGGCTTGTTCTGCGGCCGCTGCCGCGCGCTGAGCTTCGGCTTCCTGTGCTTGCTCGCGTGCTGCGGAGGTGTGACGCCCCGGACCTGAAGAACTACGAATGTTTCGAGCCAGACCTTGAATGCTTCCGGTGAGCGCTTCGGCCACACTGACCTCTTCGGCTGCACGAATCTGTTTCTGCCTCTTCCTTCTCTGGAAGTGTTCCTTCACCTGCTTGGCGTCAAGAGACAGCACGGAAGCACATAATAGAGCCACTAATGCCAAAACCGCTGCAGCGATGTAGAACGGACCGGTGTTGTTGGAGAGCTTGGTTCTGTCCCAACGCATACGCACCTGTGCAGAGGACGAGTCCGATCCCAAATCGACTACCGCCACCTGACCGTCGTCGGCACCACCGTTCAGTTTCACATTCCGCGCCCCGCAAACAACACTCGACCACATATCTGATTGTTTGAACGGTACAGCACTGCCACCGAGCGGTTGCCCGTCAGCTTTCGCCGATGCGGTGGAAAGCGTGGACCAATCGCTTAAACCTGTGATACGCGTATATTTCGCCCCTGAGAGCCAGCCGTTCACATCCTTTGCAGTTCCGATGGCCACGCACATATCTGTGCCGGTTTGAGCTTCCGCGCCTTTGCCGTGCTTGCCGTTTGCTTCACTCCGGCCCACAGAAATCATGGTGTTTCTGCCTGGCAGATTCAACACGCCAGCATCGGTAACTATGTAGCGGCTGCCGGACACATCGGCGCTTGCATCAACCTGATCACTCGGCTTCCAGACTGTGTCGTTGAGCAGTCCCAGCACTAGAAAAGCCAGCGCGAGCAGCCCGAAAATAGGCGTGACCACGCCTCGCATGATCCTCGCCTTTTTCGTCGTTCTGACGTTTTTCCGCCGTGCTCTGCTTGTTGTAGAAGTCATAACAGCGTCCATTCTACAGCGTCAGCCTGATAGCAGCACATATATAAGCGCCATTACGCGTTAGCCGAGTCTCCCAGCTATGGAAATCATGGACAGCCGCTAAGGTAGGAAACATGAATAATATGAACAAGTTCCATCGCATTGTTGGTAGTGCGATGGCTGCCGTTTGCGCTTTGAGCCTAGCAGTCGGGCTGGCGGGATGCGGCAGCGATACGGCAGCCGACCAGAAGAAAAAAGACGACACCTCACAGACCAGCAAGGCTTCAAAAGACGACATGGTGCAGATGGCCGGAGTGAGTGCCACCGGTGAGCCCGGGCAGAAACCCCAAGTTTCCTTCCACACTCCAATGAAGGTAGTCAACCATTCCTATGCCGTGATTCAGAAGGGCAATGGGGCTGCGCTTAAAGACGGCGAACGCTTGTGCGTGCAGGATGTCTCCTTGAACGCCAAGGACGGTTCGGAGCTGATGAGCTCGTGGGAGAAGAACACTCCTGACTGCTCGCTTGTCTTGAGTTCGAAAAGCATGAACGCCACCTACTACAATGTGCTCAAAGATCAGAAGATCAACTCCACCGTTGCGTTCGGTGTGAACGACAATAATTCTGCTGGCACGTCCTATATCATGGCGCTCACCATCGTCTCCTCATCGCCGAACCGCGCGCAGGGCAAGAAAGTCGACAATATCCCGGAGAAGCTGCCCAAGGTCTCACTTGACAGCAACGGCAAGCCCTCCATTGATCTGAACGATTTCCACTCTGACGGCAATCTCATCGCGCAGCCGCTCATCAAGGGCGACGGCAAAGTGGTTGAGGCTCAGGACACCATCGACGCCCACTACACCGGTTGGATACGCGACAAGAACGGCAAACCCAAGCAGTTCGACTCCTCCTGGGACCGCGGAGAATCGTCAAGTTTCTCGCTGCAACAGGTTGTCTCGGGCTGGACCAAAGGTTTGACCGGGCAGACGGTCGGATCTCAAGTGCTGCTGATCGTTCCGCCGGACGAAGGCTACGGCAGCACGGAGCAGAAGGGCATTCCCGCCAACTCGACACTGTACTTCGTGGTTGACATTCTCAACGACCAAGGTGTGGTGCAGTCACAGCAATAAGCGACACTGACATCGAGAAGGGGTTGTGCAACGTATAGTGACGTTGCACAACCCCTTTTAGTTTCGGTATCCCAGACCACTCCATCGATTGCCACAGCGTTGACCCGCTTTGCAGCCTTCACACGGCTGAGGTCGGAATAGGTATACAAAACAAGCGCGATCAGAACAGGCGCAAGCTGTCGTCCTCTGTTCCCTTCATATCGTCGTAGTCCAAAATCAAGCATTCGAATCCGCGGGATTCCGCCAATACTTTGGCTTGCGGCGTGATGGTCTGCGCTGCAAATATGCCTCGCACCGGAGCAATGAGCGGATCTTCATTAAGCAACGCACAATATCTGGTCAGCTGCTCCACACCGTCGATGCCTCCATGCCGTTTAATCTCAATGGCGACATGACCGCCGTTAGCGTCTTTGGCCATGATATCAACGGGCCCAACGGGAGTAGGGTATTCACGTCTCACCAACGTGGCGCCCTTGCCGATGCGTTCAATTTGCTCAGCGAGGTAGCGCTGCAAATGGTCTTCCACACCGTCTTTGACAAGCCCGGGATCTTTCCCTAAATCATAGGTGTGATCAGAATAGACATGGCTTACCGTCACTTCGAGTATGTCGTTGGACTTTTGCGCCGCAACTCGGAATATCTTTCCGCTGCTCTCCTGCACCACGGTTTTGGCCCCAGACATGCGCGAGTTGCCGAACAGCGCAGCCTCATCGACCAGTAAATCGGTACCGTCGTCCTCGAATAGCGCGACTTCTTCAAGTTCTCCGCTGCTTGCATGTTCAGCAGCGTTCATCGCTGTTTCCTGCGGCTCCGCAACATCTTGCGGGTCTGCAACTGCCTCATTGTCCACTTCGCAAACGCCGCCGTCTTCACCTTCGACGTTCCTCTGCTCGTCACTCTGCTCTTCGACAGCGATTTCCTTGATAGTGCAGGGCGCTGCCATCCAGTTCAGCGGCTTGTATGAGCCCAATTCTGAGAAAATCAGAAAGCTGTTATCTGCCTTGATCAACAACACACGCTTCGCCTCTGGAAGGTAAGCGTTAAGCCTTCCGGAATATTCAGCACTGCAGTCAGCAACAATTATTCGCACCCCTCCACTCTACCCGAAACCCGAAACCTTGATGTGATACAGCCCACGCACCTCGAAAACCAAACGAGGGCACCCGCCATCTGTGCGGATGCCCTCGTGCCTCACTGTGAAGCTAGGTAGAGAGTGGTTCATCGACTCACGATTACTGCGCGGAATCGCGAACCTCACCCTCTTCCACGGCTACGGTAAGCAGGTTAGAGTCAAAGGAAATGAATCCATCGGTCACCGAGAAGGTGTGGCGCCGGCCTTCGGTATCAAGCGCGGAAACAATGCCACCGGTGATGACAGTGAGCACCGGCTCATGCCCGGGCAAAATACCCATGCCACCTTCAGAAGCGGGGATAGTGACCGAGGTCGCCTCTCCGCTCCACAGCGGACGATCCGCGGCCACGATGTTCACCTTCATGGAAGACCCAGTCATCACTCACCGTATTCCTTCTGCATATCGTGCCACTTGTGCTCGAGGTCATCGATGCCTCCGATGCCGGAGAACGCCTGCTCCGGAACCTCGTCGTACTTGCCGTTGCAAATACGGCTGAAGGCCTCGATGGTCTCTTCAGCAGGTACGTAAGACCCTTCGCGACCGGTGAACTTCTGCGCAACGTAGAAGTTCTGACCGAGGAACTGCTCGATCTTGCGGGCGCGATTCACGGTGGTCTTGTCTTCCTCGCCGAGCTCGTCAATGCCAATCAGGGCGATGATGTCCTGCAGCTCCTTGTTGCGCTGCAGAATCGCCTTGACCTGGTTGGCGGTGTCGTAGTGCGCCTGACCCACGTAGCGCGGATCGAGGATGCGCGAGGTCGAAGCCAGCGGATCCACGGCCGGGTAGATGCCCTTTGAAGCGATGTCACGAGAAAGCTCCGTGGTGGCGTCCAAATGGGCGAACGTCGTGGCCGGGGCCGGATCGGTGTAATCGTCGGCGGGCACGTAGATGGCCTGCAGCGAGGTGATCGAGTGGCCGCGCGTCGAGGTGATGCGCTCCTGGAGGGAGCCCATCTCGTCCGCCAGGTTCGGCTGGTAGCCCACGGCGGAGGGCATACGCCCAAGCAACGTGGACACCTCGGAACCGGCCTGCGTGAAGCGGAAGATGTTGTCGATGAAGAGAAGCACGTCCTGGTTCTGCACGTCGCGGAAGTACTCGGCCATCGTCAACGCCGTCAGCGGCACGCGAAGACGGGTCCCCGGCGGTTCGTCCATCTGGCCGAAGACCAACGCGGTCTTCTCCAAGACGCCAGCTTCGGCCATCTCGCCAATCAAATCGTTGCCCTCACGGGTACGCTCGCCCACGCCGGCGAAGACGGAAACGCCGCCGTGGTTCTGCGCCACGCGCTGGATCATCTCCTGGATGAGCACGGTCTTGCCCACGCCTGCACCACCGAAGAGGCCAATCTTGCCGCCCTCGACGTACGGGGTGAGCAGATCAATGACCTTGATGCCAGTTTCGAACATCTGAGTACGACTCTCAAGTTGCTCGAACGCCGGGGGATTGCGGTGAATGGACCACCGTTCCTTGATGTCGATATGTTCGTCCGGCTTGGCATTGAGGATATTGCCCGTGGCGTCGAAGACATGCCCCTTGGTCACGTCGCCGACAGGCACCTCAATGGGACCGCCAGTGTCTCGCACCGTGGCACCACGCACCAGGCCGTCGGTTGGCTTCAGCGCAACCGTTCGCACTGTGGAGTCGCCGAGGTGCTGCTCAACCTCAAGGGTAATCTCCTTGAGCGTCTCGCCTTCCTCATCGCCCACATTGCTGATGGCAACCTTGAGAGCATTGTAGATGTCAGGCATGTGGCCTGCCGGAAACTCGACGTCAATCACCGAGCCCTGAACGCGTGTCACGCGCCCGGCGCTGGGGTCGTTCGTCGGCTTTTCGGCAGCCGCCATAGACTGGGTCTCAGCCATATGCGTCCCTACTCTTCCTTCTTGTTCAGCGCATCCGCGCTGCTGATTATCTCAGTAAGTTCCTGGGTGATCGAAGCCTGACGCGAAGCATTGAGTTTGCGCGTAAGCTCGTCGATCAGATTGTTGGCGTTATCGGTAGCAGTGTGCATGGCGTTCTGCCTGCTGGCGGTCTCCGAAGCGGCCGCGGTGAGCAGACATTCGTGAATGCGCGACTGCACGTATTTCGGCAGAATCGCATCGAGCACCTTCTCGAAGCTTGGCTCGAACAGGTACAGTGGCGGTGTCTGCGGCTCTGGCACCGCGGCATCGGTATCCCCACTGGCACCCTGCGTTGCAGCACTGTCTCCGGTTTCAGCAGAATCCACTACCTGCACCGGCAACATACGCAATACACGCACCTTCTGTACCACCATGTTCACGAACTCGGTGAACACGATATACAGCTCGGAAACACCTCCGGCAGAAGCCGGCTGCATATAGCGCTGCAGCAACTCGTCGGCAATCTCACGTGCTACTTCCACGCCAGGATGGTCACTGCTGCCCTCCCAGGTATGAGCAATCACGCGGTTGCGATACTTGTAGTACGAGATGCCACGGCGACCATACACATACAGCTCGGGCTGCTTGCCTTCACCGTCGAGGCGCGAGAGCAGCGATTCCGTCTCGCGAATAATCGAAGACGTGTATGCGCCGGCCATGCCTCGATCCGCCGTCAGCGCGAGCACGGCCACCCGGGGGTTGCTTTTGCGCTCGGTGACGATCGGATGGTCGATATCGGTGTGCACGGCCAGCGCCTGCACGGCGTCGAAGATCGCATCGCTGTACGGCTTCGCATTCAAAGCCACAGTGCGAGCCTTGGCGATGTGCGAAGACGCAATCATCTCCTGCGCGTTGAAGATTTTACCCAGCGACGCAGTGGAGTTGATCCTTGTTTTCAATGCGAGTTGAGACGCCATACGCTACCTGTCTCCCGCCTTGATTTGCTCCTGCTCGACCTGAGCCGGTGTGAAGTCGTCCTGTTCCTTCTTGGAGACAAGCGGCGTGCCGGCCTTCGTCACGTACGTACTACGGAAATCCTCAACGGCCTTCTCCAAAGCCGCTTCCGTCTCGCTGGTGAAATCTCCGGTATCGCGAATTGTGGAGAGAACGCTGGTGTTGTGGTCAACATAGTCCAGCAGCCCCTTCTCAAACGGCAGCACATCCTCGATTTCCAAGTCGTCAAGCTTGCCGTGCGTACCGGTCCACACCGAAACCACTTCCTGCTCCATCGAGTAGGGCGAGAACTGCTGCTGCTTGAGCAGCTCGGTCAGGCGGGCGCCGCGGGTGAGCTGGGCCTTGGAAGCCGCGTCCAAATCGGAGGCGAACATGGCGAAGGACTGCAGCGAGCGGTACTGGGCCAGCGAAATCTTGAGCGTGCCGGAAACCTTCTTCAAGGCCTTCGTCTGCGCGGCACCGCCCACACGGGACACGGAGATGCCCACGTCCACGGCGGGGCGCTGGTTGGCGTTGAACAGGTCGGACTGCAGGAAGATCTGGCCGTCGGTGATCGAGATGACGTTCGTGGGGATATAGGCCGAGACGTCGTTCGCCTTGGTCTCCACGATCGGCAGGCCGGTCATCGAGCCGCCGCCGAGCTCGTCCGAGAGCTTCGCGCAACGTTCCAGCAGGCGGGAGTGCAGATAGAACACATCGCCCGGGTAGGCCTCGCGCCCCGGCGGGCGACGCAGCAGCAGGGAAATCGAACGATAGGCCTCAGCCTGCTTGGAAAGGTCGTCGAAGACGATGAGCACGTGCTTGCCGTGATACATCCAGTGCTGACCGATGGCCGAGCCGGTGTAGGGGGCGATGTACTTGAAACCTGCGGAATCGGAAGCGGGGCTGGCCACGATGGTGGTGTATTCCATGGCGCCGGCCTCTTCCAGGCTCTGGCGCACGGAGGCGATGGTGGAGCCCTTCTGGCCGATGGCCACATAGATGCAGCGCACCTGCTTCTTGGGGTCGCCGCTCTCCCAGTTTGCCTTCTGGTTGATGATGGTATCGATGGCGATGGCCGTCTTGCCTGTCTGACGGTCGCCGATGATGAGCTGGCGCTGGCCGCGACCGATCGGGGTCATGGCGTCGATGGCCTTGAGACCTGTGGAAAGCGGTTCGTCCACCGGATGGCGGTGCATCACGTCAGGTGCCTGCGCCTCCATGATTCGGCGGCCTTCGCTCTTAATCTCGCCCAAACCATCGATAGGTTTTCCTAGCGGATCGACCGTACGGCCAAGGAATCCGTCACCTACTGGTACGGACAGCACCTCACCGGTACGGCGCACCTCTTGGCCTTCCTCGATGCCTGCAAAGTCACCGAGTACAATGACGCCAATCTCACGTGGATCAAGGTTGAACGCCAAGCCGAGCGTGCCGTCTTCGAACGTCAGCAGTTCGTTGGCCATGCAACCAGGCAGTCCCGTGACGTGCGCGATACCGTCGCCGGCCGTAGCAACATATCCCACCTCTTGGGCGGGAGTGTCGCTGGGCCGGTACGACTCGACGAAATCGTCGAGCGCCTCGCGCACCTTGGCGGGATCAATGGTAAGTTCTGCCATTGCATCACTCCTTATTCATTAATTGTTCTGGCTTATGCCAGTAAGTCTCGCTTTGTCTCGTTCACACTTGAGCTTTGACGCTGCGTTTGAGCGCATCAAGCTGAGCCACCACGGTGTTGTCCCACACCTCGTCGCCCACCTGCACCCGCATACCGCCAAGCACCGATGGATCGACGACTGAGTGCACATGCACCTGCCGTCCAAGCTTTGCCGAGTAAACCTCGACAAGTCTCACCATCTGATCGTGAGTCAGCGCTGTGGCCGTGGTAACCGTCACCATCGACTCTCCCATATGACGGGAGAACTTGGCAATCAGCCATTCCACGGTTCCCAAGAATCGACGGCGCCGCGGGTTGAAGGCGATATGCTCAATCAAGTGCATCGTCACCGTATCAAGTCCACTATCGTCGAACACGCTGTGCAAAAGGTCAACGCGTGCCTGTGCAGGAGCAGATTCGTCGCCGAGTTTGCTGCGCAGTATCGGCATGTCAGTCAGCACCGATTGAATCTGTGCCAACTCGACCGAAACTTGCAACGTGCTGTCTGCAGCATCCGCGGCATACATCATCGCATCCACCGCGAAATCCTCCACGGCATTGGCGATGTCGGAGACACGGCTCCACTTGTGTGCCACCAAATCAGTGAGAATCTCAAGCGTCAGAGGGTGGACGGCATCACCGACAATCCTCTGAATCAACGTCACTTTGTCGGCAGTGTTCCGCGAAGGATCAGTGAGCGAACGCTCAACCTGAGCATTGCCGTCAAGCAGGTCAGTGAGCTCAAATAGCTCCTCGCCGATGCGCCCGGCTTCGCGACCTGAATCACGAAGTTTGGGAGCCAGTGAGTCTCTAGACTCACGATCCGCACTCAACGATGCTTCTCCTCGCATGTTCACCCCTTCCACAAATCATCTTGGTGCCTTTGGCTGCACCGACAAGCACAGCCATTTTCCGCGTCACTGACGCTGCTTCTCGTCTTCACCGCCCAATTGTCCAATCATCTGATCGAGCATCTGGGACTGTGCAGCGGAGTCTTGCAGCTTCTCACCCAAGATCTTGCCAGCCAACGCCGTAGCCAATTCGCCGACGTCACCTTTGAGACTCACCAACGCCTGCTGCTGCTGGGAGGCGATGGAACGCTCCGCATTGGCAGTAATCTGCGCAGCCTCGGCATCAGCCTTGGTATGCGCGTCGGAGATGATGTGAGATGCCTCGTCACGGGCTTCGTCTTTGATCTTCGATGCTTCCACGCGAGCGGAATTGAGCTGATCTTCGTACTTCTTCTTCGCTTTGTCCGCATCCGCCTTGGCCGCTTCAGCCTTGGAGATGTTGCCTTCGATCTTCTCGGCGCGTGCGTCGAAGATGGCGTTGAACTTGGGCATGAAGAACTTGTAGAAGAACAGTGCGACGATAACGAGAATGATCAGGGACCACACAATGTCGTACACCTTGGGAATGAACAGGTCAATGCCGCCCTCTGCAAGTGTCATCATGAAGCCCTCCTTTCAGTTTCGTGTTTCAAGTACCGTCGTCCAGGCTCAGTGAGCCATGATGAAGGCGACGAAACCGATCAACGCCAACACCTCGACCAGAGCCAAGCCGATGAACATGATGGTCTGAATCTTGCCGCTCATCTCAGGCTGGCGGGCCGTGGATTCCATGGCCTTGCCGAACAGGATGCCCAGACCGATGCCGGGGCCGAGAGTTGCCAGACCGTAGCCGATGACGCTCAGGTTGCCAGCGACCTCCGCGAGAGTGATGATACCCATTTGTTTTCCTTTCTAACGTGGAGAATTCACATTAAAATCTTGATTATGCCGTACGTACGGCAGCGAACTACTCTTCCGGATAGCTCAGGTTGATGTAGACCGTGGCCAGGATGGAGAAGACATACGCCTGCAAGAATGCGACGAACACTTCGAAGCAAGTAAGTGCGAACCCACCGCCGAACCAGAGGGCGCCCACAGGCAAGCCCACCAGCTTGTTCGACAGGTCGAAAATCTCGTACTGCGCATATGCCAGGCAAGTCGCCACCATCAGATGCCCCGAAATCATGTTGGCGAAGAGTCGAATCGTCAACGAAGCCGGACGAATGATGAGCAGCTCCAGAATCTGGATGGGCGCATAGAGAAGATAGATAGGCCACGGAACACCGGGAGTAAAGACCTCTTCGCGTATGAAGCGGAAGAAGCCACGCTCACGGAAGGCAGCCACCCAATATTGCACCAACACCCACACAGCGAACAGCAGAGGCATGGCAATCGTCGCCGTGGCGGCCATGTTCATGCCCGGAATCACACCGCACAGGTTGAAGACGAAAATCGTGAAAAACAGTGTGGCAATCATGGGCACGTAGCGCTTGCCGCGCAACTCCCCCATGGTCTCGTAGACCACACTGTTCTGCACGAATTCGATGCCTGACTCAATGAGTCCTTGCCATCGACCAGGGATAAGCTTTGCACGGGATGCGGTAAGACCCAAAATAAGCAGCAACAACGCCGTGGCAATAACGCGGATGAGCACAATACGGTTCATGGCAAACGGAGTGCCTTGGAACAGGATCTCCGGAGGCAGGAAGTCCTCTACAGACGGCAGTTCAGGCCCCGAACCGGCAGCTAAAACCATACCTTTGCCAACCATTCCCACCATGGTTACCTCCTATAGTTCCCCTTGCTGCCCCAAGTCTATGCCTGACGCTGGAAATGACAGTGAGCAATCTCACTGGCTATTCAGCAAATGGTAAAAGAACGAGTGACGACGGTTCGAAACCGGTGTACACGCTCTTCGACTTCGAACAGATGGTTAGTGATTCTACGCCACTCCTCGCTCATTTGTAAGTTTTGCTCATTTTCGTTGGAAAATCAAGGATTTTCGGGCGTTTCGCGACCTGATTCAGAAGCAAATTACCTCTTGCAACATTCATATATTGCGACATTAAATACAATATTGTCGAAATATAAATTGTTTATAAGACCTCTCGACATGCATTCAACTTTGACTTAAGAATCACACGCCATCACACACCAAAAATATACTCACCAAGACAACCGTCTCAACGAAGTCCATAGCCTCGGGTTCGCAGAGTCGTAAACCCATCGGAACGAGCCTTCCCGGGAGCATGCCGCATGGCACGATCCGTCCCCAACCGCTTCTGCGAACGCAACTGCGGAACCTCATGCAAATCATACGGAGTGGTCTGATACACCCAGTTCAGCCAGTTGCGCCACAGCAGGTTTGCATGCGCACGCCACGAAAACAACGGCTCGGCAGACGGGTCATCATCAGGGAAATAGTTATACGGTAACGGCACATCATGCCTCCCCTGAGCCATGTCACGCTCATATTCCTCACGCAATGTGGCCTTACCGTATTCCCAGTGCCCGAGCACGAACACCTCCGAGAAATCACGCGCAGCAATCAGCCCAGGACCAGACTGAGGCCCCCACGTCAGCACCTGCAAATCACCGTTGGCAGCCACGTCCCCCTCATTGACCCCAGCAAGCCTTGAGTGAGGCTGCAACGAAATCTCATCAAAACCGTTCGTCAGGAAACAGTACTCATCCTGCAAAAACTGCGGGAACACCCCGAACAGTTTCTCATCCCTGAGTTCCTTCCGCACACCATACCCACGATATAGGCCCGCCATCGCCCCCCAGCACAGGTACATGGTGGAGAACACATGAGTCTGCGCCCAGTCGAGGATGGCAGTGAACTCATCCCAATAGTCCACCTGTTCGAACTCCAGATGCTCCACCGGGGCGCCGGTAACAATCAGGCCGTCATAGTAGTTGTTTTCGAACGCATCAAGATTCTCGTAAAACTTAAGCAGGTGATCGGCGCTAACATGGTGGGACTCATGGGTGGAGGTCTTCATGAAATCGACCTCCACCTGCAACGGCGACTTGGAGATGAGACGCAGCAGCTGCGTTTCAGTCTCCACTTTCTTCGGCATCAGATTAAGGATGACCAATTTCAGAGGACGAATACGCTGGCGTCGTGCATCAGGATTCTCCAGCGCAAAAATACGCTCCGAGTCGAGAATGGCTCTGGCAGGAAGACCGCTGGGAATGTTGATAGGCATGGCACCATTATGGCCTCGTAGAAGGACGGGTACAACATCACGCTGCTCACTCGTACAACATCACTCTGTTGACGCGTAAAACTTCACTCTCTTCAACTCGAGTCTGCAAGAGACGAATAACCGCAGCGATTTAGCGCACCACCTACATCCTGTAATGAAATACCACAGTGACGCACATGATGAAACACACGATGAAATACACGTGAAACGCCGAGAGCGAAACCAATTTGACTCATGGCACATTCCCCGTAATAATAGAGAGCGTTGCTTAGGCGACCGTCGCGGGGTGGAGCAGCTCGGTAGCTCGCTGGGCTCATAACCCAGAGGTCCAAGGTTCAAATCCTTGCCCCGCTACTAATGCCTCCGGTTTCACGTTGAAGAAATCGGAGGCTTTTTCTATGTCTTCAAGACTCCACGTTAACTTTCCCCGCATCTTCAGCGATATCGAGGACGTCGCTTGGCCAAGTGCAGTTGCCAAAGTTTTTTGATTAATTCCAAAATACGCTATTGCCATTCGTAAATTACGAGAGACAATTTGTTGCAAAGTCAAGCTCTTCGCTGTCGTTGAAGGCGTTGTTCTATCTATTGTTGCTGTTTCCATAGCAATTAGCTTAACACAGACGCAAGCAAATTAATACATTTAACTATTATAATTTGCTAAATATAAAATTCTGTGCTTTAATGTGTATCCATGACGCAGAATAATTCATCTATGATAAACTCAGGTCGGCGAATCGCAATGCTGCTTGCAGCAAAAGACATGACACAGTCATCTTTGGCCAAGTATCTTGATCAATCAACTGCATCAATCAGCCGAAAAATTTCAGGCGCACTTAAATTCTCAAGCACTGATTACATGGCAATGGCCGACTTATTTGATGTCAGTATTGATGCGCTAATGGCCCGTGAACCAATGGAGGTTAAATAATCATGGAATCAATCACATTAAGCATTCCATCCGGTGGATTCAAACTCTTCGAGTTTCGAGGTGTCCGGCTGCTCATTCCTCATCGCCTGTCCAACCAACTGCTTGACGCAATCAAGCTGGACCTAGTCGCCCAGCTTGATCACGAAATCGCTACCCGTACACCATCGGAAAACGAGCACACGGAATGAATACCTCAGTTCGTCGCTGCAGATTCCTCAGACGGTGTATCTATCGAAAACAGCTCCCAACCACCTTCATCCTTGGACTTTTGCGCTTTCCAGTGAAGTGCGTTGCTCATATTCAGGTAAATGGGTCCCACTGCAGTATGAGGATCGTTGGGGCGAATGCATGCCGCTTCATGTCTCTTGACAGCATCATCCATCTCCATCAAAGCATTTTGTGCGTCGCTCTGCGTCTGAAACCAATATACTTGCGCTCTTTCTTCTGCAATAAACTGCACGCGAATCTGATATTTTGCCATGATATTACTTCCTTCTTGTGTTGTTTGTTACGTCAATCACAATCCTACCTCACAAGAAGGCACCTCTTACCAACCCCAGAAACGCTCACGGGAAGGCTGTGACATGCTGACCGTATACCGGCTGACTATCACCCTGTGCACCCTGCTGGTGGCGCTCATCTTCGCCGTCACCAGCCTGTGGACACTGTGCTGGCTGTCTTTGGCGTGCCTGCCGGTCATGCTCATCTGCGGAAGGAAGGCGTATGAAAGCGAAGCTTAAACACACGATTCGCCTGGTCGGCCGGCTGTGCCTGGCACTGCCGTTGCTGGCGGTCATGCTGCTCATGCTCATCGCCTGGTCGGCCGACCGGGCCTGGGACTGGATATGGAAGGACAACTGATGACTAAAACGAGTATTTCGATGAGCTATGAATACCTGGGCACGTTCGCGCTGAACGTGGAGGACGGCCGACACCGCTGCGCCACCATACTGAGCACGGACGAGGTCACCATGCTCAAAGCCCAGTGCCTGGACGCGCTGGCCAGGCAGAAAAGATGGCTGGACCAGGACTGCCCTGACATGCCGGTGCCGCCGGAATGACCTTGTGTTGCCGTTCATAATTTCATGCCCGTACCGTAGGCCGTCATGCCTGCGCAGGGCGATATGGCCGCGCCTTGCCCAGCGCGTTACAAACACACGCCCCTGGCGGCGTGGTTACCACGGCTCGGGGGAGCCTATGCGGGTGTATCGAGCGTTGGTCCGCGTCTGCACAGGGACGACCGACGGACTCCACCGGTGGTTCGCCGGGCTGGCCAACGCAACCGCCGTCGCAGCCTCGTGCTGCTTCCACAAGCGACGCCTGGCTCCGGCCGAAGCAACCACTGGGGAACCTTACAGGGCTTGGTTCCGGGACTCATACTCGTTTTCAAGCGCCAAGGTTCCCCGCTCAACCTCCACCATCCGAAGATGACCTTTATCCACCAACCAGTCCACTTATCCACCACCCAACCAAACAGGAGATCACTATGGGTTACACCGTTGACTACCAGCCCACCTACGCACGCAACACCCGTCCCCGCCGTTATCGTCGTATGCCGGTGACGAGCAAACCCATCCGCAAGACTGACATGGTCAACGCGGTACGCTGGCACCTACCCCAGTTGGAACACGACACTGTCTCGACCAGCTCCATCAGTTGCGCGACCGTGATTCGTATCCTCCGGCTCGACCAGATCGCCAAAACCACCGACCCGTCCGGCAAGCACGTGCTGCGTCAGCTCATCGCCGAGGGGTGGGTGGACAAGCCCAGCAAACACGGCACCATCCTCGGCTTCGACCGCGAACCCTTGCTGGCCGGTCTCAAACGTTACGCAGGAGTCGCATGATGAGTCCGAAATCCAAACTGACTGTAGCTCAGGCGGCGAAGTATTTGCATGTCAGCCAGTCCAAGCTCAAGGCCATGCGCAGGGATGGTGTGGGGCCGGTATGGTTCAAGTCCGGCGAGGCCGTCAACTCGCCGGTCTTGTACGAGCTGGACGACCTCGACCGGTACGTGCGCTCATGTAAGGAGAAAGCATGAAGCGGCGGGTCAGAGGCACGATAAACCCGAGGGTGCGTGCCGAGGTCATCGAGACGTGGGGCAATAGCTGCTGGCTGCACCTGCCCGTCTGCACCGGCAATGGTGAGGAAGACGACCACATTGTGCCGTTCAAGGCCGGTGGCCAGGGCACAGTGGCCAACATCCGCAGGGCATGCAAGGCATGCAACATCAGCCGCTCCAACCGTGTACTCTCCGGATATGGCGCGACGATCCACACGGTCATCGGCCCGCCGTGCGCCGGCAAGAGCAGCTACGTGGCCGAACATGCAAGCGGGGATGCTCTAGTGCTGGACTTCGACCGACTTGCTGCTGCGCTCATGCCCGATGTGGACGTCAAGCACGAACCAGCGCCCTCACTCATCGCCACGGCGCAGGGTGCGTGGCAGGGGGCCTACAACAAGCTGGTGCGCCTGAACACGCCGGCGGAGGTGTGGCTGATCAAGAGCTTGCCTATGTCGCATGCACACCCGAGGATGTTGGATGAGTGGCTGGCCTTGGACTACACCATCCATGTCATCGACCCTGGAGCGGAGACCGTGTTCGCCAGACTTGACGACGAGCTGCGCAACGAGGGCGCGCACCTGACGGCACGCCAGTGGTACGCCCTGCACATCAGCCAGCAGGCCATCGACGAACGGCAGAGCAAGCGTCGCACCGAGCTCGTGGCCCTCGGTCTGCGCTCCGATCCGGACGCGCAGCCTGACTGGCCGCAGTGGTGACGATTTTTTAAACAGCCGGCCGGCCAAATCACCCCGCGCCAACTTTTTTACTCTCTCGAAACCAAAATAAAAAAGTTAGAAAACGGCAGAATCGCAACGAAAATTAAGGAAACACAATGGAGCAGCAGGGAGTCCTGGAAGGGTTCGAGGAAATCACCCAGTACAGTCACTTCAAAGAGCACAGCACACGCCTGTTCATCGAAGAATTCTTCAAAGACAAGACCATGAGCGCCGCAGCGCACGACTATGCCAATTCCCTGCTTTGCGTCGCCTACAACATCGACCGTTACAACGCGGCAACCACACCGAAGAACATCTCCACGCTTATGGACACCTACAACAACACGATGGCGTCACTGCGTGAGCTCTACCCTGAGACCCAGCCGCTTGATGACGAGATGGCCGGTCTGCTGCAAGCATCGAGTGTGGCCAAGTGACGCCCATGCGTGGCGGTACACCCCGCAACCCCGACCGCAAGACCGACGGGCCACTTGTCGGCGAATATGCCAGGCTGCTTGGCACACCGTTCCTGCCCTGGCAGCAGTACGTCGCCGATGTGGCCGGCGAGCTCGACGAGGATGGCAGTTACTTCTACGACACCATCATTCTTTCAACGCCTCGTCAGTGCGGCAAGTCCACGCTCGTGGATGCCAAGGACACCCGCAATACCCAGTGGGGGCCGAACCGTTTCATCTACTATCTCGCCCAAACAGGCAAGGACGCCGGCAAACACTTCAAGGAATACCTCAAACGGCTCGGCCCATCACCATTGTCAGCCATCGCCGCGCGCCCGTACCTCGGTGCCGGTGACCTGCGCCAGCCCTTCATCAACGGCAGCACCATCATGCCCATGAGTATCACGAAAGTGGCCGGCCACGGCGTACAAGGCGACATGATCACTCTCGACGAGGCGTTCTCACTTTCGGCCGAGACCGGCAAGAACATCATCGATGCTTTTCTACCGACCACGGCCACCCGCTTCATGTCCACCGGGGTGCGCCCGCAGGTCTGGATCACCTCGACCGAGGGGACCGCGGAAAGCGAGTTCTTCAACCAGCGCATCGACGAATGCCGAGAAGGCAAGCAAAGCCGGCGCACCTGCTGGTTCGATTGGGGTATCCCCGCCGGAGCCGACCCGGAAGACTTGGAAACCATCATGCGCCACCATCCGGCAGCCGGACTGCTCTGGAACATCGACCAGCTCAAGGACTTTCACGACCAATTCAAAAACGATCCAGCCGGCTGGGCACGAGCATTCGGCAACCGACGTGACGAGGGCATCAGTGACCGGGTCATCGACGAGCGATTATGGGAGGCGACGGCGACCCGGCCGGTGGGGCCCGGCGAGCTCGCGGGCCGGCAGGTCACGTTGGGCGTGGCCGTGGATGTGGACTCGACCCATACGAGCATCAGCGCGGCCATTGCCAACCAGGACGGCACCGTGACCACCCAGCTCTTGAAGGTCATCGATGGCACCGGCGCGGCGCCCGACGAGATACGCCGGCTTTCCGAGACCTACGAGGCGCCCATCGCCATCGATACCAAGGGCACCGCCGCCGACCTGAGCGACCGGCTGCGTCATCTCACCGACGGATGGGGTTCCCCGGTGCTGCCGTTCTGCGATCTTACGGCAGCCGACTATCTGACTTGCGGGCAGGCGTATGTGAGCGGACTGAACAACCACGGCATCCTGCATGCCTCGAACACAGCGCTAGACGCCAGTGCCGCGAGTTCAGCTCGCACATGGTCGGGCGATGCGTGGCGGGTGACCCGCAGGCGTTCCACCGGGCTGACCAGTCCCTTGGAGAGCTGCATGCTTGCCGCGTGGGGTGCCAGTCATCGGCCGGAAGACGATATACCGGTCATCGTGTGACCTACTTTGCCTTACTTTACCCTGCTTTGCCTTACTTTGCCCCACGCTTGTGGACAGATTCAGGGTTGCTGATGCACCATCAAGGCCATGAGCAAGCAAATGGGAATGTGGCAGCGTATACAGCTGGCGGGCGATGTTCTGACCCGCGGCGAGGATGCGCTCGACGACATCCCCGAAGATATCAGGCCACCATCGCGTCGTGAAGCGTACGACCCGTTAACGCTTTCCACGGTGTTCCGCGGCGTGCAGGTGCTCCAGACAGCCATCGCCGGCCTGCCGATCTACGAGATGCGTGGCGGACTCAAACTCGATATGACAAGCAGCCTGGTGGAACATCCGGACGTGAACCGCAGCCGGCGCGACTTCCTCTCCGACATGGTGGCCAGTATGGTACTCGACGGCAACGCCTTCGTCCGACTGATCCGCTTCGATGGGCAAGTGGTGTCGTGCGAGGTACTGCCCCCCACGCTCGTGACCGTCACCGACGACGGCAACGACCCCGCCTGCCCGAAATTCCGTTACAGCTATCTTGGCCACGACTATGGGCCGGACGACATGGTGCATTGCAAATTCCTGAACGTGCCCGGACGTCTGCGCGGTCTCGGCCCCATCTCCGCGGCACGCGAGGAGATCGAGGGCGCGAAGCTGGCCAAGGACTACAAGACGAGGTTCTACACCGATGGCACCAACATCAAGGGCTATCTCAAGACCGAGGCCAAGGTCCCGTCGGATGCCCTGCGAAAGATCAAAGAGGACTGGGATCGGGAAGGCAAAGCCGGCGAGACCAGATTCATCACCAACGGACTGACCTATGTGCCTCTTGATATGAAGCCCGCGGACCTCCAGTTCCTGGAAACGCAGAAGTTCGACACCACGCAGATCGCCAGGCTGCTCGGCATACCGGCCAGCATCATGCTCGCGGCCGTGGACGGCAGCAACCTGACCTATTCCAACATCGAACAAAGCTGGATTGAGTTTGCCGACTACACCCTGGCCGCTTACACGGGTGAAATCGAGGAGCTGTTCGACCGTCTCCTGCCACGCGGCCGTCAGGCGCGTTTCGACTGGGATTCGAGCCGACGCAGCGACACCAAAGACCAGTACGAGGCCCTCGCCTCCGCCATCAAAGCCGGATGGATGACGCCAAACGAAGCCAGAGTCATGCAACGTCTCGCACCTCGCGCGGACATGGAGACACAACCAGCAAAGGAGAGCATCGATGAGCAAAAGTGACGAGAGGCTGATGGAACGGCGCACGCTTGATGTTCGCGGCATTCAACTGCGTGACGCTGAAACCGGAGATGGAAGTGAGCTCTCAGGCATCGCCGTACCGTTCAACACCGCGTACCGCCTGTGGAGCGACTACAGCGAGTATTTCGACCGCGACACCGACTTTGGTAACCGCAAGACCGTGAAGATCAGCCGCGACCACGGCGAGCTGATCGGCAAAGTCACCGGCATGGAAAGCCAGGACGACGGCCTTCACATCACAGCTAAGCTCTCCGATACCGCAGCTGGCCGCGATGCCGCCCAGCTCGTGCGTGACGGCGTGCTCGACGGCTTCTCCGTAGGCTTCTTGCCTGTAGAAAACGTCACCGTCTACGACGACCAGACCGGCATGACGGAAGTGCACCGACGCAAGGTCGAACTGCTTGAGGTTGCCGTGACCGGCACTCCAGCCTATCCGGACGCAGTCATTCAAAGCCAGCGTCACGAAACCATAACCGAAGACCGAACCCAAATAAAGGAGCCAGAAATGGACAAGGAACTGATTGACATGCTCGAAGGCATCAAGGACGAGCAACGTAAGATGAAGGCAAGCATCACCAAAGGCCTAGACGTCGAACCACGCAAGCTGGTGGGCTCAGCCTACCATTCCCAGGGCGAATACTTGCGTGGACTGTATAACCAGGAGCCCGAGGCCATCGACACCATGAAGCAGTCGCGCGACTTCATCGCCGTGGGCGACACCGGCAACCAGACCACCTGGATCGCCGACGACCTGCGCCTCATCGAACAGCGACGCAAGGTGGCCGGACTCCTCACCCATGACAGCCTGCCCGAAACCGGCATGAACATGGAATACAACGTGGTCGAGTCCGACACTATGGCCGCTGGCAAACAGAAGAATCAAGGTAATCAGCTGGCGTTCGGCAAAGTCAAGTTCGGTACCAAGAGTACCGATGTGGAGACCTACGGCGGATACACGTCGCTGAGCCGCCAGACCATCGAACGTGCCACCACGCCCATGCTCAACACTGCTCTCAAGGCCCTCAACAACGCCTACGCGAAGGCTACAGAGCAGAAGGTGCGCGACTTCCTCTATGACCTGATCGCCAACAACTCTAACCCCATGCCCGCACCCGCGGCAATCGAGGCGATGACAGCCTCCCAGTGGATAGGCATCATCCTGGACGCGGCCGAGGAGATGGACGACCGCAACGCTTCGCTCACACGTCTGGCAGTCTCCAAAGACGTGGCCAAGGCTCTCATCGACCTGCATGATCAGGGCGAACGTGCTGTGGATATCAGCGGCCAAGGCTCCGATACGCTTGGCTCTTTCGACTTGACCGGCACCGTGGGAGACATCATGCGTGTGCCCATCCAGCTGTTACCCAAGGCACCTGCCGGCACTGCAACATTCCTTGACCCGCAGACTGTGACCATCTGGGAGTCTGGCGGCCCCACGCAATTGACCGCAGCCGACCCCACCAAGCTCGTCAACGACTACAGTGTTTACGGCTATATGGCCGTGGCCGAAACATTCCCGGATGGACTGCTGCCTATCAAGTTCGCTGGGGTGGCGGCATGACCTCCAACGACGAACTGCTCAGTAGGCTGCGCGACGAGGTTGCTCAGCCTACTGCCGATACGGATCGCCTCACCGCCAAGCTCGCCTCGGCCACGACCTACGTGAAGTCAGCGGTCGGCAGTCAGAGCGTTGACGACGAGGTGCTTGCCGACTGCATCGTGAGCTGTGCGGCCGACCTGTACAACAGTCGCAACGCCAGGCTTGGCGTCATGTCGGTGAGCGGAGGCGACGGCACCGTGGACGCAGTACACGTGTCCACCGACCCGCTGCGCAGCGTCTGGCCCAAGCTCAACGCCGCAGGCGTGCTCACCGGAGGACTGGCGGTCGCATGAACATCATCAAACAACGAGAAGAGCTTATCGAGCAGCTGACCGAAAGCGCTGGAAACCTTGTCACTGTTGTCACCATCGACGCTCAGGAAGTGCAACCGATACCAGGGAAAGCAGCCATCTTCATTGAACCACCTGAATTCGAATACGAAGGATGGGAGATCACCACCGCCACATTCAAGGCATGCGTGGTCGCCGGCACTCCCGAGACGCCAGTGGCGGCGTTGGACGTCATCCTTGAAGTGCTGGCCAAGCTGCACGCTGACGGCATCAACATGGAGAGCGCGAAACCGGTCACTTACATGCAAGGCAGCGAGAGCCTAGCCGCGTATGAAATCACCTTCAACCCACTCGACTAACCAAGGAGAACAATTATGGCGGGCAAGAAAATCAGGGTGCTGGGCAAAGGCCAGCTGACCATCGGCAAAGCCAACAGCAGCCAGCCGTTCGACGCGGACGTGACCAAAGTGACATTGACACCCAAAACCGATAGCACCGACCCGATCGAGTTCCTCGACGGCCACCACGAGTCCGACAGCCAGACCAACTGGACGTTGGACGGCACCATCAAGGAAAACTACAGCGCAACCGGGTTGCAGGCCTGGTGTTACAACCATGCCGGTGAGGAACACCCGTTCACGTTCACCCCGAACACGGCAGGCGAGTTGAGCTTCCACGGCACCGTGCTGGTCGCTCCGATCGCGATCGGCGGGGACGTGAAGAAACAGAACGACCAGGACTTCTCCTTCACCGTGTCTGATATCCAGTTGGAGCTGACCCAGCCGGCACCCGGGTCTCATGACGTGCCGGCCGGTTCGTCCGGCGGGCCGGTGGCCGTGCATGTCTAGATCACTGGTCGAGATCAAAGGGTCGGCCCAGCTGGCCCGCACGTTGCGCAAGGCCGGCGCCGACGCCAAGGATTTGAAAGCCGTGAACCGCAAAGCCGCCGACCTGGTCGTGCCCGCGGGTCGGTCGTTGGTGCCGAAACGGTCGGGCAGGTTGGCCTCGTCCATCCGCGCCGGCGCCACCCAGAAGGCCGGTGTCATCCGCGCCGGCAGGAAAACCGTCCCGTACGCCGGCCCGATCCATTGGGGCTGGCCAGGCCACCACATCAAACCAACCACCTTCCTGGCCGACGCGGCCAAACAGACCGAACCCGCATGGGTCAACCTTTACACCCAGGAAATCCAACAGATCATCAAAACCGTGCAAGGAGCATAAACCATGACCACCACCATCACCACCAACTATATCGACGGCACCAGCAGCATCTGCTCGCCGACCCTGTTCGACACCATCCAGGCCGAACGGCATGCCGCGGCCAACGGCATCGGCACCCTTCAAGAGGCACCCATCACCATGATGGCCTACAGCACGTATGTCACCCTGCGCCGAGGCGGGCAACTCACCCCGGGCATGACATTCGAAAACTGGGCGCAAACCGTGTCCAGCATCGACACCACCGACACCAACACCGACACTGTCCCAACCCCGGCTGCCTCGCCTGCGACACCGGACATGACCGGCCTGCCGGCACCGACCGGCACCGACCCGGCGACCGGTATGGATGAGGGGTCGGGTATGGCGTCGGTCCCTTTGCCCTCTGGCCTGCCGACTCCTACGGACGTCTCAGCCTGATCCTGTCCGCCAGGTTCGGCGGCACGCCCTGGGCATGGCGGCAGGAAACCCATGCCGATGAACGGGACTGGGCCACCGCCCTGGATTTATTGGACGAGGAGCAGCGTGAGATGAGAGAGAGGAGACTGGGTGATGGCTAAGAGCGCGATCCTGACGGTCAAGATCATCGGTGACGGGTCAGGGGCCAGCAAAGCCATGGCCGGCACCGCACGCTCGGCATCGAGCATGGCCGCCAGGTTCGGTGCCGTATCCGGAGCGGTGGCCGGGGTGGTCGGGTCGATGACCAGCAAGGTCGTCGGCTATGTGTCCAACCTGTCCGGCGAGATGGCCGACACCTCCGACAGCGCCCAAGCGTTCGCCAACACGTTGAGCTTCGCCGACGTGGATGATTCGACCATCAAACGATTGACGAAAAGCACCCAGGTGTACGCCGACCAAACCGTCTTTTCGCTGTCCGATATCCGCAACACCACCGCCCAGCTCGCCAGCAACGGGGTCAAGGACTACGACCAGCTGGCCGAGGCGGCAGGCAACCTGACCGCCGTGGCCGGAGGCGGCGCCGACGCTTACAAGAGCGTGGCGATGGTGCTCACCCAGACCGCCGGCGCCGGCAAACTCACGGCCGAAAACTGGAACCAACTCTCCGATGCCATCCCCGGCGCCAGCGGCAAGCTCCAGGAGGCCATGCGTGCCAACGGCGCATACACCGGCAACTTCAGGGATGCGATGGCCAAGGGGCAGATCACCAGCGAGGAGTTCAACCAGGCGTTGATGCAACTGGGTATGTCGGATGCGGCGAAGAAGGCCGCTAACGACACCAGCCAGCTGGGCAACGCTTCGGGCAACCTCGAGGCGAGCGTCGTCAAGCTCGGTGCCGGATTCATCGACCTGGTCAAACCCCAGGTCACCGACTGGATGGCCAAGCTGGCGGACAAGGTGTCCGGTCTTGCCGACAACATTCCCGGCCTGGTTTCCCAGGCTGTCCAGTTCGCCAAACAGCTTGGCGATATCGCCAACAATGTCGCCCCGGTGGTTATCGGCATCACCACTCTGGTCGGTGGCATCACCCTGCTCTATAGCGTGATGAGCGCGGGCGGGCTCTTGCAATGGGTCAGTTCCCTGTCGGTGGTGACCGGCGTCACGCAGACCTGGACGGGCGTCACCACGATAGCCAGGAACGCGCAGGCCGCATTCAACTTGGTGCTGGAGACCAACCCGGTCATGCTGGTGGTCGTGGCTCTGGCCGCGCTCACGGCCGGTCTGGCTTATTTCTTCACTCAGACCGAGACCGGCAAGCGGGCGTGGAGCTCGTTCACCGGGTTCCTCTCCACCAGCATCGCGAACATCCGGCAGTGGTTTGGCCAGGCCGGTGACTGGATTCGGTCGAAATGGCAAGGCCTGATGGACTGGTTCGGCAGCGTACCGGGTGCGATAAGTGGGTTCTTCTCGGGCATCGGGGACAAGCTGCTCGCACCGTTCCGCTGGGCCGTCGACCATATCAAAAGCCTGTGGAACTCCACTATCGGCGGGTTCGGGTTCGACCTGCCCGACTGGATTCCCGGCGTGGGCGGTCAAAGCTTCAAGATCCCCATGCTCGCTTCTGGCGGTGTCATCCAACGCTCGGGCATGGCCCTGGTCGGCGAGGCCGGCCCCGAACTGCTCACCCTGCCCAGAGGCGCCCAAGTCACCCCGTTGAACCGTGCCAGCTACAGCCTGACCGGGGCGAATAATAATGGCGGCCGTGCGCTGCCGGTCAACGTGACCATCAACGTCGAAGGCGTGGCATTGGACGGCTATAAAACCGGCCAGAAGCTCATGAAAGCCCTCGAAGACTATACAAAGGCACACCAATGAGACAACCGTTCCTCTATCTTGATCGCGGGCATGGTTGGGAGAACCTGACCGGTCACGCCGGTTCGGTGGCCATGCTCGCCGCGTTCGACATCGACTGGGGCACCGACACCCCCACCAAACAACCCGACGTGAGCGTGGCTCATTTCAAACTCCTCGACCGCACCGGCCACCTGGCAGGCAACAGCACCGCTCTGGCCGGCGCGAAGGTGCTCATCCAACTGACCCGCATGCCCCAATGGTCCGACCTCAACAGCACCACCGCATGGCAGCGCCAGGACCGCAATATGACATGGGCGTCGTTCCACCGCACCCACACACCCACACTCTCGGCGCAACCCGACCCGACCGCGCTGACCATCTTCCGTGGCACCATGGCCACCGGCAACACCGTCACCCAACAGGACGACGGCACCTGGCAGCTCGACCTGCACGCCAACTCCAACCTGGTACGAGCCACACGCACCACCGAACAAGGTCCAACCAGCACCGACCCGGCCTTGAAGGGCATGCATTGGACCGGCACACCCGCCCAACGACTGGCCGAAATACAACGCCGTCTAACTAAGCTTGGCAGCCCGCCCCTGGCATCGTCGACGATCATCTGGCTCAACACCTATGTCACCGCGCTGGCACCCTACCCGTCAGACAGTTTCCCGGACCTGACCACCGTGCTCTACCACCACGCCGGCCACGCACAAGGCATGCCCCTGTATTACGAAACCCACAGTCACAGCGATGGTGACCGGCTCGAGGCATGGATGGCCGGCGACCCGGCATCCATCACCCTGCACGCCGACGGCACCCTATCGGCCGAAACCTCGTCGTGCAGCCAGCCGGTGCTGTCCGGCGACCTCATCCAGGTCGACGCGCACACCCTGACCCTGCCCGACCCGGTCAGCCAGGTCATCATCAAAGGCAAAGCCGCCACCTTCAACGACACCACCAATACCATCGGGTTCGAGGATGCGCAGATCACCATCGGCGACCGAGGGCGCCTACCGTCGAATCTGACCGAAACGGTTAGCAGCGCCGTGTTCGAGTCAGATGTGGTGATCGAGGACCGGTCGGACGGGCATTGGAAAGGCGGGATATGGTCTCCCGGGGACGCGGTGCGCGGCCGGTGGGCCGACTGGCTCAAAGCCGCCACCATGCGCCTGCGCCCCGACAAGCTCACCGTCACCAGCCACAACATTGATATCGACACCCACGAGCAGACCCTCCAACCAGCACCCAGCCTGTACGCTTTCATCCACAACCGGTACACGCCCCTCCTCTCGGACGACGGCACGCCCGCCACATCCGGGGTGTGGCTGGCCATCGGCGGCACCCTCAGCTTCGACTGGAAGCGCGACGAGCCGGTGCTGTCCAACGAGCTGACCTTATGGCCCATGCCGACCGTCCCGCCCACGTTGAGCGCCTGGAACGACCTGAAGCCCATCGGTCTGCCCTGGTCTCGCCTGGCCTTCACATGGGGCGAGTTCGGCCAGATCACCCACTTCAAAAACTAACAAAGGAGAACTGTTATGCTTCAGACGCCGCGATACAAAATCAAATACCCGGCCGGCACCGACCTGGTCAAGGACGCCGCCAGCCAATTCCAGCAGATGGCCCAAAGCATCGACGACAACATCGACACCCTGCCCGCAAAGATCACCGCCGATCTCACCTCGGCCACAACCCAGGCAAAACAAGCCGCCACCCAAGCCCAACAGTACGCAACCCAAGCCGGCAACGCCTCCGACACCGGCATGGCCACCATCCTGACCGACACGGGCAAACAATCCTACACCGCCATCAGCAAGCGCATCATCCCCGACATACGCAAAGTGCTCGTGGTCGGCGACAGCGTCTCCTCAGGGGCGGGCACATCCAACCCGGCCACGAAAAGCTGGCCGGCGCAACTTGCCAGATACACCGGCTGGACCGTGTACAACTACGCCGAACCCAACGCCGCGTTCGTCCAAGCCGGCACCGGTGCCAACAAGGCCAACTTCGCCGGCCAACTCAAAGCCGCCGCCACCGCGTTCGGCGGAGGGGCCAAGAACATCACCGACGTGATCATCGCCGGCGGTGTCAACGACAAAGCCAACACGTCCGGCGTCTACAACGCCGTTCGTTCCACCCTGACCCAGGCGCACACCACCTACCCATCGGCGCGCATCCACCTCGTACCGGTCATGCTCGGCCGGTACGGGATGGGACGCTACAACAACGGTACCAACATCGCCTCGCTGATCTACCTGATCGGCGAGGCCGCCGTCGGCCCGTGGATCAACCTCATCCCTTATGCATGGGAGTGGAACAACGGACGGGCCGACTGGGCCGCGGATGACATCCACCCCAACGACGCCGGCGCCGAAAACCACGCGCTATGCGTGCGCATGGGCATGGATGGCACCCCTCCGAGACCCATGTATTTCAGCCAAGGTACCCCTAGTGCGGGTGTGAAGGTCAACCAGGCCAACATCGTCTGCTCGTCAGGCGTGGTCAGCATCGACCTGAACATCACCATCACCGCGGCCAAACCGGCCTACAGCACGCTGGTAACAGTACCCGAATGGGCAAGCCAGCGCATCAACGGAGCCATGACCTGTGGCCTGCAATCCAACACCCAAGCGCCGTTCGTCTACCTCAGCTCCGCCGGCCAGGTCGCCAGCACCGGCGCCATCCCAGCCAACACCCAACTCTACATTGCCAAGGCCTTCCCTCTAGGGAGCTAAATGAGTGAACCCGTCCTTATCGCCTTGGCCGGGGCCGCTGGTGTCATCATCGGCGCCATCGTGCAGACCATCGGCCACATCATCCAAACCAAACACGACGGTGATGCCAAAAGCAGCGACCTGCTGCTCGAGGCCCAACGCCAACTCGCCGACCAGCTGGCCGACAACCAACTGCTCTGGCAACACAACCGCAAACTCGTCGACTGGATATGGAGTCGCAAAGGCCCGCCACCCCCAGACCCGCCACCCACATTATTCAAGCACGAACGAAAGGACTGACCATGCCCTCACTTGACCTGCTCATCGAGCGGATGACCTACTGGTGTCGGGACGTGAGCCTGGGCTACAGCCAACCCAGACGTTGGAATATCCGGCCCGGAGGCGACTGCGACTGCTCCAGCCTGATCATCTTCACGCTCCGGGAAGCCGGCTTCGACACCGGCAACGCCACCTACACCGGCAACCTGAGTGCGGAGCTGTGCGCCCGAGGCTGGACACGCCTGCCCCCGGACGGTCATCCCCAACCGGGCGACATCCTCCTCAACGACCGCCAGCACGTCGCCCTCAGCCTAGGCAACGGACTACTCGCCCAAGCAAGCCAGTCCGAAACCAACAGCATTGACGGACAGCCCGGAGACCAGACCGGCCGTGAAACCAACATTTCCAACTACTACGACTACCCCTGGGACGCATACCTGCGCTACCAACAACCCACCACTCAAGGAGAAGACATCATGATCAGTGATGAAGACGCCGCCAAGATCGCACAACAGGTCTGGAGCTACAACTGGCAATCCACCGCCACCGGAGGCACCACCTACAACACCATCGGCGCCATCTACGAGAAAGTCAAAAACCTCGCAGGCGATGTTTGGGCTTACAGCTGGAACGACAGCACCACCCCGTTCACCGAACTGTACGCGACCGGTGACCATACCATCGCCGCGGAACACAAAATCGACCAGATCATCGCTACCCTGACCGCCCAGCAAGCCGCCATCACCGCTCTGGCCAGCAGTATCGGCGCCGACCCCGCCACCATCGCCGATACCATTCAGCAAGCCGTGAGCGACAAACTCAACCAACTGCACATCAACATCACCACCGACCAGTAAGAGACAACACCATGAGCACACCCAAACACGCCAACACAAGTCAAACCGACCCGGCCAACCCGGACACCGGCATGGAAACCAGCGAATACCAGCCAGTCTTCAGCGCCCGCACACGCACCGGCATCTACATCGTCTGTTTGGCCCTTGTGGTCATCGGCACCGCATGCACCGCGTTCGGCCAGCTCCAACTCGGCGACTGGCTGGCCAACACCGCCGGTATCATCGCCGCCGGATTCGGTGTCGCATACAACCCCACCAGACTCAACAAAATCAGCTAACTGGCCAACTGTACGCCAGCCATACCAGCCCGAAGCCTGGCATCAGGCATGGCCACATATCGCTGCGTAGTTTCCACTGATTCATGGCCAAGCAGTTTACTAACCAGGTAAAGGTCATGGGTCTGCTCATAAGTTTTCGTCGCATATCGATGACGCAGACTATGAGCAGACCATTGTCCGTCCAACAGCCTGGTAATATGCTTGCCAACATAACTAGCTTCGACATGCCCTGACCAGCGGCCAGGTAAAAGCCAGCCGCCCCGGTCAACGATATGTTTGGCTAGATCATCAGGCAACGGCACAATACGCTGCTTATCACCTTTACCATGCACGATGAGTGACTGTCCTACAAGATCGTCCATAACATCATCACTGCGAACTTGCGCGATTTCTGCTCGTCTCAGACCGCATTCTGCAGCTAAACGAATCATAATGACTTCGGTCTCATTAGCATGAGTCAGCGCAGTAAGAATAATTCGGTCAGGGCACGGCCTCGGGTGCGCATGAGGACGACGTACGCTCGGCATACCTGCCGATGCATCAGATTCAGCTCGGCCAGTGCTATATAACCAGCCAAAGAAGCTTGTACAAGCATTGCGGTTACTTTTTCGTGTTTCTGGTTTCCATTGTTGTATAGCAAACCAGTGCAGCAATATTTCTGCGGTTACATCCCGTGGAGAGCCTTTTATATCACGGCTCATTTTAGATATCTGGCTGCGCCTGGTCGACACCGTCAATGATGACAAGCCCGCTGCATTCAGAGATTCAAGCCAACTGTTTATATCATCGCGCCACAACGGCGCTGCTTCTCGTTTTCCAGGCATACGACCTAATTGTGCATCAAGCCGTTAGGATGAACTCAGGTGGTTCCGGGTCGTGGAAGTCATGAGGTTGAACCTTGGACTTCTGAGGTTCAAACCCAGAGGTCCATAGTTCAAATCTATGCCCCGCTACTAATAACCGCGGAATTCCAACGAATTCCGCGGTTTTATTTTAATGGCAGCCCGATGCAGAGGCTGTTGGACTAATCGGAGATCTGATCGAACGCAGCATACAGGGATTGGAACAAACCTGCGCTTTTCTCGGCAATGATGCGCCCTGCCTCGGTAAGCGAATAAACGGAACTACGCCCCTCTGACTTACTCTCAATCAATTTATCATCGGAAAGCATGGTAAGCGTGTAGGAGAGCATACGATTGCTGATACCGTCCACACGGCGGCGAAGCTGTGAGAACCGTGCATCACCTTCACACAGCGCCGCAAGCACAAGGATGCTCCAACGGCTCGTTACATCGTTAAGCAGTGCGCGTGCAGGGCACTTTGATGAAAACATATCGTAGCGCGCCGGCACAGGCTCATTCATCGCCACTCCTCCTTCTTCTTCCTAGGCCACAGCAAGTCTCAAGCGCAATAATACTCTGCACTCATCAACCGGCAACAGCAATTCGCTGGTTCACTATGAGCTAACACTAACATTTTTATAGTGGTAACATTTTGTTAGTCCACACTGGGCGGGCACAACTATGAACGAAACAGTGAGTCTTCAGCTACGTTGCCACGGCAACAGCAGCATGACCATCAGCAGTGCCACAGACAACATACCTCCATCTAGAAAAGGACATAACATGAGCAAGAACATCGCAGTCGTGGCAGCCAACGGCAAGGGAGGACAGTTCATCGTGACAGAGGCAGTGCGGCGCGGATTGGACGTGACGGCAGTGGTGCGCGGCGAAAATAAAACAGACGCGCCACATGCCATCATCAAGGATCTCTTTGACCTTACGCCAGACGATCTCGCTGGTTTCGATGCTGTGGTGGACGCGTTCGGCACTGCGCCAGCGAACGCCGACGAACACATCACATCACTTAAACACTTGGCAGATATCCTTTCCGGTACCGACACCCGACTGCTGGTTGTCGGCGGCGCGAGCAGCCTCTATACCAACAAAGAACACACCTCCCAGCTTTCCGACACTTTCCCATTCCCAGAGGAAATCAAAGCCGTTCCCTTGGCCAAGAGCGCAGCGCTCGAGCAACTTCGCCAACGCAGCGACGTGCATTGGACTTACATCAGCCCTGCAGTCGACTTTCAAGTGGATGGCGAGCGCCGCGACACATACACTCTGGGCGGAGAGGAATACACCACGGACGAGAATGGGGTCAGTGCTATTAGCTACGCCGACTACGCCATCGCCATGGTGGACGAGATTGAAGCCGATACAGAGCACACGCATGACCACCAGCGCATCTCCGTGCGCTGGTAATTGTGCGGCAGTGGGACAGGAGGACGGAAGGACAGGCCACACTCATGACGTATAGGCACTTCAACCACAAAATGGCATGAGCCCAAGAGAGGCGTAGCCCGATTGAGAAAGAAATAAAAGGCCGGGGAGAAGACCTAAGTCTTACGGAACATCCGAACAGATGTCTCCCCGACTTTTCCCTTCCGTTCACTTTGCTACACGGCAGCCGGCTTGCTGCCGTCCAGTTGTGCGCGCTTGCTGCGGGTCACCACGATAACTGTGCCACCGGCAGCCGCAACAATCACCACCACAGCAAGAGACATGATGGCCACACCAGTAGCAGGCAGCGGATCAAGGCGACCGTTCCAGTCATCCGGATTGGCCTGCACCTGCGTTTCCCGGCACAACTGCTTGCCGTCGATAGTGACACGATCGGCTGACACCTCATTCACCCGGTCTGTTGAAGCAGCAGCATCGGAGGCAATGTTCTCCGCCGGCTTGACACCAACAGCAGGCTCACCCTCACTAGGCTTGACACCGGCAGGCTTAGTGTCAGCCAGCTTAGCGCCGTCAGGCTTGCTCTCGCCATCACCCTTGCCGGCATCAGGATTGCCGGTATCAGCATCACCGTCCTTGTCGAACGGGTGGGTATCGTCCACCCGGCATTCCAGCAGCGGGGTGCCGGTGACCTTGGCCCTGTCGGTGTGAGCGCCCTGCACGCCCTTGAGCGTACCGGTCACTTCCACCGAATCTCCGGGCTTGAGGACGAGAGTGTCCCAGTTGTCGGGGTATTTCAGGTCAACGACCTTGCCCTGACCGATCACGGTCTCGTCCTCCAGCTTCAGGTCCTTGGCCTGATACCAGGCACCACGACCATCCTGCGGATCAACCTTGCTCGTGTTACTGATGGTGAACACGATTTCGGTGTCTCCGCGCATGGTCAACGCCTGATCAGGGGTGTCACGGTCACCATCGGGCCAGCCGGCCTGCCGGTCCCACTTCTCGATATGCAACCCAGGCGTCAAATCAGGAGTACGCGTCCACACCACATTAGACGGCAACACTTTGTCGTTGTAATGTTCGTCGAACCGGTTCTCATGATGCTCCGTGACCTTGAGACGCTTGACCTGAAGGTAGGCACGCCAGCCGGCCTCATGCTTGGTGTCGGCAGAAACCAGAGCACGATACACGTCAGTCGCGTTCACCGTTACCAAGCCCTGATCGTTCTGGCTCACCTGGAACAGGTCACCCTTCACCTTAAGCGTGGACGAGTCGAATCCGGTACCGGCGATGCGATCACCCTTAGCAGCAACCTGCTTACCATCCTGGTACAGGTCTCGGGTGGCGTACACGGCCCACTGGCCCGTGTACTCATCGTATTGTGGGTCGAGTTGGTCGGTGATGTCCCACCGGTCCACCTGCGGGTAGGCACGGTTAGGCGGGAGGATGCTGGAGTCGAGTTGGTAGAGGAACTTGCTGTCCTTCCACACGCTCTTCCCGTTCGCCGATTCGCCCCCGACGTTGATGACCACGTCCTTGCTCGGGTTGATGGGCTTGACCGGGTTGGATACCTGATTGGTCACATCCTTCCGGTTGTCAGTGATCTGAGTGGCCTGGTTCTTGATCACATGCCCGTCCGTGACCTTGATGACCTTGAACGGCAAGGTCACATCAAACGTGCGACCACACAGACTCTGATCAATATACGGCTGAGAAAGCGGGTCAAGCTTGCGTTCACCGTAGGCTTTCAGATCCGTGGGTTGCGGGTCACCCTTCACCGTTTCACCGGTCGCAGGAATGATGGTGTCCACGGTCTTGGCGAACACGTAAGCCACACCCTTGTTGATTTGGATGTTGAACTTGGACGTGACATCCTGGCCAGACGCTTTATCCTTAACCGTAATGGCCTTGGAATCCACGTTCAGGTAGTCCTGTTCGTAGTCATCGACCAGACCGAGGCGTTGCATCCGATAGGCCATATCCTTCAGATCATGGGCATCCAATGTGAGATGGTATTCACCCTTGTCGCCAAGCAGGAAGGTTTTACCATCCACGCTTACGGTGGGTTTGCCCGTCTGGGTCACGTCCTTGACGGGGGTGATCTGAGGAGGGGTGTTCTCCACCTGGTTCGAGGGCACGACACCGTTGTTGATGGTCAGCCAAGCCTGGTTATCGATCACCTCACCGGTCGGAGCATCCATATTCACCCGAGCTTCGAAACGAATCGAGATACGAGGGTGGCTGCCTTTCTTCCAGTTCGCCAACACCCACGGCTTGTTGAACGCAACCGTGAACGCATGAGCCGAATCATCCCACACACTCGTCCATTGGGAGCGGGGAATGATCTTCCCCGTGTTCAGGTCAGTGATCTCCAACGTCGGCTTATCAGGAGTCGTATACCGGTCATACGTGTCCTTCACCTGGACATTGGTGACCTCATACATGTCCGTGGCCGGGATCAACGGTTCGGCATTGACCTGGTATTCGAGCTTCTGACCGGGCAACACATGCTTGCCGTCCACGCTTTCCATATCCCCGCCCTGCGAGCTTTCGGCAAGCACATCCTTATGAATCTGCGGAACCGTCACACAAATACCGGGACGATTCGAATCCACACCAGCACTACCCGCCTGCTGACCACCAAGATTATCCAACGCCGGCCCGTTGCCGGGGTTCGAACACGTATCCAACTGGTCGCCGGGCTGCTTGCCATAATCGGCACGCAGCTTGGCCGGGTCGAAGTTGACCGTGAACGAGACGAGCATGCTGATCTGACGCGGCTTACCCATCAGCTTCAACCCGCTCGTGTACTCCGGCTTCGCCACCGCCTTCACCGTACTGCCCGAAACCGTGATAGTGAACTGGCCGGTCACGTCACGACCCTTCGCGTCAATGGCCTCCAGAGAGGATTGTTCGGCGGTGGTCACGTCGGCGTCGTAGATACGAATCTTGGAAGTGCCTTGGAAGTCAACGATACGCTCCGCATTGCTCCAATCATCACGCAGGCTAATCGACGGCACCCTGGCCAGCGTGGCCGGCACGGTCGCGTTCACCACGCTAGCCACACGGTCGCCCAGGCGGAAGCTATGCGCATCCGCACCGGTCTTATTGGACTTAGTCGGATCGATCACCAGCTTATAGTCGTTCGAATCAGAGAGCGGGTCGCCGTTCTCCAAACCCACCCAACTCTTGTCAGGGTTGGGCGTCCACACGAACACGGGAGGCACGTTGGTCTGCACACGCTTGCTGTTCCACTGCTCGAACCCGGTATTCGTCAGCTTCACGTTCTTACCGTTCGTGCGGGTGGCGTCCTTGAACCGACCGCCAATGTAAAGCTTGACGAGATGGTCGGCAGGCATATTCTCCGTACCCTTGAGCACCGAAGGCTTGGCAGTCGCCACGGTTGTGGTGCCGACCACTGTGATGGTGAACTCACTGGTACGGTCCTTGCCGTCGATCCACACCTTCGCCTTGGACGCGTCGGTGAAATCAACATACTTGGCGGCATCCGACCAGTCGTCGGTGATCTCATACTTGTTGAGATCCGTGGCAAGGTTCTTGGGCAAACGACCGTTCACGACCGCTCCTACCTCGTCGCCGGGGATGAACACGTGATTATCCTCGCCGACGTTGTTGGTACGGTTCGGATCAGCGGTGTTCAACGCACCGTTGGCGTCGAGCAGCCAAGCCTTGTCAGGCTTGGGACTACGCACGAACACCGGAGGCGTGTTGGTGGGCACCTTCTTGTTGTTCCACTGCTCGCTGCCGGTATTGGTCAGCTTCACTTCCTTACCATCAGTATCCGTAGCCACCTTGAACGTACCACCAACGTAAAGCTTGACCGGCTTATCGGCCGGCAGGTTCTCGGTACCTTTCAGCACCGAAGCGTTGGCAGTGGCGACCGTGGTGGTGCCGACCACCTTGATGGTGAACTCACCGGTGCGGTCTTGACCGTCGATGTATACCTTGGTCTTGGACGTGTCGGTGAAATCAACGTATTTCGCGGCGTCAGTCCAGTCGTCGATGATCTCATACTTGCTCAAATCAGTGGCAAGCCCCTTGGGCAGACGACCGTTCACGACCGCTCCCACACTGTCGCCGGGCACGAACGTACGCTGATCCTTACCGACCTTGTCTGTACGATTCGGATCAGCGGTGGCAAGCGCACCAGTAGCGTCGAGCACCCAGGCCTTGTCAGGCTTCGGGCTGCGCACGAACACGGGCGGCACGTTGGTGGGTACCTTCTTGTCGTTCCACTGCTCCGAGCCGGTATTGGTCAGCTTGACTTCCTTATTGTCAGTATCGGTAGCCAGTTTGAACGTACCGCCAACATAAAGCTTGACGACCTTATCGGCAGCCAAGTTCTCGGTGCCCTTGAGCACACTCGCATTAGCCGTGGCCACCGTGGTGGTGCCGACCACCTTGATGGTGAAGTCACCGGTGCGGTCCTGACCGTCGATATACACCTTGGCCTTGGACGTGTCGGTGAAGTCAACGTACTTGGCCGCATCCGACCAGTCGTCGATGATCTCATACTTGCTCAAATCCGTGGCAAGCCCCTTGGGCAGACGACCGCTCACGACCGCTCCCACACTGTCGCCGGGCACGAAGGTGCGCTGGTCCTTGCCTGCAGTGTTGGTGCGGTTCGGATCGGCGGTAATCAGCGCACCAGTAGCGTCGAGCACCCAGACCTTGTCAGGATTGGGACTACGGACGAAGACACTGGGAATGTTCGAATCCACGCCTTCGTTGCCCCACTGCTCGCTGCCACCATTCGTGGCTGTCGCGCCTTGGGGCACGTCGGTGAGCTTGACCTTACCGGAAATGATAAGCTTCACCGGCTTATCGGCAGGCAGATCCTTCGTACCAGCCAGCACAGCAGACTTGGCCTTGGCGATGGTCTTCGAACCACTGACCGTGATGGTGAAATCGGACGTGCGATCCTTGCCATCCACATACACTTTCGCCTTACTGGCATCAGAGAAGTCCACGTAGGACGCGGCACCAGTCCAGTCATCCGTGATCGTGTAGGCTTCCAGGTCACCGGTCAGACCGGCCGGGATACGACCGTTCACCACCGCACTGATCTTGTCTCCAGGCACGAACGTGCGATTGTCCTTACCGGCCTTGTTCGTACGCCCCTTATCAGACGCGACCAACGCACCATTCTCATCGACCGTCCACACCTTATCCGGCTTAGGGGTCACCTTCGGAATCTCCTTATGGTCACCGGTCTGGCAGTCCTGATTGTCACCGTTCCAACAGGCCTTGCTGTCATCTTTCAGGACCTGGTCTTGTTTGGTGACTTTGGGATAGGTGGGCACATGCAAGGTCACCAAACGCGGCACCCAATCCTTGACATGGGCCTTGACGATGATCCTGCCCGGCTGACTACGGTCGATGCTGATATCAGCGCCGGTGGTCGCACCGGACTGGCCGTCAGTGACCTTGACCTTGGACAGGTCGTCATGGTCGGACGCGCCGACCCATGCGTCCTGCAGGATCGTGTCATACAACCACACATGGGCCGAACCGGCAGTATGCGCCGAGACTCTGGCGACATAGGGAACGGTGTTGGCGACCACCGACGCTGACGAGGTGGGCGTCACGTCGTCTTTCTTCCACAACGTCTTCGTGGGTTTCACCGGTTTGGTATCCCATGCCTCGGCAGGATCACTATCCGAATAGGACACCGGGCCCGCCATATGCCCCGATTGAGGCACATCCAGACCGAACCCGAAATGACCGGCAGGCCATTCACTCCAACCGAAATCACCCGGGGTGAAGTTAGGCCCTTGGGTGATTGAGTTGTTGCCCATCAGGAAGTTCTTCGACCGGCTCTCATGACCACCGTTGGGGTACCCGTACCAGTGCAGGGTGCTGGTGGCCCAAATGTTCTCACCAATCGTGGAACCGTTGTTCGAGGCCACCACCTGATCATGCACAGCACCAGTGGCACCGGTGTTTGCGAACCCGCCCTGCTGCTGTGTGTTCACGCTCAAGTTATAGTTGTTGACCGGCTGGTCATGCTTCAACACCACACACGACTGCGTCGTACGCGGAGCAAGAGACTTAGTAGCAAGCTCGTTCACGTACCGCAAATAGTTATCGCGGTCTGCGGCATTGGCGTTGAGTGCTCCAGTTAGCCCATCCCAACTGTCCTTTAATGCTGTTGCAAGCGCTCCTGATGGTGGTGCACCTCGGTAGACGGTCTTGCCCTTGTAGCCGTCGCCGATGAAACTGCCGACGAGTACGATGCGATAATCTGAACGCACACCGCCGTAATTGCTGATGGCATCGTTGTATGCACGGTCGCATGCGCCGTCTGGGTCCATGAACGCTTGGGTACCGCGGCCATCTTTCCCGAAGGTTCCAGCGCTCCAAGCGTCCCATTTACCCATCTCGGTATACGCGTTACCGTCACGGTTGGGCGTATCCCAAGCCCACCAACGATACTCATAACCAGAACCGTTGTCTCCGCCGATGACACCACCAATACCACCGGAGCCGCCGCCATCATCATCTTGTGCGCCGATTTCTGGCCGGTATGAGTTCAGCCGGGCTTCAAGGTCGGCGCCCGAGCCTTCAACCGTGCCGACACCACCGGCCATGCCCGCCAGTGTGCTCTGTTTCACGGCTTTCGTAGTTGTTTTCTCCGGTTGAGCCACGGCTGTCACTGCGCTGCCGGCGAGCATCGAAAGCGCCACCACACCAGCAGTGATACTGGCGACCAAGCGTTTTGCGAAGCCGGAATGATTCCTGCCTACATCAGACATAGGAACCGTCCTTTCGTTCTTTTGAACACTCCCGTTTTCGGGAGATGCTCTACCCTATGCCGGCAAAGAACGAACGTTGGGCGGACAATGCACAAAAAATAAAAAGAGCCGAACACCATACAGATGCTCGGCTCTTCAGAAATACGAATTCTCAGAAAATCATTGACAATTCATCATATTAGGACCACACGCATTCAGGTCAGGATTAGCATGCTGTTGAACCCATTCGTCCCAGCCTGCAGGCATGCCATCAGCCTGCAGGCCATTGTTTCCACCGATGGTGCCTCCAACCCCGTTGCTGCCCCCGTTGGGTGATGCCGGTTTCGCCGGTGCGGGAGTGTTGTTCTGTGCCGGGGCACGATGGTTGTTATTGGCAGGAGCACGACCTTGAGAACCACCACGTTGTACGCTGTTACCACGTTGCGACTGTCCAGCTTGACTACCAGCAGACGAACTAGCTTGAGCCGCAGCCTGTTCCGACTGAACCCGTGCCGCTTCATCAGCCTGCGCTTTCACATCCTTGGAAGCGTTCACCGCATCGACCGCAGCATGAACACCATTCACATCCTTCTTGTCCAGCACATCCTTCAACTGGACTCGCACGTTCTCATCAGCCACCTGACCGGCGGACTTGTCATACACCTGCTGCCCATCAGCCAACGTCTTCGCGTCACGCGAATCATGAACTTTCCTCACATCAGCACGCAGAACAGCCAGCGCCGCATCTGCATGAGCCGCCGAGCTCTTTGCCCTGGCTGCCGATGATTTCACATCACGATTCTTAGTTGCGTCACATGAGATCTCAGCCCCCAATGTTTCGACTTTCATATCTTTACGCAGTGTTTCCAACGTCTCACGGTCAGCTACATCTCCGTCCGCAACAGCCGAGGCAACCTTCGCTTCCCCATCACGATAGGTGCGATACGCGTTGTGACTCTGCTCAAACTGACTGACAGACTGTGAACAGTCAGCATTCGCTTTGGCAAGCTCCTGCCGCTGCCACACCAATATCCCTATAATGATTGACACACTCACAATGACGACAACCAGAAGCCACCATTTCCAATGGTTTGTTAGTTTGCAAGTACCCGATTGAGAATCGTCAGGATTTTGATTCTCTTGCTTATTTGAAATGTGTGAAGACTCTTGCATGGCTGTACTCTTTCCTGAGCTCGCTATGTTGATGCGTATTGACGTTGCTACGTATTGTTAATTAATCAGAGACACTTTTGGCACGACATACTTCTCCACCGCACCAGCACCTAGCTGTCCCTTTCTCTATGATTCAGGTTGGGCTTGACACCGCTACGTCTCTGTTGCCGTTTCCGGCTCTCCAACTCACGCGCATAGTCTCGCGCATCGGGATGCGTTGTCAACCATACAAGAAGGCTACGGTATCGCGTTCTCTCAGTCCCTTGGACTAGATTCACACCATCCTGCACTGCTAATCTGGCTATTCGTTTCCGCATCGTCCACCCCAACCCACCAGCGATACCGCAACGCTCATGTGCAACGATCGCTCGAGCCAAACACTCGTTGTTCAGGGGGCAAGCAGCGCAAACAACCGCACCAGCACGACGCATAGTTCGTTGATCTGCCGTAATAACGCTTGCTTCCCCAAGCCCCCACATGTGGTCACTCCATGGCGCAGGAAACGCTCGGCATAGCGGCACAGGCTTACATGATTCTTCTCGTGCAGATACGCGACGAAATCCCATATTGTTCATGCTGCCAGCCTTTCCGACCACTCTGACAGACTTTTACGATTTGCCTCAATACACTGGCAAACGCATGTATCGCGGAACTTCATAACCACCCCTTATGATTAAGGGGACGAGCCACTTATAGCTCGTCCACATGTCAACGCTGACGGGGTGGGAGCCTGCAAAACAACTACCCCGCCGGCATCTTGTGGGTCTTTACCAGCACCCAAATCTCAGCGCCGCAAGCACGAACAAACGTATGTTCTACACTCTTGGACCATAGCAATACACAGGTGTGCATCGTCTCACCGCACCACCCCTATTCCTTGACAGACCTTGGCACAACTTGCGTGGGAGCATTCGCCCAATCTCCTCCGTCGCTTGGCGCCTGACTCACGTCACCCCCAGTACCGGGAGAAGAGGGTTCAGGAGCAGAAGGAGCAGGAGAGGTATCTCCAACGCCGCCGTCGGAAGGCGCCGCCGGAGCAGCGGGAACAGGATCACCAGAATCGGGGACTCCACTGTTTGCGGCCGGACCATTTGGAACGTTCACATTGCCAGAATCGTTCGATGCAGGCGTGCGCGGAGTTTGCCGAGACCCACGCGAGCGCCGGTTTGTTGACGAGTCAGAGGACGATGCACTGCTGCCTCCATTGTTGGTGGCGGTGCTGCTATTGGAGTTGTTATCGGCATCGGCTTGTTTGTTCATACTGTCGGCGACTGCATCAATGGCGTTCTGCAGGGCATCTGCAGTTTGTTGCAGTTCCTGTTCATCAGCGTCTTTGTCCGCCAGCAGTCCCTTGGCATTGTTGATTGCTTGTGCCAGCGAATCACGTGTGGCCTCATCTGCGACTTTTCCTTTGGAATCATCCAGCATCTTCACCGCTGCGTCATATTTTGCTTGAGCTGTTTCACGTACGGTGCCAGTTGCCAGCGCATTATGGGAAGCGGTGACTGCTTTTGCGGCCTTTACCGCTTTGCGCATGGCATCGGCTTTGGTGTCCATGGTTTTAGCAGTGCTCTCCAATACCTTGGCGGTGTCTCCAGCTGAGCAGGAAGGCACGTCGCCATGTTCCTCGACAGCGCGCACCGCTTTGTCTAGTGCGCTGACAGTTCCGGCATCTTTCACATCACTTATGGCGATACTTTTAGCCTTTTCCACACTGTCTGACGTGTATTGGCGAACAACCTGAGACAAATCGTTGGAGGATGACTGGCATTGCGACAAAGCATCACTCTGCTTCTTGCGAGATTGTATCCACAGCACTCCTGCAACAAGCGCGATGACAAGAACAATAACCACTGCAGTCACGATAATTTTCCGACGATTCCCGTTTGTTTTGCTGCTCTTAGCGCGGTTACTGTCTGCACTATATGGCTGCGTAACGTCGTCAAAACTGCTTCCGATGGCATCGGCGCTGACACCTGTGGTGGTAGCTGGTTTCTCGGATGCCGGAGCGGGCTCCTTTGAGAAAAGATCGGTGCTGTCTGCAACGAGTTGTGTTACGCTATCTTCGCCAAGGTGCGAATCCATAGGCTCGAATATCGTTTCCGGCTGTTCCGTTGGTGCATCGTCGTCAAACAGCGCACTGTTGATTGGCTCTGTCTGCAGACCAAAATCCATACTCGCGCCGGAGCGGGTGGTGCCATCAGAGCGAGTGAGACCATCAGGACGTACGGCATCTTCAAACAAACCGTCACCACTTGTATGGGCCGGAGAGGTTGCATCGTCCATATCGTCGAACCCGACACCGTCAAACGCCGCGTCATCAAATACCATTGTTCGATCACGGTCAGCAACGCTGCCATCAAACTCGGCATCGTCTGCAATCCCGTTGTCTCCTGTCACTTTTACATCCCCCATGACATCCCTTTTCGTCGGCCTGCAGGACAGCTATTTTCCCTGCACCATTCGTCGCACACTCATTATCTCATTGCCACTCGAATCTTTGCCCCATCATGTCTCCTATCGTGTCTGCCAATAATGACTGGATCTCATCTTCTCAAATACACACGCATGGCGAAATGATTCCCGGTCAATGTGGACGAATACTCACCCTCCTCGGCGTGTTGTGGATAACTCGTCCGTTTGCACGACACTTGTATGACACGTTCACACCAACTTGCATGACAATTTCTCTGTTTCATACTCTCCGCCGTCAAACGCGCTCCAGCAATCTGCCCAAATGCCATTGTCCGCCCAACTCGACTTGGGACTGCGCTAAACTTGGGCACAAGATACATTCACTTAAGTCATAGGAGAATAGACATGGCCGATACATTCAATGTCGTCGTTGAGATCCCTCGCGGTTCGAAGAACAAGTACGAGGTCGATCAGGAGAGCGGCCGCGTGTTCCTTGACCGTACCCTGTTCACCGCTATGGCATACCCTGACGATTACGGCTACATCGAGGGCACGCTGGGTCAGGACGGCGACCCGTTGGATGCACTCGTCATGCTGCCGAATTCCGTATTCCCCGGCTGCGTGGTGGAGTGCCGCGCCGTAGGCTTGTACCACATGGAGGACGAAGAGGGTGGCGACGACAAGGTGCTGTGCGTGCCGGCCGACGTCCGCTTCGACGATATCAAGGACATTGACGATGTCAGCTCCTTCCACAAGGATGAAATCAAGCATTTCTTCGAGCAGTACAAAGCTCTGGAACCAGGCAAGGAAGTCATGCCTGGAGATTTCTGGACCGGCGCCGACGAGGCTTGCAAAGAAATCGAATCTTCTCGCGAGCGTCTGGCCGCTTCGAAGAACTAACAACCTGCGTGGGCGCAGAAGACGCTCACACCGCACGGTTGCCTCGCGCGAAGCATGATGTGTCTCCAGCTGTTCTAAGACACGTCATTCAACCATTTAAGGGCAGGCCCACCAAACCAGGAGCCTGCCCCTGTGCGTTTCTTTTCTGCCCGATCGCCACAGCACTTCCATAGTTACTCACCTACATGCATGCGTACGGGGCACGATATGCCGCATTGCGCTTCACTGCAATATCCCGGCGCTATCGTTCACTGCTACATTGAGGACAGCCATGATTGTTACCATTCTGCTCATCGCCGTTTCCGTCTCCATGGACGCGTTCGCCGTCTCGATTGGAAAAGGTCTTGCAGTGAAACGCATCCTGCCACAAGATGCCGCTAAAAATGCGCTGTGGCTTGGTGGTTTCCAAGGTTTGTTCCCCGTTTTGGGATTCTTTCTCGCTTCAACGTTTGGTAAATACATCGAAACGGTGGATCACTGGATTATTTTTGCCTTGCTTGCCCTTATCGGCGGCAATATGATTCGTGAAGCACTCAGCGATGAGGAGGAGGAACAGACGGCGCAATTTGACTGGAAGCATATGCTTCCGCTTGCCATCGCCTGCAGTCTCGACGCGTTTGCCGTAGGTATCAGTCTCAACTTGATGAGCATCAATATCTGGTTCGCTGCGCTGAGCATAGGACTGGTCACCGGAGTGTTTTCTGTGGTCGGGCTATATGTGGGACGCGCTTTCGGCGCACGTTGGCAGAAGCCTGCGGAGGTTGCGGGCGGTGTTATTCTCATCGCAATCGGTTTGAAAATCCTGCTCGAGCATCTTGGCATCATTGCTTGGTAAGCATCATTGCACGGTGAGGGGCAACACACTCTTTTCAACCGTTTACATGCATGTGTCATAGCAGATAACACCGCTGGCACCCCACTCAGACCAGCAGCATCATCAACGCGCCCAAAAACACCACCAGTCCGCTGAACATCACCGGCAACAATGCGATGCCCACCATGGCACCAGCGCCACTGGGCTTCGCTCCGTTCCGCTCGACCGAGTCCCCAGCTGACTTGCCGTACGTACCGTTGCCACATGCACCGTTGCTGTACTCGCCACTTTCATGCGCGCCGACCGCCTCCTGAGGCACTCCCCAAGACAGCACAAGCCCCGACGCACCAGCATTGCGGTACCACCAGTACGGCAATGCCATCAGCACCAGTACCACCAACGCAACAAGCGCCAGCACTGCAAGATGCATCCCGCTGATTCCCATACCATCGCGCGCACGCAGTCCACGCAAGAGCACAGGAGTAAACAGCCATCCTGAAGCCGAAGCCATCGCTGCCCCACTCAGCAGACTCGAAGACAGCGAAGCAACCATATGCGACCGTTCACGCCGCACCATCTGCGACAGAAACCCGACCACGACCAGCAGGCACCACAGCGCAAACAGCCCTAGCGCCCAGTTATGCAATGCTTCCAACAGCGCTGCCGTGTCGACGTTGCCATGCTCGTTCACGCCGTCCACAGCGTTGGCTCCACGCATGGCACCGAGCAGATCCCGGTACCCCAAGAATGCGAGTTCCACCGCGCCGACCACACTGACAAGACGATCCAGCACCGGCGCACGAGTCGGCAAGACCCCAACAAACGCAACCAGCACAAGCACCACGATATTCATAGAAGCGCCGACTTGCGCCCCCGCCCCGCGCCACCACACAAGCACTGCCAGCAGTACCAATACCACCAGCGAGACCACATGCGTCAACACTATGGGGGCGATTGCACGAGCAGCAACCGGTTCCTGCCTGTTGTGCGGTGCACTGCTGCCACCATGTGCTGCCGGCGATGCGCCTTCTGCGTTCGAGTGTGCCATAAACCCTGCCTCTTGGTACAAGACTCCAGTGGACCGTGTCCACAACCTACGACTAGAATACAGACAACCGCGCCGAATCAGCACGGTTACCAACAAGCTGTCAGTAAGTTACGATGAGCAGGGGCACACCACCACATACGGCGGTGACACCGTTACTTATTACCAACTCTTATATCCGCAATGCGGTTCTTCCTCAGTTGAAGTACCGCGGTGCACGCGGAAGGGGGAGCGATGCTCGATATCACGCTGATGACGCTCACGGCCGATCCGGCCAGCGTTATTCCCTCATTGGCCTTACTCTCCTACCGTGTTCGAGTACTGCCCACCAATGCTGCAAGCATAGTGAAACTTCCTGAGCAGACCGTGCTGCTGCTTGACGCACGGGAAGATCTGGTTCTGGCAAAAACACTGTGTAACCTGATACGTACGTCCGGTTTGACCGTTCCTATTCTTCTCATTGTGACCGAAGGCGGATTCACAGCGGTCAACGCCCAGTGGGGTATCGCCGACATCATTGTTGATTCTGCGTCCCCGGCTGAAGTGGAGGGACGGCTCAGGCTTGTTGGCGAACGTGGCTCCAACCCATCGCAGTTCACAGACTCCCAGGGGGTTGCCGAAGTCGGTGACGGGTGCATCTATGCCGGGGACTTGGTGGTTGATGTGAAAGGATATACCACTACACTTAGGGGCGAGCCTATTGATTTGGCGTACAAGGAGTTTGAGCTGCTGAAGTACTTGGCGCAGCACCCGCATCATGTGTTCACACGCTCCCAGCTCCTGCAGGAAGTGTGGGGTTATGACTACTACGGCGGTACACGTACCGTCGACGTACACATACGACGGCTGCGAGCTAAACTGGGCGGAGAGTATGAGCATCTCATCGGTACGGTACGCAATGTGGGATACCGTTTCGACCCCACCGACGGTAGGTCAGAGACCGCGCAAGCCAACGATGCCGAGCACCCCGTCGCCGGTGACACCCCAACCATCGGCACTGCCGCCACCGACTCTGCTGTCTCCACTAACCCTGCTGAATCCACTAACTCTACCGATTCCACCGACTCCACCGACTCCACCGATGCCGATCCTGCGCTGAAAGCCGGCGCCTGATATGCCCGCGACCAAAGCAACCCGCACCGGCAGCGCTGCCGCATCCCGCACAACCCACAAAGCAGGTGGAGCTGCCGCACGTAAACCAGCAACACACCGATCGAAAGAAACCAAAAAAGCACGCATTGCCCGCATGCACGCACAGTACGAAATACTGCGTGAACTCATTCCCAATCCCAAATGCGCGCTGGACTTTTCCACTCCTTTCCAACTACTGGTGGCCACCGTTCTCAGTGCACAAACCACCGACGTACGGGTCAACAGCGTTACACCAGAACTCTTCGCACGCTTTGGCGAGCCTCGTTTACTGGCCGTGGCACCTGCACAGGTGGTGGAGGACATCATCCATCCTGTCGGCTTCTACCATATGAAAGCCGCGCATATCATCGACCTATCAGCCCAGCTCGTACGCCGCTTTGGCGGCAAAGTGCCGGCCAATATGGACGACTTGGTAACCCTGCCGGGAGTGGGACGCAAGACCGCGAATGTGGTGCTCGGCAACGCGTTCGGCGTTCCGGGATTCCCGGTAGACACTCATGTCACCCGGCTTACCGGCCGATTGCACTGGCGCACTGACTGGAACAAACCCCACCCAGACCCAGTACATATCGAACACGAAATCACCGCTTGCTTCGCTCCCGAAGAGTGGACCGACCTTTCTCACCGTCTCATTCTCTTCGGCCGCTCCACCTGCCACGCCCGCCGTCCCGACTGCGCGAATTGCCCACTGAACGATACCTGCCCTTCCGCCGGAATCAACTGATGGCCGCCACAGCAGCACAACTCAGCCCCATCAGCTAGACTGCTGCAGTATGGCACAACGAGAGAAACAGCACAAACGCGGCCCGGGCATCACCCGTGCCCTCGCGTTCCTCGTTATTGTCGCGCTCTTGGCAGCCGGTGTGTGGTTCGGCGTAAGTTGGTACGGGCGCAGCCACGTGCTTCCCGACTTCTTGTCGATCAAAACCGGCCCCACTGCCACGGTGGGTGTGCACGGACCGGCTCCCAAGTCCCTCGATATTCGTGTGGCCGGCAACACCGGGGACAACGCCGACGACAATAGCCTCAACAACTCCATGCTGCGTCAAGTTCTGGTCGGCAATGTGTATGAGACGCTTGTGGGACGCGACGAGCACAACAGGCCGGCTCCCGGCATTGCCAAAAGCTGGAAGATATCCAAAGACGGTTTGAAATATACGTTCACCCTGAACGAGAAGATGCGGTTCTCCAACGGAGACACCCTTGAATCATCCGATGTCATCAACTCGTTGCAGATCAAAACCGACGGCAGCGACCCGGCTGCGGAAACCGACGGCCTGGTCAATATGAAATCGGCCGAAAACCCTACCCCTTCGACCGTTGTCATTCATCTTTCCAAGCCGAACCCAAGGCTGCTGTACGCACTCTCCACCAGCTCCGGCATCGTCTACGATTCCTCGGCCAACATCGACTATGCCAAACAGGCATTGGGATCGGGGCCGTTCACCGTCTCCAGCTTCCATAAGGGCGATTCGATCGTACTGGAACGCAACCCTGTATATTGGGGTAAAAAAGCCGCATGCCAGCAAATCACCGTGCGATATTTCAACGATACAGGCGCTCTGAAAACCGCCCTGCATGACGACCAGATTCAACTGGCGGCACTGCGTCCCTACGACAATCCGGATGCCTTCCGCGACGACCAATCCCTCACTGTTTCCACAGGAGAAACCACCTCCAAAGTGGTATTGGCACTTAATTCAGGCCCCGATTCCATCTTCTCCGACGAGCGTGCCCGCAAAGCCGTGCGCTACGTCGTCGACAACGCGGCACTGGCCAAAAGTCGCCCGCAGGCCGCAACTGTGCTTGCAGGCCCGGTAAGCCCACTTGAACCGGGATATGAGGATCTGACGGGCCGTTACCCGCCAAACCTAGCCACCGGGCGCAATAACATCAACTACTTCTCCCCGTCGTACATCGGCACATCAAAGTTCATTTGCCCGCAAGAATACGCGGATTTAGGGCAGGCTGTGGCAAACCAACTCAACCAGACCCGCCTCAACGTGGCCATCGAGATCCTTGATGACAGCGCGTTCTACGCCCGTTTGCAAAGCGGCAACTATACCATGGCACTAACCACCATGAACCGCACCGGAGACGCCGGCAACTTCGCCAATTCGTTGTTCGGCTACCAGAACAGCGAGGCACAGCAGCTTTACAGCAAAGCCATCACGGCGAACGGTGACGAGGCCTACCAGAGCGATTTGCGCGCTTACGCCAGCGTGCTGTGCGACGATGCCGCCTCGGATTGGCTCTTCACCGAACACAGCACAATAGTGTCCACGCGCGGCACCACCGGCTTCCCTGTCGACATGACCGATCAGCACCTGCCGCTTTCCGGTCTGAAGGTGAGCTGACCCAAGCTCACACACCACATGCGCCATCACTCGTGCATGTCATTATTCATGCTTAAACTTGGCCTTTATGACTACTGAGGACAACAAGAGCATCCAGGCGAACCTCTCCGCGCTGCCCGACCGAGCCGGTGTGGACGGACTCGAGGACAAGTGGCGCGCCGACTGGGACGAGAACGGCACCTATGAGTTCCGCATTCCGCGCAACAGCGACGGCAAACCCGACCGAACCGCCGTCTATTCCATCGATACCCCGCCGCCCACCGTCTCCGGAAGCCTGCACGTGGGGCACGTCTTCTCATACACCCACACCGATGTGATCGCCCGCTACGAGCGTATGCGCGGCAAGCAGGTCTTCTACCCCATGGGCTGGGACGACAACGGCCTGCCCACCGAGCGGCGCGTGCAGAACTATTACGGCGTGCGCGTGGACACCTCGCTCAAGTACGATCCCGACTTCAAACCGCCCTTCGAGGGCACTGACGGCAAGAAAGTCAACGCCAAGGATCAGGTTCCCATCAGCCGTAAGAACTTCGTGGAATTGTGCGAGCGCCTGACCGCACAGGATGAGCAGCAATTCGAGGAGTTGTGGCGCTCCTTGGGTATGTCCGTGGACTGGAAGCAGACCTACCACACCATCGGCGAACATCCGCAACGCGTGGCTCAGAAGGCGTTCCTACGCAACTTGGCGCGCGGCGAGGCCTATCAGAAAGATGCACCCGGCCTGTGGGACGTGACGTTCCAGACCGCCGTTGCTCAAGCCGAGCTGGAAAGCCGCGAATACCCGGGCTTCTACCACAAGGTGGCATTCCGCTTCGAAGACGGCACACCGATTTACATTGAGACCACGCGCCCCGAGCTGCTCGCGGCGTGCACCTCGCTCATCGCCAACCCTGATGACGAACGATACCAGCAATACTTTGGACAGTACGTCTATTCGCCCCTGTTCAAGGTGAAGGTGCCGATTCTGGCGCACCCCGCGGCCGAGATGGACAAGGGTGCCGGCATTGCCATGTGCTGCACGTTCGGCGATGTAACCGATGTGCAGTGGTGGCGCGAGCTGAACCTTCCCACCCGCCCGATCATCCAGCGCAACGGACGCATCTCGATGAGCGTGCCGGAATGGATCGAGGACGAGGGCGGCCGCTCCATCTTCGAAGAGACTGCCGGTAAGACGACCTTCTCCGCACGCCAGATCATCGTGGATCATCTGCGCGAATCGGGCGACTTGGACGGCGAGCCGACTCCCACCAAGCGTATGACGAACTTCTACGAGAAGGGTGACAAACCGCTCGAAATCGTCACGTCGCGCCAATGGTATCTGAAGAACGGCGGCACGGACATGAAACTGCGTGCCGAACTGTTGGAGCGTGGCAAAGAGCTGGAGTTCCATCCCGATTTCATGCGCGTGCGCTACGAGAACTGGGTCAACGGTCTGAACACCGACTGGCTCATCTCCCGCCAGCGCTTCTTCGGCGTGCCGTTCCCGCTGTGGTACAAGCTTGATGAGCATGGCGAAGCGGACTACGCCCACCCCATCACCCCGTCCGAGGACCGTCTGCCCATCGACCCGACGAACGATGTGCCGGAAGGCTACAGCGAGTCCCAGCGCGATGTGCCCGGTGGATTCACCGCCGAGCAGGACATCATGGACACGTGGGGCACCTCGTCGCTCACCCCGCAGATCGTGACCCACTGGGCCGAGCCGGATCAGGAGAGCCAAGATCTCTTCGAGGCCACCTTCCCCATGGATCTGCGCCCGCAGGGTCAGGACATCATTCGCACGTGGCTGTTCAGCACAGTGGATCGCGCGCATTTGGAGAACGATTGCCTGCCATGGAAGCACACGGCGCTTTCGGGCTGGATTCTTGACCCTGACCATAAGAAGATGTCGAAGTCCAAGGGCAATGTGGTAGTCCCCAAGGAGCCGGTAGACAAGTATGGCGCCGATGCGGTGCGCTATTGGGCCGCTTCCGCGCGATTGGGACTTGATGCCACCTACGACGAAGGCCAGATGAAGATCGGCCGGCGCTTGGCCATGAAGCTGCTCAACGCCGCCAAGTTCGCTTTGGCCATCGGCCGTGAGGACGACAACCATCATGTAGGCTCCCCTGCTGTTGCCTCGTGGAATCCAGCCGATGTGACCGAACCGCTCGACCGCGCGGTAATGGCGCGTTTGGCCGCTGTGGTAGAAGAGGCCACGGCGTCCATGGAAGCCTATGAGCATTCCAAGGCGCTCGAAACCATCGAAACGTTCTTCTGGCAGTTCTGCGACGACTACATTGAACTGGTCAAGAACCGCGCCTACGGCACCGCCGATTCGACCGGTCGCACGCCAAGCGAAGCGGCAGTCAAGTCCGCTCGCACCGCGCTGGGTCTGGGCCTTGAGGCATTCACTCGTCTCTTTGCCCCCTACTTGCCGTTCGCAACGGAAGAGGTATGGCATTGGATGCACGCCGGCGAAGGTTCGGTGCACACTGCCAGCTGGCCGGATGCCGCGCCATACCAGGCCGCTGCAGGAGCCGCTCAGCCTGAGGTTCTCGTCTGGGCAGGCAAAGCGTTGACCGAGCTGCGCGGTTTGAAGTCTCAGGCCAAGGTTTCCATGAAAACGCCGATTCTTTCGGCCACGCTTTGCGTGCCGGCTCCAGGACTGGCTGCCGTTCAAGCCACGCTGGATGACATCGCGGAAGCAGGGCGCGTTACTGAATCTCTCACGGTGGAGATCACAGGGGGTACCGGTGCCATCGAGAAGAATTCCGAGGGAGCCGGCGCCACTGCCACACCTGCTGCCCCGGGAATGAATTCCGGCACTGGCACTGCAGATGAGGAACATGTTGCCGTCACGCAGTTCGAGCTTGGCGAAGCTCCGGCAAAGAAGAAGTAAGGCTATTCACGCGTAGGTGAAGGTGTTTGGGTCGTGGCCCATGATGCCTTCACCATCGAGTGCGCTGATTGCAGCATGCTCCTGCTCACTCAGAGAGATGCCGAAAATATCGAGGTTCTCACGCTGGCGATCCGAGTGCACCGATTTGGGAATCACAATGGTTCCTTCTTCAATGTGCCAACGCAGAATCACCTGAGCTGGTGAAACACCATGCCGGTGCGCAATGGATTGTACGGTGCCGTCCGCTAGGTCGGCACCGCGCGCCATTGGTGAGTATGCTTCAATGGCGATGCCGTGCTCCCTGCAGAACAAGACGACTTCACGCTGCTGATAGGTGGGGTGCAGCTCGATTTGGTTGACGGCAGGCCACTCCCCCGTCTCCTCGTGGAGCCGCTCCAAGTGCTCTGGGAGAAAATTGCATACACCGAGTGTACGTACTCTGCCTTCTGCGCGCAGCTTGGACATCGCTTTCCAGCTTGCGCCGCTGCGCCAGTTGAACGGTGTAGGCCAGTGCAGCATATACATGTCTACATAGTCCAAACCCAACAGTCCAAGTTGCCTGTCGAAGGCGTGCAGCGCACTGTCACACCCCTGTTCGGAATCCTTGAGCTTGGTCGTAATCCACAGATTCTTACGCGCTTCACTTGCATTGACCCCTGCGGCACTGAGCGCACGCCCTACTCCACCCTCGTTCTCGTACCCGGCCGCAGCATCAATGTGCCGGTAGCCGGCAGCGAGCGCCGATTCCACGACCGCCTGCACGTCATGGTCACTGATGCGCAGCACACCGAGACCCACCTGTGGTATCGCGTTACCGTCACGCAATACCATTGAAGTCGTAGTGCCGCCCCTAAGTTCACGTTCGTCCATGCCCCCTCCTCGAGTGTCAATTTCAGTCTACGGAAGCAGCGGGAGAACCGCATTCGGTCGCAGCGGCATCAACGCTGTTCCACAGCAGACCGGCCACGCAGATGACCGTAGATAAGGGGTACCGCCGGCATACCGAATGATGGCAGCGAACCACAGCAACACCTCATGCAGACATATGTTACGACACTCACTATAGATAAATGGCTAAAATCACATTGAGAGATATTTGTCAGATACCTTCATCGCCTCACTGCCGTAAGCCGCACAGTCCCACCCTCGGTTATCTCGGTTATTGCGCAACATACAACATACCGGACAATGCATTCCTTTTTGTCGAATAAAATGCATCTCTCTTGGGCACGTAAAGTAGTGATTACGCATGTATGCCAACAAACTCTTTTATTTTTGTACATACAATCTGGCTAATATCCTAGACATCCGCGCCACGAGAGCGGTATGAAGTTAGTACACCAAAACATAGGAAACGATACGCTCCATGAAGCACCAACGCACCACTTCGCGTAAAACCATGAATCGTGCACTCCGATTGGTACGTAACCCCCGTGCCGCCGCTACAGCATTGACAGCGCTCACCTGTGCCATAGCACTAACCCTCACCGCCACTTCCAGCAATGCCGAACCGCTACCCGACACCTCTATCGCCAATTCTTCCAGTTCCGACACCGCCGCACCCCACCAGATCGACACCGCTGACAGCACTGCCAATATAACAGTGCCCTCCGCCGGTCAGCAAACCAGCACGCCGATTACCTCAGCAGGCAGCACCGCGGATCACACCAACACCACCGACAAAACCGCCATCAAAGCCGTCCCTCAAACACAAGACCAACCCGCCTTTACCACCGACACCACATCGGGACCAGACCAAGGCGGCACCCGCATCGCCCTGACACCACACGACCCCGCCCCGGTCAGGTTCACCCAACTATCAGCCGGCTACTACCACAGCCTCGCCCTCACCGACTCCGGCAGAATCTACACCTGGGGATACAACAACGTCGGCCAGCTCGGCGACGGCACCGTCATCAACAAAACCACCCCTACACCCATCACCGTTCCCGGCAACCCCACCATCACCCAGATCAGCGCAGGCCAATACCACAACCTCGCTCTGGACAGCAACGGCCACCTCTGGGCATGGGGATGGAACAACTACGGCCAAATCGGCAACAACACCAAAACCAACCAAACCAAACCAACAGACATCACCCCCGCAGGCGTCACCTTCGCCCAAGCCAAAGCCGGAGGCTACAACTCCATCGCCCTCACCAGCAACGGCAGAATCTACACCTGGGGATACAACAACAGATACCAGTTAGGCAACGGCACCACTACATTCACTATCCAAACCGTGCCCCAACCCATCGCCGTCCCCAACCTGCAAACCGGAGAGACCATCACCACGGTCAGCACCGGCGAATACTCCGTCTTCGCCCTCACCAGCATAGGCCGCGTCTATGCATGGGGATGGAACCTGTATGGTCAACTCGGTAACGGCACCAAAACCGACAGTCCAACTCCCAAACCCGTCAGCCTACCCGCAGGAACCCGCATCGCCACCTTGGCCAACGGACGTAACCACACCCTCGCCCTCACCGATGACGGCAAACTCTACACTTGGGGATACAACAACCAATCCCAACTCGGCAACAACGCCAAAATCGACCGAACCACACCCGTACTCATCACCATCCCAGACCTGAGCTCCGGGGAGCAGATCGATATGCTGTCCGCAGGCGAGGCCAACAGCCTCATCCAAACCAACCAAAACCGCGTGTTCACCTGGGGATGGAACAACGTCGGCCAACTCGGCAACGGTACCAGCACCAACAGTCTGACCCCCAAACCAATCCTCAACCTCACCACCCGCAGCACCATCGCCTGCGGATACAACCACACCCTGGCCCTCACTGATAGCAGCAACGGCAACAGCAACCTGATCGCATGGGGATACAACAACCAATCCCAACTCGGCAACGGCACCAACACCAACCAAACCAAACCCACCACACTCAACAGCATCACCCCGAGCACGGCCGTCACTTCCGTCATCTTCGACACCACGCCAGGTGTCGATCTCGGCCTACACCAAGCCGACGGCCACTGGATCGTCTACACCCCCGCACACCCTGCAAGCCAAGTAACCATGACCATCAACTGGACACTCGACGGGCAACCCCAAACACCCATCACCACCCCTTACACCTATACTTTCACCCCCACCTACACCGTCACCTTCGACACCAAAGGCGGCAGCACACCACCAGCAGACCAACACATCCTACAAGGCAAAACACCAACCTGGCCAAGCACCAACCCCACCAAACCAGGCAGCCTGTTCAACGGATGGACCCTCGACGGCACCACACCATACGACTTCAACCAACCCGTCACCCGCGACACCACCATCACCGCCATGTGGGGCGAATTCACCGCAACACCCCTACGCGGACCCAAAGAAGGCGGCACCCAAGTCAACATCACCCCACCAGAAAATTCCAAATTCCTCACACTCAGCTCAGGCGGATACTTCACACTCGTCAGAAGCGCCACCGGAGACGCGTACGGTTGGGGACTGGATCATTATGGACAGCTCGGCAACGGCACCATCAATGGCAACGGATACAATCTCCCGCAAACGACCATGCAGCCGGCAGGCGTCAAATATACCGATATCATCGCCGGCGGATGCTCCTCCAACGCCATCGGTAACGACGGCAACACATATGCTTTCGGGAACAACATGCAAGGCGTGGCCGGAATCGGCGACTATGAGCACATCAATCTCACCGTCCCTCAAAAGGTACAGATTCCGCAAGGGATCACACTCAGCCACATTGCCAAAAGCAAAACCACCATGTGCGTTCAGGAGTTCGCGTTGGCCGTGGGAAGCGACGGCAACACGTATAGCTGGGGCAGCAACACGGACAATACTTGGGACGAAGACGAACCGTATGATCGTGAACCGTTGCCGGGAAACGGTACCTTGGGCAACGGTGCAACCGATAATTCGTCCGTACCGGTCAAGGTTATCCTGCCAGCAGGAGTGAGGTTTGTTCAACTCGCTGCCGGTGGCAACTTTGCACTCGGCCTTGGCGATGATGGCCTGATATATGCTTGGGGAAACAATTCCCTTGGTCAACTCGGCATCAACAACCCCGCGATCAGCGAATCCGCCGCTCCTGTTCGGGTTTTGACTCCAGCAGGAAAAACCTTCACTTCCATTAGCGCAGCATACAGCTCGGCCTATGCCATCGCTTCTGACGGCACGGCATGGGCTTGGGGAAACAACACCGACATATACAACGGCTCGAACATTCTGGGCGACGGCGTTCTAGGCGACGGCACCACCACCAATCGAATGGTGCCAGTGCAGATTACCCCTGCCGGAGTAAAATTCTCGCAAATCCGCGCGGGGCAGGAAAACGTCATCGCCCTCAGCGACAACGGTACCGTGTACTCATGGGGCAGCAACAACTCACATGGCATTCAAGGCAATGGCACCACACGAGCCAACTCCACACCAACGCCAATCAACAACAGCCTAGGACAACCGTTCGTAGCCGTCCAAATCGGCATAAGCGACGTTTCTTCTTATTTCACCACCACAGACGGCACCATGTGGGCATGCGGATACAACGAGGAAGGCCAGCTGGGCAACGGCACCAACCTCGACAGCAGCACACCGGTCAGAGTCAACATGCCGTTGGTCAACGTCACGCAGGTCAAGTTCGGCACAGGCACCGGCGCCAAGCCCGGCACACGGCTTGCTTGGGATTACCATAACGCAGTCTGGACAGTAATTTCTCCGGCTTATCAGCCTGGCGAAACCGACATGACTATCACTTGGACACTAAGCAATACAGCGCAAACACCAGCGGTCTTACGGTACACGTACACCACCGCTATCCCAGCACTCAGCGCCTTACCATTCACTGGCAGCGACATCACCGCGTTGAGCATCACTGTTCTCAGCTCCACCATAGCCGCAGTGTTCCTCGGGATAGCCATATGGCTTCGTCATCGACAACTCACCGCCCTATAAGCGCACCACTCGATCGGCGATCAGCATGGCCGAAGGGCGGTGGGACACCAGTACCATCGCTTTGCCTTGTTCGGTGGCGAACGCTCGGATAGACCCCAGAATGACGGCTTCGTTCAGCGTGTCAAGCCGGCTGGTCGGCTCGTCGAACAGCATGAGGTCGGCATCTGTCAAGAACATTCGAGCCAGACCGATGCGCTGGCGTTCACCTTCAGAAAGCCTTCCGCCAAGCTCACCCACGCGCGTGTTCAGCCCCTCAGGCAGACTCTCCACCAAGTCGGACACCGACGCCTGCCTCAGCGCCTCATACAGCTGTTCGTCGCTAGCCAAGGCATTGGCAACCCTGAGATTTTCTGCGATGGTGTCATCGAACAGATATGTTTCCTGACTCATCATGGTCTGCACCTTGCGGCGGTGAGAAGACTCCACACGTGGCAGAGGTACCCCGGAAAGCCGTACCTCGCCCCCTTGCGGATCCCAATAACGCATCAGCAACTTCAACATGGTGGACTTGCCGCGACCGGAAGGCCCTTGTATGCCCAGCACACCGCTGCTCGGCACATCCATATGCCAATCGCTCATTACCGGCGATTGCGGGGCACTGTCATAGGAGAACGATACCGACTCCATGGCCATGCCGGTATATGCCGGTCGTTCAGTTCCCTCTTCACACACTGCCGGATGCTCGTCCAACAGCGCAAACAACCGACGTGCCGATGCAAAGGTCTGCGTCAAACTGGCCGGCAGCGAGTTCAACGCAAGTGTGGGGCCAAACGAACTCGACAAGAGCACTACTGCCACCAGCGCACTGCCTGCAGACAGACCACCTCCGGCAACCAGCAACAGCGCCAGAGAAGCAACCACTATGGTACTTCCGGTAACCGCTACGCCACCCAAACCGTTGAATATGCCGTTGCGCCGGCTGAGCCTGTTCTGCTCATGCCATAGTCCGCGGCTTCGGGTCAGAATGCCTTCCAACCGTTCGTTGCTGCGACCAAATCGGATGATCTCGTCGAGGCCACGCATGTCGTCAAGCATCACGTTATCAAGCGCTGCAGCGTCGCGCCGCAAGCGCCCGCCCACACCGCTCACCGCCATGGAGAACAGTTTGGGAAGCAATACGCCAACCAGCAGATGTGCCACGATGAGCACCAGCGCAAACTCTAGCCGGAGCGTGGCCAGCATGATGGTGTAGACCACGGATGTTATCACGGCTATGACCACCGGCGAGATGGTATGAGCAAAGAATATCTCCAACTTTTCAACGTCAGTGGTGATGAGCGAAACCAAGTCTCCGCTGCCTTTGCCGTCCAGTTTGGACGGAGCCAGTTTGCGCAACGCCGAGAACGCTTTGGAACGGAACAGCGCGAGCAAGCGGAAGGCCAGATTATGGTTCATGAATTGCTCTCCATACCGTGCCACGCCACGCAGCAGCGCACAGAGCACCATCGCCGCCGCTGCGACGCCGAGCGATATGCCCCACACGGGCTGCCCAACCGCGGCCAACAGCACACACACGGCGAACACCGGCAGGAACGTACCGGCAAGATGTCCGATAACACCAAAGCAGCAGGCCGCCACCATGAACGGCGCCAACGGCCCAACCTGTCCCAACAACCGACGAATCACAGCGAAAGAGCCCATCGGTTTGGCATCAGGAGAAGAGCCGGAAGATGAGAGCGATGCAGCGGTACCGGATTGCGATGCGCCCATTGAGGAGTGTACAGACGAGTGTACAGAGGAGTGCGCCGGCTCAGTTGCCAGGTCCGGAAGCTGCTCGGCAAGCTCATCCTCAGCAGGCACCTGCGCATGCAATGACGCTGCATCATCACCGTATACAGTTCGTTCGATGCTGTTCTGCCCCTCATAAAGCCGTGCATACTGACCGTGGACACCAAGCAGCTCGCTATGCGTGCCACATTCCACCACTTCACCTTGACGGAACACCACAATCTGGTCAGCCTCCACGGCGTCCGCCAAACGATGCGTGACCATAAGCACTGTTTTGGATTGCGCCAAACGGCGTATGGTAGTGACAATCATGCGCTCACTTTCAGCATCCACACTGCTGGTCGCCTCGTCAAACACATAAATGGGGCTGTCTCGCAAGAGCGCCCGTGCGATGGCGATACGCTGGCGTTGTCCACCGGACAGATTGCGCGCATCCTGATCGATACGCAGGTCCAGACCATCGGCATGCGAGCGCACGAACTGGTCGATGTGGGCATCTTCCAGCGCCTGCCACAGTTGGGATTCGCTGGCCTGTGGGTTGGCCATGAGCAGATTGTCACGCAACGTGGCCGGGAACAGATGGCTTTGCGCCGACACCAACGTGATGGTGTTTGCCGATGCAGCGGAACTCAATGCTTTGATTTCGACAGTGCCGGGCACAGAAGAGGCTGTAGACGAGGATGCAGAAGGCTCAGAATCGAAGGTAAGTTTGATGGAACCGTCATAGCCGCACATCGAACCGGCGAGAAGATCGACCGCCGTCGATTTACCTGATCCGGAGGGACCTACGATGGCCGTGAGCGAATGAGGTTTCGCCTCAAAATTCACGTCGCGCAGAGCCACAACCGGTACAGTATCGGATTGTTTGGCATCATTGCCTCTTTCACCTCTGCGCGGTCGTCCGGTTGATTTGCCGGCATCGATGCCACTGTTGGTGTAGGCAAATTCCACGTGGGTGAAAGCGACTGCCACATCATGAGCGTCATGCGGCATCTCGGCTTGCCCACGTTCTGGCACCGGTGCGTCTAACAGGGCGAAGATGCGCTTGGATGAGGTCATGCCATTCATGGCCACGTGGAAATATGAGCCGAGCTGACGCAACGGCAGGAAGAAACTCACCGCAAGCAGCACGATGACCACTGCGGCGGAAAGGTCAATGCGCCCGGTGGTGAACTGCCAAATCGCCACGCCCATTCCGGCTGCGGCACCGCCATAAGCCACCAGATCCATCGCAGCCAATGACTGCAGTTCGATCTGCAGCACTTTCATGGTCGAAATGCGAAAACGCTCCGATTCCTTGTCCATCTTCTCGCCCGCCACCGCATCGGCGTCGAAAATCTTCAGTGTTTCAAGACCTTGCAGATTATCGAGGAACGTAGCTCCCAAATCAGTGTACGATGTCCAGTATTTGCCGAAAATACGAGCGGCGGTCATCGACACCAGTCCCAGCACCACAATGATCATGGGTGAGCAGACGAGCAGCACGAGCGCGGCGGGCACACTGATGGGAGCCAGTGCCACAAACAATGTCAGTGGAGCCAATACCGCAAAGAACAGTTGCGGAAGGAAGAGCTCGAAGAAACTTTGAATCTGGTCAATGCCTTCGCCGGCGGATTGCACCACATCCGAGGTGCGCACCTGCTGCGCATACGAGGGGCCCAAGTCAAGCATTTTCTGGTACAGTTTGCCGCGCAACGCCACCTTGGATTGCTCCGAAGCACGTGTACCGAAATACTGCCCACAGCGGGTGGCGATATATTTGAGCAGTACCACCAACACAAACACCACCACATACGCGCCCAACGGTGCCGGGTCAGACTGTGCGCCGCTTAAGGATGAAAGCGTACCGTCCACAGTACGCCATAGGGCTTGCACTGATGACTGACCGTGGGAATGCCAACCCAGCTGTAAGAACAGGTTGCCGGTGAAACCCACCAAGATGAACGCAAAGGCTATGTCGGTGAGCAACGAGACCCACAGCGAAAGGACTTTGGCGGCAACCAGCCAGCCTATTTGCGGGGTAAGAGAGAAGAGACGCTTATCGAACATTGCACCAATCCGGTCAGGTGGGCGCACAAGCCAAGCTAGGCCACACGCCCACAAGGAGCCACAACGGCCTTGTCAGGTTTCTTGATTGTAGCGGAGACGAGATGCAGATTCAATACTTTATGTGGAAAAATGCATAAATGACGGTTTCAGCAACATTGTTGAATACCGCCGGTATATCCCTCGGCACTGCCGTCAGCGATGTTGCGCGGCAGAGATGCACTGATGGTGTTTTTTGACCTCGGTCGTCACGAAATGCAGGTACTGCCTGGCAATGTCCGGATCGAGATCAAGCTGTTCGGCCTGCCGTTCGAGCTGCCGCCGCTGAGCTGCCTCGCGAGACCGATCTTCGGGAGCAAAACCGGCATCCGCCTTGAGCCGCCCCACCTGCGCCGTGCATGTAAAACGCTGTGCCAGCAGTTCTACAATATCAGCGTCGATGCGGTCAATGGACTTGCGCAAGCGCCCAATGGCCTTCACATCCTCAGCAACCTCAGGGTGAAGCGCAGCTTGAGTCTCATCAATGGTAGTGACCTGCCAGTCGCCTTCCTCACTGAGCTCGCCACCAGCCATTTGAGCGCCGTCTTGCAGTCGCACAGCATCACCATTGCGCTGTGCCGCAGCTCCAGCAGCCTCAACTGCACCACTATCGTTCACCTTGCTCATGCTCTTAAGAATACCTCACTCATCCGCATACGCCGGTGGCCGGCTCACGCATGTGCAAACCGGCCACTCTCGCGTATCACTCAGGCTGCGTCTGTCAGCCGTTCTGCTGCTGAACCAAACTCTGCAAAAAGTCGCGGTTCGTAGCCGTCTTCTTCATACGCGGCACCAGTGTCTGGTAAGCCTGCTCGGGTTCCATACCGCCCAACAGACGACGCAGTCGGTACACCACAGCCAACTCGTCGGCAGGGGTAATCAGTTCCTCGCGGCGCGTACCGGAAGCGTTCACATCAATGGCCGGGAACAGGCGCTTGTCCGCCAGCTCACGGTTGAGACGCAGCTCCATGTTGCCAGTGCCCTTGAACTCCTCGAAGATGACCTCATCCATCTTCGATCCGGTCTCCACCAGCGCGGAGGCGATGATAGTCAGTGACCCGCCGTTCTCGATGTTGCGTGCGGCACCGAAGAACTTCTTGGGCGGGTAGAGCGCCTGTGCGTCCACACCGCCGGAAAGGATGCGACCGGAGGCAGGAGCGGCAATGTTGTACGCGCGAGCCAGTCGAGTCATGGAGTCGAGCAGCACCACCACATCCTGACCAAGCTCCACCAAACGCTTGGCACGTTCGATGGCCAGCTCAGCCACCGCCGTGTGGTCGGAGGCAGGACGGTCGAATGTGGAGGAGATGACCTCTCCCTGCACCGTGCGCTCCATATCCGTCACCTCTTCGGGACGCTCATCCACCAGCACCACCATCAGGTGCACCTCAGGATTGTTCTCCGAAATCGAGTTGGCGATGTTCTGCAACGTTATCGTCTTGCCCGCCTTGGGCGGCGAGACGATAAGGCCACGCTGACCCTTGCCAATGGGAGACACCAAGTCGATGAGGCGGCCAATAAACTTGTTGGGCGCGGTCTCCTGCTTCAAACGCTCCTGCGGATACAGCGGCGTGAGTTTCGAGAAGTTCGGACGCTGTCCGACCTCTTCGACCGCAGTGCCATTAACCGTATCGATGTTCTGCAACGGCACAAACTTCTGACGCTGACGGCGCTGCTCGCCCTCCCGCGGAGGACGGATGGAACCGGTGACCGCGTCCCCCTTGCGCAATCCGTATTTGCGGATCTGCCCCATGGAGACATACACATCATTCGGTCCAGGCAAGTAGCCGGAAGTGCGCACGAACGCGTACGAATCCATGACATCGATGATGCCGGCTACAGGCACTAGGCCGTCGTTCTGCTCTTCACGACGATCGTTGCGGCGCGAACGCAAGTCAGCGTCTTCACGCTCGCCGCGATCACGGTCGTGACCCTCACGGCTCTCCATGTCACGCTCACCGTTACGGCCGCGCAACCTGCGCTGACGGCGCTCACCGTTGTCATGCTCGAACCTGTCATTGTGCTGACGCCCGCGGCGAGCAAAATCACGGCCGTGCGACTCATGGAGACGACCATCCTCATCGTACCCGTCATCGCTCTTGGGAAGCGTGGCGAGAATATCGTCCAAATCGCGCACCGAGTCTTCACCGGCATTGCGATCGCGACCATCACGTCGAGCATCATCATCGCCCCGACGGCGGAAATCACGGTCGTCGCGGTCGTTATGACCACGGTTCAGTGACTCGCGGCTGCGACGGCGTCCGGATTCCAAATTCAAACCATCAAGCAGATCATCATCGCCAGCACGACGAGAGGTGCGCTCGTCATCACGCTCGTCACGGCGGGTATACACGTTGCGTTCGCGACGCTGCACCCGCGCATTCCCACGGCTGCGTCCGGCATAATCGCCATCTTCGCGAGCACGTTCCCCAGCGGCCTGACCGGAACGCTCATCTTGAGATTCAGCAACATTCGACTGGTCGTTGTCCCCGTGCGCTGCGTCTCGCGCAGTCTCTTGCTCAATCGGCAGTTGTGCCTGATCGGACTCATCGGCCGGCGCGCTCTTCTTGACATTGCGCACCGAAGAACGGGCGGAGCGTTCCTTGGCCTGAGCTTTCTCAGACGCCGTCGCCCCTGCGCTCACACCACTGGGAGCGGCGTCTCCATTGCGTGCCGCCTGCAGCGTGGCCACCAATTCCTGCTTACGCATCGTTGACGTACCGCGAAGCCCCATCTGCTTGGCGAGCTGCTTTAGCTCAAACAGCTTCATATCCTCAATATTCTGGCCTGTTGCCACTGGTAATACCTTTGATACCTTTCCGTGACTCTCGGCGCACTATCCGCCCGGGAGTTATATGAAAAAGATGCGGTACCGATACCGCGATTCAACATTCGTTACCGTCTTACCTACAAGACTTCGAACTTGAGACCACTGTACAACCCCGCTCAGACCAGAGCATGAATCGTGTGCCGTGAGCAATATGCAAACGGCGGGCACCGATTACGATGCCCGCCGATACATAGCGCAACCAACCTGAAGAGACGCTACGCCTGCTTCTCCTCATGGTAGGACTTTTCGGTATTCACCGACCACACGTTAGCCTTGGATGTCTTGCCTGATTCGATGTTGCCAACAGCCTCGATGGCCGTGGCCATGGAATGATCCTGGTTGTTGTACCGGTGCTGACCGTTGCGGCCTACGCAGTACAGATTGCCGAAGGAGTCCAAATACTCCACCAGCTCGGGCATACGGTCGTACGTATCGAAGTAAGCGGGATATGCCTTCTTGACACGCTCACGATGAGAGTCGATCACATCGTCGGCACCGTTGATGACGCGCATGCGCGTGAGCTCCTTGATGGCGAACTCGGTGGCTTCCTCATCGCTCATGTTCCAGAAGTCGTCGCCCTCCTCGCAGAAGTACTCAAGACCCACCCACACGGTGTTGTCCACGTCCTTGACGAGATACGGGCTCCAGTTGTTGAACACCTGAATACGCCCCACCTTGTAACCGGTGTCCTGCACATAAATCCAGCAATCCGGCACGATCGGAGGGTTGCCAAGTGTTGGGGTATCGGTCGTGTTCTTCAAGCGCAGGTTCTTGACCAGCAGACCCACAGTGACGAAATCGCGGTAGGGCAAGCCGTTGGCCACTGTGACCATGTCTTGTGGCACCGGCTTGGCCGCAACCTCCGCCGTCTGTCCGTCCTCTTGCGCCGCGGCACCAACTGCAGGAGCCGCCAGAGCGTTGACCAGATCCTTGATCGGCATGGAACTGATGAACTCGTCGGCGCGCAGCACGGTCTGCTGACCCTGCGAATCGCGGTATACCACAGCGCTCACTGCGCCATTCTCCTGGCGAATCTCCACCACGTTGGCATCGGTGATGACCTTCGCTCCGGCGTTGGTGCAGCGTTCTTCGACGGTTTCCCAAAGCTGTCCCGGGCCGAGCTTGGGGTACCAGAACTCCTCGATGAGAGACGTCTCCACGTCCTTCGCATCACGCTTCTTGGGCAGGAGCTTCTGCACGGCGTTCTTCAGTACCGCCACCACACTCAGGCCTTTGACGCGCTGGGCGCCCCAGTCCGCGGAGATCTCGCGCGGGTGCCGACCCCACAGCTTCTCCGTATATCCTTCAAAGAACATGGAATAGAGCTGACGGCCGAACCGGTTGATGTAGAAGTTCTCCAGATTGTCTTCGGGCAGCTTGTGCACCATCGACTTCAGGTAGCTGAACCCGGCCTTCATGGTCAGCTTGAAGCCCAGCGCCTTGAACAGGGAGGGCGAAAGGGAAATCGGGTAATCCAAGAAGTGACGGTTCCAGAAGATTCGGGAGACGCGGTGACGCTTAAGCATCACCTTGTCGGTATGCTCCGGATCCGGACCACCTAGCTCCAGGTCGTGGTGGCGGCCGAGCTTCTTGTCATCGTAGGAGGGGGCACCCTGCAGCGGCAGCACGTCCTTCCACCAGTCCATGATGCGGTCGTCCTTGGAGAAGAAGCGGTGGCCTCCGATATCCATGCGATTGCCGTTATGCTTCACCGTACGGGAGATGCCACCGAACTCACGGGTGGCCTCAAGAACCGTAACATCGTAACGTTCGGCGCCGCCGTCCTTAACCAATTCCCAGGCCGCGGTCAAACCTGCCGGACCGCCGCCGATAATTACCACGGAGCGCTTGCTCGCCATAGTACCTCCTAAAACCAAATCATGCCTACCCTACACGAACATGTGACATGTTCGCCGCCCGCGTCACCAAACGCTACGCCAGCGAGTCAGGAATATCGATATCTGTTTTCTGCACTTCTTCTACATTGACGTCCTTGAACGTCACGATGCGTACGTTTTTCACGAACCGGGATGAGCGGTATACGTCCCATACCCAAGCGTCTGTCAGCTGCACGTCAAAATACACGTCCTGCCCGGCGGAGCGCACGTTGAAATCAACCTTGTTGGCCAAATAAAACCTGCGTTCGGTCTCCACTACATAGGTGAACAGTTTGATGACATCACGGTACTCACGGTAGAGCGACAGCTCCGCACCGGTCTCGTATTCGTCCAGATCTTCTGCACTCATTGAGACCCCTCCTGCTTACGCTGCCCCAAGTTACGCCACCAGGCACGCTTCGACTTCTTCTCGTGGTTCGCCGCATAGGGCCAGCGATTGCCTCCGCTCTTGCCGGATTCGACTCCGGTTGTATCCGAGTCGATGGCAACCTCGGCCACGGCCGGAGTTGTTGGCGCAGCCGCTTGCGCTTCCGGCTCCTGCCGTTCGGAAAACTCCACATGCTGACGGATCTCCACCGAATGCTCATGGGCGGCCAAAGCCTCGGCCACACCCGGATTCTGTTCGATGACATGCATGCCGAAGGCGTCAAGCGAACGGATGGGATCGTACTCGTCAGCCAACGTGTCCATGATGATGAGGTCCTGATACTTGTCAATCTCAGCATCCCACAAGGCGTCACGCGATGTTCCGGAAGGCACGAAACCCAACGACTGGTAGACCGAAAGTGAACGGTTGCTCTTTTCCGGCACCGCCACCCAGATTCGATGCATGCCCAAACCTGAGGGCTGAGAGGCGAATCCGTAGGTCATCACACGAGGCATGGCATCCCTAGAGTAGCCACGACCTCGGTAGTCCTTGCCCAACAGCACCTGGATACGCGCCGAACGGGCCCAGCCGTCGATGTCGATAAGGAAAATCATCCCGATGACATTATCAGTGCCCTCGGCATCCACCACACCGTCGGCGTCATGGTCGGCATCCGTAAGCACTGCCCAAGCGATGGTACGGCGTGATTGGGCGTCTCCCACACCGGATTCCTGGGGCTTGCTCCCGTTCTCCCAAGCCACCGAACGCTTGACCCACGCGTGCACCAACGCCCGTTCGGACTCGCTGTCCTTGCCGGTGATGCCGGAAGCGTTGTAGTACGCCTCAAGTTCATCGAGCTTGGGCAGATCTTCCAAAGTGGCTGGACGCAGATGAATCATCTCACCGCGAATTTCGGGAATGTTCAACCGCTGCTCAAGCTTGCGCAGCGTCTCCGTATCAGCTTGATCCCCGGGTTTTTCGGCCATGCTGTTTGCCCCTTGCGATTACGTGAAAACACTTTCAGCCTACTGCATCAGTATGACTATTAGCTGGGAATTCTGCGGGACCCCGGACGCTGCAACAAACCGGAAACGAACAGACACCACAGCACTGCAGAACGGGTCTAAAAACCGCGCACAGCAGTTCAGTAGATATGCCCCAGCCGGTACGCTTTCGAGAATGCGAAGTGCCACCCGCGAACGCATTGCAGCACGGATGGCACTTCTCAGGAATGATCTTGGGGCAATGTCATCGCACAGTGACACTGCCCCAGGCATCACTCAGCCTTTGATCTTCTTCATGACCAGCGCGGTGACGGCTTTGGCGTCGGCCTGGCCGCGCGTGGCCTTCATGACCGCGCCGATGATGGCGCCCATCGGCTTCATGTTGCCGCTCTTGAGCTTCTCGGCAATGTCGGGATTGGCGGCAAGAGCCTCGTCCACGGCCGCCTCGAGCGCGCCGTCGTCGGAGACCACCTCGTAGCCGTGCGCCTTGACGACTTCGGCAGGGGTGCCTTCGCCGGCCATCACGCCGGAGACGGTCTGCTTGGCCAGCTTGTCGTTGAGCTTGCCGTCAGCGATGAGCTTCTCGACCGCGGCCACGTCGGCCGGGGTGATGGGCAGCTCTTGAAGAGTCACGCCGCGCTCGTTGGCTTCGCGCGAAATCTCGCCGAGCCACCACTTGCGCGCACCGGCGGCGCTGGCACCGGCCTTGACCGTGTCTTCGACCAGGTCGAGCGCGTCGGCGTTGACCAAGTCGCGCATCTGCGTGGCCGTCAGATCCCACTCACCCTGTAGACGCTTGCGGCGCTCCGCGGGCATCTCGGGCATGGTGGCCGCGATCTCGTCGATGTGTTCCTGCGTGATGTGCAGCATGACCAGGTCGGGGTCCGGGAAGTAGCGGTAATCGTTCGCATCGGACTTGACACGGCCGCCCGCAGTGGTTTGGCTGGCCTCGTCCCAGTGGCGAGTCTCCTGCAGGACTTCCCCACCGTCCTTGAGCAGCGCGGCCTGACGGCGAATCTCGTACTGCAGCGTGCGCTCGATGCCGTGGAACGAGTTGACGTTCTTGGTCTCGCTTCGGGTGCCGAGCTTGGTCTCGCCCTTGGGGCGCAGCGAAATGTTGACGTCGGCGCGCATGTTGCCCTGCTCCATGCGGCCGTGGGAGATGCCCAGGGCGCGCACGATGTCGCGGATGGCACGCATGTAGGCACCGGCGATTTCGGGAGCGCGATCGCCCGCGCCTTCCACCGGTTTGGTGACGATCTCGATGAGCGGCACGCCGGCACGGTTGTAGTCCACCAGCGAGTGGTCGGCGCCCTCGATGCGGCCGTCGGCACCGCCCACGTGGGTGTTCTTGCCGGCGTCGTCCTCGATGTGCGCGCGCTCGATCGGCACGCGGAAGACGGTGCCGTCGTCAAGCTCCACGTCGAGGTAGCCCTCGCCGTTGGTGGGCTTGTCGAACTGCGAGATCTGGTAGTCGCGCGGCATGTCGGGGTAGAAGTAGTTCTTGCGGGAGAACTGGCTCCACTCGTTGATGTGGCAGTGCAAAGCCAGGCCCAATTTAATCGCGAAGTCCACGGCGGTCTGATTGACCACCGGCAGGCTTCCGGGCAGGCCGAGGCTCACCGGGGTGAGCTGGGTGTTCGGCTCGCCGCCGAATTCCACACCCGCCGGGCAGAAGAGCTTCGTCTTCGTGCACAATTCCACGTGGGTTTCCAAACCGAATACCGGGTCAAATTCCTTGACGGCATCGGCGTACTTCATCAATTTTTCAGCCATGATATGGTCTCCTTCGCCGCTTCCTACTTGCCCAGCCACGGGGTCTTGAGCCCCTGCCAGATCGGGCCACCCCACTGCTCTTCGAGCGCCGCTTCCAGCGCCGCAGCCGGCTTGTACATCACATCGTCGCGCTTTTGCGGGGCGATGAACTGGAAGCCGACCGGCAGACCGTCGTCCGACAGGCCCGCGGGGATACTCATGGCCGGGGTGCCGGCCATGTTCGCCGGGATGGTGGCGATGTCGTTCATGTACATGGAGAGCGGATCGTCCATCTTCTCGCCAAACTTGAACGCGGTAGAGGGCGACGTGGGGGAAATGAGCACGTCGGCTTTCTCGAACGCCTTGTTGAAGTCGTCGATGATGAGCGTACGCACCTTCTGCGCCGAGCCGTACCACGCGTCGTAGTAGCCCGCGGAGAGGGCGTAGATGCCCAGGATGATGCGGCGCTTGACCTCGTCGCCGAAACCGGCCTCACGGGTGTATGCCATCATGTTCGCGGCGGTCTGCGGGACGCCTGCTGGCGGCATGACGCGCAGACCGTAGCGCATGCCGTCGTAGCGGGCCAGGTTGGAGCTGACCTCGGAAGGCATGATGATGTAGTAGGCCGCCAGCGCGTAGTCGAAGTGGGGGCAGTCCACCTCCACGACCTCGGCACCCATGTCTTGCAGGAGTTTCACGGACTCGTTGAACCGCTGCTCCACGCCGGGCTGGTAGCCGTCGCCGCCGAGCTGCTTGATGAGGCCGACGCGCATGCCCTTGAGGTCGCGGCGCTGGCCTTCACGAGCTGCGGCGGACAGCGCCGGAACCGGCATCGGGATGGAGGTGGAGTCACGCTTGTCGTGACCGCCGATGACCTCTTGCAGCAGCGCAGAGTCAAGCACGGTGCGCGAGACGGGGCCGATCTGGTCCAGCGAGCTTGCCATGGCGATGGCGCCGTAGCGGGAAACCGCGCCGTACGTAGGCTTGACGCCGACGGTACCGGTCAGGGCGCCGGGCTGGCGGATGGAACCGCCGGTGTCGGTGCCGAGGGCGATCGGGGCTTCAAACGCGGCCACCGCAGCGGCGCTGCCACCGCCGGAGCCGCCGGGGACGCGATTGGTGTCCCACGGGTTGTGGGTGGGGCCGAAGGCGGAGTGCTCCGTGGAGGAGCCCTGCGCGAACTCGTCGAGGTTGGTCTTGCCCAAAATCGGCATGCCGGCGTCCTTGAGCTTCTCGATCACCGTGGCGTCGTAGGGCGGCACCCAGCCTTCCAGCATCTTCGAGGCGGCCGTGGTGGGGATGCCGCGGGTCACGATCATGTCCTTGACGGCGATCGGCACGCCGGCAAGTTCCGGCAGGCCCTCGGTTTGCCCGGCGGCATGCTTCTTGTCGAACGCATCGGCCTGGGCGCGAGCCTCGTCTGCAGACACTTCCAGGAACGCGTGCAGGCTCGGGTCAGCGGACTCGATCACGCTCAGCTCGGCGTCCACCAGCTCGCGGCTGGACACCTCATTGTCCTTGATTTTCTGCGCCATCTGCGCGGCAGAAAGCTGCACCAGCTCCTGCTCGTTGCTGTTACTCATCACTCATCACCTCCGAGAATCTGCGGGGCCACAAACATGCCGTTCTCCGTGGCCGGGGCACCGGCGAGCGCCTCGTCGCGATCCAATGGCTCGACCGGCACGTCGGGGCGCAGGTAGGCCTCAAGCGGCACGGGGTTGGCGGTAGGCTCCACGTCGTCGGACGCGACCTCCTGCACCTTGTTGATGGAATCGGCGATGACGTTGAGCTCGCCCTGCATGCGGGCTGCTTCCTCATCGGTGAGCGCTATCTGGGCCAGCTGACCCAGGTGCTCGACTGTTTCTCTAGTGAAAGTAGACATAGCGCAATTGTATGCGTCGATTGTGACACGCATGTTTTGAACCGGTAAGCACGGTGTACCGCCACCAGCTTAACCCTCAAGCAGGGTGTCACGCAGCTCCTCGACCTTGTCCGAGCCAAATCCCAACGCCTGCTCGGCATAGCTAAATACGTCGCCATAGGTGTCTTCCATCAGCGCCTTGGCAGAGAGCAGGTATTCGTCTTTGACATACAGTGCCACTGCGAGTGCGTCGAGCGCATCCTGGTCGAAACCGTTACCCCGGAACTGGTCAAGAATCTCATTATTGGCTTCCACGCGGTCCTCATTGGTCTGCAGATAGTCCCGCATCACTTCCTCATCGTCCACCTCAAGTAGCCACAGCACAAGCGCCGCCGCATACCCGGTTCGGTCTTTGCCGGCGAAGCAGTGGAAATCCGTGGCTCCCGATTGGTTGGCGAGCACGATGTCGAGAAATTGCGCATACCCCTGCTGAGCGCCGGGATTGAGCACCAAGTCGCGGTAGGTGCCACGCATGTGGTCATCCACTTTATCCACATAACCCAGGGAAGCCAAGTCGTCAAGACTCACATTCTTGGTGCCCGTCTGCCCCAGCAAATCAATGTTGGTGTAGTGCGCGCCCTCAATGTGGTCTTCGGGCTGTTCCGCAATCTCGGCTGGATGGCGAAAATCGACGATGTGCGTGACATGGTAGTCTCGCGCCAACGCTCGCCGGCTGTCTTCGTCCAGGCCCACAAGCTGACCGGAGCGCAACAGTTTGCCTGAGCGCACCGTCTGCCCATGCACGTTAGAAATACCACCCAAATCCCTGAAATTAACGACGTTCATCAACCCGTTCCTTCCATTTCTCGTGTTTTCCTTCACACTAGCAGAAGGAAACGGAGCACTCCGACTACCGTCAGTTATGCGTCTTGGTATGGGTCAATGGGCAAATTGTCAGCCATGCTCCCCAGACCTACAAGACGAGACTGAGCGATAGCACCAGCGCGAAGATACGGCCACACTGCCCGCAATACCGCATTGAGATCATCATCCTCAAAATGCTGCGCCGTCACCTGATATTGTACAGTCACTTCTGCATCAACTTCACCGTCATCATGCTCTCCTTGAGCAGAATTCAATGTCTTCGTAAAACGCAACTGCAGCTCAGTCAAAATCTGGACTTCATCCCCCATCGAGGCTGACATCTTATATGCCGTACGCCACTGAACTTCAACGTCAGATGAGACATCCCCACGCAACATGCGTATGACAGCGTCGGTCTGGGTTATATCAAATCGTGTTATCTTTACTGTCATATTATTCTTCCCTCACTGGCATATAACTAGACTACGCCGGAACTGTACCTTGTAACCACTGTTTACTTGCACTGCCGCTATCTCTGGCATCAATACCTAAATCGCTTGAAACAGCTGAAGCCTTGTACTCATCTCTTATGACAGCACCACTAAAATCTGGCTGGAATCCAGAACTTTCCATCTTGATTTCCGACATCACTGCGAGCGCATATTCGTGCAGCTCAGAGATTTTCGGATCAGCATCGTAATCTTCGAAGGCAGCAATGGTCTCAGGCTCTTCTCCCGAGAAATCAGCGACCTGCTGGAGTGAAAGAGATGCTTGCCGTTTCTCAACCAGTTCTTGCTTCATCATCAGAAAATTGTGGTGATTCCTTTCGGCAAGACACAGAAAATCATCTTTAGCGTGCATATCTTCAATGCGACGTACACCGCCGTTCACTGCGCCAGCACCAGCGCCAGCACCACTGTTATTCTCAATCATCTCACACCCCCAATTCGTCTGTAATCAACCGATTATTATCTATGCAATACCGGCATCTAAGGTTGGTATGCCCCCAGTTGTTCGAAGCATATGTTTTGAATCTAGCTTGTGCGGTTGTCATTTTCAAGTTTTGTCTACGCTTGATTTCAGCATCGTCGAGCTTTTCCCAAACGCCATTTTTCTTTTCTGCTACCTCTTTTTGCGATGTATTAACAGCATAACCAACTCTGGTGCATGCGCTCCGTCACCCTTCGGCTCAGCGAAATACAGACGATAGAGTTCACCTTTTCTCCCTCGATGCCGCAGTTCCCATATATCTGGTTGCGAGATGCACGGGGATACAGGAGGAGGATCTTTTCGCCGTGTCACGGCTCCACTGCTATCTGCAATATATTGTTCAGCCGGCTTTAATTCACCACGTGCTGCAGTATTGACCACGTCACGCAGAGCCCCTTCGAGCACCATTCGACTAGCAAATGGCATCCCCGAAACAATCTGCTTAAATTCATTGTCAAAGAAGCACTGCGGACTAGACCCTTTGGTCGTGCACTTGTGAAACTGACGCTCAGCGTCAACAGGCCCATAGCATATAGACTGACTCGATACCGATGCCATCAACTCCACCTCCCACCACACCAATGTAGTGTCCAAGTTACACATAGATGCTGACCTGTGCACCGGAACGCTACACGCGAACGACAAGACGAAATCAAATCACTACTTCCACCTACGCATGAGCGGAAGGAAACTGCTCGTAGAGATGTCACCTGATCTCATCATTATTCCCCAATCCAACACTAACCTAACGCGTACGGCGGGCAGAAAGGATGACGGATACGGCGAGGAGGGCACCGGCGAGCAGGAGGAACAGCGTTACTCCAGGGCCTCCTGCGATAGGCAGGGCGGGGTGCCTGCCGGAAGCAAGTTTCCACTGCGCGTAGAGCGTCATGCCTCCGCCAGACATCGTGTATGACTGGTGGGGCTGGTACCGGACGCCCATGCCATCCGCCGACGTGTTCCACCCGGTGAACTCGTAGCCGGGGCGCTCGAACCCGTTGTCCGCCAGTTCTACCACATCGTCGGTCACGCCCGACTGCACCGGCACAGCCCCTCCGCTGGCCCCGTTGGCGAGGTAGGTCACATGCGCCGGATTCGCGCTCCACTGAGCATACAGGTCATTTAGTCCGTTGGTCAGCAACACCTGTTCCCCAGGTAGATAATTCGCGCCACTGCCGTCGGCCGCGGAATTCCACTGCACAAACGTGTACCCGGAGCGCGCATAAGTATTACTGGGAGCCGGAACCGTATCTCCCTCATACTTGTCTTGACCGACGTAGTCCATATCGCTGCCTCGCGCTCCGTTGGGGTGCAGCGAACCGCCCGCCGCGGGAACCCATATGGCGATGACGTACGTGTTATCGGTGAGAGGCGTGTTCCTGTCGAACTTCACACCAGTATCCGTGCCAGCTTCTCCGGTCAGATAATTCCAGTGCTCAAAACGATGCCCGGGCCAGATTGTAGTGCTGCCACCGTCCGGGTTGCCAGCTACCAGCCCCCAGTCGTTAAAGTTGTAGCCGACAGTGCCATATGGGTGCGCCTGACAGTCCACAGGACCCCACGGATCATTCGTGAACCCGGCTGTGTCGTAGCACAACAGCGGGTTCTTTACCCATACGGCGTGCAGAGCGACCGGACGGTCAGGCATGGTGAAATTCGCGTCGATGAGCGTGAGCCGAGCGGCTTCATATTCCGTTTTCCCCACTGCGGCAACGGCTTGGTCAGTTTCACTCCACCCCATGAACGTGTACCCGGAGCGTGTGAGTGTCGGCTGCGCCACCCGATCTCCTTCGAACAGTTCCTTCGATGCAGGCACGCTGCCGCTACCACCATTGACGTCGTAGGAGAGCGGATACTTGGGGTCGAAGGTGATGTCGTCCACATCGTTGCCGTAGTTGGGCGATGAAGAGGCGATGTTACTGAAGGTGAAGCGGGTGACAGTCTGCCCCTCCGGCACCGTATATGTGCCGGTATAGGTCTCCCACTGTCCTTCATGCTTGAAGTCGTGGGACGCGTTGGCCGCCTTCGTGGAGATGACCGTGCCCACCGGGCCGAGCGTATCGCCGTTGCCGTTCACCGAGGTGCGCGTGGCATCCTGCGCGACCTCAGCACCTACAGGCCCGATCAGCACACTCATTTTGTCCAAGTATGTGGAATCCATTGACGTGTGGCGCAGACTCCAGGTATAAACCGCTCCAGGAACCGTGGCAATGTCCTGATAGATGGCAGTGCCGCCCTGCGCTGCGGCAAGTTCCGCATATGCATTGCCGCTGATGGCGTCATGCTGTAGCTCCACACCGTTGGCCCGCTGTTCCGACCCTGCCGCCGGACCGCCGGGCGGGTCGGTCTGGGTGGAATCCCAACCGAACGCAGCGGTGTCGAAACCTTCAGGAATTGGTTTCCATCGCCACGAACCGTAATCGAAGTATTGTTTGGTGCGACGTGCAATTTGCGTATACCCGGTGACACTGGACGGTGTCATGGAAAAATCAGGATAGTCAAAATCGCCGTTGACGATGTGCTGGGGCAGCTCGAGAACATCCCCGCTCTCTTCCTGTACAGCAGCTGCCCCTGGCTCGCTTTGTGACACAGGGCTTGCTGGATTGCCGGCAGTCTCGCCCGAATGTCCAAGCGCAGTCAGCGGGGCAGCGCTACCATCACCGAGAAATCCCCCCCCCGCGAGGTTTGTATGCTCGGAAATGGGTGTGTCAGACGTAAATCGAGACGAGGAATCGTCACCTTGTGCATAAGCGGGAAGTACCTGCATGCCCAGCACCGCGAGCGACGCCAAGCCTGCGGCGAGGGCGGCAACCAGCTCGCGACTGTAGTGCGCGTTCACTTTGGCATGCCGGGCACGGCTCAATGATGTATGCATATGCAGCACCTCGCTCCTGGCTATACTGGCACAATCAATGTCAAATATAATCGAAGCCACCAACAACAAGTGCATATATGTGCAGCATCGTTAAAGGTTATGCGCTAGGCGCTAGGCGCTATACGTTAGAACAAGAGTCTCACATATGCTGCGCCAAGCAACAATGCATAGCGACGGCCGCCGCAGCCCCGGCGTTGATGGAGCGCACCGAGCCAAACTGGGAGATGTAGACCACATCGTCGGCCAAGTCGAGCGCTTTGCTCGACAGCCCAGGGCCTTCCGCACCGAACAGCAGTAAGCAGCGAGCCGGGAACGCGTAGGTCTCGATGGGTACGGCACCGTCGATGATGTCGAGCGCAATGATTCTGGCGGCTTGAGCATCGGCTTCGGCCTGCTGGAACCGCCGCACCTCGTCCACGCTCCGCGCGCTTCCTTGAGCCGCGCGCGTCTCGTCAAGTTCGATAGCGATGCCCCGCCTCCACGAAGCAACCAGTTCCTCGATGGAGGGATGGTGATCCACATGCTGGTACAGCTCGGTCATAAGCGAACCTTTGCGGTTCCATTTGTGCGGCCCGACGATGTGCACCCGGCGCGCACCGAACGCGTTGGCGGTGCGCACCATGGAGCCGATGTTGAAATCGTGGGTCCAATTCTCCACGGCCACTTCGAAACCGTGCCGCCCCTGCCGGTCAAGCTCGGTTTTGATGGCATCGACCGACCAGTAGCGGAACCGGTCAAGCACATTGCGCCGGTCGCCCTCATCGAGCAGTTTGGAATCAAACCGCACATCGAAGTTCTTGGCTTGCGGGTCATCGGGACGGGGCTCATCCGGATGCGTCTCGCCCCACGGGCCGACACCAATCTGACGGAATACCGGTTCTCCTGAAGCCTTGGCAGCGGCGGTAATCGGATTGGGGTCACGCATGGCAGCCCCCACGCAGTTCAGCTTCACGGAACACCTGCACGAACGGGAGCGTATGTCCCTCTCCGGTCACCGGCTCCACCACGTCGAGCACATCCTGACGCGCACCGCCAATCAGAGAGGCCACCGCCACCACTTGTGCGCCTTCACGTTCCACAATGCCGAAATCAAGACTCAGCTCGTTGCCGTGACGCAACGTGACCAGCGACGAGGTCTGCACATAGGACTTCTCGGAAAGCCAGGAATCCAGCAGCACCACGTGCTTGCCGGCCACATCGGGGCCTTTGACCGACGGGTATACAAAATCCATCACAAACCCGTCCATGTCCCAACCTCGAGACTGGGCAGCCTTCACCGTCGCCACCACAAGCGGAACAGCCGCGGCGGTAAGCGCACCGACAGCATCGACCCTGCCGGAGCCATACCCGTGGGATTCAAGCGCATCCAACACCACGTCGCCCATCAGTGAAGCGCCTTGCCCGCTCAACGTCACATCGAACAGCTCGCTGAACGGCTTGCCTGCCACAGCCTTTCGCAACAGTTCCTGCAGACTGTCCTTAGCGTCCATTCTTGCCCTTTCTCCTTGGAATAGCCTCAATCGTGCTCGCACCACTCATAAGGTCAGGGTACCGCCGTATCTCGCCAAACCGTGCACATTCCTTCTACAGCAGCAACGGCTATCCCGAAGCGCCGCCGGCAAGCCGCACATATGCAAACAGCCGCCCGCCTGGCCCACCACATGCAGCGGCAGGTCACGCGGACGGCTGTATAACAGGAACGCTACGCTTCTTCCTCAAGCTCAGGCGCTGTGAGTTCACGAATGTTGGCCTTCTCGGGGTCCACCATTTCGACCGACTCAATCACCTTGCTCTGATCGATTTTCTGCATCTTGCGAGCAGTGACGAGCACTCGAGACTCAAGCGAGGAAGCGAACTTGTTGTAGGCGCTCACCGTACGAGTGATGGACTGGCCGAGCTTATTGGCATTGGTGCCGAGCACCGCGAACCGCTCATACAGCTCACGCGACAAATCGAAGAGCATCTTGGCATCGTCGGTCAGACTTTGCTGCTGCCATGCGAACGCCACGGACTTGAGCACAGCCCACAACGTGACCGGCGAGGTAAGCGCTACCTTACGAGCAAACGCATCATCCATAAGCGTGGGGTCCACCTGCAAGGCCGATTCCAGCAACGCGTCGTTGGGGATAAACGCCACCACGAAGTCCGGCGACGTGGGGAACGCGTTCCAATAGGCCTTGTCTCCCAAAGTCTTGACGTGCTCACGCAGCGCCTTGGCATGCGCTTTGAGCAGGTCGTCACGCCGACGCAACTCGTCAGGGTCTGCGGTGTCAGGAATCTCGCAGGCACGCTGATAGTCCGAGTAAGGCACTTTGGCGTCAATAGGAATGCTCTTGTCCCCGGGCAGATGCACCACCATGTCGGGACGCTGGATGCGCCCCTCGGAGTCGGTGACCACCACCTGTGTGTCGAAGTCCACGTGTTCCAGCAGCCCTGCCGATTCCACGATGTTCTTGAGTTGCGCCTCGCCCCAAGCACCACGCACCTTGTTATTGCGCAAAGCCGCGGAGAGGGACGACGTCTCCTTGTCGAGCCGGGTCTGCTGCTCGTTCAGCCCCTTGAGCTGCTCGCCGAGAGCACCCATCTCATGCTTGCGCCCCTCTTCAATCTGCACCACCTTGCGCTGGAGCATGTCGAGGTTCTTCTGCACCGGAGCCAAGGCGGAGAGCACCTTGCTCTGCTCCGCCATCTGCTCTTGCTCTTCCATTTGGCGACGCTCGGCGGCTTCCTTATCGCGCTGGATACGCAGCTGCTCGGCCTTCTGCGCCTGTGCCAGTTGATCCTTGACGAACATAAGCTGCTCGTTGAGTCCGCCGGCCTTGGCGCGATACTCCACCATCTGCGAGGTCAGCTCGCCCACTTTACGACGCAACTCGTCGTTCTGGGCTCGCACTTCATCCCCTCGTTCGTCGCTGCGCGCAGCAGCCATACCACGCGCCCTGCCGAACAGGAAACCGATTATCAGGCCCACCACTGCAGCAACGACGGCAGCCACCACGAGACTCACCACAGAATTATCCATACCTATTAAGTGAAGTGCAACACATGGACTTCTCAGGTGTTTCTGAGATGATAGGTGTAACAGAGGAGGACACGTGCACATCGACTTGTTTAGAGGAGGCCTGACACTGGTTCTTGCAGCACTGGTGACATGGCTTATTATATGGTTTTTCAGCTCTTCCAGAGCATCTGTCTCAGACACCTCCCAGCATTCGCAAAACCTTCGCTCGGCACCTGTCAGGAGCACAGATTCCAGCTCTGAAAAAGTAGACATTTCCGCACTCAACACACCAATAAAACAAACTCGTCGATTATTGGTTATCTCCGCAACGCTAACAGTGTTGACACTGATACTCGCAGCACTGGCACGATTTGCGCCAAACCTTCTCCCATCTTGGATTAGCAACTCTTGGGTACAAGCCATACTCATCACACCGGTTATGTTTTATTGCGGAGCCGCCGTGCATGGCAAAGGATGGCACTCACTCATTAACCGGACACCAAGCATGGAAGTGTTGATTTCTTTAGGCACCATTGCCTCATATGTTTACAGCCTGGCGTTTTGCGTTATGGCCGGCGTGCTGCCCGATAACTCACACCCCTATTTCGAAGTCACCGGTCTGATCATCACCTTGGCACTGCTCATCGAGCTACTGACCATGAACATCACACGCAACAAGCTGCAACACCAAGAACACAGCCAAGCATCTGCGCTGGCACGTACCCCCAGCGACTCCCCTACCGCAGCCGATAATGGTGCAGCCAGTCGGCAAGACACTGCCACAAGTTCTGATACTCGACCCAATGAATCATCAGTGAGTTCCCGACGGCTCACAAGAGCGAACCGTTTCATCCAAATTTTCGTTATCGCCAGCCTGGTGGTTTCGGTGTGGATGTTCGCAATAGCGTTGGTGGCAGGGCCTCAACCCCGCCTGGCCAACGCCATCATCCTCACCGTGAGCATACTTGCCCTTGGAGGTTTTCTGCTCGCCGTCTACTCGATTTGGGAACTCACTCGTCTTGAGCGAGCGGATCGGCCGGCATCACGGTAAGCTCCAGGTGCTCTCCACCGGTCTGATCAACCAACACCGTGTCACCGTCGTGCACCTGACCCGACAGCAGCATACGCGCCATCTGATCGCCTACCTCGCTCTGCACCAAACGACGCAGAGGACGGGCACCATACGCCGGGTCGTAACCCACGTTCGCCAACCATTCGCGTGCCGCATTCGTTACCGATAGCGAGATACGACGGTCGGTAAGACGAGATGCCACCTGCTTGACCTGAATGTCGACGATGCCGCCAAGCTCGTCACGCGTAAGCGGTTGGAACACGACCAACTCGTCGAGTCGGTTGATGAACTCCGGCTTGAAGTGCGCATGCACCGCATCCAGCACTGCGTTGCGTTTCGCCTCATCATCCAAATCTCCCTGCACCAGGAACTGCGAACCCAGGTTCGAGGTCATAATGAGGATGGTGTTCTTGAAGTCGACCGTGCGCCCTTGCCCATCGGTAAGACGCCCATCGTCGAGCACCTGCAAGAGGATGTCGAATACTTCAGGATGCGCTTTCTCAACCTCATCAAACAGCACCACGGAGTAGGGACGACGGCGTACAGCCTCGGTAAGTTGACCACCCTCGTCATAACCCACATAGCCGGGAGCCGCACCGATGAGGCGCGAAACCGAAGATTTCTCCATGTATTCGCTCATGTCAATGCGCACCATGGCTTTCTCATCATCAAAGAGGAAGTCCGCGAGCGCCTTTGCCAGCTCCGTCTTGCCCACACCCGTGGGGCCGAGGAAGAGGAAGGAGCCAGTGGGGCGGTCAGGGTCCGAGATGCCGGCTCGCGATCGGCGTACCGCATCAGACACAGCCTGAATGGCTTCTTTCTGACCGATGACGCGCTGCGAGAGGAAGTCTTCCATATGCAGCAGCTTCTCGTTCTCGCCTTGCATCAGTCGGCCTACCGGGATGCCGGTCCATTCCGAGACAATGCCGGCCACTGAATCAGCATCCACATGGTCAGGCACCATAGGCTCGGTGGCCTGCCCTTGCCCGTTCTCTTCGTCCGCTGCCTGTTGCGCCAGATCGAGTTGCTTTTGCATCGCCGGAATCTCACCGTACAGAATGCGGCTGGCCTCCTCGAGGTTGCCTTCGCGCGTGAATTTGTCGGCCTCGACCCGTTTGGCATCCATTTGGGCACGCAAGTCGCCCACCTTGTTGTGGCCAGCCTTCTCCTCATCCCAGCGAGCCTTGAGACCGCTGAGTTTCTCACGGGTGTCGGCAATATCGGACTGCAACTTCTTCAAACGCGCCTTGCTGGCAGGATCCTCGGCTTTCTTCAGCTGCATTTCCTCCATTTCCAGACGTGTCTCACGACGTTGCAGTTCGTCGATCTCCTCGGGCTGGCTGTCGAGCTCCATGCGCAGGTGCGCGGCGGCCTCGTCCACCAGGTCAATGGCCTTGTCCGGCAGCTGGCGGCCGGAAATGTAACGGTTGGAGAGGGTGGCCGCAGCCACGAGGGCATCGTCGCCGATAGTCACCTTGTGGTGAGCCTCGTAGCGTTGCTTGAGACCGCGCAATATGGCAATGCTGTCTTCCACGCTCGGCTCGCCCACGAACACTTGCTGGAAACGACGCTCCAACGCCGGATCCTTCTCGATGTTCTCACGGTATTCATCCAGCGTGGTGGCACCGATCAAACGCAGCTCACCGCGTGCCAGCATGGGCTTGAGCATGTTGCCTGCATCCATGGAACCTTCAGCGGCACCGGCACCCACTATGGTATGAATCTCGTCGATGAAGGTGATGATCTGCCCGTTGGAGCTTTTAATCTCATTGAGCACGGACTTGAGACGCTCCTCAAATTCACCCCGGTATTTTGAACCGGCCACCATCGAGCCCAGATCAAGACTGACAAGCCTCTTGTTCTGCAGGGTAGTCGGCACATCTCCAGCTACGATGCGCTGCGCCAGCCCTTCCACTACGGCGGTTTTACCTACACCGGGCTCACCGATCAACACCGGGTTGTTCTTGGTGCGGCGTGAGAGAATCTGAATAACTCGGCGAATCTCCTGGTCTCGCCCAATTACCGGGTCGAGTTTGCCGTCTTTGGCCTGGGCGGTCAAATCGGTGGAATACTTTTCAAGGGCTTTGTAGTTGCCTTCGGCGTCTGCGCTGGTGACTTTCGCGCCGCCACGCACTCCTGGTACCGCCTTGCGCAGCGACTTGGGAGTAACGCCGTGCGATTTGAGGATATCGGCCGCCTCGCTGGGAGTAGCTTCGGCAATACCGATGAGCAGGTGTTCGGTGGAGACATACTCGTCCCCCATCGCACTCATTTCCTCTTCCGCCTTGGAAAGCGCCGCCGTCATTTGCCGGCTGGCTTGCGGCTGTGACGTAGACGAGCCGCTGGCACTGGGCAGCTTGACGAGCGCGTTGCGAACGGCGGCACCGATCGCCTGACGATCACCGCCAGCCGCTTCAACCAATCCGGGGACCACACCATTATCTTGACGCAGCAGCGCGTCCAGCAGATGAAGCCCATCAATCTGCGGGTTGCCCGCAGCAGAAGCGCTTTGAATCGCATCACCAATCGCCTCTTGAGCCATAGTCGTAAAGTTCTGTTCCATCAACTCAACCTTTCATTCGGGACCGGCGCGACTATGCACGCCGGTTTCGTACTCATCTGTTTGATTCAACAGCACAGATGCCGCATCTATTCCCAAAGTTGAGCGAAGTAGACTCAAGTTTATATTCGGCTGCGTTCTCAGGCATAGCATTACGCGATGTTATACGGTGACGCTATGCGTCCTTGACCACCACGTTCCGCAGCGAACCGATACCATCCACACTCACCACCGCCTCATCGCGAGCGTTCAGCTGCCCGGCCGGATAAGGGGTGCCCGTCAGAATCACATCGCCCGGCAGCAGCGTAGTGAAGTTTGAGATCTCGGCGATCTGTTCGGGAATCGAATGAATCAGATTCGCCGTGGTACCACAGGCCTGCGGCACGTCTTCGCCATTGAGCGCAAACGAGATACGCGCATCCTTCCAATCCAGGTCGGTCTCAATCCACGGACCAAGCGGGCAGGAAGTATCGAAAGCCTTGGAACGCGTCCACATCGGATCCTCACCTTGCACATCATGCAGGGTCACATCGTTCACGCATGTGTAGCCCAGCACATAATCCATAGCGTGCGCCACCGGAACGTTCTTGGCAATACGTCCCATCACCACCGCCACTTCAGGCTCATAATACACGGCGCTCGAATAGGACGGCATCACAATCGGGTCGTCGGGACCGATCACCGAAGTACTCGGCTTCATAAAGATGACCATGGGATCAGCCTTCCCCGCTTTGACCCCAGCCTCGTCAGGCGCGTAGTTCTTCGCCAAACCATAGACCTTGGAAGGAATGACCGGGGAGAGCAGGCGAATACCATCACCATCCACCGGGTAACGCTCCCCGGTGGGACTCACCTGCTGGGCACCGAGCGGATAGCCGTCGAGCGCCACCAAATAATCCTTACCGTCCGACTCGTCGGTCTGAACGAAGGCATACTGCGGAACATCATGATACGAAAAGCGTGCGATTCTCATGCCACCAGTCTACGCCAAGCTCACCGCAAGCACGCACCCCCAGCTTCAGATGAAAGCACGTTCTCCGAAGATGGCGGTACCCACACGCACCATGGTGGATCCCTCAGCCACAGCGAGTGCCATATCGTTCGTCATACCCATGGAAAGCTCACGGCAGCCGGCGGTGCCTGGCTCGCCGCTTTCGAGAATGCGGTCGCGAACAGTACGCAAATGCGCGAAACCACTACGGATGAGCGTCTCATCGTCACTGTGGGCACCTATGGTCATCAGCCCTTGTAATTCCACGCCTTCAAGTGCGCCAATCTGAGCGGCCACACGTTCCGCCTCCTGCGGATCGCATCCGGATTTGCTGGACTCGCCGGACTCGTTGACTTCCAGCAGCACGCCCACACCTGCACCGCGAGCCACAGCCCGACGCGCGATTTTCTGCGCCTCGTCCAACGATTCCACCGATTCGACAACATCGACCCACGGCAGGACTTTACCTATCTTGTTCGATTGCAGTTGCCCGATGAGATGGAACGGGATATGGTCCATGCCTTCCCCGGCGCCCTCGCCACCATTGGTATCAGCAGCGTCTGCCCTAGCTGCCCCGAGGGTAAATCCGCGTTCGGCACATGCCGCCACCAGTCCCTCGGCCTTTGCCGTCACTTCCTGCGGACGGTTTTCTCCAATCATGCGTACGCCGGCATCGATGGCAGCCATAATCTCACCGACATCGCGTGTCTTGGTGGCCGCCAACAGCTGCACCTCTCCGGAACGGCGATCCGCAGCCGCTTCGGCTTCAGCGATTTGATCGAGCACACGATGCACCCCATCCGCAATCTGGCGAGATCGCGCCTCGTCAATACGCTCATTGGCCAAATCCTTGTGTTCCATATATGCCGTCATCATCTCTCCTCAATCGGTACCACTGCTCTACGCTAGCACGCGCACAACCGGAATTTCTCTGCACAGACATAACCGCTTGCCAGCAGCAGCCAACACAGGAGAGCAACCGTTCACAAGCCGTCAGTTCACAGATCCATCAATTCACAGAACCGCCTTCACACCGACAGCAAGGCACCAAGCTCGTCGGCAGGCAAACGAATGTCGGCATGACGACGTTGCAACGCATCCCAAGAGAACTGTGCGAGCGCCTCGCGAGCCGTCATGGGAACAGGTGCCGGCACAAGACCGAGCAGCCATGCACTGTAACCGACCACTTGCTCCGGGCGCACACCAGCATCTCGCAGTATGCCAAGATCAAGCGAGTTCTTGCGCTTTGCCAAACGCTCACCCTCAGCGCTATCAATCAATGGAAGGTGCGCATACGCAGGATGAATACACGATGGCATGGAACCGGCATCAATATCAGCATCCATGAATCCAGCGGCAAGCAATGCCTCACGAATCCATATCTGCAATGCCGAAGAGCGTAATAAGTCGCGCCCTCGCACCACTTCGTTCACACCCATCAGCACATCATCCACCACTACAGCCAGCTGATAGGCATACAGTCCATCAGAGCGGAGCACCACCGTATCGCCAACTTCTTGTCCCAAGTCAAAACGCTGCGCACCAAATACACGGTCATCAAAGCGCACCAGACCCTTTGGATCGCCGGCTGCCGGTACTGCAATACGCCAGGCATGCCGCTGGTTTTGAGCAATCCGCTCATGCACCTGACTAGGCATGCTCACCGTTGCACGACGGCACGTGCCCGGATAGATCAGGAATCGGTCCCCCTCCTGCGGTGCCGAAGCGGCACGAATATCCGCTCTCGAACAGAAACAGGGATATATCAGCGGCACCCGCTCACCTGCGGCAAGCAACGGTGCCCCTTCAAAAAGCGACCGCAGCGCCGATTCGTAAAGATCACCACGCTCGGACTGGTACACAGGAGCCCCATCCCAGTCCAGCCCCAGCCACGCCAAATCATCCATGATCCAACGGTCGGCATCCGCCACAGCACGCGGTTTATCAACATCCTCTATGCGCAGCAGTATGCGACCGGGTTCGCCGGTACTCACATCACGCTGGGAACGCGCGGAAAGCCAGGCTGCCAGCATCGCCACCACATTGCCCAGGTGCATGCGCCCCGATGGCGTGGGCGCAAACCTACCCACCACAGCGGCATGGCCGTCAACATCACGCTGCGTGCCGTCCGCGTCCTTGCCACAGCGTTGAGGGGCAGCCCCGGCTCCCACTACCCTATCCACAGCTCAGAGTCCGTGGGCCACTCGTTGGGAGTGCAGCCCCTTAAGCTCATCGATTGCTCTTGCATGAGCGGAGCCGGCTGCCCATCGGCAGGACACGATGGCTCGTTATCGAGATGCCCCAAGCGGTGCCCCACTTCGTGATTGATGACCATGGTGCGGTAGCGGTCCATGGTGCCACCGGCTTCAAGCCAATGTTTGGTGCCGTGCATCCAGCGCGTTTCATTGACGATGACATTGTTGCCTACGCGGCAGCTGTATTCTGCCGAGCAGTTGGGTGAGAACGTGGTCACCAAGTCACTCTGCACCAGGTTGAGCGTCATGTCGCAATTGCCGGAATCCGTGCTGTATGTAAACACGGCACCGGCTCTAGGCCACCCTCGAGGATCGTTCAGCGTACGGAACGCCGTGTTCTCGAACTGCTCTACACTACCGACATTACCCTTGCTCGACACACAGTATGAGAACGTGTGCACCGGTTTGCCGCTCGCCTGAGCCGTTTCCTGAGCTTTCGCCACGATGGCTGCGCGTTCCTGCTCATTCAACGCCGGGTATTCGGTGATATGTTCGCGCAGCCGAAGCTCATCGGCGGCTTTCTCCTCCTCTGATTTGGCGTGCTTATCACCGTGCGCTCCCGCGGCATCCGGCGCAGCTCCGTCCTCGTTCTTGTCACCGCCATCTGGGGCGATGGTAGTGCCGGAGGTCTTCGGCGCATGCGGTTCATGCGCTGTTCCACCTACTCCAAGCTGAGCCGCCATGGCATCGATGCTCACCTGCCCTTGACCGGTCGCAGCCCACAATGCAACCGCAGCAACGGCCAATACCACCAATACCGCTATGCCGATCAGCCATCGGCGCAGTCGCTTGCGTGGTTTGGAGGTTTTCTGTTGAGCATTGTCTGCAGATGCATCCGCGTCTGCCCCCACGCCGTCCGAAGCGGTCGTATCACCCTGTTTCGAGCCCGATTCGGGGACGTCACTGTTCTTATCCGCCGCCCCTGCGCCGGAAGCAGACCCAGATAACGCACCGACTTTCAACGTCGCCTCAGCCGCACGGCGCACATTTTCCGCCGTCGCAGCTGGAGCCTGAGTTTCAGGTTTGGTTGCTTTCACCTCGGCAGAGGGCTTACCATCCTCAGGGTCTTTCTCAGCCTTCTCAGCTTTCTCAGCCTTTCCGGGCTTCTCAGCTTTCTCAGCCTTTCCGGCCTTCTCAGCTTTCTCAGCTTTTCCGGGCTTCTCAGACTTTCCCGCTTTCTCAGCTGTTCCCGCGCCGTTACCCTTTTCAGCACTGTCAGAATGTTCTGGCGCACCAGCTTGTCCAACCCGGCCGTTGTTCTTGGAAGCAACACTGTTCCCGGCCTTGCCAAGACTGTCAGCTTTCCCGGCAGATACGCTCTTATCCGCAGTACCGCCATCCGCGGCGACAGACTTCCTGCCCTTCGCCATCGCATTCTCCGGCGTTGCCAATGCATCGCCGTTCTGCTTGTTCTTGCGCGATCGTCTCTGCCTTTTCGACACTATGTTCCTCCCAGCGTACGTCACGCATGCAGCCCAAATTGATGTTGCTCATCATCGTATGGCAGGTTTATGACTTCACCACCAGCCCCACGCAATTCTCAGCTCACAGGGTCAATGTGTTACATCACAAGGCGCGACACACCGGTATTGCGTTTTTCGCAGATGCAGCGTATAGTATCCTCTTGGTTTCGCAAGATAACCAGCGCCCCTATAGCTCAGCTGGTTAGAGCAGCTGACTCTTAATCAGCGTGTCCGCGGTTCGAATCCGCGTGGGGGCACCAATAAGTGGCGTATCTGCAGGTTAGTGCAGATACGCCACTTTTGTCGTTTGCCGAGACTCATCCGTGCAGGCTAGGCGACTGTATCGTCAACCCAGCCTCCACATCATCTCACTGCGTTCAGTTGCCTGTGCCGAAACGCTTGCCGCGATGCGCCACAGCAAGAGCGCAACCAGCGACAGCCAACGCAACTGCCAGAAGAGCTACCAGCACGACGTCTGCACCAGTGTCGCTCAGACTGCTCCCGGAGCGAACCGCCTTGCCGGGATCCTGGTCTGCTCGCTTGGCGGCCGTTATCGGGCTGGCAGGCACATGTCCGAGAGTCGGAGACCCAGGTACCACGTGAGCGGGTACCGGATCCTTGCCATCTTGGAAGACGCCCATCTTCAACAGTCCGTCTTCCACAAGACCGGCCTGAGGCACAAGCGTGAACTTCTGCGGTGCAGTCACCATATGCCCGAACGGAGCCTTCACCTCGCTGACCGTCCAGTCGCCCCAAGTCAGACCGGTGACCTTGAACACTCCAGGCCTCGGGTCTTGGTCAAGTCCAGCACAAACTTGCGTTGTGCAGTCTCCGACCTCGACCGTGCTGCCGTCAGGTGCGCCCAGTACCCATATGGAACCTGCCAGCAAGGTTGTGCCATCTTTGTCGAAGCGCGACCATTCCAAGGTTCCGGGCTTGTCGGTGTTCTCGAAATCAACGGAGACCTTGTCGCCGGATTGAATGTCGAACGTACCGTCAGCGCTGGGATCAACAGGCTTGCCGCCTCGCATCACCGTTACGGCAACATGCTGGTCGTAGCCGATGTTCAAGGTCTGTACCAGCCCCTTGAGCAGGTCGTCGGTGCTGTATGCGCCAGGCGCAAGCGGCTCGGACTTGTCGAGCGTTACCGGTTTGCCGTCACGTGTTACCTGCGATCCGTCCGCAGCTGCGGAACCACCGAACCGGTAGTCACGATTGCGATGCACCGTTATCCCCGCGGGCTTGGCGGGCGGCTGCGGATTAGGATCAGGGTCGGGATTCACGTTGGGTGTGTAGGTGAAGGTGACCGCCAAGCTCTGCCCATTGGCCACAGCGACTCCTGCCTCGGTCGGCGTAATCGGATTGCCGTCCAGCAGGTAGACCGCCTGCTTGGTGTAACCCTCCACATCTGCACCGGAGACCACGTACCTTCCCGCAACCAGCGCACTCTCCTGCTGCCCATTGGCGAATCGGTACTGACTGCCGTCAGGATACGTAACATTGCGCGCGATGTCATCGGCCTTGGCCGAGCCACCAGGATTGACCACGGTGGTAACCGTGAGCGAAGCCGGTTCATCAACGTTGGCAATGTCCACCTGCACATCGTGTCCAGCAGCCACTTCGAATGTCCCATCGGCACCAGGAATGATCGACTCGCCTGTCGTACTGTCGGTGACGGTGATGCCGTCTAGACGATAACCCGCGTTGAGCAGCTGGCTCACTGAGTACGTTCCAGAGGAGACGACCGTCGAGTGCGGCGAGTTGATCGGCACGTTCACCGTAGAACCACCTGTTGCAACAGTGACCTTGGAGCCGGCTCCCGCATCGGTGCCACCATAGCGGTAGTGACCAGAGACGTTGACCGAAAGACGGGTCTGCTGCACGTAGGTGATGGTGGCAGTCACGTCCTGTCCGGATTCGATTGCCAATCCCGCTTCGTCAACCGTGAGTACGGTACCGTCCGCGAGCGCATATTGGTAGGTCGGGTCAGCGTACCCTGCAGGTGCCGGAGCTCCGGTGACCTGGTAGGTTCCGGCAGGCACTTCCTGCCTCTCACCGTTGGCGAAGGCGTGATTGTACCCATTGGGACCGGTGACTGTGCGTGCCAGAGTGTTCGGGTCCGCATCCCCGCCCTGCACCACCGTGATCACCTTGAGGTGACCCGTTTCCACAGCGGGAGGCTCCGGGGTAGGAACGTCAGGCTTGGTGTACGTGACGAAGGCTTCCAGATGTTGGCCTACGCCAACCGCCACACCACGGGCGCCGATTGCCGAAGCCGGCACATCCACCCCGTCGAGTCGGTAGCTCACACTCTTCGTGTATCCTGGCACTTCCTGCCCGTCGGCCATATAGGTTCCGGCGTTCAGATCGCTCCGGGTTTCACCGTTCGTGTATGCAGTCGTGCTGCCGTCGGGGTTCGTTACGGTTCGTTCCAGAGCAGCGGCATTGAGATCACCGTCCTGAGGCACGAGGGTTGTGACCGTGACTTGCGCCGGCTGGTCGTTGTAGGTGAGCGTCGCGATGACATGCGCACCGGCTGCCATGGCGGCTTGTGCCTGATCCGCTGTCAACACATTGCCCGCTCCATCCGTGTAGGTGGTAACCGGGGTTGAGTATCCGGCCTTGGTAGAACCAGTAACCTTGTAGGATACTCCTTCGTTCACATTCGAGGTCTGCCCGTCACCGTACTGCACACTCGTACCATCACTGTCGGTCACAGTACGTGTAAAGTCGTCTGCCGTAGCGGTGCCACCATGGGTGTTGTTGACCACCGTTCTTACCGTCAACTGCGGAGCAATGGCTTCGTAAGGCACGGTGCACGTCACGTTTTCACCGTCACGCACATTGACCTTGTTGGCATTCGCCCCAGTCATGTCAAGCACCCAGCCTTGCGAGCGCTGATCCGAGGTGCATATGACGGGATCGGTGGCGCTGAGCTGGTACCCACTCGCCATGGTGCCGGGCGCCACGCTGGTGTATCCCGCAGGCACCGATTGCGCTTCGTTCAGTTGCGTGTATGTTATGGGATTGCCGTCGGGGTCTGTCGCCGAGGGAAGGAATTCCGTCTTGGCTGCGGTACCCTTCACATTCACGTCGAACTTAAGGCTGCCGACTTCACGAGTGTCCGTGAACACAAGCGCAGGCGCGTCGAGAGCGGTGTCTTTGATCTCGAACGTCGCCGGTTCAGTGTCGGCGTTGTACCCTTCAGGTGCGCTCTTCTCGGCGAGCTTGTACGCACCCCAAGCCAAGTTGGTGAGCTGGAACTGCCCTGCCGCCGGGTTCTTGTCGGCTCCGGCGCAGTCGTTCGCCGACGCAGCCACACAGTCGTTGATCTGCTGCGTGGTTCGCTGCGGATCGGTGAGGATCCATGTGGACCCTGCCAGCAATCGGCCGTCCGCACTGTCCTGCTTTGTCCATGCGACCGACCCGGGGTTGCCGGTGTAGGTCAGGGTGCAGTTGTATTCATGTCTGTCCTCCATGGCGAGTTCGCCTTGCAGCGGGGTCATGGCTCCACCGTCCACACTGCACGCGATGACAGGCTGTGAATAACCATCCTTGGCGCCACCGGCGATGGCATAGCTGCCCTCGCCCATCAGCTCCATGATGCCGTTGTTCATCTCGTTGACCGTGCCGTCATTGGATGTGGCCGTACGGCTCACCGAAGTCGGATCGGGAAGGGCCGCACTGTAGTCGTTCTGGAACACGGTGCTCAACGTGAGCCGGGCATGCGTTGATTCGTCGGTGGGTGCCTTGGAGATGATGCACTGAACATTGGCGTCATCACCGGGCATAGTGATCGCACCGGTCGCCGAGTCTACAGGTACCGCAGGGGAATTCGGGCGGCTGATGTCGCGGCATTGCATGGCCGTGCTGTAGTCGCCGTCCTGGCTTGCGGATCCCGGTGTCAAGCTTGCACCGATGGTGTAGTCCGCCCCGGCTTGTGCCGGGCTGTCGGATATCAGCGCCGTCGCCGGAGTGGTCTGAGCTCCTCCTGCCTCTCCTTCGGTTCTCGCCGTAGCCAGGCTGTTGCCTTGCCCGTCCTTCAGCGACAGTTCAAACTGGTCGCTCGGTTTGCCGCGTCCACCAGTGGAGGCGAAATCATTGCTCGGCAGGTTGACCATCACGCTGATGACCGGAATGCGGACTGCCGCCTGATAGTCTTCGACTTCACCGGCTGGGGTGAAACCAGTCGGCTCCGGCGCGCTGTTGGAGCTCGGTACGATCCTCACTCGTTCGAATGTGGGTTGCCCGCCATCGTCCCCTGCTACGGACCGTTTGACATCAGCTGGAACCGTCCACTGCAATGTCACATTGCCGCTGGCCGGGCATGCCACGGTATTGCTGGCATCGTCCGCGCCGTCGAACGTACCATTGCGGTTCCAGTCAATCCAACCACGCACGTTGCCTGTTCCGGCGCACTTGACTTGTTGGCTGAACGTATGGTTCGCCATGTTCGGCGCGACTTCGACCACCTCATGGCCGTCGGTATCTTCGCTGACGGCAACGCCGTCCTCGTCTCCGGGTGCAGGCTGGGCGGCACCGGTCTTGTCGTCACCGTCGGCCCATTGGCTGGCGCTGTTCGCAGTTTCGGAATCCTCACGTTCACCCAGACGCGGCGTCGCCTGCGTCATGTTGGCCAGCAATCCGGACTCGTTGGCCACGTTGGTGCCGGGCTCTGTTCCTTCCTCGCGTGCTTTGGAGAGATTGTACCAGCCTTCATCCTTCTCATCCGCACTGGGGGTGATGTCCGTGCCGAGTTGTCCACCCTGCCAGCCGGGACCGAACTGCGAACTCGCGGTGCCGTAGCTTTGCGGGGCATCACCGAAGTCCAAGGCCGGCATCACGCCCAAGGCGACGGCCGTACGCCCTCCGCCTTTGACACTCACCTCGGCACTCTGCGAATTCTCCAGGAACATCGCCGAAGCCGGTCCTTTGTTGCCGTACCCGTCATTGGCGCACTGTCCGCCGTTGGAGCGGAACGTCATCGCGCCCGTATTCTGATCAAGCTGCGCCAAGGAGCTGGTATCGCAACCGTCGGTGCGGTAGCTGTCAAGCAGACGCCACGTGGGAACGTTGCCGGGCGTGGTACCGTCCGGCAACGGGCTTACGCCTATGCTTTCCGTCTGGTACCACAGCCAGTTGTTGGACTCGGCATCGGCAAACACCAGTCCTTCCAGAGGCTGTTCCTGAGCACCCTGCGGCACGGTCTCGCCGTCAAGCGTCGGCGCTCCGACGGAGGGAATAACGTATTCTTTGCAACTGTAATCAAAAACGGCAGTGCCGGCGTCGTCCCTGTTGGCCACACCCACAATGTTGTTGGCGCCGATGTCGTACATGGTTCTGAACGCGTCACCGTAGAATTCCCCGGTCCGGTAGGTTTCCAGCGGGCTGCCAGGCTTGGCGGTCACCGAGCATTGCGTGGCGATCCACTGGTCATTGCCGGCGTCGTGCGGCGTTGACCACACGGTTTTCGTGGTGTTCGTTTCAATGGTCTGATCCGGCTCCGTCGCCCATTGCAGCCAGTCGATGCTTTCCTTGTATCGTCCTTCTCCGGCGCCGGCCACGATTCTTGCCCCGTCGGTGCCACGCACCGGCTCAGCCGCCGCCACGCCTACCGCTCCGGTCAGGCTCATCGCCACCGTTCCAGCCACAGCACTGAACCATGTCAGCACTCGCTTCATCAGCGGCTTCGTCGTTGAACTCCCTGACGTTCCATGCTTCCTGGACATATCTGCCTCCTCTGCTCCTGTACGGCGTTCATACCAACGCAGTAGGCACGGACGCGCACGGTGACACTTCCAGTATGCGCCCGAAGCAGCAAGGAATATGCGTTTATGCAGTAAATGGGCCACGCGCTAAACGACTTTGGAACACAAGCCCACCGAGATATAATGGTGACTTGTGCGATGAGGCATGTACACACATCACCACCAGCTCCCGAACCCGACATGTGCCTCGCATACGCAAATGCCCCTCACACCCGTCGTTTCCGGTGATTCCACCGGAAACCGACAAATGCAAGGGGCACCGTCCAAATCAGCACACTGACCGGTCAGCCTTTGCAGACTTTACAGGAACTGACGCATGATCTCCTTGAGCGGGGGCAGCTGCGGAATCTTGAACTGCTCGCCGAAGTAGTCGAAACCGAACTTCATGTAGCCCTTGGCCTCGTCCCAAACAATCTTGCCCGGCAGCGGAGCCTCGTCGTCCGAAGCACAGTTGATGATGACCGGCTTGGTGGGGTTCTTGTACTTCTCGAACGCCTGCGCGAACTCCTCATCGTTGTGCACGTTCACGCCGATGCCGCCGCACGCCTCAGCAAACTTGGCGAAGTCGATGTCTGCCAGGTCGATGCCGTAGTTCTGCTGACCCACGGACTGCTGTTCGTACTCGATGAAGGCGAGCAGATGGTTGTTCAAGACCACCACCACAATCGGCAGCTCATACTTGACGGCGGTGACGAAGTCCTGCATCACCATGGCCATCGCGCCGTCGCCGCACACGGCGTACACCGGACGGTCGGGCATGTCGATCTTGGAAGCGATAGCACCAGGCAGAGCGCAGCCCATCGTGCCCAGCCAAGCCGAGATGATGTACTTCTGCGTAGCCTTGGCATCGATGAAACGGGCGCCGAAGGAGGTGGAGGTGCCCACGTCGATGGACCACACGGCGTTGTCGGGAGCGATGTCGCTCATGGTGGAGAAGGCGCGCGAAGGCAGAACGCCCTTGTGCGACTTGTTCTTCACATCCTCCATCCACTTGCGCCACGTGCCCATGTTCTTACGGCAAGCCTTGAGCCAGCCAGTCTCCGCAATGGCTTCACCCTTGGCGTTGAGCTGTGAGAGCGCATCCTTGGCATCCGCCACCATGCCGACCTCGACCGCATGGCGCTTGCCGATACGCGTGGGTTCAAGCTCGATCTGGATGGCCGGAATGGACTTGTTGAGATACGGTGCGTACGGATAATCCGTGCCCACAAGCACCAGCAAATCCGCGTCGAACATGGCCTCGTAGGCAGGCTTGGTGCCCAACTTGCCAATCTGTCCCAACGCGTTCGGATGATTGTCATCGATGGTGCCCTTGGCAGGCATGGTCTGGATGAACGGCATGGAGTAGCGCTCCACGAACTCCTTGGCCTCGGCCTGCGCCCCCTTGGCACCCACGCCGAAGAAGGCGACCGGGTGCTTGGCGGCATGAATCATCTCCAAGGCCTTGTCCACGTCGGCCGGGTTGATGACCGGGTGAGCGCGCTGGAACTTGTCGGCGGTAGGCTGGAAGGTATCTTCGATCTTGTGGTCCGGCACATCATCGGGGATGGTCAGCACGGCCACGCCCTGGTGCAGGTAGGCCATGCGGATGGCCTCATCCATCACGGCCGGCACGGTCTCGGGGCTGGTGACGAGCTTGTTGTACACAGCCACATCATCGAACAGCTTGGCGGTGTTGACTTCCTGGAAGTAGCCCGTATTGAGCAGGTGGGACTGAATCTCACCCAAAATGGCAACCACCGGCACGTGATCCATCTTCGCATCGTAGAGGCCGTTGAGCATGTGGATGGCACCCGGGCCGCCAATGGACAGGCACACGCCCACCTGCCCGGTCAGCTTGGCGTGGGAGGCGGCGGCGAGGGCCGCGACCTCCTCGTGACGCACCTGAGTGAACTTTACCTTGTCGCGCTCGCGGTACAGCGCCTCCACTGTGGTATCGACCGAGTCGCCGGGCAACCCGTACACGTTGTCGATGCCCCAGGCCTCCATGACCTGGACCAGCTTGTCTGCCGCGTTGATTTTCGCCATGTTGATCAACCTCGTCTCTTAGAAATCTTCGTTACTGAATCTCCTTCACCATATCATTTCGGTTCATGTTAAAATGGCTGTTTTCCGCCGTTTTTCCTTGCAGAATCTATGACTTTTATCACAAGTTTCCTTGTTCACACCCGCGTGCACGAAACGCTTGCGCCACTCGGCACAGCACAACCCCACCCGAGGCACACGCTATTCGTCGAGCTCCCAGATGCCCTTGGCGCGATTGAATGCCGACCATGCTTTGGGCCAGCCCACATAGAACGCAAGATGCGTGATCATCTCAGCGATTTCAGATTGTGTAATGCCATTGGCTTTGCCTATGGTAAGGTGCGCGTCAAGCTGCTCGGTGGCACCCATCGCGATAATTGCCGAAATAGTGATCATCGAACGGTCATGCGCCGACAGCTCACCCTCACGACTCCATACTTCGCCAAACAACACATCATCGTTCAACTGTGCGAATTGCGGGGCAAAGTCTCCCAATTGCTCTCGTCCCGCGGTTTGCTTCTTAGCCATCAATGCTCCTTTGGTAACCGTGCCGCGCCCATGCGCAGCACATCACCTGCAGCTTACGCCTTCAACCCGGCTTCAAGTCAAGCCGTTACAGTCTGTCGGCAAGCACACCGCACCATGAACCATCTCAGGCATACCGGCACGCCTATGCTCAGCTACGCATCCACCGGTTGCATGGCGACCTCAGGGGCTTTCCGCACCTTAATGGAAACCAGCGTGAGCACCAAAGCCAGCGCCGAGAGCACAATGAGCAGCAGGAACGCGTGCTCGGCACCGGCAGCCGCAGCGGCCTGCGGATGTGCAGGCATGTGCAGTTCGCTCACCGAAAGCGACATGGACAGCACCGTGGTGCCCAACGACCCAGCGTACTGTTGCAGCACGTTGAACAGCGAGTTGAAGTCAGTCTGGCGCTTGCCCTCAACAAACTTGCTGGCATCCGACATGGTGTTGCCGTAGCCGAAGTTGAAACCGAATCGCAGGAACATATACAACCCGGCGAGCAGCAGTACCGTGGATTTGCCCGTGAGCGCGAAAAGCGTAGTGGCACCGATCAGCAGCGACACGTTGGATATGACGAGCACAAGAGCCGGCCCACGGCGGTCATACAGCTTGCCGACCAGCGGAGCGACCACGGCACCAAGCAGGGAACCCGGCAGCAACAGCAGGCCAGCGGTGAGCGAGTTGATTCCCAGGAACGTCTCCGCAAAGACCGGCAGCAGGAACGAGCTTCCGATGTTGATGAACTGGAGAATGAAATAGTTCGTTCCACGCAACGCGATGATGGGTTGCTTAAGCAACCGTACGTCGAGCAGCGGCGACTTGGATCGCAGGCAACGCCACAAGAAGAGCGCGAGCGCCACTACAGCCACGGCGATAGCCAGACCGACGCGAGACGACCATCCTCCTGCCTGGCTGATTTGGTCGAAGATCTGTGTGATGCCCAGCAGCGTGAAGCACAACAGCACCAAGCCGATGCCGTCGAAGGATTTGTCGGTGCCGCTGGCTTTCAGACGCAGGCCAAGCTCACCGAGCACCCAGGCGATAAGCAGCAGTGGCAGCACGGCCACAAAGATGACCCTCCACGAGAAGTAGTGGTTGATCAGTCCACCGTATGTGGGCCCGAGCGCCGGGGCGAACGAGGTGACCATGTTGGCCAGGCCCATGTAGGTACCGCGACGACTGATGGGGATAAGGGAGAGGATGACGTGAATGAGCAACGGCGTGGAGATGCCCGTGGCCATGGCTTGCAGGAGCCGACCGACGAGCAATACCCAATAGTTGCCGGGGATCAGACACATGGCCGTGCCGGTGATGGCGATGATGATCGCGACACGGAACAGGGGGCGTGCATCGAAACGTTTGAGCAGGAACGCCGAGGTGCTCATCACCAGCGTCACCATGAGCAGATACCCGGAGGTGAGCAGTTGGATGGTGGAGAGCGGCAGACCGAATTCGCGCGTCATGGTAGGGAATGTGACGTTGAGCGAGGTTTCGGTGAGGATGCCTATGAACGAGAGCAGCGCCGAAGCGGCGATGGACAGCTTGGTGCCGGTGGGCACACGTTCTTCTTGCACGGATGTTCCTTTGAAAAGTTGTATGAGACCAAGCTTGCGTAAGCCGGCCTTTATGTAGTTTAGTAGCGGGTCGGAATTCGTTTGGTATGACGGTTCAGACATCTACATGCATCAAACGTCACGCACCGCATACAAAAACGCGGCAGCTACATAAACACGACATTACATCGCATGATGCCACAGCAGTGAACCAATTCCGACAGTGCACAACCTTACCTATTTTATCCTTATTCACCCGTTCACGCACGTTTCATTGCTGCCGGCAAAGAACCCTGCAAAGCCATTCCAAACCTCCTACCGTGGGAATCAAGAGGTTTCCATCGCAATGTGAAGGAGGCGACATGAAACACGGTAGCAAATTACTCATCGGTTGGATTGCGGTCATTCAGCTGCTGCTCTCCCTGTTTTTCGCGGCAACCATGCTGCTGGCCTCATGGTCACCAGCCGATGCCGTAACAACATGGTTAGGCAGTGAAGCCGGCCAATGGTTCACTCTGGCATCCTGTGCTTACTGTGCACTGGTGGCGCTGTGCACGTGGTTGATCATCCTCTTTGTACCTACCACTACAAAGACCTTGACGCTTACGCAAGATCGCAGCCACAAGCTCACCATCAGCAAGAAAGGCGTAGAACACAGCCTCACGGCCATGCTCTCTCGCGAGTACCCGCAGCTAGCCAACGCCGAATCGTCAGTCAAGCTTCGCCGCCGCAAGCAGGACGCAATCATCACCATCAGCGCCACAGTGGTCGAGCCGGTCGATATGACGACTTTGGGGCAGCGTATCAGCGCAGACGCCGAACATAATCTCGGTACCATCCTCGGTATCTCCGTACGCAAAGTCAAGGTGAGACTGAGGCCATACCAACCCGGCGAAACCATTGACGTGACCTAACGGCCATACACATCCACCATCAATCACCAAAGGAGGCAAAGCAATGAACACTACAACATTCGGTGCGCTGCTGGGATTCCTCATCAGCGTGGTGTGGCTGACCGTAGGGTTCCTGCCCATGCTCATCGTCCTCGTGGCCACCCTGATCGGAGCCGCGCTAGGGCATTGGCTTACCAGTAAAGGACTAGGCTCACCCAAACGCCTGGCCACCGCAATTTTGAACAAAATAGCAAATTAGGAGGATACCATGACCACCAACAACGAAACCACTCAAGAAGTACAAGGCAAACTTACCTTCGACGATGACGTCATCCGTAAAATCGTCGGCATCACCGCACAACAGATTGACGGTATCATCTCGCTCAACGGCAGCGCGCTCAACGAGTTGGCGGATGCCGTGACCAGCGGCGACGACCCGAAGAAGGGCATCAGCGCCAATGTGGGCGAAGAACAGGTGTCGCTCAAGATGAACGCCACCATCCGCTACGGCACCGACGCCAATGCGCTCTTCAAGGAAGTGACACACAAGTGCAGCCAGGCACTCAAGCAGATGACCGGACTGAACTTAGTACAGCTGGAGATGAACGTCGACGACGTGAAGACCAAGGAGGAGATTGAAGCCAAGGAAGCTAAAGACAAGGACTAGTGCAAGCAGCGCGACACAGGGGTTGAAACTCCTAAGCCATGCGCCAGGCAAAAGCCATCGCACGCATGTGTTTCAGCACCTACACCAGCCGCGCTCGGCAGGGTTCGGTTCCATGCGTCTTGAATCCGCGCAAGGAACCGAACCTTGTGCTATGTGTACGGGACGACGATATACAAAGAGGGCCACCACCTCATAGGTGATGACCCTCCCAGCGTTATTCAGCGTTTACGCTGACCCGCTATCCTGCGCTATAGCACAGCACTACTCAGCGATGACGCGCACCGTGAAGGATGCGCTGATCTCCGGGTGCAGAGCCACAGTGGCAGCGAAGTCACCCGTGGTCTTGATGGCGTCGACCGTGATGCGCTTGGGGTCAACCGCAGCCTTGCTTTCCAGCGCAGTAGCGATATCAACCGCCGACACACCACCGAAGAGCTTGCCGGAATCGGAGACCTTCGCGGAGATTTCCACGACGGAACCTTCAATGGCGGCCTTGGCTGCCACGGCGTCTTCACGGGTGGCTACGGCCTTGGCCAGACGAGCGCGCTTCAGCGACTCAATCTGAGCTGCCGCGCCCTTGCTGTAGGCGAAGCCCAGGCCCTGCGGCACGAGGTAGTTGCGAGCGTAGCCCGACTTGACCTCGACCACGTCACCGCTCTGGCCGAGGCCGGGAACGGACTTGGTAAGAATGATCTTTGTTTCAGCCATGATTATTCTCCCCTCAGCGACCGTTGCTGGAGTAGGGCAGCAAAGCCATCTCTCGCGCATTCTTGATGGCGAGAGCGATCTTGCGCTGCTCCTGAACGGTGACACCGGTGATGCGGCGGGAACGGATCTTGCCGCGATCCGAGATGAACTTACGCAGCAGTGCCACGTCCTTGTAGTCGATCTCAGTGATCTTGGCAGCCTTCAGCGGGTTCGGCTTCTTCTTGAATGGTTTGACCGGTGGTTGCGGCCTCTTGCGTGACATTTCGATGTTCTCCTTTAATACGCGTTATACGATTGGTACTGCATGCGCGGCGTGGTGCAGGCGGCGCTTACTGGCTCAGAATTCAGGCTCGTCACCATCGCCACCGAAGTCGGCACTCCCCCCGAAGGACGAGAAACCGTCGCCGGACGACGTGGAGGAACCCCACGGATCGGCCGCCGGAGCGGACTGTTGCGGAGCCTGGGAAGCGCCACCTTGGTAGCCTGCGCCGCCGGAATATCCTGCCCCGCCTTGGTAACCCCCATTGGAGTTGCCGCCGGAGTAGTTGTTTCCGCCGCCGTTGCCGCCTTGGAAGCCGCCGCCCTGTGCCTGACGCTGCACCTGGGCAGTGGCATAGCGGAGCGAGGGACCGATCTCATCGACCGTCATCTCCACCACCGTGCGGTTGGTGCCGTCATTAGCCTGGTAAGAACGCTGTTGCAGCCGACCGGTAGCAATGACTCGCATGCCTTTGGTCAAGCTGGAAGCGCAGTGGTCAGCCAAGTCCCGCCATGCCGAGCAGCGCATGAACAGCGCGTTGCCGTCCTCCCACTGGTTGGAATTGCGGTTAAAGCTTCTTGGCGTCGACGCAATCGTGAAGCTCGCCACGGAAGAGCCGCTGCCAATGGTGCGCAGCTCCGGATCCGCAGTCAGGTTTCCGATAATCGTTATGGTCGTTTCCCCTGCCACAGCGTACCTCCTATTGTCTGCCGCAAAGCGGCCTGCCAATTGTTTGCATGTACCGGTGAGACCTTTAATTATCAGGCCTCATTGTCGTACGTTTACTTGGCATCCTTACGAAGGATCTTCGTACGAATCACGGAATCGTTCAGGTTCAGCACGCGGTCGAGCTCGGCACTTACGGCCGGCTCGCAGCTGTAGTTGACCACAACGTAGTTGCCTTCGCTCTTGTCGTTAATCTCGTACGCGAGCTTGCGGCGACCCCAGATATCGGGTTCCTCAACGCTACCGCCCTCTTTAGTGACGGTTTCCATGTACTGATCGGTCAGCTTCCTGACGGCGCGCTCATCCAGATCAGGATCAGCAATGAACATCAGTTCGTATTTATGTGCAGACATCACCCACCTCCTTCGGACTCAAGTCGGCCACGGTACTTCCGCGGCAGGAGTGTGTATGCTTCAGCTTCTACGACCGACTGGCGAGCCAAACGGCCGAAGACACTTAGTTTTCAAGCTTAACTTCACACACTGACTTTGCCGACACCAAGAGCGCACGAAATGGCGCGGTTGCCTGTATATTAGAAGCTGACTCGATGCACCGTGAATCAGCGGAGCCAGAACCAATCGGAAGGCAAGACATGTCGGCGATTTTGAACGGTACTTCCAAGAAGCGCATGGCGCTCGTGACAGGCCGCGCCTATCCCAAGCAAGCCGAATCCACAGCCGCATGCCTAGGCTGCGACCTACTCGAAACTACCGCCTACGACTTCGCCAACGGTGAGATGTATGTGAGGTTCGCCCAACCAGTACGCGGAGCTGACGTGTTCGTGCTGCAAAGCCACACCGATCCCATTAACCAGTGGATCATGGAGCAGCTGCTCATGATTGACGCGCTCAAGCGCGCTTCGGCTCGCTCCATCACCGTCGTGGCGCCCTTCATGGGCTACTCTCGTCAAGACAAGAAGCATCAGGGCCGCGAACCCATCACCGCGCGTCTTATGTTCGACCTCTTCTATACGGCCGGTGCCGACCGCATTATGACCGTCGACCTGCACGCTTCTCAGGAGCAAGGCTTCTTCAACGGTCCAGTTGATCATCTCACCGCCATGCCGGTGCTGCTGGACTACGTCAAAGGTTCTCTGCCGCTCGAGAATGCAACCATCGTCTCCCCCGATGCCGGCCGCATCAAGGTCTCCGAGCAGTGGGCCGCCAAGCTCGGCGGGCTGCCGCTGGCTTTCATCCACAAGACACGAGACATCACACGCCCCAACCACGCCGAAGCTCATGGCATCATCGGAGATGTAGCCGAGCGCGACTGCGTAGTGGTTGATGACATGATCGACACCGCAGGCACCATCTGTGAGGCCGTCAACACCCTGAGCAAGGCCGGAGCCAAGAGCGTCACGCTCGTGGCCACGCACGGCCTGCTGTCCGGCCCGGCAATCGAACGCCTGCAAAACTGCGACGTGCGCGAGATCGTACTCATGGACACTGTGCCCGTGCCGGAGTCCAAGCGCCTGCCCAACATGACGGTGCTCTCCATCGCGCCGCTTCTGGCTGCAGGTATCCGTTCCGTCTTCGAATCGGGTTCAGTGAGCAATCTAATGAACGGTCTGCCTGAAGACATGGGCCCTCACAGCATGTACGCAGACTGAGTCTGACGTCTGCAACGTCCCTCGCAAAAGCCTGATACGTGCCTGTCAGCAAGGCTTCTGCGAGGGATACAAGGCGAAGCCCCAATCCGCTACCGAGAGCGCTTTTTCGCCTTTGCTTTGGCGCGCCTGCGTTTGGAATAAATATCAAACACAATCCATAGCGACAGTGCAAACGCCACCACATACCCCATGAACCCCACCACGGGAATACCGAAGATAATTGGCTTCATACCAGCAAAATAGGTGATGGAAGACCCAACAAAGAGTCCCACCACGATCAATGCCATGGTCAACCGGTTCGTCATGTCGGAAATCTGCTGCAGCGGTTCCCCCGATCCCACCAACTCCATATTGATTTTGAGCTGCCCACGAGTGAGCATACGTGCAGCGGTCTGTGAATCAGCCAAGGCCGACAGCACTCCATGCAGGGCTTTACTGCTTTCGATAGTCAGACTCTTCAGCTCTTCCTTGCCCGCTGCCCCAGTAGTCTTGCCCTGCACCAAGTGCTTGCTGATGATTTCAATCATGTTGATGTTGGGAATGAACTCGTCAAGCAATCCTTCCAGAGTGACCAGCGCCCGCCCCACAGTGGTGATATTGCTCGGCACTTCGATGCCGTGTCTCTTGGTCAGGTTCATGACCGCTTCAAGAAAGGTCGCCAGGTTGAGATCCGCCAAGTCTACGTTGCCGTACTCCTCCACAATGCCATCAAGATCGGCGAGCAGACCACCATACTCCTGCGAGCCCAGCCGTTTGCCGGTCAAACGCAGCAACCCGTCGGCCAGTCCTGGCGAATCCTGCTCACCGACAGCCATCACAATGCTGCTCAGCACTTGACGCAGACGTTGGTCGAGCCTACCCACCATGCCCAGATCAATCAGCACAATATGCCCATCAGAGATAATGATGTTGCCTGGGTGGGGGTCAGCATGGAAGAAGCCGTTATCAAGAATCTGAACGGTATAGTTGTCGACCAACTTGGTGCCGATCTCTTCCAAGTCATAGCCGGCCGACTCAAGATCAGTCACATGGGAAAGCGAAATGCCTTCCACATAGTCCATGACCACTACGTGCGCCGTGCACAAATCCATGTATGGCTTGGGGCAGTCCATGTAATGGTAAGGTTTGCAGAAGCGTTTGAACTCGTCGAGATTGCGCGCCTCCAACAAGAAGTTCGTCTCGTCCTCGAACGTGTCCCACAGCTCTTCCACCACACCTTGCAAATCCACTATCTGAGTGTTATCACCCATCATCTTGGTGGCGCCTTTAGCAAGGGAACGCAGAATGGCGATGTCTTCGGCCATGGTCTCACGCACTCCGGGACGCTGCACTTTGACCGCGACGTCCTCTCCGGTAATGAGCGTGGCTCGATGCACTTGGGCCAGCGACGCCGAACCAAGGGGCTTGGAATCTATCTCAGCAAAAATCTCTCCCACCGGCCTACCGTATTCCCGCTCCAGTGTCGCGGTAACGGTCTCGTATGGCATGGGATCAGCATCGGCACGCAGTTTGGTGAGTTCGTTACAAAAATGCTGCGGCAGAATTTCAGAACGCATGGAAAGAATCTGGCCGACCTTGACAAAGGTAGGCCCCAGGTCTTCAAGCATAAGGCGCAGGCCACGGGGAGTGACACCATGGAAGATGTCGAACCGCACCATGACCTGCGCGATCTCGCGCAACCGCTTAAGCTTGCCGCGACGGGTGAGGTGGTACCGCTCGTCAAACGAGGGTGCGCGCGTAGAGAAGAGACCTATGGTCTCCTTTGCTGCACTACTGCTCGGATGTAGCAGAGGCATCGTCACGCAGATCCTGACGTTCTTTGGTCTGTTCGGCGGTATGCTTCAGTTCAGCGTTGAGTTCCTTGCCCTGAGCCACGGTAAGCTCGCCTTTCTTGACCAAGTCGTCAACGATCTCCTGTCCTTTTTCCACCGTGGTAGCCAGCGCCCCCACACCGGCGAGGAACACTTTGTGCAGGCCTTCACCCAAATCAAACTCAGACATGATACCCTCCTTGAGAACCGCTTTCTCACGCTGCGAACCCGCAGGTACTGCCAGTCTAGCGTATACATCACAATATGACTAATTTCACATATCGAAGATATGGTGTGCACGCACGGCGCCGCACTCCTGCTGAACACCTGCACCAAAGACAAGAAAACCGCGCCGCCGAAGCGGACGCGGTTTCCATTCGCCTTCTGCCCCATGGAGAACATCCCACAGCGCGAGAGGAGAAGCCTACTTGCTGGCCGAAATCTCGGCTTCACCCTTGCCGTAGATGCCCTTGCGCACAATCAAGTAGTAAACCAGCGCAATGAGCACTACTGCGGCGCAGCCAAACAGCAGGTTGGAATAGTTAGCTGCAGCACCGGTCTTGCCGATGAACGAGAAGCCGGCAAGGCTCTGGTCGGAGATGATGGTGCCGATGATGGCCACGCCAATGGAGGCAGTGATGTTCATCGCCAAATCATTCATGCCTACACCGCGCCCGGACTGCTCGGTAGGCAGCGTGCCCAGCACGGTATCCATCACCGGGGAGTAGAGCATGCCCATACCAGCGTAGAAGACGCAGATGGTACCGGTCATCGCCCAGAAACCTGAATTGATCAGCAGGCCGGTGCCGGCCGCACCACAGATGATAAGCACTGCGGCAATGATGATGGACGCCTGACGCCCGATGCGATCCACGATGGCGCCGGAACTCGTGCCCACGATGGCAGCCACCACGAACGCCCACACGATGTGCTGCGATACCTGTGCCGTGGTCATGTGGTACACGCTACTGCCGATGGCGTTCATGATAGGCGAGGCAGAATAGTTGATGAAGTAGAAGAACAGGATGAGGAAGATGGCCTTCACCCAGCGGGTGTTCTTGAAGAAGGCGGGAGTGACGAATGGGTCGGAAGCGCGAGAGATGTAGAACGCAAATACCACGAACAGCGCCACAGCCACCAGTACCATCCACACCTTCATATAGGAGAAGTACAATGCCAGGAATGCAGAGGCAAGACCGAAAATCGTGAAACCGACCCAGTCCACCTTGTGTCCCTTCTGAGACTTGTCAGGCAAATTCTTGAGCAACGCAGGCAGGAAGAAGATGGTGACGGCGGGAATGAGGAAGAGGTACTGCCAGTGTATGGAACTGAGGATACCTGCAGCGAAAACACCGATGGCGGAGGAGAGCTGGTAGCCAGCGGTGTAGATGCCGAAGAAGATCACCTTGAGCGAAGGGCGCAGGTATTTGGTGGCCACCACTAAGTAGGCCGAACCGGTCACCTGCTCGCCGGCGGTCTGCAGAACGCGTGCGATGATGACCGTCCACAGATTCGCGGGGAACAGGAAGTTGGCCACGAAACCGAAAATCGACCCGAGGAACAGCACTATCAGACCGACTGACACCAGTCGTTTCAAGGAGATGAAGTCACCGAGCGAACCGTACAGGAAGCAGACGATGCCAAGCACGATGCTGGGCAGTGCCGTGATGAGTGAGGCTTGGGCGGGGGCGCCCACGTCTTGGCCTACCTGCGTGAATACCAGATTGAAGCCTTGCAGGCACAACGTGCCCAGGATGAAAGCGATGAGTAAGAGGATGAGAGCCTTTACGGCCTTCGCGTTCTCGGCGTCGGACACACCTTCTTTATCGGTGGTCGTGCTGGAAGCTTGTTCGTTCATGAAGAGTTCCCTTAGGAGTTGAAACGTGTGAATGCTAATGAATTGACCGGATGGTTATCGGTAGACATTGAGAATCGAGCATCTGGAAAGGGCTGCAACGTGCAGCCTTAGCATAATTTTCTATCACCTCCCTGCCAGTGCGGTGATACGAGTCATGAATTCGCTCAGGAACCGTTCGACATCGACGCCGACGGCTACCTGAGATGTCTTTACCGGATCGCGCAGCAGGTCGCCGTCGCCGATGGTACGGCCACGGGTCGCCCCTTCGGTCTCTACCTGCATATTGATGGGAAGCGTGGTAACCAGCGTGGGATCAATGGCCACCGCCACAGCGAGCGGATCATGCAGGCCGCAGCCACCCAACTTGGGCGCCGTGGTCTCATAAGCCTTGATGTAGAAGTCAGTCATATCCGCCAAGAACGTGCCGGCAGGCGTGTTCAAGTCACGCCAACGCTGGGTCTCCTGATAGGTCAGCAGCGTCTGCAGTGTCACGTCGAGGCCGATCATGGTGACTGGGGCACCGGAGTGGAACAGTACGTTCGCCGCCTCCGGGTCCTGACTGATGTTTGCCTCACTCCACGCATTTACGTTACCCGGTACGGTGAGCGCACCTCCCATAATCACAATGGAACCAATTTCCTTTGCGATCTCAGGGGCTTTGGCGAGCGCCGCGGCGATATTGGTCATCGGGCCGGTAGGCACGTAAATCAGATCACTGCCGTAGCGGTGAGCCGAATCTATGATGAAATCAACCGCCGAAGTGGTTTCCGCACTACGCGGCGAGTCAGGTATGACGGTTTCGCCAATGCCGTTCTTGCCGTGGATGAATGCAGAAACCTCGCCCACCGTGAACGATTGCTGTGCACTGGCATGCGGCAACCCAGGGTACACACCGACCTCTGGGTGCCCATACAGTTCTGTGATAGCCAAGGAATTCCGCATACTCTGTTCGAGTACTACATTGCCGTACGTGGCCGTGATGCCTATAAGCTCCACTTCCGGGCTAGATAAGGCGTAGGAGATAGCAAGCGCATCGTCCACGCCGGTGTCAAGATCAAGGATAAGTTTTTTCATTATCTAATCCATTCGAGCCAACGAAAAGTACTTGAGAAACAAATACGCTCTCAGTATAAACCCGGGTCGTGCCAAACGCGCCAACAGGCGGCATGGCAGTCCAAATGCCAGCAATTCCAACGATTCCGCAGCGTAACGAATATTGCTGTGAGACATTGCTATATTAGGAGGTAACGCCAACCCAATCCAAGCGGGACGCCCCGACCCAAGCGAGACAACCATGAACGAAACCCTTGCACAGCTCGAACACATCAACGGCTCGGTGAGCGTGGTGGGTTCCATGAACGCCGACTACACCGTCACCACTGCGCGCCTACCCGAGCCAGGAGAAACCGTAAACGGCGGAGCGTTGGAAATATTGCCGGGCGGCAAGTCCGGCAACCAAGCCGCCGCCGCGGCACGCATCGGCGCCGATGTGCGGATGTTCGGTGCAGTCGGAGACGATGCCAACGCAGATTTCCTGTTAGGAGAACTAGACCAGGCCGGCGTGGACACCTCGCATGTGCTGCACGAACACGGACCTAGCGGCACCACCGTCATCACAGTGGATGAACATGGCGAGAACACTATCGTCTATTCTCCGGGATCCAACGCTCTGGTAAGCCCGGACTATATCCAGTCCCAGCGTGGGGCGCTGCTCAGCTCCTCCGTACTCGGTTTGTGCTTGGAGAGCCCCATGGAGACCGTTATTGAAGCGGCAAGACTGGCACACGAGGCCGGGCTCACCGTACTGCTCAACGACTCGCCGTTCCAGGCGACGCTGCCCGACGAACTCGTTGCCAACTGTGATGTGCTGCTGGTCAATGAGCATGAGATGGCGCAGCTGCTTGGCGTAGGCAAGCCTTCCAACGGCGATTGGTTGGAGGCTGATTGGGATGACATTGCGCACCGTATGGCCGATTTCGGATTCAAACAAGCCATCGTCACGTTAAGCTCGGAGGGGTCAATGGTGCTGGGCGCAAACAGCCAGCACCATGAGTCAGAGATGTCCTTCACTGTGACGTGCATCGAAGCGCAGCGAGTCGAGGCACAAGACACCACCGGCTGCGGAGACGCATTCATGGGCACCGTACTTGCCGGATTGGCCTCCGGTTTCAGTCTGGAGGCCGCGGCTCAGCTCGGCTCATACGTGTCCGGGTTCGCCGCCACCGGCTACGGCGCCCAAGCCTCTTACGGTTCCGCCTCTCAGATTCAAGGTTTCTTCGACAAGTAGGATTCACGGGAATGTACGCTGTTGTTGGGCACGGCTGCTGCACCATGTCCAACAACGCTGCAGATACATTTTGAGGCAATGTCTTTGCAGTGATACCGGTTGCACAAACAGCCGAGGTAAGGTATACTGAAGCATCCGGCGTTGCCGGGGCTTGATAACTCAAGATTGGGGCTGATCGGTTTCGACGGTGACCTGCTCGCTGCAGGGAAGCGTGCCGAGAATGTAGAGTCCACTCGTGATGACCTCTACAACAAATTAAGTGCTAAATCTAATCGCACTGAGTTTGCACTCGCTGCCTGAGCTTCGCGCCAGGATTAACCAGTGAGCTGCCGCTCCGTTCACTCTCTCTCGTCTTCGGGGGGATGCTGAACGTCATGAGAAGACTTGCTTCAGGCGCTGGGCCGCAGGGCGACTGAGGGACTTTGACTGTAGATATGCTCGCCATCCTTTGCCTGCGATACGGATGGGGGCAGAAAAACTGCCATACGGCCAGCAGGCTACGCACGTAGAATTCTGCAGGTTCGGTTATCGGACCGGGGTTCGATTCCCCGCAGCTCCACAATAATGCAATCGCCACTTCGCAAGAGGTGGCGATTTTCGTTGAAATAGCAAGGGAATTTCGGGCCTTTCCTTCGCAGTTCCTATAACCCTGATTTTGTATTTCTGTTAAGTTGCCTCATTGAGTGGGATTCTATTGTTTTTACTTCTTGAATCATGTAGTGTGGTATAGGTCACTTGATGTGGCAGAGCCAACTACAACAACAAACAGTGAGGCCATAATGAACCATATGAAATTCATTAAAGCCCGGCTGGGATGCATTGCAGTGTGTGCAGCTCTAATCGGGACAGTAGCGATCACGCCGAGCGCGTATGCAGATACACCGGATACGACAGCTGATAAGAAAGCCGAACTCGTCGAAACGGGTTATATTCTTGAACCGGAGAAAATACAAACAATCGGCATGGAGGATGCCGGATCAGCAAAAATTGGAACGACCATCGGACGGCAGCAATCGGAAGAACTGCAGCCGTCTCAGAATGCGCTCCTGGAGGAGGCCTCTAGTCCTGCAGTAAAAGTGGCTTGGCAAAATCCTAAGTATGCGAATCTCACCCGTGGCGTGTATGGATCTGCTTGCTCAGGTTCCAATTACCGGGTCATCTCCAAGGCATCGCTTGGTACGATACCGGTCAGGTACACGTATTCGTATCAGTGTTATGCAGGTAGAGGGCGTGTCAGTTTTAGAATGCTTCCTCAAATCGGGTATGTAATCAGGTTGTGTCCCGGCAATAATCGCAATGCTTCGATTTGGTTTACTAACACCATGACGCAAGATAGAAGATGGTATTGGAGTGATCGCCGTCATCCTCCTACTGCGAGTAACTGGCAATGCTATACATTCAGCGGTGATAACGAGGGATATTACCAAGGCGTCCGATACACAGGCGTCTCTCTGAACGAATGAGGATTGATGTCATGTGATTGTGCGGTGGTATCGCATGATATCGCCGCACAATCTTAACTAGTCAGGATTTCCATGCCTATATGCACTCGCCGCATACCGCGGATTGTTCTCATCATTGTTGCCACCATGGGGTTGGTGCATATGTCTGGTTGCTCATTTACTAGGCCTCCGGCGCAGTCTGGCAACGATTCGAAAGACAGTGTCGGTCAGGCTGAAAGACGCAACAGCGACGAATCACGTGCCCAAAAGTCACAGGCAGGGCAAACGTATCGTTCGTTGTTCGCTGATCGTCAGCTCGCTGCTTGTGTTGCCAACAAACTCGACGTGGGCCTCGATGACGCCGTGGATGGGCAGTTGCTGGATTCGGTGAAATACCTGACCATAGACGACACCTGCGCATCGAAGACGAACAGTCAGGATTCCCCACCAGCCGACGACACAACATCAGAGGAACCCAAATCGCAAATAGACCCTACACCGCAACCGGAACCGTCCGCACCACCGTCAACGGTTCCTATCGCCTCACTTGACGGCATCGAACACTTGCGTAACGTTACCAATCTGAGCATGCACTCTGCGCAGGTTAGTGATATCAGGGTGCTGTCTAAGCTGCGTCTGCTGCGTTCGTTGGATTTGAACGGTACGAGTGTGCGCGACGTGACCAGTTTGGCGGGTTTGCCGATAGGTGAGTTGCGGCTGCCCGACACGGTTGTTGATGTGTTGCCTGTGCTTCGACTGCCGAATTTGCACGCTTTGTATGTTGCCAATCCGCGTGCTGATATCTCGGTGTTGCGCGATTATCGTCCGGCTACGGTGGGGCATCGGGGTGGTGCATACGAGGCTGATGAGGGTGAGGGGCTTGTGGTTGAGATGCCCGAGGGCACCGATCCATCGTTGGCGTCTCAGTCGGCCGGCGCGCATGTTGCGGTCAAAGTTTTCAAGCCCGCTGACGCTCTGTCCCCGTACGCTCAGCCCGACGACGCCTACACCTGGTACCGTCATTAATCGCGGTGCGTAGTTTTGGTGAAGGTTTCGCTTGATTGGCGCTGGTGGCGGGTGTGGTCTTGTAAGCTGGCCGTAGCTTATAGGCTTTGAGAGGCAGGTCTTTATGTCCGTACTCGGTATTGAACATCACTATCATCCCAAGCGCGTGATGCTGGGCCTGTTTATCACGTTCGCCGTGGTGTCGCTGATGGTATCGGTTGTTATCGTTCCGCAGTATCCCGTGCTTAACATGGTTCCTAGGTTTTTGAGGAATCATCCTGGTCAGGTGCTGCTATTTGGTGGAGCGTTGGGTGTTGTTGCTGCGTGGCGTTGGGTTGAACGGCATTGGGACCTGCTGAAATATACGTGTGCTGCCGGCGCTGGTGTGGCGGTGGTGATGGCAGCGTTAGAGCCTGAATATTTGCGTACGGGTAACGCTAGCGTAGATATGGAGTGTTTACCGGTGGCTGCTGCGGCACTGGTGTTTTGGATTGTCGGGTCTGGGGTACGTTGGTTATTGCAATGGATAGTGCCGCATGATTGGTATGAACGTGATGTGAAGCGGACAGCGTGGAAGTTGTTCTTCTTCTATTTTGTGGTGTCGGCGTGGCCGTTGAGTTTGATGTGGTCGGAGAGTTTTGGCGTGCGTTTGATGGCGGTATTTGGAATTTGTGTGTTGGTGGTGTTGCCATTGTTTGCGCTGGTGCAGGGGGTGCAGGCTGCTGGGCAGTGGGTCCGGTCAGATCATGATCTGACCTGGTATTCCACTGCCGTTGCGGCTGGTGCATTGCTTGCTATCGTGTTGCATTACGGCATAGCAGATGTTGATGATGCTGTGCTGGATGGCGTATTGTGCACGATGGTGTTAATCACGGTTATCGTCTTTCTAGTTTCCAGCTGGTGCGCATGGTCTATCAAGTGTTGGCGTATTTCGCATAAATAGGGGCTTTACTTGAAAACGAATTGTGCTAATGCCGTGGTGGCAGCCTGCACATATGGTTGATCGGCGGATCCTTTCAACAACTTTATGAATATAGGATTCACGAGCGAAGCAATGTTATCCGTGACGGTCATTTCTCGATAAAATAAGGCCGCTGCGTCTTCTTGCGTGTAAGCTCCTTGACTTGTTGCTATTACCTTAAATCTCCCTTGCAGCGATGAGAGGCGGTTGTAGCACTGAAGTAGAGTACCAGATAAAAGGTGAGTAGATACCTTACTTCTCCGTAGCGTGTCAGAAAGGCAAATAGCATCGGCATCGCAACAAAGATCAGAGAAATTACAAGAATTTGTGACTCCTGCCAACTTTAGAGATGAAAGCGGCGGTTTAGTATCCCAATCATTCCCAGCTCCAATCAAAGCTTTGGATATGATACTAAGACTAGGCGCTCCAGAGTTTTGAGTGGCAACACGCTTTATATTGCCAATTCCCGTAGCAAGATCGCCAGCCCAACCCTTCCATTTTACGGGGACAACACCAGGCAGAACATATCCGAGGCAAGTTGCTGCTAAGTGAGCCAAATCTATTCGCCCTCCTGTTCGATCTTTAATCTCTAGCCTGTCGCTGCCGACAAGATACTTATCGAGTGCAGCTATAATTTTTTTGCCAGTTGCATCATTTTCTAAAGTTGCAGCATTGTCATTTCGGAACTTTTCAACACTGACATTCCAAGCAAATACACTTTCTTTACCACCATCGCGCAGGTAGGCTTTGGCCAAGTAATTGAGAATGCCTCGGTACACTGGCAAGTCTCTGTCTACCCCATTTCCGCGCAGTTCAGCATAACGCTTTTCGAGATGCCAAATGAGTGAGAAAACATCCATATGCTGATAATCGGTGCTATTCGTGTTGATGCTCGTACCAACAGATGCTGCTGGTGTGTCCATAGTTGTAAGCGTGGATACCGCTTCTGCAGCTCCGGAGTATGCAACTTTGTCGAGATCCCATTTCCCACCGTATCCGCTGATTTCGGTAAATTGGTCAAAAGTCCACTTACCAGGCATGGGGAAACCGAGATTTCCGGAGAATCCTGTAGACATGTCAGAAATGAACATGGAAGTGGCATACCCCGCATCCTTCACGCGCTTGCAAATATTGCGCGAAGCATAGATACCAATATTGTAATTGCCTGGGATATTGTCCTTAATTGCCTTGAAATAAGGAAGAATGTTAGAATCAACCTGAGGATCCGTGGCATCGAAGTCCACGGCAAAGTAGATATGTGTCGGGGGAATATGAAGGCGTTGCGCTGCTTTAGCTGCTTGTACTGCGTGCTGTGCTCCCTTGGCCGCAGTAAAGTCGGAAAGACGAGTGGAGTACTCCTGGAAAATCGGGAAGAACTTCATTCCGCCCCTGATAATACGTTCTAGTTCCCCGGGACGGATTGCCTTGAAGTAATTACTCGGGGAGAGCTTATCTTGACCGGGTTCGGTAAGATAGCGTCCTACGATACGAAAACCGTCAGACTTGAGTTTCGCTAGCAATTCGTCGGTGACTTCGAAACGGGTGTCGCATGCGAGCGCCTTGCGGTTTGGGTCTCCTTTTGATGTGAGGAGACTCATCCATGTGGTTGGATCGACGGTACCAGTGGCACTGATGGCACAGAGTTTTTGAAAATCGGTTACTTGTGTGCTGGTGTCGTTGGTCCATGTGTTGGTTGATTCCTTGCCGAAGCCGTTGCAGGTTAGTGATGTGGTTGCGAGCCATAGCCATGATTGGTTGGATGAGGCGTTGGAGGCGGTGATGGTTTTGAGTTTTGACCGGGTTCCTGCTCCGAAGTTGCCGGTGGCATCTGCAGGGCTGTAGCCTTCGATCGCTTGAAGTACTTGGATGAGTGCGGTGTTCATTTCGCGTCCGTACAAGCCGTCGGTTGGAATGATGCCGGTGTAGGCGCGATAGGTTTTGTTGATGAATCGTTGCGCGCTGCGAATTGTTTCCTTACCTGGGCGTATGAGTTTGAATTGCATCATGGAAAGCAGAGTTTTCATGATTTCCAGGTCGACAGTGGATCCGTCACCGAATCCCATGTCGCTTTTGAGGCTCTTGATTGCGCTTCCTGTGGCTCCTTTGAATGTGCAGGTAAGGTCGCCGTATTCGGAGGCGTATCCTTTGCACCAGAGTGCGCCTTGAATGATGGCATATACGTTGCTCTTAGATGAGTCGGTAAAGCTTTGCTGTGCAATGCCGTTTGGCCAGCGGTTTTTGAACTTGGTTTGGGTGGCTGGGCCGAAGTTGTTGGCGAGCGCGGTGATGCCGAGCTCGATTTGCAGGGCTCGGGTGAGACCGTAAATGGTGTCCCAGCCGGTGATCCCGTTTTCTGTGACTTTGCCGAATCCTTGCTTTTTGCCGTAGGTGGCGTTGAGCCATTGTTGTGTTTTGAGTACCATAGCGTCTGCCACAGGTATGCTCCTTGTAGATTGTTGTGTATGGTTGTCATACCTAACGTATGCTTGGAATAGAGGGTGAGTCAAAAAACGATTACAGCTGATTAGGGCGGGATCATTATTGCCATTTTGATTCATGATTCTCAGGCCAGATAAGTGGATACGCTAAAACTTGCAGCTGAGAAGCGTTACAGCTGCTGACTTTAGAACAGCAAGCGTAAGCCTCTACAGCTCCACAGCGATACAATCGCCACTTCGTTAACAATGGCGTTTTTGTTGGCATTATAAGGGGTTTCGAATGAAAGTCCAGAACCTTTCCATGACTATTTTCCTTGCGCGGCAAAACTTAGCGGATACCTAGCGTTCGACTGATCTGCGGGGAAATGTCAGAGTGAAACATAAGGAATAAGATCTTATTAAGATAAAACAAAACACACTTAGGTAACATTAAGTATCAAAATAGGGAACTGCACCAGTTAGCAGTGTTTATCCCATTGCCCGTAACAACAATTAGATATTGCCTAAGACTGCCAGGCTTTGTCCGTCGGCAACTTCGGGCATACCTGCCACGCTGGTCAGTAAACTCACCACACCAGCTAGGAGTGCAGTACCGGCAACCACAGGCCAGTCCACACCACCGAGTGTGGCCGCCGTGGTCGGGATAGCGGCCACCGCAGCCTGCGCCATCGTCTTCACTGCTCGAACAGCAGCGGCCTTGCACCACTGCATGATACGGTTCGGCTCATACTCCTCGGTTACGTCACCCGCAGTACATAACTCAGTATCAGGATACTTATCGCTCATACCGACCTCCTAGAACTGGTTAGTGTTCAGCCTGGTCTGCAAGGCACGCACTGTGGCGGGGCCGAACGACGCGTCCTGCACCACACCCAAATGCGCTTGGACAGCACGGATAGTAGCCGGGCCAAGCAAACCATCCTGGGACAATCCAAGCTGGCGTTGCACCGCTCGGATAAGCTGGCTACCGCCGCCACCATAAGAGATCGAATACAGGTTGGGGCGAGCGTACGAACCGTCGGGCTGCACCTGACCCGAAATCACCCCGTCAACGGTGGTGCCCATGACCCGCTGCCACTGGCTGACAGTGGCTTGACCGCAATCACCATCCACCACCAGCACACCAGCCGACGGCTGCGAAACAGGAGCAGCAGATGCTGCCGGCGTACTCGACCCTGCAGGCAGACCACGCGCCAACCTGTCCAAACGAGCCAGATCATACGTACCCGGGCAGGCGGTGTTGGCCCAATGCTTGTGCGGCTGCAACGGCAGATCACCATACTGGGCGCGCAGGTCACGAATCAGCTCAGCAATAGTCGCGTAGTCCCCATCAGACTGACGAGGATTACACTCAATCGAAATGCTCTTGTCATTCCCACCGCTATTGCAGCCAACACCATCACCGCACGCCCAGGCACGATCATCAGGGTCCACCAGACAGGCCACACGCCCTGCCTCGGCCACATAGTGCGCGCTGGTCTGCCGAGCTCCGGAAGTGAACGTCTTAATCACCCCGTCAAACGTGGGATGAGAGCTGGGGTCGCCCCACCAGTGGATCGTAATCGAACTAATCCCATACGGACGGCCCTTCGTATAACACTTCGCATCGTACTGAGTAATATCTTCGTAAGCCATGACTGACTCCTTTGATTGTTTAGTTAGTTGTTGGATATGAAAAGACCACCCTCATAAGGGTGGTCAAACTTGAAACTGCAATAAAGCAATATGATTCATGGCAGGTCACGGGACAGCATCCTGCTTGCCACGCACATGGGCCTCGATAATCTCGCGATGCAACTGCGTGCCTACACCATTACCCCCCAGCGCGTGATAGGCATGGTAGATACGGTCAGCCTCGTCTTTGAGTTCGAGACTGACCGGCAACCCCAACGCCACAGTGGACGCGTGAATCTGAGCCAGCTCAGCCTTCAAGAGCACCCGAATGCCTTCCTCGAGTGCCTCTTGACGCTTCGCCCGGTCATCCTGCTCAGTTTGGGACAGCTGCCGCGCCTTAGCCTCACGCCCCTGACGAATCTGCAACAAAGCAACCACAACCAATCCCAGCACGTTGATGATCTCCACCACGACCGCTTCGGTCATCTATAAACCTCCCTTTTAGACACGTTTGACCGGGATAATCAAACTGCCTTTATGCCACGCTTTGGCCTGCACGGTAAACACCCCCGGGGTACGATACGAGATCACCGAACTACCAGTACCACCATTGATCCCGTTCTTACCCAGCTGATTAAAATCCACGTTCTCCATCAACACACCGAACGCCTCACGAGTGGCCTGCCAGCCTTGCATCTCAGCCAACGCCACCGCACCCCAAGAAGCCGTTTGAAACTGACCGTTGTTGACCCAAGCCAATGAGATCACCGCAACCCCGGTCGTAGGCCCGTTAACAAACACCACACCAGACGCATCCAACGTGTCAGCAGCCCCAACCTTCTTAGTCAAAGTAAGATTCTCAATGACCGAATAGGAGGCATCAAGACCGTTGATTTTGACCACACTGGCCTCGATGTCCACCTGCCCCTTGGGCGCGTGCAACGCGATATACGGCAGGGTCTGTGCACCACCGGCCTGCAACCGCAGGTCAGCGTTCGTAGCCTCACTATTACCAAGAGCTTGGATATCAACGCTAGTGGTCGCTCCTCGTGTGACCGCTGTAATGCTCGCGGCCGGCGTGGAACCGGTGTTGGCGAAATAGCCCATCCTCCCTGCAGTGATCGGGTCAGCCTGACCTGAGTCAGAGGTTTTCGTGTTTTCAAACTGCCAACGCGTTTGACCGTCTTTACCGGTCATCATTTTGCCGACTGTGGTCACACCGGAGGCATCAGCACGAAAAATAATCGCACCCGAGCTGTCTTTAATCCAAAACCCCGAGCTATCAAACCCGGTACGACCATCAGCGGAAACAAACTTACCCGACTTGACAATCGCCGCGGTCAACGCCCCGACCTTGGCGGTATCCGCAGCCAGGGATTGCATGTCAATGTGTAACGCCTTGATCGCATTGGCGACGATCTTGCCGGTCGTGACCGCATTGTCCGCAATCTGCGTGGTACCCACGCTGGACGGCACCAGCAGCTGATTGGCAACGATATCGTAGTCGACGAACTTGGCACCGTTCCACACTTGAATGCCGACCACGTTACCGTCCGAGACGATACCGTCCTTGTACACGGTGATATTGGCCGCCTGCCATGTATCAGCCCCACCCGAGGCGGCCTGGTTGATCTGGAAGTACACCGCCGCGCTAGTCTTGCCGGCCGGAACGGTGACGGTCTTGGTGCAATGCCTCCAGTTGGCACCGGTAGCGCCCGGGATATTCGCGGCAACGTTGCTGTCCACACCACCGTACGTATCCCATGCGGCACCTGACGTCTGCCCGTAATACCACAAACCGAAACTCAAGTTCAGCGACCCTTTGGTATGCAGCACATCTGCAGTGACTGTGTATTTTTCGCCCGCTCGTACCGGGAACGCCGTGGCGGACTCACCGATATGGTCGCGACTGGGCAGGTTGATGACATAGCTGTCGGTGCTGCCCAGCTTGGTGTTGGTGGCGGTGGCGTGTTCGATTTTCCTACCCGACGGGGTCATTTTGGGGTTCGGCCACAACGACTGTCCCACCTTAAACCACAAGTCACCCGGCACCAAACCCGTATGAGACGGCTCCGCCGCAGTCATGAACACTTTGTTCTTCGAGTCCGCAGTGGTTTGAGCACCCTGCGCGGCCGCTTGAGCACGGTTCGCGTTCGCCGCCGCGTTCGCGGCGGTCTTCTGCGCGCTGTCGGCGGTCGCTTGTGCCTGGTCGGCGACCTTCTGCGCTGCCGCGGCAACAGTCACGTCCCTCATACTCACCGCAGCAACCTGACATTGGGATGTGTCACCCGGCATACGGCGTGTGTTCAGATACAAACAGGCTTCACTGGCATTCGTTCCGTTGAACGTGATGTTGCCGGTGAGCTGCTGCCAGCCGCCGACGCTGTCCTTCTGGTGCAAGCTGGCCAGTGTGGTGTACTGCCACGTGCCCGTCCCATACCGGTATGACACCTGAAGGGAGAATACACTGTTGACATTGGCAGGCTTGCCCGTGAACTGCACCCAGCACGACAGCTGCCATGTCTGACCGGTCGATATTCTCACGTACGGGGTCGGCCAAATACTGCAGTCTTTAGCCGCAGTCGGGTTGATGTCGGTGTAGGCAACGGTAGCGTTGACCGACTGATGGTTGACTGCTTTGCCATGCTTCCAAGTGCCATTACCCGCATAGCTCTTGAACCCGTTGGTAAACATCGGGTCTGCTATTGATTCGACGGCGTTAGCCAACGCCTGATTAGCGGCCGTCTGAGCGCTGGCAGCAGCCTGATTGGCACTGGTAGCAGTAGCCTGAGCTTGCGTAGCAGTAGATTGCGCCTGACTGCTTTCAGTGATATCACGCACAGTGATATCGTCCAAGCGGTTATACGACGTATTCGCACTGATGGTCAAGGTCATGGTTGTGGCGTAGTCGGGGACGACAACGTTATTGTTGGCAAGGAAGTGCCATTTATCGTCGCCACTACCATTAACCAACTCGCACACTTTGGTGGTTTCGGTGCTAGTACCCCAGCTGACGGTCATGGTGACGGTTCTGCCGTCAGTGTATGAGCTGACCCAACCACTGATTTTAAGAACGCGTCCACTGCGCACTTCCATGGTCTGGCTGATACTCGCGGCTCCTTCCAACCGTACATGGTAGTTACCCGAGTGGGGTTTGGTGCCATTCGTGTCAGTGGCACCCTTAACGATGACGGCTTTACCGGTGACCTTCCAGCTTGTAAGGTCACCGGTCTCGAAGCCACCGTTCAGAATCTTCTCGCTCGCGTTCGTGGCGGCCATGTTCGCGGTCGCTTGCGCACTGTTGGCGAGCTGTGTGGCGCTGTCTGCCTTACCGCTCGCGGTAGTGGCCATGGTGGAAGCGTTGTCGGCGGTCTGCTTGGCATCCTGTGCGGCCTTGGCAGCAGCAGTCGACGTCTGCCCTGCCTGATCAGCGAGCTTGGCGGCATCCACCGCAGCGGCCTGCGCCTGCCCGGCCGTAGCGGTCGCGTTCGCCGCGTTCGTGCTGGCGGTCAGTGCACTGTCGGCAGCACTCTGCGCGACAGTCGCAGCAGCACCAGCCTGCTTGACCGCATCCTGAGCAGCCTTTTGCACCCGCTCGATATCCTCCGCACGCACCGTCGACCTGACAGTAACCTTAACCAAATCAGACACACCACTAGCATTCGGGGCCGGCTGCCCGGACCGATCATGCGCATCATCATAAGCAATAGCACTAATCGACAACACCAGACCAGCAGTCAACCCGCCTACAGCCTGACTACCCGCCCCTGCCAGCTCACCCAGCTCATACACCCCGCCCTTATTGTCCGTGGCAGTAATGGTGATATGCGCGAAATCCGCAGGGATACCACCCTCCAACGAGCCATCCCAATTCACCGTCACCGCACCATTCTCACTCGTGGCAGACAAGCCAGTAGGCCTGCCCGGAGGGGTCGTATCCCCCACCCACTGCGCAATACCCGAAATACCAGCAATATCACCCATCCAGGTGGACGAACCATCCCCGTTAGGCACCGCAACTGAACCCATGTTACCGGTGGTTTGACTGGTCGCCGCATCCCATGCGGCATTAGCCACATCCAAAGCGGTCTCGACGATAGGTTTGCTGGTGATATCGCGATGATTAGCCACGATAACCCTCCTTACATAGAGAGATAATCAGCCGAGTGGTGCCGGCATGACATCAAATTTCAATTGCACACGACTGGATTGGTCACCACTCATCTCCATCAACCGTGTCTCATAGCGTTTATCCGGCAGGGTCGGATGGCCGGTGATATCCAGATCGAACCTCATCCCGGGCCAGAACGAGCCCATCGGATGCAAAAGCCGCCCGTCGGCATTGGTATCGTTGACATCAATGCTGCCGGTAATCTGGATGAGCGGCTTGTTACTAGCGAGGACGCCTTGGGCTTTGCTTTGCAACTGGGTTACGTCGTTGCAGTCGGTATCTGACATGGTGGTTTCGCGCAAGACCGGCGGATCATTCGTGCCGGTGATCTGGCTCATATCCTGCGCCAATGCGGTGATCACCGCCTCATCCGTGCCAGCACCGGTAGCGTATACGCGTTGTACCGGCAGGCTGTGATTGACTTTCAGCTCCTGCAAACTGCCACCCGACGGTGTGGCGTTGAGCACTACAGGCTGCTTGTCAGCATCCAAAAACACATCCGAATCCGAGCCCGCCAAAAACTGGACTCTACAGTGCGTATCATCCGACCATCGGGGCCGGAACGTCATATCCGGCCCGCCTTGCACGTTGCTCATCTCCGTGAGCAGTTTGTTCACGCCCAGATTCTGCACATTCCACGCCTTCCAATCCATACGCTCATGAGACCCCTTCTCCCCCATATATGGCAGGTCGAACGGCAATGTACCGCCGGACTTCTGACTCGTGGCGAGGTCAATCAGAGCGCAGGCGATAGCACGAAAACTCAACCTCTGAAACGAGATCATGTCGGTGGAGTGACCGTTGAAGAATTTGCCATCACGCACCGCATACCTGGTATCCAGCAACTGAGATGCGGAAAGCAAACCAAAACTCGTATCCAGCCAACTGTCTTCCCTCGCATCGATCGCACCCCACAAGATCGGAGTACCCCGCGGGTCAGCGGACTGGGCGTCCACCCACGAGCTACACAACGCACGCCTGCCAGACGAGAGGAGATGCTCCCGCTCATCAGGAGTATCCGCGTTCAATGCTGCCCATGGCAGCGTCAGGTTCGACTCCGATTCCTCCCCCAAATTCTTCGCGGTCGTCTGAAACCCCGAATCCGAGATACTCATAGTCCACGAGAAACTGGGGATGTCGATCGGGGCGATCATACGCCCATCCCGTAGGTCACACAGCCAGTGCTTCCAACTCATCGAGACACCCCGAAATCAAACACCTGCAGGCGTTGTCCAACCCACGTACCGTGGCCGCTGCCTGAACCGTTGGCACCATAATGGTAGACCGGATACGAACCGTGCTGCCACCACTTGACCATACGAGCGGTATGATAGCCGGCAGTGACCGGAGCGAACCACGTGTGCTCGTGATGCGTCCACGCCGTACCCGACGCCACAAAATTCGTGCTCGAACCCTTCAAATCAGCATTATCCACCTGGAAGGTGCACCCCTGCTCACTGGATTGCCCGTCGCCGGCACTGAAGTTGTTTTCGAACCGGAACATCAACAGCCTATCCGTCGGCAAGGTGAAGCTGACCGCGTTCTCGTAAAACACTGCTTTATCATCCCCGTATCCGCCGTTATAGGAGCGCTGGTCCCAGTTCTGCGCAATCAACCCCATACTCGCCCCGTACGGGATGGCGTAATCCATGTCATTGCTCACCGCCACCGCCGCCGACGTACTCGTGGCCGAGGCAGGCACCTTGAAACTCCGCAGCTTCACCGCACCCACCGGCAGACCGGGAGCCGCAGGATTAGCGGATGGCGTGCCTTGCGCGACCATCGCATGCACTTTATTATCAGGATTACCAGTACGAGACAGCAAGTAAACAGTGTCGATACGCGCATACGAGCCATTGCCTGCGCTTACCGCGTTCTCGGTCTGCCCTCCCGGCCAATAGGCCTCCATCTTGCCGTCAGCATCCCCCATCGAGAGTACCGCCACACCGGCATTGACCTGATACTTCAACCCGCTCGTACCACCGGTAGCCAAACCGGACACCACGCCCGTGTTATTCCACTTGCCCGCGATGATCTTGCGCAGGGTCAGATCGTCCGTACCCTGCCGATTGGCGTCCTGCCTCACTCCAAACGCTGTAGTAGCCATAACGTTCCTCCATAAAATTCTGATAATCCGAAAACCCGTTTAGATGTATGTGTCCCGGCAGGTGGCCGTCACCCAGCCCGACCCCGCCGACAACAACTGCAACGACACCGACCCGCCAGCTGGCACCACCGGAAACTGCCTGCGCACCAGATTTCGACTGACATCCACCCCACCCATAGATGCCGTCTGCGACCTCGAGTCAAGGGTCAATGGGCTGGCACCGACACTGCCCTGATATTCCAGCGCCTTGCCACCGTGCATGATGGTCACACCGGACGCAAACCCGCCCGACACGGTCAACACCGGATAGGCTGTAGCGCTGCCGTTGTTGATCAGTAGGCCACTATCCTGCGCACCGGTATCCGACCCGAAATCAATGGGAAACTCCAAGCCCAGCCCGTCGGAACCGAAACTCAAACCGCCAGCATCAGTTGCCGACGGGAAGAGTTGCACCTGATACGCATCCCACTTCAACCGTTCAGGACGCGGACACACCATCGTCAACGTGCCTTCATCGGTTTGTTCATCCCAGCTAGAACTAAACGACGAGGAGATATAACCTATTGCATACGTATCAGAATTCACATCAGTAACACGTAATTTGCACACCTGCCCATTGTTGGATAGCACTGCGTTCATAGCAGCCATTACTTGTCTTCGCTGTTTACCGACAGCAACAAAGTGCACGCTAACAGTGCGCGCACTATAGTAGATTGCATCAGAGTTCACGTCATGAGCGCCGTTGCCACTCGCACGTTCAGTCAAATCAACTTTGGGTTCAGGAGTGTCCCACCACCCCTCGATACCGGCTTCGGTAATAACCAAAGCGGATCCATTCCCGTCCAACTCATACTGACCTGTGTGATAGAAATTGATCGGCTTGCCCGATGACGCGTACAATCTTGCGTATACTGAGTCAACCACAGTTACCTTCCTAATGTTTGTAGAGCCACGTGTGCAGCAGTACGTCCCAAAATGGTGCCGCCCACATATATGTCAGGCACCCCATGGTTCGTGATCGTTATGTTCTGTTCAATGACCTGAGACGCCTTATTAGGGGCCTCCGTATAGGTCATGCTCGGCGATGCAAGAACGGATGTCGTTCCGTCAACCAATAAGGTGCGCGTCAACGCATCCATGCTGCGATTCACCGTCTCGGCGCTATTGTCAATGCCAAGAGCCATACCTCGCCCGATCATTACACCGACTTCGTCCCTGAACACTCTGGACGGGGAATGAATACCAAGTAAATGTTTAACCCCATCAAGCGCTCCTTGGGCAGCCCCCTTGGCCGCATCCCATAGACGTCCAGCAAACGCTGTGATACCATTTTTGATGCCATCTATAATCTGCTTACCCACACTTCCCCAGTCGACGCTGCAGAAACCATCCATAATGCCTTTAATAATCGCTGGAAGCGCCGCAAGAATATGCGGAATCGCTTGTACCAATCCGCCTGTCAACGCGACGATAATTTGCATACCGGCAGATATTATCTGGGGCAGACTCGCTATTAATGACGTAACAATATTGACAATAATGAGTGGAATCTGAGCCGCAAGTATTGGTATCGCATTGACGATTCCCTCAATAAGTGAAACCAGCACAGTAATGCCAGATTGCACTATCTGCGGCAACTGTGTAGACAGCACGCCTACAATGGTGGCAATAAGCACAGGAACCTGCTCCACAAGCATCGGTATAGCACTTACTAAACCGTTGACAATACCTTCAATAATCTGCACTCCAGCAGTGAGAACGAGAGGCAGCATAGTGAGCAAACCTTCAAGCAGCGCCGCAATGAGTACAGGAATTTGCACGATAATGTTAGGGATTGCAGCAACAAACCCTTGTATAATGCCACCGAGCAGTTGCACCCCAGCAGTCATGATGATAGGCAGAGCTTCCACTATGGAGGTAAGCAACGTCATAATCATCATGGCCGTAGCAGGAATAATTTGCGGCAATGCTTGAGCGAGACCATTCACCAAACCGGATACGATAAATGCCGCACCGCTCATCAAAGATGGCAAAGATGTGGTAATCCCTGTAAGCAAACTTTGCAGAAGCAATACACCGGATTGCATGATTCCTGGTAAAGCACTAGTGAAACGAGCAACAAACTGATTGATTATCGCCGGTGCCTGAGCAGAGATTTGTTGAATCATTGTGGTCAGACTGCCGCCCATACTCTGATTAAGTATTCCCAATCCGGCAACAAGCCCAGCAAACAACCCACCGACACTGAAGAATTTCAAGAAATTACCTGGCGCAAAGAACCGTGACACTACTCCACCAACACTGTTGAGCACTGATTGCAACGGCCCGAAAACCACGATATCGAGCTTAGAGAAGACAAAACCAAACGCATCACCGAACGGTTTAACCAATCCGCCAATGCTGCCAGTGACTTTCGTGAATCCAGTGCTGATCTTGTTCACCAGACCTGTAAATAGTTCACTCTGCCCCATTGAAGCAAAGCCAACGTATAGGGGACTGTTTTCCCAGGAAAATGCCAAATTAGCTAAACCGGACGTTATGGCACTGCGTACACTCGTGAGCACATTGCTCACCGTCGACTGAAGTTTGCCTCCTTCCGAGACAAACGCATTCAGGAGTCCAGCAAACGGATTTCCTTCCAAAACAAACACGCCACGGATACTTTTGCTGAAATGCCCAGCAAATCGTGCGATTGCACCGCCAAAACCTTCGAAAGCACTTTGCAGTTTACCTGGAACAGCATTGAACATTGCAACAAGGTTGTCCATACCATCTTTGCCTGCTTGGTAGAATTTCTTGATTTTACCGAATGTCCCCATTGCCGCATCAAACTTATCGACTGCATCTGTAATTGAGTCGAACGCCGAAGCCACGCCGCTACCGTTTACCTGATTCAACGTACCGTTCAGCTGATTCAATGCCGTATGTGCAGACACTATTGCACCATTGAACATACCAATCACAGAAGCCGAAGTTACTTCAATACTTTGCTGCAAAGACGCTGCAAGCGTCTGGAGCTGAAGCTGACCGGCCGAAGCAACTGCTCCAAAAACACCTCCAAGCTCGGTTACACTGTTTTCGACAGAGCGTGAAACGTCACCAATGGCATTAAAAGCACCTGCAAGTTCAAGGCTTCCTTGCACATTGGATATGCGCAACGATGACATGAGAACAGCAAGGTCACCAAGACCAGCAGTTGCGCCTCTGACCGCCACTAGTGCACCATCTATACTTTCGCGCGCAGTCGCCGCACTGAACTCTAGACCACTGAGCTTAGCAGCAGCGTTTTCAATATCGAGAGCGCGACCGAACCCGCCTTGAGAGATAAGGTCACTCATAGCTGCAGCAATGGCACCGATGACGTTAGACCCCACACGACCAATGGACTCAAACGCCCCACCTATTGCTTTGACTAGGGTAATGGAACCAGTTTTACTTACTGAGCCAACAGCTGCGGTAATGTCATCGTTAAGTTTTTTGCCGAATCCTTTACTTGATGGTTCGACTTTTATGTATACAACATCTGTATCCCGTGTCACTATATCCCCCTTTCGTGGATTGATGAGGTCACCCCAATGTTCACAGGCAGCGACTATTGAAAATGGAACGTGCGCTGGATGCGCTCGCGACGCGCAAGACGTTGCGCTTGCTGCTCACGCGTTTCAACGACACCGGCAGCAAATGGGTCTTTGCCAGCGACCCACGGTCTCCAGTACTTTCTTTTGAGTTTTCCTTCAAGTTCAAACTTGTCCCACATCGCGATTTCAGCACCGCTGGGCACGTAAGCCCATTGGCTTATGGCAGCCCAGCAATGACTAGTATGATCTTTGAGAATCTCATGGGTAAGTGACCATGCCGTCGCAAAACTGATATTGCTCCGCGCTTCAGCATTGCCGGTCCAGACACTCCACGTCAGCGGCCGCCAAGTTGTACCGTAGTACGCCAACCAGTCCGCTGTCAGTGCCGCTCGATGCTGTTGCCAGAGGGAGATGAGATAAATACTTTTGGGTCAAGGCCAGATTCTTCCGCCCATGCTTTGACTGTTGCGGTCAGATATACCATGGCATTGTTGGTTTTACGCAAAGCCGACCAGAAATTAGGTTTACGAGATTGGAAATACGCCAGAAACACGCTCATCACATGTGCTGCGGTCTCGTCGCTCAGCTCAGTTTCGCTTTTGACCAGCATAATCATTTGAATAAGTTCGATAGGCAAATCGCTTGAGTTAAGGTTCGGCAGATCAAGTTTGACTCCAGCTACCTCAAGGTGTACGTCGTCATAAACGGTATCGCCGTCACTGATGTCAACATTTACGTGTGTATATTCGCTCATCAAATCCTCCTAAGGTGTAATAACAAAAATCCCGCCGCGCATGTAACGCAGGCGGGAATAAACAAAATGGGTGCACCCGACTTACTTGGCAGCCCCATCCGTCTTTGCAAGAGATGCGGTCTTGGCCGTCTTATTGGACTTAACCGTCTTCATAAGACCGCCCGATTCACCGTCAAGATTCTGAGAAGCAACCTGCCCAGGCAGAAGCCCATATGCATGGAACATGACGCCATCCCTCCCCTTCAACATGTTGAGTGTAATGTTGTAGGTCACAGTCCCTTGATTGTTGAATGTAATGTCCTCACGCTCAGAGACCTTCGCCCGTTCACCGCACATGACGATCGGGTTACCATTCTGATCAAGTGCGGCCAACACGAAGCCGTATTCCGTGTTTGTGCTAGCGTCCTTGACGTGCAGCGCACCATCAGCACCAGCAGTGGTGCCAAAGTACGCCTCGACGATATCCTTAGAACTTTCGATGCCAGGAATCTGCAGCGTCCAGTTACCGGGAGTGCTCTCCGAGACTACAACATCACCATTGTGAGCCTTGATCTCAGTCGCCTCGCCCGGTTCGGGATGAAGTGTCATCCCATCTTCAGAATTGTACCCAACAGGCTTTTTCCCGTTCTCCGGCGTCCATGCCGTCGACGTTGGCATGGTAAAAGACTCACCCTTCTTATAAAGAAAAAGAGCATAGTCTTTAATAAGTTTCACCAAGTCGGCATTGTTGCCGCTGGTAATGTAATCGGTAGCCATAAATGAACCTTTCATATTGACATGCGTTGACGTGCATACACATCAACGGAATCGCGTAATAGCAGAGAGCCCAATGTTCCATAGGAACCTCACCGCCAACACCAGCCCAGAAACAGACTGGCAACATTCACTTGGCGAAAAGAAACAGGAAACTTTCGGGATGCAATGCGTTAGTATTGCTCACCATCACATGTATGACAGCATCAGCATTGGCTCATCCCCGCATCGCTGGAAATAACCAACACTAATAGTTTGCACGTTTACACCCACCGAGTCAAATAACGATTACACTACGGTACCGGCAGCGTCACAGACATAAAACCCAGCTGTCACGACAGCCTATGCTTGAAGCAAGATTCACCACCATCATGTCACCTATTGAGCGCCATCCACACATCCCATACGCGAAAAACCGGTTTCCCGTCTTGCACACCTACCGGCTTGATGACACCGCGCTTTTTCCATTGCGAGATAGTCTGTCTCCGTACCACAATGCCGTTAGTCGCAAGCAGCCGCTCTATAGCCGCTGCCGTACCTTGCGCATGATCTCCTTGAGCCAAGGCACAGGTGAGCAGGTGCTGCTGCTGAACATCACGTATCTTAAGTTCAGCATGACACTTGCACACAAGCCAACCCGCTTCAAGTTCAGTGTCTGCAACCCACAACCAACGACCACATTGCGAGCAAGTCCCGATAAGCCTACGCTCATCCGGCGGAGTAAGCAGCATATGCATACGCGACCAGTACGATGCAGCAAGCGCAATAATCCGATTGAACTGAGGATGATCCGACAACCTGTCCACACGACTCGCTGCAGCATTCAGCAGACTTACCACAGATTGTGTACGCCCAAAACGCAATGCCAGTACCTTACCAAGACGTCGCGCAAAAACGTCAATCTCATCAGCAAGTTGAAATGCCGGCATATTGACTGGTATAGGCGCAACGGTTCGCGAAGCATGCCCACTCGATACAGCCACCACCTTTGATTTACGAGAGGCCACACTCTCCAAATCAGGTAAATACCGCGCCAGCAGACGCAGATTATTAGTCAACTTGGTAGTGCAATTACAGCAGTAAGCAGCATGTCTCACATCTTCCGTACTCACAATTTCGATATTTGCCCCACAATGAAGACAGTGCCTCATAAAAACTCCCTATTACTTAATCGATTGAGCGACATATAGTGCAGCGTATGAATTCATAGCCGCGCACAGTGCATGACGTTCCGGAAAGATGCCACAACAAGCACAGCCACATTATTCCCCGCCGTACTGCGCATCGAATCCAAGCTTGGCCAGTGCGGTCTTGCCAGATATTCCCTGGTTGAGCTGCACCGCCAAAGCGACAGCCAGTTCATCTGGCTGTGCATCATCCCCTCCACGTTGCAAGAGACCTAGCACATGCGAACACCGATACGAGTGCGTGTGCACTTTAGGTTCGACCACACTCGTATCGTATGGAGAATGAGTTGATCTCATAGGTCGTTCGCCAGTTAACCAAAGCATGAATCTCGCATCCCAGTCTCGCAGGCGCCGACCGTCAGCCTTGGCCCAGAGGCGGAACCTGTCTACGGCTCGACGCAAGTCAATATCACGCTCGGACGCATATTGTTTAGCTTCAGTGGTGGGCGACCAGTCGTCAGCCAGCTGAGTGCGAGTCTGTTTAGGTTCCGATTGTGGTTTCAATTTGCTATTTTTCGGAGGATTATAAGAGGGTATTGATGGGTTATCTAATGGTTTGGGTGACGCAGACGTCACCCCGCGGCGACCATCAGCGTCACCCCGTATAGCTGCGCGACCTGACACGGATGCCATATCGCAGCTAGAATCACGGTCTGAGGTACATGCCGCTTCGTCAGTGTGCCCCATAACCAGATCCCACACTACAGGCCTGCGGTCTTCTCGGATATGATGAACGACTTCCTGATTACCCCTGCGTATCACACCAGCTTCAGCCAGAGAGCGCAAATGCCGACGTACACTCCGTTCACTCACTCGTGCCGTATGCGCGATACTCCGCACACTCGGATATGCTTCCGACCCGTCCGACTTAGCGTAATCGCCAAGGATTACCAGTATGAGCCTACTCGTAGTATCTCCTCCTACCGGCGCATCTCGAAGTGCCCAATTTGTCGCTTGTATACTCATTGTGTCCTCTTCTTCAACTCGGATTCTTCATACCAAACTGCCGCTCGCACTTCTCATGCATATCAAGCAGATAAAAGGCGCTCCACAGCGTGACGCTCGGCATGGCTGCGTGCATCATGCATACCGGTAAACATGAGATATCTCCTTAGCAACGTCAATACCCGCCGGCGTGAGCCGATAACGCACACATCGGTTATGCGATTGGGTTAAACCGTTGCGATCTATGCGTTCAACCAGACCCATACCGCATAGTTCGTTGAGACGAGTGCGTATGGTGCTTTCACCCATGGGCGGCGCTGCAGGAAACTGGCGATATTGGATGCGTTGGGCTTGAGTGGATACTTTCCACCCCTCAACCGGCTCTGCTTTAACTCGGTGCAATTCAAGTAGCGCCACGAGTGACAGGCGCTGCTTAGCTCTCATATCAGCGTGCATCATCGGTCTGGAACCACTATCAAGCATGGTATCGGTGTAGATCCGATTAGCTGCGAAGTCAGTCATGCCAATCTCCGAACGCATCCCACAAAGAAGACAACATCATAAACTCTATTGACGCAGCAGAGTATTTCTTGCTTGCGTTTATACCATTTCTGACCATTGAAACCTATCTTTCTTTTTGTTCATCAACCTTTTGCTCAGCGACATCACAGATGCTTTCCGTGATGTTCTTTACATTTCACACACATCAATTACGCGAAGATTTGCTTTTCATGACGATTGCAGCACCTGTCAGCTTTTGCAGCGGAACGTTGAAATGTTGAGCAATGTCATACAGCTCATCTATCGTGAAGGCGCTTTTGCCTAGCAGACGACGGTTGAGCGTGCTTTGCGATATCCCGGTGGCTTCGGAAAGTGTTTTTACACTTTCACGTCTGCTGCCGAGCAGTGCACGCACATTGAGGGCGACTATTTGACTGAGCGATGAGTAGTTCATGTGAACTACTGTAGTTCATGTGAAATGAAAGTGTCAAATATTTGACTATTTTTGTCATTTTTGACATACTTTATGCCATGGTTGATTCACAGATATCTACGTACGGAACTTGTGTCGCTAAAATTTTGCGGGGCCGCATCGCCTTTACCAGCATCTCTCAGTCCCTGCTCGCACAAGTCGTCGAAGTATCCCAATCACAACTATCAAAGATCCTCAAAGGAACCCGCTCCATGAGCCTCGATGTGTTCGTGGGATTATGCGCAGCCTTAGGTCTCGAAATTACAGACGTCATCAACGAAGCCAACGACATGATGGCACGATTATCGTCAGAACCGTACATTCCTGCAGCACGCATGCAAGTAGCCGACATCAATGGCGCCCTGCAAGAACCAGAAAATCTCGAATGGGACGCCGAGGATTTTGCCTACTTTGTGAAGCCATCCCCCGAGGAAATACAAGAGATGCAGGAGTGGCGAGAGACCATTGCCCAGTGGAAATCCACCAACACACCCAGCACCTTGCACAATCCCGGCTCACACTCTCTTTTGGGAGAAAAGTTATTCGGACACCAAGATCAGCACAAATCCAGCCAGACTTCAGCCCCTGCCGCGAAACCAGACCAATTCACACCATCATCCATGACCGAAGAAGAAAAGCGAGATTACGTACTCGCCAAAATGACACGTTCCGATGTAAGCCTTGCTGCATACGACGACACCAACAAGAATGTTGAAAAGGAGTACTATGCCGATGCAGGGGCGTGAATTCAATATCAAGCCACACACTACATATGAGCAACTGCGCCGTTACGCCGACACACTGGATCTCACAGTATGCACAACACCGCATTTGCCAAACAATCGTTGCGGTTGCTACGATGAGCAAACGCACACCATCCTCATCGACCGCAGCCTCAATTACACGCAGAAACGCTGTACATTAGTGCACGAGCTCATCCATTGGGAGCACGCCGACGACGCGTGCAATCCAGCATGGCGAACCTCATGCGAAATTCGCACACGCCGCAAAACAGCTACAGCACTCATCTCACCAAATGAATATCAAATGCTCGAAGGCATATACGATAGCGACCCTTGGCAGATAAGCCGTGAACTTGACGTCACCAAAGCCGTATTGACCGACTATCAATCACTACTGAGAGAGCAGCGCATACAACGCAACCTCGATTCCGACATCGGGTTGTATGCAGATGCCTGGCACTGATAGCACCGTCAAACACAGGACTCTATATACAACCATAGAACCCGACATCTTTCCGCCCACCCAGATACAGCACCATTGACCACCACATTTATATAATTGAACCAGTATGACTACCATCAAAGAAGTGGCCAGAGCGGCCGGAGCATCAGTGACCGCAGTTTCCATGGTGCTCAATCATCGTGAAGCTGGACATGTCAAAACCGAAGTCGCCGAGAAAATTCGCGAGACCGCACAACAGATGGGATACAAGCCAAATCCCCTGGCCAGGTCGCTGCGTACCAGCAGAACGCGCACCATTGGATTTGTGAGCGAAGAGATTGCCACAACACCATACGCCGGCGAAATTGTGCTCGGTGCACAGGATGCCGCCAGCGAACGCGGCTACATGCTCCTTCTGGTAAACACTGACGGCAAAGCAGACGAAGACGACGAGCTCGCCGGACTGAAACGCTATGGAGTGGATGGCTATCTGTACGCCAAGATGTACGATCGATCCACACAGCTGCCATCTGCCCTCGAAGGCAACCCTTCGGTTATCATCAACGCGAACGACAAGAGCCACACTGTCCCCAGCATCACACCGGACGAGGTGCTCATCGGTCTCGACGCCGCCCGTCGGCTCATCGACGCAGGGTGCCAGCGCATCGCCTACATCGGCTGCTCCGACCCACTGCTCGCCGAACCACTGCGCCGCCAAGGCTACGAGCAAGCACTACATGAAGCCGGCATGGAAGTAAACCCCGCACTGGAGATCGCAGTCCCCAACAAAACCCCGTCCTTAAAGGCAGTGACCGCGTTATATGAGCAAGAGAAACCGGATGCGTTCTTCTGTTTCAACGACGCTCGCGCCTGGTCGGTATACGAGTGCGCCGCACGTCACGGTCTGACCATCGGCAAAGATATCGCCGTAGTGGGCGTGGATAATCATCGTGTCTTTGCCGAAACCTTGTCTCCCAAACTCACCACCATCGCCCTACCGCACTATGAGATGGGCTACTGGGGAGCATGCAAGCTCATCTCGTTGATCGAAGGACGCGAATCGACCGGTGCAGGCACCGATGCCAGCGGGAGCAGAGACAACACGAAAACCGCAGATAGCGCAAACAGCAACGATGGTTCAGTCACTGATAGCGACGGCGACAACCTCACCAACAATGCTACCGATAACGGCGAAGTCAGCGGCATTCGTCGTGTGCATCACATCATTCCGCCGATTGACGCGCCCGACCCGGTACGCATTCATTGCCCCCTCATCGAGAACGATTCCGTACCACGCCACTGATTCGGTGCCGATTCACGCCGTCTTCGACGGTAATTCATATCCCGCCAAACCAACGGAACAGCCAAGTACTCACAGAACGCGCAAACATGGTGATTGTGCCGCACAAGCGTGATATTTCGAGCGTTGCGGCAGGCTTGACGACACGTGAAACGTTTCCAGCTTGACGTAAAACGTTTCTCCTCATATGATTAACCCAGCAGTCACGAATGCAGCAGCGCCGCACTTCGTAAACCGCATTTCCTACACGCCGCGCCGAGGCGCCGTGAAACGAAAGGGTACATAATGGCAATCAACGCAGCCAAAACATACCGGAATCCCTCGTACCTCGAGAGTTCTTCCGGAATTTTCATGTTCTTCTGCTCCTGGGGCATCTGGTGGTCCTTCCTCTCCCGGTGGCTCACCGACCCGGTCCACGGGCTTGGCATGACCGGCGCTGAACAGGGGCAGATCTATTCGATCAACTCATTCGTCGCCCTGTTCATCATGTTCGGATACGGCGTCATCCAAGACAACCTCGGCCTCAAGCGCCGCTTGGTCGTCATCATCTCCTGCATCGCCGCGTTCATCGGCCCCTTCGCCCAGTTCATCTACGGCCCCATGCTCGCCGCCGGCGGCACCACACGCTTCATCGGCGCGCTGCTCGGTTCCCTGGTGCTCTCTGCAGGCTTCATCGCCGGCTGCTCCTTGGTCGAGGCACTCACCGAACGGTACAGCCGCAACTTCGGCTTTGAGTACGGCCAGGCACGCGCTTGGGGATCCTTCGGCTATGCCATCGTGGCGGCCATCGCAGGCCCGCTGTTCAACATCAACATGTACCTGAACTTCTGGCTCGGGTCACTCTTCGCCATCGGCATGCTGTGCATCTACCTGTTCTGGCGCCCGGCCGAGCAGAAGGAAGCCCTCAAGAAGGAAGCCGATCCAAACGCGCCGCGAACCAACCCCACCGTCAAGGAAATGATTTCCGTGCTGGGCATGGGTTCACTGTGGGCACTCATCGTCTTCATGTTCTTCACCAACACGTTCTACACCATCTTTGACCAGCAGATGTTCCCGAACTACTTCACCTCGCTCTTCTCCACACCCGAGACCGGCAACACCACATACGGCGCACTGAACGCCATCGAGGTATTCCTAGAGTCGGTGTGCATGGGCATCGTCCCGGTCATCATGGACCACATCGGCGTGCGCAACTCCCTGCTGCTGGGCGCTCTGGTAATGTGCGTGCGCATCGGCCTGTGCGGCTTGGCCACCGAGCCGATTCTCATCTCCGTGGTCAAGCTCTTCCACGCCATCGAGACCCCGCTCTTCAGCCTGCCCGCGTTCCGCTACTTCACCCTGCACTACAACACGAAGCTTTCGGCCACACTTTACATGGTCGGCCTGCAGATTGCCTCTCAGCTGGGACAGGTCATCATGTCCGGCCCGCTGGGCAAGCTGCACGACGTCATCGGCCCGCAGAGGACGTTCTTCGCCATCTCCGGCATTGTGTTCGCAGCCCTTGTCTACGGTTTCTTCATCATCAAGAAGGACGATCAACAGGTGGGCGGCGACCCATTCATCCGAATCAAAGACCGCAAGAAGGCCGAAGCGGCACAAGTCTGAGACCAGCCACCGCACCATGCGACCCTAAGCAACGCCTTTGCACCGCACCCCCAGTGCCGGTGCAGGGCGTTTGCCGTCTCAACATCGCCGTTCACAACAGCACAATCCGCCGTCAGTCACCGATACGCGTGACCGTCATCAACACGAAGGAAACATCATGAGCAACCCTGTGTTCCACCAAATCCACGACCACGACCAGGAACTCGCCAAAGCAGAGGCGAGCGTCGAAGAACTCGCTCTGGAGCGTAACGACCGCTGGTACCCCAAGTTCCACATCGCCTCCAACGGCGGCTGGATCAACGATCCGAACGGCCTGTGCTATTACAAGGGACGTTGGCACGTCTACTACCAGCTGCACCCCTACGGCACCCAGTGGGGCCCGATGCACTGGGGCCACGTCTCCAGCACCGACATGGTCACCTGGCGCCGCGACCCGATCGCCATGGCACCCAGCCTCGAAGAGGAGAAGGACGGCGTGTTCTCCGGCTCTGCAGTCGAGGACGACGAGGGCAATCTGAAGTTCTACTACACCGGCCACCGTTGGACCAACGGCCGCGACGACACTGACGGCCAATGGCAGGTCCAACTGCTCGCCGAAGCAGCCGACGACGATGCCACCAAGCTGGACAAGAAGGGCATGGTCATCGACTGCCCACGCGACAAGGTGGATTCCCACTTCCGCGATCCCAAGGTGTGGAAGCAGGACGGCGTATGGACCATGATTCACGGCGTGAGCACTTCGGACAAGAAGGGTCAGATCTGGGTCTACACCTCCGAGGACATGATTGATTGGAAGTTCTCGAACGTGCTCTACGAGAACCCCGATCCGGACGTGTTCATGCTTGAATGCCCCGACTTCTTCCCCCTCACCGCCCCTGACGGCTCCGAGAAATGGGTAATCTGCTTCTCCGCACAGGGAGCCCGTCCCAACGGCTATATGAACCGCAACAAGGACAACGCCGGATACATGATCGGCACATGGAAGCCGGGCGAGGCCTTCCAGCCCGAGACGGAGTTCCGCCTGTGGGACGCCGGCGCCAACTACTACGCGCCGCAGTCGTTCGAGGCAAACGGCCGGCGCATTATGTACGGCTGGATGAGCCCGTTCGACGGCAATGCACCCATGCAGTCCGACGGCTGGTGCGGGCAGATGACACTGCCGCGCGAGGTGTTCCTCGGGGAAGACGGCGATGTGCACACCGTGCCGGTGCCCGAGATTGAGCGCCTGCGCATCAACACGTTCAACCACGTACCGCGCACCATCGAGACCAACGAAGAGGCTTTGGTGGACGAGGACAAGGAGGCCGTGGAGATTGAACTGAACATTGACCTGAAGCACTCCACTGCCGAGCGCGCCGGACTGAAGGTGCACGCCACCGACGACGGCTCATACACCTATGTGGCGTTCGACGCGCAGGCCGGCACTGTGGTGATCGACCGCGCTGCAGCCGCACGTGGAGACCGCGGCTACCGCGCCACCAAGCTGACTGAAGAGGAGCTGAATGCTGACGAGCTGAAGCTGCGCGTGTTCGTGGATCGCGGCTCGGTTGAGGTATACGTCAACGACGGCCACTACACGCTAAGCTCCTACTCCTACCCAAGCGAAGGCCCCCGCGCCATCAAGCTCACCAGCGAGTCCGGCGTGCTGGCGGTCAACCAGCTCACCGTGCACGATCTGCGCAGCATCGGCCTGGAGTAAGGGTTGACACGTTGTCTTGTGTCGTTCGGGGTTGTAGGAACTAAACGTGATGTTTAAGTTCCTATAACCCTGCTGGCTCGCGTTGTAAGCAGTACGAGACGGTTTAAACAAGCTGCTGGACTTGTGTAAGCTTTGCTGTTGCTTTGTCTTCGCACGGCAGAGCGGCATAAAACTAACTCAACACCGCACAATCCGCCCAACCGGTGCTGACTTTTAGTAGAGCAGCGCCGGTTGGGCGGATTTGTTATTACCCGCTAAAACAGTTTCGCCTATATCCCGCTAATCTCTAAGTGCGTACGCCAATACCGTACAGACTGCCCGGCTACGGGATGAAATGAAGGGTACCGTTCTGATGAGATATATCTTGCTCTTCACCGATATATTGCGCAAATCTTCGCGAGAGTTGAACCAAACACCCGAGCGTATTGCGAAGATGAAGGCAGCTGGCGTTGCTTGCGTAGTGAGTTTCGTAATTGCGCAGTATTCTGCTTGCAATCATCTCCACCTTGCTTGCAGCTTCCCTACGAACTGGCATACTTTCACAGACGATGAGGAAAATCGACAACAAGCCTGCGTAGTCGTACACCAGCTGCGATTTACTCACCGTGCTAGGAATCGGCTTGGGAACTTCACCGTCGAATAAGTCGCGCAAACATGATTGCACAAAATCTTTTGGGTTGAATCGCTCTCGTCTGAGCGTGCCGACGAGCAAGGGCACACTGTGAGATGATGCGTTGCGAAGCCTGCGAAAATTACCAAAGAGCTTGGTTATTTTGTCTTCATGGTTTGCCTGCTTTAGGTACGTTTGGTACGCATCCATCAGTTCAGAAAGGCTGAACACTTCCCACAAATTCCATATTTCAGGATCTCTAAAGTACCGTTCAATCAGCGCATCTGAATATGGAGAATATCGTAAGCCGCTTCCTTGATCAGTGGCATGATTGTTGTACGACCCATTAAACACAAATTTATGGTTTGCATCTACAAGTTCAGCGACATCGCGACCGTCATAGATACCATCTCGCATCAGCATATTATTGAACCGCATTTTCAATCCGTGTTCAACATTGCTCGCTATATAACCAATTGCAAGACGAAGTTCATAATCAATGACGGCCAAATCTTTGATAACAGCAAAGTCTAAATCGTTATATAATCCGTCATCATCTTTGGAAAAATTTGATGCGTACCGTTTGATTCGAAACAAATAGGTATTCGTAACGAGGTATTGCCGAGCTTCATTCTCGTCACATATTTTGAATGCTACGCCATCATCTTTGAGGTTGCATATCTGTGCGTCTAGGGCAGTTTCAATTGGAAGTACCGCACTCATTGCAACCCCTTCCAAATAAACTAATAGGGCATCCGTCAGAGGCAATTACAGTCTCCGGCGCTGCCCTATTAGTGGAAATCGAAAGCAAATACTCACGACCTCTTTTTTTCATTGTAAAATATATTATCAAATATTTCATCATTACACGCCCAAATTCGCAATGCCATAGCAGATTCTAAGGTAACACATTTAGTTCCTATAGGCCGACAATCTTACTTTCTCAGCGCGCAATAATTAGGAGTTATCCACTTTGGTGTGTATCCTCTTAAATACGGATTGGGAGTACCCGGTCGGCAAGAGGATTCAACAGTTAGCACGTTGAATCCTCTTGCTTTTGGTAATTACCCTCGTTGCAGCTGAAACCATTTTGTGAATATGTATCCACACAGCCCTCACCTCGGCCGGGCGGCGGCTGTGGTGCGGGCTTGGGCGGCGGTGTTGTCTAGGTGCGCCAGCTCGGTGCGTTGCGATTCGCTTTGGATGGAGACGAACGCGCCGTAACGGTGTTCGGCGGCGGTGCGGATGAGAAAGTCGGCTACGGCTGGGTTTTTGGGCAGCATGGAGCCGTGGAGGTAGGTACCGATGACGTTGTTAACGCGAGCGCCTTCGGTGTGGTCTTCACCATTGTTACCCGTACCTTCGGCATCCACATGGCCCAGCGGCGTGGTATCCGTCCCCTTGCTGAGGAACGTTTGACCGGAATGGTTCTCGTAGCCGATGATGTCGCCGAACTGGTCGGAATGGTCTACCAAGTTGCCAATCATGCGCTGCTCGCGGCCTTGTGAATACACTCCCAGAATGCCGATACCATCCAGCTTGGTGCCGTCGACGGTTTCGAAATAGTCACCGAACAGCTGGTAGAGGCCGCAAATCATGAGCATGGGAACGCCGTCTGCTGCCAGCGAGCGCAACGTGTCGGCTCGTTTGAACAGGTCGTCCGAAATGTTTTTCTGCCCGGTGTCTTGCCCGCCTCCGCCTAGGACCAAGTCCACCTGCTCGGGCCAGGTGTCGCCTTGATTGTAGTGGTGTATGCGCGGCTCGTAGCCGTACAATGCCAGCCGGCGCTGAACGGTGAGCAGGTTGCCCCAGTCACCATAGATGTTCATGTCGTTGGGGTAAAGGGAAACCACGTCGATAGGGCGAGGCGACGAATGCAGCGACTGCTGTTGCCCGTCGACAGCACTGCTATCAACGTTCCTGTCGTTGTTTTTGATTGAGTTCGTATCTTGCTTATCGCTCATTTCCCTACCCCCGCGTCGCTCACATCTGCCATGGTCGCCAGTTCGGCCCGCACCCGCAGCATGGCGGTATACGTGCAATACACGCGTTTCGGCTTGCCTAAGCCGTCGGTAACGAACCGGCGCACCGCACCTTCCAGATCGGTATCGACACCGTGCACCGGCACCTGGTCATATTCCAGCCTTAACGCCATATCCCACGCGCGCACGCCCGAAACTGACTCCACGCCGCTCGGCCGCAACGCGGTGAAGTCCACATCCCACAGCCAGCTCATGTCGCGCCCGTCGGCGTATTCGTCATTGATGGCGATCATGGTCTGCGTATCGTCCGCTTTAGCGCCAGTCTCAGCCCCGGCCAAAGACATGCGGAATCCCATCGGGTTCTTGACCAGCAGCAGCTCGACCGGAGCCCCGTTCACTTCGATGACTTCGCCACGCCCGAACGCCGGGGTGACGTGCGACAGCACCTGCATCAGTCGTTCGTCTTGCGCTCTGGGTTCGCTTTTCACCTCGCGCCCCGCGTTCACGTCGGCCATTACGGCCCGCACCACAGCGAGCGCCGCAGCAGCGTTGAAGAGATTGTGCAGCCCTTCAAGCCGCACGTCGGTGTCGAAGAGTGCGTCGTCCATGACGAATTCGGCGTGATGATCCCCCACTGCTTTGAGCACTACGTCAGCAGTGCAGCGGGACTGTGCTTCGCTTTGTTCTGCGCTGACTTCCCCGCGCGCCACATCAGCAATGTTGGGCGGCGTACCAGTATCCGCACCCTCACTAGAGGCATGCATGTCGTCGTCCGTAGGGAACTGTGCCCGCAACGAGTTGTCCAAGCCGAAATACCGAGTCTGTGTGCCTGACGGAGCATGTTCGGCGAGCGCTGAGATACGCCGGTCTTCCCGGTTGAGCACGAGTGTGCCGGTGGTGGCCTGCGCCACTTTGCCCAGCAGCCGCGCAGTGTTGTCGATTTCACCGAACCGGTCCAGCTGGTCGCGCATCACGTTGAGCAGCAGGGCGTAACGCGGTTTGCATTGACGTACAAAATGTACGGCATACGCTTCGTCCAGTTCAAGCACGGCGATGTCGGCGTTGAGTTTACCGTCCAAGCCCACCTCGGTGAGCAGCGCGGAGACCACGCCTCTGGTGAAGTTCGACCCGGTGGGATTGGTGAATACCCTGAGCCCCAGGTCGGAGAGCATGGAGGCAACCATGCGGGTAGTGGTGGTTTTGCCGTTGGTTCCCGAGACAAGCACAACACCGTAGGGCAACGTTCCGAGTGTACGAGCCAAGAACCCAGGATCAATCCGTTCCACCACTTTGCCAGGGAAGGCGCTGCCACCATGTTTGAGCAGTCTGGAGGCTGCACGGACGGCTTTGCCGATGGCCGGGGTGGCGAAGGAGTTCCACTGGCGTTCCCCTGTCTGCTGGTTAGCCGTAGTGTTCATCTCACACCCCCTGCTGGTAGTCCTGCGGCATGTCCTTGAACTTCGAACTGGCGCCGAGGAATGCCAGATTGAAGGTGTCGGTGGGGCCGTTACGATGCTTGGCCATGATGATGTCCGCCTCGCCCGGCCTGTCTTCCTGGTCGTAGAAGTCTGGGCGATGAACCAGAAACACCACGTCGGCGTCCTGCTCGATGGAACCGGATTCTCGCAAGTCGGAAAGCTGGGGTTTGCGGTCGTTGCGCATCTCGGGGCCACGGTTGAGCTGGGAGAGGGCCACCACGGGCACTTCGAGCTCTTTGGCAAGCAGCTTGAGCGCGCGGGAGAACCCGGACACCTCTTGCTGGCGGCTTTCCTCGCGCTTGCCTGAGCTCATAAGCTGCAGGTAGTCGATGACCACGAGTTTCAAATCGTTGGTTTGCTTGAGACGACGACATTTTGCGCGAATTTCCATCAGGCTCATGTTTGGGCTGTCGTCGATGAAGAGCGGCGCCTCCTGCATTTTGCTCCAGAAGTTGTTGAGCGTGTTCCACCGGTCGGGAGTGATGTCTTCGGCGCGACGCATGGCGGTGAGCGGAATGTTGGTTTCTGCGGAGATAATGCGCTGCGCCAGTTCCACTTTGCTCATCTCCAAGGAGAAGATGACAGAGGTCATGTTGTTGTGGAGCGCGGCACTGCGTGCAAAGTCCACGCCCAGTGTGGATTTGCCCATGGCCGGGCGTCCTGCGACCACGATCATCTGGCCAGGCTGCAAGCCTTGGGTCACATCGTCAATGTCTCTGAATCCAGTGGGTACGCCTTTTTCCAGCTCACCGTTCTGCAGCTTGTCAAGCTGTTCGAGCGTATCTTGAACTACCGGGCCGATGGCGCTGTAGTCCTGCCGCACCTTGCCGACGCTCATCTCGTAGATCTCAGACTGCGCCAAGTTGACCACATCTTCGGCCTGCGAGCCTTCGGCCGAGTAGCCCAGCTGGGCGATTTTCGTGCCAGCTGCAATCACGTTGCGCAGCACGGCACGCTGATGCACGATTTCGGCATAATAAGTAGCGTTGGCGGCGGTAGGCACCGAGGCGACCAAGCTATGCAGATAATCTGCGCCACCTACCTTCTCCAAGTCGCCGGACTTGAGCAGCTCGTTGGCCACGAGCACGGCATCCACCGGTTGGGAGGCGGAGAAGAGGGTGATGATCGCTTCATAAATGGTCTGATGCATGGGCTGGTAGAAGTCGGCCACATCAATGGTCTGTGAGACCTCGCCGATGGCGTCTTTGCTCATGAGCATACCGCCGAGCACCGCCATCTCCGCGTCGTCGTCGTGAGGCGGGATGCGGTCGAACAGCGGGGAGCCCGCACCGTTGCCCGCCGCACCGCCTGCGTTGGAGCGGTTGGCGTTCGACGCATACCCGTTCGAGCCCTGTGTTGAGCTCTCGTCCCAAGAATTTCCATCTGCCATGCCTTAAGTATAAGGAGCACGCCGAAGAAGAAGGCCGAAACTTGGGCTGCAGGTGAATGACACGCGCGGGCAATCAATGTGGACAGAAAAATGAGTTATCCACATTTAGGCGCAGACGGCGGGGATAACCGCGTAAGTTATCCACAACATGGGTATAACTCTGTGCACAACTTGGGGATAGTTTCCACACCACCGTCTTTTGGTTGCACAATGCGCTTCGATATGCTACAGCGCAGAATAAGCGACTTCAGATGTGCATCCACTGCTCGCCGCGCGCACGCAATCCGTTGAACAACGAACGCCCGCCGATAAACACCACGCCGAACACCGCCCACAGCAATACCATCGCCACACTGTCCCCGATGTGTACGGTCTGGCACAATGCATCCAGCGCAAACAGCAACGGCAGATACACCACAGTGACCACCGAACAGGTCACGGCCAAATATATATAGTCCCCAGCACCGATGAGAATGCCATCCAGCGCCCACATCCAGCCGGCAAGCGGCAGCGCCAAAGCGACAACCACCATGCCGACACGGATAAGCGACTGCACACCCGGCACCGAACTGAACATAGGTGCAGCCAACGCACCGAACAGGGCAGTCGCCACGCCGATGGCCACGCCACCCACCAGACCGGCCTTCGCAGCAATATCAGTCAGCGCGCGTGCCCGGGCGCGCTGCCCTGCCCCAAGTTCAATGGCCACGAGCGCCTGCCCGGCAATGCCGATGGCATCGAGCATGTTGAGCACGAAATTCCACGTGGAATTGACAGCCTGATAGGCGGCAAGCACTTCGGTACCCATGTGCGTGGCAAGCACCACCGTGGCCACCAAGCAGATACGCAACGCCAACGTGCGGATAAACAAGGGCAGTCCGTCGCTGGCCGTATGCATGATGCCCGCCACACGAGGCGCCAAACGTGCCCCCGACTGACGCGCCCACACCAAAGCCGGCACAGCCAAGAACAATCCCATGAACCATTGCGCCACAAACGTAGCCAAACCCGAACCGGCCACGCCCCAGTGGAACACGAAAATGAAAAGCACATCAAGCACAGTATTCACCACGGCTCCGCTCACCGCCGCCACGAGGGTGATACGAACCTTTTTCAAACCACGGAAAATACCGTTCGCCGCATAGACCAACAGTATGCCCGGCAACCCTAAAATAACCGCTCGTAAATAACTCACCGCATTGCTCAGCACCTCTCCGCCGGCACCCATGGCCTGGCACAGCGGAGTGGCAAACCCGAACAGCAACGCTGAAACCACCACACCGATGACCAACGCCAGCCACATGCCGTCCACACCGGTTTCGAAGCCCTCGCGATTGCGCCCGGCCCCCATGAGCTTGCCCACACTGGACGTAGTGCCATAGGCCAAAAAATTGCACAGACCCGCTGCGGTGAGCATGATGGTGCTGCCGATGGACAGACCCGCAAGAGCCGCCGTACCGATATGACCGACCAACGACGTGTCGATGAGTACGAATAGAGGATCGGCAATAAGCTGGCCGAACGTGGGCACCGCCAAGGCGATGATCTGCCGGTTGATGCTGCTGCGTTCTGCGGCGTCTATGGTCTGCATGGCCTCAACCATATCGCATCAGCCAAGATTGAGGCGGTTAATTTCCACAGGTGAAACGGTACAGTGCCCAACCTTCGGATTCGGGTGCCACATTACCGAAGTCCTTCACTTTGACCAGCGTGCCATCCTCCACATACCGGTCTATGAGCCGTTGATCATGGAACACGTCGTACTGCTGCTTGAAGGTAAACAACCCCAAGCTCGGCGCTTGAGGCCCCATGGAGAGGAAATAGACCGGACCGTGCGCAGACTTTCCCAAATCGGTGCGACTCCCCGAGCCGTCAAGACCGACAGGGCACACCGCACCCAGCGCCTCGGCGCCGTTGCCCGAACCGAAGGCATCCTCCACCTGACCGAACACCGCACCATTCTGCTCGTGCATAGCGTTGTAAACGGGGTACAGCATATTGGCGCCGTACATTGCCTCCGCATACATCGAACCGTTCATGGGATCGGAAACAATAAGCGCTTCTGTACCGGCGATATCTACGGTCTGGCGCAACACCTTCACCTTGGCCGACGTGAGCTGGTCATCCGGAGCCTTACGATCCAACTGCATGTTGTAGCCCACCGATTCGCTCAGCTGCGTGCGTGTGGTGTTACCGAACTGGACGACCAGCGTCAGAACTACCAGCAGCACAGCAGGAATGGTCATACTCCACGAACGCTCACGCGTACGTGCACCCCACACAGCAGGCGCAAGCCGTTTCCAGTCCATCTTGGCGAGCGCGCTAACTGCGAAGACGAGCAACGGCACCAGTGCGATCGGCAGCATGGTGAGAGGACGGGTCTCGGCGCGGTACCAGGCGGCCGCCACAATGTTGGGGAACCATCCAGTGAGCGCAGCCGAGCACACGTACACCAGGCACACCAGCACCACATCCATCAGCATGGCGAGGGCATCCTTACGAACGCGCACCGTTGCAGCAGATGAGGCAGAGTCAGAATTGGAGGCGGAGGCGCCGGAAGCGGCGGGAGCGTCGGAAGCGGAAGCAGCGCAAACTGGTTGCACCATCACCTGCGGCCGAACCGCCAGCATCAACACCACCGCTAGTGCCACTACCACGGCCACAGCCATCACCCCTCCGGCAAACCCGGGGATATTGTCGGAGATGAAGACCTTCAACGCTTCGCCGAGGCTGCGCGAAGGCGTATACGTGTGGAACCAACTGGAGGGGTCAAGGTAGCGCGTCGACGTGTAGTGCGAAGTCATGTAGCCGTAGAACACCACAGCCAGCACCGCCACCGCCGCCACCGCACCTGCGATGAGCTTCCACGGTAGACGCAGCAGAATATACGGCGCCATGAGAAGCAGCCAAGTGAAGGCGATGCGCGGGTGGGCGAAGATGTCCAGCGCACCCAACGCCACCACTGCCGCAATCCAGCGCACGCGATTGCGTCGCTCGGCAATTGCGTCAAAACAGCGCAATGACACATACAGCCAGAAGGGCAGCAGTGTGGTGGCCAGACCGTAGGAAATCAAAGGCCCCTGCGCCAACATATAAAAGGGATGACTCGCGGAACTCACCGCCAGCACCGGCACGGCGAGCATCATCACACACGAGAACGGCCGCCAGTCGCGCGCTTGCCTGTCAACTTTCCTCGTCCAGTATGAGGCCAACAGACTCATGCCGACAGGCCACAGCACACCTGAAGTGAACAGCCATACCACGTTGAACGCCGCATAGATGCTGATGTGGGCGCCGAACAGGTTGCCAAGCGCGATCAGCCCAGCCGCTGCGAGATGGAACATGGGCGGGTAGTAGGCATCGTTGGGCCACAGGTGCAGCGCCGCAGCAGGACCGAACTTCAGAATCTTGCGAATAAAGTAGTAGTGAGCCGGCGCGTCAATCTGCTGCAGCGGTTCATTCCACGCACCAGCGGCATTGGGAAACCATGCGATAACGATGCACAACGCGATGCCCACGCCCAGCACGGCGCTCAGCGGCAAGGAAAGGGATTTGAGACGACGGGTCAGCTTCATACCGCATATCCTAGCCGAGACGAGGCACACGCACCTTCCCAGCGAGCGCTCACCCAATTCCAAGAATTTCTTCTTATACTGGCCAGCAGGCACAATAGAGGTTTTGAAAGCACACGAGAAGGAGCCCGCATGTTTGTTGTCAGCAACGCTTGGGAAGCCTTGAAGCGCCACCCTTGGCGCAACCTGTTCACCGCAGTGCTGGCCGCCCTGGCCATGTTCACTGGTGTATTCGCACAATCGACGCACGCCGCCGACGCGCAGGTACATGGCGACGAATACAACGCTCAGCAGACCACGGCGGTCGTCCGACCCTCGGCACAGACCTTGGCTAAACGCGACGATGCCGACCCGAACACCACGAAAAGCTATCTGACGTACAAGAAATACTCCACGTACGCCTCGGCACTCGACCAGGCAGGAGTACAGGCACAGTACAGTTTCGCGGAATCGATGCCAGTGCGCCAGAACGGCAGTGTCAAGGCCGCGCCCGGCACCGCGGATCAGCCGGCCGATCGCACCGGAGGCGAGTTCACACTTACCGCTCTATACGACAAATCCGGCATCTCCATCAACAAGCTCGGCCGGTTCACCATCAAGCAAGGCAAGCAGCTCGATTTCCAGTCCGCCGGCAAAGCCGACGCACTCGTGTCCACTGCGCTGGCCGAGCGCAACCACTTGAAAGTCGGCTCCACCTTCACCGTGGGTGCTCCCAGCGATGCCGGAACATCGTATGATGTCAAGGTGGTAGGCATCTACCAGTACACCGACGCTGCGCCGGCAGGACGTGACAATTCAGCGAAGCTCGCCAAGAACAATCGAGACAACGCCATATACACGTCCGGCACCTTCCCGATTTTCGCCACCTCCAACGACTCGGTCGACGATTCCACAGCCAAAGGCTGGGACGTCCCTGAATTCGATATCGCGTTCACCATGCAAAGTGCCGACCTGTACCCCACATTCGAGAAGACGGTGAAGCAGCTGGGCATGCCCAAGGGCTACGAGGTCAGCTCCCCCACGCTGGAGCGCTACAACGAGTCAGTGGCGCCGTTCACCAAGTTCGCAGGTAACGTGCGTTCGGCATCCATCGCGATTTATGCGGTGGCCGGACTTGCCATGCTCGCATTGTTGGCTTGGAACCTGAGCGGCAGGCGAGATGAGATCGGCATGGACATGGTCATCGGCGTAACCCGCTTGCGTATCGGCTCGCAACTGGCGCTCGAAACGCTGCTGCCAACACTGCTGGGCATGATCGTAGGCGGCGTGGCAGGTGCGCTGAGCGTCAAACCTCTTGGAAGCGCACTGCGAGCCGGACATGACATCACACTCACCGGTGATTGCTGGATGGCGATGTGGTACGGCCTTGGGTTTGTTGCCATCGTTGCCATCATCGCTTTTGCCAGAGGGTTGGCGGCACGCACCGACCGTCTGTTTGATACAAGAACGACACCCGACGCAGCACAAGACGACAACGAGGAGGCCTGATATGAGCGACGATACCAAGGACAACATCGAACCAACCTCCGCCGAGCACGAGAGCGGAGAAACCCGTAAGGACGAAGGCTCGGTCAACAACGAAGGCTCAGCTAAGAACGAGGATGCAGCCACGAACGAAGCCAAGGGTGCGAGCACCAGCGAGCAAGCGAGCAGCGAAACCACCACGCCGAAGGCTCCCGCATTCACCGTTGACGACGAGTATGAGGACGACCCCTACGTCGTAGAAGACACGAGCGATCGCAGTCTTGACAGCTTTGCCCAAGAAGCCTCTGCACTATTCAAAGCCGCCCCAGCACTGACGTTTGACCATGTGACTATCACCGACAAGAAGACTGGCCGCAGCCCGCTGAGCAATGTGTACTGGCGTTTTGAAACCGGCAAACTGGTGGCGCTCACCGGTGCCGACGATGAGCAGCGCAGGGCGTTCATGGCTGCGGCCGGCGGATTCATCCGGCCGAACCAGGGCCAGGTCATGCTCAAAAGTGCCAGCCTTGCCGACCTGGAAATCAACGAAATTCGTGGGCATCGGCTTGCGCTCATTCCACAACAGTACGCGGTGTGGAATGAGCTCGATGCGCTGAGCAACGTCACCCGAACCATGAAGGCGTCCGGCCGCACGTTCCTCAACCCCATTCCCCAGATTGCGCGTCAACTGTTGAAAACGGTGGGGTTTGACGAGGCAGTGACCGGTGTGCCGCTGATCAAGGTCAGCGAACTTAACAGACGGCGCGTGGCTGTGGCCCGTGCTATCTCGTGCGATGCCACGGTGATCATCGCCGACGATCCGTTGCACGGTTTGGAGCGCGAGGATCAGAAGACGCTGTTGGCGCTGCTCAAGCGTTTGGCTCATCAAAAAGATCCGCGCCGCTGTGTCATCGTTCTGGACGAAATGCAATCTGATGATGTGGCGCAGACGGACACCAACAGCGACGGCTCCTCCGAGTCTGACGCAGACACCACCGCAGACCGCAGCACAGCACAAAACCGGCCGACCAGCCTGCTCGCCGACAACTGTGATCAAACGTTCGCCTTCGACAACTAGCAACTCCTTCCCACCAGCACGCGGTCAGCCTGAAGCACCACCCGCAAAGAGGCACCACACTTCAGGCTGGCTGCGCAACTGGCAAAACACGAGATTCAACTACCTCGTTCCCTGCCAATGGTGAACGCGCAGGCTCATCTACGTTCAACTTATGCACATCGCCCTCACTCCCTACTGCACCGCTCATAGACTTTCGCTTTGACGCATGCTGACGATATCTACTACCCTCAACCATGGTAGCTCGGCTTCCGCGAGATTGTTCTTCGGCCGGGTGCAACGCATATTCGATACGTACCCCTACCTCAAGCGCATAATCGGTCAGTAACGATACCAGCCCAGTTTTGCCCGTTTCAATTTGCGATATGGCAGACTGAGTCACACCCATTTCCTCAGCCAAATCAGCTTGCGTCATGCCGCGCTGTTTACGCATCGCCACCAAGTCGCGTAACAGGTCGTCGCCCGCCTGATACAAGTCATACGCCAGCTCACGATAGTCATAATCGGTCTCGAGAGTCATCTCTACCCCTCCCCAATATTAGTTATTCTTATAAATCTACCACAACCTCATATCACCGCACCTCCGCACACTTCCTATACCGTTCACACACCCGCATAGCGACATCGATTTCAGCATTCCGCCTCGCACGAATCACCGCATCATCGCCACGCACATCTTTGATATGCATATGCAATCCCACAACTTGCGCTGGCATTGGAAGCGGCTCGTACACATAGTGCCTGATTTGCTCCGACACAGCACCACGCAACAGTCTCATGTCACGGTAGAACCTCAACTCAAACATGGAAATTCCGTCATATGCTCTCACAAGCGAGCAAACCTCGTTACCTGGGATCACCCCGCCTCTTACCACACTATCGAGCTTCGCCTCAATAAACGCTTCGGTTCTCAAACGATACTTATCAAACCACTTCGTCCCCAGCCGCCCCCATGCAAATTCTTGATTAGCAGCCCTCAAGGCAAACCATACAGCTAGAGCATGCTGCCAGCTCTCGCCCAAACTGCGAGATACCGGCTGACCTGCCCAAACATAGCGCACCGGCTTACCGCCTGAACAACGACAACCAAACTTCTCCATACGCCCTCCCGTCTTACATCAGTACAAGTCGAGCCTAACCTGCACAATCAAGACCTTGGGCGGACAGGTGCAATATAAGTAATCACTGCTCTAGTTGCATGCCGAAACGTGCTGCGAGCGCCGGAATATCTGGGGTACCGTATTGACGAACTAGGTCAAGCCACTGGCGCTCGTTCGCCTCGCCAAACCTGGCAGCTTTACGTGCGTAGGCCTGCGCGGTCAGGAAGCGCGGCGGTATGGATTTGCTGTTGTATTTATCGGCCACCATTACCACCTCTTGTTCGAGGTTCATCGGCGCATAATCATCCACCGGCAGCGGCAAGCCCTGCGCTTCCACCTGCTCGCGAGTAAGCCCCACGCCAGTATGGTTGCGCGCAAACTGCGCTACCGACTCATCCACACCTTGCTCGAGCAGCCACCGGTAACCTCGCAGCCCGTGCAGCACGTAGTTTGGCCCGTCGAACTTGAGCTCTTGCCCGTCGGTACCGTCGTTCGCCAGCACCAGATAGGTGCCGATGTCGTGCAGCATTGCTCCCAGCACAGCCAGCGATTCATCCAGCAGACGCGGCGGCATCTGACCGCCACTCACCTCGTCCGTTGCCGGCACGGCATCGCCTTGTGCGCCGGCCGGCAACGTGCAGCGCCGCACAAACAGCGCGTTCTGCCGCTGCACCAGCTGCCTGGTAATCGTGGCCACCACCACACAATGGCCATGAATCAGATTATACGCAGCCTGTGAAGGAGCGATGCGATGGTGCAGTTCATCAGCCTGCGCCAATGTAGGAACGAAATCAGTCATGCTGTTTATTGTAGGCACACTGCTCGCGCATATCACGCGCGTCAATCAACCATACGCCCGACAACACACCAACAACAATATCGAGTGACAGCCATCCGCAGAACGACACAACTTGATTCTCCCTGCAGCAGCGCTGTCACTCGTGAACATCACAGCGATTACTCATCACTGTTCTTATGTTGATCTGCGATATGCTCCAATGCCATGACGATAATCATAAGTAACCACACAACCGGGTAAGCAAATGCTCCCCAGAACTGCGAACCGGTAAGCCACGACACGACGTGAGCACTCACCAACGCCAAGCCGAAGAAGCCAACAGCAATATAGATTGTTGCATTATTTTTCATAGGAGGCACCCAGCAACATCGGCACCATGCTGAGCAGTTTTTGCAATGACTTCAGCCTCATCCATGGAATTCACTGTCGAGGCAGCGGCCGTACCTGTGCAAAGCGCAGGGATAGTTAAGACTGCAACCGCAGTCGCGATTTTATACTTTAGCGGGATTTTTTTCATGGCGGTCTCCTTGCCGTCGTATTTATGTACACGTCATCTGTGTACATAAAACATAATATACCTAATGAGCAATTTTAGGGGCAGAATTCCAAATCACGCAGAAGATCTGCTAAAAATAACCGTAAACAAACTTTACACATCTCCAGCTGAGAGCCTTATCCCGTTCGCTATTCCCAAACAACAACCATCCAAAACCGCCGTACCAACTCCTACTCGTCATCTACGCCAACCATCTGACACAAAGATTCCTAAACAGCGATACAACCAGTCAGCAGCAAACACTGAAAGCCTCTCACGGATCTCATACGCATACATTATCCACACACCCTACTAATTCTAAGAGCTCATCCAAGGAACACTAAAGACAAGAGATATGTGCCAGAAGTTGAGAGATCAGCAAACATCAGCCATATCCTAAATGAATGAGCCACTCAGATCGAAATCAGAACCACACCTGCACTCATCGTCATGCAAGCAAGCTGCCACCATAAGGAAAATCAACTTGACAAACAACCGCAATGTGCCATATTCTATAGGCAATACGTCATGTGACGTTATGCCATAACAAGGAGGTATGCATGGACGTGCAGAAGTGCGCATCACAACTGGTCAAGAGCACCGACAACAAGCTGAGCGAAGTCTACTTCGTAGCCTGCGGCGGCTCTCTGGTGGACATGTATGTGTCGGACTACTTCATCAAAGCGGAATCGAAGAAACTGACAAGCGGCCTGTACACTGCGAACGAATTCGTTCACGTGCCGCCTGCCAAGCTCGGCAAGAACTCGGTCGTCATCCTCTGCTCGCACAGCGGCGGCACCCCTGAGACCTTGGAAGCCGCGCGCGTGGCCCACCAGGCCGGGGCACAGACCGTCGGTCTGACCTACAACCAGAAAGCCGATCTGCTGCCGCTGTCGGATCACTCGTTCGTCTACGAGTGGGGCGACGAGAAGAGCGTGCACAACAACCCGATGGCCATCATGCTCGACCTGACCGTCTCACTGGTCAACGAGGTTGAAGGCTACGCACATTACGAAGCCTTCCGAGGCGCCATGAACATCATCGACTCCGTGGTCGCCAAGGCCGAGGACGCAGTCGTGCCCCGCACCAAGGCCTTTGCCGAACGTTACAAAGACGAACCCATGTTCTACACCATGGCTTCGGGCGCCTCCTACGGCCACGCGTACGGATTCTCCATCTGCTCGCTTATGGAGATGCAGTGGCTCGACGCCGCACCCATCCACTCGGGCGAATTCTTCCACGGCCCGTTCGAGGTGACCGACAAGGACACTCCGTTCATCCTGGCCATGGGCTTGGGCCGCACGCGCGAACTTGACGAACGCGCCTTGAAATTCCTCAACCAGTACGCCGAAAAGGTCGAGGTTGTGGACGCCAAGGAGCTGGGGCTCGACGCAATCGACGACTCGGTTAGCGAGTACTTCAACCCGGTGCTCTTCTACAGCGTGCTCAGCAAGTACCGTTACGCACTCTCCATCGTACACAACCACGATTTGGACTCACGGCGCTACATGGGGAAGGTGGAATACTGATTATGACAGGCACAACAAAGGTGTTGGGTCTGGGAGACCAAGTCGTCGACCAGTACGTCAACCTGAACGTGATGTATCCGGGCGGCAACGCCCTGAATTTCGCAGCGTTCGCCAAACAGCTCGGGTACGATTCCGCCTTCATGGGCGTATTCGGCGACGACCGTGAAGCCCAGCATGTCAAAGACAGCATCGACAAGCTGGGCATCGACCGAAGCCACTGCCACACCGAACATGGCGAGAACGGCTGCGCGAAAGTCAACATCGTTGACGGCGACCGTGTGTTCGTCGGCAGCAACGAAGGCGGCATCGCCGGCGAGAAGCCGATTGAATGCACGCAGGACGACCTCGACTACATCGGTTCGTTCTCCCTCATTCATATGGGCATCTGGGGCAACAGCGATCATATGCTACCGCAGATCTCCAAGCTGGGCGTACCGATCTCGTACGACTTCTCCGACGAGTTCACCAACGACACACTCGAGGCGCTGCCGTACGTGCAATACGGCTTCTTCTCGCTCGACATGCCCGACAACCAAGTGGAGGTGCTGCTCAAGCATCTCTTCGCCCCGTCCAACAAGGTGCTGATGGCCACACGTGGTTCCAAACCCACCATTGCGTACGACGGCGAACGCTTCTACGAGATGGCTCCGCACGTGGTGAAGGCGGTCGACACCATGGCCGCAGGCGACTCTTCGCTTACTGCGTTCCTGCTCTCCCACGAGATCGAGGGGAAGGGGGTCGAGGAAAGCTTGAAGGACGGTCAGCGTTTCGCCGAGCAGGCGGTGCAGTTGAACGGATCCTTCGGCTTCGGCACGCAGATTCACGAGTGAGGGATACGGCTAGACTGTCCGGCCGACTTCGACATTGCGCCCCTCTTGGTATCATGAAGTGAGAGTTCATATATGTGAGGGGTCAACATGCTCGAAGGCAGTGCTGCGGTGCCGATGTACCTTCAGCTCAAGGCCTCGCTGCTGGCCGACATTCGTTCCGGCCGCTATCAGCAGGATGAGATGATCCCCTCAGAACCAAAACTCGGCGAACTCTATGGCGTCTCGCGCATCACCGTACGCAAGGCGGTATCCGAGCTCGTCGAGGAGGGATATCTGGTCAAGCGGCAAGGCAAAGGCACCTTTGTGCGCCACCACACCATCGATCGGAAAATCGCCTACGTTTCGGGATTCAGCGAAAGCGCCGAACAGGCGGGGTTCACGGTTTCATCGGTGTTGTTGCGCTGCGAAGAAACCCCAGCCACAGACGACGTGGCCCACAAGCTGCAAGTCAGTCCCGGACAGCCGGTGCTCTATACCTGCCGCAAGCGGATGGCGGACGGCCGACCGGTGATGTTGGAAAACAACTACTTCCCACTTCCCCGGTTCGACTTTCTCAAACGTGAGGATCTGACCGGTTCGTTGTACCGTCTGTTAACAGACAAGTACGGTATTGAGCCGATACATCCCAAAGAGACCACATTGTCCATGACCCTCGCCGATGCGGACATGGCCCGGACCATGGATACGCTGCCCGGCACCCCTTTCTTCAAAGTAGACACGTTTATCTGCGACCAAGACGACAACCCCATTCATGCGGGTTGCCAATATTTCCTAGGCGAACTGTACACGTTTAGCATCTGAGAATTTCGGTTTGGCGATCGCCCGTTGGCGCAGCCATACCTTCTACGGTTCGCCTCAATCAGCGAAGGAGCTGAAATGAGAACCATAGTCAGGTCCCGTCATATCCTCGACGGGACAGGAACCGAGCCCTACCAAGGATACTTGGAGTTCAATGGACCGACATTAACCAACGTCACGAAAGGATGGAAATACGGCCCCGTTGACGACGGCACCACCGTGGTCTGCGCGGACGACGGGTTCGTCATGCCCGGCATCCACGACAATCATGTCTTCTTCTCTGGCTGGCTCGCCGCCAACTGTGGGGTAGACCTCTCTCACGCCGCAACTGTGCAGGAGGCCGTTGACATCTTCGCAGACCAGCTGAGGGCACATCCGGATACGCCGGTGTATGCACATGGGTGGGATTCGAATGCTTGGGCAGAGCAGGTGACCCGAACCATGCTCGACGAAGTTTCCGCCACAGTACCGTTGCTGGCCATCAGCCAAGACCGATCCACATATTGGATGAATAGCGCAGCAGTCGAGCGTTACGGTTTCACCGAAGGCGATGCCGCCGCAGAAAAACGGCACCGGCTCATCGCCGAGATGGTCCAGGACAAGGCTTTTGTGAACACCGGGTGGAACAAGTTCCAACACATGCTCCTATCTCGCGGAGTGGTGTCTTGCAAAGACATCGTCTTCGACGATTGCACGGTGCACGAAGCCATTGACGACCATCAGCTCGCAGTGACCATGACCATCGAGGCGGTGGCACATCCGTTCGACCCCGATGCCCTGCAACGTCTGAGCAATCGCGACTTTGGCTCGCACTTGCAGTTTGGCGGCATCAAGTTCATGGTTGACGGTGTGGTGGCCGATGGCACAGGCGACATCTACGGCGAATACCGTGACGGTTCCACCAAACCTGCCATCGACTACACCAAACTCGAAGACAGCGTCGCGCAGTTGGCCGAACGCGGCATCTCTTGCTGCCTTACCGCCGAGGGCGACCGGGCGATAGACATGTCAGCCGATCTGCTGGCCAGGCACGGCAACGAGAACACACACCATTCAATCAGCGATCTGGAAATGGTCACGCATCATGCGGCTCTGACCATGGAGCAGGCCGGTATCACCGCCGAGATATACCCGCAGATTCTGGGCCTCAATCCCTCGCTCGACGAGGCCTATATGAGCCAGACCATAACAGGCGAAGACGGTGGCAATTTCTACCGCTACACCAACCTGACCGAAGCCGGCACCGCGGTGACATGCGGCACGGATTGCCCACTGTTCGTCACGTCGGTACCGCAGTCGCTGCTGCGAGCCAGCCGCAGACGTTTCGACCACGGCGAAGAACGATGGTTCCCGCATAAGGCCATGCCCACCCTCGACCTGCTCGACGCATGGACGCACACGGGGCGCAGCGACGAACATCACGAGCTGAAAGAGGGCTCCCCGTCCACCTTCGTGATATTCGACCACGACCTCGTGGGATGCAGCGACCGTGAACTGGCCGCCACCTGCGTGCAGGCCACATACGTCGACGGAGCTTTGGCTTACCAAAGCTGACCTCCCGCCGGCGGTGCAGCCCAACCACTGCGCATCAGCACCATTCGCGGCATGGTGCGCCACCATGCCTTTGTCCGGCCGATGCCGGCAATCGCCGATTCCGTCGGCCACCGCGCCGACATCCTGACAACCCAACAACCCAACAACCAATCAATGACAAAGAGAATACAAGGAATGAAATGAAAAAGTTTATGGAGAAAATAAGGCATATCGGTTTTCCACACAGTTATGCGCTCATGTTCATACTGCTGATTGTGGCGGCAGTACTCACTTGGGTCATCCCCAGCGGTGAGTTCGACACCAAAAGCGTGACCGTAGACGGCAGCGCCCGCGACGTGGTGGTTCCCGGAACCTACCATCAGATTCCCAAAGAGGGCCATACGCAAAGCCTCTGGCAGGTACTTGAAGCACCGAGCAACGGCATTGCCGCCGCCGTCGATGTGATTGCGTTCGTGCTCATCCTGGGCGGTGCCTTCGGCATCATTTTGAAAACCGGCGCCATCGACCGCGGCCTGCGAGCGCTGTCCGACTTCCTTGGTAGCAAAGGCATTCTGGTCATTCCGCTCATGATGATTCTGGTCTCGCTGGGTGGTTCAACATACGGCATGAGCGAGGAACTCATACCGCTGTTCATCATTTTCATCACGTTCATGCTGTCGCAGGGATTTGACTCGCTGACCGCCATCCTCACCCTGTTCCTGGCCAGCCAAGCCGGCTACATCGGTTCCACCATCAACCCGTTCAACGTGCTCATCGCTCAGGGGATCGGCGGCATCCATGGCAATCCCCTACTGTGGATGCGCATGGTGTGCTGGGTGATCATCACGGCAATCTCCATCGCCTTCACCATGCACCACGCCATGAAAGTGCGCAAGAACCCCGAATCCTCCATCGTCTATGACACCGACCAAGCACTGCGAGCAAAACTGAGCGATCACGGGACCAACAAGAAAGGGGAACTGTCGAGCGACAACGATGAGTTCACCACCAACGACAAAATCATCATCGCCATCTTCGTGGCCGGACTGGTGCTCATGGTGTACGGCATTCTGGCGCAAGGCTGGTACATGACCGAAATCAGCGCGCTGTTCTTGGCCATGGGCATCATCATCGGCTTTGTCGCCCGTTTCAAAGTCAACGAAATCTGCGACAGTTTCGTCGCCGGTTGCGCCGACTTTGTCTACGCGGCCGTCATCATCGCACTGGCTCGCGGCATCCTGGTACTCATGGAGAACGGTGCCATCATCGACACCATCCTCAACGCGCTCGCCGGAGCACTCGGCGGCCTGCCCAAGCCGCTGTTCACCACCATCCTGCTGGCCGTGCAGAGCATCATCACGCTCTTCGTGCCTTCCTCCTCAGGGTCTGCAGCACTCACCATGCCGGTGATGGGACCGCTGGCCGACCTGGTGAACATCAACCGCGATGTCATCGTACTGAGCAACCAGTTCGGCAACGGCTTGATGAATATCATCAACCCTACCGGCGGCGTACTGCTCGCAGGACTTTCGGTAGCCGGTATCGGGCTCGGCAAGTGGCTGAAAATCGGCAGCAAGATCTTCGGCATCCTCTTTGTCGTTGCAGCCGTACTGCTCTGGGCCGCCACACTGGTGATCTAGCAAGCGGGGGTGCTGCGGGAGAAGTTTGTACGACGAAAAATGTCGTTCACGCTTCCCACAACACTCAATCCCAACACCATGCAGACGCCATATAGACCAAGTTGAGTGAGCGGTGGGCGGATAGTTTCCGTCCACCGCTCACTGTATTCGCACATCAAAGACTGCGATTGGGAAAACTTGAACGCGGAAATGTGTCCACGTTCCCCGCAGTACCCCAATCTCCGCACTACGCAGAGTGTTGTGCTTCTTCATCGCCTGGTCTGATTGCGGCCAAACCGTAGAGTGTTATACTGTATGTCATGCGCATCGTAATACACCCTCACGCCTATAAGCACGGTCTGTCAGAACAGCAGATCGTAAGCGCCTATGAGACAGGGAGCCACGGCATGCGTATCAGACAAAGAGACAGAGACGCCGACCCGCCACGATGGGCGATGATCGGTTTCGACGCACAAGCCAAACCCATCGAACTGGTCGTCGTCGAGGGCGCCGGCGACACGAACATCGTCATCCACGCGAACTACCTGACCCAGGGGTTCCGAGATGAATTGGAAAGGAGCAGATCATGAACAACAACAAATACATTGCCTCGGATGGCACGGTCTTGACCGACGCACTGGTCGAGAGACTGGCCGGGGAGGCCGAACAGGGCTTCCCGAACAGCGAATTGACACCGGTCACAGGCAGACCATGGGAGGCTCCACGCGAACCAATGCGCAGCCACGCCATACGTATGCCCGACTCACTATGGGAACTCATCAAGCGAGATGCCGACCGTCAAGGCATGAGCGCCAGCGACTGGGCAAGACAGACCCTTGCAAGCGCTTTGGTCAAGTAAAGACGATTGTGAAGTTTGAGCACCCACTCGTTTCTCGATTGTCTTGTTTTCGCTGGTCTTTCAGCGTTTCGAGATGGAGCGGATGACGGGAATCGAACCCGCGTAATCAGTTTGGAAGACTGAGGCTCTACCATTGAGCTACATCCGCGTGCCGCCGTGTACCGGCAGCAAAGTCATTGTACACGACCCCCAGGTCAGTTGCACACGCACCGTATCCTCTCCGCACTCAGCAAGAGAGGATACGGCCATGAGTCACTACTGCTGACTGATCCGCTCATACTCGGCGAGTGCACGGGAAGAGAGATCCTTGGCCACGTCAGCGCCGACCATCATGGAGATACCACCCAAGGGTGCGGTCTTGAGGAACATGACAATAAGCTGGCTTTCGGGGATAACCGGACGACCATACTGCTCGTCGAGCTCGGCGATGACCTTGTCAATCACTTTGGAGCCAACCGGATCGGCCTGCCACTCGCCGAAGGTGGACCATTCGGTGAGCTTCATCTTCTTGCCGTCGTCGTCCAGATCCACAATCACCGTATCGGCGATATCTCGCGAAGAGGTGCCGACTTCAATGCCGTAGGAACCGCCCTCGACCTTCCAATCTTCAAACTGCTCGGACCAGTAGGCAAAGGCGCGCGAGTCCAGCTCAAACTCGACTTGGGCGGACTCACCGGCTTCAAGATGCACCTTCTTGAACGCCTTGAGTTCGTGCACAGGGCGAGCCACCTTGCACTTGGGCGGTGCCACATACAGCTGCACCACTTCAGCACCGGCCTGCTTGCCCGTGTTGGCAACGCGCGCAGTGACACGTGCCGTCTGCCCGCCGGTCTTCTCGGCATGCACATCGCCGATTCCGAATGTGGTGTAGCTCAGGCCGAACCCGAACGGGTAGGCCACACTCTTGTGGAACGTGTCGTAGTATCGGTAGCCCACGAACACGCCCTCGCCATAGTCCACATGCCCTTCTTCGCCCGGCCAGTTCATCATGGTCGGATCATCGTCCAGGCTGTTGATAACGCTCTGGGCGAGCTTGCCGGACGGGCTCACATCACCGAAGACGACGTCGGCGGTGGCAGCGCCACCGGCTTGGCCGAGCAGCCAACCTTCGAGGACGGCTTTGGCGGAACCGGCCCACGGCATGGATACCACGGAGCCGTTGGAAAGCACCACGACCACGTTCTTGTTTACGTCGGCAACAGCTTCGAGCACCTCGACCTGCTTGGCCGGGATGTCGAGCGTCTCACGGTCGAAGCCCTCGGATTCGGCTTGTGCAGGAAGCCCAAGGAAGAGCAACACGGTATCGGCGCTCTGTGCGGCAGCCACCGCCTCGTCTGTCAGGGCAGGATCCTGCTGAGCATCGTCGAGTGTGAAACCGGGAGCGAACCGGGCTTCAACCCCACGGTCTTCGAGCGCATCAAGGAAGCTGGTGAGCTTGTTGGGGTTAATGAGCGAGGAGCCGGCACCTTGGTAACGCGGAGTGCGAGCGAACTCACCGATCACAGCCAAGCTGGCACCTGGCTGAATCGGCAGCAAATCGTCGTCGTTCTTCAGCATGACAATGGATTCGCGAGCGGCTTCACGTGCCACCTCGTTGTGTGCATCCACGTCGTAACGGTAGCCGGCAGCACCCTGTTCCATTGCCGGACGAGCTTTGTTAACCAGATCAATCATGCCTTGAGCCATACGTTCCAGCTGCTCGGCACTCATTTCTCCGTCGCTCACTGCATGCACAATCTCGTCGTCGGTGCTGGTAGGCGGCATCTCCAAGTTGAGCCCTGCATTCAGTGCGGCCGTGCGGTTGTGCACTGCACCCCAGTCCGACATAACCAGGCCTTCAAAACCCCACTCCTTGCGCAGCACGTCGGTGAGCAGCCAACGGTTTTGCGAGGAGTATTCACCATTGATTTGGTTGTACGAGCACATGATGGTCCACGGCTGGGCTTCCTTGACGATGTGTTCGAAGGCAGGGAAGTAGATTTCGCGCAAGGCACGCTGCGAGATGTTCGCACTGACGCGCAGGCGATCGGTCTCTTGGTTGTTGGCCGCAAAGTGCTTGACCGATGTGCCGATGCCTTTGGACTGGATGCCCTCAACCTCGCCCACAGCCTCATGACCGGTCAGGTACGGGTCCTCACTCCAGAATTCGAAGCACCGTCCGCCGAGCGGATTGCGCTTGATGTTGATGCCAGGCCCCAGAATGACTGCGACCTGTTCCTGCACGCACTCCTCGCCCATGGCTTCGCCGGTGCGCTTGATGAGTTCGGGGTTCCAGCTGCTGGCCATGCCCGCCGCGGGCGGGAAGCAGGTGGCAGGAACAGCCGCATCCACATCCATGCCCTCGAGGTTCTGGGCTTTGCGCAGACCATGAGGCCCGTCGGTAATCGTGTAGTTGGGCAAGCCTTTGGCTTCTACCTTGCCGATGCTCCAAGGGTTGGTGCCGCTGGTCAGCGCCGCCTGTTCCTCGATGCTGAGATCGCTTGCCTTCGTTGTAGGGTTCTGATTGCTCATATCTCGCCTTTCGTGAGATTCGTGGACGCATTCTCCATTGAGCGCCAAGCCCACCGATGTGTTCATGGTTGCTATTCCTGCTGCATACCTGGCACCACCTGTCCGAACCGAAGGAACGGACCGTGCAACCTCGCATCAGCCGAAATATTAGGCTCAGTCTAGCAACACTAACTGCGCACCGCAAGCGTGCTCGGCATAGCTCACATTATATCTGTGAGAAATATCCATAAAGACCAGCTAGCAGTAGGGTTTACGCGATATAGCAACATTGCCCGACCACACTCCACAAGTGCGCGCAAAGGGACTTGAACCCTCACGACCTAAGTCACAGGAACCTAAATCCTGCGCGTCTACCAATTCCGCCATGCGCGCGCGAACTTAAATCTATCAGCCAGCCAGGAATTCGCCGCCTCCACATGAGTCAGCAGTCGCCCATCGAGTATCAATCACATCTAGCCTTCTTGATCCCACAACTCTGCCTCAAGCAACCGAACCACCGACGGAGCCAAAGCTTCAAATGCGCGACGCCGATGAGATATGGAATTCTTGACTTCCGCACTCATCTCCGCGCTGGTAAGCGGCGGTTTGGCACGTCCGTCACGCACACGCCCGGGCTGAACGTCAGGGACAAAAATCGGGTCGTAACCAAACCCATGACTGCCTCGCGGCTCGCGCACAATACGCCCCGTCATTTCACCGGTTGCCACCGTCTCGTCGAACTTTACTGCGGAAACCGGCTGCCGAGGCATCTCGCCCGTCTCATCCAGCCAGTCCTCAGAACCACCGAACGCCTGCGTCTGCGGTACAGCGAGCGCTGCAGCGCAGCGGAAGCGCGCCTGGCGCAAATCGTCTGGAATGTCGGACAACTGATTGAGCAACAGGGCCGTATTCGCCTGATCGTCACCGTGCTTGCCTGCCCATCGTGCCGAAAGAATGCCCGGCGCGCGTCCCATCACGTCCACGATAAGACCGGAATCGTCCGCAAGTGCAGGCAGACCGGTACGTTCGGCCACACCACGCGCTTTGAGCAGCGCGTTTTCTTCGAAGGTGACCCCGGTCTCCTTGACGTCCGGCAGCTTCAGAGCGCCGGCCGAGACCAGCTCCACGCTGCCGGCCTTGTCTCCCAACGCCTCGTTGAGGATGGTGAGAATTTCAGGCAATTTACCTTCATTGTGCGTTGCTACGACAATTTTCATGATGTTCCTGTTCTCGATGCGTTGACGGCGCGTGCAAGATACCACACGAATCAGCTGGATACGGGCTCGGCGCCTTCGTGCTAATCCTGTGCAAGTGCAGCGCGCTGCGCCTCCTGCAATGCTTCGTTGCCCTGTTGCGCCAAGTCCAACAGCTGTGCCAATTCTTCGCGCGTGAAGGGCTTATGCTCGGCGGTACCTTGAATTTCGATGAATGCTCCGGAGCCGGTCATAGCCACGTTCATGTCGGTCATGGCGTTGCTGTCCTCCGCATAAGGCAGGTCAAGCATGGGAGTGCCGTCGACAATACCCACGGAAACCGCGGAAATTTGATCGGTCAGCACACGCTGCGCCGAAGGGATCTCATGATGGCGTTCCGCCCAACGCAGTGCATCCACCAACGCCACATAGGCACCGGTCACCGAAGCGGTGCGCGTCCCCCCGTCTGCTTGCAGCACGTCACAGTCGATTTGAATCTGGTTCTCTCCCAGCGCTTTGGTGTTGATCACACCGCGCAGGCAACGACCGATAAGACGGCTGATCTCTTGCGTACGGCCGCCTACTTTGCCTTTGACAGACTCACGCGGCGTACGCTCTGAGGTGGCGCGTGGCAGCATGGCGTATTCTGCGGTCACCCAACCCAAACCGGAATCCTTGCGCCAGCGCGGCACTCCGGGAGTGAAGGTGGCCGTGCACATCACACGCGTATTGCCGCAGCAGATGAGCACCGACCCTTCGGGATTGTCAGTGAAATGTCGGGTGATGCTTACCGGGCGCAGCTCGTTCGCGCGCCGTCCGTCAGGCCTGTTCACAGTATCGTTCATCGTTCCTTCTTCCCTCAATATCTACCGTCAATCTAGCATCACACGCTAACTGACAGTCGGCCGCGCCGCACGCGAATCGCCCACGGAACGCTTACCGACGCTTGCCTGCCTTGACGGTTTTCACTTCACCGAGCAGCGGTTTCGCCGGCAGTACCTTATCGATAAGGAAGAGGAAAAGACCGAGCACAATGAAGAAGACGACACACATGACGCAGTTGACCACCAACTGCTCCCAGCTGATTTGCGTCAGGTCGATGAAGCCATACGGATAGGGGTTGCCTTTCGGTTCGGGGCCGGAGTGGGGCCACAGCGCTGCGCGAATAAGAACGAACGCCAGGTAGAACGGGAAATAGATGAGCCAGGAGAAGATGTAATGCCATTTGAATCGCCGATGCTCATCGAAGAAGATGAAGTCGATGGTGGCCATGATCGGCACCACCATATGCAGGATGGTATTGGTCATCACACCAAACACGTATTTTGCGGTGGCCGGATCGGTCGGCGGCAGCACGAAGAACGCAATAAGACCGGTGACGAGGATATACAGCGTCAGCACACCCTTCAACCATGCCGGAGGCTGCTTGAGACCCGCGATCGAAGCGATGCCGGCCCACAGCATTACCAGCCCCAACACGAAATTCGTCTGATAAGTGAAATACACCCAGAAACTCAGGTTCCCCCAAGCAATGCTCGTCCAAGTCAAAGCAAGGACACCGATAACAATACGATACAGTCCAACGAAATATCTCATAATGCCACCATTCTACGAACCAGCACCGAGATGCACCTACCTCATGCTGCGTTCACGTCGCTCTGCCGCCATAAAATGAGACCAACAAGACAACGACACACGGCGCCTCGGGCGGCAATCGCCGAACCGTACGATCGCAGGCACCGGCACGAAAGGGACAGCAATGGATTACTCGCCAGCGTTGATGACCGATATGTATGAGTACACCATGCTGGATGCCGCGCTCAAAGACGGCACAGCGTCGCGCAAATGTGTGTTCGAGGTGTACACACGCCACCTTCCCGAAGGCCGCCGCTACGGCGTGGTAGCCGGAACCGGCCGCATCCTCGATGCCCTGGAGCACTTCCACCTGGACGAAAAAGACCTTCGCTTCCTTGCCGATCAGCACATCGTGAGCGCCGAAACCATCTCCTGGCTCGAGCATTTCAAGTTCACCGGCTCCATACGCGGGTACCGTGAAGGAGAAATGTTCTTCCCCGACTCCCCCATCCTGCAGGTAGAAGGCACATTCGCCGAATGCACACTGCTGGAAACGCTGGTGCTTTCCATTCTCAACTACGATTCCGCAGTGGCGTCAGCGGCCTCGCGCATGACGACCGCCGCCAAAGGGCGCCCTTGCATGGACATGGGAGGACGACGCACCAACGAGTGGGCAGCCGTCGCCGCCGCCAGAGCCTCGGCAGTGGGCGGATTCAAAGGCACCGCAAACCTTCTCGCCGCACAAATGTACGGCCTCAAACCCATCGGTACGGCGGCGCACTGCTTCACTCTGCTGCACGACAGCGAGCGCGAAGCATTCCAGGCGCAAATCGACGCACTGGGCACCTCCACCACCCTGCTGGTGGACACGTACGACATCGAACAAGCAGTGAAAACCGCTGTGGACGTAGCCGGGACCGAACTCGGAGGCGTGCGCATCGACTCAGGAGATTTGGCCTCAATGGCGCAGCGTGTACGCGGCGAACTCGACGCTCTGGGAGCCACCAACACGAAAATCACCGTGACCAACGACTTGGACGAGTATGCGCTCGCTGGGCTGCAGGCCGCTCCGGTGGATTCCTATGGTGTGGGCACCATGCTGGTGACCGGGTCGGGAGCTCCAACTTGCGCCATGGTCTACAAACTCACCGAACGCGAGGGAGCGAATGGGCGCATGGAGCCGGTCGCCAAGAAGTCAAAAGACAAGGCCAGCGTGCCCGGATGCAAGCTCGCCTGGCGTTCGTACGAATACAATCTGGCGAACGCCGAACATGTGGTTTCCGGCTCGGAAGAAGCGTTGCAGTCTTTCCAACCGGAAGACGATTGGCGGGATTTGCTGGTGGACTTCATGCGCGACGGTCAGGCTGACAGCCAGTTCCAAGGGCATGAGGCCATTGCCCAGGCTCAGGCGCATCACGCCAAGGCTCTGGCAGCCCTACCTATTACTGCACAATCGCTGATGAAGGGCGATCCCGCTATTCCGACGGTTATCGACGTGCTGTAAGCCGCTGCGCCACGTAGGCTTCCAGCGCCGCCGCATCAACGCCGTCATAGCCGTTGATGACGGCAAACTGGGGGCCTTGTGATACGTCGGAATTATTGAAACCAATCTGCGCAAGCGTGGTGGCACCTGAGCCGGCGGCCGCAGCAAGACCTGCAGGAGAATCCTCGACCGCAACGCAGTGCGCCATGTCTTCTGGAACGATGCCAAGCAGTTTGCCGGCAGCCAGATACGGCGCGGGATCCGGTTTCTTGGGAAGGTCGTCCGAACCGCTGACAAACCCCACAAACGCCCCTTGCGGCGCCTGTTTAACCAGGTTCTCCGCCATCACACGGGGCGAGGCAGTAACCAGCACTGAGGGGATGCCCGCCGCAATGAGCGAATGCAGCACGTCGAGCACGCCCGGCGTCCACGGCATGCAACGCATCTCTTCTTCGAACACCGTGGTAATCAGGCTGTCTTCAATCTCTTCAATCGGCATCTTGGTGCCGCGTTCTATCATGCGGGCAGCCACCACTGTGAGGGGCTTACCGGCATTCTCCCAAGCCAGTTCCTCATCCCACTCGCCGCCATGGGACACAGCCAACTGCCGTTCGGCCTCGTGCCAAATCGGCTCAGAATCAATCAGTGTGCCGTCCATATCCCACAGCACAGCTTTGAGCAGCCCCATGCCGCCTCCTCATCTCTCATATTGCGGCACACGGCCAGAAACGTTTATGTTGTTTACCTTAGCGTCGCTTAAGAATCTCGTCCACCAGCTTCGCTTTTTCGTGTATCTGACCGGTAAAGCCAGGGCGAATATCAAGTTTGAGCGTAACACCGGTACGGTAGCCCTGAGCCGCAAGCTTCATGGTAGCGTCGCGAACCGTTTGCAGCACATCGTCAAGATCGCCCTCAATGTTGGTAAACATGGCGTTGGTCTCATTGGGCAGTCCGGACTCACGAATCACCTCAATGGCCTGCGCCACAGGCTCGCTCAGTTCAGTACCCACGCCGCTTGGGGCAATAGCCACTGCAGCCACCGTATTGATGTAAGGTTTGCCGGTTTCCGGGTTGTTCGGCACGTCCTGCCGTTCTGCGTTTCTATCCATACTGGACCACTCTACTCAGTGCGCATCGATTTGGAAAGCGCAGCACCACCATACGGAAAGCGATACCGAAGTTCACGTCAGCGGGAGGCACACCCATACGGCGACGACCACCCATGCGGCACTACATCAGCGTTACAGCAGTGCTACATCAGATGCCTCACGCCATGAAGTTGTGCCACAGCACCAAGGCCCGGGCGTCGGCAAACGCATCATGCACTTGGGAATCCGCATCGACACCACCGGCCGGATTGGCATGGCGGCCGTGCGGCCTGTAGCCCAGAGCCTGAGCAACGTTCTTACCCTCATGGTCGGTTCTCACGCCCCGTCGTGCGCCCTCAAATTGGGTGCGATATGCACCGTCGTGGTGCACATCCATGTTGTAATCGGCACCATCCGCCTCGCCGCGCTCTGCACTACCGGCACTGAACCCGACCGTGTCATCGTCAATGAGCAGATCTTCATCAGAGGTCTCGGGACTCCATGGCCGCATGGGCAGCTCGCGCGTCCTGCCACGTACCTCATCACGCCAGTGCCGCGCCTGACGCGAATGCTGAATCTCGGTGATACCACCATCCGCATCAGCGGCGAAAATGCTGGGCTGGGACGCGTTTTTGAGCCGCTGCAGCTCACGAGTGAGCTGCCGGTTCTCCTCTTGCAAGCGCAGGATGTGTGCAATACCCGCCAGGTTGATACCTTCATCCTGACTCAGCCGCTGAGCTTGCACCAGCCGATCAACATCACGCAGCGAGTAGCGACGAGCACCACCCTCAGTGCGCTGCGGAACCACAAGCTCCTGCCGATCATACTGCCGCAGCGTCTGCGGATGAATATTGGCCAGCTGTGCCACCAAGCCTACGCTGAACACAGGCAGATCAATGTCAAAGCCAACATCGTCCGCACCGTCCAAGTCGGCTCTGCGTTCAACCAACGCCACTGCGCATAAACCATACAGCGTGCGCATCTGTTGCGTTACCCGTGCCACTGCTCACCGCCACCTTTCGTCACGTTCCGCGCTTCGCGGCAGATATTTCAACATACCCCTATGAGGTTGAATTATTCACGCTCCTGGGCCACTTGCCCAGCAAAATCAGCGGAATGCTTGTCAAACTCCTTGGCATCATGCTTAAGTTCCATACTTGGCTTTGACGGCACGCGGATTTCCACCCGCCCCACAAGGTCACCATCACGGCCAGGCACACCCTTGCAGCGCACGCGCACTTCGGTTCCGCTCGACGTACCCGCCGGCACGCGGAAGGTTTCCGTTTCACCGTCAAACCCGACGGCTTTCACCCTGGCTCCAGCCACGGCCTGCCCGACCGTCACCGGCAACGGCATCACAATATCGTTGCCCTCCATAGAGAACTTATCGTCCTCAGTCACCGTGATATGCAAATACATGTCACCCGCGGCACCGCCGTTCACACCGGTTTTGCCTTTACCGGGCAAGCGTATCTTCTGACCGCTTTTCACTCCGGCCGGCACATGAGCCTTAAAGGTCCTGCCATCCGCTTTGAGCGAGACGGTAGCTCCCTTTACCGCTTGACGGAACGTCAGCGTGATCTTCGAGTTGCGATCGGCACCGCGCACCGGCTCTTTAGGCTCTTGGTACCCGCGGGCGTCTCCATACTGACTACCCGGTGCGGCACCATATCCGGCACCGGTTCCGCCTGGGGCACCAGAGCCGAACATCGAGAAGATATCGTTCAGGTTCCCCGGCCCGCCGCCGGATGTGGAGAATCGCACGTTTTGTCCGTTCCCGCCGCCGAACATGGAGCCAAACATGTCGGAGAAGGCATCGGAGCTGAATCCGCCTTGTCCCGGGCCCGAACCTCCCGCGAACCGAGCACCGCCCATGCCGAACTGACGGATGGCATCATACTTCTGACGCTCATCTTTATTGCTCAACACATCGTACGCTTCGGAGATATCCTTGAATTTCTCCTCGGCTTCCTTGGTCTTGTTGAGGTCGGGATGATATTTGCGTGCCAATTTGCGATACGCTTTGGTAATGTCACTCTCGCTTGCGTCTTTTTCAACGCCCAAGGTTTTATAAAAGTCTTTGTTTAGCCATTCATTCTCAGCCATTGTTCACCTCTCCAAGGTTCACTATCCCAACCCAACGGGATCTCACCGCCACGTAACAGAAACGGGCACAACTTCTTGCCTTCCCAGCAAGAGAGACTGCGCCCGTCCATGACTTGTACGGAAACCTCTATGCCTGCGGGGAAGCCACCACAACGCGAGCCGCGCGAATCACGCGATCACCGATGCGATACCCTGCTTCCACGACGGCATCGACCGTCTCGCAAGTGGCCTGAGCATCAGGTCTGTGCAGCACGGCCTCATGGCGGGTGGGGTCAAATTCCTCGCCCTTCTCGCCGAACTTCTCTACGCCGAACTTCTCGAAGGCTTTATCGATCTTCGCAGCTACAGCGGTAAAGGATTCATCCATCTCGCTGTGCTCACGAATACGATCAATGTCGTCGAGAGCGGGAAGCAGCGCGGTGAGCACGTCGATAATGCCGTGTTCACGGAAGCGGCTCTGCTCTTTTTGCGATCGGTTGCGGAAGTTGACGAACTCGGCACGCTCACGTTGCAGAGCGTCAAGATACTCAGCGGCTTCCTTTTTGGCCTGCCCTAGGGGAGTCAAAGTATCCCCTTCTTCAGAGACACCCTCACCCTGGCCATCACCTTCGGTTGATGCCGTCTCGTCTTGAGTCGTCTCTGCCACAGATTCCTGACCTGCAGCGTCACCAGCACAGTCGCCCGATGCTGCACTTTCTGCCTCGGCAGCATTCTGGTTCTCGTCAACGTTATCGTCAGACATCTTCACCTCCTGTTCACCGGTCGGCTCAAACCGACTACGAGAGTCTGCCAGAGACCCGTCCGATGCTGCGGCGCTCGGCGCGCGCAGCATCGGATCATCAGGATCCGGCAGATCCCTCAAGTAGTCGTCCTTGTCGAACCCGGACATGGTTACTTGTTGTCCTTATCGTCGTCATCGTCCACGACTTCGGCATCCACCACGTCGTCGTCAGAGGAGGATGCAGCGCCGTCCGAAGAGGCATTTCCTGCGCCAGCGGCATCTTCTGCACCTTGCTGAGCATAGAGAGCCTGGCCGATCTTCTGCGAGGACTCGGTCAGCTTGGTCTGCGCGGACTTGATCTTCTCAATGTCCTCGCCCTTCAGCGTTTCCTTCAGCTCGTTGACGTCGTCGGTGACCTCCTTCACCACGTCGTCCGAAAGCTTGTCCTTGTTGTCGGCAACCATCTTCTCCATCTGGTAGGCGAAGGATTCCGCTTGGTTGCGCGTTTCCGCGTCTTCCTTACGCTGCTTGTCCTCAGCCTCGTGCGCTTCGGCTTCCTTGACCATGCGGTCGATCTCTTCCTCAGGAAGGCTCGAACCGCCGGTGATGGTCATGGACTGTTCCTTGCCGGTGCCCTTGTCCTTCGCGCCGACGTGCACAATGCCGTTGGCATCGATGTCGAAGGTGACCTCAATCTGAGGAACGCCGCGAGGAGCCGGGGCGATGCCAGTGAGCTCGAAGGTACCCAGCGGCTTGTTGTCGCGAGCGAATCCACGTTCACCCTGATAGACCTGAATGAGCACGGAAGGCTGGTTGTCTTCTGCGGTCGAGAAGACTTCCGAACGCTTGGTGGGGATGGCGGTGTTGCGGTCGATGAGCTTGGTCATGACGCCGCCCTTGGTCTCAATGCCGAGGGAAAGCGGAGTCACGTCGATGAGCAGCACGTCCTTGCGGTCACCCTTGATGACGCCGGACTGCACAGCAGCGCCGACAGCCACGACCTCGTCCGGGTTCACGGACTGGTTCGCTTCCTTGCCGCCAGTCAGATCCTTAACCAGATCCTTGACAGCAGGCATACGGGTGGAACCACCGACGAGCACCACGTGGTCGATGTCGTTCACGGAGATGTTCGCATCGCTGAGCACATTGTTGAACGGGGTACGGCAGCGGTTGAGCAGGCCGGAAGTCATCTCCTCGAAGTGAGCACGGGTCAACGTCTCGTCAAGGTGCACCGGAGTGCCGTCGGGAGTCATGGCCAAGTACTGCATCGAAATCGAGGTCTCGGAAGAGCTGGACAGCTCCTTCTTGGCCTGCTCAGCAGCTTCCTTCAGACGCTGCAGCGCAATCTTGTCCTTGGCCAAGTCGACGCCGTACTTGTTCTTCACCTGGCTTACCAGCCAATCAATGATGGCCTGATCCCAGTCGTCGCCGCCGAGCTTGTTGTCGCCGTTGGTGGCCTGCACCTGAATGGTGGCGAAACCGTCGTCGTCCTTGCCGATCTCCAGCAGGGAGACATCGAAGGTGCCGCCGCCCAGATCGAAGACCAGGATGCGTTCGTCTTCCTTGCCCTTCTCCAAGCCGTACGCAAGCGCCGCGGCAGTAGGCTCATTGATGATGCGCAGCACGTTCAGGCCCGCGATCTTGCCCGCGTCCTTGGTGGCCTGACGCTGTGCATCGTTGAAGTATGCCGGGCAGGTAATGACCGCATCGGTGACAGGCTCGCCCAAGTATGCTTCCGCGTCCCTCTTGAGCTTCATGAGAATCTGCGCGGAAATCTCCTGCGGAGTCCACTTCTTGCCGTCAATCTCCACGCTCCAGTCAGTGCCGATGTGGCGCTTGACGGAGCTGATGGTGCGATCCACGTTGGTGACAGCCTGACGCTTGGCCACCTCGCCAACAAGCACCTCACCGGACTTGCTGAACGCTACCACGCTCGGCGTGGTACGAACGCCTTCAGCGTTCACGATGACGGTGGGCTCGCCACCCTCAAGAGTTGCGATGCATGAATTTGTAGTACCCAGATCGATGCCTACTGCACGTCCCATTGTTAATGCTCCTTCTATGTTGAAGTCTCTGTACGGTCTCGCTCGGCTTGGCCCGCACGTCTGTGCAGATGTGACGAACCGATATCCGTTTCACGTTCCAAACCTGAGCCTACATCACTCAACTTTCGATTGTCAACTTTTATTCCCATTTTCCCGAAAGAAAGTTGAGCCAGGGGCACTCATGTTTGAAAAATCGCAGTAAATCTATATTTTCAAAGAAATCGCACATCTTTACACGTCACAATTTCCGCCCAAAGACGAAAATAACCAACCACAGACACACCACCTCTCGCGAACTCCCTTGCAAACGTTCAAAATCCTTCGCCGGTACAGATATTCGCAGCACAACATTCCAAATGTTAACTGAACAAAAATTAACACAACTTTTCATTTTCACTCAATTTTTGAGTTATGATATGCACACGACTTTCACACAGGGCAATGCAGCTGCCGAAAGTCGAGCACGCTGATCCACGCTCGTGAACGAACACTTGCGTAGAGACACACGAGGAGAACAATGAACAAGTTCAAGCAATCAATATCGTATGCGGCCGGCGCGTTCGGCCACGACGCCTTCTACGCGGCATTCGCCACGTATTTCGTCACGTTCGTCACCAGCCAACTTCTGGAAGACAAAGACGGCGGCCAAAGCAACGTATGGCTTATCGGAACCATCACCACACTGATGGTGACCATCCGCATCATTGAAATCTTCTTCGACCCGCTCATCGGTGCCCTCATCGACAACACCCACACCCGCTGGGGCAAGTTCAAGCCTTGGATCATGGGCGGGGCAATCGTCAGCTCACTGGGATTGGTACTGCTGTTCACCAACTTCTTTGGGCTGACCGAATCAAGCCCCGTGCTGTACCTCATCCTCTTTGTGATTGTGTTCGTCATCGTAGACTTCACCTACTCCGCAAAGGATGTGGCGTTCTGGGGCCTGCTGCCTTCGCTGAGCCTCGAGTCGTCGGACCGCACCAACATCGGCACCGTAGCCCGCTTCGGCTCGACCTTGGGATCGACCGGCGTAGCCATCGTGCTCGTACCCATCAACGTCTGGTTCTCCCAACATTTCGCAGGAACCACCGGTGACACACAAACACGCACCGGCTGGCTCGCCTTCGCCATCATCATCTGCGCCGTCTCGCTCATCGGTTCCTTCCTCACCTGCTGGGGCACCAAAGAAGGCGAAAGCGAGATTCGCAAGAACACCAAGAGAACCTCGTTCAAGGACATCTTCCACATCCTGAGTTCCAACGACCAGCTCATGTGGGTATGCGCCTCCTACCTGCTCTTTGCGCTGGGCTGGAGCGTGGCCAGCTCGCTGCTCGTATACTACTTCCGCTACGTGCTCGGCCATCCCGAGGCATATTCCGCAGTAGGCGTCATCCAAGCCATCCTGGGTATTCTCTCGGTTGTCTCATTCCCCACCCTGCAGAAAATGTTCACCCGCAAGCGCGTGCTCGTCGGTTCCATCATCGTGATGATCGTCGGCTTCGTATGCCTCTTCCTGAGCGGCAACAACGTAACGATGGCACTCATTTCCACTGGCGTGCTCTACGTAGGTCAGCCGCTCATCTTCCTCTCCGTGCTGATGACCATCACGGATTGTGTGGAGTACGGCCAGCTCAAGAACGGTGTACGCAACGAGTCCGTCACCCTTACCGTGCGGCCATTGCTCGATAAGCTCGGCGGCGCAGTAGCCAACGGCGTGGTGAGCATCGCCGCCATCGCCGCAGGCATGACCGGTTCCGCCACAGCCGCCGACATTTCCGCCAGCGGGGTTGCGACCTTCAAGGTCTACATGCTCTACGCGCCCGCCATTCTCATCATCATCTCCGCAGTCATTTTCTCCGCCAAAGTGACGCTCACCGAGAAGAAGCACAGTGAGATTGTGAAGCAACTCGAAGAGAAGTTCGACAACAAGGACACGGCAGCCGCAGGAGACAGCGAAGCTGTTGCCGCCGACACAAGCGCCACCGACAGCGGAAACGCTGCCCCAGCGTCACAAGCTGCCACGAAAGCCTAGCCAAACATAGGAAATTCACAAGATGCCTGACCGAGTGCTGCACTTGGGTCAGGCATCTTGCATGTCAGGAGATCTGCAGACCACAGCCCCCCCCCACGCAACCATCGTCCGCACGTGAATCAGCCACAAGGACCATGCACATCAATCAGCCGCCAGCCCGCAACTATTTGATGTAACTCAATTTCAGCCGAGGCACTACGAACCGGCGGCCAGCGAGCGCCAGGATCAGCACCACCACATTGGCAATCACAGGGGCCGCCCGCACCGTACTTTGCGCCGTCACCGTCGTTGAAGCAGACCCATCCCAAACCATTACCGGCAGAATATTGACAAACTGACTCGCCCCCGCAAACTCAGAATTCACGCCAATCGCAAAGTCAACTCCGTTTGAACGCACCGCCGGCAGCAGAACCACACACCCCTGAATCACACTGAACCCCACATACATCAACAGCGCCGCCACTGCAGAGACCACTGGCGACCGGAATACGGCCGCCACACACGACACCACAGCCACCATGCCCAATGCCGCAGCAATACCCAGCAGCCGCGACCCCAAATCGTAGCAAGCCACACCCGGAACCGCAGATGTTTCAACGCCACTGGACGACAACGCATGCCAAGTGAAGGGAAACTCGACAAGTGTGGCTGCCAGCAGTATCACTGCATACGCACCCACTTTGACGTCAAGACCTGCCAACGGCCCTTGCGGAAGCGTCAACAGGAAATAATCATTGCCCCCATTGGCATAACGGTACAACTCCCACGCAAAGAAACAAAACAGCACACACCAGTCCACCATGCGCACCATGCTCGCCACTGAAACCGCCACCATTTGACCGTTCGCCGCCACATTCACCACATCACATGCCAGCAGCACCGCAATGGCACCAAGTGATGGCGCCACATACCGGCGCAGCTGAATCAACACCTCGGCAATCATGACCGCTCCTCAACCTCATAGTGACTCATATGGTCCTTAAACGCCTGTTCCAGACTGCCGGATTGAGCACGGAACGTCTCCACCGGACCACTGGCTATGATGTGACCGCCCTCAATCATGATGACTTTGGAAAACACCGATTCCACTTCCGCAATGATGTGCGTGCTCATAAGAATGGTCGCACCATCGCCCGCCGCTTGGACTATCACCTCCAGCAGCTTGTCTCGCGTATACGGGTCCACGGCAGCAAGCGGCTCGTCCAACACATACAGCGGGCAACGGCGCGCAAACGACAGCACCAAGTGCAACTGTTCGCACTGGCCTTTCGAGAATGTGCCGATCGGACGGTCGAACGGCAACTTCAGCCAACGCACCAAACGATGTGCTTTGGCCTCATCGAAATCCTCATACCGCCGCACAAACTGGCATATGCATGAGGCCGCCGAGAGGAAAGGATACAGGTACGGTGCATCCGGAACATAGGCGATGCTGGCAGATGCCGGAGCACTTAACGTGCCAGAGAACCGGTTCGACATGCCGGCGAGCACTCTGATAAGCGTTGTCTTACCTGCACCGTTGGGGCCGAACAAGCCGATGACATTGGCGCCGCCCATTGAAGGAGTCTTGCCTGCGCTTGTGGTCGAAGCGCAGGAATCATAACCATTACGAGCGTTTTGCCCGACGTCCGGCCGCTGCAACGAGAAACTTACGTTCGGCACGTCCACAACCACACGCCTGCCGTAGCGCACCGAGAAATTCTCGAATCTGACTAGGTCCTCGCTATCAATACGATGTGCACCCATGATCACCCCTAATATATACGTATGCCTTACTGCGTTACCGCCCTACTGCGTTACCGCGTTACCGCCTGGCGGATATTGCATTCGCTATGTTGATCTCACCAAAAGGAAGACGCTGATTGAGTGCAGTGATGTCAAACCCGGCCAGCGCAAAACCGATAAGAAAGACCGCGATGCCGACCGTCAGCAACACAGCGGCCCTCAACCATTCCCGGCGCGTCATAGACCAACGGCGCCGCTTCTTGTCCCGGTTGTCTCCTTGACGCCGAGATCCGTCATGTCGCAGCGCATCCCCATCCCCGCGCTTGATGAACAGCATCAATATTCGCTGCACCACCTGCCAGGAAATCCTCGCAAAGAACACGGTAACCGAGAGTACGGGGGACACAAACAGCGCCGTCAATGCCAGCAATGTCAAGCCCGCACCCAGCATCATCAGCATGAAGACAACGTTCCCACGAAACAGCCCCCACACCGCAGCGGCAATGCCGAACAATCCAGCAGCGAACCCTGAAACCAGTACGCTCCACACCAGCAGTGCGACCATCCAGATCAAGACATACACGCATAAACCCAGCGCCACAACCGAGAAAAGAGCCGACGCCCAGAAGGGCGAAGCAAGCACCAGCAGCACCCAGAAAACCGGATCGCTCAGGCGAGCACCCCACGATAGCGTTCGCGGGACTACCGGCAACTCGGCAATAATAGAGGCCGCAGCAGCCTCCGGAGATTCCATGCCCGCAATGATTTCGGCCTCAGCCAACGCAGCCCCGCGCGGCAGCGGTACCACAGCAGACGGCGCATCTCCGGGCAACAACGACGGGTTCGGCTGCACATTGAGGGAAGACTCACACAGGTCACTGATAATCTCGTCGTAATATCTGAGCGCATCTCGCCGCTCTCGCCTAGGGCAACGACGTAACGCCCGGTTGAGTCGCCCCAAGTATTCACGTTTGGTGCGCGGCTGGCCTAATTCATCTTTCGTGCCCATATTTCCGTTTGAGACACAAGCACCACCAAGCCCCATTTCCCGTTGCACATGCATGCCCTCACCTCTTATCAAGCGAATACGGAGTGCGAGCGTCATCGCTGCCAGCCGCTTGTTCCCTGCGATGTTCAACCGCCGCTACAGAGGCCTGAAGCTCACCGTCGGCACCACTCTCATCCTGCATGCCAGCGAGCGCGCCACCGGTTTGCACAAAGTCATAGACGGCACGCACTTGGGAGCGACTCTCCAAAAATCGCGCAATACGTTCGACGCCCGATGGCGTGATGCTGTAGTAGCGCCGCAATCTGCCATTATGCTGAGCGGAACGCTGAGAAACAAGACCGTCAGAGGCGAGACGACGCAGCACCGGATACAGTGTGGATTCTGTCATGCCCAAGGATTCCGGCAAGCGTTTGACTATTTCATACCCATACGATTCTTGCCTGCGTACCACGGCAAGCACGCACGCCTCGATAAGACCATGTTTCAACTGCGAATCCACATTTCCCTGCTTTCAACGACTCTCGTCAGCCTTTTCCATACTACGCAATAGCATATACTATATATTACATAGTATATGTACGCAAGCCGCCCCTCTGGAAAATATTTCAACCCTCGCCACCCGCGCCACCCTGCACCATCATCCGCACACGCGACAATTACGTTCGCTTCCCATATGCAAACTGCCGCCACACCGAATCGCTCGGCGCGGCGGCAGCCCCATAAAGTTCAGTACAGCATTTAGCGCTCTGCACCGCGCTTTACCACACGCGCAATCCATACCGAAGCAAGCAGACCAATCAGCAGCATCACTATCGACGACGCCAACGTCCACTGCCCTGCCTCAATGAAACCGCTCCGCAATTCCTCAACCACCTGCGGCCCAAGAGACCCAAGACGGCCATGCGTACCCTGCGCGGCAATGCCTGGAATCACCGAACCAGCCGAGTCACTGAGTGAAGCAGTAAGCCCAATCACCGCACCGGCCGGAAGACCAGATATCGCCACAAGCTTGGCCGGCACAATACGACCTATGGCAATGGCCAACACGGCACCCGCCACCGCCGAGCCCACACCCGTACCCAGCTGACGCACCATGGACTGCGTGGCCGATCCTTCTCCCGACTGAGCCACAGGCACCCCCGAAAGCACAAGGCTGGTCAACTGCGCCGAAGCCAAGCCCAATCCAAAGCCATAAAGCAACATAGACACCAGCATCGCAATCACCGGCACCCCAGGATTCATCAACACCAGCGTGCCCACCACACCAAGCGTCTCCAACACCAACCCCAGCTGCACCGTTCCCGCCGCACCAAGCTTCTTCGTGAACGCACGCGCCAACGCACCGGAAACAATAGACCCCAGCCCCATGCTCGCCACCAGAGCGCCGGTGGCCATCATCCCCAAGCCACGCGCATTGATGAGATAGAGAGGCAGCACAAAGATGACCGCGAACTGACCGGCAGCAATAGCACAAGCGGCAATGTTGCCCAAGCTGAACGTAGGGATATGGAAGAGCGTCAGATCAAGCATGACCGGCTTACCCTTGGCGGCGCGACCGTTTTCGGTATGGATGAACAGAGCGAAGAAGAGCACGCCCAGAACGATGCAGATAGGGATGACCGAAACCGGCCACGATTGACCCCATTCGAAGCCACCAATGGAAAACTTGCCGACTGGTTTCCACCATCCATACGTTTCGCCTTCGATGAGACCAAAGATGAGGAACGCCGCCCCCAGCGCAGAAAGAGCCACTCCCGCCGGATCCGCAAAACGTTGCTTACTTGCGCCACCAGTGCTACCCGCAGCGACCGCAGCAGTGCCGGCAGGCGCAGGGCGACGAGCCACGCCACCGGTCTGCGGCACAAAGAAAATGGCGCCGATAAAGACAATAAGACCCAACGGCAGGTTCACCAAGAATATCCAGCGCCAGCCAATGGTGGAAGTGAACAGACCACCAAGCAGCGGCCCCACAGCCGCGGCAGCGCTCATCACCGAACCCCACACACCAAACGCGATAGCCCGATTTTTGCCTCGGAACGACGCCGAAACCGTCGAAAGAGTGGACGGCATAACAAGCGCGCCACCAACAGCTTGCACCGCACGCGCCGCCAACAGCAACGCCACGCCATGCGAGCATGCTGCCGCAATGGAACCGGACACGAAAATCACCACGCCCACCTGCAGCGTCGTCTTGCGCCCACGAATATCCCCAAGCTTACCGAACGGCAGCAGTAACGCAGCAAGAACGATGTTATAGAGCGACGTAACCCACTGCGCATCAGTCAGATCGATGTGAATCTCACGAATCATGGTAGGCATGGCCACATTGACAATGGAACTGTCCAGCACAATCATTGCCAGCCCAAGCGCCAGCACCCATAGCGCATTCCACGGAGCCGGCTGAGCGTCATCCTTTGGCGTTTCTTTGATTTTCGCACCCTCAGAGGGCTGTATATCATCACTCATCATACCTCGATCCGTTTCTCCTCTGCAGCGCACACAGTAGAATTCGGCGCCCTAATCCCTCGAGCCTATACGACGGCACCGCAGACCGCAAGCGGCGGAGCAATACGCACTCTCAGCAAACTCTATAGCCCCGTTTGTCTATTTATGACACCCCTTTTTAGGCATCTAAAATTCGTAGTGTGACCTCTGCTACATTAGACCAGTTTCACCTAACTTGGATTTTCCGCGCAGGCACTAGGGAACCTTGGATTACGCCACTATATGTAGTGTTCGACGGTGCGACACGACACTACAAACAGTGTTTTCTTTGGAAGCCCACCCGTGTAGGCTATGTACTTGAACACGATAAAGCAAGAACAAACCATGGAGGCCACGATGACTGTAACCGTATTTTCCAAACCGCATTGCCCGCAATGCATGGCCACCATGCGCCAGATGAAGCGTCAGAACATTGCGTTCGAGACCGTCAACCTGGCAGAGAACCCGGAAACGCTCAAGCAGCTCATCGAAGCGGGCTATCAGCAGGCACCCATCGTCATCACGCCCAACGCCTCATGGAGCGGTTACCGCCCAGACCTCATCCGCGAGCTCGGCGACGGGACCGAACAGTCCTCCACCATCAACAAACAAGCTGAGGAAGTGCTGGCCTGACATGACGCAAGACAACCAAGCAGCCACTGCAGCGGAGATTGATTCCACGGCATCCGTCTCCCCCAGTGCACCGGAACATCCCGCACAGGGCGAGCACATCGGCTCGGTTGTCTACTTCTCGTCAACCTCCGGCAACACGGCACGGTTCGTGGAAGCCTGCGGATTCCCCGATGAGGGCATCAATGTGTACCGCATCCCGCTGCGCCCCAAAGAAGCGCCGCTGGAAGTGCGCGAACCATATATTCTTATTGTGCCCACGTACGGCGGAGGCAACATCGCCAAAGCAATACTGCCGCAAATTCGCAAGTTCCTGAACGGACACGAGAACCGCAGCTTCATTCGTGGCGTCATTTCCTCCGGCAATCGCAACTTTGCCGATGCGTTCTGCGCAGCGGGAGACATCATCTCCCGTAAGTGCCACGTGCCGTTCATGTACAACTTCGAGCTGCTTGGCACGCCAGACGACCACCGCCAGGTGCGTGAAGGCGTCAAAGACTTCTTCCTGCAGGCGCAGAAGAACGAACAATAACCGCGCCGCGCAAGCGCAAGATGCATCAACGCAGGCACGCTGCGCCAGTACTTGACACTGCGGCAATGCACCAAAATTCGCGGTGAGCCAAGCCGCGCAGAGCGGACGCGTACCCTTGAAACGCGCAAACCGCCACCAATATTTCAATATCGATTCACAATCAGGGCCGCCGGACCATTCCGGCGCCACACACCGAAAGGGAACACCAACCAATGGCCATCAACGACAGCGCGCTGGACATGGACAACACCAGCGAAGCCGAGGCGTTCGACCCGGAGCACGACTACCACTCGCTCAACGCGATGCTGAACCTCTACGACGAGAACGGTCAGATTCAGTTTGATGCCGACGTGGAAGCCGAGCGCGCCTACATCGAGAGCCACGTGGAGCCCAACACCATGCACTTTGCCTCCACGGCCGAGCGCATCAAATACCTCGAAGACAACCTGTATTACAACAAGGCCGTCTTCGACCAGTACTCCGCAGAGTTCCTCGACAAGTTCTACCAGCACATCGACTCCTTGGGCTTCGAGTTCGAAACCTTCCTTGGTGCCTTCAAGTTCTACCGCTCCTACGCGTTGAAGACCTTTGACGGCAAGCAGTATCTCGAGGACTTCCCCCAGCGCAGCGGCGCCGTGGCACTCGAACTCGCCGCCGGCGATGAAGACGCAGCCATCAAGTACGCAGACGAGATCATCTCCGGCCGCTTCCAGCCCGCCACCCCCACCTTCCTGAACTTGGGCAAGGCGCAGCGCGGTGAGCCGGTAAGCTGCTTCCTGGTGCGAGTGGAAGACAATATGGAATCCATCTCACGCGGCATCAACTCCGCGCTGCAGCTGAGCAAGCGCGGCGGTGGTGTGGCACTTCTGCTCACCAACCTGCGTGAACAGGGCGCCCCCATCAAGCACATCGAGAACCAGTCCAGCGGCATTGTGCCCGTCATGAAGCTGCTTGAGGATTCCTTCTCCTACGCCAACCAGCTGGGCGCACGCCAAGGCGCCGGTGCAGTGTACCTCAACGCTCACCACCCCGACATCCTGCGTTTCCTTGACACCAAGCGCGAGAACGCCGATGAGAAGATTCGCATCAAGTCCCTGGCTCTTGGCGTGGTCATCCCCGACATCACGTTCGAACTGGCCAAGCGCAAAGAGAAGATGGCGCTCTTCTCCCCCTACGACGTGGAGCGCGTGTACGGCAAGCCATTCGCCGACATCTCCGTGACCGAGAAGTATGACGAGATGCTCGCCAACGACGAGATTCACAAGACCTACATCGATGCCCGCGAGTTCTTCATGACCCTGGGCGAGGTGCAGTTCGAGTCCGGTTACCCATACATTCTCTTCGAAGACACGGTCAACAAGGCCAACCCCATTGACGGCCGCGTCACCATGAGCAACCTGTGCTCCGAGATTCTGCAGGTCCAGGAACCCAGCACCTACAACGACGACCTGAGCTACGACCACATCGGCCGCGACATCTCCTGCAACCTCGGTTCCCTCAACATCGCCAAGGCGATGGACGGCGGCTTGGCAGATCCGGTCGAGGCAGCCATCCGCGCACTCACCTCGGTTTCAGACCAGACTCACATCGACTCTGTGCCGTCCATCAAGCGCGGCAACGACGAAGGCCACGCCATCGGTCTGGGTCAGATGAACCTGCACGGCTTCCTAGCACGCGAGCACATGCACTACGGCAGCGAAGAGGCACTGGACTTCACCGACATGTACTTCATGACGGTGGCCTTCCACGCCTACAAGGCTTCTCACAGCCTGGCAGTGGAGCGCAACACCAAGTTCGCCACTTTCGACAAGTCCGATTACGCCAAGCCTGCAGGTGCCGGCAACTACTTCGACAAGTACACCGATGGCAGCCGTTCGCTTGAACCGCGCACGCAGGCCATCAAGGATCTCTTCGAGCGTTTCGGCATCGCCATTCCTACAGTCTCTGACTGGGAGCAGCTGCGTGACGAGATTCTGCGCGACGGCATCTACAACGAGTACCTGCAGGCCGTGCCGCCCACCGGTTCGATCTCCTACATCAACCACTCCACGAGCTCGATTCACCCGATCGCCTCGAAGATCGAGATCCGCAAGGAAGGCAAGGTGGGTCGCGTCTACTACCCGGCTCCCTACATGACCAACGACAACCTCGACTACTACGAGGATGCCTACGAGGTCGGTTGGAAGAAGACCATCGACACGTACGCCGAGGCCACTCAGCACATCGATCAGGGCCTGAGCCTGACGCTCTTCTTCCCTGCCGAAGTGACGACCCGCGACCTGAACAAGGCACAGATCTACGCTTGGCGCAAGGGCATCAAGACGCTCTACTACATCCGCATCCGCCAGCAGGCGCTGGAAGGCACGGAAATCGAAGGCTGCGTTAGCTGCCAGCTGTAAGGCTCTCAGTAGAAGCTCATACTGCACAGTGGATTTCCAAGTATGCGCCGAATGGCGTGGTAACGCCTGCAGTATGAGCTGAACTACAATTGGCCCTGTGACAACCTTATTGGGTTGGCACAGGGCCAATCTAGTATCAACACGTTCTTCAGCACAGCACCTTTCAACACACCATTTCTCAACACGAATTTCTCAGCGCACCATTCCTCAACACAAACCTCCCGCGTAACATCTTTTAGCACGATTCTCCCAACGCAAGATCTCCCAACGCAACATCCCTCAACACGCCATTTATCAACGCAAGATCTCCCAACACGAATGTCTCAGCACAGCATCCCTCAGTGCAACATTTCTCAGTGCAAGACCTCTCAAGACGAACCTCCCGCTCAGCATCTTTCAACACGAACCTATCAGCACAGCATTTCTCAGCGCAACATCTTTTCAGCACGATTCTCCCAACGCCATATCACCCAATTAAGCCACGTTTAGTTCCCATATCCCAAGTAATGAGCGAGCTACACATATATGAAAACACTCGATTCCCTCATCAGCAAGCGACGCTTCTGACGCGCACAACGCACTGACCGCTACAAAGCCGCCGCTCATACACGTCCAGCGTCGGTTCAGTCGCAATTACTCTGCCTTACGCAACAGAACCGACTCCCGCGCACACTCAACGACGCTTTAACCGCAACCGCCCCCACCTAACGCAACCAAACCGACACCCATCAACATTCAGCGACGGTTTAGCCGCAATCACCCCGCAGCACGCAACAGAACCGACGCTGAATACACGTAAACGACGGTTCTATTGCGCACAACGCATCCAAAGCAACAAAACCGACGCTGAGCGCCGGCAAGCGACGGCTTGGTTGCTTTTACCATGCCACGCGCTACGAAACCGACGCTCATACACGCTCAGCGACGGTTTAGCCGCAGCCACCATACCCAACGCAGCAAAGCCGACGCTCATGAAAGTTTAGCGTCGGTTCAGTTGCGATTGCTCTGCCTCACGCAACCAAACTGACGGCCCATACATGCCCAGCAACGGTTTAGACGCAATCACCCCACCAACGCAACAAAACCGACGCTCATGAACGTTTAGCGTCGGTTCAGTTGCGATTGCTCTGCCTTACGCGACCAAACCGACACTCACGCGCGACAAACCGATGCCCGCGTCTTGGCAATGACCGCCCTCTACCCCAACAATTGTGCCACAAGCAAAAAGAGCGGCTTCTCAGCAGTCGTGCGTCGTATCCCTCCCAGCCCGCATGTTAAGGTGACCGAGGACGCTCAAAGAGTTGGCACTGAAGGTTGGAGGCCAGTATGAGGCGCGCATTTGCGGTGGTGCGCCGGGACTTGAAGCGTATGCTCAAGGTTCCGGCGGCCTGGATTATCCTATTCGGGCTTGTGTTCATCCCTCCGCTCTATGCATGGTTCAACATCGCCGGATTCTGGAACCCGTACGGCAACACCGACGGCATCAACGTCACCGTAGTCAACAACGACCGCGGCACCTCCTCACCGCTCACCGGCAGTATGAACTTAGGGAAACAAATCACCGGTCAGTTGAAGGCCAACCATCAGCTGGGCTGGAATTTCGCCGATGAAGACGAAGCCATGCGCAGAGTGGAATCAAGCGAAAGCTACGCCGCCATCATCATTCCCAAGGATTTCAGCTCGCGCATGGCAGGCGTGGTCGCCGGCAAGGAAAACCGCCCTAAACTCGAATATTACGTGAACGAGAAAGCCAACGCCCTCGCCCCGCGCATGACCGACACCGGTGCCTCCACCGTAGAAACCCAGGTCAATGAAACCTTCGTATCCACTGTCAGCAAAGTGGTTTCAGATACACTCAACAATGCCAACAGCAGCATCTCACAGGCGAGCAATACCGCCACAGCACAAACCATTGACGATCTGACCCATGTGCAGAGCACCGTGACTGCGCTGCATAACGATATTGCCGACCTCAAGACCAGCTTGGATTCCATCCCTTCCAACACCACCAAGGCAAGAGGTAGTCTGGCAGAGTTGAACCGGCAAGGCACTCAAGCAGGCAAAGATCTCAAACAAGCATCCACCGCCATCACCGACTCACAGCAAGCGCTCAACGACTTCTCCGCACATGCCGGCCCCACACTCGACGAAAGCGCAAACTTGCTCTCCAACGCCACGCAGAAAGGGAATATGGCGGTCAACTCGGTGGCAGGCGGGCTGAGCGTTGCCAACAGTACCGTGTCATCGTCGCTGGCGAGCGCCAGAACCATCGTTGCCAACAACACCAAACTCATCTCGCAGCTGGAAAGCCTCAACCTGCCCAACGGCAGCACCCTCGTCTCCAAACTCAAGCAGCAGAACACGCAGCTGAACGATTCAATCAATGCGCTCACCCAGCTGAACAACGACAGCGGCACAGCTCTCACCGACACGCAGAATACCGCAAACAGCATCACCACCGCCGCGCAGACCACGCTCGACCAAACCAGCAAAGCACGCCGAGCGCTCATGTCGGGCGCTCTGCCCAAACTCAGCACAGGGTTGAACTCACTGGCGTCAAGCGCATCACAGGTCGGCTCAGGCCTGGAATCACAACGTTCCCTTATCTCGCAATCCACGCTGGTGCTTGACGAGCTCGACAGAGCGGTCGCCAATGCCGAGAGTGCGCTCGATGGTACCAGTTCAGGACTGGACACCATATACAACCAGCTGGGCACGCTCATCACCGACATTCAGGCGATAAGCGCTTCGTCCACACTTGAGGGAAGCGGGCTGCTCGGCAAAGTCACCGGCTCGAACGGCGAGCTCGACACCGCCAAGGTCGCTTCATTGATGCTTTCACCAACCGTGCTCGACACCAAAGTGGTGTATCCGGTCAAGACATACGGCTCGGGAATGGCGCCGTTGTTCACCAATCTGACATTGTGGGTGGGCGCGTTCATGCTGGTGGTGCTGCTCAAGCTGGAGGTGGACGACGATGAGATTGAAGGGCTCACATCGGCGGAACGGTACTGCGGAAGATGGATGTTGCTCGCTCTTATCGGCGTGATGCAAGCCGTCGTCACGGTACTGGGCGAGCTCATCATCGGCGTGCAATACCAGAGTGCACCCATCTTCATCCTGACCGCCATACTGGCCTCCCTGGTGTACGTGAGCATCACCTACGCGCTTTCCACCACGTTCATGCATGTGGGCAAGGCGCTGTGCGTGGGGCTGCTGATCGTACAGATCCCCGGCACTTCCGGCCTGTACCCTATCGACATGGTACCGGGATTCTTCCACGCGATGTATCCTTTCTTCCCCTTCACCTATTCCATCAACGCTTTGCGCGAGACCATCGGCGGGTTCTACCGCTACGATTGGGGCATCAACATGGGCAAGTTGCTACTGTTCGGCGTGCTGTTCTTCGTGGCGGGCATGGCTCTGAAACCGCTGATGGGCAACGTGGCGCAACTGGTCGACCGCGAACTCAAGGCCAGCGACATCATCGTTTCAGAGACCCCGCTGCATAAACCTAACGAGTATCCGCTGTCCCAGGCAGTGCGGGCGCTGGCGGACAACGAAGAGTACCGCGAGTCCATAACCGAGCAGGCCAAGCGTTTCGTTCGTCTGTACCCCAAGCTCATTCATGGTGGATTGGCCGTAGGCCTCGTGATACCGGCCGTGCTGGCGCTGGTCTTCTCGCTCACCACCAGCGCCAAGGTGTTTGTGCTGGTGGCCTGGATCGTGTGGTTCCTGCTTGTCATCATCTTCTTGCTCACCGTGGAGGTGATGCGTGACAGCTTGATGCGCCAAGTGCGTTTGGGCTCGCTGGACGAGCGGGATGTGCGCGAGATGATCAACGATTACCACAAATCCAAGCGTCGCAGGCCGCACGGGAAAACAACCGAGAGAGCCGTGCCGCAAACGCAGGAAGGAGACGCACAATGAGGACCATGTGGAAACTGTTCACTGGCGATGTACGCAGAATGACCTCCAACGTCGTCTCCATTATCATCATGATCGGTCTCGTGGTCATTCCGCCGCTGTTCACCTGGTTCAACGTGACAGCCAGCTGGGATCCGTTCGGCAACACTCGAAACCTGAAATTTGCCGTAGCCAACACGGACAAGGGCTACAAAAGCGATTTGGTGCCCATCAAAATCTCCGTGGGCGATCAGGTGGTCAGTCAGCTGCATGAGAACAGCCAATTGGACTGGACGTTCACCAGCAAAGACGAAGCCATCGAAGGCACAAAGTCCGGCGAATACTACGCAGCGGTGATTATTCCATCCGATTTCAGCAAGACCATGATGACGCTGTTCTCTCCCGGAGCCAAACACGCCACACTTGGCTATTACACGAACGAGAAAAAGAACGCAGTGGCATCCAAGGTGACCGGTCAGGGCGCCGACAGCATTGCCAAGCAGGTAAACCAGATGTTCTCGCAGACCATCACTACCGCCGCGCTCGCAGTGGCCTCGGGTCTGATCGACGAAATGAACGAGCCGCAAGCCAAGCAGCGCATGAGTTCGTTCAGCACCAATATCACCGACTTTTCAACCCAACTCACCCAAGCTGCAGCCAATGTGCACGCTTACGGTTCACTCACCACCGCCGCCACCGGGCTGTTGGAAGATTCGAATCAGCTGCTTCACACTGCCAACAGCGATGCAAAACACGCATCAAAGCAGCTCAGCGGCACCGGTTTAAATGTCAAAGATGCAACTAGCGCGCTTGATCTCGCAACAGCAGCAACAACCAATGCGCTCAGCGCGAGCACATCCAGCTACACCGCTGTGCGCAACAACGTGGACCAGGCGTTTGCTTCCACTGGGAAAATGGCCGGTGACCTCTCAGAGAGCCTGCGCAAGCAAGCTGGGCTGGTGGGCAAACAGGTTGGGCAATACCAACAAGTCCGCACCGCTCTGGCGGCCCTGCACACCGACGACCCCGCCGGCTTACATGCTGTGCTCGCCGCCTTGGATGCTGTCATCGATCAGCAGAACGACTTGCAGCACTCGCTTGAGCGCACAGCCAACTCGTTGGCCAGCACCAACGCCGACGCGCAAAAACAGCATGATGAAATCATCACGCTCACCAAACAGGCGCAAAACAACATCACTGAGCTCAACACCAATCTGAGCGATACCCTAAAGCCTCAAATCAAGAAGATTTCAGGTACATTGAGCCAGGTCAACACGATTCTGGGACAGAGCGCGGGAACACTTGACGACAATCTGGACACCCTCGATTCCACCACCGGGAAGGCCGCCGGCAAGCTCACTTCCACACAGCAGCAGCTGAACGAAATCTCACAATCGCTCATCACAGCCAGCGACCGCCTCTCTGACTTCAACACCAAACTGGTTCAGGCGCTGAACAGCGACGACATGAGTCAAGTGAAGAAACTGCTGAGCGGCGATACCGAACAGCTGTCCGGAACGCTGGCCGCTCCCGTTGAGCTCGAACGCAATGCCGTCTACCCTGTAGAGAATTTCGGCACATCACTCACACCGTTCTACACGTTCATCCCGCTGTGGGTAGGGTCGCTGCTCATGGCATTGACGCTGCAAACCACAGTTTCACGTAAAACCAAGCGTCAACTGGCTCAGGAACGCACCGGTTGGCATTGGGCGCATGTTCGCGCAAAACAAGCACGCCGAGACCGCGATAACGACCTTGATAAGACGGCCAGTCTGACGGTCGATCAGGCCGGTACACTGTTCGATGAGCCGAAATCCTACCAACTCTTCCTCGGCAGGTTCGGCATTTTCACACTGATATCGCTGATGCAGAGTACGGCATCGTCCGCCGGCACACTGCTGTTCCTGCGAGTTCACGCCGTTCACCCGTTGCTGTTCATGTTCTCCGCCTGGGTTTCGGGACTGGTGTACGCCTTCATTATTTACACTCTGGTTGCCTGCTTCGGCACCATCGGCAAAGCAGTGTCGGTCATCATTCTTGTCATGCAGGTTTCCGGATCTTCTGGATCGTACCCCCTACAGGTGCTGCCGAAGTTCGTGAGTGCAGTCAATCCGTTCCTGCCGGCAACTCACTCCATTCAGGCTGCTCGCGCCGCTATAGCGGGCATATACGACGGGGATTACTTCAAAGAGCTGGGTATACTGCTTATCTTTGCCTCCGTAGCACTTGTTATCGGACTGGTCACACCGAAACCGACGAAGCTGAATACATGGTTCAACAAGGGAGCCGAGCGCACCAAGCTGATTTGATGGGGCACGGTGGGCGACAGCAGCAGGCCGCCGCTCAAATGTGCCTGTTGTTGAGACGGTATTTGTCAGGGGTAATACCAAGGTAGCGCGTAAACAAACGGAACAACGAGGTCACGTTGCGATACCCTATCGCAGCACTGATCTCCTGATTGCTCAGATCCGTCCCGTTCATCATCTTCTGAGCCTCAACAAGGCGGCGCCTATCCAACAGCTCCTGAAAACTCTTACCGGTGGCTTTTTTGAGTTTATTGCTCAAGTAGTTGCGATTGTAGCCGAATTCATCAGCCACCGCAGCCAGACTGACCGTATCGCAGTGCTCGTTAATATAGGCGATGATGGGAGCCACCTGCTCCGCCTGCATATTGCCGAAATCGATGACACTTCTGGAAATCAACGCTTTAAGCTCAATGATCAACGCAGAAAGCACGAGCTCCATCGCACGGTTGCGCTGCGCGGACGGGATGCCTTCCAAACCCATCTCGATAAGCGACTCAACCAAGTTCATAGGCACGGCATGCCCTTGAAGGTCGAAAATAATCAGATTGCCATGCAACGTAGAGGCATTGCCCACATTGGCGATGAGCTGGGCGATGACATTGAGTGATTCCGGCACCATGGTGAACATCGAAGCAATATCAGCGTTCTCCTGAATGAGGATATTCACCAAAATATCATCTTCGCCCGTATAGGAAATGCGGTGAGGCACCGCCTTATCCAGCAATACCAGACTGCCCTCATGCATCTCGATCAGCTCGTTGTTGATGTACTGCGTGCATCGGCCGGAATACATGTAATTCATCTCGATAAAGCTATGGGTGTGCTCAGGAACGTACGAGAACCGATTGTTCTTGGAAATGGCGATGCTGCCGTCCTTGAAGAACACCCATTCGGGCATCTGAGGAACCGGACCGTCACTGAAGTCCAAGTTCATGTAGTTGAAATTGCTGCCACCTTGCGCCAACTGACGGCGTTCGACATCGTTGTGCGCGTGCAGTGCCCGTTCGAGCTTCTGAGAAAACACCACACCTTCATGCTACTTCTAGGTATCGAGCCAGAGACGGCCGAACGCGAGGGGCACCACAAGTCGAAACGATGTTCGCACACGAATCTGTGAATATGCAATTAAAGTAAGAGTCTGCCAGCATTGCGGCTCCATCAGCACATTATTATCATAAATTTTACGTTCACACGCATCTCGATCAACGAAGAAAGAGGAGAACATGGGACAAACATCTGAATTCAGAAGATACCAGCCTCTCGCAATCGCAGCTGGAATCGGCTCAATACTTGGTTCCGGAATCATTGTGGGACTCTCTGCAACCATTACGGTATGGCAGCAAGGGCTCAACCTGACCAATGGACAGGTAGGCATCATTTCCGGAACCTTAACATTTGCAATCGCTGCCGGATCGCTGCTTTCCGGGCAAATCACCAAATACGCTGGACTGATCCGCTCGTTCAACTGGCTCAACTTCATCTATGCCATCGGTGCGCTCATATGCGTATTCTCAGGCAACTATGCGATGCTATTGGCCGGAGTCATCATCACAGGGTTCGCCTCTGGCGCAGACCTGCCCATCAGCCTGACGGTCGTTTCGCACGATTCCCCCAACGAGAAAACGTCTGCGCAGCTGGTCTCATCCACTCAGATCTTTTGGCAGATCGGCGTGCTGAGCTCTTATGTGGCGGCGTTCTTCGTCTCCAAAATCTCAGGAGCCACCGGAGCACGTATCGTATTCGCACTGCTGGCACTTGTCGCAGCCATCACTTGGCTGTGGCGGCTCCTTTCCAGCAAGTTCCGTGCTTTCCACGAGGAAGCCGATGCACGTATAGCTCAAGAACGTCAAGCCCAGGCCGATAGCGGCAACACTGTGGTGAACGGCACCAATGACGTCACCATTCGCAGCGTCTTCTTCTCAAAGGGCAGTTCAAAGTACGTTCTTTTCTTCACCTGCATCATGGTCTTCTACTTGGCTTGGAATCTCCTGGCCAACACATTCGGCCAATTCCAGACGTTTACGCTGGTACAAGCCCACGCCAGCCAGACCTTCGCCACAGGCGCCGGCATCGTGCTCAATCTGCTTGGCCTTGTGACCACCTCCCTCTTCGCCTCGCTGTCCGGCGGCAAGTGGCGCAATATCGTCTTCGTGGTGGCACAGATCATCCAGATTGCAGCCATGCTTGGTCTGGCGCTGTCCAGCTCTTCTCTGTGGCCCATCGTCATCGCCATCGGCTTCTACAACATCGGCAACAACCTCGCCGGTGAAGCCATGTACAAAGTGTGGACCCAGGAGTCCTTCCCCGTAGAGGTTCGCGCCTCCGTACAAGGTTTCATCAACGGTTTCTCACGATTCTGCTGTGGCCTGTTTGCTCTCATCACCCCGGCTCTCGTGGTGCCTTCAGCCATCCGCGGCACCATGTTCGGCTTTGCGGCTCTGCTCACCGTGGGGCTCATCGGCGGCTTGGTGATGATCGCCATGCAGAAGAAGTACAACGTTCGCGAGCTGGATGCCTAGCATCCCGGCAATACCTGTGGTGACGGTTCCACGCGCAACCGTCACCACACCATTCGCTTTCGAAAGGAACATCATTGGGTTTCACATTCCAAATCAACAGTGACGTCAAATTCAACCACAACCAATCGCTGCTTGCCAAAGCGAATAAGCTGCGGCCGGCGCTGCACACCGACACGGTCGCACCTGCGGGAACCGGCACGCTCATCCAAGACGCGGCATCACTGGGCGGTGTGCGTATCGTCACCGATACCGACGCAAAGAAACAATCATCGCCAATGAAGCGAGGAGACTCAGTCATTCTCGATTTCGGCGACCACATGGTGGGGCACTTCTCCATCCACATCGAATCGGTCGGATCGCCCATGGATGCACCGCTGACCCTGCGCCTCAAATTTGCCGAAATGCCGGTGGAGCTTTCACAGGACAGCTCCACGTATGACGGCTGGCTCAGCAAATCCTGGATTCAGGAGGAAACCATACATCTGGATGCTTTGCCGACCGACCTGGAACTGCCGCGCCGATACAGCTTCCGCTACGTGGAACTCACGGTGCTTGATACATCGCCCAAATGGCAGGCCGTGTTCAGCAACGCCACCGTGCGCACCGTCAGTTCGGTCACCGCTATGCCCCACGAGAGCGTGAGTCACGACCCCGAAATCCAGAAAATCTACGAGGTCGGATGCAAAACGCTGCAGGACTGCATGCAGGAGGTGTTCGAGGACGGGCCGAAGCGCGACAGAAGACTGTGGACCGGAGACCTCCGCCTACAGGCACTGGCGGACTATGCCACGTTTGACGACACCACACTCATCAAGCGTTGCCTGTATCTCTTTGCAGGCATGAATACTGAGGACGGGCGCATATCCGCCAACGTGTTCGTGGATCCGGATATTCCGGACGACACCTTCCTCTATGACTACGGACTGTTCTTCATATCGTCCCTCAGCGACCTGATGGAACACGAACAAGACACGGAAGTGCTGCACGACTTGTATCCCATCGCCAAGCAGCAGATGGACGTGGATTTGCGTTTTGTGGGAGAAAACGGCGAACTTCAACTTGGCGATACCCCGGTGTTCGTTGACTGGTCCAACGACTTCGACAAGACCACCGCGGTGCACGGCATTCTCATCTATGCGCTGCGCCAGTTCATCACCCTCACCACGCTTGCCGGCAACGACGCTCAACCCTACGAAGAGCGGTTGCGGGTATTGGTCGAATACGCGCGGACCAACCTGTTCGACGCCAGCAAGGGACTGTTCGTTTCCGGCCCCGACGCCGAATGCAACATCGCCAGTCAAACATGGATGACGCTGGCACACGTGCTTGACGACGGCGGCAACCGAGAGCTCATGACCAACGCCGTGCGCAGCCTCTTCCCCGTCACCGGCATCGCCACGCCATACATGTACCACCACATCGTCGAAGCATTGTTCGTCGCCGGCCTCACAGACGAGGCAGTCAAGCTCATGAAAGGGTATTGGGGCGCAATGGTCCGTCTCGGCGCCGACACCTACTGGGAAGCGTTCGATCCCAATGATCCGAATTATTCACCGTACGGCAGCACACTCATCAACAGTTACTGCCACGCTTGGAGCTGCACTCCGGTGTATCTCATCAAAAAATATTTGCCCCTGAACGATTAGGAGCAGCATGGTGCCGGGCGCAACAACGCTCCGTTCGCCACGTCCGGCACCTCCCATTGATTCTGTCATCGCATTCCAATACCAAAGGAGGTATAGGTTATGTCAGTCCAAACGAACTCTGCTGCCGTGCAGCATGACACCCTACATGATGAAGAGTTGGCACCCGACACGGGAAAACCGGTCAGTGCAGTAAGACTGGTACGTTTCGGGGCGGGATTCATCTTCTTCAACGTAGCATTCATGACTGCCGGAGGCATCGCCTCATCGGTTTTGCTTCCCGCACGCTTCAACACCTTGGGTATTGGTAAAGGCGAAACCATCCTCGGCACCATGAACTCCGTCAGCATCGTCTTCGCGCTCATCGCCAACGTCGTGTTCGGTGCGCTCTCCGACGCTTCTCATAGCCGTTTCGGGAAACGAACCCCGTGGATTATCGCCGGAGCTCCCGTTGCCGCATTGGCATACTACATGACCTCTATTTCCACCTCACTGGTCTCGATTGTGGCATGGTGGTCTTTGTTGCAAGTCGGCCTCAACTGTATGCTCGCATCCTGCGTCGCCGTTCTTTCCGATCGTGTTCCCCAAAAGTTCCGCGGCACCATGAGCGCGTTCTACGGTGCCGGGCAGATTGTAGGACAGTCTTTGGGCACCATGATAGGTTCGGCTTTCATCGACAACCCCAAAGTCGGCTTTATCATCGGTACCGTCTGCTGGCTCTTTATAGGCCTCATCACGGTCTTGCTGATGCCACGTGAGCATTCTGCCGCAAACAGTTCAGCCGCCAAGTTCAGCGCGAAGCAAGTTGTACTCCAGTTCCGGCCACCGACCCACGGTGCCGCCGATTTCTACAAGGCACTCATCGGCCGTCTGCTACTTATTCTCGGCTACAATATGATTGTCGGTTTCCAACTCTACGTATGCATGCGCTACATTGGGCAGAATCAAAAATCAGCTGCAGCCACCGTATCTTCCATGGCCATGATCACTATGATCATATCGCTCATCATCTCACTGCTTTCAGGCCCGATCTCCGATAAATTGGGCAAACGCAAACTTCCTGTTTTCGTCTCCTCGGTAGTCATCAGCTTCGGTATCGCCATACCATGGCTGTGGCCTACGAAAACGGCCATGCTCATCTATGCCGGGCTCATGGGACTCGGATATGGCACCTATACGGCCGTTGACCAAGCGCTCAATATTGATGTGCTCCCCAATCCCGACGAAGCAGGAAAAGACCTCGGCATTCTCAACCTGGCGAACACACTGGGACAAGTCGTAGCCCCCATGGTCGTCTCACCGATAGTCTCTGCAACGGGAAGCTACTTCCTTGTCTTCCCCATTGCAATCGTCGCGGTCATGGCAGGTGCTTTCATTATCCTCACCATCAGAAAAGTGAAATAACAATCAAGCGGCGCCAACACAAAACGGGCGGGTGCGCTTCCAACTCAACCATTGGAAGCGCACCCGCCCGTTATCTGCGTTGTAAACTATGCCGCGAGCTGGGAGAACTGGCTGTTGTAGAGGTCGGCGTAGAAGCCGCCCTTCTTCAGCAGTTCCTCGTGGTTGCCGCGCTCAATCACATCGCCGTGGTTCATCACCAGGATCATGTCAGCGTCCTTGATGGTGGAGAGGCGGTGCGCGATCACGAAGCTGGTGCGACCAACCGTAAGCTGATCCATGGCCTTCTGAATGAGTTCCTCGGTGCGGGTGTCCACCGAGCTGGTGGCCTCGTCGAGAATCAGAATCGGCGCATCCTGCACCATCGCGCGTGCGATGGTCATAAGCTGCTTCTGGCCTTGAGAGAGCGATGAACTCTCATTGAGCACCGTATCGTAGCCTTGCGGCAGGGATTGGATGTAGCTATCCAGTCCCACAGCCTTGCATGCATCCTCGATCTGCTTGTCGCTCACGCCCTTCTTCGAGTACGCAATGTTCTCCTTGACTGTGCCATGGAACACCCAAGTGTCTTGCAGCACCATGGAGAACTGGTCGTGCACATTGGCTCGCGTGACCTTGGCGGTATCGATGCCGTCAATCGACATGGAACCACTGTTGATGTCGTAGAAGCGCATGAGCAGATTGACCATAGTGGTCTTGCCGGCACCCGTGGGACCAACAATGGCGACCTTCTGACCAGCCTTCACCGAGGCGGAGAAGTCGTTGATAATGGTCTTGCCCGGCACATAGCCGAAGTTGACATCCTGGAACTCCACGTCACCGCGTACGCGCTCATCCTTACCGAGCAGCTCAGCCTTAGCGCTCTCGTCGCTCATCTCAGGCTCCTCAAGGAAGTCGAAGACGCGCTCGGAGGCGGCGGCGCAACGCTGCAGGTTCTGGAAGGCCTGCGCGAACTGAGACAGCGGCTGAGTGAAGAGGCGTACATACATCATGAAGGCCACAATCACACCGAACTCAATCTTGCCATTGAGCGCGAGCGAAGCACCCACGATGCACACGACCACGTAGCCCAGGTTGCCAATGAAGTTCATCATCGGGTTCATGAGGCCCGAAAGGAACTGGCTCTTCCACGCAGAATCGTAAAGGTCGTTGTTGTACTTCTCGAACTGACGGATGGAGTCCGCCTCACCGTTGTAGGCCTTGACGATGGTGTGGCCGGCGTACATCTCTTCGACATGGCCGTTCACATCGCCCAAAGCAATCTGCTGGCGGGTAAAGTACTTCTGCGAGACCTTCATGACCACCAGCATGAGCACACCACCGATCAGTGCCGTCACAATGGCGCAAAGCGTCATGATCACGTTGTTGGCAAACATCATAACCAATGCGCCAACAAACAGGGTCACCGAGGTAATGAGCGAGCCGAGGGACTGGCCGAGCGTCTGGCCGATGGCATCCACATCGTTGGTGATGCGGGAGAGCACGTCGCCGTAGCTGGTCTTGTCGAAGTAGCTCAGCGGCAGCTTGTTGATCTTCTTGGAGATGTCACCACGCAGATTCTGGGCAGTGCGCTGGGTGACGGTAGCCATCATCCAGCTCTGTACATATCCCAGCAAGGCGTAGGCCAAATACAGGGCAACCAGCGTCCAGGCAATCTTGGTGACCGCACCCATATCGATGGAGCCGAGCACCGGCTTGCCGTTCACCAGAGCCGGCAGACCTTTCTGAATCTCGTTGGTCATGTCCTTGAGCTTGTCGGGGCCGATGATCTGGCAGATGGTGCCAGCGGTTCCCAAAACCAAGGCGATGACGACCGCCGGTATGTACTTCTTGCAGTAGCGTACGAGTTTCATCATCACGCCGCTGAAATCGGACGGTTTCTCTACCGTCCTGCGCATTCTTCTTGGCATTTCGTTCCTCCTTACTTACTCGTGCTTCAGGCTGCCAGCTCGTCGGGGCTGAGCTGGGACTGCGCAATTTCCTTATAGAGTTCGCAATTGTCCAACAACTCCCGGTGCGTGCCGATGCCCGCCACCTTGCCGTCGTCAAGCACCACGATGGTGTCGGCGTCCATAATCGTGCCGATACGCTGGGCCACGATGAGCTTGGTCGTTCCGGCAGCCTTTTCTTTCAGGGCATCCCGCACAGCGCGGTCGGTCTTGAAGTCCAGAGCGCTGAACGAATCGTCGAAGATAAGCACTTCGGGCTTGCGGTACACGGCTCGCGCAATGGACAGACGCTGCTTCTGCCCGCCAGAGACGTTGGAACCCGACTGAGCGATGGGAGCCTCCCATGTGCCGTCCATACGTCCCACGAACTCGTCGGCCTGAGCCACCTGGCCAGCCTTGCGTACATCGTCGAGCTGCTGCTCGGTAAGCCCCACATTCTTGGAACTCTGCGCGATAAGCTCAGCTTCACGCTTACGCCCCTTGGCATTGGAAGTATCTGCCAACTCCACTACCTCGGTACGCTCGGCCTTGGATCCGTAACTTACGTTGGATGCCACGGTGCCCTTGAACATCACCGACTGCTGAGGCACATAGCCCAAGCGGGCGCGCAACGCTTCGGTATCCCAATCCTTCACATCCACGCCGTCAACCAACACTTGGCCTTGCGTGGCGTCATAGAAGCGAGGCACGAGGTTGACCAGCGAGGTCTTGCCGGAACCTGTAGCACCGATGAAGGCGACTGTCTGACCCTTTTCCGCCTTGAAGGAGATGCCTTCAAGCATAGGCTTGCGTGCGCCGGGATAAGTGAACTGCACGTTCTTGAATTCCACCGTACCGTTCTGCCCTTCCTTGCCGGAAATGGCAGTGCCGGACTCCACGCTCGGCTCGGTGTCAAGCACTTCCATGACACGCTGAGCCGACACATCCGCACGCGGCCAGAGCACGAAGACCATGCTCACCAGCAGGAAGGCCATAACCACCTGCATGGAGTAGCTGGAGAACACGATCATGTTGGAGAAGACACCCAGCTTGCTGGTGGCACCGGCATCCTTGATGAGGTAGGCGCCGATCCAGTAGATGGCCAGACCCAAACCGTTCATGACGGTGTTCATGACGGGCATCATGATGGACATGGTGCGGGTGGTGAAGAGCTGGGTATCGGTCAGGTCTTTGTTGGCCTTATCGAACTTGTTCTCCTGGTAGTTCTCGGCATTGTAAGCACGCACCACGCGCAGACCAGTCAGATTCTCGCGCGCCACCTGGTTGATGTTGTCGGTGAGCTTCTGCATGGAGCGGAACTTGGGGACAACGAGCGCCATGATGATCACCATGAACACCAGCATGGCCACAGTGGCGATACCAGTGGCCCAAGTCCATTCGTCACCCTTGCCCAAGATCTTGCACACGGCCCACACCGCTTGGATGGGAGCCTTGAAAATCATGAGCACACCCATGGTGATGAACATCTGAATCTGCGTTACATCGTTGGTAGAGCGGGTGATAAGGCTTGCTGTGGAGAATTTGTCCATTTCGGCGGGACCAAAGGATTCCACTTTACGGAACTCGAGCGAGCGCAGACGCTGGCTGAACGAAGCTCCCACGCGGGCCAAGAAGTAGCCCACCGCCACGGCGCATACAAGCGAACCGAGCGATATGAGCAGCATCTTGCCGCCTTCTTTCCAGATCTCCGACATCTCACTGCCTGGGGTCTCCACCAAAGTGGTGACCTGAGACATGTAGTCAGGCAGCTTCAGATCGAAGAAAATCTGCCCGACCATGAACGCGAGACCCAGCAATAGCTGCCCTATCTCCGTTTTGGAGAGGTATTTGCTAATGCGAAGCATTGGTTCCCCTTTCTTTCTTATGTTGCGCGCGGCATGTTCACCAATGGCATCTGTGCAAAACGTGTATGCCATTGCCTTATGTCATCCCGCAACAGCCGAGCCACATAGTCAGTGGCTTGACTTGCTGGATACGGGTTCGCTTACCGAGTACCCTTAAATATCTTCTAGTGTTAACTATTTAGTGTAGTGATTGATAATGTACTCTGTATCACTGACAGAGATCAGACGTTCTCCGCAGGGCGTATATGCCCTGTCCGCCCAAAACAGCAAACCGTTATGCTACCTGACTTTGCCAGTCCACACTACAGTCATCACCAACGGCCGCGATTGCGCCGTCATCGCCCCGAGCATCGACTCGCTTACGAGCACGCTCATCGAACGCATGCGCAACCACTTCACGACTCGGCCTAGGCTCACCCGGCTTACACACCGACATATAGGTCATGAACTCCTCGACCAAATCGACGAATTCTCGCGTACGCCGCTCCCCCATCTGAGAGAACACCCAGCGCGTCACCGAACTAATCTCGTCATTGGCACTCTTGGCTTCAATCTGCCCTTGTTGCGTCAACGAGACCAGAATATTGCGCCGATCCTTCGAATCAATGCAACGAGTGACCAACCCTTTCTTCTCCAATGAACCCAGCAAGGCCGAAATACGACCGGAGCTGGCATGAAGCGCCGCAGCAAGTGCGGACGGGGTGGATGTGCCATGCCGAAGCAGGTGATGCAGTACAAAAGGTCCGCCGCGGTTCGAGCGATCCAGCTCATGCCACATCGCCGACCTTTGATGATGCAGACTGTCATGAAGCGCACGGAGCGCCTCTTGTTCGAATCCTTCCATGCGTGAACACCTCCTCACAAAGTTAATTTACACTAAATAATATCTTACAGTGTAAATATTTCTGTAAGCAAATCCCATTCACGCCGAATTGCCAAACACCCGGCAGACACGCCCACGCTATACATCCACCGCCTCCGGTGCGCGGCATGACCACTGCACCTAAACAGTTCAAGGTGCAGCGCACCCCAGAATCCACCGGCAGCGGCTCATCGGTACTTCCTGCCAGCATCATTGCTCAAGCATGACCCCCGCTTTACGACCGCGAATCAGGCTATACCCACCGAACAGCGCCAACCATGCCAACCCTGCAAATGCCGACCCACGCGTATCGGACGAAATAAACAACGTGGCATAAACGAACACAAAGAACGCAATAACCAGCACACTCGTCACCTTATATGCAGGCATCACGAAACCATCAGGATCAAAATCTTCCGAACGGCGATATTTGCGGTGCGCCACCATAATGAGCACATAGACGAAGATGATTACTGCGCTGGACGCCGAAGAAAACAGCACGAACGCGCCAGAAACCTGCGGAATAGCATTGATGATAGGAGCAAGCACGATAAGAGCCGCCGAAGCGACAATGGCGCGAGCCGGCACCTTGCGTTTCGAAACGCCCGCCAAAGAACGCAACCTCGGCGACGGCGACTCCCCCGCGAGCTGGAACAGATGGCGTCCCGCAGAGTAAAGCAACGAATTGAGCGCCGAGGACGCCGCTGTGATGACCACGAAGAACACCAGTGCCGCCGCCCATTCAAGCCCCGCATATTGGAACACCATGATGAACGGGGAAGCGAACGAGCCGTCCTTGTTGGGCTGGAACGTACGCCACGGGACGATGAGCATGATGGCCAGCAGCGCCCCCACATAGAAGATGAGCACTCGCACAATAATCTCATTGATGGCCTTGGGCAGCACCTTGCGAGGGTTTTCCGTCTCTGAGACAGTAACGCCGACAAACTCAATCATCTCGTAGGCAAAGAAGACCATCTGGAAGCTCATGAGGAACGCCAACGGACCGTTGGGCGCGAGTTGCAAACCGTTGAAAATATTGTCGAACCCAACATGGCCGGCCGCACCGGGATGATCCATGCCCTGCACATGCACCGCCGGGTAATGATAGCCAATCACCAACATCACCACTGCAGTGGCAATGAGACCCACAATAAGCGTGATCTTAATCATCGAGAACCAGAATTCGGTCTCACCGAACGCCTTGACGGCAATAAGGTTGATCGTGACGAGCACAATAAGGAAGCAGATTTCGATAAGCCACTGCCAGCTCTTAAGATTAATACCGAACGTGTTGAAAAAGGTGACGAAATAGGTGCCGACCGCCGTGATTTCGGTCAGGCCCAGCAAAATCAACACAATCCAGTAGGTCCATCCAGCAAAATGCCCCCACCCGGGGCCAAGATAACGGCCAATGAAGCTGATGAATGTGTGCTGGTCAGGATCCTTATACATCAGCTCACCGATAGCGCGCATGAGCAGGAACATGATCACACCCACCGCAATATAGACGAGCACAATGCTTGGGCCGGTAAGCGCGATGGATTTGCCAGACCCCAGGAACAGACCCGTGCCGATGGTGCCTCCAATGGCAATGAACTGTACATGCCGGTTGGAAAGCCCACGCTCCAGCTGGTTGTCTTTAGTGCTGCCGCTACTACCGCTCATGTTCCCTCCACACGTACCAGATGGCAGTAGCCCCATATTCCAGAACCCAGATGCCATGCAGATTCGCCAATTTAGTATTGATACCACGGCGTAAGATACCGTATCCAACTACATTCGCGCAATCACAACACCATGGTAATGCTCAGACTCTAACCCACATGGCGCAATAAGCTCATAGATATGCCAACATATGAAACGCCTCACAGCAGCTACACGCGCTGCGAGGCCTCTCACCATGGTGTCACCGTTCCGTGAGTACTGTTCTGAAGCACTCACGCATAGCGCGATTCCATGAATGGCGGAATTCCAACGTTCTACAAGTACGTCAATCGTACACTGCAAACAAAAAGTACTCACGGAACGCACTCAGAACGCATTGCACGCCCAAATTAGAGCCACGCATTTCAAGAGTGTCGGGATTTGCGCATTGTTCAATGTGTGCTCGACCATCCCCAAGAAAATGGTCCTGTTGGACAGTGCAGTCACCCAGATATACAAAGGGAGCAACCCCGCACTGAGCTGGAGGTCACTCCCTGAGCTAGCTTACGCTACTAAAGGCAAGTTACTGCACCTGCGAGCGGGCGATCTTGCCGGTGAAGGACTCGTCCTCGTCCTTGTCGGCGGCCGGGCCGTTGTTCCAGGAGAACATGGCGCGCAGCTTGGGGCCGACCTCTTCGATCTTCTCGTGGCTGTACTTCTCCTGCAGCTCCTTGAAGTGCGGGGCACCGGCAGCCTGGTCGTCCATGAACTCCTTGGCGAAGGAGCCGTCCTGGATGCGCTTGAGCTGATAACGCATGCGATCCTTGGTGGACTCGTCCACCACGGTGGAGGTGAAGTCGCCGTACTGGGCGGTGTCGGAGCAGGACCAACGGTCCTTGTTCAGGCCGCCTTCGTTCATGAGATCGACGATCATCTTGAGCTCGTGGCACACCTCGAAGTAAGCGATCTCGGGCTGGTAGCCGGCCTCGGTGAGCACCTCAAAACCGGTCTCCACCAGGTGGTTCACGCCACCCATGAGCACGTCCTGCTCACCGAAGAGATCGGTCTCAGTCTCCTCGGTGAAGGTGGTCTTGATGGCGCCGGCGCGCAGGGCGCCCAAAGCCTTGGCGTAGGCCAGCGTAATGGCCCAGCCGTCGCCCTTGGGATCCTGCTCAACGGCAACCACGACGGGAACGCCGCGGCCTTGCGTGTACTCGCGGCGCACGATGTGGCCGGGGCCCTTGGGGGCGACCATGAAGACCAGGTGCTCCGGGCCGGGCTTGATGTAGCCGTAATGAATGTTGAAGCCGTGCGCGAAAGCAAGCGCCGCGTCGGGCTTCATGTTCGGCTCGACCTCATCGCGATAGATTTGCGCCTGGTACTGGTCGGGAGCGAGGAACATGATGATGTCCGCTTCCTTAGCCGCGTCGGCCACGGACTTGACTTCGAGGCCCTGCTCGCGGGCGAACTCGACGGACTTGGATTCGGGGCGCAGGCCGACTACCACGTCGACGCCGGAATCCTGCAAGTTGCGCGCGTGAGCGTGGCCTTGCGAACCGTAGCCGATGATGGCTACTTTCTTGCCGTTGAGATTGGCGAGGTCGGCGTCGTCTTCGTACCAGATTTGTGCTGCCATACTGATGGCTCCTTTTGTTCTACGTGTTGATCGCTTCAACGTTTCGTGCTGCGGGTGCAGCGTGTGGCTTTGCGCCGGTGAGCTCTTGGTGCAACTACGGCAAGCAAGTGAGTGCTCAAGCCTGCCGCCGGTTGGCAACGGCAGGCCCAGGCAAATCACTTCAAGTCCACGGACAGGTGCGGGATTTTGTCCCATATGTGACGAGCATAACTCATAGCGTTGGACGCAAGCGGGGCGTGTCCGACTGGTGGACACGCAACTTACTCGTTACTTCATCCGAATATCCGACGCTTGTACTCACTCATTGGCGGTCATGTGGCGCGCCCTCCACCATATGACGGCGATTCCACCGCAAACACCACCCTCAGCAGTGGAATCATCATCGCCCACGCACCTACGCACCCAACGCAACACAACCGACGCAACGCAACGCAACCGACGTTCACGCCAGCTCAGCGACGGTTTGGGTGCACCAACGTCATCCAACGCGTCAGAACCGTCACTCACACCATCTCACCGACGGTTACGACGCGCACCCCGCACACAACGCAACCAAACCGACGCTCACATCGCCTCAGCGACGGTTTAGGTGCACGGCACTCACCTTACGCATCAGAACCGTCGCTCAGGCTCAATCAGCGACGATTATGCTGCGCACCACTCAACCCACGCAACCAAACCGACACTAACACTCGCTCAGCGTTGGTTCCGTTGCGTTACCATACCCTCACGCAACAAACCCGCCGCTCACAGCGGCTCAGCGACGGTTACGTTGCGCCACCATAACAACAACGTCAGATCCGACGCTAATGCCCGTTCACAAACATCACAACGAACAAACCGCACTTACCACAGCAAAACCCGACACTTATATTCACTCAGCAGCGGTTACGTTGCGCACTCTGTACCAAACGCAACAAACCCGTCGCTCACACTGGACCAACGTCGGTTTAGCTGCGCACCACTCAACCCACGCAACCAAACCGACACTAACACTCGCTCAGCGACGGTTACGTTGCGTTACCGTACCCTCACGCAACAAACCCGTCGCTCACATTCACTCAGCGTCGGTTTAGTCGCACGGCGCTCACTTTACGCAACACAACCGACGCTTACACTCGATAAGCGACGGTTCCACTGCACCAACAGTCAGGTTGCCTGCATGTCACTGGGCCATACGACGATTCCGCCACCAACGGAACAACGACGCAGCACCAAGCAGTACGACCGCCACCAGCACCGACACCGCAACACCCTGACCACCAGTAAACGGCAACGCATACTCCACCGTCGCCCACTGCGCATACAAGATCACACCACCAACTGGAAGCTTGTCGTAGGATTGGTTTGGCCAATACGTGGTACCAGTCCCATCCGCCTTCGTATTCCAACCATTAAACCGGAAACCACGACGAGCAAACCCGTTATCCGCAACCATGGCACTACCATCAGTCACACCAGCAGTGGCCGCGGTCGCACCGGTCACCACACCATCACCCGGATTCGGATCATACGAAATATCCGCCGCCAACGGCTGCCACCCCGCATACACCACCGTATTCGCCAACACCGGAGCAGAAAACACATAAGCCGTATCACCATCAAACGAACCGGAAGCACCCGACTTCGCCGTCTTCCAACCAGTAAACCGATAACCAGACACCTTGCCCGTGTCACCAACCATCCAACCAGACCGATCAGACGTACCCAAGTTGAACCCAACCGTCTGAGAGGCCGGAGCAGCCGGAGCAGCATGACCGGCAGGCGCGTTCACATCAAACGACAGGGTCTTATCGGACCCCCACACCGCATACACGGTGATACCAGGCGAAGCCATCGTCACCTGAGTCTTCACATGCGACCGAGCATCAGACCACTTAGCCGCATTATCAACAAACCCAACCGGACTATCAGCCCAACCCAAGAACCGTGCCCCAGTCCTGGAAACCATAGAACTATCCCAGCAATCAGCATCCTGATCAGCGGTCGCCAGCTTGATCACCGCACCAGACGGATAGCGTGCAAAACAACCAGCCGTCAACCCAGACGACGCCGAACTCACCGGAGCATCACCAGACAACACCGGCACCTGCCCACCGCCACCATTCACATCATAGCCAAGCGAATACAAAACCCGCTCCCACTGCGCATACAACGTGATACCACCAACCGGAAGCTTCACCAAATCACCCGGCCGATACGTGTCACCACTACCATCCGGTTTCGTATTCCACCCAGTAAACGCATACTCCTTACGCGTAAACCACGTATCACCAGCAACCTTCACCGTCTGATCAGTAGACCCCTTCGACGAGTACCGGTTCCCATCACCTTGACCACCATTCTCATCATACGAAACAGCCTGAGGGTCGGCCTCCCACTGCGCATACACCACCGTATCCGCCACCACCGGACTCGTGAAATCATACGCCGCGGCCTCGCTCTCACCTTGCGGATCCGCATACGCCACACCCGCATACGACGGACGCACCGGCCCCACCTTAGAGATCTTCCAACCCAAGAACCTATACCCCGGCACCTTGCCCGTGTCACCAACCATCCAACCAGACCGATCAGACGTACCCAAGTTGAACCCAACCGTCTGCCCTGCTGGAGCAGCCGGAGCAGCATGACCGGCAGGCGCGTTCACATCAAACGACAAGGTCTTATCACTACCCCACACCGCATACACCGTCACACCCGGCGAAGCCATCGTCATCGTGGACTTCATATGCGACCGAGCCACACTCCAATCAGCCGCAGTATCCACCACTCCCAACGGCGTATCACTCCAACCCAAGAACCTGGCACCAGGCTTCGTCAACATCGACGAATCCCAACAATCCGAATCCTTACCAGCCGTCGCCAACGAGAACGAACTGCCATCCTGATAATGCGTAAAACAACCCGACGTACCAGTTCCAGCGACCTGAGACGGTAACGAACCCACACCACCATTCGCGTTGTACGTCAACGGATGCGAGGTTGCAAATGTAATATCATCCAAATGATTACCATTATTCGGCAAAATCGAATCTATATTCTTAAAGGTGAACCGAGTAACCGTCTGCCCTGCAGGCACCGTATATGAGCCTGTATATGTCTCCCACTGGCCCGCATGATCGCCAGCAGCAGCATTCGTGACTTTCGTAGCAATCACTGTGCCCACCGGTCCGACTACATCACCACCTTTACCATTCGCCACCGTTCGCGTGGCCTGCTGCGCCGTCTCTTGACCCGGGGCACCAATCTGCACACTCAACTTATCAAGATAGCTTGAATCCCTAGATGCATGCTTAAGACTCCACGTATACAGCGTTCCCGGTACGGTAGCAATATCCTGATAAATACCGGTACCAGCCTGAGATGCCGCCAGCTCAGCATAGATATTACCATTCGACTCACGCTGCAACTCCACAGCATCTTCCAACTGTTCAAGGCTAGAAAGATACTCCGCAGGTCCTGCTGACCAGCCCGCTTGAGACACCTGCGTCGAATCCCAGCCGAACTGCGCACTATCGAACGAAGCAGGCAAGGTGTACCACATATATTGGCTCGAACCATAAGTTCCAAGAACCAAATTATGTTTACGACTAATCGAAGTCCAACCACCCATCCAAGTGAACATCGACGTTCCCGGATAACTGAAATCCGTATTCACCAGCTTCGTCGGCAATCCACCATCACGAACTGTGCCAGACTGACTTTCTACGCCTGCCGAACTCAAGCTATCAGAACTCAGCTCCTGAGTCGTAGCATCATCGCTATTCTTGGAACCCTGACCAGACCGCCCCGCAACGGTCCCTACACCATTCTTGCTCTGCCCCAGCAAACCCTCAACACCACTCACAGACTGAGTGGGTACACCAGCACCATCACCTACAACCGGAGCGCCACCCTGCGTTCCAACACCATCACTTAACGAAGAGGCATTTACATCACCCCCCCCCCGGAAATCGCGGAGTCACCGGCAACGTCGGCCGAAGCAAACGCCGAAATCCCCAGCACCACAGCCAACGTCACTGCCGTAGCAGACGCGGCAACCGCACGACGCTTAGTACTCATACGAGCCATAACCACATCTCCATCTTCACATGCGCACACCAACTACACGTGCACACTACATCACAAATAACTCCATTCACTTTAACAGAACCCGCATATATTCACCAAACCACATACAGCATCATGCCAATTAACAACCACAACCTCACCGCCAGCACACGGCAGCAAAGCCGTCGCTCACTCGTACAGCTTCTCAGCATCCACTAGCAGCAGCTCTCCGCCATACTTAGCTTTCGTTGCCTCTCGCACTGACTGCTTAGTAAACAGGGCCAGATGTGTCGTCGTATACCCGTCAATCAGCCCGATTCGCTCGCTCAACGACTCCATAGCACGCGTCTCGTTGGAAGTATTACGCCACTTGCATTCGCCAAGCAGCACCGTCTTAGACTGCGGATCTCCTGCAACCACATCAATATCAGTCTGCTCACGTTTGACCGGGTTCGTCCCCCACCACTTGCAAAACCGCGTAGCCAAGAACGCGAAAAGGTCTGATACTTATCTACCGAGAGAGTGCAGTTAACGGTTTCTCGATTAAGAGGAACACGATTAACTTAATCATAATACTCTTATTTGTACTTGCTGAGAGACTACCGCTTTTCGGTTGCACCAAGCCGGAAGCGCTGCACTTTGCCGGTGCTGGTTTTTGGGAGCGACGCAACGCGGTAGAAGCGATGCGGGACTTTGTAGTGTGCCAAATGTTCGCGACCAAACTGGCGCAAGGCTGCATCGTCATGAATGAGACTCGCAGTAGTCATAGGAGACGCAGCTGCCGCAGCCATACCAGCACCAGCAGCCGTATCTGCTGAGGACGCAACCAGTGAAACTGCACTAGCTGGGGCCGCAACGGTCGAGACTTTGCCAACCACAGCAGTCGAAATCCCGGCAACTGAAGCCACATCTGAGACCTCTGCTGCATCGGTTGCAACATCAGCCGCGCCATCACACACTACATAGGCCACCGGAACCTGACCCCAGCGCTCATCAGGCTCAGCAGTCACTGCAATTTCAGTGATTCCTGGGCAGTCAGCATACACGCGTTCGATCTCTTCCGGATGCACGTTCTCACCGCCAGAGATCAGCATGTTGTCAAGCCGCCCATCCACATACAGGTAGCCCTCCGCGTCCATATGCCCAACATCACCGGTGCGATACCAACCGTCAGCGGTCAGCTTCTTGGCAAACAGTCCAGAAATGTGGCGTGGGTCACCATCTGTTTCACGTGAAACACAAGACTCCAACTCTGCCTCAAATGCGTGCTGGGCAACATCATCACCCCCGGAGACATCTCCTACATACCGAGTCGGCAACTCCTGGCCTGCGCCATCCGCCACAGCAGCGGAATCACCAGTCGCATGCTCCAAACGCTGCGACACCAACCCCGAAGTCCCAGCAGACCGCAAAGCAACAGCTGCGTCACCAGCATAACCAGCAAGCTGCATCAGCTGCGGATTGATATCATCCTGAATGTAACCGGTGGTAAGCGCGTCGGTTTTGAACTGAATTTCACCAAACTGCACACCATCGGAAGCCACTGTGTCACCAGAAATCACTGCGCCGCCAGCAATCACCGCACCATCATGGTTAGACTCTCTACCGAACCGAGCAGAACCACCAGCAGCATCAACACTCTCAAGCGGAGCCAACCGCAGCTGAGTGGTGAAATACGGCTTGCCTACCGATAACAGTCGGCTCATATCCTTGCTGTCAGCAAGCCCGGTTCCCACCACCTGCGAACAGGTTTCGGTCATACCATACGAGCGCACCACCGGCATATCCAACTGCGCACACTGCTCCAGCATAGCCACGTCGGACTTCTCCCCACCCAGGATGAAGCCTTTGAACGCGCGATTATACGGGGAGCGCTCGCTGCTGCGCAATGCCACCAATTGTTTGAGCATGGTCGGCACTACAGAAATCCATGTAATCGGCTCATCGGCGAGCGCCTGCGCCACCTCACCCGCGTCAAAATGTTCCACAAGCCGCACCGTAGCACCGAAAATCAGCCCTCTGAGGACGATTGAATACCCGCTGATATGAAAAATCGGCACCGTGCACAGCCACTCGTCGCCCGGCTGTACTCCCAAACTCAACGCCACCGACGTGGCCGAAGTGAAGTGGTTACGCACGGTCTGTTTGATACCTTTGGGCCGCCCCGTGGAGCCTGAGGTAAACATGACGCTTACCACTTGAGTATCGGCGAATTCGTGAGGAATCGCGTCCCTGGGCGATGTGAGGTCGACGGCCGCCGCGAATTCGCAAGTGTTGTCGATCAGCATTTGCGCGGCAGCCCACGCGTCACGACTGCCTTTGTATTCAGGAGTCGGCAGGTCGCGGGCCTTGACATCAGGTTCCGCACTGGATCTGCCCCCACGCATGCGAGTCGGTATGTTATGGGGCTCGGCATCAGATTCCGAGCTTGGACTGTCAACACGCATGCAAGTCGGTACAGCATCGTGTTCAGACTCACGCTCATCAGCACACGCCTCAAGCGCTTCGACAACTTCAGCTGTATCAGCCTCGTGCCGCGCAGCTCGCGCGAGGGCGAAAATTTCGCTAAACCGCAGGAACTGTGGCATACCGGCAGCAACACTGCCGACTTCGGTCGAAACGAACCTTCCTTGTACCAATTCATCGTCACACAAGCACACGGACACTCCCGCGTCTTGCATCTGGCTCAGCAGTTCCTCGTCAGTCAAGCGCCGATTGAGCCACACCACCGTCTTTCCGCGCAACAGCAGCGTCACCGCCATCAGATAGCCGCGCATGGTATTGCCAGCCAGGAGGGCTATGTTCTGAGCGATGAGCTCTGGGCGCTGCTGCGAGCGCTCCAGCACGTCGATGATGGCATCGAGTTGAGCGTCGTCAATGGTATCGTCTCGACCTGCAGCCTTACTGGTGTCACCAAAACCGATATTAAGTTCAGCGCCGAGATCAGGTATACACGTTCTGAGCACGCCGAATGCGTCGAGCGCGGCACCGAGCGAGATGCCCCACTCCAGCACCTGCGCGAACGTATAACTGGTCTCGCCGTCGCTCACCGCCACAGCGTTCGGCGTGAGCCGCGCTCGCTTGATCACCCAGTTTTCCATGCCACTCATCCTCGTTCCTGCACATTTGAACGAAACGTACCCACTTGCGTCAATATTCAGCGTAAATAGGTACATTTCGGTCAACAATCACCGCTTTCATGAGCGAAATGTACCCATATCGCAGGCCCGAGCTCGCAGGTGCGTACACTTTGGTCATTCTGTAATCAATGGTCGTTGTCTAACTCCCAACACCCGCCGCCTGCGGTACACGGCACGAGCGATGGACAGACGCTGCTTCTGCCCGCCGGACACGTTCGAACCGAACTGTGCGAGCAGCCGACCGATCACGGGAACTGCGGGTACTTACTGAAGTCGGGCTTGCGCTTCTCGTTGAACGCATCTCGCCCTTCTTTGGCCTCGTCGGTGGTGTAGTAGAGCAGCGTGGCGTCGCCACCGAGCTGCTGCAGCCCAGCCAACCCGTCGGTGTCGGCGTTCATGGCAGCCTTGATGAACCGTAGTGCCATCGGCGACTTCTCAAGCAGCTCGTGGCACCATTGCAGTGTCTCGGCCTCCACGTCGGCCAGCGGCACCACCTTGTTGACCCAGCCCATCGCCAGCGCCTCATCAGCGCTGTAGAAGTGATCCATAAACCACACCTCTTTGGCTCGTTTCACACCGATGGTACGAGAGAGCAGACCGGCTCCATAACCCGCATCGAAACTGCCGACCTTGGGGCCGGTCTGACCGAACTTGGCATTGTCGGCGGCAATGGTCAAGTCGCACACTAGCTGGAGCACGTTGCCGCCTCCCACTGACCAGCCGCGCACCATGGCGATAACCGGTTTGGGGATGATGCGGATGAGCCGCTGCAAATCGAGCACATTGAGCCGAGGCACGCTGTCTTCGCCCACGTAGCCGCCGTTGCCGCGCACACCTTGGTCGCCGCCGGAGGAGAACGCCAAATCGCCTGCACCGGTGAGAATGATGACGCCAATGCTCGCATCGTCGCGGCAGATCGTGAACGCTTCGATCATCTCGGAAACAGTGAGCGGAGTAAACGCGTTACGCCGTTCGGGGCGGTTGATGGTGATTTTGGCGATACGCCCTTGCCTCTCAAACAGTATCTCCCGGTATTCCTTCACGGTCTCAAACACCGGCTCGACACCAGTTTCAGCTTTGCTGTCAGCCACAGTTCCTCCTTATTCCTTGCGAATCATATAATGCAAACAACATTCAACGCCGCCGACAACGCCGGAGGCAGGCCCCAATACCACGAAAGACCCCGTATCATGCCGTTTGCAGCACACATTGGTATCCAGCATACCGAAGTCTCAGCAAGCAAGGTAGTTGTTTCGCTGCCAGTAACCTCCAACCTGCTCCAGCCGTATGGTGTGCTGCATGGAGGAGTCAACGCGGTTCTAGCCGAAGAAGCCGCGAGTTTGGGCGCTTTGGCAAACCTTGAGGACGGCTTGGTGCCGGTCGGAGTGGACCTGAATGTGCATCATTTTCGCCCTGTGACTTCGGGCACGGTTAGCGCGACCGCCACTCCCGAGTTCATCGGCCATACCTTGCAGACGTGGCACGTGAAGCTTGAGAACGAAGGCACAACAACCGCTTCAGCCACCGTCACCGTGGCAGTGAAGCACCGCGGGGCACAGACGGCAGCAGAGTCCCCCTCGCGCAGCACGCCCGATGCCGCAAAGTAGACAGACAGCACCACAGACACAACCCACAACCACAACCACAACCACAACCACGGTAAGACAAAGTCAAAGCGAAACCGGACAAAGCAGGACAAGACCGGACAACCCAATCTGCCCATCCGCCCAGCTGTCACAGCATGTCCGCCCAAAACCACGCCCTGCGGTGTACAGTAAGACGAGATATCCCACCACAGCACACTCAGCAGAGCAAGCAACGACTCTGCCAGTAAGGAACATCATGACCGCCACCAAAACCAAACACATACCGCAGATTATCTTTGCCTTATGTTGCCTAGGCCTCATCGGCATGTGGTTCACGCCCGCGCCCGCCGGAGTACAGAGTGCAGGGTGGCACAGCTTCACCATCGTGCTGATGTTCCTGGCAGGGTGCGTGCTTAACGTCATTCCGCTCTCGGTACTCTCGCTGGCCATGCTCAGCCTGCTCGGTCTGACCGGTACCATGGATGCCAAAACGCTGTTTTCGTTCTTCGGCTCCGGACCAGTGTGGCTGGTGCTGTTCGCCTTCTTCATGGCCATCGGCTTCCGTAACACCAATTTGGGGGCACGCCTCGCTTACTGGCTCATCGCCAAATTCGGCTCCGGGCCGCTGCGGCTGGCCTACATCATGGCACTGGTGGACCTGATTCTCGCGCCCGTCATTCCCAATACCAACGCCCGCGGCGCCGGTATTCTTTTCCCTGTCAACCAGTCACTGGTGGAAGCGCTGGATGAGCCGAAGGGCACCGGCAAGAACACAGTGAGTTCATACCTGACCCTGGCCACATTCCATCTGAATCTCGTGCTGGGAGGCTTGTTCTACACGTCCATGGCCACAAACCCGCTCGTGGTGAGTCTGGCCGCCAAAACATTCGGGGTGCAGGTCTCTTGGCTGCAATGGTTCGAGTATGCCAGCGTGCCCATCCTGCTGGCAGCAGTGCTGATACCGCTGGTCATCATGGCAGTCCACCGCCCGCAGGCTACCGATTTGAAAGCCGTGCAGAGCCGTGCCGCAGAACAGCTCAGAGCCTTGCCGAAGATGGGTGTTTATGAATATCTGATGATTGCCGTGTTCGCTCTGGTCGTGGTGCTGTGGGCTACATCCTCCCAGACCGGAATCGATAACACCGTAGTGGCAATGCTGGGACTGACCGCACTGTTGCTGTTGCGCATCGTCTCGCTCGACGATGTATTCGCCGAAAAGCAAGGATGGAACATCCTGCTGTGGCTCGGCCCGCTTATCGGCGTTACCGAATTCCTGAACAAGACCGGCGTGGTGGCTTGGATGAGCCACGTGCTCACATCCAGCATCGCCGGAGTGCCGGTATGGATCGCAGTGAGTGTGCTGGTGGTGCTGTACCTGTATGTGCACTATCTGCTTACCAGCGTGCTCGTGCACGTACAGACGTTCTTCATTCCCTTCGCCGTTATTCTGGTGGGTCTCGGCGTCAAGCCGATCGTCGCCACCATGCTGCTCGGCCTGCTCACCACCGTCTCACCGGGCACCACCCACTACGGCACGGGCACCGCCTCCATCTACTATTCGACCGGATACGTGACCCAGAAGGAGTGGTGGAAGGTCGGGTTCCTGGTCTCTGTGGCAGAACTGGCCATCTACGCCGGCGCAGGCGCACTGTGGTGGAAGGTACTCGGCCTGTGGTAAAGCTGGCCGCTATCAATCCAGCAGCCAGCGCCACGCAGGGACGACTCGGATACGCCCCTCAGGTACATCTATAACCTCGCTCTGGTCGAAGGTGACAATAGTCGCCTCGGCCAGACCGTATTGGCTCATAGCAGCTTGCAGGGCGCGGACTTCGCGATGTTTCGTAGCCTCATGTTCCAAGGACCAACACACCTGAACGAGCTGATAGGCCTCTTGTGTCAGCGCATCACCGACGATGAAGTCGACTTCGTACCGCTGGCTTTTCTCTTCCAACAGCAACCGCGCCACGCTGCCGTCGCGGACCAACCGCTGACTACGCCTCAGTTTGAGGAACACTGCGTTTTCAAGCCGTTGCCCAGCTTCTTGCGCAGCCGCCTTAGAGAAGGCTAAAAACATACCCGGATCCACAGCATATACTTTTGCAGACGCACGGGGATTGCTCGCCAAAGCTCGCGAAAATTCCGGAACCCTGAACAGCAAATACGCGTCCTCATAATATTCCAGCAACAGCGATAGCATTTCGCGCGATGTACGCAGACCACGGCCAGCGAATTCGCCACGTACCTTGTTCACGGAAAGCTCGCGCCCCGAACCAGCCAAGCAGCGCGACACAAACCGTGCCGCCACCACGGGATTGCGCACATTATAGCGCTCCACTACATCACTGTTCACCGTTCGGTTCGCATAGTTTTGCAGCAGTGCGACCACATCCGGTTGTTCCAAACCCTGCACGGAGATAAAACCGCCCCGTTCCAAATATTGTGAACAGAGTTGCTTCAACTGTGCTTCTTCTGCAGCAGTGGCGATTATCCCATTCTCCGTCTGCGGCAGCGTCGCAGTATCCATGCCGTGGAATCGCGTAAATTCAGAGAAGCTCATGGGGAACATCTCACGCGAGAGTGATCTGCCGCGAAACTCCGACGCTACTTCTGTGGACAGCATCTTTGACGATGAACCGGAAACGTAGATAGTGACTTTCTGCGTATCTATGATGCGCCGAAGTGCCACACCCCAGTCCGGCACCTCCTGGATTTCATCGAAGAACAGGTACGCTCCCTCTTCCCTCGCCTCGGGGTGCAGTTCATAGAAGCTTTCTACTACGTCGTTGATCAAGGTGGGAGCATAGGGGCGCAGGCGTTCATCTTCGAAATTAAAGTACAGTAGGTGCGACTGCGGGCATTGCGTTTGAGACAAAACCCGTCCCATCTCTTGATATAAGCGATACGTCTTGCCGCACCGCCTCACGCCAACAACAACCTGCACAAGGTTGCCCCGAGCGGGCTGCAGTATGTCGCCAAGTTTCACATCGCGAGCGAACACTTCAGGGACGCCTAGTTCCTGCTGTTCACGAACGATGGCAGCTACCAAATGGTTCACGTCGCCCTCAATTCTGCATCTTGAAGTATTAAACTGCAAGTTTTATATCTATCTTGCAGTATAGCACTGCAAGATTCCTTAAACGACATGCGAATAACCTTCGTTACCATCACCAAGAAATCAAACTTGCAGTATCATTTTGCAAGTTTGATATCTATCTTGCAGTTTCATACGGCAAGCTTGATACAAAACTTGACGAATTACACTGCAAGTTAGACTTCTGCGACATCACAGATTCCAGTGTTCAATGACACGATCGTTCTTGTAATAGCCAAGAGAAGAGCAATGGGCAGTGTCAAACCGCAGCAAACGCGCCTGCGCAGGCTCAAGACCCAACCATTGCGTTGCCACCAAGCGCAGCACATGCGCATGAGCCACCAGCAGCACATCATCCCCGGAACGAATCGCCTGATCAGCACGCTCGACCACACGCTCGGCACGCTGCGCCACCTGTTTCACAGTCTCACCAATTCCGTTGTGCACCGCCACCCGTTCGCCAGAAGCCAGTTCCGCCTCCCAGTCACCGTCCATATCCGCGCCCAGCACCTGCGGACCATCCGCCCACAGCTCCCAGCGGCGGCCGAGCGCCTCGCTCACCTGCTCGCGCGTGCGCCCCTCAGCCCTGCCATAATCCCACTCAGCCAGCTCATCCATCACCTTAAACTCGCCAAACCCGGCCAATTGAGCGGTCTGCCGCGCCCTACGCAAGGGGCTGACCCATATCCGCTCCGGCGCGAACCCCTGCGGGTACATCTCCCGCACGCGCGCCCCGCCATCCACAGCCTGCTCACAACCTTCATCGGTCAACGGCAGATCCGTGCGCCCCGTATGCTGCCCGGTCACGCTCCACTCGGTCTGCCCGTGCCTCATCATTACCAAGTAACCCGGCGAAGAGGCTCCATTGCCTGACGTAATGTAATTACTCATAGGTCAACTATACCGCGCAAGAACGCGCTATCAGCCGCTGCCCGTAATATGTAAGACATGAGCAAACGAGTTCGGAACGGCCAGGGTCATCTTTTCAGCTCGCGCAAGGCTCCCACCGGCGCGCATATCGCCGACGAGTCCGCCGCGAGAACAGAACTCCACGCCCAGCCCCAACCGGCCACGCGTGCCGATGCCGCACCATACTCATCCCCGGACTCCACAGCACCGACTGCACGCCGAGGAAGGCATGCACGGCAGAACTCCACAGATTCCGCTTCCTCTGAGACTCGCTCCTCCGCAGACGAAGCAGTGAACACGCTGCATCAGGTGGACGAGCGGGTGAATCGCGCTCGCACACGACTTCTCACCGACCCGGACACATTGGGAGACAAGGTTCTCAAAAGTGCCCTCCCCTCACTCGCCGGCGCTCTTGGCGGCAAGATATTCCAATCCGCATGGGACCGGACCGTCACACGCCAAACCAAAGGCGACGACCAAGCAGCCAAGCGCCAGCAAGGACTGTTCGCCAGCATCATCTTCGCCGCGATTTCCGCCGCATTCGGCGCGGTCATCAGCGAGCTTTCCACACGTGGAACCAACGCCTACGTGGCACGGCGCCAGCACAAGCGTAAGTAGCAAGAGGCAGCACCCCCACCTTCAACGCCATCCATAGCAGTCCAAGAAACTTCGGCATTGCAGCCAAGGCGCAACAAGAAAACCCAGACACCGGATGCAGCCCTGACCCACAGCAGGGCATGGCGCGTAACTTCCATGCCATGACCTAGTAGCGCAACATAATTACGCTAAAAGCCGATATCTTTTTAGTCACTGCTTTCTCGATGCGTTATGTAACCTAGCACACACTTTGCAAGAGTAGGGCTCATCCTACCAGACAAAATAGTGCCACTTTCTCCATTTAGCGCACCATTGCGACTGCTTTATTGCTCAATCTGTACATTATTGACCCTTTACAAAGCGTCGCTGGCTTAACAAATTACACAACTTCCACTATTATGTACAGTGCAAAAAACGCAGATGCGCGCGTCGCTCATCATGACAACGCCGCCGTACAGCAGAAGGAAGCCACCGCATCGGAGGAATTCGTAGACATGCGACCAGGAGAACGCAACACAATGCCCAGTAGGCACAACAGGTACTGCCAGCACCACAAGTCACTACCCAATGCAACAGCGAAAACACCGCGCCACGCAAGCGACACACCCCGCCCCCTTGCAGGCAGCACAGCGGCCACCCACCACATCACACACGCAAAAACTATACATCGTAGCATTATTTGTCTATTATCTGTATTCAGCACTCTCATCACCCTAATGCTGCCGACTTCCTCACCCCTCGGCTCCCGCCTCGCTGGCAGCACCGCCGAAGCCAGCACCATCGACCAGCAGCTCGCCGACGACACCAGCTCCGCAAACCAGTCAAGCGGCATCGATACCAAAACCGCCGCGGACGACGACCCCAACTGGCGCAACACCACAGCCCCCACACACGACGGCGCCGAACGCACACCGGTGCTCTACAAAACACTGGCGCAAAACAACAAGGTGGACACCGAGAACGACGAGATGCGCCTTGACTTCATCGTGCGAGTGGCCCACGGCGAAGTGGATACGGACCAGGACAACCCCGGCATCCGCATGCTCTACGACTTTGGAGACAGAGACCCCGACCCCGACTACGGCCATTCGGTACCATACGACAAAACACTCCCAAAAAAGGACGGCACAGGCAGCCAATCCCACACGGCAAGCCAGTCGTTCAACTGGGCTACCAACATCAACGAAGGCTTCACCATCCTCAAAGTCGTTGAGTCAGGGCACTACGACTACCTAGTCATCTCGTTCGAAGGCGACCTCAACTACCCCGACAACGGAACCTCAGCATGGGATGCATCCGACAAAAACGGCCTGAAGATAACGCAGAACGTCTACGTCATGGTAGGGCCTGCGGCAACAAACACGTACCCGTACATATCGAGCGGCTCACTCACCACCAAAGACCTCGAAAGCTGGCCGTTGACCTCAAGCGTGGTCAGCAAAGCCCAGGTCATCGTCTACCCCGGCGCCTGCCCATTGAAGAATTTCAGCAGGGGCTGCGGAGTACCTCAAGCGTTCGTTGGATGGGACGGGCACCCCTCACTGTGGAGCGGAGGGCAGGCCAACTGGGGGCTTCTGCTCGACACGGACATTGTCAACCAGTTCGGCAGCACCATTGCTCCTGCCGGCACCGCACCCGCCAACTCCTTCTTTGTGGAATGGTACGATCCGGCAGCGAACTGGTTCAACGAAACCGACCCCTGCCTGCGCCACACGTCATTCAAATACCAGTGGCTCGGCCTGCAGAACGGCACCGACTGGGTGCCCATCACCGACCTGACACCCACCGCAAAAACCGTGACTGGTCAGCCGGCAATGTACGAGGGAATCCCACCACAACCCGTAGCAGGCAACAACACGGGCAGCAACGGCGACACGAACGCCGCCTTCAACAGCACGCGCAACTCCTACAGCATCATCGCCAAAAACGACAACGGGGTACTCGAGCGCGCACAAAACGCCGACGGATCCATCGACTTCGCCAAAGCGGTCAAGGATCAGAAAAACTACAAGCACCCCAGCATGCCAGGCCTCGACGGATATTTCAAACTCGTCACCTGGGCAGTGAACCCCGAAGGATGCGACGCCAGCAGCGCACCGTACGGCGACGTCAACAACCCCTACGACCCCTCGCACCCCACCAATCCCGGCGTCACCGTGAGCATGGCCAAAACCAACCAGCGAGAAGTGGAACGCCAGATCGAATCCGGATGGACCGTAGACACCGCCTTCTACAAGTTTGACATCAAAAGGCCAGCCACCCCCGCCATCACCAATGTGACCGACTCCGCCAATGCCACCATCAGCAATTCGCAGTGCAAGGCCATCGTCATCGGCAACGCGGCACAATACGCCCTAGGCGACATCTACGCGAAGTCCAAAGCCACGCATCCCAGCATCCACGGCACCGGCACCCCGGGAGACTCCATCACGCTCTACTCCGACCAGCCGGACGCCGAAGACCGCAAGGTCATCGACAAAACCGACCCGGAGAACATCGATTCCCAAGGCACACTCGTCGGCACCACCGTGGTGAAACCCGACGGCACATGGACCGTCAACGACCCCGACCCCGTCACCGTCGGCGACAACACCCTCAAATCGCGGCGCTACCACGCCTACCAAACCGAAATCAACCTCAATGATTCCAGCAGCCTGAACACCGAGAACATGGAACGCACCTCGAAGTTCTCGCCCATAGCGCTCATCTATTTCCACTCCGCGGACATAGCCCCGACCATCGACGCCGTGACGGTGCCACACACCCACAATGGTCAGGCCATCGCCGACAAAGTGACGATCAGCGGCACCGTCACCCCCAAGAACACGGGATCGATGCTCAAGGTATACGCCAGCGTGCACAAAGAAGACACCGACACCATCGTCAACGTCGGCGGCAATCGCGGCGACGACGACAAACACGACCCGGCTCCGGCAGGCTCCCCCGCCCCCACCACAGGCAGTAGCACCGCCAAGATTCCGCCCAACAGCGACCTCATCTACACCGAAACATTCGCCAACACCGGTGAACAGCCCTGGAGTGTCAGCATCGATCCAAGCTGGTTCATCAACAAATCGAAGAACGGATCCGGCAAATTCTACACATTGACCGCCGCGCTCACCAATACCGACGGAGACATCTCGGCCCTCGACCTGGACGAGGAATACATCAGCATGTTCGCCCCCATCGTGGTCATCGACTCCATCAACGGCCTCGGCATCTCCGGACACATCACCTCCGCCTATCCCAAGAGCGGCCAAGACGGAAAGTACTCCACCGTCCACATCACCTGGCCTGCCGAGGTCTCCGACCTGGCCCCCGTCGCCACGCAGGCCGACGAGCACGGCTACTGGCATTTCGATCTGCCCGACGGCCTCTACCAAGGTTCGATTGACGTGCAAGCCACCGATCTGGCACACAACGAGTCAGCCAAAACCACCCAGGCCTTCACCGTCACCCCCGAGCAGGGCAACCTGCCGACCACCGGAGCCAGCCCACAAACCCCACAGTTACTGTCCATACTGTTCGCCCTTGCCGCAGCGATCATCGTGGCACTGCTCAGCCACGCCAAGCAGCAGATGCGCTGCGGCGGCCTGCACCCCCCACATGCGCTCCCACGGGCACCTTGGCATCACTGGCATGCACACACATATGCCAGTACACACGCCACGGGGCATGCCCGTCACCGCGCGCTGCACCATCAAGCAATCGCACACGCCCGGCACCAGCGCGGCGCCCACCACGCACGGAGACACTAGAAGGCACTAACGCAGGTTATGGCTGTGAGCGGGGCAACAGTAAGCCGCATGCCCGCTCACAGCCATATTCCCCTCATAGACGTCACGCACGTCTCATATGCCATGTACACCTCATCACAACCGTACGCTCTAATATCACAAAACCCGCAGAAAGTAAAGTCTTTTCTTTCCTCGCTACTACTGCTAGATTGGCCAAGCTTATACCAATCGAAGCATTGACCACAGGAAAAGAGTCACCATGCCATCAACCAGCACCAACGCCACGCTTCGCAGACTGCACAAACCACTCATCCGCGCAGCCGCCGCAATCATGGCCGTGGTATCACTCGCCAGCCTCGCGGCCTGCGGCGCCAAGGACGACACTCCGGACTGCTGCAAGAAGGACGACTCCTCAGCCAGTGCCGAAAAGGCCGGTAAAGACGGGTTCCCCGTCACCATCAAGCACCATTGGGGCGAGACCACCATCAAGTCCAAACCCAAGCGCATTGCGACCGTGGGCTGGGGCAGCGCCGACAACCTCATCGCGCTGGGCGTGACCCCCGTGAGCATCCAGAAGAACACCTACGGCAAGACCGTTCACGACGGCTTCCTGCCGTGGACCTACTCCGCTCTTGAGAAAGCCGGCGTAAAGAGCGCCGACATGCCACAGCTGCACGACGAATCCGACAGCATCGACGTCGAAGCAATCGCCGCGTCCAAGCCCGACCTCATCCTCGGCATGCAATCCGGAATGACCAAGAAGCAGTATGAGACGCTGAGCAAAATCGCCCCGACCATCGCCTGGCAGAAAGTCTCATGGGGCGACCCTTGGCGCAGCATGATCACCACCACCGCCCAAGCCATCGGCGAACCCGAGCAGGGCAAAAAGCTCATCTCCAGTCTGGAATCCCAGCTCAAGGACGATGCTGCCAAGTACCCGCAACTGGCCGGCAAAACCGCCTCGGTCATGGCGTTCGACTCCTCCAAGCTCTCCAGCTTCAGCATCTACACCACCACCGACGTGCGCCCGCAACTGCTCAACGACCTCGGTCTGAAGACCCCCGAATCCATCACCAAGGCCTCGAAAGGCACCACACAGTTCTACAAGGACATCGCCTCGGAGAACGCCGACCAGTTCAACGACATCGACATCATCGTCACCTACGGCACTCCCGACCTGCTGGCAGCCATGCAGAAAGATCCGCTGCTGAGCAAGATTCCTGCCGTCAAGCGAGGATCGGTCGTAGTGATCGACAACAATTCCGAAATGGCGAACGCCCTCGACCCGAGCGCCCTTTCCATCCAGCAGACCGATGCGCAGTACGTCAAGCTGCTGGCCGATGCCGCAGACAAGGTGCAGTAACCATCACCACGCGCCACAATCACCACACCATCCTCATATACGCGCTGCTGCTGGCCTGCCTGGCAGCGGCGGCCGTATGCTCCGTCATGTTCGGATCGCGAACAGTGAGCTTCGACGACATCACCCGCGCACTGAGTACCGACGCACATGACATCGCAGCTTCCGCGGTGCGCCTGCGCATCCCGCGAACCGTGCTCGGCGTGCTGGTCGGTGCCAGTCTTGCCGTGGCTGGCGCGCTCATGCAGGGGGTCTCGCGCAATTCCCTTGCAGACCCCTCACTGCTCGGCCTGAACACCGGCGCCGCGTTCGCCATCGTCTGCGCCATGGCCTTTTTGGGCCTGAACACACCGTCCGGCTACGTGTGGGTGGCTCTGGTCGGTTCGGCGCTCACCGCAGCACTCGTCTGGGCGGTGGGATCCATAGGCCGCTCGGGCCCCACACCGCTCAAACTCACACTCGCCGGCGCGGTGATCAGCTCCTCGCTCAGCTCACTCACCTCGGCGGTTCTGCTACCACGGGCTCAGACCATGTCGGACTACCGTTTCTGGCAAGTAGGCGGCATCTCCGGCGCCCGATTCAACTTGATGATGCCGATTGTGCCGCTACTGGTACTTGGGCTGATCATCGCACTATGCGTGGCGCAGTCACTCAATACGTTGGCACTCGGCGATGAACTGGCAGCAGGACTTGGGGTAACACTCAACCGCACACGGCTCATGGCGTGGGCCGCTGCGGTAATGCTCTGCTCCGGAGCCACCGCTCTGGCCGGTCCCATTGGGTTCATTGGTCTGGTGGTGCCGCACGCGGCCAGGCTTGTGGTCGGGCCTGACTACCGCCGCGTCATTCCCATGTGTACCGTGCTCGGCCCTCTGCTCCTGCTTGCCGCAGATGTGTTGGGACGTATCATCACCCGACCACAGGATGTGGAGGTCGGCATCGTCACTGCAGTGCTCGGCGCCCCCATCTTCCTGTATCTGGTGCGCAACCGGCGCATGGCGGAGGTGTAAATGAGCGCGCATACAATCAACGACGCAGCATTGAGCGCCGAAGAGCCAGAACGCCGCATCGCGCAGAGGCTGAGCCAGTCACGGCGACGAGCCGCAGCGCGCAGCGCCATCGTGTTCACAGTCCTAGTGGCGGTTGTGGTGGCGCTGCTATACATCGATCTTGCGTTCGGCCATGATACCTACTCATTCGCCGATATCACTGCCGTACTGACCGGTCAGGATGTTCCCGGCCTCAGTTTTGTCATCGGTGAGCTGCGGGCGCCCCGTGTGCTGCTTGCCGCCTTGTGCGGTATGGCGTTCGGCTTGGCCGGCGCCAGTTTTCAGCATATGCTGCGCAACCTTATGGCCAGCCCCGACATCATCGGCATCACTGCCGGAGCCAATACTGCGGCAGTATTCGGCATTATCATCCTCGGTATCTCCGGCACTCAGCTGTCTCTGCTGGCCGTAGGTGGAGGACTGCTCACCGCTTTGCTGGTGCTATGGCTTTCATGGAACGGTGCGCCCAACGTCAACAAGCTCATCTTGATGGGCATTGGCTTGGCCGCAGCCCTCAATGCCGTCACCTCGTGGATTTTGATGCGCGCCAACCAGTGGGATATGCAGGAGGCACAGCGTTGGCTCACCGGCAGTCTAGCCGATGCCGATTGGCAATCCGTGCCCGCGTTGGCTTTGGTGGTGTTGGTGGCCGGTTTATTGCTGGTTGCGCTCAACCGTCAAGTGGACGTGTTGCGGTTCGGCAACGGCATGGCAGCGGGACTGGGTGTGCGAGTAAGCGCCACGCAGGCAGCCGTACTCCTGTTGTCAGTGACGCTGCTGGCCTGTGCGACCGCAGCCAGCGGCCCGATCTCGTTTGTCTCGTTCCTGGCAGGCCCCATTGCCTCACGCTTGGCCGGACCAAGCAGACCTGCCATAGCACAATCCGGACTGGTGGGAGCCGCCTTGGTACTCGCGTCCGACGCAATAGCGCAGCATCTGCCATTCGCACAACTGCCGGTCGGCGTCGTCACCAGTCTCATCGGAGGCCCAGTACTGGTGGTGTTCATGATCCACACGGCCCGCACCAAGGAGAACGCATGAGCAGCTATACCAGCCACGATGCCGACCACCAGCACCCGGCGCATACTCTCGAAGCGCACAAGGTCAGCCTGTCCTACGATCAGCGAACCGGCAGACGCGCCAACGAGGCTCACCATGTGGTGGACGAACTTTCACTCACTGTCCCGGCGCACGAGGTGGGAGTCATCATTGGCCCCAACGGATGCGGCAAATCCACGCTGCTCAAATCCATGGCACGGCTACTCAAACCCGTACACGGCGATGTGGTGCTCGACGGCAAGTCCATCAACTCGCTGCCCACACGCGAGGTGGCTACCAAAGTGGGGTTACTGCCTCAGTCCCCCATCGCCCCGGCCGGTATCACCATCGCGGATTTAGTAACTCGCGGACGCTACCCCTACCACGGTATGGGCGGCGGATGGAACAGTGACGACGAAGCGGCCGTAGCCCACGCATTGCACGTTACCGGGCTTGCAGACCTGGCGGACCGGCCGGTGGACGAAGTCTCGGGAGGCCAACGGCAGCGAGCCTGGATCGCACTGGCGCTGGCACAGGAGACGGATGTGCTGCTGCTGGACGAACCGACCACTTACTTGGACATCGCCTATCAGATCGAGGTGCTCGATCTGTTGAGCCATCTCAACGCGAGCGAGGGCGTCACCATTGTGATGGTGCTGCACGACTTGAATCTCGCCGCACGGTACGCCGACTGGATGCTGGCTATGAGCCACGGGAGGCAGGCAGCATTCGGCACGCCGCACGACGTGGTGACGCAAGATTTGGTTCGCGACGTGTTTGGTCTTGATGCCACAGTCACCTATGACCCACAGACCGGGCTGCCTGCCATGACTCCAGGAGCGGCGCATTCATTGGTGAGCCAGCGCCAGCAAGACCGCCAGCACCAGACCCACACCAGTACCGATTGCACTGAACGAGAACCATGACCATGAACCAAGCCGCAAAGCAAGCCACAAATCGCCCCATGAACCAATCCATGAATCGCCCTATGAACCAGTCTATGAACCAAGAACCTGACTATCAGCCGTTCCTTGTCCACATCGCCAACAAGATTCGGCTTTCGCCGCACTTCACACGCATCGTGTTCACCGGGCCGGAACTCGACCATTTCGCCGACAATGGCTACGGCCAGCACATCAAAGTGATGCTGCCATTGAGGGGGATGCACGCTGACGGGATGCATACTAGCGGAGCGAGCGATAGCGGAACATACGCCGACGGAACGAGCGAGAGCGGAGCGCACGAGAATGAAACGCACGCAGGTGCAGGTGAAAGCCGGAGCCACAACGCGACTCCGGATTCTTCCCTTTGGGGCGACCCGTTGCTGTTCGACCACGATTCCATAGCCCGAGCCGGCTGGTGGGATCAGTGGCGCGCATTGCCCGAAGAACGGCGCAACGTGTTCCGCACTTACACCATCCGCCGGGTCGAACAACAGCGGCGAGAAGTCTGCGTTGATTTCGTCACCCACCACGGCGCAGGTCCAGCCGGCACGTTCGCAGCCACTGCGCAAGTCGGCGACGAAGCAGTACTCATAGGGCCGAACTCACGCGCTTGTCACTCTGCCGATGCCATCACCTTTCATCCAGGCGAGGCCTCTGAAATAGTGCTTGCCGGCGACGAAACCGCCGTTCCTGCGATTTCCTCCATTCTCGAAAGCTTGGCCCACAGCGGGTGGAGCGGCCATGCAGAGACATTCTTGGAAGTGCCCGAGGCGGCTGATGCGCTCGAGCTCGAGGTGCCGAAAACCATGAGCTCCATGCACTGGCTCGCGCGCGGGCGGGCTCAACGCGGACAACGGTTGCTCGCTGCCATACCGGCGTATGCCAACGAACCGCAATACGCTTGGATAGCCGCCGAGGCGGATACCACACATGCTTTGCGCCGTCTGCTCACTAGCGAGATGCACATGCCCAAGCCAGCCGTCACATTCTATAGTTATTGGCGTCAAGGCAAGCCGGAACTCTGAGACTCGTGTCAGGTTCCGCAACAGCAATTAGGTTGTTCGCCATACCCCAGTAGCAAAAACTTCTCGACCTATGCCGCCAGACGTGGCACAATATTCGCATGACTTCATCTATTTCAAGTACGAACGAAACCATCGCAACGCTGCTGAACCGCCGTTCGATTCGCAAGTTCACCGCTGAACCGATTGACGACGAGACCGTGGCAACATTGGAGACCACTGCGCAACGTGCGCCTTCCAGCCAATATCTGAACGACTGGTCAGCTATCCGAGTCAAGGACCAAGCCATCAAGGATAAGATTGCCGAGATGGGCAATCAGCCTTACATTGCACAAGCTCCATTGCTTTACATATTTGTGGCCGACGAACACCGCAACGCCGCCATCGCCCAGCGCAAGGGCATCGATGTGCACTCCGACGAATTCACGCTGAATTCCACGTATCGACTCGTTCAGTCACACAATGATGCCGTGCTGGCACTGCATGCTATGGAAACCGCAGCCAATGCACTCGGCTTGGGTTGTGTGGTATTGGGTACGGTGCTGACCGATACCCCGCAGCTCATCGAGCTGCTTCACCTGCCAGAGTTCACATATCCTGTGCTTGGGTTGGCTATTGGAAAGCCGGATCAGCAGCCTGAGTTGAAGCCTCGCATGAATCGTTCTGCTCAGTTCTTTGATGATACGTATCCCGCGAACGACGAGGCGATGCTTGCGGATATGGACGAGTTCGACGAGACTGTGCACCAGTACTACGATCTGCGCAACACCGACCGCCCTGTGGACGCATTCAGCGACCAAGTCGCCACCAATGCCAAGGCGCGTGGCGTCTTTGATCTGGCGCTCACTAAGTATGCTGAGCAGCAAGGCTTCCGCCTCGACCGCTGATACGTTCACTAGCGTCTGCATATGCAAGGGGCAGTGCCGAATTATTGGGCACTGCCCCTTGTATATTTGTGCCAACTCACACGAACGTCTAACGCTCACCCAACGTTCGTCTAACGCTGTTTTCCGCCGTTTTCCACTGCACTTCTGGTGCCATTCAGTGCAGTGCGATGTTGCGCTCCATACGCTGTTGCAGTGCGATGCCGGTGGCTACGGAAACATTCAACGATTCCGCTTCAGGAATCATCGGTATGGAGACAGTGGCCGAATTCATACCAGATGCGTCAAACGACGGGCCACGTTTCTCGCTTCCCATCACGAAGGCAAGCCGGTCATCGATATCGGTCAGCGCGCGCAGGTCAGTTGTCCCATGAGCATCGAATGTCACTGGGCGAATATGCTCGTCGTTCAGGAACGCTCGCAATGCTCCGGTTTCTGCGAGCACCACTGGCAGGGAGAACACATACCCTCGTGAGGAGCGGATAAGACGAGCATCGGTAATACGCGTCAGATCGCTGTCTACCAACACAACGCCGGCCGCACCAAGCGCATACGAGGTGCGAATAATAGCACCGATATTGCCCACTATTTTCACCCCGTCGAGCACCACGATGTCGGACTTGGTTCCGGCGAGAGCATCAAGTGACAGCGCTCGGGGTGCCAATGCCACACCAAACAGCTTGGGTTTTTTACCGACTTTGAACAGCTCTTTCAGCACATCGTTGGTCACTGGCCTGACCGGTATGTGCCGGCGTTCGGCCTCCTGCACAACACTATCTTCCGGCGGGAAGTGTTCTGCAAAGTAGAGTTCCTGAACCTTCACACCAGCACTGAGCGCTTGTAATGTAGGCTCTTCATCTTCCAAGAGAATCGTTTTCGCGGTGGTTCTGGAATGTTTGGTGATATCCAGGATGCGCTGCACTGCAGGATCATTCTTGCGTTCTACCGGATCACCGAACCGCTCGTCAAGCCGACCTTGTTGTTGTTCGTTGTCTCGTTCACTCAGTTGTTCACTCATCGTTTCTACCACCATTCCTCAATCAGAACCCTACAAAATCTGCCGTCTTGTACGGTGCAATTGTACACATGAATACCTATCTATCCGCTATTCCCAAGAGTTGTTCCGAAGCCGTAGCAATCTGCCTGTGTGCACCGCTAGCCCACTGTCCTTTGGCAGAGTCTTCAAAAATGTCAGCATACGCGTTCCAGTCTCTGCGTGCTTGGTGAAGGTGCAGATTGATGCGACCATCAGTCTGTACCCGTTGCCATTGTGCCAGCCCCCGGTGGGCACTCGCCACAACCTGTTGGATGACGGCCCGTTCAGCGTCACGCAATTTTCTTGCGAGCGCTTCACGTGCTTCCCGCAGCGCTTTCTCTGTATGCTGGATTGCGGCTTGACGTGCATCATCAGCTTGTTGCTTCGCTAATGCCAATGAACTCATTGCATGCTCCTTCTCGGTTGCGAGACTGCTTCCTGCACTGCAGATTCGACTGCTCGGTGACATTGTTCAACGCGCTCACGAGCCTGTTCGACCAGTTCTATGCCCGTTTTCACCTCTTGCCTGCCACTGACGATATACGTATCAATAGTTCTCCTGAGCTCATTGAGCGCGGTTTCCCCTCGTTCGTCTCCCGTACGCCTGATGAATTGCACTGCGTCTACTTCGAGGTCATTCATGCACCTTATGTAGGCTTGCTGCTCGCTGATGAGCGCTTCTTCCTGTTCGTCAAGCGCACGCATGCATCCCAGCTGTCCGTCTTGCTCTTCTTCCGCCATCATGCTGATGCGTTTGCGATGCAAGCGACGCTCTTCGCTTGCGTTCTCATCAATGCCAGCCTTGCCGCAGTGCCGTGCGGCAGTATGATGAGGGAGGCTGCTCGGGCTTGCGCTATATCTTCCGGTCGGACGCTTTTGGTTCTCTACACATGTTGAAGATTGCGATAGCCACAATGAGGGTGTTCCGTGATATTTCATTGCAATGCCTCCAGTTGACGCGCCAACGCTTGATCGGTGGATACTTGTGTTTCGATAGCCCGCTCTATGTTCGACGCAGTCTCCTCGAATTGTCGGCAATGCTGCGCGAAGGCATCAAGCACATGAACGTAATGGTCTTTGTGTTGGTTGGATATGGTCTCGGGAGTGGCTCCACCAGCCGCCAGTGCATCGAGCACCTCACTGCCGTTGAGGTGCTTACCGATTGCCGTGGCAGAACGGCAAGTGTTACGCCACTGTTCGTCGGCCTGACGTTCTGCCTGATGTATCACCATCTCGAATTCCGCAGCCTCGTGCACGCTCAGATTATTCATGCCCGATACCAAGATACGTGCTTCCTGTTCGTCAAGCCATATCGACTGCGCCCCAGTCAAAGCGCCGCCACCGGCTTTGGCTAACGCACTACGCTGCGCATCCAATGCTCTGCGCGCAGTGGTCACCTCGTTGCGCACCACGTCTATGTCGGGCTCAGCCAATACCAATCTGCCATTGCTGTCAAATTTATACCCTCCCCAATTGTGTTGTTTGGAAACATGATCGCCTACACCATCACCACCGGCATCAATCGATTGCACCAGTTTCAGGTTTCCGATGTATTTGCCGCCAAAACCAACAAGACCGACAATATCTTTCGGATCTACATAATTATGAACGTTGCCGTTACGGTTCAGCTTCTCGACTTGCCGTTTTTGCAACGGTGTAAGTGTCCTGTAAATGTTGGGACCTTGATATAAATGGCCTCCTGACACCCTTTTGATCTCTTCGTCATTCAAACTAGCGAGCGCATATTGTCCGTCCATTGAGCCAAGAGAATGTCCGTAAACATCCACAGTGGCATTGGGATACTTAGCCATTGTTTTTTTCAGCAAAGCTGCGGAAGAGCGAAACTGTGCGGGAGGTATGTATGGCGCCTTCACCATTCCCGGCACAACAGTAGACGATAGGATCTCGAGGCCAACAGGAATGTTGGTGGACGTCCAATCCTTCCACTGCCGACTACCCTGATACAGCACAGTCACATGATTAACCTGCTCAGCTGGCGCACCAGGCGATTGGTCTGTTACCACATACGACTGCAACCCGTTAGGCAAGTCCACCACTTCAGACACATGCCCCACCGTAGTCTTATCGTCAAGCTCTACTGGATCACCTACTTTATGAGCCTCATACTCTTTTTCGGCAATCTTTCTGTGCTGCTCATCAGTGTATTGCTTACTGGTACTCATGATGGCCTCCACTATGCGTCATACCGGCATTCCCCTTATCCGACGGACGTGATTCCTCTGGCTTATGGAATCCTGACGAACCATTGTCCCTAATCATCTTGTCCAACAGTCCAGAACCACCGCTAGCGCCCCCAGATAATGGCACTCGAGTCCCGTGTTCCTCTACATCACGACTCAAGCTGATCTGGATATACAATCGCTCATCGTCATTAACGATGAGCTTCACCAGAATTTTACCTACTTGATTAAGCTCCGTACTGTCGTCATCGACGACATAAGACTGTATAACGCCCTCGGGAGTGTATGCTTTCGTGTCCCAAATACGTATACTCTTATCATATATCCGTTTTGCGTCTTCACTGTGCGCAATGGCGCTCATCTCGTCTTTCGGTATAGGCTTCGGCGAGAAAAGCTTCATCAAACCGAAAGCACTCCCCTCCCATGCAACAACAATGCCCAGCAGCACCAACAGTATGATAAGCAGCGTGTGAGGCTTACGCCTTACTGGCTTTGCAACAATAGCAGGACCATACGGCCCTTGGATCCACTGCCAACCATTCTCGTCAGGATGCGCACCGGCAGCACCGTCGCCTCGCACACCTTTTCGCTTGCGCCATAAACCCATCTTGCACCACCCTTCCAACTGCCGACTTTATTCGCATAATTGTATTATCGGTAACCATAGCAGACTTGATTGGTAAGCACACCTAACAACGCGCCGAACAATCTACAAACAATTAGGCAATACCACACAATTCATCTCGACACATTCCCGCGTGCTTCTATGCTCAACCTACTCCCACAACGCCCACACCAATAGACACCGGTGCACAGTAAATACCATAAACAACAACCGGACGCGCCAAGACAGCAGCACTCATACCAAAACGACGCTCACTACGCGCCTATATTGCAAGTCATGGTCCCTAATAAATAGCCACTTTGGGCAACAGAAGGACCACACAACCAAAACCACAAGGCAGCCACACGACAAGAACCGTTCTGCTCATATACACTCTACACTCGCGAAGCGTTCACACGCCCCGCAGTCTCATGACTACCGCCGGCGCGGCTTAAACCCACGCTTACGCGAGTGCTGCTTGCGCCCAGCTCCTGATCCAGCCCGCATCGACGCGAACACCGCAGTATCTTTGGGATCGCGGTGAGTCAAATGCCAGTTCCCGCAAAATTCACACTGATACACCCACAGCTCAGTCCCGCGCTCGATGAAGCTCTGATCTGCGGCACGCAGAGCCGTGGCACGGTCGTGATACATAATCTTATTCGACTCGGTGCAGCGCTTCGGGGTGAAATAGTGCATGTTCACATCCTAGCCGCATGCCACCCACCACGCGCAAGTGAGGAACCCTATCCACGGTCTGCACGAAACATTCGCAGTCCCCACCACACCACGCGCAACGCAGAGAGCCCTGCTGCCCCACGCGCAAACCAGCCACGCACTGGGACAGTTTCTGACGGCGGCAGGCCCCAGAAGCGTGCAACGCAAACCGTCAGCACATGGGGCTCGCCACCTTCTTTTTACCGCTTAGGGCAAATCATGCCCGGCAGAAACATACAGGTCATACCATTCCTGAGCGCTCAAATCTACCTCTGAGCCCGCCATCATCTCACGCAACCGCCCGGGATTCATCGACCCCAACAACACCTGCATATTCGCCGGGTGGCGCAAAATCCAAGCCACAGCAATCGCATTCTTCGTCACCCCATGCGCCTGCGCCACACGTTCCATTTCCTCATTAAGCTCCGGATATTGCGGATTATCAACAAACACACCACCGAAATAACCAGTCTGGAAAGGGCTCCAAGCCTGAATCGTCATACGCTTCAGCCGCGAATAACTGATTAACCCACCATCATGATCTAGGCTCGGTTCATCCGCCATGTTCACGTGAATCTCCTGATCCACCATGCCGGTATGTCCCAAGCTGAACTGCAACTGGTTGACCTCAAGCTCCTGCCCAACCGCACTTTGCAGCATTTCCACCTGCATAGGATTGACGTTGCTCACGCCAAAATGACGCACCTTACCACTGTTCTGCAACTCGTTGAACGCCTGCGCCAGCTCATCAAGATCCACCAACGTGTCCGGCCGGTGCAACAGCACAAAGTCCACATAGTCGGTCTGTAGATTCTCCAACTCACTGTCCAGAGCCTCCAGCAGGTGCTTTTTTGAGAAATCATAACGTGTGATGGTGTTCGTGTCCGGGTTGTTGTAAATGCCAAACTTGGTCTGCACATACACCGATTCACGGTCAACGCCCGTATCTTTGAACGCCTGACCGAAACGCCTGCTGCTCTCCCCTGCGGTGTAGCAGTCAGCGGTGTCGAAGAAGTTTACGCCACCGTCCAGCGCCGTCTGCACGACTTCTTGAGCCTCGGCAGCAGTTTTCTCGTGGATGCGCATCACTCCCAGCGCCACACGTGAAACCGTAAGACCCGATGTGCCTAATTCTTGCTGTCGCATTCATTCCTCCTCGAAACTTGACAAACCGCCAACGCCGCAACCAGCCTTGTTGCGCTGTGCCGCGCCGACACTTGCAGTTCCATCTTCTCACGCATGGTCGAGAACAGACTTACACAGCGACATGATTCAAAGCAAAGCCAACGCCACTGTTGAACTTAAAAGAGTAAACCTTCACGCACCCGACAGAGGCCGCTTACCCTTGCTGCATTCCTGCCCTGGGGGGATTGGGCGACATAACGCCACGTGAAGGCTTGACCAGTGTACCGCCATGCTCAGACCGCACGCCACAAACCACGCAGCGTACATTCCGTGAGTACTTTTCACGCAGCTCAACGCAATAGCATTTTGAAGAATGGCGGAATTCCAACACTTTCAAAATCAGTCTCCGACGATGACCTCGGAAGAGTACTCACGGAACGAAAACAGCATGAAAAAGGGGCATGAAGCCCACTGGCTATATAGAAAACTCCCACAGCACTACTCATTTCGGTAGTAACTGCGGGAGTTTTACGTTTGAGGTCTTAGTTTTAAGGCTTCTTCATCGCTTCAGCTTAAAGCTCAGGCGTTCCAAACGTCCTTGCCGTTAGCCTTGGCATCGGCCACATCAGCATCGAGGCTGGCCTCATCGGCCTCAACCTCGCCTGCGATGAACTTCTCAACCAGCTGGCGAGCCTCATTGTCCTCGTGCTGCACAGCCGGGGACTTCATGAAGTAGGAGCTGGGGGCAAGCACCGGGCCGGCCAGACCGCGGTCGAGCGCAATCTTGGCGGCGCGCACGGCGTCGATGACGATACCGGCGGAGTTCGGTGAATCCCACACCTCGAGCTTGTACTCCAAGTTGAGCGGAACGTCACCGAAAGTGGTGCCTTCCAAGCGCACGAACGCGAACTTGCGGTCGTCGAGCCACGCCACATAGTCCGAAGGACCGATGTGCACGTTGCGGTCTTCCATGTCGTGAGGCACGATGGAGGTGACGGCGCGAGTCTTGGAAATCTTCTTGGACTCCAGGCGGGAACGCTGCAGCATGTTCATGAAGTCCATGTTGCCGCCCACGTTGAGCTGGTAGGTGCGGTCGATGCGCACGCCGCGATCCTCGAACAGGCGCGCCATGACGCGGTGGGTGATGGTGGCGCCCACCTGGCTCTTGATGTCGTCGCCCACAATCGGCACGCCGGCGTCGCGGAACTTCTGCGCCCACTCGGGGTCGGAAGCGATGAAGACGGGCAGGCAGTTCACGAAGGCGCAGTGCGCGTCCATCGCGGCCTGAGCGTAAGCCTTGTCGGCCTCTTCGGAACCGACGGGCAGGTAGCTGACCAGCACGTCGGCCTTGGTGTCGCGCAGCACCTGAGCCACGTCCACCGGAGCCTCGCTCGACTCCTCTACCATCTGGCGGTAGTACTCGCCCAAGCCGTCATAGGTGGGGCCACGCTGCACGGTGACACCCAGGTTCGGCACCTCTGCGAACTTGATGGTGTTGTTCTGTGAGGCATCAATGGCCTCGGAGATGTCCTTGCCAACCTTGAGCGCATCCACGTCAAAGGCCGCCACGAACTCGATGTCGCGCACACGGTATCCGCCGAAGTTGTTGTGCATCAAGCCAGGAATCTTGTCCTCGTCCTTGGTGTCCTTGTAATACTCCACGCCCTGAATCAGCGAAGAAGCACAGTTACCTATGCCTGCAACAGCCACGCGAATGCTCATAATGACTCCTCTAAAGTTTCTACATGTTGTTCCAACACAACAGTTTAGCTCAAAATGCCGAAAACCGAATATCCTAGCGCAACACGGACCGCAATCAGCATGCCGCCCGCAACAAACCAGCGACGAGAGAGACGGAAAATACTACGCACGCAGCAGCCAATTGAAGACGCTCCTCGCTCTGCTTGCAAGGCACCATGCACCATACGCCGTAAGTCACGAGCCATACGCCACAAGCCGCATGAACCCGCCTACTTGGTATCCAGCCCGGCCTTGTACCACAGCACAGCTATGTTTACCCGCTCCCTGACACCGAGTTTGCTCAGCACACGGCTCACTGTCTTTTTGACAAAGTCAGGTTGAATTCCTAGCTGTTCCGCGATTTCAGCATTGGCAAGCCCCTCGCTGACCAGAGACGCTACTTCGAACTCGCGCCGGCCCAGCGTTGCAAATCGCTGCTGCAGCTCCTGCTCCACGTTATTTGCTGTTTCATGAGCAATGCCTCATTTAATCACTTCACTGGTAATACGAGGAGTCAGTATGGCATCCCCGGCATATACCGATCGGATTGCCCGGCACAGATCCGCTGTCTTCACATCTTTAAGCAGAAAACCAGACGCGCCTGCGCTCAAACCACCGAAAGCATAGTCGTCTTGATCGTACGTAGTCAAAATAAGCACTCGAATCGACGGGTAACGGTCTTTGATGACGCTGGTAGCGTCCAAACCATCCATCACCGGCATGCGCACATCCATGAGCACCACATCCGGAAGAGGCTGCCGCTGACGACTGCACGTATCCAGCAGCTCGAGGGCTTCCTGACCGTTCCCCGCCTGCCCTACCACCTGCAGCATTGGGTCCTTGGCGACCATGAGAGCAAACCCCATTCTGGCAGGGCGCTGGTCGTCAACAATCATTACACGAATCATGGCTTAGGTCACGCTCCTTGCTGCTCGCTGTCTGATACCGTAGGCGGAATAGTAACGTGTACCATCCAGCCGTTGGTGCCCACACCCGCTTCGAAGGTACCGCCGCGTTCCTGTACAAGGCCTTGGAGACGACTCAGTCCAGTTCCGGTACTGTCCGCCTTTGTAGCCTTCTGACCGTTATCTCTGATAGTTATGGCAACAGCGCCCTCAGCGTCATGATCCCACGATATTACGATGCGATCTACTGATTGCCCGTGCCGAATAGCATTGGTGACAGCTTCTCTCGTAATAGTGAAGCTCAAATCGGCTTGCACGCTATCTTGCGGCCTGCGCCCCGTCTCGGTGAACGCGACAATCATGCCTATCTGCCTGGCATGGCTGAGAATCTGGTGAATGTCATCCCATTGATGTTGCCGCCCCTCCTGCGAGCGCTGCGATGCATCCGCAGTACTGGCAGACTGAAGCGCTTTCACGGCTATTCTGGTATCAGCCAGTCCCTGCCTTGCCAAATCGTTGATCATCGTTATGGCATCATCGATTTCAGGGTTCCCGGTACTGTTGTCAAGTCCTTCAGAAAGCGCAATGATGGCAGTAAGATCGTGGCCGACGCTGTCGTGAAGTTCTGCAGCGATTTTCGATTGGTTGACGGCCTGATCACGTTCCTCCGTGAGATGCAGGCTGCGTTCCCGCTCGTTGATCAGCGCTTGCTCCGATAGATATCGCTCTCGCTGGGTCCTAGAAATAATGCCAAAGAACACGCATAAGGCAAAGCACAGAACCGTTGGATAGAGCAGCCCAGTAGAACCATCATGGTGCCATACAGCAGCCACAGCAACGCTAGCCACTCCAAACATGCCAGCCAACAGGAGACTGATAGTGAGCGTCAGCGGCTTTCGGGTTTCTACCGTGCAGGCGTATATGTCCACAATCCACAGCAACAGTAAATACGTATATGCTGAGCCATATAGCACAGCTGTAATAAGCATAAGCACCGATATGGCTAGAACACTCACTGTTGGCCGCTGCCGCCTCAACACCAGAAGCGCTACTGCCAGAACAATGATGATGACGAACAGCGGCAAGCCCCACACTGTGGTATCGCGCATACGCTGCAAGGTCTGATTGGCGACATTGGGGGAGAGCAGCAATCGCGTAACGAGCACGGTCTCATACAAGGCGCAAAAGAAGACCATCACATACGCCATGGTCGGACGGTTCCAAATCTCAATCCAACGACGTAGTTTTTCACCCCACTTCATACGTTCCCCCTTGCCCTCACAGTATCAGCAGTGCAGCTAGATGGCTTTTTTAGCTAGTTTACGGAAGATGACGGCGCTGACTATCACCCAAATGGCTGCTACTATGGTCGCGGTCATCAGGGAAGAAATTGAAGCGATGTCGTTCAGATTTCTTGCGGCTGAAGCGCTAGTGATCAGCGCCAACGGGTAGGGCACCGCCAAAGACGGTGACGCAATCGAAAGCACGCAGCCAACCAGCGTGAGTACGAACATGATGGACATGGTACCGGCGAAGGACTCCGTTTTCGCTGCAACCGCTTGAGTGAGCCAAGTCCACAATCATCTGCCGCACTTCCACGACGGCCTCGGCATCAAGGCCATTAGTCGGCTCGTCGAGCAACAGGAGCTCAGGCCGCGAAATCAACGCCATAGCAATCCCCAGGCGCTGCTTCATGCCCAGCGAATACGCGCCGGCTTTCTTGCCCTCATGCCCGCGCAGTCCTACTTTGGTCAGCACGGCAGGCACCGCTGAGCTTGGCAACCCCAGATAATCGGCCACCATCCGGCAGTTGTCCAATCCAGACAACCCCGGGTAGAAGCTGGGACCTTCGATCATGGAGCCTACTCGTCCAGGCTGGAGACGGCTCTTGGAACCCACTTGCTGCCCCAGCATCCACATCCTGCCGGAACTGGAGGCAGTCAGGCCGAGCAACAGTTTCATGGTCGCGGATTTGCCTGCACCGTTTGGTCCGAGCAAACCATAGACGCCGCCTAGCGGTACTTGAAGATTCAAGCCGTCCACCGCATTGAACTTGTCGTACGATTTCACTAGATTCTCAGTCATCACAGCCAGCTGTGGACGAGCCTCTTGGTATTCACTCATGTTTTCACCTTTCCGTGCAACTTGCCTAATGTCTATACAAGCCTCGTTCCTGCAGCCGTGCAATCAGCACAACGAATATGTCCACTTGAGTAGACACACCTATATATGGTTCATAGTCGCGCAGCGGTCGCATGCGAACGAATGACAGCAGCGTCACACTACCCTTACGCCACTAAGGGATTTGAGGCTGCATCCATGGCTTTTCTCAGGGGCAGCGGTTACGGTAGTGGCTATGTCTTCTAGGGAACGAAGGGCTTCAGCTCACACCGCAAACTCCCGCGCACGCAGCGCGGGACGCACCACCGCCTCGCACGCCGGGGCAGGTGGAGGCACTGCAGCCATGCCCGTTCCCGCTCCGCCGATTCCCAGCAGGAACGGCTCTCAAGGCAGCGGGCGGGGCAAGTATGAGAGCGTCGATTCGCAGCGCAGCACACGCAAGAAGTCGTCACGCGGTTCAGGCAATGGTGGCCGGGGACCCGGGCGCGGGCGGAACAACAAAAACAACGGCAAGCCGCGCAAAAAGCATCATATTTTCCTGTGGCTGCTGGGCATTCTGGCAACGCTTCTGGCACTGGGTGTCGCCGCGTTCGCCTATCTGTATGTCTCCACCGAAGTGCCGCCGCCAGAAAAGATGGCCATGGCGGCGAAAACAACCGTCTATTATGCCGACGGCACCACCGAGATGGGCACGTTCGCCGAGCAGAACCGCGACATCATCGACTGCTCTGCCCTGCCCAAATACGTGGGCAATGCCATCGTGGCCTCAGAGAACCGCACGTTCTACCAGGACAAGGGCATCGACCTCAAGGGCATCGCCCGAGCATTGGTCAACAACCTCTCCGGCGGGGCCAGACAAGGCGCATCCACCATCACCCAGCAATACGCCGAACGGTATTACTTGGGACAGACCGACACCTATCTCGGCAAGATTCACGAGGCCATTCTCGCGTTGAAAATCGCGCAGACGCAAGACAAAGACCAGGTGCTCTGCAACTACATGAACACCATCTATCTGGGGCGCGGCGCATACGGCATCCAGGCGGCGGCCAAAGCCTATTACAACAAGGACGCCAAAGACCTCACACTGCCCGAGGCCGCCATGCTGGCCGGCATCATCCCCGCACCGACCGCATGGGACCCGGCGGTCAGTCCCGACATGGCGCAGAAACGCTACGTGCGCGTTATCAACAGCATGAAGGACGAAGGGTTCATCTCCGCTGCAGACAAAAAAGCCGCACAGACACCACCGCAGACCGTGCCGCAACAGACCCAGCCCAACTGGTACGAGGGGCCGCAAGGGTACCTGCTGCAAATGGTGCGCGACGAGCTCATCAACAGCAAGACCTTCACCAAGAACGATCTTGACACCGGCGGGTACAAAATCGTCACCACCATCGACAAAGCGAAGCAAGACACCATGTTCGACGTGGCCAGCCCCAGCAAGGGAGGCAAAGGCATCGTACCGGACGGCATGCAGATAGGCGGCATGAGCGTCGACCCCAAGAACGGTGCCATCCAATCGGTCTACGCCGGCGACGACTACCTCACCAAACAGCTCAACAACGCCACCCAAGCCAAGTACGAACCGGGTTCCACCATGAAGCCGTTCGCGCTCATGGCAGCCGTGCAGGCGGGCGTGAGCCTCAACACCGTGTTCAACGGCAACTCGCCGCGCACCTACCCCAACATCGCAGCCCCGGTCAAGAACTTCGGCAACGAGCAGTTCGGATATACCAACCTGTACAACGCCACAGCCCACTCGGTCAACACCATCTACATGGATTTGCAGGACCACTTGGGTGCCAAGACCGTGGCCAAGACCGCACAGGAGGCCGGCATCAGCCCCAAGCTGGTCAACGGGGACAACCCGTTCACCGTGCTGGGCAACGACGCAGTGCATATCAGCGACATCGCCCAGGCGTACGCCACCATCGCCAATCAGGGCAACCGGCCCACGGTGCACATCGTGGCCAGCGTGAAGGATGCCGAGAACAAGGACATGTACAAGTCGCCGGTGGACGCACAGCCCGTGTTCAAGTCCAACGATGCGGCATTGGTCACCAAGGCGATGACCGGCACCGTTCAGTACGGTACCGCCACTGAAGCCAAGCGGATCGGCAAAACCGTGGCAGGCAAGTCCGGTACCGCCAACGACGGCACCGCAGGCAGCTTTGCCGGCTTCACACCCAATACGGTGACCGTGTTCGGCATCTGGTACCCGGACGAGAACGGCGCACCGCGCGAAATCCCGAACTTCGGGCGCTACACCGGCGGCAGCGACTATCCGGTTCACCTCTTCACTGAGTACATGCGCCGAGCATTGGCCGATACGCCGAACGAACCGTTCCCCGTAGCCAAAGACACCGGCAAAGTGGGCGGCCCGGATGGGTCGTGGGGCACCGGTGCCGGGCGCGGCAGCTCCGCCGGTAGCGGCGACGTCGATACCACACCGCGCCGCTCGTACGGCACCAAGCCCAATGAGGGAAGCCAGGATGGCACCAACGGCACCCCGGGCGCGACCAACGGACAGGCTCCGGCAACCGTCCCACAGCAGAACGCCACACCCCAGCCGACCACGCCGAACGGGCAAAGTGGGCAGGGCGGCGGAACACCACCGGACTCCGGTCAGCCAGCACCAACACAGTAACGTTGGGCAACGCATAAAGGTCTCGAACTTGACACGTACAAGTTCGAGACCTTTATTATTTGCTTCAACTGCTACTGCGGCTGTTGTTCTTGCCTCGCCCTACCGAGCGCACACAGCCAGCCCAAGCCGACGGATTGTGACGCGAACACGCCGTACGGTGCCCATAACAACACCACACGGCATGCACGCCAGCCGAACAGCTCCGCACTACCTCAGCGAACGGTTGATGGCCGAGATAATGGCTTTGAGCGAGCTGGTGGCAATGGACGAGTCGATACCCACGCCCCAGATAACACGCTCGTCTGCTTCCCCGCCTATACGACACTCCACATAGGAGGCCGCCAACGCGTCGGTTCCGGCCGTCATGGCATGCTCGGCGTAATCCTGCACAGACACCTCGAACCCAATGGAATTCAGAGCGTTCAGGAATGCATCAAGCGGTCCATTGCCTCGACCGGAAACCTTGCGCTCCACCGGTTTGCCGTCCCCCTCAAGCTGTGCGAACGCCGGATCGGCGTCCAGCAGCGTGGCATCAAGCTTGGTGTCGGAACCGTTCTCGCCGGAGGCGATGGACACGTTGAGCAGTTTGAGACGTCCCCACTGCTCAAGGGTCTCATCCCCGCGATCTCCCACGGCTTCCCCGGCAGCCACGGTACCCTGCTCTTCAACAGGCAGATACTCGTCCTTGAACAGGCGCCAAATCTCGTCGTCCTTCACCTCGCGGTCGGACGTGTCGGCGTAGTTTTGCACCACTTTCTCGAACTCCACCTGCAAGCGCTTGGGCAGGTCGAGGTGATGGTTGGCTTTGAGCAGATACGCCATGCCGCCCTTGCCGGACTGCGAGTTGACGCGAATGATGGCCTCGTAGCTGCGGCCTATGTCTTTGGGATCGATAGGCAGGTAAGGTACCAGCCACAGGAAGCTTTCCAGGTTGGAATCGGCCATATCCGCGGCCATGCTGCGCGCTTCCAAACCCTTCTTGATGGCGTCCTGGTGCGAGCCGGAAAATGCGGTGAAGACGAAATCACCCACATAGGGGTGCCGCTCGTCCACTTTTACCTGGTTGCAGTATTCGACCGTCCTGCGGATCTCAGGCACATTTGAATAGTCGATCTGTGGGTCAATGCCTTGGGTGAGCAAGTTCAAACCCAAGGTGAGCAGGTCGACGTTACCGGTGCGCTCACCGTTGCCCAGCAGGCAGCCTTCGATGCGGTCGGCACCGGCCAGCAGACCCAGTTCGGCAGCGGCCACACTCATGCCCTCATCGTTGTGAGGATGCAGCGAAAGCACAATGGAATCGCGGTCTTGGAGATTGTTCGACATGTACTCCACCTGGTCGGCGAACACGTTGGGCGTAGTCATCTCCACCGTAGCAGGCAGATTGATGACCATGCGGTGTTCAGGAGTAGGACGAATCACGTCGATGACGGCGTTGCACACCTCGAGCGCATACTCCGGCTCGGTACCGGTGAACGATTCGGGGGAATACTCGTAATACAGCTCGGTTTGTCCGGCATCTCCCTCCAATTCGCGGCACAGCACCGCTGCGTTGACCGCCAGTTCCTTGATGCCGGAACGATCCTTGCGGAACACCACCTCACGTTGGAGCACGGAGACGGAATTGTAGAAGTGCACGATGGCGCGCTTGGCTCCGCGCAGGCATTCGTAGGTCTTGCGTATCAAGTGTTCTCGAGCTTGCGTGAGCACCACGATGGTGACGTCGTCGGGGATGAGTTCACGCTCGATGAGCAGACGCACAAAATTGTAATCCGTGTCGGAAGCGGAGGGGAACCCCACTTCGATCTCTTTGAAACCCATGGAGATAAGCAGGTTCCAGAAGCGAAGCTTGCGCTCATTGTCCATCGGGTTGACCAGCGCCTGATTGCCGTCGCGCAGATCGACCGAACACCAACGCGGGGCGCGCTCCAGACGCTTGGAAGGCCAGGTACGCTGCGGATAGTCAAATGGCACCTGCAGGTTGTAGGCGGCATACTTGGAATACGGCATGGCGCTGGGCTTTTGCGGTTCACCGATGAAACGTGAAGGAGCAAGCAGCAGGTCGTTGTTCCCTCCATTTGATGCCGCAGCCTGCGCTGCGAGGTCGAATACCGACGATTGACTACCGGTCTCAGCGCCGGTGCCATGCAGCTCGTTTGACTGACCTTGACCCATTGTTCCTCCTTCTTGGTGTTGCGGCGCGGCAGCGAAACCGCGCGGATGCGTAAGCAATAAAGCGCCCGGCTCTCCGGACGCTCAGTTGCAGATGGTGCTGCCACGCTAACACGGGCAGTGCCGCCATGCGACGGCTGTTCCAGAGTATGGGCATCGAAATGTCACTTTTGCCATGCCGGCTGCCAGCTTCCCGCTGCCCGCTGCCTGCATAAGGGCCGGTGTAAGGAGAGATAGAGGTATGTCGAGCTCTCGCTACCGGAAGAGCGAAACACCGCGCCGCGCCACGCAGAAGGCGTTGCCCAGCCACGTATGGCGCGAGTTGGGCCACACCGACCCTAAGCGCGGTGCTCTTTGACTGAGCCAGATGCTCGGATATCGACCGTCGGAACTGCGCGAGCCGAGCAGATTGAAACCGTTCTTCTGCAGCAACCAGTCAGGATGCTGGGTGGCGATGGCAAGTCCTTCCTCGAGGGTGAGCGGTATGCGCTCGTCCGAATCGATGAGTTTGCGCGCCACATCCGGCTCACGGTTTACGTAATTCGTCCCGGTATGAGGATCCACAACCAAGTAGAACGGACCTTCGGGCGGCTCGAAACCGGGCTGGGGCAGAAAACTGGCAACATCGCGCGGCGGCATGGTGGTGAATCCTGCCAGGCGGTTAATGCTCGTTCGCGCTATAAGCGACTCCGGGGACACCAGCTCGTGGGTAGGAACCAACAGAATGTTCCTGCCTAAATCACTGGTTTTGAGCGCTCCCAACAGCGGTTGAGCCAGAGCCCGGAACGCTTCGGAACTCATGTCCGCCACATCCGGGTATCCCAGCGCCACTATGCGATCGAGCTGCCTGCACGCTTCCTCATATGCCTTCGACATGCCTCCAGTATCACACATGCCTCACCCGTTGGCGCGCGATAGCGCTGACAGACAAGACGGAAGGCCTACTGTGGCAGCAATGATGCAGACAGCACAGAGGGGAAATCAGTCAAGCCGGTCGGCAAAATGCTTGCGGGCGATGAGCTCGGCCAGCTCCACGGCATTCAGCGCGGCACCCTTACGCAGGTTGTCGTTCGTGATAAAGAACGACAGACCTTTGTGCCCGATCACCGCCTGGTCTTGCCGAATGCGTCCCACAAAGCTCGGGTCGCGGCCGGCAGCCAGCTGGGGAGTAGGAATATCGTTGAGCTCTACTCCAGGAGCACCGTTGAGCGTTTGGCGAGCCTCGTCGGGCGTAACATCATGTTCGAACTCGGCGTTGACGCTCATGCCATGCGAGGTGAAAATACCCACTCGCACACAGGTGCATGAAGCCGCCAAATCCGGCAGGTGCAGAATCTTGCGGCTTTCGTTGCGCAGCTTCTGTTCCTCATCGGTCTCCTCCGACCCGTCCGAGGCCAGGTCGCCGATGAACGGCACCACGTTGAACGCAATGGTGCGCGCCACCTTGGTGGGCTCGGGGAAGTTGATGGCAGAACCGTCGAACACCAGCTGATCGGCACCTTGGTCAATCGCGGTACGTGCCTCGTTCATCAGCTGCTCAACTCCGGAACGACCCGCGCCAGAAACAGCTTGATAGGAGCTGACGATAAGCCGCTTCAGGCCAAACTTGTCAGCGAGAGGCTTGAGCACAGGGATGCAAGCCATGGTGGTGCAGTTCGGGTTGGCGACGATGCGCTTGGGGATGGTATCGAGGTCTTCCGGATTCGCTTCCGCCACCACCAGCGGCACGTCGGGATCCATACGCCACTGCGAGGAGTTATCGACCACGAACGCTCCGGCCTGGGCGAACTTGGGCGCCCACACCTTCGAAGTACCGCCGCCAGCCGAGAAAATGGCGATGTCAATGCCGCTCAAGTCAGCGGTCGCCACGTCCTCCACCGTAATGTCGTGCCCCTGCCAGTTCAACACGCTACCTGCCGAATGGGCGGAGGCCAGGAATCGCAGGTTGCGTACGGGGAATGAACGCTCCGCCAGCACTCGGCGCATCACCATGCCCACTTGACCAGTGGCGCCCAATACCGCCACATCAACGCCATGTTCGTTTATCTGAGCCATAGTAGCCCTTTCTCGGGTTGGCTGACACCTGGGAATGTAGATCCTGCGTCAGCCGTTGTGTCTTCCTAGCAATCATCGGGGTGGCTCAGCAATGCACCGAGCCTGTTCAGTTATCCTGGCTCTTGACTCGTCGCTCAGCGCCCGGTACCGCCGTATACGGTAGCTTCCACCTGTTCGGCGTCCAGACCGTAGGCTGTATGCAACGCGCGCACCGCGTCGTCCAGTTGAACCAAAGGCACCAGTGCCGCGATACGAATCTCGGACGTGGAAATCATGAGCACATTGATGTTCTGCTCACTCAGCGCGGTAAAGAACTTGGCCGCAATGCCGGAATGGGTCTTCATGCCCACGCCCACCACGGCCACCTTACCGACCTCCGTATTAACGTCGCAAGACTGATAGCCGAGCTTCTCCTCGTTGCGTTCCAGGGCTTCCTTGGCCAAGGCGGTGGAAGCTTCCGGCAGAGTGAACGAGATATCGGCAGTGCCCGTGGACGCACCGGCCTGCACGATCATGTCCACGTTCACACCTGTGGTGGCGAGGCACTCAAAAACGCGCGCCACCATGCCGGGCTCATCGTGCACGCCGCGCACGGTGATGAGGGATTCACTGCGGTCATGGGCTACGCCGGAGATGACGGGAGCCTCCTGGCCGAGGTCGGGGAACAGGTCGCCCATGGACTCGCAGGCCGCACCGGAAGCTGCGTCAGTGCCGTTTGCACCGGTGCTGTTTGTGTCAGTGCTGTTTGCGTTGGTCTCGCTCATATTATTCGGCCTTTCCTTGTGTGCGTGCCACCTCATCGGCGGGCACAGCATGTTGACGATGCGGCGGCTGCTCGCCCACGTTCGGCAGACTCCTCGCATCCACACCTTCGGGCACCACCAACGTGCCGGGGCGACTCGAGAAGGAACTGCGCACATGCAGCGGCATGCCAAAACGCTGCGCATACTCCACACAACGCAACGCCAGCACCTTCGAACCACACGACGCCATTTCCAAAATCTCGTCGTAGCTGATAACGGGGATGTGGCGCGCTGTGGGAACAATGCGCGGGTCGGCGGTAAAGATACCGTCCACATCGGTGTAGATTTCGCACACTTGGGCACCCAATGCCACGGCGAGCGCCGCTGCGGAGGTGTCTGAACCACCTCGACCAAGCGTGGTGTAGTCGCCTTCGGTGTTGATGCCTTGGAAACCGGCCACAATGGCGACACTGCCCGAATGGAGGGCGCGGCTCACTCGTTCGGGGTTGACCGCTTTGATGTGTGCGGCTCCGAACTGCGCGTCGGTCATGAACCCGGCTTGAGATCCGGTAAACGAATAGGCGCGCTCGCCGGCAGACTGGATGGCTATGGCGAGCAAGCTCATGGAGATGCGCTCGCCTGCGGTCATCAGCATGTCCATCTCTCTTGCCGAGGGATTGGAGTCGATGCTGTGGGCTTGGTCAATGAGGTCGTCGGTAGTGTCTCCCATGGCGGAAACGACTACTGCCACATCATTGCCGGCGCGCCGGGTCTGCACGATGCGCTTGGCAACACGCTTGATGGACTCGACATCCGCTACGGACGATCCACCGTACTTCTGCACGATTAGAGCCACGACCCACCCCTTTCTCTCTTGTGGAACACCGCCATTATAGGGATGTCACACCGACCATCCGCCCTGTTCTTCACGATGTGGGACGCGCTCAGGCTTCTTGACGTCCGGCGAGCGCTCGTCCCAGGGTGATTTCGTCGGCATATTCGAGGTCGCTGCCTACGGGCAGACCGCTTGCCAGGCGTGTAACTTTCAAGTCCAGCGGGGACAGCAGCCGGCTGAGATAGGTGACGGTGGCTTCGCCTTCGATGTTGGGGTCGAGTGCCAGAATCACTTCTTTGACTTCGTCGGTTTTGAGCCGTTCGAGCAGGCCAGCAATGGCGAGGTCACTGGGGCCGATGTTCGCCATGGGGTTGATGGCACCGCCCAGTACGTGGTATACGCCGCGGTATTCACGGGTACGTTCGATGCTCATCACGTCTTTGGGCTCTTCCACAGTGCAGATCACCGAGTGGTCTCTTCTAGGGTCGGCACAGATGGGGCAAGGGCTGGTTTCGCATACGTTGCCGCAAATATCGCAGAACCTTACTTTTTCCTTGACTTCCCTGATGGCGTCTGCCAGGCCTTCAGCTTCCTCATTGCTGGCGGAAAGCAGGTAGAAGGCGATGCGTTGGGCGCCTTTGGGGCCGATGCCGGGAAGCTGTGCGAAAGCGTCGATGAGACGTTGGATGGCTCCGTCATATGCCATTGCCATGGTGTTCTCCTCTCCTTGCGGTGTGCGATGTTCGGCGGTGCAGCGTGTGCGACGTACGGTGTGTGCGACGTACGCGGTACGCCTGTGCTGCACGCGGTAGGTTAGCGGCACATGCCGTACCGGCCATACCGGTTACAGGTTGTACCGGTCGTACATGCCGTACATGCCGTACATGCCGTACAGGTTGTACCAGTCGTACCGGTCGTACATGCCGTGCAGGTCGTACAGGTTGTACCGGTCGTACAGGTCATACAGGTCATACAAATTGTGCAAATCATTTTTGAGTTATGTAGGTATCGGCACTATTGGTCGTCGGGATGATGACTGATTGCCTTGATGTTCTTCGGGTTTTTGGGGTCCGTTGCCGCGAACTCCTCAACCTTTTTGACTTCGAACAACTGTTTCAAATCATCCACGCTCATAGCGTTTGCGGCACCAAGTGACTGGTCGTCGAGCGAATAATCATCATCTTCCGCCGCTACTTGTGGTGTTGCACGAACGTCGGTATTCTGCTGCTGCCTGAACCGATCGAAGTCAGGCCGCGGCAAGTCCGGACGGTCTTGTGGGGATGGTCGATCTGTGTCAGCCGAACGTGTATCCGACGACTCGCTCGACGCACCGGCACTCGATGAGACTGTGCTCGATGAGGCTGTGGAAGATGCCTGGGAAGCCAAGCCGTCTGCTTCCGCATTACCGTCTTCGGGCACCGCCCATGGGTCCACCCCGTCACCGACATCCGGAACAGACACATGCTTGTGTTGTACGGCATTGTCGGCCTGCGGCGCGCTCTCACTTGGCAACTGGCTAGCGGGCGAAACCGAGGCATCGGAACCTGAAGCGGATTCAGTCCGATCGGTGCCGGCAGTCGCCATCGGGTGCTGCCACGGGTCGTAATCCGGGTCATCGAGCACAGTGTCGGGCCTCATGGAGGCTTGATCTGACACGTCTTGAGACAGCGATGAAGGTTCGCCTGCATTCACACCGGCAGCCCACGGATCAGTATCCTTATCGGCATTTACCGACAAAGGATCATCATGCTGTGAGTTGTCTTCCGGCGCAGCGGTCCGTGTTCGGTGAGCGGAATCGTCGGCGTCCGGTTGAGCGTCCTCACCGGCTTTCTTCCGGGTTTTGGGTTGCGAACCTTCATGTCCAGATGCCAGCGCGGCACCGGCGTCAGGCAGCCCCACCTTGGCAAGAGCTATCTTGCGCTTGACCTGTGCCAATTCTTCGGGCTTCATGCGTTTAGTGGACACCACTTGTTCACCATTCGCAGCCACCCCTGTGGGAGCGATCATCACACCCGGCCCGAACACCACACGTACCGTTTCAAGCACCACGTGAGAGGCTTTCTGACCGTTGTTGTCAGCATCGGAGGCGAGCGCCAATGCGAACGCATGCTGGCTCAATGCCGAGTCGAAAGTCATGGCCAGGCGGGAACGTCCAGCCTGATTGGTTTCCAGTACCACTTCGGGCACTTTGTCACGCGACACATACTCGCCCACACCTTCGGGCAGCGCTTTGAGCACCATATCCCATTTCTCGTCCGGCGAGGCTGACGTATCGACTTGTCCGACATGCTCGAGCACTGCTTTTTGCGCTGCGGACAGTGTCGGCGTTTCGGTCTTGGTTGTCTCGTCAGATGCCGTTTCACCACTGGCATCATTGGGCACATTGCCAGCAACATTCTGCTTCGCGCCATTATCTGGCGTTGTGGCAGCATTATGCTCCTTTGCAGGGTCAGCTGTGGAAGCCGCAGGAGTGTTAGCCGAGTGCGTAGCGTCAGCTTGCCCTTGGGTTTGGGCTGGCTGTGAGCTGGGGACACCAGCTTGGTTCGGCTGCCTGTTGCGGGCTCCAGCGAAACCGCTTCGCACCGCCCCGCCAGCGTTACCGTTGCCGGACGAGCCGACGAAGTTCGACCTCCCATTGCCGGCAGATGCGCTTGCATTGGCAAAACCGCCTGCTACAGGTGCCGCACCAGCCGCAGCATTGCCACTGGCAGGTGCCGAGACCTCCGCAAAGCCGTTCTCCCGGCCGGCAAGCAAACGTGCAGCCAACAGTTCTAAGCGCATGCGTGGCGAGGTGGCACCCACCATGTCGGCAAGCGCCGAATCGATGATCTCCGCCATCGCCGAAAGCGACGACAATCCCAATGCCTTCGCCTGGCGATTCAAACCATCCAAGTCTTGTTCTGCATCGTCACCGAGCACAGATGCCGCACCGGCACCTCCCAGTGTCAGCACGAGCATGTCTCGCACTCGGGAAAGCAGGTCTTCAACGAATCGTCGCGGTTCAAACCCGCCGACCACAACATTCTGTATAACCCCGTACAGACTCTCGCCGTCCCCTTCAACCACGGCATCAATGGCTTCGCCAATAAGCTCATCCGGCGTGAAGCCAAGCAGCGCCACAGCGGCATCATAGGCAATACGGCCATCCTCGGCACCTACCATCAGCTGGTCGAGCACGGAAAGGGTGTCTCGCACCGAACCGCCACCGGCGCGCATCGCCAGTTTTAGCACACCTGGTTCGGGTTCAATATGCTCCTCGACACACACATGCTCCAAGAAGGGGCCCATCACCTCTTGCGGCACCAGCCTGAAGGGGTAGTGGTGGGTACGCGAACGGATGGTTCCTATCACCTTGTCCGGCTCGGTTGTGGCAAAGATGAACATGACATGTTCCGGCGGCTCTTCCACAATTTTGAGCAATGCGTTGAAGCCCTGCGAGGTGACCATGTGCGCCTCGTCGAGGATGAAAATCTTGTACCGGTCTCGCGCCGGCGCGAACGCCGCACGCTCACGCAGTTCACGGGCATCTTCTACACCGTTATGGCTCGCCGCGTCGATTTCCACCACATCGATTGACCCGGGTCCGCCTGTGGCGAGATCTTTGCAGCTGGCACACTCACCGCAGGGATGGGATGTGGGACCTTGCTCGCAGTTGATGCAGCGCGCCAAGATGCGAGCCGAACTGGTCTTGCCGCAACCCCTGGGGCCGGAGAACAGATAGGCGTGGGTCAGCCTGCCGTTATCCAATGCCTTCGAGAGGGGTATCGTAACCTGATCCTGACCGATGACTCCGTCAAAAGTGTCAGGACGATATCGCCGATAGAGTGCAAGTGCCATACCTACTAACCTACCTTTACCTCGCTATCTTCACCAACTCGCTCACCACCGCACGCGCACGGCGAAAGCGTTAAGAATCACAGTCCACAGGCCCTGCGCGAGAGGTGGCCGAAACACGTGCCACCACAGGCACACCGGTTTCCATGTACACGCAGACACGCACATCCCCCTCCCTCTCATCCACTGTGCACGAGACGAGCGTACCCGCGTTGGCGCTGACCTGCCGCTGCGCGATGCCGCACACATCATGGTGACCTGCTCGAAATGCTTGTGCCGCAGCGATCGCGCCTTGATCAGCGGCACTACGCGCCCGAGCCATGGAGAGCAGTATTCTGGCTCCAGCCGCTAAGGCGATGAGCAGCACTGCAGCCATCAGCACGAGCACTACACCGTTCACCGTGCCAGCCCCCTCGTCACGCTTGGTCAATGAAGACGTGAGGCGTTGGCATATATTGCTGTGATGAACTGCCATAACTTTGCCTTTCCCACATATATCTGCTGTATCTCGCGCTACGCATGCCTACGTTGACTCGGCTTGACCCGGCAATACCACAGCATTGGCTCAGTCATCACTGCTCTGCTCCGGAAGCTTTGCCTTGTACCACTGTGGGCAGCACATGCATGGGATCCGGTACCACCGGGCAACTGACGATTGCGGTCACTTGCCCGGCACTACGCTGCAATGAGACGTCCGCTTCTGTTCCAGCTGCGCGTTTGGCGGCATCACGCGCTTTGCCATCATCTTGGGCGATGATGGCGGTGCGCACTGCAGCAGCCGCAGCATCTTGACAGTTCAAAGAAACCGTGGATGCACGCGTCAGCATGAGCAGCAGCACCGCCATTACCACAACGGCGGGCAATATCACTGCATATTCAGCCGTAACGGCGCCTTCATCCGCCCGCCGGAATTGGGCAAGCAAGGTTGGGTGTTTGTGCAGCCATGATCGAACGTTCGCGGACGTGCCACACGCATTCATCGTGTTTGAGGCTTTAACCGCACGATTGATATACCGCCAAAGTCTTGTTCCCGACTTCCACATGCGCTGCGCTACCATTGCACGCCCCTTATCTTTCCATCCACGCCACGAACTGGCTCAAACCACGCCGAGCGCTTTCTTCACGATTTCCTCAAGCAGCCCTTTTACCATGCCAGATTTCAACAGTGCCACCAGCAACGCACCAAAACCTGTGGCCGCCACGAGCACTATCGCATATTCAGCAGTTGCAGCACCTTCGTCATGTTGTGAGATGGCGGTGCGCATCTTCATATCAAGCGTGCACATGTTGCGTTTTATACGTTCGCTCAGTGCCGCCATATGCCCTGTTGCCTGCTGTACCAGTGCGTTGCCGCCGGAAATTACCTCTATAGCTTGAGTAGTCATGATGGTCTCCTTCAGTGTTCAGTTCAGTATCGTTTCCTTTGATTCTTATGTATCGCCTGTTCTGTGACGATGATTCCAGTGTGCCTTGCCGCGCACGGTTTGCAGATCGTTTTGAAGTAATGTGGTCGAATGGTCGGGGTTATCCACATTTGAGGCGTGTTGCGCTATTACATTGCTCAGTTATGCACATAGTTATCCACGTTTCGCCGATGAGACGCTCTCTCCTCACACGGTGAACGACGCAATCGAGGGAATAACACCAATAAGTATGAATGCAGGAAGAAAGCACAATCCCGTAGGCATCAACAGTTTGACCGATAGTTCAGCAGCGGCCCGCTCGATGTGATGACGGCGGCTTGCATCCATCTGCTCCACAGCACTCTCCAAACGACCAATAGGAGACGCCCCATGCACCCACGCGTCTTCCAATGCGTCACGCAGCACTGCCACATCCTTACCGGCAGCAACAACCTCCGAGTCGCCTTGCCTTGCGGCAACCCATGCATCACGCCAATTCAACCCTTGCAACAACGCTGTGGAGACGCTGCGCAACGATGCGCCAAAGGCTCCACCTGCCAGCGTTCCGACCACAGCCAGCGAGCGCGGAATCGAAACTCCCGAACTCAACGCAACCGACATCATACGCAACACCACCGTGAGCGAAGGAGCAGACCGTTTTACCTGCGCTCTCACTAGGCGTACAGTTGTGAGCTTTGGCCTTGCCCGCCACAACGCCCACAAGAAACCGGCAGCCAAAGCCGCCCATACCGTACTGTTCATCGTTCCCTTCTTCCTCGCATGAGCAATATTGCGTACGCAATGTCTGCTCAACCACTGAATTATCAGCGTCACTCCATAGCGTCGGCAACGCCCGACATCAGCGAGCGCATCCACAGCAATCCACCCGCATAAGCCAATAAGCCGAACACCAGGCACACTCTTCCGGCGGCAGCACCAAGCAGGAACGGCACTGGATTGGTTCCCAGAAACTGGCCAAGCAGCAGCGTACCCACTGGTAGCGCAGTAAGCAGTTTTACCGTAGATTTGGGCACGGCGAAGGCATTGCTCACTTGATCATCAAACAATCTCATACGCCGATACGAGTCCGCTACCGCATCGAGACAATGCGAAGCTTCACATCCCAAGCTTTCGCTAAGCAGGCAAGCCATATGGAGTTCTGCAGCCATCTGACTTACTTGCTGCTCCGTCTCACCTGGACCGGCACGGTCATGCAGCATGCCGCGCAGTCGGGAAACATTGGGCAGCACTGGCGTAGAGCTGATACGATGCTCTCCGTCAAATCCAGTGAACGCACTGGTAAGCGCCCCTCCGGAACGCACATGGCCACGAACCGCATCGATGACTGAAAGTATACCTGCCGAGTCCGTTGGCCGGCCGCGCTTCACACGCCACACACCTGTTCCCATCCTTGCACGACGCGCTCGCAACCTCATTGCCAGTGGCACTCCCCCGGCAAAGCGCAACACCACTGCGGCAAAACAACACCATGCCGCCCAAGCCGCACTATTCATCGCCCACCCCTCTCCAGCCGAGTTCGCACATTCCAGCAAACTCCACTCATTCCCGCCCGGTGCATCATCGGCTCCTCTCCTCGATTGCCCATCGGCGGGCAAATTGATCCCATTTTGAGCCGGCCGAAGCCCGACCGTCCCCATTCCACTGCGCCACGACTCGCCCATACAACCTGTCACCTTCGGCCTGCAGCACGCCAATCTGCGCGATACGCCGTTGCCCGAATACACGTTCCATATGCAATATCACGTCGAACGCATCGGCTGCCAGCACGGTGAGCGCCCGCCGATCCAAACCTGCCAGCAAACCCAATGCAAGCAAACGCGAGGGCACCCTGACCACACTGTCCGCGTGCACGGTAACCATGCCGCCATGATGCCCCGAGTTGAAGGCACGCAACAGATCCGCGATCTCTTCGCCTCGGCATTCCCCAAGCACCACACGGTCTGGCCTCATGCGCAGCGTGGCCTTGACCAGTTCCGACAATCCCACAGCTCCCTTCCCCTCCACGTTGGCCTCGCGCGACACCAGCGACACATAATTGCCGCGCCCCACATCTCCCAGCTCACGCACTTCCTCCACGCTCACCAAACGCTCGCTCGAATCGCACTGCCTCAACATCGCTTTGAGCAGAGTCGTTTTCCCTGTGCCGGTACCACCCGAGATGAGCACGGTGGCATGGCGGGCCACCAGTCCTTTAAGCACGGGAAACCATTGAGGCGGAAACATGCCTCGCAACCCCAGGTTGCTCAGTCTTGGCACGGTGCGGCTGGGAAAACGGATGGACAGAGTAGCGCCCTGCGGCACCAGTGGAGCGATAACAGCGTGCACCCTCACCCCACGCTCATCGGCAGCGTCGGCAATCGGACAAGCATCATCGAGTCTGCGCCCCAGTTGAGCGCACAGCTGCGTAGCATATTCACGCACCGTCTGCGGCGAACGGAAGGGGATCGGAGGCTGATACTCGCGCATTCCGTCGCCACTGTCCACCCACACGCGCCCATCACAGGTAACGGCGATGTCGGTGACCTCCTCACGCTGGGCCAGCTGCTCCAATGGACCAAACATCATGGTTCATCACCTGCCCTCAACTGTTCCTCCACACAGTCCGCCAGTTGCCGCATGGCAGTCTTGGCACCTTTGGGAACACTTTGCAGCCCCAGCCCCTCTAGCAAGTCTCCGGTACTTTTGACATCTGGCCTGACCGGACCGACTACCTCCCGTTCCAAAAATTCCGAGGCATCCAAGCAGGAGACCACACCCCGACCACGCAATGTGCCACGCGGTTCAACGCCCAGCACAGCCAGAGCCGGCAACCGCTCCCCGTCCGCATCCTTGGCATCGGGCCATGAACCCGAGCCAGGCTCTCGCGCTGCCGAAAGGCCGAGCAGGATACGCGCCCGGTTAGCTCCCAGCACCGAAAGTTCCGTCACCACCACACGTGGCGAACGCGCCAGCTCTGGAATGTCCGCCTCCAGCAACCCCGTGCCAGCATCCACAATCACCACGTCCACAGTGCGCGACAAGGCCTGCAATACGGCTTGCACGTTCCACCATTCGGGCGCTTCACCCTCCCACGGGCTGAACGACAGCACTGCGATGCCTTCCCATTGCGGGAGCTGTCGCACCAGCACTGAACCGGAAACCTGCCCTAGAGGAAGATCTATGCCACCGAAACGCAAGCCTTCGTCATTTTCCAGCCCAAGCAGCACGTCGAGACCGCCTTTGCGGAAATCGGCATCCACCAGTGCACATCGTCTGCCACGTCTGCTCATCTCCAACGCAAGCATGGCGCAAGAGGTGCTCAGACCAACCCCTCCACTGGCACTTTCCATCACCACCACGTTGCGCAGGCACCCAGTGTCACTCGATGCAAGAGGCTTGGCTCCCACACTTGGCCGACTTCTCTGGTAAGGTTTCGCGCGCGCTCGAGGCTGTATTTCCCCGCGCTGCGGCTGGAAACTCGGAGCCGCGCGCGCTAAAGGCTCCGACCCCAGATACTGCGTCCCTTCATCTTCATCAGAAAAGGAATGCTGCGACACCGCCGCAGGCAGGGGATGCGGCCCGGCCTGTGGGCGTGGCGGCAAAGCACCCGTCTCATCGGTCTGCTCGTGCACCTTCCGCGCGTAGGAACGGCGAGGCGTGTATGGCTGTTGCTGTGTGTGTTGTTCAATGTTCATGCCCTCTATTGAACGGCATATCGAGCAGTTGGAACAGCAAAAACAATGAATGTGGACGAATGGTCGGGGTTATCCACATTTGAGGCGTGTCGCGGGGCAACACCGACCCGCGAACAGCCTTAAACATACGCAAACACCTGCAGTCCCGCCAGTATCACAGAGACTTTACCGCGCCGGTGCCTCCTGCAAATCCTGCGGCGCCTACGACTCCTTCGGCTCCTGCGTGTCGAAAATCCGCTCCCACACCTGCACCCCGGCCATGTCCGCGGCACGATACTGCGCGGAAAGCGTCTCCCAACGTTCCATAAGCGCCTTTGCCAGACGCACGCCGTCCTTCATCTGCCTACGGAACAAACCACTGTCGCGCTTCACCCAAGCCACGGAATTGCCATCGGGAGAGGTTACCACAGCCGAATCCACGCCGGTATATGACTGCCACACCGTACGCTCGGCCGGTATTGCCACGTCGGGACGCACAGCACGCACACCGCTGCGCTTGCTGGCCAAAGCCTCACCGAGCGCCGCCACACGAGACAGTCCTGCAGCAGCATGCCCGGCAACCTGCACCCCGTCACCGAGTTCGCGCGCAGGCTCGGGGAAATCAGCGGCATCCGCATGCAAATCAGTGTCGGCAAAACCCTGACGAGCCTGCCGTACCTCGTCCAACTTGCCCGGCATGGATGAGACGACATATTGAGGTCCGCGCAGCACATCCTGCAAGGCCATGTGCCGCAGTTTCACCCCGGAATAGATGAACTTCAGCCCCAGTTCGGCATCGCCGTACACCATGTCGTACGCAAAGCGCAGGTTGGGCTTGGGCGAATGCAGCAGCGCGCAAATCCACCGGTTGCGCTGAGTGAAATACTCCTCCCACGTGCGCCCGGGATCCTTGTCATGCCAAGCCTGATGCCAGACAGCCACCCCCGGCAGACTCACCGTGGGGAACCCGTGCTCACGAGCGCGCAACGCATATTCCATGTCGTCGAACTTGATGAACACCGGCAGCGACAGCCCGATCTCGCGCATCACCTGCACGGGAATGAGGCACATCCACCACCCGTTGAAATCAGCGCCGGCACGGGCATGGAGCGAGGGAGTGTCGCGCAGCGGGAACGCAGCGAAATCATGGTTGTAGCTGCGGCCACGGCTCGGTTTCATCCAGTAGCGCGAAGGGTCGAGGCGCTCACCCTGCGTGTAGAGCACCGTACGGTTGTCAAGGTGGAACATGCCACCACCCACGATGGTCGGCTTGCGCGTGTAGTCCGCAAATTGCAGGGCGCGCAGTATGGATTCCGGCTCGCTGATGGCATCGTCGTCGAGCAGCAGCGTGTAGGCGCTGGAACCGGCCTTGAGCGTCTCGAACATACCGCGAGAGAAGCCTGCCGAACCACCCATGTTGCTCTGCCGGATGTAGGTGAGCTTGTTCCCCAGTTCACCAGCCAGCGGCTCGAAACCGGGCTGCGCTTCCACCAAGTCGGTGCCTTGGTCGACGCAATATATGGTGTCGAGTCGCTGCAACAGTTCAGGCTCGCTGCGCATGGCTTCAAGCTGGTTCATGCAGTAGGTCGGCCGGTTGAACGTAGTGATGGCGATAGACAGGGTGGAGGGCTTGGGTGCGGTGCGCTCCGCCTCGGGCACACTCCAGGCGGCATCGGCGACGGTGAGCACGGAACCGCGGCCGGCTTTGGCATCGAACCAGAAGTAGCCGCCGTCGATGAGGTTCGTCATCGGCAGTATGACTTCAATATCGCGGTACTCGCCGTCTAAGTCGTGTGCCTTGGACCTATCAGTGGCGCTTGGGGATCCCTGAGAAGACCGAGCGGCACTATTCGCGGCAGCCACAGCAGCAGCTTCAGTGTCGACTCTCTCCTCGCGACGGGCAGCACCGCTGGCATGCCTGCCAACTGCACCCCCCTCCAAACCGGAGCCGCAGACGAGTTTCTCCACCGGAGAGAACAGGCCTCGACCGGTCGATTTGAACAGTGTGATTTCCCCGTTGCCCTTGACCCGCGCCGAGAAGCGGACGCTGGTTACCTGAGTCCAGTGCTTCCAATAGGAGGCTGGGAATGCATTGAAATACGTGCACAGCGAGATGTGCGCTCCGGGGGCGAGCGTGAGCGATGTGCGTGAGTTAATGGTGACCTGCTCGTCAACAGGCCGTTGGCCGGTCTCGGCCGCCGACCCGGTGACCCCTTGCGCCACCAAGCGAGAGAAGTCGTCTTGGCCCATATTCGTAAAGTCGAGCCGCTGCATCTTCAACCGCGGGTCGATGGCCGTCTCGGACAGCTTCGGCCGAGTCCACTGCGCGGCATAGAGCGGCAGTGTGGCATCCTGATCGCGCACCGGGTAGACGACGCGGCTGGCAACGGTCCAAGCGTTACGAGAAATAGTCATAGTGTCAGTATATCCACAGGGCAGAGCGGAACGAAACATCGCAGGACAGAGCGAAGCCAAGACAGACAATCACACCGGCAGCCGCAGAGCTCGATCCCAGACGAGCGTACTGAAGCACCGGTATACTGATGTGCATGGCTGAAACGGCGAATACAGACGCAAATGCACCCCTGCGCGGCGAGGGGACGTGGAACACGGTGAGTCGAGTGGTGTTCCCGGGCGACGACGCCGACACCATCATGCCGCTCTATGCTCTGCGCTGGACGCGACCCACCTCCGGCGCCGAACTGTTCGACAGCGTTGAAGCGTTGCACAGTGCCGGTCTTGCCGGGATGAATCGAACCGAATTGGGTGAGCTGGCACGCAATCTGCCTGCGGGTAACGCCAGCAGTAACGACGACGCTACGCTGGGTGGGGCGCTCGCCGAACGCACACGCACCGCCGTCACGCTTGCCCCTGGCGCACATGTCTCGTTCTGCACGTATTTCAACGCTTTTCCCGCTTCGTACTGGCAGCGTTGGACGGACGCGCGCACGGTACGATTTACGGCTCAGGTTTTGGGTGAGGGCAGTGTGACGCTGTTCCGCTCCACCGCGCGCGGGTTGGCCGAGCAGGTGCAGCAGGTTCGCGTGGGCGGATCTGACCATGTTTCTGACAATAATCTTGAACTTCATCAAGCACCGCACCCCCCGCAAACCGCACGCATCAGCGTGGACATTCCGCTGAGCGGCATGCTGGACGGCGGCTACTTATGGTTCGACGCCGCCGCGCAATCCAGCCACCGTTTGGAAATACGAGACGCGGCGTGGCAGGTTCCAGCAGCACAACAGGCTCCCACAGCACACAACCACACCGCAACGGGCCGTGTCTCCATAGCCATCACCACATTCAATCGTCCCTCATACTGCCTGCGCCAGTTGCAAACCATCGCCGCCGAGCCGGCGTTGCGCGAGCGCCTCGACACCATCTACTGCGTCGACCAAGGCACCGATTTGGTGTCCGACCAGCCCGGATTCACCGATGTTGAGCACGAACTGGGCACCCAACTCACCTATCTGCAGCAGCGTAATATCGGCGGTTCTGGAGGGTTTGCACGCGGCATGCTTGAATCGGTCGAGGCCGGCAGCAGCGATTACACGATTCTGCTGGACGACGACGCGATTACCGAGCCCGAGTCGCTACTGCGCGCAGCCCGGTTTGAGGATTATGCAAGGCGCCCCGTGCTGGTGGGCGGCGGCATGTTCCATCTCGACAACCGCACCATGCTGCACGTGCAAGGCGAACGGTTCGACCGCTCCTCCGTACAGGCCGCCCCTCCTGCGGGCGCCGCATACAATCACGATTTCGCGCGCTCCGCACTGCGCGACTCTCCAAGCCTGCACCGCCGTTTTGACTGCGATTACAACGGATGGTGGATGTGCCTCATCCCCAATTCGGTGATTGCCGAGATCGGTTTGCCCATGCCGTTGTTCATCAAGTATGACGACGTGGAATATGGCCTGCGCGCCAAAGAGCACGGGTACCCCACAGTCGGACTGCCCGGCGTGGCCGTCTGGCATCAAGGCTGGCACGACAAGGACGTATCGCGCACGTGGGAGGAGTATTTCACGCAGCGTAACCGTTGGATTTGCGCGCTGATGCACTTCCCGGCGGCAGGCGCGCGCACCACGTTCCGGCTAGTGTACGAGGACGCTCATTTGGGCGTCAAGCTGCTGTACTCAGGCATGAAGCTGTACCATATGGCGCTGCGCGACGTGATGCGCGGGCCGGAGTACATTGTGCAGACGCTGCCCACCAAGCTCGCCGAGGTGCGCGAGGCCAGGCAAGGATTTGCGGATTCTACCGTGCATCGGGTTGATGAGATTGGTGCCGGCGGCAGTGCACAGGCCGGTGGCGCACAGACTGGTGCTGCACAGGTCGATTCCAGCAGCAACAGCGATATCACCTCCGCAATCACACAGAATGCCGTCAGCACACAGCACGTCGCCGGCACCGCCAGCAGCACAGCGCGCCACGGCAGCAACTCCAATTCTGCCGTCCCGGCGGCTGCCTCCAGGTTCGCAGCAAACCAGCCTCCCATGGCTCGCAGCACATTCCGGAAGAACGCCGCCAAAGCCGTGGTGCAGGCCGTGCTGGCCGGGGCAAAGCAGGATGGTAGGCGCGACCGCGAACCCCAAGTGGAGATGGCGGCAAAGGATGCAGTCTGGCCCTCGTTCTCGTCCGTCAGTTCTGCGCTGGTCACCACCAACGATGGCGACGGCGCGGTGTGGATGCGGCGCGACAGTGCACTGTACCGTCGCAATCTGCGCGAAGGTCTGCGCATGGCTCGCACTCTTACAAACCATTGGGATGAACTGGCACAACGCTACCGTTCCAGCAATATCTGGAGTTTCGAAACGTGGCACGGCATCTTCGGCGAAATACGGTAGCCGCTTGGGCGCGGCCGGCTAGGTGCACAGACGACAGGTGACCAGTCGCAACTAGGCGTCTGCTCAACTAAACGCACGGCCGGGTAGGTGACCAGTCGAGCGCACAGTCGCCCAGACCAACACGTGGTGTCATTGGTCGCAGAACAGCAAACTTCTTCCCATCAGCGTCTCATCTACTTCTCTTTTGCCTGTAAAAGCAAAAAAGAAGCAAATGGCAGGCAAAAGAGATTTCGTTGCAATTCCAACGATTCCCCACATAGCGAGACCCGAAATCACACTACCAAGCAAATGGCGTACAAAAGAACGTCGAAAGGAATCACAAACTCCTCAAACACGAACTTGCCTCACGCCCATATCGGCACATAACGCGCGTAACGACGCCCGGCATCAGGGTCAGCAAGCTTGATAACATTACGTTCCAAACACTCCTTAATAACACGCGAAACCTGAGATGACGCGCTTGCCGGCAACCCAAAACGTTTACGCAACGAACCATTAGTCATAGGCTGTCGCTGGACATACTGCACACACGCATGCCAATACGCCGCGTCCACTCTCTGCTGCGGCGTAAGATTTTTGAACTCGGTTTTCTGCAATAAAATAACACGCACATTGTCGCCCGGTTCTTCAACTTCGGGCGCTGGCATAAGCGCCTGTTCACAAGAAAGTACCACCTTGTCCCAGCCAGAACCAGCTTCCTCACACAGCCCTAAACGGCGAGCCAGCGCCGCCAACCGTTCATTACGCGAGTGTGGCGGATCATTAATCAGGCGCGAAAGATCCACAAGAGAACGCCCCGGGTTAGTAAATTCGATACGCCCTTCGAAAATATTGATGATGGGCCCAGTACCCGTGATGGAAAAATCCTGGTGAATGAGCATGTTGGCACATAGCTCACGGACAGCGAGCGGCGGAAAAGTGCATACCGTCCGGCGAACAGCACCTTCGATACGCTCCTCTTGCGGTAGCAGCGCCTCGATATAGCCCAGCATCTCATCCAACTGAGCATAGCCTCCAGTGAATGTCTTGCTGCGTGAGAGCGAGATTGGAGATGCACCCTCGTATTTGATGACACGTAGCGCCTTACGAGAAACCGTAGGAAAATCATCCAAGTCATTGGCAAACATAAGCGCACCCAGATTGGTGATAGCGTAGGTGCCGTCGTCGTTGGACACCACGATTTGCTCACGTTCGAAGTTATGTAACATCTGCGCGGTTGAAGCGTCGTCAGGAAGCCCAAAACCTCGCTTGTAACTCGTTACGTTCAGCCGCCGCATCACCGTCTCAGCACTCAACCCCACAGCCGCATATTGCAACTCAAAGACTTCTGCGCGCGTGCGGCGCCAGAGTTCTTCCTCACGTTTGGAGCCATGTTTGAGTTCCTGCGTGGATGTGCCAGTGCGGACATACGCCAGACCACGCCACAGCACAGGACGGTACTGCGCAGGCCAAATGCGCAGCACAACCACAGCAGCCCCGTCAATTTCGGTACGGTCGAAGGTGAAATTGGCGTTGTCAGAAAGATGCTGTCGCAGCCATAGTTCCAACTCCTGATTGCCGTAGAACGTGGCTTTCGGATCAAAGTTCGTACCAACGATGGCGTGTGAAGCATCGTCAATTCCCCAGATTTTGTAAGCATGCGCATGGGCCAGAAGCGCAGCAGAGTTGGCAAGGGCAGAGATGTCTCTGCCGATGCGATCGGGGTCGGTATTGCTGCGTTTGAACTCTAGGCATTCACTTTCAGTGCTGTTCGCAGCAAGGGCGCGCACTAAATTTTCGAGATTGTCCTGCATGAGTTCACCCCGTTTCTGTTGGTGGACACGCTTGTCTTGCACCGCTTGGTTCCGCTAGTCGCAATACACAAGCTCCACCCATCATACCTTCTTTTGATTATAAAAGCAAAAGAGAAGCAAATGGCAGGCAAAAGAGATTTCCGTTGCAATTCCAACGATTCTGCACATCTAGAAGACCAAAATCACGCTACCAAGCAAATGGCGTGCAAAAGAAACAAAGTAGAGCGCATGCGCCACATTTAGTTCCTATAGCCCTTTAGCCCTATAGCCCCAATTCAGATTAAATATATGGTGTGTCGTTTGTTGACTCCTCATTACAGTTCCGCTAGACTCATTACTAAATGCACGAGGGTTGATCTGCTTAAGAAATTGAGCATGATCCCCACGAGAGGAGCGCTTGCAGATTCTGTAAGCGCTCTTTTCATACCGCCGCGAGATGAGAAGGTTCAATGCAAGTCAAGGATAAAACTTGGGTTATGTAGCAAAACGTGGGCTTTATGAGGTGTCTTTACCCTTGCGTGAGTGGGTGTGAGGGAGTGAACTTAAGGGTTAAGTAGCAAAACCATTAATCACACCAGGCGCTTTTACTCCCACAAGATCAAACACCTGACATAAAGCCCACGTCTGCTTCATAAGACAAAAATAAACCCAAGAACCGCTATTTTCCGCTGTTCTTGGGTAATCTGTGGAGCTAGCCGGGTTCGAACCGGCGACCCTCTGCTTGCAAAGCAGATGCGCTACCAGCTGCGCCATAGCCCCGTTGTGCACTGTTCCAAGGCGTACTCACCAATGTCATGAGCTGAACTTGGAACTTGCGTGGGCCCGGAAGGACTTGAACCTTCGACCTCATCCTTATCAGGGATGCGCTCTAACCAGCTGAGCTACGGGCCCAATCGCACGAAAACGTACAAGAGAACAGTGTAGCAGCCAGCAGCGAAGAGTCAACCAGTGCGTGTTGTCGCGTGTCGCGGCCATATGACGGGCAGTACCGCGCCGCAGCAATACCCACGCATTGGCCCGATCAGCCGATGCTATTCCCGCGCACCCATCTCGGCAGCATGAAGAAAGCACACCCCCAGTCCCACATCCTGCGTATATCTGCATAGCTGCGACAGAACCCGCGCATTGACTTAGCAACGCATGGCACGTCACCAGACAGGATTGCAGTTGCCACGCACCAGAACAGCAGTACCAGCGCACGTTAGCGCACCACGGCACCTTGACGGGCGTTCCACCAACGCAATCGCATTTCACCATCCAAGTCACCAACGCGCGAGACAATACCGTTATGCACCGGAACTCAGCCCATGTTCAGCAAGCCGCCCGCACCACACGCACAACGCATGCCGCACGCACCGCGCGCGTGATATCGCGCTCAACGCTCATTGTGGACGGACTGAACGTGCAGGTAACCCGCAAGACCATGAAAAGCATGGTACTGCGCGTGCGCCCGCTGCCCAACAGCACAGAGCAAGCACCCATACCAGCGCAGCACAGCAGCGCAGAGCACAGCATCAACAACGAGATGCACTTTCAAATCGAGGTGAGCGCCCCGGCTCGAGCAAGCGACGAAGCCATCATCTCGTTCGTTCGCTCCCGCAAGCCGTGGATCGAACGACAGCTGGAGCGTTTGCGCGAGACGAGCGAACAGCCATCATCCAACGCTGCCTCGCCGAATTTTGAGTGGACCGACGAACGTCTGACGCAAGCGCGAGCAAATCTCACGGCACAACTACCCGACCTGCTGCGACGATGGGAACCGGTGGTGGGCCGCGCGCCCTCGCATATAACCTTGCGACTGATGCGTTCGCGTTGGGGATCTTGCACCCCTGCCACGGGCCGTATTCGGCTCAGCCTGCAGCTGGGGCTGATGGATCCGAAATTCCTAGAATACGTGCTCGTGCACGAGCTAACGCACCTATGGGAGCGCGGCCACGGAGAGGCATTTCAGCACCGCATGGACTCCTACCTACCGAACTGGCGCAAGCTGCGCGGCGAACTCAACCGCGAGGGGCGGCTCGGATAGCCTCCCACGAGTCAACTGGCCGACTAGGTCCAATCGACTCGCAGCGCGCGGCACACAACTCACGGCTCGCAGCCCGCAAACGGCAAGCACAGCGCCGCCCCTACGCCGCCAGCCGGCGCTTGTACCAGTTCAGACCCAACGCCATGCCACCGAACGCCAGCGCAATCGCCAGGCCGATCAGCGCGCCCTTGCCGCCGGACATGGGCAGCGCAGCCACACCGAGAAGAGGGTCAGCGTCGTAGGTGTAGGTGAAGGCGTACGCCGGCTGTGGGCGCTGGGCGGAGGTGCCGCCCAACGAAATGGAGTCCACGCTCACTTGTACCGTACCGGTCTGCGTGCTGGCAGGCACGTCCACCGTCCACGCCTGTTTGCTCATATCCCACTCGATTTCGGCGGCTTGCTGAGTGCCGTCCGCCGTGGTGAACGTCGTCTTGTCCGAAACGTTGTAGAACCTGGGCGCACTGGCGATTGGCGTGGCGCTTGTGGTGTCCGCAGCAGACCCGAGACTGTCGTTGCCCAAGGCACCGAGGTCTCTGCTGCCCCACACCCACAGGTTGTTCTGCACGTCGCGCGCATACGAGGAGCTGCCGCCTTCGTCGATGTCCGCGACGGTCAACGGGGTGCCGTCCTTGAACTTGATCTCGTTGGGCCAGGAGACCGAAGCCGCCGCGCTGCTGCCCAAACCAAGCTGGCCCTGGCTGTTGTCGCCCCAGGCCCACACGTGGCCGGCTGAGTCGAGCGCCAGGGTGGAGCCGTAGCGGGAGCTGACTTTGGTGAACGTACCGGCCTGTACGAACTTGGGCGCGTATTGGTCGACGTCGGTGCCGTCGCCAAGCCCTCCGGCCATGTTCGCATCGTAGGCCGCTCGGGTCGGGCTGTTGACCGTACCGGAGTTGCGGCCCCACGCCCACACGTTGCCGGAGGAGTCGATGGCGAAGGCGGAGTGATGCCCGGCGCTCACCTGCGTGAACTTCACACCGGTGGGAAGCGTGGCGTTCACCATCACCGGCACATTGCTGGAGGCGGCGGAGCCAGCCCCCGTGCCCAGCTGGCCGTGGCCGTTGCTGCCCCAGGTGTAGACGTTGCCGTCGTCGCCGAGCGCCATGGCAAAGTTGGCTCCGGCACTGACCTGCGTGAACTTCACCCCGGCGGGGAGCGTCACTGCCACCGGCTGGTTGCTGGAGACGGTGGTGCCGTTGCCGAGCGTGCCCGAACCGCCTTCTGGCGAGCCTGCTTGGTTGCTGTTGTTGCCCCACGCGTAGGTCAGGCCGTCGTCGCCGATGGCTAGGACGAACGTGTTGTTGCTGTCCGCGTCGGTCGACATGCTCACCTGCGTGAAGTGGGCGCCGCTGGCTGGCGCGGGCACAACGGTGGGCGTTTGGAGGTGGGTGCCGGTCTGCCCGGTGCCGAGCCATGCATCCGTCCCCACGCGCGAGTTCTCGCCCCACGTGTAGGTGTTGCCGTCCGAGCCTATGGCCACGGCACTGGATCGCCCGGCGCTGATCTGCGTGAACTTCACCCCGTCCGGGTTGATCTTGCCGCTTGGCGAACCGGCGCCGGCCACCTTGTCGGTGCCTAGCTGCTGGTCGTTGTTGTTGCCCCACGAGTAGGTGTCACCGTTGGTGGCTTGGGCGAACGCGAAGTGGTCGTTGCCGGCGTTCACGCTCAGCACCTTGGAGCTCAACGGCATGGTGATATCCATGGTTTTGCCGCCGGCGAGCGGCCCGTGGGTCGCGTTCACCGAGTAAGCACCGTAGTGCGCTTCGAGAGCGATGTTCTTGGTCACTGCAGTGGTGAACGTGTACGGTGTGGAAGCTCCACTCTCGTACCACCCGGTAAACGCTTGCTGCCCGGTGGGCGGCGCGGGGTCGGCTGGCCAGGTGGCCTTGTCGCCCTTGCTCACCGATTGGTTCGGCGGAGCTGCGCTAGTGCTGTCCTTCACGTCGAAGCTCACGGTATACACGGGGTTTACCGGATCGTACGTGTATTGGAACCGGTAGTCAGGCTGCGCGTTGTTGCCGCCCAAGACGATATCGCCTATGTTCACGCTCACTGGCCCCGCTGCAGCACCGGCCGGTACAATCGCTCTCCAGACCTGTTTCTCGGTGTCCCATATCTCGCCCTCGGAAAGGTGCTGGGCATCGCCAAAGCTCATGCTTCCCTGAGGCAGGGTGTAGAACGACGGTGAGATTATCTTCGGCGTATCGTAGAGGGCCGGATCACCCACGGCAGTGGAGAATGCGCGTCCGTATTCCTCGTATCCCCAGCCCCAAGCCTTGCCCTTTCCATCCACGGCGTACGAAGCGAACCGGGCTGCGCTGACCGAGGTTGCGGTCAAAGCGGACCCGTCTGCAAGCTTGACCTGCGTGGGCGTGGTGACCGAAGTTCCCACACTGTGGCCCAAGCCGAGCTGATTCTTGCTGTTGTAGCCCCACGACCAGATATGACCGGCCGAGTCAAGCGCCAACGTGGAACCGAAGCTCGAACTCACTTGGGTGATGGGACCGTTAATGTTCACCTTGACCGGGCTGCGCTGATCGGTGGCGGTGCCGTCGCCGAGCATGCCCGTTGCGTCGATGTCATCTCTGTGAGACTCATTGCCGTCTACGTCGTACTTGATGGTGCCTGAGTTGCGTCCCCAAGCCCATAGGTTACCAGCCGAGTCAATGGCGAAGGCAGACTGGTAGCCAGCACTGACCTGCTTGAACGTCGTAGCGCCGGTATCGACCATCACCGGCACATTGCTGTAAGCCACGGTGGTGCCGTAGCCGAGCTGTCCGTTGCCGTTGCTGCCCCAGGTGTAGATATGGCCATCATCACCCAACGCCATAGCGAAATTGCCACCAGCGCTCACCTGCGTGAACTTCACCCCTGCAGGAATACTCACCTTCACTGCAGTAGCGCTGTTGGCGATTGTGCCGTTGCCCAGCGTGCCAACGCCGCCGGCCTCGTCGGCAGCCGCGGCCTGATTGTTGTTGTTTCCCCAAGCATAGGTATTGCCGTCCGAACCGATAGCCAAGACGAACTCGTTCGCCAAGGCCCACGGCTTAGCCGCGCTTATCTGTGTGAAGGTAACTCCGGCGGGCTTCACGACCTTAGTGGCCGTTTTGACGTACGTTTCATTACTGCCGACGTTGAGCAATGGTAGCGACCCTTGCCAGCTGTTGATACCCCAAGCATAGGCGTTGCCGTCCGAACCGATGGCCACCGCGCCTCTGCCCAATGTCGAGATTTGCGTGAACTTCACCCCATCGGGGTTGATTTTGCCCTGAGGGTACTCTCCACCAGCTGTATTGCCCGTGCCAAGGTCATAGTGGCCATTCGCGCCCCAACCGTAAGTGTCGCCATTGGCGGCTTGTCCGAAGGCGAACGAGTCGCGTCCGCCTTCCACCTTCATCAGCTTGCTGCTCAACGGCATGGTGATGCTCACGGTGTTGCCGCCGGTCACCGGGCCGCGCTTCGGAGACACCTCGTAGGAGCCGTACTTGGCCTGGAGTTTGACATTGCCGGTCACCGGCTTGTCGAACATGTAGGGCGTGGAGCTGCTGGCCTCGTACCAGCCGGTAAACGCCTGCTGACCGGAGGGCGGAGTGGGGTCGGCCGGCCACTGCGCCAGTTTGCCCTTAGTCACCGATTGGCTAGGCGGGGCCGCACTGGTGCTGCCGGCCACGTCGAAACTCACGGTGTACACCGGGTCAACCGGGTCATAGGTGTAGGTGAACGTGTAATTGGGCTGGTAATGAATGGTGGCTATCGCAATATATTGCATCTCCACAGTCACCGGGCCGGGCCCTGCGGAAGCGGCGCTCGGCACACGCAGCGTCCACAACTGAGCGTCCGCGTCCCACGCACTGCTTGAGGCCGTCCGCTGCTTGGTGCCGAAGTATATGGTATTGGCATCAATACGATAGAAAGGCTGGGAGCAGAGCACCGGCGTGGGCTGTGTGGCACCGCCCTTGTCTTTGGTGGACGTTGTGCCGAGCTGCTGGAACTCCCGGTCGCCCCAACCCCACAAATTGTTCTGCGAATCCAGCGCGTAGGAGAAGAAACCGCTTGACTCGACCCGGGTGGCGGTCAGTTCCCTGCCGTCAAGGAACTTGACCTGCGTGGGCGTGCCCACGGCCTGAGGGGAACTATAGGTCAGGCCCAGCTGGTTGCGGCCGTTGGCACCCCAAGCCCACACGTGGCCAGACTTGTCGAGCGCGAAGGTGGAACCGTACTTGGAACTCACCTGGGCAATAGGCACGTTCAGCTTCACCTTGACCGGCTTGCGCTGGTCAACGGTGGTGCCGTCGCCCAGAGCACCGGTCATATTCGCGTCTCCCGAATGCAGATAATTGTAGGCCACTGTGCCGGAGTTTCGACCCCAAGCCCACACGGCACCAGTCGAGTCGATGGCAAAAGCGGAATTGTGCCCCGCCTCGATGTCATTGAACGTGACGCCGGGAGCGTCCACCATCACTGGCACGTTGCTGTACGCCGCAGTGCTGCCGTTGCCCAGCTGCCCGTTGGTGTTGGTGCCCCACGTGTAGACGTGGCCGTCGCTGCCGAGCGCCATGGCGAAGTTAGCTCCGGCGGAAAGCTTCGTGAACTTCACGCCCGCCGGCTGCTGCACCTTCACTGCGGTGGCGCTGTTGGTGATCGTGCCGTCACCCAGCGTGCCCACTCCGCCTTCGTCGCTGCTGGCGGCAGTGCCACCCTGATTGTTGTTATTGCCCCAGGCGTATGTCTGCCCGTCGTCTCCCAACGCCAGCACGAACACGTTCTGCCCCCAGCGCGGGTTGGCCATGCTCACCTGCGTGAACTTCACCCCGGCGGGCGCGACCACCTTGGTGGGGCTGGCCACGTTGTTGGCGGTGGAGCCAACATTGAGAATAGGCACGGTATTGGCCGTGGTTGGCTGGTTAAATCCCCACGCATAGGCGTTGCCGTCCGAGCCCAAGGCGATGGCCGCATATGATTCACTGCTGATCTGCGTGAACTTCACCCCGTCAGGGTTGATTTTCCCCTGCAGACCGTTTGAATCCTTTTTCCCGTCACCGTACTGGTATCCGTCACCTTCGCCCCACACATACGTGTCGCCGTTCGTGGCCTGGGCATAAGTGACGTTGTGCGTATTCGCACTCACGCTCGTAATCTTGGAGCTCAGCGGCATGGTGATGCTCATGGTGTTGCCGCCGGTCACCGGGCCGTGGGTCGGGTCGACCGTGTAGGTGCCATAATGGGCTTTGAGCTGGATGTTGCCGGTGACGGGCTTGTCGAACGAGTAGAGCGTGTTGGAGCCGTCCAAGTACCAGCCGGTGAATATCTGCTTGCCGGCGGGCGGAGCCGGGTCGGCGGGCCACTGCGCCTTGTCGCCCTTGAGCACGGTCTGGTCGGCGGGCGCTGCGCTGGAACTGCCGGCCACGTCGAAGCTCACCGTGAAGGAGAGCGGCGCTGCGATATAGGTGTAGTCGAACGTCACCGGGGTTTGGGTGGCGCCGTTGGCGATCTTCCAGTCGATGGTGACGGTGGTCACGCCAACCGCACCTGCCGGCGTGGTGACGTTCCAGTTGCCGCTGCCCCGGTCCCAGTCGAGCTTCGTGCCTGGTTTGGCCGAAGATCCCGTACCGAAGGAGATACCGGTTACGTTGATCAGAGGCGGGTAGACTGCACTGGGCATCATGGTATCGCCCTTGCCGGCTCCCACACCGCGCTGACTGTGGCTGTCAGCCCCCCAGGAATAGAGGAATTTCCCAGACGAACCCAACGAACTTGCCAGCGCGAACGCAGTGCCGTTGCTGACGGTAACGCTCGAAGGAGAGAACGGCACCATTTGGTTCGCGTTCCCACCGCTGGGAACTTGAACCGGCGTGGGTGTAAGTGTCTGGGTCGTGTTGCTCAGACCGAGCTGACCGGAAGCGTTGGCACCCGTGGCATAGACGGAGGATGCATGGAAGAGGGTGGACCCTTGGCTGCTGCTGATGAACGTGATGCGCTTACCCGACTGAACCGAAACCGGAGTCGGCTGATCCACGGCCGTCCCTGTGCCCAACGTGCCGTCTTGGCTGAAGCTGATGCCAGCGGACGAGACCGTGCCGGAGTTTGCTCCCCAGACATAAGCACCACTGTTGGGAGAGGGAGTAAAACCACTGTTGTAGCCTGCGAAAACGCTCGTGAACTTCAGATTTGCGGGCGTGCTCACTTTCACGGGTACGCTGCTGGAGACGGTGGTGCCGTTGCCCAGCTGGCCGCGTGTGTTCGTACCCCAGGCGTAGACGTTGCTGTCGTTGCCCAAGGCGAGCGCAAAGTTGCCGCCGGCGCTAAGCTGGGTGAGCCGCACGCCTTGCGGCAGCTGCACTTGCACCGGGGTGGCGCTGGAGACGGTGGTGCCGTTGCCCAGCGTGCCCACCCCGCCTTCTTCGCCTGGGGCTGCGGCCTGGTTGTTGTTATTGCCCCACGCATAGGTGTTGCCGTCGTCGCCCAGCGCCAAGGTGAATGAGTTGGCAGGGTTGAGGCTTTGCGATTGGGACACTTGGGTGAACTTCACACCCGCAGGCATCTTTACCGCAGTAGGCACGGTGAGTACGGAATCGGTGGTGCCTGTGCCTAGCCAAGGGGTCTTGCCAGCCGCCGCGTTCGCGCCCCACGCATAGGCCTTGCCGTCCGTGCCGAGTGCGGTGACGCTGCTGGTGCCGGCGCTGAGCTGGGTGAACTTCACACCCGCAGGGGTGGCCACCTTCACCGGTTTGTCTTGGTCGGCGGCGCTCACTGACGAGCCCGCACCCAGCTGCCCGGAGTCGTTGCGCCCCCAAGCGTACGTGTCTCCGTTGGCGGCCCGTGCCACGGTGAACCCGTTGCCGGCGGAGACTTCGAAGAACTTTGAGTCCAAGGGGGTCTTCACGGTTACGGTGGTGCCGCCATGCTCCGAGCCGTATGTTGGGCTGATGGAGAACGGCGCATAGCGGGCCGTCAACGTGGTGGTGGCGTTGATGGGCTGGTCGAAATCATAGGGAACGAAGGAGTTTGGAGCACTCGACCATCCCAGGAACACCTGATCGGCGCTGGGCGGGACGGGGTCGATCCCCGGCCGTATGGCGTGCTCGCCCTGCGCCACAGTCTCGTCTGCAGGTGCGCCGCTGCCTTTGCCAGCATCGAAGTGCACCTGGTAGGTGGGCGAAAGCGTGTATTTGAAAGATTCCTTGTAGCCAAAACTGGGCTGGCTGCGGCCGTCAACCTTGTACGAGAACGAGATCGGCTGCGTGTCGTAACCCAGAGAGATGTTGGTGACCTTGTACGGAGTGGTGTAGCCCACCCAACTATCGGTTCCAGCGTCGTAGGTGAAGCTGTTCACCACGGCACCAGCACTGGTGAGCACGCGGTTGCCTTGTATGGTGATGGGGACGAGCCTGTATTTACCTGGGCGGGAAATACCGTCGTGGATATCCTGCGTGCTGTTGTATTGCTTACCGTAATACAAGTCGCCGGCCTTGCTGACAGCCAGATTGCGGCCAATCGAGGCGAATGTGGTGCCTCCGGGAATGCTCACTTTGCTGGCCGTCAGCTTGATCGCAGGCGCGGTTTGCCCTGCCGGCGGTGTGGGAGCCTCTTCCAAAGCCTCATCGTAAGCACCCCACGTGTAGATGCCGCCTTGGTCGTCGAGCGCCCACAGGGACGCACCAACATAATACCCGTCACTGATCGAGATGTCGGTGATCACGGTGCCGGCGGGGATTGAGGGCCGCACCGACGTGGTCTCGCTAGAAACGGTGCTGCCATCTCCAAGGAATCTGCCGGAATTTGGCCCCCAGTTATATACCTGTCCGTTTGTGGTGAGGACCATGAACATTCTCACTGCGCTACCGTAGGCGAAGTACCTCGTGATGGCTTTCGCGACGGGGCCGGCGCCCGCCGGCATGGCAACCTTGGTCATGTTGAAATCGGGCACGGTTGAGGCAGGAAGCGAAGCGTCGTATACCCACGTATATACATTACCGTTCACATCCACCGCGATGGCAGAACCATCGTGCGCATCAAAACTCTTGAGCTTGGGGTCGCCGGGAGCCACCGAAATCTTGGTGGGCACGTTGGCATACCCGCCCACGTTGCCGTAGCCCAAAGCATTTTTCTGTCCCCACCCCCACAAGTTGCCGTCGGTATCGATGGCGAAGCTGGCATTGGCGGCCACGTCGATGGAGGCGATGGTCACTCCTGCCGGGAACGTGGGATTGACGGGTTTGAGGATGTAGCTGCCGTAGACGGGAATGTCAGCGGACGGTTTATTGCTCATGTCGGTGCCGTTGCCGAGCTCGCCGTGACTGTAGTCCCCCCACATCAACACCTTGCCAGTGGCGTCAAGCACCATACGCGTCGTGTTTTCTCCCGCTATGTCTTTCACCTTGGCATGGTTGGGAAGGTCAACGCACGAGGGCATACTGTTGTTGCCATTCGTGTACACACCATCTCCAGGCAATTTACCCCATGTGTACAGCATGCCGTCCTCACTGACGGCCATCCCATCTGTCTTGCCTTTCTGCATTGCCCGAACTTTGGTGAACTTCGTGGACTTGGGAATGTGGACGGAGACGCGGGTGCCGCCCAAGTCCGGGCCGGTGGTGGGGTCGACGGTGAGCGCGCAGTCGGCGTTCATCTCTTGGGACTGCACCCCCCCCGGCCTTTTTGAGCGGTGTCGGTTTGCGCCTGTGCTTGCGAGATGAGCGTCTGGCTGCCAGGAATGGTCTGGGTGCTGGTCGGTGCCGCTCCCAAGGCTGGGTCGAGCGCGTCGGCCACGCCTTGCGAGGGGTTGATGTTCAGCACTACGGTGCACGCGGCGAGAGCGACGGCCGCCAGCACGGTGCGCAGCTGCACGGATTGTGGAATCTGGCTCAGCGTCAGTTGCGCTGCGGCCATGTCAGTCTTGTGGCGGGCGCCGGTGCCTGTGGTTGAGATGTGCTCTGAGTTGTGCCGTTTGCCATATGGCTCCGTAGAGAAGTTGGTACCGGCGCCAGCCACGGATGCCGCACTGGGAGCAGTGTTGGACGATGCCGTAGCCGAGTCGCCTGCAGGCGTAGCGTCACGCCGCGCGGTAGTGTGACGACCCATCCCGCGTCCGGTTAACGCGTTCCAGAAGTTCCGTATACCCTGCATACCGTTGTGTGTAGCCCGCATTGTAGTACTGCTCCTCCGCCTCGGGTCGCCGCGCTCGGCACTGTCCAAAATATATTCAGGTTATCAACGGGTGTTAGAACGGGAATATCCACGATTTTAGGCAAAAATGCGCCATTTGCACAGCATCGGAATCAAATGTGCGGAAGGTACAAAAACATGCCGAAGCCCAGTCAGATTGTGACCACAGTCACTAGTTTTATTTATACAAGAGTCTCATACATGCTGAATAAAAATATCCCATATTGTGACGAGAGTCACACTACAAAATATGCATATACCCGCCCTCCGGTATAGCGCACACCGACATTGCCACCTCACCACATATGCTGCACACACCCCACCGTCGCTTCCGCACCACTCACCCCTCACCGCACCCCACGCTCACCGTCGCTTCCGCAACACCACCGCCACAGCACAACACACCCATCGCACCTACCCCTCACCGCTTGCACCACACACGCCCACCAGTGTTTCCGCAACACCATCCGCCCCTGCACTACCCTTGCCGTTCACAGCAGACGCCCATCGCAATCGCCCCGCTTTCATCGCACCACCACCCCTCACCACACCACCCTTCATCGCCCTCTTCCACGGTGACGCGAATACCGGCATTGCCACAGATATCGACATTGACACAAATATCGACAGAAAACGGGCTATTTCTGTCGATATTTGCGCCAATGTCCAAAAATGCGTCAACTGAGCGCGGGAGCGGCCGCACCAGTCATCCGCGCAACCGAACTACTTCCCTGCGACCGCTTGAGCCAGCGCCTGCCGAGTCCAATCGCTCACACTCATGTGCTGTTTCCCAGCGCTATCTTTAATCAGCGTCCACAACGCATCGCTCACACGAATTGTATGAGGTTTGAGGTGCTCGGTTTGCACTTCCCACGCACGCCCGCTGAATGGCGTTATCGTTGCACCCGGGAAGCCCTCATCTGCTTCCTGCGACCAACGATCAATCATCTCTTCAGTAACAACTGCGCCATTGTCTGCAATGAATACGGTATCATTGTTCTTCATTTCAGTTCCTTCCTCGACGTATCTCAGTAGCAAATCCACGAGTCAAGTAATTCGCATGTATTACCAGTACCGACCCGTCAGCGCCTCGCACAAACACAAGTTCGACAGCACGTCCTTGCAAATCAAAACCGATAGTTGCCCACCGTTGCGGCTCACTCTCTCTATCTCTGCGGCGAATTGTCGCTCCCGATGAGCCAGTCTCGAATGCTGAGCGTATCTGCTCGGAAGTAAGGCCATGCTCGAAGGCATGCGCATGAATAATAATCCGCATACATAGAAGAATACCATAGCGCATACGTTACGCCAAATCAACATCTTCCTCATTGCCTATCCTCAGTTACACCAAATATTCACTGCCCGTAGCTGGCAAACATTCCAATTCATCCGCGCAAATATCAGGCCAAACCACCCATCGCAGAGCAACCCTTATCATCACTCCGAACCCGCTAAATCATTGGCTTTCGTAGCCCTATGTCAGTGATTATGGAAGTTCCTATGTCAGTGATTTGGAAAGTTCTATGTCATGATTATGGAGATCTCTAAGTCAGTGATTTGAAAACTACTATGTCATGATTATGGTAGTTCCTACATCAGTGATTTGGAAAACGCTAGCTCAACTCGGTGAGGAGCTTGGGATACCGGCAGAGCAGCGCGCAGTGGTGTACCGTGGCGAAGACGGCATTGCCACGGATGAATTCCGCGTGCTGCAGGCCAAAGACTACCTGCATTTCTCAGCATAACCGGAGAGTTTCTGCGCGCGGCGCGAATGCCGGCAAGGTGATGCACGCGCCACTCTTGCCGCAAATGCCGACATTGACACAAATATCGACAGAAAACGGGCTATTTCTGTCGATATTTGCGCCAATGTCCAAAAATGCGTCAGCTGAGCGCGGGAACAGGCGCACCTGCAGCGTTCAACCGCCCACGCAGCTGCCGCCGGCGCCCGGCTTGGGACCGGCCCGGCCTTACTGCGCCGCTCCGGTGCCCGGCTTGGCGCCGTTGGTACCGGTCGAGCCGTTGGTGCCGCCCGTGCCGGAACCACCGGTGCCACCAGACCCTTGCCCGTTACCGGAACCGCTGCCATTGCTGCCGGATCCGTTCTGCCCGCCGGTCGTACCTGAGGACTGCGCCGGCCTAGTGGTGAGCGTGACCGTGCTGCCCTTGGCCGCGTTGCCTCCGCTGGGAGACATGCCCGTCACCACGTCGTTCTCGCTGGTGGCGTTCGGCGCGCTGACTTGGAAGCCGAGCGAAGTGAGCGTGCGCTTGGCATCCCCCAGCTTCTGGTCGACCACATTCGGCACCGAGCTCATCTGCGAGGGATCCTGCCCCTTGGAGATGAAGATGGTGACGGTGGAATGCTGATCCACGTCCGCACCGGCCTGCGGGTTGACGCGGGAGACCTGCCCGTCAGGCACCGTAGCCGAATACTCCTGCTGCACGCTGGCGTTGAGCCCCAGCTTCTGAATGGCCTGCGTGGCCTGGTCGGTGCCCTGCCCCACCACGTCCGGCACCTTCACCTTGCCGGAGGAGACATACAGTGTGAGGATGGACCCACGCGACTGGCTGCTGCCGGCCTTGGGGTCGGTGCGCGTCACCATGCCCTGAGCCACGTCGGCGCTGTCCTCCTCTTGTGCGGTAGACGTGACGCGGAAGCCTGCCTTGGTAAGCTTCTGCCGCGCCTCCTCCTGCGATTTGCCCTTCACATTGGGTACGGTGGTCGCCTCGGGGCCGGTGGAGAACCAGACCTTCACCTTCGAACCCTTCTCGGCCTTCTGCCCGCCGTCAGGCGTTTGGTGCGTGAACGTGCCCTTGGGCTCGCTCGAATCCGCGTCGTGCATCACTTCCATCTTCAGCCCGACGCTTTCCAGCTGTTCGCGGGCTCGATCCTCGGTGGTGGTGGAGCTGAACGTGGGCACGGTGACCATTTCGACTTTTTTGTTGTTCAGCGCGAAGAGCACGCCGACAGCGGCCAGTATGACCACCAACGCACCGATGATGGAACCGATGATGATCTTCTTTTTCTTCTTGCGCTTGGCATCGTTGGCCTGCTCAGTGCGCGATTTCACCGCCGTCTGCACGCCGGCTGCTTCGCCCTCGTAGCCCAACGGGCTGAACGGCTGGGTGGCGGTCGTCTCCACCGGGCTCAACGCCTCGGTGGCGGCCGTCTGCTCGGCCTGCTTGCGCGCCTTCATGTTCGACAGGTCAGTGAGCGGGTTGAAGGCCGCCGCCACCGGCACGCCGCCGTTCATGAAAGTGAGGATGTCGTCGCGGAATTCGGCTGCCGTGCTGTAGCGGTTCTGCCTGTCCTTGGCCATGGCCTTGGCCACGATCTGATCCCACATCACCGGCAGGCCGGGCACGATGCTGCTGGGCGTCTGCGCCACCTCGGAGACATGCTGGTAGGCGATGGAGACCGCCGAATCGCCCATGAACGGCGCCCGTCCGGTCAGCATTTCGTAGAGCACGCAACCGGCGGAATACAGGTCGGAACGCATGTCAACGGTTTCGCCGCGCGCCTGCTCCGGGGAGAGGTACTGCGCGGTGCCCACCACACCCTGCGACTGGGTCATGGTGGCGGCCGAATCGTCGAGCGCGCGGGCGATGCCGAAGTCCATCACCTTGACAATGCCCTGCTCGGAAATCATGATGTTGCCGGGCTTGATGTCTCGATGGATGATGCCCATGCGGTGCGAATAATCCAGCGCACTGAGCACCCCGAGCATGACCTGTTCAGCATCTCGCTGACTCAACGGGCCGTTGGCCTTGATGATGTCGCGCAGGGTCTGCCCCTTGACATACTCCATCACCAGGTAGGGCACACGTTCGGTGATGCCGCCCTCGCCGACGATGGTCTCCTCGCCGGAATCGTAGATGTTGACGATGTTCGCGTTGTTCATCTGCGCCACGGAGTGCGCCTCACGGCGGAAGCGACGCAGGAAGATCTCATCGTTGGCCAGGTCGGAGCGCATGATCTTGACGGCCACGACGCGGCCGAGACGTGTGTCTTGGGCGATGCGGACTTCCGCCATTCCGCCCCTGCCGATAAGCTCTCCGAGTTCGTAGCGGCCGTTTTCCAACGACGTAGGCATACTCACGCTCATAGTTGCTCCTTCCAAAATTCGCTGGGTTCATGTGTTGTGCTGTCGGCCAGAGGGTGCTCGGCGTGCGGATGCTCGGTACGCGGCGGCTGGCTCGGCGGCATAGGCTGCGGGTCCGGCGGGTCCGGGTCGGGCGGAACGCTCGGCGGTTGCGCGTGTTGGGCCGGTTGGCCGCGGTGCACGCTGAAATGCTGGGATTGTGCGGACACGCTACGCACCAGTTCGGTAGACATGACCCGTAGCTCGGTGCTGGCGGTGGGCACGTTCTGCACCGTGTGCGCCCCGGACGTCGGCACCACGGGCGCGACCGCGCTCAGCGGCAACGCAACACCGCCGGGGCGCTGCGCCGGAGGCGGGGTGAGGGATGCCGCAGTCTGCCCGTCCGAGCGATGACCAAACCGTTTCGGCTTGGCACCGGCCGCACTGGAGATGCGCCTGGGCAACCTGCCCGAACGCGGCACGATGAGCGTGTCTTCGGCTTCGGTGCGCTGGTCGAGCAGTCGCCGTTCGATGCGTGCCAAGGTATGCGAGACCACGAGTGCGTCCTTGGGCCTGTCGAGCGGATCCTTCTCCAGCATCGACATGACGAACTGTCGCAACTGCAGATCGACCGTCTCGGGCAGCGGAGGCACCTTGTCGTTGACGTGCGCCGCGGCGATCTCGACGGGAGTGGCGCCGGTGAACGGCCGGTGGCCGCACAGCCCCTCGTACGCCACCACGCCAAGCGAATAGATGTCGGACTGGGGCGTGGCCTGCTTGCCTTGCGCCTGCTCGGGGGAGATGTATTGCGCGGTGCCCACCACCATGCCGTCCTGGGTGATCTGCGCCTGGTTGGTGGAGGTGGATACGCCGAAATCGGTGATTTTCACCTCACCGTCATCCGAGACCATGATGTTGGCCGGCTTCACGTCGCGGTGAATCACACCGTGCGAATGTGCCACGAACAGGCCGCGGGAGGTCTGGATGAGAATGGGCAGCAGTTCGGTGGGGTCCATGGCTCCCTTGGCGCGGAACCAGTCGGCCAGCGAGTCACTCGGCACGTACTCCATCACAATGAAACCGATACCGTCATGCTCGTAATACTCAAACAGAGCAGCGATGTTGGGATGCGCCAAATCGGCGGAATTACGGGCTTCCATGCGCAGCCTGCGCAATTTGGCCACCGAGTCCTTGATATCGGCGCGCAACGCCTTGACCGCCACATCACGGTGGAGCTGGATGTCATAGCCTTGCCACACCTCACCCATGCCGCCCTGCGCGAGCCTGCGGTCGAGGCGGTATCTGCCGTGTACCAGCTGTCCTTCTACGAGTCTCATTGTTTCAGCGCCTCCTGCAGGAGGGACTTCATGACCGGGCCTGCAGCGGTGGCACCGAACGTGTCCACGTTGTGCACTACCACGGCCACGGCCACCTTCGGGTCGTCCGCCGGGGCGAAGCCCATCACCCAACCGTCGATGCTGGAATTGTTCTCGCCGATCTGCGCGGTGCCGGTTTTGGCGGCCACCTTGACACCGGGAATGCCCAAGCTCGGATCCTCCTTGTTGACCACGGACTGCATCATGGAATTCAGCTTTTGCGAAGCGTCACGGCTCATCACCACATCCTTGGGCAGGGCATGGGTCTGCGAGATGACGGACAGGTCGCTCGAACGCACCCGATCGACCAGCGTGGGGCGCATCAGCACACCGTTGTTGGCGATGGCTGCGGCAATCATCGCGTTCTGCAACGGGGTGATCTGCACGTCGCCCTGCCCGATGGATGCCAACGCGAGCCGGTCAGGAGCGGGGCTCTGCGGGAACTTCGACGCCACGGCCTGCATGGGCAACCCGGTTGACGACGAGCCGTCCACGGCAATGGAGGAATCGAAACCGAACTTCTGAGCTTCCTTGGCCACAGCGTCCGCCCCCAGCGCCAGCCCAAGCTGTGCAAAGGCAGTGTTGGAGGAGTACGTAAGCGCATCTTCGAATGAAATCTGACCGTTCACGCCGTTGGCCCGCGATTCCACATTGGTGAGCTGCGTGGAAGTGTTCGGCAGAGTGAAGCTCGCCCCGGCGGGAATCATGGTGTCTGGCTGGTATTTGCCAGTGGCCAGCGCCGCAGCCGCAACCACGGTCTTGAACGTGGACCCCGGCGGGTACAACTGCGAGGTGGCGCGGTTGAGCATGGGATTGGCAGGGTCGGAGGTGATCTGACTGTAGGCGAGGTTGGCCTGCTTGCTGTCGTGGGTGGCGAGCTGACCGGGGTCGTAGCTTGGGGTGCTGGCCATCGCCAGAATGCGACCGGTTTTCACCTCGATCGCCACTGCGGCACCATCCTTGCCGCTCAACCCGTCGTAGGCAGCCTTCTGCATCTGCGGGTCGATGGAGGTCTCGATGGAGGCACCCTTGTTTTCGGTGCCGTTGAACAGGGTCTTGAACTGTTGCCAGAACAGTTGGTTCGACTCGCCAGTCAGCAGTTTGCCGCGAGAGGCCTCGATGCCGCGGTCGGCGGTCTGCTCGATGGAGAAGAAGCCGGTGATGGGGGCATACAGCTGGCCGGAGGTATAGGAACGCTGGTATTCGAACGGGTCGTTGACCGGGTCGGACTTGGCCATCACCGTGCCGTCCGAGGCCAGAATCGAGCCGCGCGGGGCTCCGAGCTCACGGTACAGGCCGCGCAGGTTACGAGGATCCTGATTGAGCTTGTTGGAACCGATGGCAGTAATCATGGTGCTGGAGAATCCTAAGACAACAAACAGCACGAGCACGGCGGTGAAGAGTTGGCGCAGGTATTTGTTCATTTCACGCCTCCTCTGGAGATAACCTCAGTCTCGTAGCCGGTAGCGGCCGCATTCGCGCCGGTTGTACCGCTCACGGGCGAGTCCGCCCCAGACGCGGCGGCGGAGACAACAGCCCTGTCGATGGCCTGCGTCGACATCTGCGAGGTCGGCGGAAGCGGAGCGGGAGCCGGATGTGCGGCAGGCGGGGACGCCGGACGGCCGGACTTCGGTTTGCTGTGCCCCTGACCGTTCTCCCGGCTTTTCTGCACATCCCGGTTGTGCAACGCCACCATGGCCTCCACCTGCATGGTGTCAGACAATTCGCCTTCCGGCTCAGGCTTGTTGGCCGCGTTCGATATGACCATCAGCAGGGCAACCAGCGCGTAGTTCGCCACCAAAGAGGAACCGCCCGCAGCCATGAAGGGCATGGTCAAACCGGTCATGGGGATCACCAAAGTGATACCCCCCACCACGGTGAACACCTGGAACGCCATGGTGAACGCCAGGCCGGAAGCCAGCAATTTGCCGAATCCGTCCTTGATTTTCATCGCCGTCACAAAGCCCGACGCCACAATGATCAAGTACAACACCAAAATGGCCAGCAAGCCCGCCAATCCCAGCTCTTCGCCCAAGGAGGCGTAGATGAAGTCGGAGTTAGCCAACGGCGTGATGGCCGGGTGCCCTTGGCCGATGCCGGTACCGGAAAGACCACCCGAAGCCATACCGAACAGGCCGGTGACCAGCTGATAGGAACTGCCGTACGCACGCGAATAAATCTTGGGATCGAAGGGGTGCAGCCACCCGTCGATGCGATAGCCCACATGCGCGAATATCTTGGAGGCGAACACGGCAGCCACAGCGAACGCCACACCGCCTATGATCAGCCAGCTGCCACGACCTGTAGAGATATACAGCATGGAGACGAACAGCGCGAAGAACATGAGCGACGTACCCAAATCACGCTGCACCACCAGCACACCGATAGCCACCACCCACACGATGATGATGGGGCCGAGATCCTTGATGCGCGGCATCTGCAAGCCGAGAATCTTGCGGCCACCGACCGCCAACCGGTCACGGTGGTCAAACAGATACGCGGCGAAGAAGAACGCGAGGAACAGTTTGGCGAACTCACCCGGCTGCAGCGTGTGACTGCCGAAACCAATCCAGATGCGGGCACCGCCAATTTCCTTGCCCAGCCCTGGAATCATGGGGGACAGCAGCAACAACAGACCGACCACCATGCTCACATAGGAGAACCGGCGCAATATGCGATAATCGCGCAGCGCCACCACGAACACGCACGTAAGCGCCAAGGCGATACACACCCAAATAAGCTGCTGGTACGCCACACTGGTGTGGTTCGAAGCGTCAATACGCGCAATCATCATGGTGCCGATGGCGGTGAGCAGCACCACGCACGGCAGAATCTCCTGGCTGGCCCACGGCTGGAACTTGACCAGCAACGCCCACAGCAGCACGAACATGGCCGCCACCGCCACCAGCATGACGACGTATTTGCTCGGCACTGTGCCACTGGTGCGTTCGAACATCTGGAAGAAGACGACGGCACTGATGGCAAACGAGAGCAACAGGAGGAACAGTTGGCGCAGACGCGTGGCGATCATCGGGCGGCGCTCCCGTCCGGCGTTGCCGCATTCGGGTCGTCGGGAGCCGGCTTGGACGTGTCGTCCTGCCCCTCGCTGGAACCATGCGCGGAACGTTCGGCAGACTCCTTGTCTTTGCTGGCTTTCAGCGCCTTGATCTCCTTTTTGATGAGCGCAACGTGCTCGTGCGCGCCGTCAAGAGAATCTACGGCTATGCCCTCGCCAATCTGATCATTCCAGGACTGCGGCAAATCCTTCACCTTGATGTCGGTGGTTTCCACCTCATGAGACAGCCCGGCACCGAACAAATTGGTATTCACACCCTGGTAAATCGCCACCTTGCCGTTCGCTTCACCCAGGAAGTACTTCGTTTGGCTCCAGTGGTAGGCTCCGGCGGCACCGAACAGCACCGCAACCAGCAGTACTGCGGCCGCAATGGCAGCATACATGCGCGCGCGACTCTTACGCTTGCGCACAATCTGCTTGGCGTGATGCTGCTTCCGGCGAATGGCCATGGCCACATCAGGATCGTTGGGATCGGCGGTAATACGACCGTCGCGCTTCTTCACCACCGGTATCTCGCTCGTGTCGAGATCCACCTTCTCGCCGATCTCTTCGCGCACGGCCGAGGGCTGCGCCACGTGGAGCTTGGGAGCTTCCTCAAGCTCGGGAGCCGTCGGTATGGGTGCCGTGGAAACGTCGGCAACATGCGCCGCATGGGCGCCCCTGCCTTTACCTTGACGAGCCGAACGGTTGCGGGTTGCATGATTGGGCGCGGAGTCGGAGGCGCGGGAAAGCCCTGCACCGGGGGCCGGAGGCTCGTTGCTGCCTGCGATGGCCTCCACGAAATCTGCATGTGCAGGAGCCGGAGGCATCATATCGCCGTCGGCAGCAGTGATCTCATCGTCCAACGACGTGCGTTCGTCGGCCAGAGCCGGCACCGGTGTGGCAGCCTGCGCACTTGCAGCAGCAGGTTGGATGGCAGGCGGCATCGGCTCAAGGACGGCAGCATCATGCCCGGAAAACTCTGCGCCAGAAGCGCCGTCGCGGTTGAACTGTGCTGAATCAGGAACATTCGGTTCAACTGGTACGGATGCGGCAGCGGGGTCGGATTTAGGCGCAATGGCTGCCGGAAGCGGGACAGCAGGCACCGGAACGTCAGTTGTGCCCCCAGCAAAGCCGTCGCCGGCACCAGAAGATTCCCGCTGCCGGAGCTCCGCGTTGAGATGCTGCACCTCAAAATCTTGCGTATGCGCCGCTGCCTGGTCGCTCTGTGCCTGACTGCCCTGTGTTTGACCGTCCTGTGCGTGGCTGTTCTGCGCGTGTACCGACTCAGATACTCCCTCAGCCGCCGCTGGAATCTCGCCTGAATCCGCAGCAGAAGAACGCCCTGCAGCATGGGCTCCATGGCTTGCGCTGGCATTGGCGGCATCCTCGTTGGAAGGCGATCCTGTGGGTTGCACGGTGATACGTGGCATGGTGGCCGTGATGGGATCTTCGATCTCCGGCAGGGCCGCGTGCTGCGCGTGCGTGCGGTGCGTCAGTTCAGCGGCTCGTTGGGCGGGAGAGCCCTTGCCTAAACGCAACGCTGGGGTACTGGCCACCGGAGCCTTGACGATGTCGGCAATGGCCTCAAGGTTCGAGCTGGCGGCACCACCGACCAACGGGGTTTGGCGCGGCGGCTCAACTGGTTCCCCGGCACCTGCCATGGCCGCCTCATCGACCGTGGAAAGCGCCGAAACCGGCAGGGCGTCACCAATCACGGCAGTGACATTGTCGGTGCTGCCGGCCTTGAGCGACATGGCCACCAAACGCTGCGCGCACTCCTCGGGCGCCGCGATGGCATCCATCACCTCTTCGATGGTGGAATCCTCCAGCACGCCGCACAGGCCGTCGGAACACAGCAGCCAACGGTCGCCCGGCCGCGCTTCGAAAATACCGACGTCGGGGCGCGGATCGATGTCGAAATCACCCAGCACACGCATCACCACGTTGCGCTGCGGGTGATTGCGCGCCTCTGCCTCGGTGATGCGGCCGGTGTCGATGAGATGCTGCACGTAACTATGATCGTGCGTCATGCGGCGCAGTTTGCCGTCGCGCAGCATGTATGCACGCGAATCGCCGATGTGGGCGCACACCCAATGCCCGGAGACCAGCGCCACCGCAGTGACCGTGGTGCCCATGCCGGCCAGGCTGCGCTCGCGCTTTGCTTTGCCGACGATGGCGTCGTGCGCGGCCAATACCGAGGTATCCATCATCGAGGCGACGGCTTCGACGCTGCTGCCGGCATCGCTCTGCTCAATGTGGGCCAGGGAGCGGATGGCGATGGTGGAGGCGGTGTCTCCGCCTGCGTGGCCACCCATGCCGTCGCAGACCGAGACCAGTCGGGAACCGGCGAACGCGGAATCCTGGTTGTTGCTGCGCACCGTGCCCACATCGGAGACGGCTGTGGAACGCAACGCCAGCGGCTCTTCGGCGTCAGCAGCGGGCTGCGCAGGTTCAGCAGGTTCGGCGGGAGCGGGTTCAGATTCGCTCTCGACCGCGTTCAGTTCGACGGTCGGCGGGTAATGCGCGTCGCCGGCCTCACCTGCGGAAGTATGAATGTCGGAGATGTCGGCAATATCAGCATCGCCGTCGGCGTAGGCGTCAACGCCGGAATGTTGAGGAATCGAGGTGTCAGTCATAGTCACCTCAGCTCAAAGGTCGTGGCGCCGATGCGCACCGGAATGCCTGACTTCAGCACGACCGGAGCGGTGATGCGCCGCTGGTTGACCACCGTGCCGTTGGTGGAGCCCAAGTCCTCGATGGCCCACGCGCCGGTGACCGGATCCGAATAGACGCGTGCGTGCTGCGAGGAGGCGAACTCGTCGTCAAGCACCACGGTGTTGGAGGCCGAACGGCCAAGTGTGATGGTCGATCCGGTCAGCGGCACCGACGTGCCCGCCAACGGTCCGTCGATGACAGTAAGCAGCGTGGGTGTCTTGTTGGAGGTGCGGTTGGCGAATCGGGACCTAAAACCGCCGACCTCGCTGGAGGTACGCACGGACGCCACCGGTGAGTTGAGCGCGGCCGGGGCAGGAGCTGCGGCAGCCTTACGCGCACGGCGGTCGCTTCTGCGGTGCGCCAAAGACTTGCGGGGACTGAACGTCTCCACATCTTGGCGCAACGAGCGCATTGCGAGCCATACGAAAACCCACAGTAGGGCGAGAAACCCGTACTTGAGGATGGCGAATGTCAGTTCGGTCATACGTTTCGGCTTCTGCTCCAGCTACTCCGTGTCCTGCGAAGAGGCCCAATAGAGAATGCGGGTGCGGCCAATGGTGATGGTGTTACCGTCCAGCAGTGTGGCCGCCGGCACCTGGTGCCCCTCCACATACGTGCCGTTGGTGGAGCCCAAATCGCGAGCCACCACGCCGCCGGGGGTGATATCGATCTCCAAATGGTTGCGCGAGATGCCGGGATCGTCAATCACAATGTCACAGCCCGAACCGCGACCGAGCACCGTCTTGGGCTTGGTGAGCAGGTACTGGCTGCCGCTGATCTCCAGCATGGGGCTGTCCTCGGACTGGTCGTCCGTGGTGACGGGCACCGCGTTGCCCTGCACCGACTCCGAGGAGAGGTTGAAGTTACCGGCGCTCAGGCTCATGTCTTCTTCGAAAATCACCACGACCGGGCCAACGAACGCGTAATGTTGGCTCTTGGCGTATTGGGTGAGATTGTCGGCGAGTTCGTCCGCCAACGTCTCACTACCCCACTGCTCGATACGGTCGAAATCAGGGGTGCTGAGCTTGAAACGGTACTCGTTGGGCGCCACGGTGCGGTCGCGGCCCACAGGCATGGCCTCCGCATCAATCTCACGCTCGAGCGCGCTGGAGAGGTCAACTGGCTGTAGGTCTTTCGAACCAAACTTCGAAAAGACACCGTTGACTGCACCTTCGACACTCTTCTCAAAACGGTCGAGAACGCCCATAGTGACTCCTTTCTTCTTGACCCCATCTTACGCGATGCTACAAACCGAACAAAACGAGAGGCCGGCGCAATGCCGCTCAAGCACGGGAACGTGCCCTGCGCCACACACCCCGGAACGGCGCGGCGCACGGCACGAAACGCCCTCAAAGTTCAGTCGCCCACACTCAAGTTCACCGCATGCTCCGTATACTGAGCCCCATGAGCAACAAGACACAGCAGAACCAGCCTCGGACCGACGAGAGGGACGCCATCGCGCAGTTCCCCCGGCGCAACGCGCGTACCTCACGTTTCCGCGCCGGAGCCCCGCACGGCGCTCAGGTGGTCGGCAACGGGCAGCGCATGCTGTTCCTGCGCTCAGGCGGACCGGAGGATCTGGTCTCCTCGCTGTGGATGAATACCATCTCGCCGCTCACCGGGCAGTCACACGAGACCTTGCTTGAAGACCCGAAAAGCCTGCTTGACGGCAGCGGTGCCGAGAACATTCCCGACGAAGAGCGGGCTAGACGCGAGCGCGCACGCGAAGGAGGGCAGGGCATCGTCGCATATTCGGTGGATGCCGCAGGAACGCGCGCGGTGTTCACGCTGGGGTCACGGCTGTTCATGACCCAGCTGCCCGGAGGAGATACGGATGTGGACGCTACTGGGGATGCCGAAGCGACCACTGGCAACAGCATCGAAGCGACAGTAGCGTTGAGTGGGACTCCCAATGACAAGGAAGGCGACGCTGCAGTCGCGCCGGTCGAAGCCACGCGGGAACTGGCCGCGGCAACGCTGAGTGAGACGCAGTGGCAGCCTGTGCTCAACCCGCGCATTTCTCCGGATGGAGCGCACGTGCTCTACACCACCGGGTCACGGCTGGTAATGGTGGATATTGACGATGAGCACCACAGCGCCGCCACCGGTGAGACGGACAGTCCCAATCACCACGATCACCACGATCACCACGATCACCACGATCACCACGGTGAGCATAGCCACACAGCCTCCTACACCGAAGGCGACGCCGTGCACACGGTGTGGAGCCTGGGCGAAAGCGATTCCGGAGATGACGCCGACCCCACGCAGCGCATCGGACTGGCGGAATTCGTGGCCGGCGAGGAGATGGATCGGTACGACGGCTTCTGGTGGGCGCCGGACTCGCGCTCCGTACTATTCGAAATGTTCGACAGCAGCAACGAACCCATGTGGTACCTGAGCGACCCGGCCAACCCGCAACGCCCGGCCCAAGGCCGCCGTTATGCGCGCGCACTCACCACCAACGCCTCGGTGCGCATGGTGCTGGCCCACCTCGATTTCGACAGTGAGAACCGATATTGCGGCATGGACGTGCAGAACGTGATGTGGGACCGCGAGGCCTACGAATACGTGGCCGCCGTCAACTGGAGTGAGGGGCACGACCCGATCATGCTGGTACAGAACCGCCGGCAGAACCACGACCAGGTGCTCAGCATCGACGCCTCAGGCATGACCGAGGTGCTGGAGGAGCACGAGAACCCGCAATGGCTTGATCTGGTCGCCGGAACGCCGGCACGCACACCATCCGGCCACCTGGTATGCGCCATGAACGACATGGACACCGACACCAACCGCCTCACCTTGGACGGGCGCGCGTTCACACCAGTGGGATGGCAGGTGCGCGAGGTGCTGGATGTCAACGAGGAGAACGTGCTCGCGGTGGCGCAGCGGGACGCTCGCAACTATGCCGTGGTGACCATCAGCTACGACGGCACACTCACGGAAGTCACCCACGCCCCCGGAGTGTGGCGCGCCAGTCGAGCGGGCAGCGGCATCGCAGTGTTCGGCAATGACATGGACAGCCCGCAGGCAACCCTGATGCACACCAGCACTCTTCTCGGCAGTTCCTCACCCCTGCACAACGTTGCCGCCGCAAGCAAGAACGTCGCCGTCATCACCAATCACAGCGCAGATCCAGGCTTCACGCCCAACGTCAGCTTTGCCAGACTCGGCGCGCACCGACTGCACACCGCCATCGTGCGGCCGAGCGCCGGGAGCCGATGGGCAGGCGCAGCCACACTTCCCGTACTCATGAAACCCTACGGTGGCCCCGGATTCCAGCAAGTGACCCACTCCCAAGCCGCATACTTCGACGCGCAGTGGTGGGCTGACCAGGGCTTCCTCGTGGTCATCGCGGACGGACGCGGCACCACCGGGCGCGGACCGCTATGGGACCGCGCCATCTTCGAAAACATAAAAGCCGTCACCCTCGCCGACCAGATCGAAGCGGTGCAGGCACTGCCGCAAGTCGCACCCGAAGCCGACCTGGAGCATGTGGCAATGATCGGATGGTCGTACGGAGGATTCCTCTCGGCACTGGCCGTGCTCGAGGCTCCAGACGTTTTCCACGCGGCCTGTGCCGGGGCTCCTCCCACCGATTGGACGCTCTACGATACGCATTACACCGAGCGGTATCTGGGACTTGACCCAGCGGCGTACGAGCGTAACTCGATTGTGGCGGATGCTCCGGGGCTGCGCCGTCCGCTCATGCTCATCCACGGGTTTGCCGACGACAACGTAACCATCGCCCACTCGCTGCGGCTCTCACAAGCGCTTATGGCCGCAGGAAAGCCGCACACCTTCCTGCCGCTGACCGGCATCACCCATATGACCAACGACGAGACGGTGGCGGAGAACCTGCTGACTCTGCAGCGCGATTTCCTCGTTGATGCCTTGGGCTTGGAGGGCCGGATGTAGGCGCTTGCCTGCTTGCGATCAGACGCGGCGCAGCTTCGTGGTAGGGTAAGCCGGTAGGCCCATGGTCACTTTCCGAACGGTAAGGTAATGTGATGTCTGTCACATATCATAAACTAGGCGAGCCCATTCCCTAGAGATTGAGAAGACTATGGCCATTACCACCAATGCGACCATCGCCGCCACTGTAGCAGCCGCGCTCACCGCCCCAGCCACCGCAGCAGTTGACGCCACCACGCTCGTGCGCGCAGCAGACGAAACCACCCAAGGCAGCATCACCGAGAACATGACGCGTTCCAAGCTGGAGGAAGCCCAAGCAGCAGCAGACAAGGCTGCCAAAGAACTCGCCGCCGCGCAAACTGCACTTGACGGAGCCACCGCCGACAAAACCGCTGCGGGAAAGCGGTTTGATGAGGCCGCCAAGCAGCTCGCCACCGCCAAAGACAAGGTGACCACCGAACAAAGCAACGTAGCTGACGCACAAGATAAGGTAGCCAGCGCACAAGCCGACGTAGAAGACGCGCAAAACGAACAAGACAACGCCAATGCCGCACTGGCAGCCGTTCCGTCCAAAGAACAGGCGCAAAAGAACGTTGACGACGCCACTGACGCCAAGCAGGATGCCAACACCAAATTCGAAGCCGCCAAGAGCACCCGGAATGCGGCAAAAACCGCAGCTGACACCGCAGACAGCGACTTCGCCAACGCCAAGACCCAACGTGACGGCGCCAAAAACGACGTGGCCGCCGCCACCAAAAAAGTCAACGACCTCTCCGGCGTTCCCGACACCACTGAAGGCGCACGAACCGCACTGGCCAAGGCACAACAAGCCTCTGCCGCCGCCCGCAGCGACCTGACCGCCAAGCAGGCGGAAGCCGAGAACAAAAAGGCGGCCATCGCCACCGCGCAGGCAGCAGTTGATTCAGCCAAAGCCGCACAAGCCACAGCCGACCAAAACGCCGCCGATAAGAAGGCCTATGCAGACAGTGTGCCGGAGTTGCGCAACCAAGGTGCCAAAGCGTTCTTTGAAAGCCGCGGATCGACCGCAGCCATGAAAGTGCTCGATATCGGTGAAGCCGACGGCATCATTACGTACGGGGATCCCAAATCAACGGTTTCCCTCGAAAACATGAAACGAGCGTTGCCGTTTATGAAGGAATGCAACGATCTGCGCATCAAGGACGGACTGCCCCCCCTACGGGTCAGCGACGACCTGATGGCAGTGGCAGAAGTGCAGACGCAGTGGGCATCCCGCACCCCCGGAGGCCAGCACAAACTGCAATGGAATACCGCGGAGAATCTGGGCTGGGGATACTCCCGCACAGATCCGTTCACGGCATGGTACGACACCGAAAAAGAGTACTTCGAGAACAATGACTGCAAGCCAAACGGGACAAAGGCGTGCGGGCATTATTACAACATCATCGATACGACATACTATTACACCGGCTTTGCCATATCTACAAGCCCCAACGGTGGAGGATCGATTACCCACGGGCAGGAATTCGCCCCAGATGCCGAAGTGATGGAGCGGCCGGGATACGTCCCGCCCGCAAACAACACAGGCACAGCCAGCACTAGGCAAGCTGGCTTCCCGAACACCAAAGAAGAGGACTACGACACCTATGTCGCGTCCTTCAACGCGTACGTCAACAAACTTGATTCAGCGGACGCCGTGGCACAGCAGGCACAAGCAGCGGCACAGAGCGCAGCCGATGCGGTCACTCAGGCCCAGACAGCCTATAACCAGGTAGTTGCCGCAGCCGATGCAGCCCAGACCGCGGTGACCGATGCGCAGGCCAAGGTGACGCAAACCAACAACGCCGAGGCCTCAGCACAGGCGGCGTACAACACTGCGCTGGCTTCAGCCACACAGCAGGCTCGCGAGTTGGCGGCGGCCAAGGACGCCCTGACCGAAAAGCAAGACGCGCTCACCCTCGCCGAGAAAAACGCGGCCAATACCCAAAGCGCTGCAGAGATAGCCCGGCAGACGCTCGCTAGTGCCGAAACTGCGCTTACCGCAGCGCAGAAGGCACTGGATACGGCGACGAAAAATCTCACCACCATGCAGAACATCGCCACGAATCTGCCTACGGTGCTCGCCGAGGCACAGAAGCGCGTGGAACAAGCCGGCGTCAGCCTAGGTACCATGCAGAAGCAGCTGGATGCCACACAGCAGGATCTGACTGCAGCCCAGGCAACTTTGACCAGCGCCGAGCAGAAGGTGACAGACGCCGAAAAGGCCGTAGCCGAAGCGCAGGCAGACGTTGACAACGCTGCCGCCGCGCTTACCGCAGCACAGGGTGCTTTCAACGCAGCAAAGAAAGCCAACGATACGGCGCAAATGCAGCTCACCGTAGAGCAGGCAGCCGCAAATTCCGGGACCGAGTCCGGAGACGGTTCTGGTTCTGGGTCGAATTCTGGTTCCGGAGCCGGGTCGGGTTCTGGTTCAGATCCTTCACAAAAGCCCGGCGGCTCAAACGTAGAAACAGCGGCCAACAAGCCGAAACCTAGCGATTCCAAGCAAAATGATCCTGCTCAGAACAGCGCAGCAAACACTACTAAGCCGAGTGACCCAGCAGACCCGAAAGCGGCTCCCCAAGCCGCCGATCCGCAGCTAGCCGAGACCGGAACCGCACTGCCCGTAGCACTGTTGGCAGCGGCAGCACTTGCAGGTGCGGGTGCCGTGCTCATCAAAGCAGCTCAAGGCAAGAAGCGCTTCTAAAACTGCAAGGGGGCAGCGGCGACGCCAACGCGATAACCGCTGCCCCCTTGCAGCCCACAGATCAGCCACACAGGCCAACCCCTCGGACCAACTACTTGATGAGGTGGCTGTTCATGAACCAGTTGAAGTGCTCCAGCTCCTGCACGTGGTCCTGAATGATGTTCGAGCTGATGATGTCGAGCTCATCCAGTTCCTTGATGGCCTCGCGCTCAGCCACAATGAACTCAGCATAATAGTCGATGAGCGCCTTGAGGTAGTCCTGGGTGTTCTGGCGCCCCTTGAGCTCAAACGGCGTCCAATCGCGCTGCGAGAGGATGAAATCGGGACCACCCTCGGCGCTGCCGCCCAAAGTAGCGATGCGTTCGGCGGTCTCGTCGGACATGTTGCGCACCGAATCCACCTCGGGGTCAATCATCTCGTGCACACTGATAAACTCAGGGCCGGCCACGTTCCAGTGAGCGTGCTTGAGTACCAGTGCGGACTCCTCCTCGTGCGCCAGGCACTTGAGCAGCACCTTGACGGTCTTGTCGGATGTGGCCTCGTCCAAGCCGGGATTCAAAAACTTATCTACCATGATGGTTCCTTTCGTGAAGTCATTCATGTACCACTCCTTAGTCTAGTGTCTTGCCAAAGAGAATGAAAGCCAGCACCATTCTTAGCCGTGAGCCCAATCACAATGTCCGCCCAACAAACCGACAGTTGTGTGCTATACACACGACAGTTACCACCGCCCCTGATGCCGTGTTCCCACGCGCCCAGTGCAGATACCCCGCAGCCGCCGGCACTGCGGCGGCACCAAATCTACGCCGTTGCCCTACCCTCAGCAGACTCCTCACCAGCGTCAGCACCAGTTCCGTCATCGCCGCTTTTGCGTACTTCGAGCGTCTCGATGCGCCGACCGTCCACCTGCGTCACCGTCATGTCGTAGCCATCGTCAGAATGCAGCACATCGCCCTGTTCCCCCATCTTGCCGGTGCGCGCCAAGAAATACCCGGCCACCGTCTCGTACGGCCCGTCCTCCAGCTCAATGCCGGTCAGATCGGCAAAGTCCTCAATGGTCATGCCGCCCTCAATCGTGGCCACACCATTGACGAACACCGGCTCGCCCTGCGTGCGCTCCCCGCCCGGCTCATCGGGCAGATCGTACTCGTCGCGAATATCCCCCACCAATTCCTCGGTCATGTCTTCCAACGTCACAATGCCGTCGGTACCGCCATACTCGTCAATCACCACAGCAAGATGCACTCCGCTCTTGCGCAGCAGCTCCAGGCTCGGCAGCAACTTGGACGTGCCGGGTAGAGAGATGCCGGGGCGCACCACGTCAGCCACCGTGCGCGCCTTCGGGTCGCGAATATCGAGCAGGTCACGCACGTGCACAAAGCCGAGCACATCGTCGAAATCCTTGCCGGTGACCGGGTACCGCGAGTATGGCATTTCGCGCACATAAGCCGCCGCATCGGCAAGCGTTTGCGCCCCATCAAGGAAAATCACGTCGGCGCGGGGGCGCATCACTTCGGCCACAATAGTGCCGGATGCGTCGAACACATCGTCAAGAATCGTTCTCTCGTCAGGGCTGAGCCGAGAATTGGAATCCACCAACACGCGCAGCTCGTCGTCGCTCACCTCGCTGGCAGTCTCGTTCGGATCAAAGCCCAAGAGCCTCACCAAACCGTTCGTACACTTGGCGATGGCCCAGATAATAGGGCGGCACACTTTGGCAAACACGTCGATGGCCGGCACCACCGCGCGGGCGATCTGCTCGGTGCGCTGCATGGCGATGCGTTTGGGAACCATCTCGGAGATGACAATGGAGAAGAAGGAGATAACAAGCGTGAGCACAATGGTGGTCAGGGGGGCCGCCACACGAGCCGGCACACCCCAGCTTTCCACCACGGGCACCACAAACGGCGAGATCGACGATTCCCCGAACGAGGCGGACAGGAAGCCGGAAAGCGTCACACCGATTTGCACAGTGGACAGGAATGTGTTGGGGTCGCGGGCGATTTTCGCCACCCTGGCTCCTCGTGCGTCCTGCGCCTCCATCTGGTCGAGCTGGGAGCCACGCAAGCTCACCAAAGCCAGCTCGGTGCCGGAGAACACCGACCCAAGCACCAGAAAGACGAAAATCAGCAGTATGTTAAGCCAAAGCGACATGTCTCCAGTCTATCGGCGCATGCGGATGGCGGAATAAGGAGCCGGCGATATGCCGGTAGAGAAGCCCCTCAAAGGCATCAAGTCAACCTGAAGAGGCCGGCAATGCCGTATCGGACCGCCAGCGAGCACCAAAGTTGGGCGAACATGGGAGCCTTGCCACGCTCTTAGAACGAGAGAACCTCAACCTTGCCTGACGTGAGCAGATACCGAGCTCCGACGATGGCGACACGCCCTGCTCCCAAAGCCTGTGCTATTACCGCCGAACCGTCGACCAATTCTTCGATGGTGCGCGCAATATGAACACGCTCGAAGTCGTCCGCACTCTCCAGGTCGGCCTCGCGCGCCTGCTGCACAGAGGCCCCCACGGAACGCACTACGATGGACTGCGACTGGGCAATGAGCTCGCTCAGCTGCTCGTCACGTTCTGCAACGTCACCGTTCAGCGACGCTTCCAGCTTGCCCAAAGCTTCAACGGCCGAAGCCACGGCCCCGCAGTGTTCATGCCCAAGCACCACGATAAGGCTTACGCCTAAGTGATCCACGGCATATTCGAGCGAGGCCACGACTGCCGCGTCAATCATCTGCCCGGCAGTGCGCACGGTGAACATGTCGCCAAAGCCTTGGTCGAAGATCAGCTCGGGAACCTCACGCGAATCAGAGCAGCAGAGCACCGCCGCTTGTGGATGCTGCCCCGCTGCCAAGGCCTCTCGCGTCTGCGCATCTTGGTGAGGGTGAGTGGACGCTCCGGACGCGAAGCGCGCGTTACCTTCCAGCAGGCGGTTCCAGACGGCGTTGGCAGCTGGCTCTTTGGCGGCTGATTCGCTGGCGGCTGATTCGTTGCCGTTACTGTGTTCTGCCACATCGATGCCAGTCATGCTGTCCCTCCGCTCTGAAGCTGCGACTCCACTATCTCTATGAGCACTATATCGCTTTGCGTTGTCTTGAAACCGAAAACCTGGGTGCGCAAACGACCTCATAAAAGCGCTTACTGCTATCAGCCGTTGCGGCGTTACCAGCGTTACGGCGTTACCATCATTACGGCGTTCCTGCCGCAAATTCGTTCCTGCTCTGCTAATTTGTTCACATCGTTAAAGTGTGAGCAGCGATACACCTTTCACCTCTAACTATTTATGACACTTCGCGATAGCATGGATGAGGGTCGCGCTACGGCTATGCAGCGGCACAAATACGAATCTGTGTATGTAAACGAAAGACAAGGAAAACGCTATGACAATGCTCCAGCACGAGGTGACGGACTTCACGGCCAACATCTACCAGAACAATGAGTTCAGCAAGCTCACCAAAGAAGACCTGCTCGGCCACTGGTCACTCATCTTCTTCTACCCCAACGATTTCAGCTTCGTGTGCCCCACCGAGCTCGAGGATCTCGCGGATCACTACGAGGAGTTCAAGGCAGCAGGCTGCGAGATCTACGGCGTCTCCCACGACACCGAGTTCGTGCACAAGGCGTGGCACGAGGCCAACGACAAGATTGCAAAGATTCAGTTCCCGATGGTGGCCGACCCCACCAACCGCCTCTCACGCGACCTCGACAGCTACGATGAGGAGAACGGCCAGGCCGAGCGCGGCGACTTCATCATCAGCCCCGAGGGCAAGGTCGTAGCCTACGAGGTCATCTCCTCCAACGTGGGCCGCAACGCAGAAGAAATCCTGCGCCGCGTGCAGGCCAGCCAGTTCGTGTACGAGCACGGCGATGAAGTCTGCCCCGCAAAGTGGACCCCGGGCGACGAAACCATCGAGCCGAGCCTGGACCTCGTCGGCCAGCTCTGATCTGCTCAATCTCATCTCACCACTCTGATCTGATTGCTTTGATTCGGACTGATCTCGTCTGATTACCTTGATCTCATCACTCTGGTCACTCTGGTTTCAGCGGCTTGTGATCGAAATGTACCCATTTTGTTGCCCAAGAGAGGGAATCGGGTACATTTCGATTACAAAAGTGCCATTTCCTGGCCGAAATGTACCCCAATCCGAGTCCGGAAGCACTGTTTAGGTACGTTTCGGCCATTACGGCTCGGAAACCGAGACTCAGGAACAGAACTAAGCCGGGGTTAAGGGTTGGATCAGCACGTTGAGCCAGTTAGTCGGCACGGTCGATGAACCGACACCTAGATTGGTCACTCTGCCGACACACGTGCGGCTAGGCAATCGCAAGAAGAAGTTAGGACAACATGAAGCAGCAAGACGATTTATATGATGTGGTGGTCATCGGCGGAGGGCCTGCGGGGCTTACTGCCGGGCTCTACCTGGCCCGCGCCCGATACCGCGTGCTCATTCTTGAGAAAGAGGACTTCGGCGGGCAGATCACCATCACTTCCGAAGTGGTGAACTACCCGGGCGTAGCCTCCACTGATGGCAAGGCGCTCACGGAGACCATGCGCCAGCAGGCTGAGGATTTCGGCGCCGAATTCAAGGCCGCCGAAGCTTCCGGGCTTGAGGTGGACGGCGACATCAAAACCGTGCACACCGACCGCGGCGACATCCGCGCTTTCGGAGTGCTCATCGCCACCGGTGCCAACCCGCGCAAGCTCGGATTCCAAGGCGAAGCGGAGTTTGCCGGCCGAGGCATCTCATACTGCGCCACCTGCGACGGCGAGTTCTTCAACGGTATGGAAGTGCTGGTGGTTGGCGGCGGTTTCTCCGCGGCCGAAGAGTCGGTGTTCCTCACCAAATACGCGTCGAAAGTGACGATTCTGGTGCGCGGCGACGACTTTACCTGCGACGCTTCGGTGAGCGAAGAAGCCAAACGCAATCCCAAGATCGAGATTCACTACAATACCGAGCTCAAGGCTGTTGCTGCCGGCCAGGGCGGACTGTCCGAGGCCACGATTGTGGACCGCAAAACCGGTACGGAATCGGTGTGGAAACCTGCGGAAGGCGGCCCGTTCGGCGTGTTCGTGTTCGCTGGGTATGTGCCGCAGACCGACATGCTCAAGGGCATCGTGGAACTGGATGAGCACGGATATGTGGTGACGCACGAATATTTGCAGACTTCGGTGCCGGGCGTGTATGCGGCCGGCGACTTGCGCGAGAAGAACCTGCGACAGGTGGTCACCGCTGTTTCCGATGGCGCTGTGGCCGCGGTGGAGCTGGAACGCTACGCCAAAGATATGAGCGAGAAGACCGGTTTAATGCCCCCTCGCCCAACCACGTCCGCGTATGAGCAGCGGGAAGCGGATAAAGCCGCCGCATCGGCCAGTGCCGCTGCAGGTGCGTCGGTTTCGGGCGCTGCCGGCGCATCTTCCGCGACCACCTCATCCACCTCCTCGGCTGCATCCGACCGGTCTTCTCAGACTGCTCGATCCGGCAAAGCGTCAGGATTCTTCAACGATGCCATCGTCAAGCAGCTGAATATGGTCTTCGGCAAGATGAGCGAACCGCTGGTGCTGCAGTTGGAACTTGACGGCACCCCGCTCTCGCGCGAGCTGGAAGGATTCATCGGTGAGCTGGTCGAGCTAAGCGGCGGAAAGCTGAGCAGCGTAGTCTCGGACGGCATTGCGGATAACGGCACTGAAACCACTGGCACCGCTGGCGACTCTCACGTTGCCGCGAACGCTCATGCTGCATCGCAGGACGCAACCGGCAAAGCCGTCTATGACCCAGCTGAGTCCATGCCCACAGCTCGCCCGTGCGTGCGCATGTGCAAGGTCGGCGCGAACGGCGAACCGGTACCCACCGGTCTGGCGTTCCACGGTGTGCCCAGCGGTCACGAGTTCAACTCGTTCGTGCTCGGCCTCTATAACGCCGCCGGCCCCGGCCAAGGTGTCGATACCGACAGCACTGCGCGCATCAGCGCCATCAGCAGTGGCGACGCAGAACGTACGGAAATCATGGTCCTGGTCTCGCTGACCTGCACCATGTGCCCCACCACCGTGCTCTCCGCCCAGCGCATTGCGGCCGGCAATGAGAAGGTCACTGCCGAAGCATACGACATCTCGCACTACCCGGATTTGCAAAGCCAGTACAACGCCATGAGTGTGCCGTGCATCGTTGTCAACAAGACCGATGCCGCAGGCAACACCAGCCAGAAAGTGGAGTTCGGCAAGAAAACCGTGCCCCAGATGCTCGATCTCATCGAGCAGGCGTAGGCGATGGGCAAGCCCTGATCTGCGTCATTTCGTTCCCTGAGTACTTTGTGAGGAATTTTCGAGAATAGTATTTCAGGAATCGTTGGAAATCCGCCATTCTCTGTTTTGGTTGCTCTAGAAATTCTCCCAAAAGTACTCACGGAACGAAAATCAGGCCAGATAGGGCTTGCTCAAATGAGGGGGTGTGCTTGCCGGACTTTTTATTCCCGGCAAGCACACCTCCTGCTATGCTCAACGGTAAGGCCCGAGCGGGTCTCCGGACGATGCCAAGTACCCGGTGCGCGACAAGACTTGCCAAGGGGAACGCTATGGTTTCGTGGGTTGTGTTGGTCATGTCGGGGATGTGCGAGGCAGTGTGGGCCACTGCGCTGGGGAAATCTGAAGGCCTCACCAAACTGCTGCCGAGTATCGTGTTCGTGGTGGGAATCCTGGCTAGTATGGGCGGTCTGGCGTATGCCATGCGCACGATTCCGACCAGCACAGCATACGCGGTTTGGACTGGCATCGGTGCCGCATTAACCACCGCTTACGCCATGATTACGCGCGCAGAACCGGTCTCACTGGCCCGCATCATCCTAATTGCCATCCTGGTGGCCTGCGTGGTCGGGCTGAACACGGTGCACTAACCCCGGAGGATATCAACATGAACACTACGGCCGCAAACAGCACAACCCGCACACCGAGCGGCACCACGTACCGTCTATGCACCACCGACAATACTGATCTGCTCTGCCGCATGGGCGCCAGCACCTTCCGTGACACTTTCGCCGTGTGCACAGCAGACGACGATATGGAACGCTATCTTGCCGAGGATTTCAACCACGACCGAATCGCATCAGAACTGCGACGCGCCGACTCGACCTTCTACTTGGCGAGCGTCGATGATCAGCCGGCCGGATATCTGAAAATCAATGTGGGAGAGGCGCAAACCGAGCCGATGGGCAGCGAGTTCCTGGAAGTGCAACGCTTGTACGTTCTCCCGGAATTCAAACGGCACGGCATGGGGTCCGAGTTCATTCGCATCGCGTTTCGTAACGCTGAAGAGCGAGGCCTGCACCAGGTCTGGCTGGGCGTGTGGGAAGGTAACAAGCCGGCGCAAGCGCTCTACTCCCGCATGGGTTTCAGCTTCTTTTCCAGTCATACGTTCCAGGTCGGTTCGGACCCACAGACCGACCTGATAATGAAAACCGACTTGAACACGAACCACGCTTGGCGGCAGTAAGGATCGACCCCTGCCACCAGCGAACCGAACCGCTTCTGCCAACACCGCTAGCCCGCCGATGAACACCCCCTAGGTGTTCCAGTCAATATGCGTTCTGTTCGAGACGCGTTCTGAGCAAGACGCGTTCTGAGCAATATGCATCCCAGCCAACGTGCGTTCCAATCAAGACACGTTCCAGTCAAGACACGTTCTGATCAATACGCATTCCGCGCAAAAGAGACAGCCGATACCCGCACGCACCGGACGCGATACTATAGCAGCGGAGGGGCCTATGGAGCATGTTCACGCACACCGGCGCAGACGCGGTGCCGCCCTAGTGAAGATTGCCGTCAGCATTGCAATCGGCCTAGTCATCGCTCTGATACTCGGCCCAGTAGTGTGGCCTGCCAGCGTGCGGCGCGACGGGCAGACCGGCACCGCGCAAACTCAGACGAACTCAGACGGCGCAGGCAGCAACGGCGGTGCACACCCCGGCGCCACTGATCCCAACAACCGGTCTACCAGCATTCCCACGCTCTACTTGCACGGCTACCACGGCGGGCATGTCAGCACCGACAGCATGATCGCCTACGCGCAAGAGCACGATGACGCCACGAAAGTGCTCACCGCCACCGTCTCCCCGGCAGGAGAGGTGAGCCTTGCCGGCGACTGGCGCAGCGATGCCAAACGACCGCTCATCCAAGTGCTGTTCGACGACAATACCAACACCGATTACGCCGCCACCAGCGAATGGGTTCACAACGTTCTGGTAACCCTGCAACAGCGCTACCGCATTACGCAATACAACACCGTGGCGCATTCGATGGGCAATCTCGTAGCAATGTACTACCAAGTGCAATATGGGCAAGACCCAAGCCTGCCGAAGTTGCGGCGGCAGGTCAATCTCGCCGGTAACTTCGACGGGATCATCGGAGCTGACGATGCGCCCAACATGAACCAGATTCGCGCCGACGGCTCCCCCAGCTACCAAAACCAGCATTTCCGCTACCTACTCACCCACCGAGCAGGCTACCCCAGCGGCGTGCACGTGCTCAACATGTACGGCAACCTGGACGACGGCACCAACTGTGACAACAATATTTCGGTGGCCTCGGCGCGCTCGCTCGGCTACATTCTGCGCGGCGAAACCGCAAGCTACCGCGAGGTCGAGGTGCACGGCGCGATGGCCCAACACAGCAAGCTGCACGAGAATCCCAAAGTCACCGCGCAAATCGACGATTTTCTGTGGGGCAGCACCGAAAAGTAACGAAATGCGCCGCGCAATTGGCAGCGTGATACATTGGCGGCCTGCCTACTGATGAATTATCGGAGCACCTACTGATGAATTATCGCGATTCCTACTGATGAATTTGCAGGACTGCTACTGATGAATTATTATAGATTCTACTGATGAATTATTATAGAAGGGAGACCGCAATGATTTCGCGTACCTTGGCGAGCCAATTCTCCGATATGCTTTCATGGTTTCCCGTCCTTTCGCTCACCGGCCCGAGGCAAAGCGGCAAGTCCACACTGCTACGCGCCGCGCTCCCTGACTTCGAATATCTCAATCTTGAAGATAGAGCGACGCGAACCAGCGCGCTCGAAGATCCAGTCGGTTTTTTGCGTTTGCGCAGCGACCACCTCATTATCGACGAAGCACAATACGCCCCCGAATTATTTTCCCAGATCCAAATCGAGGCTGACGCGCGGGCGACAATGGGACAATACGTGATTTCCGGTTCGCAGAATTTCCTGATGCTCAAAAACGTCAAGCAGTCTTTGGCGGGGCGTGTGGGCATGTTACGCCTGCTGCCGCTTTCGTTCAACGAGGCGCAGGAAGCCAGGCCCGAGCTCACCGTTGACGATTTCATGTTCCGCGGCGGATACCCTCACCTGTACGACAGCAGCATGCCGGCGAACATTTTCTATCGCAACTACCTCGATACCTACGTTAGGCGCGACGTCACTGAATACCTAGATGTGCGCAACGGCAGCGAATTCACCCGCTTTGTCGGCTTGTGCGCCCAGAGTGCGGGGAACTTGCTAAATCTGAGCTCGCTGGCTCGTGACACAGGCATCACTTTTAATACCGCCAAGCAATGGCTCTCGATTCTCGAAAGCAGTTTCATTGTGTTCCTCCTGCAGCCCTACCATTCCAACGCGCGAGCACGCTTGACGAAGACACCGAAGCTGTACTTTTACGATACAGGCCTGCTGAACTTCCTACTCGGAATTTACTCAATCCAAGACTTACGTAGCAACCCTAAGCTCGGCGATATCTTCGAAAATCTTATTATCGCCGAAACTATGAAACGCTATAAAAATGCGAATGCGGACGACAAGCTGTATTTCTATCGCGACACCAAACAAGCGGAGATTGATTTGGTTGACATCTCCGATCGTCGTGCTCCGGAACTGATTGAAATCAAATCGGGTTTAACGCCAAGGCCGGATGCATTCAGACACCTAGCAAACGTTGGCACAGAGATGGACATTCCCCAAGATCGCAGAACCGTAGTGTACCGAGGAAGCGAAGAGTTCAGCACAAAGAACGGCCGTTTCTTGCCGGCCAGCGAGTATTTACGCAACGGGCTGGGGCGGTAGGTCCGTTCGCCGTGTATCGCGAATGGAAACCGCAGCAGAACGACACGAGTGCAAGGACATACACACCGAGCTGTGGCTAAGCCGTCTGACTGAGTTCTGCGAGTAAAGCGCTGGTCCAGTTGCACAACTGTGTCTTTGTTCTGACTCTGAGTCATGATAGCGATGGAAGTAGCGACGCCGCCGTGGTCAACATTGAGGAAGTAGTTGTAGGAATTCTGCAGTCGTTGACGACTTTTATCATCTTAGGATATACGCATGGCGAGCAAACAATCGTAGACGTTTACCATGCGGGCGGGCATAGCTTGCCTCTGCCATGTCCGCCCGCACTGCCCGCGCTACAGCACACCTTGAGCCACCATCGCGTCGGCAACTTTGACGAAACCTGCCGCGTTGGCACCGAGCATGAGATCACCCTCGGAACCATACTCCTTGGCCGCCTCGAGCGATTTGGACACGATACCTTCCATGATTTCCTTGAGACGCGCGTCGGTTTCCTCAAACGTCCACGAAAGTCGGTACGAATTCTGGCTCATCTCCAAGCCTGAAACCGCCACACCACCGGCATTCGCCGCCTTTGCGGGGCCGAACAGCACACCTGCCTTGCGGTAGACCGCAATGGCTTCCACCGTGGAAGGCATGTTTGCTCCCTCGCATACCGCCTGGCAGCCGCCAGCCACGAGCGCCTGCGCGGCCGCCTCATCAATCTCATTCTGGGTAGCGCACGGCAAAGCGATGTCGCACGGAACGCTCCACACGCCGGCCGCTCCTTCGTGGTATTCGGCGCCCGGCACACGCTCGGCATACTCCTTGATCCGGCCGCGATGCCCCAGCTTGATGTCCTTCACCACGTCGAGGTCGATGCCGGCCGGATCGTAGACATACCCGTTGGAATCAGAGGCCGTAACAACCTTCGCGCCAAGCTCCTGCGCCTTTTCGGTCGCGAACACAGCCACATTGCCGGAACCGGAAACAACGACGGTCTTGCCTTGGAACGAGTCACCTTTCAGCACGCGCAACGCTTCGGCCGTGTAGTAGCACAGGCCGTAACCGGTAGCCTCGGTGCGCGCCAGCGAGCCGCCAAACTCCAAGCCCTTGCCGGTCAGCACGCCGGAATATTCGTCGCGGATCCGCTTGTACTGGCCGAACAGATATCCGATTTCACGGCCGCCGACGTTGATGTCTCCCGCGGGAATATCGGTGAACTGGCCGATATGACGGCTCAACTCCGTCATGAACGCTTGACAGAAACGCATCACCTCACCGTCGGAGCGACCGCGCGGGTCAAAATCAGAGCCACCCTTGGCACCACCCATCGGCAGCCCAGTGAGCGAATTCTTCAGAATCTGCTCGAATCCTAGGAACTTGACCACAGACTCGGTAACCGTGGGGTGGAAGCGAAGGCCGCCCTTATACGGGCCGATGGCGGAGTTGAACTGGACTCGATAGCCGCGGTTGACCTGCACCCGGCCCTCATCATCCACCCAGGCCACACGGAACTTGACGAGTCGTTCAGGTTCGACCAGGCGCTCCAGAATGCCGTTTCTCTCGTACTCCGGATGCGCTGCCACCACCGGCTCGAGGCTTTCGAAGACCTCACGCACGGCCTGCAGGAATTCAGGCTGGTCGCTATCGCGGCGCTCAGCCTGCGCGTAAACCTTATTTAGATATTCATGAGTGAACATGTATTCTCCTGTACGTTTTTGGCAAGTATTGACAGAACACAACCTGTACACCCGATGTACTGCCACAACGGGCGACGAATTCAGTCTATACGAGGCGTGCGGGAGAGAACGGTGGCGTCCCTACAGTTGGACATTGTCCGTAACGAGCCAACCGTCATCATCACTGTTGCTACAGTTGCTCCACGCGTTCAGCGAATTTGTCGAAGTCAGAACGTTGAGTTTTCTCAAACTCAGCAAATTCCGCGAGCGCCTTACTGTCCGCTTGTTTCTTGCTTACTTTGCCGCGGCCGGGCAACGACGAACTGCCGGTAAGCGCGATGTACTGGTCGCACAGCACCGCACAATCAGACATCGTCGTAATCGTGTGGTTGCGCACCCGCAGCTCCGCAGCGTCAAGGAAGCCCGAAACCAGCTGGTTGAGGTGGCTGATTTCCTCTTGCGAAAGGTAGTTTTTGGCTACTGTTACGTCGCGCGAGTGCACGCGGCCTTCCGGCGAGCCCTTCCAACTAGTCAACCCCATGTGCGGCTTACCTGCATCGGCGCGAGCGCGGATAATTTCGGCCGCCGTATGCCCGCTGACGGCGTAGTGGAAGCGGTTCTGTACGCTGGCGAAGAAGTCGCGCGCCGTGGGTGATTTCGGGTCATAGTCCACGCTGATATCTTGGAACAGGTCGGTGATTTTTTGGTAGAAGCGACGCTCGGATGCACGAATGTCGCGGATGCGATCGAGCAGCTCGTCGAAATAATCTTCGCCGAACGGCCGTCCGTTCTTCAGCATGGCGTCGTCGAGCACGAAACCTTTGATCACGAATTCCTTGAGCGTGGCCGTAGCCCACTGACGAAAGTGTGTGGCCTGCTTGCTGTTCACACGATAGCCGACGGCGATAATGGCATCGAGGTTGTAGAAGGAAATATCCCGCACAACCCTTCTGCCACCTTCGTTTTGAACTTGTTCAGAAATTGTACAAGTTGCGTCACGTTCAAGCTCACCCTCGTCATACACATTACGCAAATGCCGCGTAATTGTCTGCGGCGTCACCCCAAACAGCTCCGCCATCCCGCTTTGCGGCATCCAGAATGTCTCGTCTTGGTACCGTACCTGCACTGGCACATCCCGTCCGTCTTGCTTGTATAGCACAATCTCGGCCTGTGCTCCCTGCATGTCACTGTTGCCGCCCTCCGCGCCAGTGCTGCGCTTACTGTTATCAGCCACCTTAATCGCCTCCCATAATACTTTTGCACGTATCGATTCACCCGTCATACACATTCTAAAATGCTGCCTGCGCAAGCTTGGGCGGACATGTAAGTTTGCAGAATCCACTTCATTATGCTGCAACCGCAGACCGCAATCACATAGCGAAGCGATCCGATGGAACCGTTCGCGATATCTCCCGAAAGTGAATGAATTCAACCTCATATTTGAAACTCAAAACCGCATGCTTCCAAGGAAGAAACCTTCTGCCGCACAAAGCGCGCTCTCCACGAGCACGGCGACATGATGACGTGTCCAAGTATCCTACCGCCCTCACACAGGCATGATGAAACGACGCGCAAGTATTGCGGAGCACAAAGCACAGGCAGGAGAACGATGAAAAGTGCAATGACAGCGCAGGAAGCCAGCGAGCGCGGTGTGCAAACACTAACGAGCACAAGTGAACGTAAACGAACATCATCGAAACCCCGGAAAGCAACGAGAGGCGGCGCAGACGCCCCTGTCTCGTTGGAATACAGCAGCCACTCCCGTGCTGGACGCACATGGATACGCCCCGCTTGCTCCCCGTGACACCTATGCATCATCCACCTGCACCCCGCCCCACAATCTCCTCATACAAGCGCTCAAGGCGTTCTGCACGCTTAAGTTTGGTCAGTTCGCACTCCCATACGGTGATGACTCGCCAGCCGGCGGCTTCCAGTTCGGCGCGTTGGCGCACATCGCGCTCCCTGTTGCGCAAAAGCTTGACCGTCCAGAACTCAACGTCGGACTTGGGCATGGAGAACTTCTCACACCCCTCGTGCATATGCCAGAAGCAGCCATTGACGAACACCATCGCACGCCACTTGGGCAGCACCACGTCCGGGTGGCCCGGGTAGCGTTTGTCGTTCTTACGGAAGCGCAGCCCACGGGAGAAGAGGTAACTGCGCACCAGGACCTCAATGGAAGTGTCCTTGCCGCGGATACGCGACATGGTGTAGCTGCGCGTGCCGCGGGGGTATTGGGAGGGTGCGAACGAGGTTCCAGGAGCTGCAGGTGGGGCAGAAGGTTCAACTCCCGACTCATTCGGGGAAGATTCCAGTCCCTCTTCCACATTCCCTCTCATTTCTGCCATAAATCTATTTCATGCCAAATCCGCGACATTGTGCGTGCGCCTTCAGGCGGGGCGCGCCAAGTCATTTTGTAGTTCCAGCATGCGACAATAGGGGAAGTTTGTGGCGCTCATCCGAGCATCGTTAGCTCGACGAAGCTGCACGGTAAGAGAAAACAGGGGGCACGGCATGACGCTGAAAGCAGTGGACCTTTTGCCGGTGCCGGTGGCATGAGTCTGGGGCTCATAGAGGCTGGAATAGACGTAGTCGCAGCCTACGAATTCTGGGATGTCGCCGTAGATACCTACAACCTGAATTTCCCCGGGAAGGCGCATAAGCAGGACCTTGGAGATATCAAGACATCAGTGGAACTTATCTCCGCGAATCAGCCAGACATTATCGTGGGAGGCCCACCGTGTCAGGATTTCTCAGGTGCCGGTCTTCGGGATGAGGGTACTCGCGCCTCACTCACCAAGGCTTATGCCGAGATAATCGCTCAAGTCAAGCCTCGCGCTTTCGTGATGGAAAATGTTCCAAATGCATTGAACAGTAAAGCATATGAAACCGCCAAAACCGTATGGATCAAAGCTGGCTATTCCATAACTGAAATGGTCGTGGATGCCACCTATTTCCGAGTTCCGCAGCACCGTAAACGCTTGGTGGTGATGGGTTTCAGAGATATAGACTGCAATATCAAGAACGAACTCGAACTCGAAGAAACTATCCTGCCTAGAACTCTGACCGGCCCAGAGTACGACACATTCCCGGATTTTTACTACCGCCATCCGCGCAGTTACACACGGCGCGCAGTTTTTGCGCGCACCGAGCCAGCCCCCACGATACGAGGCACAAATCGTCCACGGCCAGCAACTTATATGGCCCATGTCAACGATAAGTCAAAGGGCAAAAGCATTCAAGCTCTGACGACAGCGCAACGCGCCGCAGTCCAGACTTTTCCAGAAGATTTTAAGTGGTCCACCAAATCCAAAACGCTCGCCGAGCAAATGATAGGAAATGCCGTCCCGGTGGAAATGGCTCATAGCATTGGTTCGGCTTTAGTCCGAGTGTTAGAACCTAAACCAGGCTACGAGGCTAAACCCTCGTTCGAGCAGTGGTTACAGGACACACATAGGTACACCACCGAGTCCGCAAAGGACGTTCTGTCCAGGCTCCGCCGTGCGTTTATCGCATGCTCAATTTTTGACGAGAATACAGCGAATACAGAAACCACCGCAAAGCAGATTGACGAATCCCCAAGTATCGCACAGGCCGCTAAGACCGAGATGAAACGGGCAATGAAGTTGTGGGGCGAATACGCTCATAAATCCGAGGAACCAAATAACATATAATTGCTAATTAAATACAGAAACTCCGCTCTCAACGAAACAAAGGGGCACAAAGATGGTAGAATCTACTGAAGGGATTCTGTTCAACTTCGAGTGGCAGGCGCTCAAGCTTCTAGGCAAAAGCCTGTACTCAAACGCGTGGTCTGCGATTTCTGAGCTGGTTGCGAATGGACTTGACGCCGGCGCATCCGAAATGCTTGTTTTTGTTGATACCAGCAACCCTTCTTCTGCGACAATTGAAATCATGGACAATGGAAGTGGGATGAACGAGGAGGGAATAAAAAAACTATGTCAAAATTGGATACGACCGCAGAAAGCACAAAGACAGGTATGTAGGCGTGTCGCAAGAAAACGTCATGGGACGCAAAGGCATAGGCAAACTTGCAGCCCTGTACCTTTCGGACGATTACGACATAGTCACAAAAAGCAAAGATGGCGGGACCCTGTGCTGGAATTTGCATTACGACCAGCAGGCGGCAGATACTGATTCAGAAGAAGAAACATCAAAACCTCAGCTACTTCCCAAAGCCGTACCGCCCGAACTGCATATCCCCAATTGGGACTCTGTCGAATCCGGAACCGTTCTACAACTTCGCGGTGTCAATTTGAACCATATTAGGACCGCCGGATATGAACGACTCTCAGTCAGGCTCGCCAATCAATTTCTGCGCGGCGTAGGTAATTCAACAAGTATCCAACTCGCAGTTGTAGAGAATGACGAAACACCCGAGTTCAAGGAAGTGGAAAAGGAGGTGGCAACTGGCAATTTCGCCTTCATTACCACAGATGCTGAAGAGCAAGGCAGTCTGATTGATTCTGCGCTGCGTAAGGAGATGAAAAATATTCAAACTTCCTATATGCGGAATAGAGTTTTCAGCGAAAACGAGGGCACCGAAGCAGGGCAAAGGAAGATTGAAGAACAGGTGGCTACCGAACCCTCGGGTGCCGACACTCGGCAAGTCAGTATTAAAAAAGTGCTGATTCCCTACCGAAAGGGCGAACTTAATACAAGCTACTGGCATATTCCAACGTTTAAAGCGTTCAAGAGTGTTTCCAGTGGCCTTTCAAGCGCGGTCAGTCCGACTGGAATGATTCATTTTGAACCACGCGAATTGGTGCCAAGCACAGAAGTTGCTGATCGTGCAGTAGATGCCAAAAAGGGTAAGGACATTAACTATAGGCTTTCAGGCTGGATTGCAATTCATGCGACAATCAAGCCTGCTGCTGCGCAAACAAACGACGAGCGTTTCAAAAAGAACAACTATTACAATCCAAATTCATTGCGTCTTTATGTACGCGGAAAATTGGCCGACGAAAATCTATTGCCGAAACTCGGCATTACCCAGGCATTTCTCAACTACGTCGAAGGCGAAATTAGCTTCGATATTCTCGACAATGATGATTTACCAGATATAGCAACATCCAGTCGTCAAGGATTTGATGAACACGATAAGCGGTGGGAAAAGCTCATAAGTATTGTCCGACCAATTGTACGCGATCTGATTCAGCAGCGGCAAGAATTAGCTGATACACAGCGCAGCTTAGCTACAAACATGCGTAACCAAATCGAGGCCAACGCAAATGCAGAAGCAGTAAGAACAGTTGCCAAAGAAATTTCGACAGATGAGAGCATTCCTCAGCAATCAAAAGAACACGTTGTCGATATTGTGCAAAGACAGCTTAAGGGAGAGAAGAAAGTCACTTCCAAAGAGGAATATGCGGTATTCCTCTCACACGCCACCAGAGATAAGCGTCTAGCGGATTTTATTTACTACGTACTCCTTGAAAAAGGCGCGACTGACAACGAAATATTCTATACAAATGAGCCATACGCAGATGATTTGGCAATACCAGGTGATGAGGCTGAGCGACAACGTGAAACGCTTGAAGATTTGATACGCCAGAACATCGTAAGCAAGAATACCATGGTTGTATTTGTCACAAGCCCTAATTTTTACGACTCACAGTACACAATGTTTGAAGCAGGCGCGGGTTGGGCAACTAGATCTGTAACGGATTACGAAAGCATTACGATACGTTTTAGCGACATACCAAAATATCTTAATCATGGTGAGTATAGAACGGGATTTAGCAGCGATGATGATTCCATATCACTCGCCAATTACTCGGTCATTGTCGAATTGCTAAACCTCGTAATCGAGCACATCAACAGAGGCCGCGGGATACAAGGCCGTGAACCAGTTCGGTCGATATCGTCATTGCCAAAATTGACCCCACTCGAACTGAAGGAGCAACATAAAACACAACGCGACTTCTGGGATTCAGACGTGCTGAAAATATGGGAAAACTATGTTGAGCAAGGTCTTGATAATGGGGACACAAAACTCTCTGTCTATGAAAATCAAATAAGGCAAACACGAGATGAGCACGACACTAGAAATGCGAAGCTGTCGGACATTTATAAGCGTTCATGATTTATAGCATCAACATTCAGAGTGCTTAAAATTACCATGTTTGTACGCACCAGCTGTACAGCCGAACTCTAGTCTGCCGCGTTCATCTGCTCGTTAACCACTTGCGCAACATAGTTTCTGTCCAGCCAGAAGCTTTGCTTGGGGATGGTTTCATCGTTGGGCAGGTCTACTGTGTCCGCACTGTTCCGGCCATGAGGGCGGATGTGGAAGACATGGTTGAAGGCCTGGCCGGGCAGCTTGCTGGGGCCTTCGCCACAGTAGTTCACGGACTCACGGCGAACCAGCACGTCATGCAACTGCCGCCATACCGGCTGAACGTACTGTTCGATATCGGTCTCGGGCATGTTCCAAAGGAAAGTACCAGCGAAGGTATCGGTCTCGGAACCACTATCTTTGCGCCTACTGCGGCCTTGCGCCTGGAAATCTGCAATGAGAAACTTGTTCTCCTCAAAGAAGCGGTAGATGAACGAATCATGCCACGCCACGCCCGCGTCACCCAACTCCGCCCACTGCTCCTGCGTGATGTAGGGAAACGACATATTCTGCTCCGGACGTCCGTTCTGATAGATGACAACCGTTTTGAGCATAGTGACGTTGGCCGCGGCGAACTGCTCAATCTTACCGACGCTCTTCTGCGATGAACCAAGCATGCGCAAAGCTAGTATGGAATTGGCGCTCTTCGCTGCCGTTGTAGGCAGACCCAGGTCCTGCGTAATCTCCCGCACCGTCTTTCCTATATACTGCTGTGTCTTCGCTCGCACGAACTCGTTCAACGACTGGTCCGGACTCATCGGCAAGCGCTCCTGCCGACCTGTTCCGGAGAGCCGCTGCCGGGCAAGCTTCGTCATATAGGAAGCCTTGTAGCTGAAAGCACGCTGCTTGGCTCTGATGGTTGTTGTGTCTGAATCAGGTGGAGCAGGAGCATCCCGCAATGAAGAAGCAGCCGTGGCACCCTTGGTGCACGCAGCCAAGTAAGTGGTATCGGATTCGCTAAGCTGGTCGGCTTTGCCTTCCGCCACCTTTGCCTGAATGTAAGCCCAATCCTCCTGAATTGTTTTTAGGTCCTCTAAGTCATAGTTAAGCAGAAACGCATCAAGCAGAACGCTATCAAGGATGGACTCATGCTTGTCTCCGCGGTCATCGTAGTAATAGACAATGATGATGTTGCGCGACTTACGCCAGAACTGTGAATTTTCAAAAGTTTCGCTCGGGAGTTTCAAATAATTGATAATGTCAAGGACGAGGCGTTCCTTCGCGGAAGTCATACCGTTCTTCAGATGCTTCAGTGGAGTGACTTTGAGCTCATACCCTACTCCGCCAATTTGTATGTCCGGCTGCGCGTCTGAATTGATGGGATAATGCAAGACCGATTCCTCAACTATCTGCCCAAGAGCACCTTTGTTCCCAGACTTCTCTCCGCGGCCTGTTTTGTCGAGGGCCCGGAAAGTCTTACCCTTGGCGCTGAATAGCATGGTAGAGACGACATCAAGGTCGCTGTAGTTACGCTCCTCGTTGAATTCCATCGCACCGTCTCCTGCATAAAGTTCACACTGATTTCAATGTACTGAGCCAAGGCGACAGCATAAGTTGCACGGAAGAAAAGAGACCAAAAAACGGAAGGAATCTGAAGATTACCTTTCTTTTGCCATATCGGCGGCAATTACTTGGCCAATACTGTGGGGAATACCCACCACTAAAGCATTTCCCATGCAGAAGGCACGATGACCATCACTCATGCCGGTGTCGGTCCAACCTTTCGGGAACATCTGCAGCTGATCGAGTTCGTCGGGGACCAACCGCCGCACCCTGCCATCTTCTGCCATAACAGCATGCTTCATACGGCTTGGTCCGCTGCCACCCTCGCTGGTCAGAATAGTGCGCGATGGCTTGTCAAGGCTGTCGGGAAAATCCATGCCCCCTTCGGAGTAGTTGTATTCAAAGCCGGTCGAAGAGGTACGTTTCTCTTTCTTAGGACCCTTAAGATATTGCCATTTTGAAAGAGACGACTCGTCAATGAAGTATTCTTCAGGTACTTCACTATCAGAAACGACGATTTCGGAAAGCGTGGCGCAATGGCCACTAAATTGCGGAGTAGCTCGGCACGTGGCAACATGGCCATTCTGCATAACTCCCGCATTCTCAAAGTACGAAACCTTCTCGCCTTTACCGAAAGTGTCGCTTACCGCTACAGCGTCGAGCGAAATGTCACGAAGTTTTAACGCAGTATCCGAGTCTTTCGCAATCGGGAACGCTCGGGCCATGACTCCGTTCTGGAACAAAACTTCCGCAAAGTCCCATATTTCTTCTGTCTTGACTCCGTAGATGTAGGTACGGCGTCGTTTCTGGGGCATGCCATAGTCTGCGGCGTTGATAACCCGCCATTCCACGGAATATCCCAACGCTGCCAAACATGAAAGGATGATGGCGAAGTCACGCCCGCGCTGGGAAGCCGGGGATTTCAGCAAGCGATCGACGTTTTCCAGCAAGATATATTTAGGCTGTTTGAATTCAAGCATGCGCCGAATCTGCCACCAAAGCACACCCTTCTTGCCTTCGATACCACCCGCGCTGGAAAGGGTACGGGCCACGGAATAGTCCTGGCACGGGAAACCACCCACGAGCAAGTCAAAATCAGGAATCTCGCGCTCCCCGCGCTCAACTTCATCGAGCACTTTCTCGATATCTTCATTGATGCAGCTTCCAGCGCCAAACCGCTTTTCGTAGGCCCTCCAAGCAAACTGCTTCGCTTCGGAACCGTTCGGTTCCCATTGATTCGCCCAAATCGTGGAAAAAGGCCCAGCAGGTTCAAGATGAAACTCAGGGCGTTGGGGGTCGTCATAGCCATCGAGCCCAAGACGGAAACCGCCGACGCCGGCAAACATCTCCGCCACTCTGATTTCCCCGCTCATGGCACCCTTCCGATCCGAACATTTGTTCTAATATATCTAAGTAGATTATAGACCCTTCGAGACAAAAGATCAAGTCAGCATAAGGCAAAACTTCCAACAGTGCTCGACGCCTCCTTCAAGCACCCAACCAGGCGTGTAGCACTGCCGAGAATAGATGCCAATCAATCGCTAGTTTTTCATAAACGGCACCGTCTTGCCCACGTTGGTCCCGCTCGCACCCGTCGCCGACCATTAGCGTTCAGTTACCGTATCTCCTAATTCGTCCGTTGGTTCGCTGAGTGGGTTCCCGCCCATTCATTATGCTGAAACGCAGCAGGAATCATTGTCGATGGAGGTGCAGCGCATGCCCAATCTCATCCCTCCCTATGTATATGCCCCAGACTGCGAAGCGCTTGTGAGGAGTGTGGGCACCAGTCCAACGAAATCTGACATAACCAAATTGAAAAACCTTGTTCGTACACGATTTAACGCATTTGTACAAGGCAGCCACGACCCGCAGCGCCGAAAGAGACTACCGGCCGTTTATGGATTGCTGAACCTCGCGGTGGATGTGTACGCCAGCAAGATTACCTCCCAGAGCGCAAACGATACCGCCGCAACACTGGATATGCTGGAAAGCTTCTTTGTGCGATACAGAACCTGCGTCTGCTCGCAGCCGGTATGGAAGGACGTAGTGGGCGACTGGTATAAGCAGCTACACAGTATGCATAGCAAAAACAGCAAAACAGGGATGAGCTCTTCAACACTGAGACAACAGATTGGACAGCTTTATCAGGCGGAATTAAACCGAAGACCGCAAGATCTATCGAATGAACGATTTGCCGCAATGCTGAGAAAACGGAACTTTCTCGAACCATCATTCAGTACGTGCGCCGATTACATACTTACCACCTTGGAGAACCATTTTCGGCGCAAGGATGGCAGACCTGCCAACGAACTCATAGCCCCAGACCGCAACACATATGAGTTCGAACATATTCTTCCTAGGCACCTCACGGCTTCTTGGTGCAACGAGTGCGGGCTGCGGGATTCGGCGAGGAAAGTTTCGTCGGACCATCTCAACCACATCGGCAACCTGGCATTGATTACCACACCCAACAACGATGAGGCAGGAAATCACGCGTTCGCCAGCAAACAAGCCGTTTATCGCAAAAGCGGCATGGCGCTGCTGAATCAGGTAACCTACTTCGGCCATTGGAATTTCACCACCATCGCGATGCGGGCGTCTTTCTTGAGTCTGGAAGCCGTAAAGTTGTGGCCGCTGCCATGATTTTCCCTCAAACTGATACCACGCCCTCGCATGAGGCACAATAAACGCAAACTCCTGCATATATCATTTGTTGTGATGATATACGCAGGAGTTTTGGTTTATTTGCGCTTCCGCCGAGTATCACCCCGTGTTCTGCAAACCGGCAGCCACGCCGGAGACCGTGCAGAGGATCAGGTAGACGAAGCCGCTGCGCTGCTGGTCCTGGCTCAGCTCGGCGTTCGCCATCTTCGGAGCGGAGGCGGATTCTCCGCTCGGCGCGGCCTTACCAGCCGCGACCGCCACGCCAGACTTACCGGCGGCACCCTTGGCGCCCTGCGCCCCAGCCACTGCTCCGCCATCCTGTGCGTCCTGCACGGCGCGCAGGCTCTTGAGTGCGAGCACCTGCGTGACCGAGAGCACGTCCACATACGGCGAGCGGATGCGGATGGCTTGCCCGAGCACATGGCGGTGCTGCAGCGGCCATTCGTCGCCGACGATGGCGAGCACCCACTTGCGGGTCAGCGCCATCTCGCCAAGCACCTTTTCGTTGAGGTCCGGCCGGTCGCCGAGCGCCAGATACATGCGTGCGATGCGGTCGTCGGTCTTTGCCAGCGACATCTCGATGTTGTCGATGAACGTGGAGAACACCGGCCAGTCGCGATACGCGGCCTGCAGCGTCTCCAAATCCCCAAAGCTCTCGCACGCCGTACCAAGCCCGTACCATGCGGCCAGGTTGATGCGCGCCTGCGCCCAGGAGAACACCCACGGAATGGTGCGCAAATCATCCAGCGACTTGGCACCCAAGCCTCGCTTGGCAGGCCTGGAGCCGATGGGCAGCAGGCCGATCTCGGTCAGCGGGGTGACGGTGGAGAACCACGGCGTGAAGTCCGGCGTGCCGAGTAGATCAAGGAAGCGCTCATGGGCCGCCTTGTCCAACGCGCCAGCCATGCCCCAATACTTCTCAGTCATTTCGGTGTTGGTCTTCTCCATGCTCGGTGCGCTCTGCAGCAGCGTCGCCGCGGCCACGGACTCGACGTGACGCACCGCCAGCACCGGGTTGCCGTAGCGAGCAAAGATGCTTTCACCCTGTTCGGTAAGCTTGAACCGGCAGTTCACGGAGCCGGCCGGCTGCGCAAGCACCGCCCGGTTCGCCGGCCCGCCACCACGACCGACCGCACCACCACGCCCATGGAAGAGCGTCAGATCAATATCATGAGAGGCAGCCCATTCGGCGATGCGCCGCTGCGCGTCATGCAAAGCCAGCGTGGCCGTCGTCGGTCCGGCGTCCTTGGAGGAGTCGGAATAGCCGAGCATCACTTCCATCTTGCCTCCGGTGGCCTTCAGCCGCGCCTTCACCTCGGGAATCTTGATGATCTCTTCGAGCGTATCCACCGAATGTTCGAGGTCTTCAAGCTGTTCGAACAGCGGAATGACGTCGATGACAGGCACATCAGCGGGATCGGCAAACGCCATGCGATTCAGCTCGAACACGTCACGCACATTGCCGGCGGACTTGGTGAACGAGATGATATAACGCCGCGCGGCCTTGGTTCCGCTGCGTTTCTGGATGGCTCCCAGCGCTCGGAACGTGTCGAGCACCTCGTGGGTCATGGGCTGCAGCGCCCCGCGCTCACCGTTCAACCCGTGCTCGCGGATGTCCTCCAGTGCGCGGGAATGCACGACGGAATGCTGGCGGAACTCCATCTCCACGAGGTAGAACCCGAAGGTCTGCGCCTGCCATATCACCTGCTGTAGTAGTCCGTACGCCGCCCTCGCAGCACCGGCAGCTACCAGCGAGCGCTGCACCACCAGCAAATCCTCGATATAGTCGTCGCACGAAGCGTACATAAGGTCGGCGTTGCGGGCGATGGTCTCGTGCAACCGGTCAGCGATAACCAGCATGACCGCGCGGTGCAACTCCTGGGTGGAGATGAGCATCGCCTTGTCGGTCAGAGTTTCGCTCATCTCCTTCTGCCGATTCCACAGGCCGATCAGCTCGGCGCTGGCCGGCGTGGTTTCCGCTTCCATGGTCAGGTTGGTGCCGGCGGTGCGGGTGGCACGTTCCAGCGCGGCGATGGCATGGTCGCTGAACTTGCGCGCCACGGCACGGCTGACTTTGGCCGTCACGTTCGGATTGCCGTCGCGGTCGGAGCCGATCCATGAGCCGGGGTGGAAGAACGCCGGGCACTGCGGCGCCTCAAACCCGGCTTTGTCGCCCAACAGCCAGTCGTCGAAACGGCGGTAGACCTGCGGTATGGTGTCAAAAAGCGTATTGTCGAAGATGTCGAGAATAGTATCGGCCTCTTCCACCGGTGTCGGCTTCTTCAGCTCGATGGGCGAGGTACGGAACAATGCGTCGATCTCGTTGTACAACCGACGATAGTTTTCACGCTTGTCGGCACCGCCGAGCAGCTTCCCAGCACTCAGCAAGTCAGCGATACGACGGATTTTACCCTCCACCGCCTTGCGCCGCGCCTCGGTGGGATGCGCGGTGAAGACGGGGTGAAACTCCAGCTTTCCCAGCAGTTCGCGCGCTTTGGCAGGCCCCATTTCTCCGATGAGCTGATGGTAGGCACCGGTCAGCTCGTTCACCGGGTCGATGGCCGCGTCCTCGCTCACCGCCGCTTCACGCTCGTGCAGCACGGAGACGCGATGGTTCTCCTCGCACAGGTTGGCCAGGTGGAAGTAGGTGGTGAAGGCCCGGGCCAGCAGTTGCGCGTCATGCACGTTCAGCGCGTTGATGGTCTCGACGGCGAGCGCATGGTTCTTGTCCTGCTCTTTGACGGCCGCCGGGTCGGAGGCGTACTGCTTGGCGCTGGCCTTGTTGGCATAGTCGAGCACGGTGTCAAACAGGGAGCGCAGGTCGCCGTCGTACTCTCCCAGCACGTCGCGCAGAATCTTCAGGCACAATGCCATGTCGGCGTCCAACGAGGCCGGCAACTCCCGCTCTTCCGGAACCTTGATACCCACGCCCGAGGTGAGCGGCGACGCACTGTTCGGCTGGCCGGGCTGCGCCGGCTCTCGCCGTCCATCCTTCCTGCCCTGCCTATCATGATGCGTACTGGTTGATTCATGTGCTCGTGTCATCAGACACCTCCTTGGCCCAGCACCGGGTTGCTCGGTCAGCAGGCCTCTGCGGCTCCTCCGCAGTTGTGGTGCCTGCCGTTGCGAACCCAAAGCCCGGTCGGCTGGTTGGTTGCAGTGCCCACTTTATGCGACGAAACAGGAGTATGCGCGAAAATGTCCGAATTTATCCACAATGTGGTCATAGATATCGGCGATAGCGCGATGGCAGCCATATATGAAGCGCAAGCCGGACCAAACCTGGAATCCGATGCATGCCCAGCGCGTACAATATTTAGCGCACCACGCATCGTTCACATTATCGAACTAACAGCAGGGATGAATGCAGCACGGCAAAGCGAAGGCAAGGGCATTGTCAGAGAACGAAGAGAACAGCACAAACAATTTAGTCGACAGAGAACTCGACGACAATCTGAACGGGGGCGAGGCGGCGGTGAGCCGTTACCACACGCATTCCGTGCCGCTGGACATGGACGACATCGAGCGCGACTGGGACACCCCGGTAGCTGAAGCCAGCTTGGCAGCCAAAGCCAGCGTCATCCTGCGCGTGGGCACACTCGACCTGGGCTCGGGCACCGGCAGCTTCCGCGTGCGCGAGATGATGCACCGCATCGCCTATCCGCTGGGAGTGCACGTACGCGCCGACGTGGGTCTGACCGACGTCGAAGCCTCGTTCACCGACGGGCACGAGCGCCTCACCGAGGTAATCGACCTGCCTACTACCGGTGTCAACACGGAACGCATCTGGCTGCTGGAACATTACGCCGACTGGTTCAACGTGAACCTCGGCAAAACCGCCATCTATCATGTACGTCCGGCTATATCCGAGGAGCTCGTGGAGCGCTTGGGCACTCCGGAAGCCAAACGTTCCGCCATGCGCGCCGTGCAGCAGGCGCACCGTGCCCGCGAACGCGCCGAGAAGGTGCGGGCCAAAAGCGCTGTGCGTGCAAAACGACGCGGTTTCAAACCGCCGAAGGGCCAATACGCTGAACATTTTGACCACGTTGATGGTGCATATACCACCGAGTATGCCGGCACTTCAAACCATGCCGACCAGTTCGACCATGCCGATCATTCCAACCAAACTGCCGGAACTGGCGACCGCGCCAACATCGGCGACACCACCGGCCGCATCGACGTCAGCACCGACACCGCAACGCGCCAATCATCTAACCATACTGTCGCCCATATTATCGATGTTTCACGTGAAACATCGAGTCCGCGCAACGCCGCACCTCAAGCCGTCAAGCGATCTGCAGCGCAGCAGTCTGGGCCACAGCAGGCCGGAGCGCAGCAATCCGCGCAAGAGCAACCGCAATCCCAAACCCAAACCGCTCGCACCAGCGGCACCAACGGCATCACCGTCCGACAGGCGCACGAACGGTTAAGCCTCATCGAACATCGCAAGCCACTGTATGCCCCGTGGTTCTCCGGCCTCGCCTCGGCCATCGCCTGTGCAGCCTTCGTATTCTTGCTCGGCGGTGGCCCATACGACATGATCGGCGCATTCGTGGGCGCCGGCATCGGCCAGTGGCTGCGCCGACGCATGTTCGCCCGCCACCTTAATCAGTTCTTCGTCACCTTCGCGGCAGTGGCGGCAGCAGCCTTGGCTTGCATCGGCACGCTGCGCTTCATCGGCCTGTTCGACCCGGCTGCCCTGCGCCACGACACCGCGTATATTGGCGCCATGTTGTTCGTCATCCCCGGTTTCCCGCTGATTACCGGCGGTCTCGATATTGCCAAAATCAACTTCCCATCGGGCTTGCAACGGCTGTTTTACGCGCTCTCCATCATCGTCATGGCCACATTGGCAGGCTGGATGGTGGCCACAGTGGTCCATCTCAACCCGCAGGGTTTCGAACCGATGAACCTGAACCCGTGGATCAACGGTTGCCTGCGGTTTGTGGCGGCGTTCTGCGGTGTATGGGGGTTTTCGGTACTGTTCAATTCACCGCAGCGCATGGCTCTCGTTGCTGCGACCATCGGTGCCGTCACCGACACGTTGCGCCTGACCATCACTGATTTCGGGGTGCCGCCGGAGGCTGCCGCACTGCTGGGTGCCATGCTGGCGGGGCTGCTCGCGAGCGCCTGGCGTTCCGCGGTTCGTCACGGTTTCCTGCCGCCGCACCTGGGCTACCCACGGATCTGCCTGACGGTTCCGGCAATCGTCATCATGGTGCCGGGCATGTACATGTACCGTGCCATGTTCTACCTCGGCCAGTTTGATACGCTTGACGCGCTGAATTGGGCGTTCCGCGCGTTCATGGTCATTCTGTGTCTGCCCATCGGCTTGGCCATGGCCCGCGTGCTTACCGATCGCACTTGGCGTTACGACCTGTGAGCAGCAGCTGCGACAAACAGCAGCAATGCGAAGGATTCGCCGCAGCACTGAGCCGCACAGCACGGCAGCACGCACAACACGTAGCAGCAGGCCGCGCACCGAATATCACGCAGCACAGCACCGCACACCACGCAGCGCGGCAGCAGGCAGCACGCCACACAACCGCACAGCACACAACACTCAGCAACGGAAATGCTGCGTTACCCCGATCCTACGCGCCAGAACCGTCACCCACCCCGATTCAACGACGGTTCCGTTGCATACACCGCACCCAACGCAACAAAACCGACGCTAAGTACGTGGCAGCGACGGAAACGTTACGTCAGCTCAACGCCACGCAACAGAACCGACGCTCACCCCGCCTCAACGACGGTTCCGTTGCATACCCCGTGCCCAACGCGTCAAAACCGACACTTACTTCGACTCAGCGACGGTTCTGTTGCGCTTGTTTACCGTCAGAACCGTACCACCGCCAGTCAAGCGCGATACCAGTGCACGATTCGTTGACGATAAATGCGTCAACGGCACCTTGTTCGAACAGATGAACAACGACCGTGCAAAGCGATGCGCGCGCCACATTATAGTCGTCGACCGTGTAGGCACGATGGACTGCGTCCATGCAAAACGATGTTGCCTCAGCACCGCAACAATGCAAACACCAATTCGGCAGGCTGAACTTCGCCCACGCAGAGTATGCTAAACCGGCAAGTGATGGCGACGCACGGTAATGTTGGGCGGAGATGCTGTAGCGCTTAACCCCAACCGTCCCAACCGTCCCAACCGTCCCAACCACCACCGAACGCACGCCACCGACCAAAGGAGCAACGAGGCAATGAGCTGGATGTCACCCGATTCTAAATTCATGCAGGGCGTCGCAGACTTGACCGACGCCATATGGATCAACATCCTGATGCTGCTTACCTCCATTCCCGTCGTCACCATAGGCGCCGCGCTGGCAGCCGGCCACGATGCCAACCGTCGCGCCTTGGCAGGTCAGGGGCATGTTACCGCGAATTATTTCCGCGCGTTCAAAGAGAATTTCGCCAAATCCACCGCACTGTGGGCGGTATACGGCATCGTTGGCGCCGCTCTGGTGTGCACATGGATATTGTTACAGATTACGCCGCTGCTCATCCCGAAAATCGCGTTCACCCTGCTGTGGATTGTCGGCTTTGAGTGGACATGGGCTCTGCAAGCCCGGTTCTCCAATTCCGTCTGGGGCACATTCAAAAACGGGCTGATTTTCGGGGTCTCCTATTTCGGCACCACATTGGCGCTGGTTGCCATCGATGCCGTGTTCGCAGCCTTGGCGCTGGCCTGCTGGTTCTACCTTCCGCAAGGCCTGTTCCTGCTGCTGGTTTTGGGCTACGGCACCCTCATCATGCTCCATATCCCGCTGCTGGAACGTACATTTGAGCAGTACACCAAGTAACATCACAACGTATGGGAAGAGTGACATTGCAGGACGTGGCCACGGCGGCCGGCGTCTCTACGGCGACGGCGTCGTGGGCCATCAACAACAACCGCAATGCGCGCATTCCGCAAGCCACCCGCGAGCGAGTACAGCAAGTGGCGCTGAAACTGGGCTACCATCCGAACGCTTTGGCGAAGGGTTTGGCGCGCGGCTCGTCGTCGTTGATCGGTTTTATCAGCGACGGGGTGGCAACGTCCCCGTTCGCAGGCCAGGTGATCCGCGGTGCGCAGGACGAGGCTTGGCGCAACGGCAAGATTCTGCTCATCGTTGACACTAGCGGCAAACGTTCCATTGAACGTTCCGCTTTCGATTTCATGATGGAACATCAGGTGGAAGGCATCATCTACTCGTCATGGGTTCACCAGGCCATCACGCCACCGGCCGAGCTGCACGCGGAACGCGACGTGCTGGTCAACTGTTTCGATGAGGGGCACCGCTTCCGTTCCGTGGTGCCCGACGAGCGCCAAGGCGGGTACAGCGCCACGCATCTGCTCATCGAACAAGGCCACCGCAACATTGCGTTTCTCAATGATCCCAAGCCTTCCCCAGCTTCGACAGGACGTTTGCTGGGGTACAAGCAGGCGCTGGAGGAGGCCGGTATTGCCTTCGACGAGTCTCTGGTCATCGCCGCAGCGTCGAATCAAGAAGGCGGATATGGTGCTGCCGACGCGCTGCTGAACGCCGGCGTTTCTGCCGCATTCTGCCATAACGACCGTCTCGCCATGGGCTTGTATGACGCGTTGCACGAACGCCAAGTCAGCGTTCCTGAAGACATTTCGCTTGTCGGCTTCGATAACCAGCAGGTCATCGCCGCGCATTTGCACCCGAGCCTGACCACCATCGGCCTGCCACAGTACGAGCTGGGAGTGCTGGGCGTGCGTATGCTGCTTACCATGCACGGCGCCGATGTCGATGTCAACTCAGGTACCGGCTCTGACGACGAGGCCGCAGCAATCAGCAACAGCACCGCTGACACCAGCACATCATCCCAAGACCACCGCTCAACCCCAGCATTCACCACACTCGGCAACGCGCAGCTTGTGGAATGCCCTGTGGTGGAGCGGGCCTCCGTGCGTCAGATTTGACAGCCGCGATAAGCGTGCTATTATCTGAAACTATCAACTGAGCTTAAGCGATTAACCTCAGTTGTGACAATGATTGTCCAGTACACAAGTCTGCCTGTCGGAGCCTTCCCGCACCGTCATGCACGACTTCGCCGCAGCCAATGCCGGTTGCGGAGAAAGGTATCAATGAAGCTGTATTATCAATTCCCCGGCACTTGGTTCGGCGACTGCATGCCCTTTGGCAAAGGGGACGATTTCTTCCTCTTCCATCAGCGCGACAACCGTAACCCCGTACCGTTCGGAGAGCCGTTCAGCTGGTCACTGGCCACCACGAAGGACTTCGTGCACTATGAGGATTACGGCACCGCCATCCCTCGCGGCGGCGACGACGAACAAGACCAGTTCATCTACGCCGGCTCCGTTTTCGAGGCCGAGGGGCAATATCACGCGTTCTACACCGGCTACAACCGCGATTACGAGGGGCAGGGCAAGCCCTCCCAGGTACTCATGCACGCCGTAAGCGACGACTTGTACCACTGGGAGAAAACCCAAGACGCACTTACCTTCACGCCCCAGCCCGGCTACGATCCGGACGACTGGCGCGACCCATGGGTAATCCGCGACGACGAACACGACCAATACCTGCTTATCCTCGGCGCCCGTCTGCAAGGCCCCAAGAGCCTGCAAACCGGCCGCACCGTCAAGTTCACCTCGAAGGACCTCACCAACTGGACGTTCGAAGGCGACTTCTGGGCACCAGGCCTGTTCACCATGCATGAGATGCCGGATCTGTTCAAGATGGGCGACTGGTGGTACCACATCGTCACCGAATACAGCGACGGCCACAAGATGGTGTACCGCATGGCAAAAAGCTTGGAAGGCCCGTGGATCGCACCTGACGATGACGCATTCGACGGCAGTGCCTACTACGCCGGCCGCACGTTTGAGCTCAACGGCAAGCGCGTGCTGTTCGGCTGGGTAGGCACCAAAGAGGGGAACGACGACGCCAAGAACTACGAGTGGGGCGGAGCGTTCGTGCCGCATGAGGTCTACCAGCGCGAAGACGGCACGCTGGGCTGCCGCCCGGTGGATACGTTGTGGGACGCGTTCAATGAACGTCAGCCGATTGCCGACGTGACCATCGAAAGCCCGCACGCCCGCCAGGAGCAAATCCTGTTCCAGAACACCGGCGACCTGTATGCCTTCGAAGCCGACGTAAAATTCAGCGCGGGCACACGCTCGTTCGGCCTGCGCCTGCGCAAGAACGAAGAGGACGGCCGTTCCTACCAGTTCAAGTTCCCCGTGGCCGAAAACCGTTACCTGTTCGAAGGCAGCCCCAACTGGCCTTGGTTCACCAATATGAACATCGGCACCGAACGACCGCTCGCCCTCGAAGCAGGACGCACTTACCATATGCGGCTGGTAGCGGACGATTCCATCGCCACCCTGTACGTCGACGGCGTGGCACTTAACGTGCGCATGTACCAGCACACGGGAGATGCGCTGGCCGCCTTCGTCACCGACGGCACAGTCGAACTTTCCAACATTTCCATCGCCCAAGGCCTAAAGGAGGACTCCAGCGACCAGTAACCGAGCGCTACTGGCATACCGTGGCCGGGCTCGACAGGGCAGTCGGCCTGGCCCACGAAAACCACAATGTTTCACGTGAAACAACATGATGAAGTTGCCAAAGGAGGCATACGAATGAACAAGACAATGAAGGCAGTCGCCCTGGTTTCGGCAGCGGCACTCAGCGTTTGCGGGCTAAGCGCCTGCGGCAGCTCGAGTTCAAGCTCAGACAGTGACGGACACGTCTACTTCCTGAGCGGGAAACCCGAACAGCAAGACGAATTCAAGCAGCTCGCCAAAAACTTTACCGACAAAACCGGTATTCCCGTAGACATCTCCGTGGCCTCGTCCGGTTCGGGAGAGCAGACCCTCAAGAGCGAGCTGGCAAAGTCCCAGGCACCCACCCTCTTCGAAGTCGACAACAATGACTTCGCCAACTGGACCGACTATTACGCCGACATGTCGAAGACCTCAATGTACAAGGACCTGCAAAAGCCCGAATACGCCCTGAAAGACGGCGATACCGTGGGAGCGGTGCCCTACTGCATGGAAAGGTACGGCATCGTCTACAACAAGGCACTACTCAGCAAGTACTTCGACGCCGACTGGTCCACGGTAAAGTCCATCGACCAGCTCACCAACTTCGATGCACTCAAGACCGTCGCCGACGAAATCCAGAAGCATAAGAGCGATCTCGGCGTCAAAGGCGCGTTCTCCTCGGCCGGCTTCGACTCCAGCTCATCCGGCCGCTACGGCGACCAGATGGCGCACATCCCGGTGTACTACGAGTACAAAGACCAGAACACCACCACCGAGCCCGCCACGGTGAGCGGCAAATACCTGCCCGAGATGAAGCAGCTCTTCGACCTGTACGTCAACGACTCCACCGTTCCCGCCTCCCGGCTCTCCGGCGCCACACAGGACGATTCGAACTCCGAATTCGCCCTCGGTGACGCAGTGTTCATCCAGAACGGATCTTGGGCCTACGCACAGCTCAAGGGCCAAAAGGTGGAAGACAAAGACATGGGCGTGCTGCCGATCTACATGGGCATCCCCGGCGAGGAAAACAACGGACTGACCGTCAGCTTCAAGTATCTTGCCATGAACAAGAAGTCGTCCGAAGCCGATCAGAAGGCGACCGAAAAGTTCCTCGACTACATCCTCAACGATGATTCCGCACGCAAGATCGTCACCAACGACATGGGCTTCGAAACCCCGTTCAAGTCGTACGCCGAAGCCGGTTTCAAGACCAAGAACCCCATTCACCGCGCCAACGACGCCTATGCCAAGGCAGGCAAGAACGACGTGGTCATCTACCCCCTTCCCAGCCAACAGTGGGTGCAGGACCTCTCCGGCGCTCTGCTCGAGTACGCACAAGGCACAGGCAAGTGGGACAAGGTGAAAACCGCCTTCGTCGACAACTGGGCCACGGAATACAAGGCCTCGCAGAAGTAGGATGGCAACCCGCGCAATCGCGCGGGTTCCTCATAGGAGGAAGCAACAACATGATATCTATGGCCGGCAAGTCAATTCGCCGCTGGTGGGCACTCTTTGCCCTACCAACGGTGGCAGCCTTCACCATCGGCTTCGTAGTGCCCTTCATCATGGGCCTCTACCTGAGCCTGACCAAGTTCAGCACGGTGACAGACGCCAAGTTCGTAGGACTGAAAAACTACAAAACAGCGCTCGCTGATCCGGAGTTCTGGCATTCGCTGTGGTACACGGTAGCGTTCACCGTGGTGACGGTAATCATCGTCAACGTGGTAGCGTTCGCCATTGCCTACATGCTCACCAAAGCCATCAAAGGCGCGAACATCTTCCGTTCGGTGTTCTTCATGCCCAACCTGATCGGCGGCATCATCCTAGGCTACGTCTGGCTGCTGCTGCTCAACGGGGTTCTGGCACACTGGGGAAGATCAATCACCTACTCCAGTACGTACGGTTTCTGGGGCATGGTGATGTTGTACTGCTGGCAGCAAATCGGCTACATGATGATCATCTATATCGCCGGCCTTCAATCACTGCCAAGCGACGTGATCGAAGCGGCTTCGGTGGACGGCGCCAGCGGACGGCAGACCCTGTTCCACGTCACTCTGCCGCTCATGATGCCATCCATCACCGTGTGCACGTTCCTGACGATGACGAACGGATTCAAAGTGTTCGACCAGAATCTCGCGCTTACCAATGGCGCTCCCTCGAACACCTCCGAGATGATCACCCTCAACATCTACCGCACGTTCTACGGGCGCGTCGGTTTTGAAGGCGTGGGCCAAGCCAAGGCGGTCATCTTCTTCGTCATCGTTGCCGTGGTGGCACTTATTCAGAACAAGCTGACGACATCCAAGGAGGTGGCGGCATGAACCGTAATGTCAAGCATCCGGCACTATGGACCGCACTGTTTGCAGCGGTCTCGCTGATTTGGATTTTCCCGATCATCCTGGTGGTCATCAACTCGTTCAAAAAGCGCTCATACATCTCGCAGAACGCGTTCTCCATCCCCACCGGCGAGGCTTTCGCCGGGCTTGAGAACTACCAGCGCGGCATCGACCAAACCGATCTGATTGCCAGTTTTGGCTGGACGTTGGTCGTGACGGTCGGCTCCGTGCTGCTCATCCTGGTGTGCACCTCCATGTGTGCATGGTGGATCGTGCGCGTCAACAACTGGGCCGCCAAGCTGCTGTACACGCTGTTCCTGTTCAACATGATCGTGCCATTCCAGATGGTGATGTTTACCCTTTCCAAGATGGCCGACCTCCTCGGGTTCAACACCCCGTGGGGTTTGTGGATCATCTACCTGGGCTTCGGCGCGGGCTTGGCGGTGTTCATTTTCACCGGCACGATTAAAGGTATTCCGCAGGAGTTGGAGGAGTCCGCAATGATTGACGGCGCGAGCGTGCCGCGGATTTTCTTCGGCATCATCGTGCCGATCATGAAGCCGACCATTATCACCGTCGCCATTTTGGAGACGATGTGGATATGGAATGACTTCCTCCTGCCCTACCTGACGCTGGACATGCGCAAATACAAGACCATGTCCATTGCCATCCAGTATCTCAAGGGCGGCTACGGTTCGGTAGATATGGGCGCAATGATGGGCTGCCTGGTGCTGGCCATCATTCCTATCGTGGTGTTCTACCTGTTCTGTCAGAAGTACATCATCAAAGGCGTGCTCGCCGGAGCTGTGAAAGGCTAAACCGGGCGCTGCGCTGAGCAGCGGCACTCCCGGTGACGGAAACGTCGCAACGCCATCAGCAGCAACGGAACCGTCGCTCACACTCGCTCAGCGACGGTTCCGTTGCGCTACTGCACCCCCACGTAGCGTTTCCGTCGCTCACACTCGCTCAGCGACGGTTCCGTTGCGCTACTGCACCCCCACGTAGCGTTTCCGTCGCTCACACACGCTCAGCGACGGAAACGCTATGCACACCGCACCACAAACCACCAAACCGTCTCTGACGCGGACTCAACGTCGGTTGTGTCGCGAAAGGTTGTGTATGCGCAACAAAACCGACGCTGGCAAGTACTGAACCAACAAACCAACATTCTCACACTCAGCGACGGTTGTGTCGTGCACGCAGCATCCCAAGATACTGAACCGTCACTGACATAAACTCAACGTCGGTTCAGCTACTTTAGCCGAACTCAGCGCGACAAAACCGTCACTCACACCGCCTCAACGACGGTTACATCGCATCCCACACACTCAACGCAACAAAACCGACGCTCACGCGGACTCAACGTCGATTCCGCTGCGTACGCTGCACCTCATTTCATCAAACCGTCCCTTGCCTCAGCATGCACTGGACCAGCAACCGACCAATCACTCTCGCCAGTAACCACCCAAGCCGGCATGCCCACCAACAAGCAGAACGAAGCCGGCACCGCCTCCACCACACCGGCCACCGTCACACCTAAGACCATTGCCGGTTATACTCCCCTGTCCGCGGCCAACCTGTCCAGCCTCACACCACAGCAACGCCAAGACCTTGCCGCCACCGTCGGCCCGAACGGACTCAATCTCGCATCCAGTCTCGACACCCTGCCCCAAGCAGTCAGCAACGGTACATCAATGAAACAATTCTGGGCACAAGATGTTTCCAATACCATCTACTATCCGGGAGCCGCCAACACCTATTACAGCAGCGACGGCACCATCGCGAGCGCCACCACTCCCGGCGCCACTCTGGGCTACGGCAACACCGATGCCTACTACATTTACACCGGCCAACCGCAGACCATCAACGCAACTTGGATCAACCTCGGCACCAATCAGACAACCAACCCCAAACCTGCAAGCGGAACCAAAGATATCGACCGCTCGCAAACATTCACTGGTTTCACCAACGATAGCTTGAACGCCACACTCACCGGCACCATACCCGCGCATCACCACCCGGTAAGCCAAGATCCCGGCATCACCAGAAACGCCGACGGCACCTACACGATTACCTCCACATACGACACCGACACTGGCACCGACCAAAACTATTACATCTATTACGCGGCCAACCCCACGGAAACCATCACCAAGAACATCACCCGAACCATCACCTACATGTACACCAATGGCACCCAAGCGCAGCCCGACACTGTGCAAACCGTCACTTTCACACGCATCAAAGAAACCGACCCCACCACCAATGCTGTCTCCTATACCTCTTGGATCGCCGCGGCCGGAAAAACGAGTTTTGACTCCGTAGACAGCCCAAGCATTACCGGCTACACCCCCGACATGCGGAACGTGGCAGCACTCACCGGCATCACCATTGACAGCCTGGATTCGACAGTGACGGTCACCTACCGCAAAACCATCAAAGCACTGCCCTTCACCGGCGGAGCCACGACTGCATTGGGCGCCGTACTCGTCGGCGCGCTCACAGCATGTGCACTCACTGCCGGGGCACTGCTGCTGAAACGCAAGCAACAACGCCTTATCAGACAAGTTGAGCTGGGTGAGACAGATTAGGCGGATACTGCTCGGTCGGCGGCACCTTAGACCAGCCCAACTCAACTCGCTTCATTCCACCGCAGCTGAATCTCCAAGCACATCATCCCAGCCCAGTCCAGACTGCTACAGCCTAACCTCAAGTTCGACTCGAAGTCACACTCGAATTTAACTTTCGTCTCTCGTCATTTGCCCCTACCTGCGGCGTCACCACTGCGCTATGTACCCTATCTATCGGTGCGCCCTCAGCATGCGCGCTCACCGCCAAGGCACTGCCGCTGAACTCATGCAACGCCCAGCAAGCCCTCACACACGCGCGAAATACGCTCCCACCGACCACAAGGGCACATTGGTCAGCCAGTCCTGCTCACGGAATCCACGCATTGACGACCGGTAGCCATGCAGTCCGGTCTCACGGCACACCGTCTTCAGACTTTTCGCATGAACGTTTTCTTCAGCTTTGACTTCGATTGGAGCTGCAGCGCCACCGTGTTTGACTACGAAGTCAATCTCCCCGGAACCATTTTTGGATGCCCAATAGTAGGGGGACTGCCCGGCCGCCACCAACTGTTGGCAGACATACTGCTCAGTCATCGCCCCCTTGTATTCCTCAAGTCCCGTATTCCCGAGCAGCAACTCACCGGCATCAACGTCCATTGCTGCTCCAAGCAACCCCACGTCGAGCATGTACAGTTTGAACGCCGATAAATCCTCATACCCTCGCAACGGCAAGGCTATTTTGGACAGGCGGTAGACACGCATGGCCAAACCAGAATCCACAATGAACTGAATGGCTGTCTCGTACTGCGCGCTACGAGCACCTTTAGCAATATGCCCAAACACAAACTTGTGATTCTCACGGCTCAGGTGGGCGGGAATAGAGCGGAACGCCAGGCGCACGCGTTCCGCATCCACCGCAACATCGCCATGCAGGTGCTTGGAAAAATCGCGATCATACGCAGTCAGCAATTCACGCTGCACAGCGCGCACTGCCGCGTAATCGTCGCGCGTGCGGGCGCGTTTCGCCAGGCTGCTCCACGGCTGCGTTTCGCTGCGCCGACTCGACTGCCCCGCACTGCGCTGACTCACGTGCCCCTCATCTCGATGAATCGGTTGCACATCTGTACCGGGAGCGTCTGCACAGAGAGTGTCTGCACCGGAACCGCCCGTCTCGGTACCTGCCCCAAGAAACACGTTCACCGCTTCCGGCATGCCGCCAACGTAATAATATGTGCGCAACTCCCGCTGCAGATCGGCCTCGAACGCCGTAAGCCGCTCAAAGTCGCCCTCACCTATCCACCGTGCAAGCTGCTCTTTGCCTGCCGCGCGCAGGTACTCCAGATAGGTGAGTGGAAACATGTCGAGCATGTCAACTTTGCCGACGGGGAACGAACGCCCGGCGTGATAGGCGATGCCAAGGTACGACCCCGCCGCAGCGATATGGTATTCCGGCATTTCTTCAGCGAACGCTTTGAGCAGAGACAGCGCGCGAGGTTCCTCTTGGATTTCGTCAATAATCACCAGCGTGCGACCCGGTTCAATGTTGACTCCAGTGAGCAGCCCAATGTTTTCGATGACCTGTTGCGCCCGGTATTGCGGCGCGAACGCGTTGCGGCTCGCCTCATCCAGCAGGTTCACATAGGCGTACGAAGCGTAGGTGCTCTGGCCCAAATGGAGCAGCGCATAGGTTTTGCCGACCTGACGCGCACCGCAGAGCACCAGGGGTTTGCGGCGAGCTGACCGGCTCCAGCGCAGCAGTTTATCGTCGATATCTCGATACATGCCTAGCTCCTCGTTTCTTAATCCGTGCAGCCTGTAAAACCGGCTTTCTATAAGGCTTCCGCTTACTGCAGAGCACTTTTCATGCGCACTGTAAGCAAGTATATCGCACTTTTCATGCGCACGATAACCACACTTGATACACTTTTCGAGCGGAAGGTATAGCACATTTCTACACTTTTCTTGCGCAATATATCAGCGCACTTTTCGAGCGCAGTCCCTTTGCAGTGCCGCATCAATCGCCACACATTCCATGCACAACAGACTCACACTGCCAGAAAAGCGATAGAAATTGGCTGTTTTCTGTCGCTATTCGTGCCATGTCCAAAATGTACCCAAATACCATCAGCACCACGATTATGGGTACATTTCGGTCACCATATGCCCCATTCATGACCAAACTGTACCCACTTCCAGATGCAACCTACCACAATAGGTACAATTCAGACACCAACCGTACCCTTCGTAACCAAACCGTACCCACACTCCACCACAAGCACAGTAGTGGGTACGATCCGATCACCACACTCCACTTTTATAACCAAACCGTACCCATCTTCCGGCGCAAACTACCAAAGCGGGTACAGTCCGTCCAGCCCACGAGGTCCATACAACCCCGATCCGTCAGCCCGACGGTCGACAGCCAACCAACCCAATCCATCCAGTCCGTTCAGTCCACCCAACCCCACCAGCTGACTAGATCCACCCGATTCAACCAGCACAGCCAACCCTCCAGCTCGCCAACCAGTCAGCTCAGTCCAACCCGCACCCAACGCGTCAAAACCGACGCTCACACCACCTCAGCGACGGAAATGCTGCATCAACCTCGCTCTGCGCAACAGAACCGTCACTGCGCGCAAGTCAGCGACGGAAACGCTGCGCTGCCTCACTCCCATGCAACAAAACCGTCGCTTACTCCGACTTAGCGTCGGTTTTGTTGCACACCCCGCGCCCAACACGTCAGAACCGACGCGCAACAGTCAGGCTGCCCATCTCACAAAACCACATATGCCACCTTTATGGAAATTGCTCATTCGAACCCACGTCTACACCGGCGCGAGATACCAACGCAATGCGAGCGCGGAGTTGATATCGTCTTCGGAAAACGGCGTCTGCAACCGTGCGCACAATCTACCAACTCACCAACCACTCGCCCCAGCCACTCGACCCTAGCCACTCGGTCCGCACTGAACTTCTACTGCACTATTGATCACCGCCGCAAATATCGACACAAGCCACCCGTTTTCTGTCGGTATACGCGTCAATGTCCAAAAATGCGTCAACCCTGTCACCCAACACAACTCGCCATCCAACCACCACCGCCCCAACACCATTTCAGGTCAGCAACTGGAATCACACACAAGGCAACCAACGCGATTCCCGACCAAAATTCGGAAAACGTCGCCGCACCCCGTCAAAGCCGTGTATACTAGAACACTAACGGCTCGCCGGAGAGACCTTCGCGCGGGCTGCGTAACAAACACTGGAGTTTCAGAGCCGAAGTTGGCACCAAAGCACCAGTAAAAAGAACCCTTCACAACGGATCGTTCGGCACGTACCTGCCGATGAAAGGAACATCATGGCAAAAGTCACTTTTGACAACGTCACACGTATCTACCCGGGCAATTCGGAGCCCTCGGTAGACAACCTCAACCTCGACATCAAAGACGGTGAATTCCTCGTGCTCGTCGGCCCTTCCGGCTGCGGCAAGTCCACCACCCTACGCATGCTCGCCGGCCTCGAAGAGGTCAACAAGGGCAAGATTTTCATCGGCGACAGGGACGTCACCACCGTTCAGCCCAAGGACCGCGACATCGCCATGGTCTTCCAGAACTACGCACTCTACCCCCACATGACCGTGGCCGACAACATGGGCTTCGCGCTCAAGATTGCCGGCACACCCAAGGACGAGATCCGCAAGCGCGTGGAAGAGGCGGCGAAGGTGCTCGACCTCACCGAGTTCCTCGACCGCAAGCCCAAGGCACTCTCCGGCGGCCAGCGCCAGCGCGTTGCTATGGGCCGCGCCATCGTGCGTAAGCCGAAGGTCTTCCTCATGGATGAGCCGCTCTCCAACTTGGACGCGAAGCTGCGTGTGCAGACCCGTACCCAGATCGCAGCCCTGCAGCGCCAGCTCGGCGTCACCACCCTGTACGTCACCCACGACCAGACCGAAGCGCTGACCATGGGCGACCGCATTGCCGTCATCAAGCTCGGCATCCTCCAGCAGGTAGGCGCGCCGACCGAGCTGTATGATCGCCCGGCGAACGTGTTCGTGGCCGGCTTCATCGGCTCGCCTTCCATGAACATCAACACCCACCCGGTGGTGGACGGTAAGGCCAAGATTGGCAGCGATGCCGTGGATCTGCCTGCCGACGCGGTAAACAAGCTGACGGCCGAGGACAACGGTCAGATCGTGGTTGGCTTCCGTCCCGAAGACGCCGATTTGGCTGACGCCGACGACACGAACGCCTTCTCCCTCAACGTGGTCAACGTAGAGGATTTGGGGTCTGACGGATACATCTACGGCAACATCGTCACCGACGGTTCCGCCGCCGAAGCCACAGCCACCATGAGCGACCAGAACAAGCTCACTACCATCCGCGTGAACCCGCGCAAGCTGCCGAAGGTCGGAGAGACGGTCAAGATCAAGATCGATCCGACCAAGATGCATCTCTTCTCGCCGGCCTCTGAGCTCCGCCTCAACTAGGATGCCAAGGTCAGTAACTGACCGGTTCGCATTCAGTTAGCGTGCAATTGTAGAAGTCCCGCACAGCCCAACCGCTTGCGGGACTTCTGCGCGTTACGGCAGCCGAAGTATCAGCCGATGCCCGCCGCTGTACGTACAGCCCTGAGTACGCACACGGCACTGTACACACATGGCCCTGAGTACAGCGGTGTGCACAGCCCCGGGTACAGCGGTGTGCACACATACCGCCATGCATACGTACAGCGGTACCGCATACACGCCCCCATTGCATACGTACAGCACCACATACACGCCACCTCCTAAATACACACCACCGCATACAACCCAACCAAAACCACCGACCCATCCGCGCAGCATCGCGCGTTGCCGCTACATTGGAGGTATGAAATTGACCGGATCTGAGCAGATGGACCCTCGCGTAATCAAAGCGACGTCCGTAAATGTGGACGCCAACAGCGAGACCATGGCCGAGCCGCGCGCGCTCAACATCACTGCCGCAAGCTCAAATCCGAAAATGTTCACCTTGCCGTGGGAACTGCCGCTGGCGCAATGGCCCGAAGACCTGCTCGCCAACCTGCCACGAGGCATTTCCCGGCACGTGGTGCGATTCGTGCATGTGGGTGACGAAATCTACGCGATGAAAGAGATCACCAGCCGTATGGCTGCCAAAGAGTATGAGCTGCTACGCAGGTTGCAAAAGCTTGATCTGCCCACCGTCCGCCCCATCGCCGTAGTCACGGGGCGCCACACCAAAGATGGCGAACCGCTGGAATCCATGCTCGTCACCAAACAGTTGAAATTCTCCCTCCCCTACCGTGCCTTGTTTGCTCGAAACCTACGCGCCGGAACTGCAGAACGTCTTATCGACGCTCTCGCCGTGCTCATGGTACGTCTGCATTTGGCAGGCTTCTACTGGGGCGACGTCTCCCTTTCCAATGTGCTGTTTCTGCGCGATGCCGACGCATTCTCCGCCTTCTTGGTAGATGCCGAGACCGGAGCCCTCCACACCTCACTGTCCCTAGGCCAGCGCAGCTACGACATGGACCTGGCGCGCACTAATATCATCGGCGAACTCATGGATCTCAGCTCGGGCAAACTGCTACCCGACAATGTGGACGAAGTGGAGGTGGGCAACCGACTCATCGAACGCTACGATTCGCTGTGGGCCGCACTCACCGATGAAGAAGACTTCGGACCCGACGAGATGTGGAAAATCGAAAAGCGCGTCAACAAACTCAATGATTTGGGCTTTGACGTGGACGAGTTGGAAGTCAAAACCGCGCCAGACGGCAACCGTGTGCTGGTGCGACCGCGCGTGGTCGATGCCGGCTACGCGTCGCGCAAGCTGCTGCGGCTCACCGGGTTGGACGTGCAGGAGAATCAGGCACGCCGTCTGCTCAACGATTTGGATGCCTACCGCGCCTCCACATGGCGAGATGGCGAAGAGCTGGAAATCGTGGCCACCGACTGGATGCGCGAAGTGTTCGAGCCTACTGTGCGCATGATTCCAGCGCAATACCGTTCACAGATTGAGCCTGCGCAATTTTTCCACGAAGTACTTGAGAATCGTTGGAAAATGGCAGAAAAAGCGGGGCACGACGTGCCGACTGCACTGGCTGCGGATGATTACATCAAGCATGCGCTGCCGCAGTACGGTTTGGATTCAGAAGCATTGGCTGAAATCAACGCCGATGCCGACTCAGGCGTCATCGACGAGCGCTCGATCTACGGCGATTCTGCGGACTTTGGCGGTGCCGACGGAGCCGGGAGCACTGGCGACTTCAACGCCGATGATTCCGACGATGAATATGACCAAGACGCCTCAGTCTGGGCGCAATAAACCCTGAGAGCCGACCAAATTCATTCAGTAGGGACGTTTTCGCGAAAATGCGAAAACTGAATATTCAAAACGGCGATTTTCCAACGATTCTTTATTCCGCAAATCGTCTCAATACCGAAAAACATCCCTATTGAATGAAGATTGCACAGCGGCCTCACCACACACCAATCAGGCCGCGTCGCCGGCTTTCTGCCGCGCACGGGAGACGGCATAGAGGCTGATGCCTGCCGCCACCGAAGCATTGAGCGACTCCACATTGCTGCTGATCGGAATGCCTGCAATCGAATCGCAAGCGTCACGCACCAGACGGCTCAAGCCTTTGCCTTCCGAACCGAGCACCACCACCAGTGGGTCAGTCTCGAACCCGGACTCTCCCACCACGGCACTGCCACCACCGTCAAGTCCGACCGCGTAATATCCGCGCTCCTTAAGGGCCTCGATGGCCTTGGTAAGATTCACCACGCGCGCCACCGGCAAATGCGCGGCAGCGCCGGCTGAAACCTTCCACGCAGCAGCCGTGACAGAAGCCGAACGACGCTCCGGCAGAATCACACCGTTGGCACCAAACGCCGCCGCCGAGCGGATGACCGCGCCGAGATTCTGCGGGTCGGTCACACCGTCAAGCGCGATGAACAGCGGACGTGCAGTCATGCGAGCAGCCACAGAGCTCGCCTCTTCCATGGCGTGCGACTTTTTCTCAGCGCGATCGACCAGGTCACGCAGCGAGGAGTACTGGTAAGGCTGCACCTTCAGAATCACACCCTGATGCGTCTTGGAGTGGGCGATGCGGTCCATTTCGAGCCGGTCAGCCTCCAGCAGGTTAAGGCCTTGCTGCCCTGCCAAACGCACGATGTCGCGCGTACGGTCGTCGTGCTCAATGCGTGCGGCGATGTACAGCTGCGAACTCGGCACACCAACGCGCAGCGCCTCAAGTACCGAGTTGCGGCCGAATACCAAGTCGTCGGAGTCCGAAGCGTACTTGGTGGCACGACGGCGCGCAGCGAGACGCGGATCGGAGAATTCCCGCTTCTCATTGCGCTTCTTGGCTTTATATGCCTTGTGGTACGTACGATCCTCGGCGCGGGGCGTGGGGCCCTTGCCCTTCAATGCATTGCGATGTTTCCCGCCCGAACCTTTAGTCGGGCCCTTCTTATTAGCCATGCTCCCATTGTCCCAGCACCCCGCGGCAACGCTTATGCCGCAGGCGGTTCACACTCGACGCAGCGAATATGAAGTATGACAGTTGTACTGTTGCTGCATCGCAATCAGGTAAACTGTACCGTACCGCGTCCGTTTATTCGTGGACGCCTGAATTATGCTAATCCTGCAACGGGAACCTTGCTGCACACGGTGTGCCGTCTCAACTGCTCGATGCCACTAAAGTGACGCACAGCCCCGACGCACAGCCCGCGTGCGTGTCCTCCCAATTCAGTCCTCGATATGCGCGCGATAGAAGTGCTCGTAGGAGCGCGAAGGCGTAGGGCCGCGCTGACCCTGGTAGTGCGACCCTGCGCTGGACGACCCATAGGGATGCTCAGAGGGCGAACTCATCTCGAAGAAGCACATTTGCCCGATCTTCATGCCCGGCCACAGCTTTACCGGCAACGTGCTCACGTTCGACAGCTCAAGGGTGATGTGCCCCTCGAACCCCGGGTCGATGAACCCGGCAGTGGAATGGGTGAGAATACCGAGGCGCCCCAGCGAACTCTTGCCTTCCAGACGCGCCGCCATGGTGGGGTCGAGCTTGATGTACTCCCATGTGGAGCCGAGCGCGAACTCGCCGGGGTGCAGAATCCACGGCTCGTCCGGGCCGACCTCGAACTGTTCGGTGAGCGCGCCCTGGTTTTCCGCCGGATCCACATAGGTGTAGGCATGGTTGTTGAACAGACGGAAATAGCGGTCAAGGCGAACATCGATGGACGCCGGCTGCACCATGGAAGGATCCCACGGCTCGAGCGAGATGTGGCCGTCGGCTTGAGCGGCGAGAATGTCACGATCGGAAAGCAGCATGAATCCAGTCTCCTTGGGTCGCGCCGGCGCTCGGACTGACGGCCGGCATAGTCTGGTTCCAGTCTAGCCGCTGCCACAGGCAAGGCGCGTGGTACACGCCAAATTCCGTTTCACAGACAATTCTCAGGTAATTCCAGCTTTCCTCGGAGCTTGAGGTAGTTATATAAGAGTTGTCAGCAACAACTGGCCGGGCACAGTCCCAGATAATTGAATCCTTTCTTCTTTTCTCTTCTCCTTACCCCGGTGCCAAGCCCACCGGGGTTTGTTGTATCTGAAGCGAGCGTGGAGTTCGCTCCGCTCGATGCCGGTACCTAGGTCTGCGCATTCCAGCTTAAGTAAGGTCATGCAGCCCAGCAGCAACGCGCAGAAGCACAGTTCATGCCTATGACCGCACCTGCAGCGACACGGCCGCGCACATTGTTATGTAAGAGAAACTGTGGTATGGTGAAGCCCGTATGCGCTTGCGCTACATGCGGATGTAGTTCATCGGTAGAATGGAAGCTTCCCAAGCTTCAGAGGCGGGTTCGACTCCCGTCATCCGCTCCGTTACGACTTCTACAACTTCGTCAGATGTTATGCTACCTTCACCAGCTGGTTCCATATGCTGGACTTCGGTTTACTCCCCTTATGCGAGAGGGCATATACCATGCTGCTAACCGGCATGTGCTGCGGCCAGGGTTGCACTGCGCAGCCCGGATAGGCATCCCATACACCCGGCTACCACTACGCAACAGGGAAGGACACGACATGATTACCACGCAACGCCTCGTATTGAGACCTTGGAACACCCATGATGACGCCGAAGCCCAGTCCCTGTTCCATTACGCCAACGACGCCGAGGTCGGGCCGCGCGCGGGATGGCCAGCACACGGCAGCGTGCAGGAAAGCCGCGATACCATCACCAATGTGCTCAGCGACGACGGTACTTTCGCCATCGTGCTGCGCAACGACGCCGACAATGCCACTACCGCTAACGACAGCAACGATACCGGCACCGCCAGCGGCCCGATTGGCAGCATCAGCCTCAAGCCCATGGAAGACGACATCATCGCCACGATCAACAGTGACGATGCGTTGCGCGCGCAATACGGGAATGACCTGCTCGGTGCGCGAGCCATCGGATATTGGATTGGCAAACCCTTCTGGGGACAAGGCTTGACGTCTGAAGCTCTGACCGCACTGTTGGACTACGCGTTCAACGACTTGCAGGTACCGGCCGTTTGGGGGCAACATTACGACAGTAATATCGGCTCGCGCCGTGTGATGGAGCACTGCGGCATGCACACCGTGTGCAGTGGCATCGACTGCGATTACCCACTGATCGGCAAACGCTACCCGTCAACCATCCAAATGATTACACGCCGCGAATGGCAGGCGCGATAACCAGCGAATCTCGAGACCTATCCCCCATTGCCCAATTCATTGGCGCGATGGGGCTTACTTATAGGCCTCATATTGGGGTTCGCTCATTCCGTGAGTACTTTTTCGAGAGGTGCGGCATAACCGTCAGTTGAAAACCGCGGTATTCCGCCATTTTTATTTTTGGTTTACCCGCATGCGCTCGAAAAGTACTCGCGGAATGAACGTGAGGGGAGCGAAGGTAACGAAGGTAGAGGAAGTAACGCAAGCTTTACTCGCAGCAAAATAGGCGGTTAATCAAGCGGCAGTAGGGCGGAGAGGTCGTCGCGCTCCCCTACTGCGGTAATGCGGCCGGCTTCTTTCTCCTCGGCCCACTGGGTCAGACCGCAAGCCAAGCGCAGCCAAACATCCGGTTCCAGCTCAATAACATCCGGAGGGGTGAGGTTGTGAGGATCCGAGGCCGGACCGTCGAGAATCTTGACGGCGCTCCATGGGGCCACGCGCACTTCCACCCCAGGACCGGGAGCCTTGTTTTCCAGTAAATAAAGCGAGTAACGCACTGCCATAGCCCAAGTGGGGCGCGGCAAATCGGGCGAGAACGCGAGCCTTGCCTCCAGCGATTCGCTGCGATGGGGTTCGGCGGCAGATCGCCACTGGTCGAACGCACGCATGCCTTTGGAAATATCTTGCTCTCGAATTGCAGCCATGCGCCCATTATAAGCTGGACATGCCGCCGGACTATGATACACGGACCATGCGCAACGGACGCGTGGACAGCGGCGGGCGCAACAGCAGACACACTCCACGTCACCGAATCGAGATTATAAACAGCAGACACACAATCTGGTTGATGTCTCCGATTATGAATCAGTACCACCACAACCGCCGCAATACACCGCTACAACGGTATGTATAACGAAAAACGGCTGCCCCAAACACCACACGGTGCTCAGAACAGCCGCAATAAGGTTCCCTGCTGCCTCAGCTCAACAGCGCGGCAGCGGGGAACAAACAATCAGGCCAAGCCTGGCGTGGTCGGAATCTCTCCGGTTTCCTTGTCAAGACCCAAATCGACGGGCGAGGAACTGTTCTCCCAAGGCTCCTCCCACGGATCGTAATCCGGATTCTGCTGCTTACGCACATACATGGCGACGACTACAGCGAGCAGACCTCCGAAGAGCAGCGCAAAGAACTTCCAACCGTTCGAAGACTTTTTCTCCATGACGGCTCCTTTCTGATTACTGTTGACTCGCCCTTTCAAGCCAACTCTAGTATCTATCATAGCTGATGGAATGTGAAAAGTCTGTGAGTATGGACAAAATCTGAACAGCAGCGCCACACATCCACACTACGCTGATGCTCTAGGCACGGTGCTCGTTCAGCACGGACTCCACCAGGTAGGAGTAGAGGTCACCCAAATTGTAGCCAGCCGCCACAGCAGCTTGCGGCAGCTGCGAAGTAGACGTCATGCCCGGCGCCACATTGGCCTCGAGGAACTGCGGCACACCTTGCTCATCCACAATGAAATCAGTGCGGGAGATATCACGCAAACCCAACGTTTCATGTGCTTTTTTGGCTGCTGTCTGCGCTGCTTTCAGCGTCTCCTGCGGCAAACGGGCCGGCACATAGAAATCTGTGGGGCCAGGGACGATACGAGCCTCATAATCGTACCTTCCCTCCGGCGTGGACACCTCCAGTGGCGGCAACACCAGAGACTCACCGCCGATGTCGAGGATCGACACCGAAATCTCCGTACCGGCCACAGCTTGCTCAACCAGCGCCACATCACCGTATGCAAAGCAGTCCACCATAGCTTGCGGGAGCTGCGCGGCATCATCCACACGAGTGCAACCCAAGGCCGAACCACCCATGGTGGGTTTGACAAACAGCGGCAATTGCAGCGACTTGACCAGCAAGTCCACAACCCTGCCGGCACCAAGCTCACGGAACATGGCCTCGGGCAGCGTGACCGAATGCGGTGTGGACAGGCCACCGAGCTTGCGTACCATATTCTTGGCGATGGGCTTGCTCCACGCGGTGCGGGATGCCTTGGGGCGGGAGCCGATATAGGGCAGTCCCTCCATCTCGAGGATGTCACGAATCGAGCCGTCCTCACCGATGGCACCGTGCAGCAGCGGCCAGACAATGTCGGGGCGAGTTGCCGGATCGGCAAGGTAGTTCAGCAGATCGCCGTCCATATCGTGGAAGGCAACGTTCCAGCCGGATTCCTCCAAGAACCCGCCGACACGATGACCGGACGCAATGGAGACATCGCGCTCATGGCTGAAACCGCCACATATCACCAGCACGGTGGTGGAGGACCGGTCAACGCCGAGACCTGCTCCAGAGAGCGTCGGCAACGCTGAATCAGAGTTACTGCGCGCGTGCTCACCTCGATGCTCAGGGAAGAGAATCGGCACGAAGTCAACGTCACGATCCTGCTCACCAGACATGTCACGCATATCGGAGAGCAAACCGGCAGCGGCATCAGTATCGCCAGCAGCGGCATCACCAGCAGCATCAACAGATACAGGACTGGCGAAATCTTTCGCTGCCGTAGCCGCGACAGCGGCGCCGTCAATCATAGGGACCGAGAGGGAAGCCACACCACCGACGGAAGGGGCAAAGTCAGAGCTGTCCGACCGGTCAGTCATGAAAGAGTAGCCGGTAGTGGCTGCAGCATTCGCAGATGCACCAGAATCATCGGCAGCATCGTCAGCGGCATCGCCATGAATGGCCTCAGCCCACTCATTGTGTACCAAATCGGCACTATCATCTGCGGAAACCTCTGCTGCCGAATCCTCCGGCAAGCCAAAATCAATCGTGCCGTTGGACTCGTCGGAACCTGACGCGGCACCCGCAGCATCAACCGAGTTGAACAGCGAGGTAAGTATCTCGTACGAGTTCCGCTCGTCTGCTTCAGCACCGTCGCTCGTCTGCTTGGCCGGCAGCCATGAATCACTCTGCAATGAATCGTCCATCGTATACCCTGCTTTCGTATTGTGCCGAATGTGCTGGTTATGCAGCTTGGGGTGAGCTGCAACCGTAGTGCATGGCGCGCCGGTCAGCCGCGTGGCCCTGACGTGCCGAAAAGCTCCGCGGTCTCACGCTCGGCTTCCATCACCCCGGACAGGCGGCGAATCCCCTCGCGAATCTCAGTGGGTGTGGGGTAGCAGAACGAGAGACGCATATGATGCGTGCCTTCACCGTGCAGATAGAAGCCCGTACCGGCCACATACGCGACTTTCGCCGTGGTGGCGCGCGGCAGCATGGCCTTTGAGTTGAGTTCGTCGGGAATCTTAAGCCATATGTAGAACCCGCCCTTGGGCTTGTTCCACGAACAGTACGGCAGATATTCCTTCAACGCCGTGTCCATCGCATCGCAACGTTCCTTGTACATACCCCGGTAGTCGGCGATCTGCGCTTTCCAGTCGAAGTTGTCGAGGTAGGTGGTGATGGTCATCTGGCTCATATTCGGCGGGCACAGGATGCTCGCCTCATTGGCGAGCACGAGTTTTTTGCGAATTCCCGGAGGTGCCACAATCCATGCGATGCGCATGCCAGGAGCGATGATTTTGGAGAAGCTGGACAGATAGACCACGTTCTCACTGTCCATGGAGCGCAGAGCAGGATAGGTCTGGCCATCAAAACCGAGCAGGCCGTAGGGGTTATCCTCCACAACGAGCACATGATATTTACGGGCGATCTCGAGAATGCGCGGACGGCGTTCCACGCTGAGCGTGACACCGGCGGGGTTGTGGAAGTTAGGCACGGTGTACAGGAACTTCACCTTTTTGCCGGCAGCCTGCTGATCCAGGATGGTCTGTTCGAACGACTCGGGAATCAACCCGTCCTCGTCGGTGGCGGCATTGGCCACTTCCACTTGGAACGAGCGGAACACACCAAGTGCCCCCACGTAGTTCGGGGCTTCGGAAATCACCACATCTCCCGGGTCGCACATGATACGCGTAACCAAGTCGATGGCATTCTGCGATCCGTTGGAAATCACCACATCATCAGCCTGCACGTCGGTGATGCCCTCAAGCTCCATGATCTGCAGCACGTCCTCACGCAGATGCGGATCGCCCTGCGCAGAGCCGTACTGCCACGCCTGATCGCCCTTGTCGCGCAACATTTTGGCCAGCAAATCGGAAAGCTCATCGAACGGCATGCGCTTCAAGTAGGGCATGCCGCCGGCAAGCGAGACCACATCAGGCCGGGATGCCACGGAGAAGAGCGCCCGAATCTCGGAGGCCTGCATGGACTGAGCCCTCGAGGCATAGGAATCGTACCAAGGGTCGTTCCTGATGACCTTCGGAGTGGGTGTGCTTGCGTCATTCACCATGCGTTCCAAGCCTTTCCTCAAGCGTATGTTCACAGCGATGCATTAGAAGAACTGCACTTTGACGATGTACAGATGGTTCTCGGGCAACGAGTTGGTGGGCACCCAGAGCATGAAGTCCTGAGAGGTGACCTTCTTGTCAAGTTTCACTTCCGTGGTACCGGAGGCGTCGAAGCTGAACTGTGCCACCTGCTGACCGGTTGTCGGATCATGGGTGGTGTTAGCGAGCAGCTGGGCGTTGCCGCCCGAAGTACGGATGGTAATCACAAACTTCGAGACTTCCTGCGGCTGGCTCAAGTGCATGTAGTACCCATAGCCGTCCTGCCCGTCGGGACGAGTGAGGAACGTCTGGGTGTCCACATCAAACGGCGTGGTGTTCTCCGGCTTGGCCTCTTCCTGCGCTTTAGGCTTCTTCCTGTCCTCGCTCTTGGGCTTATCATCCTCGGTGTTGCCGCTGAACGGCACCTGGTTGACGTGCATGTTCGGCCACGGGTCGGGAGAGGAGTCACCGATACCGCCCTTGCCTAGCAGGTTGAAGACCGCGAATCCGGCAGCCGCAAGCACGACCACAATCACTGCCACGATGGCGATGACTTTGGTGGTCACCTTGCCGAACAGCGGAGTATCTGCGATATCAGCACTGCCCTTGGTCTGGGAGGCCGGCGTGAAGCTGGGAGGCAGTATCTCGCCGCCCGCAGCCTTGGCGGCCTGTTGTTCGGCGCGCAGGGCACGAGCGGACTCGTTCCCTGGCTCTATGGGCATGCCGTTGGGGCCAAAGACGGGGATGCGGCCAGTGGCTTCGAAGGAGAGACCACCGGTGTCTTCGCCGACTGCACCAGCGCGCGAGGCGTGCGTATTGAAGTCGAATTGTGTGGTGGACTGGTTGTTCTGCTGCACCACTTCGAAGTCGGGGAACAGCGAATCGTCCGCATACGCGTCGATTGGCCTGAAGGCCTGCGCCATCTCGGCTGCGGCGATGTCATGAAAATCCATACCTGCGCCGGTGTCTTCGCCGTAAGACTGGCCGGTTTGCGGCGGCGCCGGAGCGGCAGCGGGCTGGACGGCCTGCTGACCGCGCTTCCAGAACCGACGAGACGACTGCTTGGCCGGAGCAGAGGTCACAGGAGCGGAGGACTCTGGATCGGAGGGCGCAGAGTGGTTGGAGGGCACAGAGTAGTTGGAAGGCACAGAGTAGTTCGCTTGCGCCGCCGGCATGGGGGGCATGGCCGCTGTGCTGGCAGCCGCCGAAACGGGCTGCGCCTGGCCTTGCGGCTGGATGGAAGCGGGCATCGAGCGCTGCTCGGATTGCGCGCCGGACTGGGCGGCAGACCGCCGAGCCGCACGCGCTGCTTGACGAGCTGCCTGCTGAGCCACAGCATCACTTTGCGCTGTACTCCGGGCATTGGCAGGTGCACCCGCGGCGCTGCCGTTGCCGACTACTGTACGCGATGAGGTTGCTGCACCATCCGCTGTACGAGCAGCCTGATCTGTGTGCCCTGTCGCGGCACCATGCGTCGATTGCTGCGCCAAACCTGCGGCCACTCCCGCAGCTCCAGCCGCACCAGCAGAAACCGCAGAGACAGCAGCGGACTGGGATGCATCTGCGGAACCCGTAAGTTCACCCGGCAGCGCAATCACATTGTTCTTGCCCACGGCGCGGAGCTTAATCATGGCGATGGTGGACGGAGCCTGACTCTTGGGACGGCTCAAATCCTGCTCGCCAAGTTCTGCCACAGGCGTCCAGTCGCCCAGCAGCGCCATCAGTTCGGAGATCGAAACCATGGAGATGGTGGGAGATTTGCCGTCCTTGTCGGCGATGCCCGAAGCATTGGATTTCGCTTCGGCGTACTGCACCGTCAGGCCACGCCGGCAGATAACCTGAAATTCTTCAGGAACATCTGGATCAAACCTACTGAAATCAAAGGTTTCCACATTTGCAGTGGTCCGCCCGGTGAGTATGGCATACAGCAACGCCGAGGTCTGATAGATGGCGATGCGTTCCGCATCCATCTCCGGCGCCTGCACAAAGTCGGAGAACAGCGCACTGACCGGAGCATCGGCAATCTTCACACCATCACTGGTGACGCGCACCATGTCCGAACTCAACGTATGCAGGTTCAGGCCGTCAGAAAGCAGCTGATGCAGACCGTTTGCCACCTCACCCACAATCGAGCGAATGGCTTCCATGCTCAACGTGCGCCCGCTGTCGGGCTTCATATAGTCGCTCAGCGCCTCACCCTCGTCAAGATGGGTGACCAGCACCGGCACACTGCCAACGTGTTGCATCTGGCTGACTTGCGTGAACATGCTGCTGCGCGAGAGGGCAAGCGAGGATGCCACCGCCTCGGTGTGGGCGATGGACTGCTTGTCGGTGATGACGAACATCTGGCGCTCACCGCCAAGCACCTGATCCTTGACATGCCAAGCCTCAATGCCGGGAGCTGAGCGCAGCTGAGCCACCAACGTGTATCGGCCGATGGCAACGTCTCCTGGCTGAGGTTTCATAATATTTCTAGCTCCATGGCGCACATGAACAACTGACTGTCTTTTTCTTTCACCCATTCTAACCGCAGGAGTGACCGGGGCGGGTGCCGGAGGCTCCGGAACGGAAGGGCGGGGGGAACTGTACAGGATTCTTGGCTCCTGCAAACGCGGACTCATCACCACCCGGTACGATTCGCTGTCGTCAGGAATGGCGTGTTGGGCCACGTGAGGCCGCTTGCCATTGGGCTGACCGAGCACCGCGTTGATGATGACGTCGCCGGAATGATCACGGACACGTGTGATTACATCGGTGGCAACGGTGACCAGCTCACCGGTTTTGAGCACCCACAGCGTGCCGAGGTAGAGCACTACGACAAGCACCGCAAGCACCGCGCATATGGCCACGGCCTGTATCCAGTTCATCTGGCCCGAATGCGCCTCCAAATGCGCACCGAACAGTGCGTAGACGGCATGCTGGAGGAGCAGGCCGCCGACCATGGCCACTGCCATGGCGATGATGCCTTTGGCGAACGTGCCGGTCAGCCGCCTGCCGTCGAGGTTGTTATCGAACCGTTTTCGCAGCATACCCACCAAAACCGGGAACGGCAGAAGGTAACTCACCGATATGGTGGCACCAAGCAGGGCAGCCCAGTTGTCGGGGCGAATGAGCACGATACCGACCATCAGAAGCACCACTTGCAGACCGGCTTGCAACACCACAAACAGGAAGGGATGGAAACCGTCCTCGAAGGCATAGAAGGTACGCTGAATGATGAGATACGTGGACGACAGCGGCAGGCTAAACGCCAGCGTGATGAGCGGCCCAGACATGAGCAGCGCCTCTTTCACGCTCACCGATGGCAGCAGCGCCAGCATGATGGGCACCGGCATCACCACGAATACCGCAGTGAAGAAGCACATCAGCAGCCATACGTTACGCAGCGATTGGCTCAGGTCGGCGCGTGCGGAACCCAAGTCCCGGTCGGCGATGGACTGGGCGATGCGCGGGAAAATGGCGGTGGCCACCGACACCGCAATAAGCGAGTATGGCAGGATATAAATCGTGTAGGCGTTCTGGTAGCTGGCGTTGCCGGCAACCTCGTACAGGCTGGTGTGCAGCTGTTCGTGGGCCTTGAGCGGAGCCGAGGTGGTGACGCGTGTGTTGATGATGTTGGCAATCTGGTCCACGATCACGATGCCGATGCTCCATGCGGCCACCGATCCCATCTGGCGCAGGCCGATGCCGTGCAGGCCGAACTTGGGGCGGAACCGGAAACCTATCTTGAACAGCGGCAGGAACAGGACGAGCGCTTGGAAGGCCACACCGAGCGTCCACGCGCCGGCGGTGAGCGCCACCTTGTCTCCCGTCCAAAAGCTGAGCGGCTGCTTGTCTGACTTGCCGAACAGCACAATGAAGGCAGTGAAACCTATGCAGCTGATGACATTGGCTCCCACAGAACTCCACGCATACGTGCCAAAATGGTCCTTGGCGGCCAGAATCTGCCCGAGCACGGTGTACAGCCCGTAGAAGAAGACCTGCGGTACGCACCATAAGGTGAAAGAAGTGGACAGTGCCAGCATGTCGGCGCCGCCGTCCACGTAGACGCGCGTAAGCCAAGGGGCGGCGAGCCCCACGATGACTGTGACCGCCAACAGCAGGGTCATAGCGAAGGTGATGAGCTTGTTGAGCTTCTCCTCGGCATCATCCGCTTTGAGCGTGCGCACGATCTGCGGGACAAGCACCGCGTTGAAGATGCCGCCGGAGACAAGGGTAAAGATGACCTGAGGAATCTGGGAGCCGGCCTGGTAGGCATTGGCGGCCAAACCGGTGGTGCCGACTGCTGCGGCAAGCAGAATGGTGCGAATCTGGCCAGTGACACGCGACGCAGCGGTGCCAGCAGCCATGATCATGGAATTACGGCCTACGGAAGAACTCATTCGTCGGGATCCTTCTTGCGGTGGAACTGGCGCCACAGACCCAACGCGCCCATGGCCAGCGCGGCCACCACAAACAGTTTTCCGGTCACGTCGCTGATGCGCAGCGTGCTGGTGATGTCTGTGGATTGAGGTGCGGAGAATGTGGTACCGTCGCGGTCTCGTAGGGATAGGTGGGCAGTGGCAGAGCCGGATGTGGAGACACGGATCGCGAACGTGGTTTGCGTCTCGCCGCGTGCCGGAACGGATACCTCTTCGAAGCGCGACGTCACGATTTCCATGGAGTCGGTGAGCGACGAGACTTCGACACGTACCGGATAGGGATGATTGTTGCTCACGGTAACCGGCATTTTGGCGGATTCACTCACCACGGTGACCGGTTCGGACGGGGTGATGGAAACCCCTCCCAAAAGCTGCTGAGACAGGGATTGGGCCTTCTGCACCGTCTGGTTGCCAAGCGAAGTGTCTCCGGTACCGCTCAAGGCATACAGCGCCAGTCGGTCGTGCAAGGCAGTGATGCTTTCCACCCACTCCGTACCGCTCTGCGATCGTTTCGCCGCGCTGCCGGCATCCCGCCGAGCCAAGGACTGCGGTCCGTCCTGTTCGGAGGACTGCTTGTCCTTGCCGGTGGTGCCGTCGCCGTCTCTCGTGGCTTTGGCTGCATGCGCGGTGTCCAGCACCGATGAGCCGAACCGCAGAATATCTTGCCTGCTGCGCGACAGTGCAGTCAGGTTGTTGCGCAACGCCTGGTCCGTTTTTTGGCTCACACCCGATTCTTGGGGCAGCAGGCGTGTGGCGGCAGCGCCGGAACGATAGGGCTCCGCCCCGTTGAGCGACTCCAGATTGGAGAGCGACAGCCAGGATGCCTGTTCGATGGACTGCATCAGCGCTTCGGCTTCGTCACTGGGTTCAGCGGGAGAAAGGCAGATGAGCAGGTTGCGCGAGGCGTACGGCTGCTCCATCTGGTAGAAGGCGCTTTGCGCCATGAACCGTGAGACACGACCGGCACTGCTGTTTTCGGCTGTGGCACCGGCATCGGTTGGTTGCCCTTGCGCCAGCTGCGTAAGTTCCTTTTGCGCGGCCAGCACCGTGACATCGCCGGCATCGGTCGGCACTTCGTATTTGTCGGTATGCACAGTCGAATCGCTTTGACTGTTGAGCCCGAACGGGGCAATGACCGTGGAATACCCTTGTCTCTTGGCCTGGGTCAACGCTTCTTGCGTCCAGTTGCCTCTGCCTTGCCACGCATAGGCGGTAGGCGCGGACACCAAATTCCCGGAAGCTTCATGATACTGGCTCACGCTGGTTTCCGCGCTCCACGAACCGTCGGTGACGCCGGCTCCGGAATAGCTTCCCGGGTCATTGTGCGCGGCGTAGGCAGTGATGTCGAAGTTACCCGGCTGCATAACACCGTCAGTTTTCTGAGTGGTACCTGAAGCCTTGGCATAGGCGGGATCGGTAACCACCTGCAGGCCAGGATGGCGCGCGATGAGCTGCTTGGGGTCAAGCTTGGTACTGGTGCCGCTGGCTTTCGCCTCGCTCGCGGCACGCCGGTCATTGCTGACATTGCTTGGCGTGACGATGGAATCCGAATTCTGGCCTTTGGTCATCAGCGTATTGAGTTTGTCGCTTTCAAGATCCCACCCGTCCGCAGTGAGCGGCAGCACCACGGTGACTTGCATCGCCGGGGTGGCGCTCTCCTGCAGTCCATCTCGCGAGCGGGTCAGGAACGTATGCAACGTGGCGGTCGAGGGTTTCCTGCTGCCCGGTGCCGCAGCGTCTCCAGCGTTGTACTCGATAAGCACTGGTTTGGGACCCCAGGAAGCAAAGGCCTTGAGTGTCTTCTGATCGCGGTTTGCGTCCACGCTCACCGTTGCTTTGCCTTTGGGCACCAGGGCCGGCACGTCGACGCTGCCGAGTTCGTCGGGGGTGGGGATATGCGTGGCGCTTTGCGACCAATCCTGGAAATCCGAGCGGGAAACGAACGTGTAGGCCACGCTGGTGGATATGCTCAACCGACCCGCCGGCAGCTCTTTATCCGTACTATTACGCACGGTGATCGTGGAGTGGTAGCCCGATGTATCGCTGACCACCGGGGTGGCTTGCACCACGGAAAGCGCCGCTTTGGGCTTCTCCGCCACACTGGTCACCTCACCTTGAGTGTTCTCCTGCGCTGCTGCCAGCGTCGGGTTGGCCGCGCCCACAGTCAGGCACAGCGCGGCTACGCCTGCCGCACAAGCGAGAGCAAGCCGTTTGAGATGTGCACGCATACGAGGCACATGGGAGTGAGATGTCACGCTTCTGCCTGCCTGTTCAGTTTGCGGGCGTACAGCCACACGATTTTGCGTTCATTAGGGTAGCTCAGCACTTGGTCTAGCGTGTCGAAATCCACCCATACCGCATCTTCGGCCTCCCTGTCCGGGTCCCCTTCCACGCTCAGCTCGCCTCCTACTTGGCGCAAGGCAAAATGGTGCACCAGCTTGTGCACGCGCTGTTCGGTGCCGGTAAACCAATAGTCAGTGGTGGCGATGGAATCGATAACCTCACCCTGGATGCCGGTTTCCTCTCGAATTTCGCGCACTGCCGTCTGCCTGGGGGTCTCCCCTTTTTCTATATGACCTTTGGGCAGGCACCATTCCAAGTGCCCGCTGCGCGAATGCCGGGCAATGATGGCGACGCGCCCTTGATCGTCGAATACCAGACCTCCGGCGGAATATTCACGCACAGCCGGAAGCTCCTGCGCGTCGAGCGAAGCGAAGGTGGCGGGAGTGTCGTCGGAACGTTTATGCGGCATCACCGCTGGGGTCGGCGTGCCATCCGACTCGTCCCCCTGCCCTGCGGCATCCGCCACGCCGGCGTGCAACCGCTCAGGCCGTGACTGTGAAGTGTATCGCAGTATATCTGCCTGTACGCCTCCTGTCGAACCGGCCGTTTCCCCAGCATTCCCGGCTTTTTGGGCGCGTTGACCCGAAGTCCTGGCCGCCATGCGCGCCAAATCCGCGGGTGTAATCATGCTTACCACTCTACTCAACCCGATGTGCAGATGGGGTGAAGGTATGCTGGTAGGCACGTGAATGTGTTGTGCCGGGCGCGAAGCGCGGAGAAAAGAAAGGTGCCCTCAGTGGATTTTGCAGTGTGGCCGGAAGCTATGGAATTGGGGCGCATGTTTGAGGCCCAGGGTTTTGAGCTGGCGTTGGTGGGCGGTCCTGTACGCGATTTGCTGCTGCACCGTCCCAGCCATGACCTCGACTTCTGCACGTCGGCACGTCCCGACCAGTTCGAGCCGATTCTCAAGCGTTTCGGCCACGACGGCTTTTGGGACATGGGCCGTAAGTTCGGCACGCTCGGAGCCATGCGACGCAGAGAGGACGGCACCGAAATCAAAGTGGAGGTGACCACCTACCGCTCCGACCAGTACGATCCCGAGTCCCGCAAGCCCGAGGTGAGCTATGGCGATAGCCTCGAAGGCGACCTGTCCCGCCGCGATTTCACGGTGAACGCCATGGCGCTACGGGTGCCCGACCTTGAGTTCATCGACCCATTCGGCGGTGCCAACGACTTGGCGCGCGGCGTGTTGCGCACCCCGGTCGATCCTCGTCAATCCTTCGACGACGACCCGTTGCGCATGATGCGCGCCGTGCGGTTCGTCGCCCAGCTGGGCTTCCGCATCGAGCCGGATACCGCCGAAGCCATCACCGACATGACCGATCGCATCTCCATTGTTTCCGCCGAACGTGTGCGCGATGAGCTGATCAAACTGCTGCTTTCCGAACGCCCGCACGAGGGGGTGGAGGCACTCGTGGACTCCGGACTGGCAGATATTGTGCTGCCTGAGATTCCGGCTCTTCAATTGGAAATCGACGAGCACCACCGCCACAAGGACGTCTTCGGCCACACCCTTATGGTGCTCGACCGTGCCATCGCCCTGGAAACCGGGCCGGACGGACCCGTGCCCGCGCCCGACTTGACATTGCGCCTGGCCGCTCTGCTGCATGACATCGGCAAGCCTGCCACCCGCCGTTTTGAAGCACGCGGCAAGGTGAGCTTCCATCACCACGATGTGGTGGGAGCCAAAATGGTGCGCAAACGCATGAAGGCGCTGCGCTTCGACCACCATCTCATCGCCGATGTCAGCGAGCTGGTCAACCTGCACCTGCGCTTCCACGGCTACGTGGACGAGCCGTGGACGGACTCAGCAGTACGCCGCTACGTCAAGGATGCCGGTCCCCTGTACGAGCGTCTCAACCGTCTTACCAGAGCCGATGCGACCACGCAGAACCGGCGCAAGGCGCTTATGTTCTCCTCGGCGATGGATGAGATGGAAGATCGTGTGCGTGAACTGAAAAAGCAGGAGGATTTTGACGCAATCCGCCCTGATATCAACGGCAACGAAATCATTGAGATTCTGGGCATTGAGCCGGGGCCACTCGTAGGCCGTGCGTACAAGCATATGCTTGATTTCCGCCTTGACCATGGCCCGGCGAGCCGTGACGAGGCTGTGGCCGAGCTTAAACGCTGGGCGGCAGAGCAAGACTAAGGCACGAGCGGCAGGTTGGCACGTCAGCGTGGATATGCCGGCCTTGATGGCCATGTTGCCGAAGGTGACGGGCCATCGTTAACGCGGCAGCCTGGCGAGCCGAATCGACTCGACGACTATCAACTATTGTCGCTGGGATTGTCGTCTCTGGGCGACGAAACGATTGGATCGTGCACCAAAGCCTTGGGAAGCTTGGACTTGTCAACCTTATCCAGCGGCGTGCATCCCTCTAGGTTGGTGATTGAAGCTCCGGCCGCCGGCACGCTCTTCGTCTCCACCAAATCGTTGAACGTGGCCCCGATGACCACATCCACCAAATCGTCCGTTCGGTCGTCCATCACCATCTTGGCATCGGAGAAGTTGGCGTTGAGCGTGTAGGCGTCGGCGATGGCATTCACACCGTAGTAGATGGTGGTGCGCTTAACGTTGGTATCTTCAAAGTTAGAGATTGAGACCACTGAAAAATGACGGTTTTCCAGCGCCTCACCCACAGCTTTTGCAAAGCCGGTCGACGAGGTACCGTTAAGCACCCTTACCGACACCTCTGAATTGGCCATGTACACGGCTCGATCCTTGGTTTTGTGGTCGGCGTTCTTTTCCGCTGGGGCGCACACCGAAGGGGAACCGAAATTCACTGGGCCGCCGTCCTCGGCGTTATCTTTCGGCTCACCGCCGAGAACATGGAAAAACACCAGCAACGAAATGACGAACAGCACCACCATCGCCGCCACGACGATGGTAAACACCTTGTTTTGCCGTTCACGCACGTAGCGCTTGCGGGCCTCACGTTCGTCCCCCATGTGCGGCATATCTGCTCACGTCCTGTCATTACTCAGCGCGCTATCGGTGCGCATTATCGTGACTCTCATTTTAGCGTCTATACGTGACGCTGCAGGCAAGCCTTATTGTGCTGCGGCCGCAGCCAGCGTCGTGAACTCCTCAATGGTGAGCGTCTCCCCCCGGCGTGTGGGGTCGATGCCGGCCTGCGCGAAATCCTCGTCACTGACCAAACCCTTAAGTGCGGCATGTAAGGTTTTGCGCCTCTGGCTAAACGCCGCATCGATCAATCGGAACACTGTTTCACGGCCGTCCAGCGCCGTCTGGCTTGTCCGTGCTTTGCGCGTGAACAGCACCAGCGCCGAATCGACGTTGGGCGCAGGCCAGAACACGTTGCGCCCCACCACGCCTACGCGCTCAGCATGCCCATACCATGCCAGTTTTACGCTCGGGGATCCATATATCTTCGACCCGGGCTTGGCGGCAAGGCGGTCAGCCACTTCCTTCTGCACCATGACAAGGAAGCGGTCCAAGTTGGCGAACCGTTCAAGAGCCGTGAGCAGGATGGGAGTGGCCACGTTGTACGGCAGATTCGAAACGAGCGTAAAGGATGGCAAGCGCTCCGGGCTGATCTGCGGCAGGGTTTGCGGACTCATGTCCAGCGCATTCATGTTGACGACGGCAAGGCGCGAGGAAGCCTCGGGCATGAACTCTGCCACCGTTTCGGGCAGCCGCGCGGCCAGTGGCGGATCTATCTCCACAGCTGTCACGTGCGCTCCGGTTTCCAAGAGCGCCAAGGTGAGCGAACCAAGGCCGGGCCCTACTTCTACAACGTTGGTGTCGGCTCTCACGCCTGCCTCGCGGACGATGCGACGCACGGTGCCTGGGTCTATGACGAAGTTCTGCCCGAGCTTCTTGGTTGGGCTGATGCCGGCTTCAGCAGCGATACGTCTGATATCTGCGGCGCCAAGCAGCCGTCCGGAAGTAGGCACCCCATCCCCTGCCGGTTGCGCGTGGAGAGCAGATGCCGATACGTTTCCCCCAGCGTGTGCAGATGCATTGGACGGAGACACAGCCCAGTCGGGTGAGCCGAGGGCAGCAGCATTCGTGCCATCGGCTTCAACGCGGGTACTACTCGACACGAAACTGTCGGCGCGGTCGGTATCAGGTTTGCTCATGCTCTAAACCTACAACTGCGCGCGAACCAATGCGGCGCGCGGCGCACGCTCTCATGGTTAGCAACGCACAAAACCCTCTGCGGGACACCACTACACCCGTACGATCAGTACCAGTTGTATTGTCTCCAGTGGTTCAGAGCGGCGGATGGTGAACCGTATCGACCTTTGATGTAGTTCAATCCCCAATTAATCTGGATGGCGGCGTCGTCTTTCCAGTTGGCGCCATAATCACCCATCTGCTTGCCCGGCAATGCCTGCGGTATGCCGTACGCACCACTCTTTGGATTTCCCGCATTCCAACGCCAACCGGACTCTTTGTTCCACAAGGTGACCAAGTCGGTGTACTCCTGCCCGGTCCATCCGTACGCCGCGGCAGCACCCTGCGCATACACCTGAGCTTCATGGGCGGAAGCATGCCACAAACCGCTCGGTGTCGGCTCAGGAGCCGGCTCCGGTTTGGGGGCAGGAGCTGGTTCCGGCTTCGGCTGAGGCGCAGGAGCAGGCTGAGGGGCAGGGGTTGGAGCCGGCTGTGTGCTGGAACCGTTACCGTTTGCATTTGGCTTGGAATTCTGGTTTCCGGAATCGTTCGGCTTGGGGTTATCTTTGCCTTTGTCGCTCTCTTTGCCCTTATCGGTGTTGCCTTTACCAGCGTCCTGATCGGTCTTATCGGTGTCTTTGCCGCCGTTGCCTGGCTTGGCACCGTGAGCGTCACCGGAATCTGCACCATCCGGACTTGCGGCAGGAGCTGCAGGACCCACCGCAATGATTTCATCCATGGCGGCCGTGGTGACGGTCTCCGACTTGAGTGCTTTGCCCTCGGCCTGACCGTCCACGTAAGTGACGTCGTACACCTGTTCTTTTGTGCCGGTCTGCCCCACTTGCCGCACCTGCTGCTCCCCAGGCTGCAACGAGGCGTCCACTACAGTATGGGACGCAAAGGGAATGGAAATCATCTGAGTCTCATCGCCATGAGTGACTCGCTGGACTCGCAGGATGGTGTTGCCGCCGTCCTCTTCCACACTGATGCGGTCGTCTTTGCCTAAAGCGATGTTCTTTGAATCAAGAATCGAAGCGGCAGACAGCTTGCCATCCGGCGCGACGGAGGTGTTGCCGTCTGCAATGACCGTGACCGGGCCTTCTTTGTTGATAACAAGCCCGCCGGTGAGCTGATTGTAGACATTGCTGATGTTCACCGTCACCTTGGCGGCGTCCTGCTCGCTGGATTTGAAAAAGCTGAGCAGCTGGCTGGCCGAGGTTGCGGAAGTCCAGAACGGCACCTCCTGCCCGTCAATGGTAATGGTGGCTTGGTAGGCGCTGTTCATGCTCACTACGGAATGGTTCTGCAACGCACCGCCCGTAGTGGACTTGACCACGTCGTGAGTCTTGGTTGTGATGCCCTGCTCTTGCAGAAGCCGATCCACGCTCTGCGCATACGTGGTGACCGTACGCGTCTCACCGTTGACCGTCAACGCCACGGTCTTGCGCGCCGAAACCATAAAGGCCACCACGCACACCAGCGCCACAGCAGCAACGCACACCATAATGCGTATGCGCCGCATAGTTACAAACCGCTGTGGTGTCCATCGACGTGCCATAAGCTGCCCTCCAACTGGCACCGCGCCCGCATATTGCCTACTTCCAAGACCTGTTGGCCTTGCATTTCGCGACTTTCCGTTCCCTTGAAGTCGCCTTCTCTTGTCTCACATCATACCTGTTTGCATAGGACGAACATGCCGAATATCACTCTGTGCAAAATCCTTGGATATGCTTAAACCCCTGATATATCCACCAAATGCGCATATTATGTAATTCATCTCACAGTCCCAACACTCCTATTCTCCATCCTTTACTTACCCCTTGCGCGTTCAGTAGGGACTTTCGGCCGACTAACGAGTGACTAGGGCAGCACCAGCAATAGTGAAATGTTCAGTAGGGACGTTTTCGGCCAGCTTCACGCGATTCCATATTGTAAAACACTGCAATTCCGCCGTTCTTGTTATTCCGTTACAGTGGAAATACCTCCAAACGTCCCTACTGAACGAAATCGGATGCGCATGGTGTGCAACAGGGAACATGGCGATACGGAGGTGGTGACGCGGAGAAGAAAAGGGGCGGAAGCGAAGGGGATACTTCCGCCCCTGGGCGGAACAGGTATGATTCCGCCTTGTGCAGAAGCCCGAGTTGGTAAGGCCTCTGCGCACTTACTCGAGGAAAGAATGTTCGCTGGCCAGTCCACCAACTTTGTATGCCTGGCTACGTTGCCTTCTGGTGAGCCTCCTGTCGGGATCGAACCGACGACCTGCCGCTTACAAGGCGGCTGCTCTGGCCATCTGAGCTAAGGAGGCGTTTCCTAACGTATGCGAGCAGCCGAGGAATCTGTTTGCAAAAACGACCCCTCACACCTCGCGCAAACGCAAAGATACTTCACATTATAACGCATGAAACCCGAACTTCACATTTTCTCCGTGCGTGTCGCACTGAACCAGCATGCAGTGCATACCAATCAAACGACGGCCGCAGTAGCCGTCCGCCCATACACCATCTCTGCGCTGCAGCATTCACAGACGCGTTCTAACATGCACGAGGCGCGCCGCAGACCCATAAGCTGCGACGCGCCCACACGGCTGGAGCCGGCAAATCACTCACCGTCATGCCATATCAGACCAGAGCGTTCGCCTTGCCTTCGGCACCAATGCTGGGCATCTGGCCAGCTTGGCCGACCTGGTTCTGCGCCAGGCCGAGAGATTGCAGAATGGCAGCTTGCTGTGTCATCTGCTGGCTGGCAATCTGATCGGAGTCAAGCCGAGTACCGTTGATGGTGACGGTAGGCGTGCTCATACCGCCCTTGAGCTGACCGGACGTGTGCCACAGCTCAGGGCGCTTGACCGTGTATTTGTAGGCGGCATTGATCCAGTCGTCATATTCGCCGCCGAACGCCTTATCTGCCACGTTCTTCGGCACTCCGGCCTTCAGAGCCTGCTCTTTGATCTGATCATTGCTCGTGGGCTTGTACCCGGAGCCTTCTTGAGGCTGGAAATCCTTGCTATAGAGGTTGTCGATGAAGCCGAGCAGATGATCGGGGTTCGGGTCGTGCGAGGCAACGTAGCTGATGGCTCCGGCAGCACGCGTGGAGTAGTGATCCGTGGAGTTGGGATCTTCAAAATTCATGGGATAATAAGCCAAGTTCACCTGACCTGCATCCAGCATTTGTTTGAGCATGGGCCCCACCTGCTGATGCAACGCGCCACACCCAGGGCACAGCGGGTCCATATAAATCTCTACGGTAGGCGCACCGGGCGCCTTCTTGTCGAACCCGTCACGGGAGAAGAGGAAACCGCCCTGCTTGTTGGCACCCTTGGGCGTGACCTTTACCTCCTGCAGCTGCGCATACGTCTGCTCGGCGGTAACGGACTTCTCCTTGCGGCTCTTGTATATGTTGGTCCCCACAATGCCTGCAATCACCGCAATAACCAGCACGATGACCGCCACAACCACCACACCGACCGTGGTTTGCTGGCGGCGCTCCTTGGCCTCCTGCTCAGCCAGCGCCTGCGCTTCCGCCTCTTCGCGTGCGCGCCTGGCAGCACGCGTCTTCTGCTTGGTCTGCTGTGCCGCATTCCGGTTTGGTTTGCCTTGCTGTGCCATGTGTTCCCTTCGGTCTGCGTGACGATGAACCGCATACGCCGTGCTGTACGACTGTCTATGGATTCATCCTAGTGCATAGGTGCACATTTCTCCGCCACCGGCACAGAAAACCAGACAGCCAAACTACAGACCACCCGCAGGTCAACCAGACGAACCAGACAAACCAGCCAGCTCTGCTGCTCATACGAACGCAGCGCTGTGTTGGGCAGCGGCACCAGAAGACGCATGACCATCGTTCCCGGCGCGGCGCGTGAGCAGGCGACGCATGTAACCGGCTCCCAGGCGCAACTTGTCTGACTTTGGGCCGAACGCAACCGCGCACCATGCCAAAGCGGCACATCCCGCCAAAAGCAGCGTGCTGGGGGAGAGGGACGGACTGTATGCGTACGGCAACGCAAGATTCCAGCTGCCGATTGCCAATTCGTATTGGCCAGTCGGCAGGCCGAAGAGCAGACTGACTGCAGCCGGTATCACTGCGGCAATCAACCAAGCCAGCAGCGCCACAGGCACGCTGAGAGCAAGTCCTTTGAGCATGTGCCAAGGTAACGACGCAACACGTTTGGCGGAATCGGTTTTTTTACGTGCACCGCCTCGTTTGTATTCACGCCGAATCTGCGCATCCTCACTCAGGCCCAACGCAACAAACAGCCATATGAATGCAGCCATCACCACATATGCGGCTTGGGGGAGGAATGCCGCCAATGCGGCAAGCGCCAAGGCAAGCAGCCATATTGGCAGCCGCGAGCGCTTGGTGAGCACAGCCCGGCGCGAACGCGCGAATGCCTCAGCGTCCATCTCCTGCTGCTCGGGGCTGGGAGCCGGAGGCTGGGCGGGGTACGGAGAGTATGGCTGAGCAGCATATTGTTGGGCAGGATACGTCGGTTCTGGCTCAAACGCTGGGCCAAGCGTTGGCTCAAGCTGTGGCTCAATGGACGCAGGCTGCGCATATACCGGCGGCTCTGGGGTGCCGTATGGCGGAGCCGGGGTGCCGTACGACGGTGCCGCGTATTGCTGCTGAACCGGCGGTGCCACTGCCTGTTGCAGCACGGTAGTGCTGTTGGAGAACGCACGCGGATCTGCTGCAGGAGCATGCGGCATAACACGGGTGGCAGCCGGCATCAGCGCTGTGGACTCACCAGATTCCGGCACCATCGCCGATGCCGCAGGAGACGGGCTGGGTGGGGGAGCGGGCAGCGCCATGGTCGCGGCAGCTCCATCACCGAGGCAGACCGTGGGTGGCGTTTGCGCGAAACGGTCAGCATGCGCCACTTTCGGCACCACAACGGTCGGTGCGCTGGCAGGTGCCGGAGGTGCGGCGAACGCAGGCATGGTGCCGTCGTCCTCGGCGCTCCACAGCTTGCGCAGGTTTTTGGTATCGCTGGGTTCCGGCGATGGGGATTGGGTTGCGGATGAAGCGCTCTGCACCCCATGCAGCGGCACCACACCGGTGGGCATTCCCGTGGTTCGAGACAAGTCGGCGAGACGATCCAACGCTGAACCTGGTGGTGCCCCAGGCACAGCACCGTCAAAAGGGAGGTCCGCCCCAATCCCCGCCAACGGATTCATGGAATCGGAGATAATCGCGTTCAACAGCTCCTCAGGGCTGCAACGCTTTGACGGGTCGGGGCTCAGAGCCTTGCGGAAGGCTGCGAGCGTGTGGGGCGGCAGTCCGGCCAGGTTGGCGTTGCCGGCAGCCTCACGTTCCAGCACCGCCATCATCGGTTTGACGCCGAACACCGGCTGCCCGGTGGCCGCAAAGGCCAGCACGGAGGCCAAAGACCACCAATCCGTTGCCTCGCACGACTCTGCACCGTCAATGATTTCGGGGGCAATGAATCCAGGGGTACCCATAACCAATCCGGTGCGGGTGACGTGGCTTTCACCCTCGGCCATGGCTATGCCAAAATCCACCAGTACCGGCCCCGTGGCGGAAACCATCACGTTGGTGGGTTTGATATCTCGGTGCACGATGCCTTGCGCATGCACCGCATGCACTGCGTCGATGAGCTTGCGCGCCAGACGTTCCAAATCCACGCCTTCGTACTTGCCGTTCGCCGCCACATCGTCGCGTAAATTGCGCCCTTCGATGAGTTCGGTAACAATGAACGCCAGCGAATCATCGAGTTCCATATCCACAATCGAGCACACGCCAGGGTGACGCACCCTCTGCAGAGACATGGCCTCGCGGCGCAACCGTTCGCGGGCGGTGACGCGGGGACTGCGGCTGCTCGAATTCCCTGAGCTGGTGCCATCGCCCCCATCGCCTAGAGAGCCGGGACCAAACTCATCGTCTTCGGCGCCCTCTACGCCAGTCTCGTCGTCGTTAAGCGATTCGCGCAGAATCTTCATGGCATAAATCTGACCGCCATCGTCGTGCACGCGCCACACAGACCCCATCGCGCCACCACCGACGCGCGAGACCAGCGTATAGCCGCCCACAATCTGGCCGGACTCCAAGTCCAGCGCATTCAAATCGCTCATATCACCATCTTAGAGCCGGCGCTAAACGCAGGATCAGTTCATGCCGAGATAATTACGCCAATACTTCTCGCTGGTCAATGTAGGACGCGCCGATTCATATTCTTGCCGCAAGCGCTCGATGTTGGCCTTGTAGTACGTGAGATCCCTGCTGTAGCGCTTACGAATACGCTCGTAGCGAGCAACGTCTTTCACCCGGATGATGCCCTTACGGTTATACCAGTCAATCACCACAAGTTTGCGCTTGCCTCGGATGGCCGCCGCCGGGTAAACCCAGCCAAGCAGCGGGATTACCCCGTACCCTTCTCCAGAAGTCTTACGCAGGCGCTGCCCGTTATCAGTAACATAGTCCTCGACGTGTTCGAGCGCGGAACGCTGCCCCTGCTGTTCTATGCGTCTATAATCCACTTTCCTGATGTCAAAACCATGCAGGTCGGGGTCGGCGTCAGCCTGAGCCTGCAGCTCCTCGAAACCTACAAGCTGTTCCTTGTTCTTGTTGGCTGCCATGAATGTCTTCTCGGCAATGCCAGGCTGGCTGATGAACTTCGGACCCTTGAGGAAGTCTTCGAACGCGTCGAGGCAAAGCTCAGCATTGGCATACCCAAACTTCTTGAGCTCGAGACGCACGTTGTTTTCCAACTCGTGCATAAAGTCCGACTTGGGGGCCATGCCGCACGTGGCTTGAGCAACCATGGTGTTGCGTGTGGTCTGGTAGCGCTCCACCGCGGCGTTGTAACGTTCGTGGAACGACATGTGCCACACGCACAAGCTGTTCATGGTGATGAACTTGGTCTTGCAACGAATGCCATATTCGGCGTCGTCGCAGCGGACAAAAACAGGCAGCGGCAAACCGTTCTTTTCGATCACCGAGACAGGAATGCAGCAATACCACCACGCGGCATACATATTCTCTCGCATGTATGCAGTGGGCTCAAACGTCTCGTTGTAAATGAGTTCACGGAACTGTGTGAGCCTGAGCTGCGGCTTGCATGGAGCAAAAGTACCCTCGGGGGTCATGTGCCCGATGTCTTCCCACTGGTCTTCGCCAATCTCATAATTGAGCATGGCGCCACTGATCATAGCTTCTTCATATTCAGGCTTGACAATGCGCAACAAGTTGTACGTACGCTTGATGGACTCCGGGGAGACCGCCACGTCATCGTCCATAAGCAACACGTTCGTGGCTTTTGGCTCCTGCGCCATGGCCGTAAGCATGCCACGGGTGAAGCCACCGGCGCCACCTACGTTGTCGTTGGGAATAATCTTGACATTGTCACCGCTCAGCGCCTCAGCGTCGAGCGTGCGCCCGTTGTCGATCACATACATGTGGAAGTGGTCGGAGATATCCTCACCGGCGCGCACAATCTTATCCTTGATGAGATTGACGTTGCCGATGATGTAGCTTTCCTTCTTGAACGTCGTGGTGGCCACAGCCAGCTCAACGGCGCGAGGTTCGCCTTCAAAATCGAGCGAATAGTAGCTGTCGCGCATCTCAACGCGCCCTTCGGTCTCGATATCGAAGCCGGTGATGACCATGTCATCGGTGACCTCGAGCTCCATATCAAGGCTCTGCCACTCATCACTGGCGGCAAGACTGTGCTCTGTGCCTTCCACACGGACGGCACGATCCGAGAAGGTGTCACCGTAATTTTGACGCACTGTGCACGCCGCACCACGAAGCTCCAAGTGCAGTGCAAAGCGAGTAGCGCGAGTGTAGCGGCGCAGCTTCATGACGGACAATGAGTTGAAATAGGTGTCAAAATCAAACAGGCCGGCACGGCTCATCGCCCACACCTGCTCTTCTTCATCGAACACCAGCGGATAATCAGCACGACAGTACATACCCGGGTATGCTGCCGACCTCGGGTTGGCTTCCAACACAATGTTCGCAAACTTCATACTCGGCATCTCGCTCTACCTTTCCTACACGGTCAAACACCGGTTCACTGGTGCCCATCTAACCACAGCGTGCCAATAACTGGCCTCTATTCACAGCTAACTGTCAGTCTTGCCTGCCTTGTCCACAGACTCAGGCGACTCATCTTCAGCAGACGATTCGTCACCGGCTCCGAGTCGCTGTTCCTCGACCAAGTAATTCGGCCGTTGCTTGGTTTGTACGAACACGCGCCCCAAGTATTCTCCAATTACGCCTAAGCCAAGCAGCTGAAGCCCTCCTATGAGCAACAGCACCACCATCAAGGAGGCATAGCCGGGTACATCCACGCTGTCTACCAGCACACGCACCGTAATGATTGCGGCATACACCACAGCTACCACAAAGGCTATGAGACCGGTGTAAGAGGCAATGCGCAGCGGTGCCGTGGTAAAGCTGGTGATGCCGTCCATGGCCAGCTGAATGAGTCTCCAATAGTTCCACTTGGTTTCCCCGGCAGCACGCTCGTCGCGGTCATAGAGAAACTCAATCTTTCTGAACCCGATCCAACTAAAAAGCGCTTTCGAGTTGCGTTCTGACTCGTCAAGCTGTTTCAGTGCATCCACGCATTTGCGATCCAGTAAACGGAAATCGCCAGTATCCTCTTGAATATCAACACTTGAGACCTTGGCCAGCACGCGGTAATACCACCTGCTCGTCATCCTTTTCAGGTAGCTTTCGCCCTTCCTGCTGCGGCGCCTGGCATACACATCCTCATAGCCCTGCAACCATAACTCTGCCATCTCATTGATCAGTTCAGGCGGATCCTGCAAATCAGCGTCGATAATCACCAATGCGTCTGTGCTGACTGCCTCGATTCCCGCAAACATGGCTTTCTCTTTACCGAAATTGCGAGAGAGGAAAATATAATCCGTATAGTCTCGATCGGCAGCATACTGCTTAATCAGAACACGTGTGTCGTCCTTCGAACCATCATCAACGAACATCAGCCGGTATCGCAACTGTGTTCCCTCCCGCTTCAGGCCGCTCCCCACCAAGCCATCCAGCCTATCGAACAAGGCAGGCAACGATTCCTGCTCATTGAAACAAGGCACCATGACGGTGATTGACTTGGCTACAGCCCCCATAAGCATCCCTTCACATCTCCACACCCAATGCTTCTCCAGACTACCTCACCGAAGGCAATGTCCCAAAAGCCGACAATGCATGCCCAACAACCATGTCGAGCATGAACCGACTAGGCGCACACTCAGCTCCTTCTAGGTTGTCTCGGCTACAATCACGATTGTGCGAAGCCGGCACCCTCATCGGGACCTATTGAGAAAGGGCACGCAGCATGTCGTCCAGGATTAAGTATTTCGACGTTGCCAAGGGCATCGCCATGCTCAGTGTGATACTTAGCCATACCATCGGTGCCGTAGACGTCATGGCCGATGCCGGAACCGGCTGGACGGCCATATCAAACTTCTGTTTCTCGTTCCATATGCCGCTGTTCTTCATTCTTTCCGGATTTTTCATGCATCCCGAACGGACATTCAACTGGTACAAGGAGACCCGGGAGCTGCTAGCCACCTATGCCGTAACCGCAGGGGCGATCATCGTCGTCAACACCGTTCATGTCAAGCTGCGCGGCGGCAACGCGCGACAGACGCTCGCAGATTGGCTCGCGGCGGCATTCTACGGCGCAGGCGGCAATGCAGAGGTGCCGCTGTGGGACATTCCCGTCTTCATCGGTGCCATCTGGTTCCTACTCGCACTGTTCTGGGCTCACCTGTTCATGAATGTGCTCAACAAACTCAGGTTTACCGCAGTGTGGGTAGTGCTCCTGGCTCTGACCGGTTATTTCAGTGCCAAACTCGTGTGGCTTCCCCTCAGCATTCAGTCCGGCATGACCGTCACCCTATTCGTATACTTGGGATGGCTCGCCAAACAATATGATGTGCTCAATCTGTTCAAGCGTATGCCGTATCTCTGGCTCATCCCCATACTTGTCTGGGCGGTGTTCGTCTGGAAGTTCTCAGGGTTCAGCATGGCGATGAACCAATACGGAGACCATCCGCTGCTCGCCGTTGTCGGATCCATCTGCGGCGTGATATGCATACTCGGCATCGCCATGCTCATCGAACGCTTCATTCCCCCACTCACTGCGGCATTCGCACATATCGGGCGTTTCACCCTGCCTATCCTGTGCACCCACATTCTTGAGATCAACACGTTCCCATGGCCAAGAATAATCACGCTGCTTATCAATACCACCGGCACCAGCGGCGCGATCCTAATCTCGTTCGTAGCTAGGACCGCATTCGACTGCTTCCTCGCCTGGCTCCTGTACCACACCCCAAAAGTGAACAAGCTATTTTTCCCGTCACTCAACAAAATAATTCAGGCCTCTCATGCGTAAGCCCAACCAGGCTACACGCTGGCATACGAGCCGGTTGCCATCTCCCATTTCAGCCCACATCGCAGCTTCATTCCGCGCTGTGACTAGAATATGGGACACTGACGTACTGCCGACTGCCAAAGCCTGCCCGATAGAGGAGTAATGTTTCCATGCCGAAGATATCCGTGATTATTCCGGCCTATAATATTGAGCCCTACATCGCCGAGTGCCTGCACAGTGTCAGCGCCCAAACATTCAAGGATTTCGAAGCAATCGTCGTTGACGACTGCAGCACCGACCGCACGGGCGCGCTCGCCGATGAGCTCGCCGCTCAAGATAGCCGTATCACTGTGGTGCACCACCGCGAAAACCAAGGCACCCACATCACTCGTAAAACTGGTGCGGAACAGGCCAGCGGCGACTACACCTTCTTCCTTGATGGGGACGATGCGCTTGCATCCACTATGCTCCAAAGTCTCAGCGACGAAATTGATAGGGAGCCGACTGACATCCTGCACTACGGGCTTACGGTGGTGGCAGCCAACGACCTGCAGGACAGCGAGCGCCAAGCGTTCGACACGTTCAACAACGCTCCCACACAGCCTTCTACCGGCTTGGACATTGTGCGAGATATCTTCGACGAGACTCGCGGATATCAGGTGGATTGGCGCTTTACGCAGCGCCTGTACCGCACGGAGCTTCTGCAACAGGCATTCTCACAGATGACCAACGATCGCCTCGGTCGTTCCCAGGATGGCTACGAATGCTTCGTGATTTCGGCACTTGCTCAATCATACCGCCCCATCAAACAGTGCAATGGGTACATCTACTATTACGGCCGCGGTATCAGCGGTACCAATGAGATTTCGGCAGCAAAGTACGGCAAGTACTGTTCGGATTTCAAGGCCGATTTTGACGCTGCCTACGCTTTTGCCCGTACCACAGGCTCGTCCGAAATCGAGGCATGCGCCGAAGGTTTCGAGCACAAGGCCACTGAGATTTTAGCGAATGACTGGCTGGTGCGTGTTGGCGAAAGCGACAAAACAACTGCAGCAGATGCCATGACGGACGTATTTGGTTCCGCGGTCACTGCACGTGAGCTGTACCGTTTTGTGCGCGATCGTGCATACGAGTTTGTGTCCAGTCATACAGTTCCCGAACCAGACGATGATCTGTACCACTGGATGCGCATTGCGCAGTCGTTGCGTGCCACTGAGGTGGATACGCAAACCCAGGAGGATCGTTACCTAGCCATGCGTGGAACGGCGCTCGGCCACGTTAACGATTTGGATGCCGCACGCAAGAAAGCCGCTTATGCAAATCAAAATGTGCGCATTTTCGTCACCACGCACAAGGATGCGGACATACCTCAGGGTAGCGTGTTCCAACCAGTGCAGGTAGGCCCCGGCAATAAGACAAATCGTTTCGCATATAGTTTCCACGACGACGAAGGCGAGAACATCTCCAACAAGAACCCTCGTTATTGCGAACTCACTACGCAGTATTGGGCGTGGAAGAACGTTGACGCCGAGTATTACGGCTTCTGCCATTACCGGCGTTACTTCGATTTTTCGCCAGTCCAGCATACGGAAAATCCGTACGGCGAGGTGATGGACGATTATATTGACGAGCAAGCGATCAAACGCTACCAGCTCGATGACCAGAGTGTGCAGGATGCTGTGCAAGGCTACGACATCATCACCACTGGTATCAAAGATCTTCGTCAAACCATCGACCAACATGGCACTCCTACCGAGCTGTACCGTGCGGCCCCCTACCTGCACATGCAAGACCTGCGCACCGTATACCAGATTATCTGCGAACAGCAGCCCGAATATAAGGCAGATGCCGACGCGTTCCTCAACGGCCATCATTCGTGCTTCTGCAACATGTACATCATGCGCAAGCAGCAGTTCTTCGACTATTGCGAGTGGATGTTCCCCATTCTCGAGGAGTTCGAGCGACGCACCGACATGAGCCTGTACAGCAAAGAGGCATTGCGCACGCCCGGGCATCTTTCCGAGCGCCTGTTCAACATTTGGCTCATGCACCGCAGGCGCACCCAGCCGGGGCTGAAAACCAAGGAACTGCAGTGCGTGCATTTCACCAATCCTGAAGCCCGCCAAGAGCAGTGGCCTCCGGAAGTAGTGGGCAAATCCATTGTTCCAGTGGCGTTCGCTGCGGACGATAATTATGTTCCCATGCTCACCACCACCATCTATTCGATGCTCGTCAACGCTTCGAAAGACCGTTTCTACGACATTTCGATACTCCAGCGCGACATTAGCGGTGAGAGCCAGCGCATTATGCGTTCGTTCTTTGCTCAGTTCCCGAACGTCGGTCTGCGTTTCATTGATGTGCGCCGCGAAATCGCCGGCTACTCGCTCACGACCGCGAACGCGCACATCAGCATCGAAACCTATTACCGTTTCCTCATCCAAGAGTTGCTGCCCTTCTATAACAAGGTGCTGTATTTAGACGCCGATCTGGTGGTTAACGGTGATGTGGCGCAGTTGTACGACACCGACTTGGGAGACAACCTGCTTGGCGCAGTACGGGATATCGACTATCTGGGTAACCTCAACTTCAATGACGGCGAGCGCTTGGCATACAGCAAGAGCAAGCTAGGCATGACGAACCCATACGACTACTTCCAGGCGGGCGTGCTGCTGCTCAACACTAAGGCGATGCGTAACCGTTACAGCATGGAGCAATGGCTGAAGTTCGCCTCCAACCCCGACTACATCTACAACGATCAGGATGTACTGAACGCGTGCTGCGAAGGCAGTGTGTGCTACCTTGACTGGTCGTGGAATGTGATGCATGACTGTGCCGGTCGAGTCGGCAACGTATTCACATTTGCACCTGACGCCATGTATGACGCGTATATGGCTTCGCGTGAGCACCCCCAAATCATTCACTATGCCGGGTATCAGAAACCATGGAAGGAAACGGACTGCGACTTCGCGGATGTGTACTGGTCATACGCCAGGCAAACACCGTTCTATGAGCGTCTTTTGTCAAAGGCCTCCGACTCGGCAAGCACCGACATCGCCTCGCGTATCGTGCATGACGCATTGACGCACCACGAACGTGCCGTATCGGAGAACAACATTGTTCGAAAGTTTATCGACCCACTCGCGCCCATCGGCAGTAAGCGGCGTGAAACCATGAAGCAGGCCGTTCGCACCATGCGTGGCCGCGAATAGCAGAAGGTACAACCACCAGTATATGAAATCACCTCGATGCCGTCAGACACCGAGGTGATTTCATATACCGCCCGCGCACGAATTCTGCATACGCGCAGTAATGGCGTTACAGAACTTCAGCGAATTTGGGACTGAACTTGCGGAACACGTAAATACCCAAGCCGAAGATAACGGCGGTCAGCACGTAAGGAATAAGGGACACCAACGGGTTACCGATCATGGTCCACACCGTGTCAACGTAGTCTGGGGCCAGCAGGTTGTGGCGGATATCCATGATGATTTGCGTCGAGGGGTTAATCATGAGCAGCTTTGCGGCCCACGACAGGCTCGGGTTGTTGGAAATCATGGAGATGGGGTAAATCACTGGTGTTGCGTAGAAGAGCGCTTGAAGCACCACTTCCCAAATGTGCGTGACATCGCGGTAATAGACGTACATGGTGCCCAACAGCAGCGCTACTCCAAGGGCAAGCAAATACAGCTGCACAACGCTTAACGGCACCAGCAGCATACGCCAAGTGAACTCCGCATGCCCAAAGAAGCCGAAGAAGATGATGACCAGCAAGTTGATGAGCATGGAAATCATCGAACCCATGGTGGTGGAAGCGACCACAATGTAGTTGGGGAAATGGATTTTGCGCAACAAGTCGCCACGCTCCACCACAGCGCGCATACCCATACTGGTCGCTTCATTGAAGAAATTCCACAGACAGGTGCCGCACAACAACGATACTGCATACGTTGGGGTTCCATCATCGAACTTCAAGAAGCGCACAAACACGACATACATCACGGCGAAGAGCATCAGCGGCCGCAGCACCGACCACAGCACGCCAAGGAACGAACCTTGGTAACGCAGCTTAAAATCAGACTTGACCAGCTCCTTGAATACCACCAAAGCGTAGTGGTACTTAGACTGGAGTTGTTTCACAAAATTCTTCACAACCAACCATCCTACTCTTACGCTGCACCTGCACTATGGCTCGCACCCACAGTATCGGATAGTGCATCATTTCACTGCTCAACCATATATGTTTACTCGCAGCGTCTGATAAGTCGCTCTCGTCTGCTTCGCTCCGACGCGCGCATTCACCTTCCGCGCAACAATCCTCGCGTACAGTATGGTCGTATAGTCAAACACATTCTCTGACCGCATCACTTGAGAAGGTTGAGTTATGGGAACACCACGTCCGATTCGCGCAAAACGATGGGCATACCGCACCGGCAGCATACTGGCAGCGACAGTCACATCGCTGTATGGCATACTCGCCATCGCCCTCTGTACGATAGTGCTAGTGGTGAAATACGCCATACATAAGCAGGTACTGGAACTGCCGTTCTACCGAACGGATAATCCTATAGCCACCGCTGTAGCAGTACTGGCGGTGGCCGCATGCTGCGCGCTGGCCATCTGGCGCGCGACCAGCAATAAGCAGCCAGCAAGGAAGCTTCACTGGCCTACCGCTATATGTACCAAACCACTTCTGTGCACAGCCCTCGCCAGTGTGTTGGTGTTCGCCGTACAGGTGCTCATCATCGTTTCCATTCAGTACATGCTGCGATGGGACCCCGGTTTCATGCTCGATTACGCCAAAGACGCTGCCCAAGGCAAAGATCTGAGCCAGTACCGCTGGTATTTCAACACCTACCCTAATAACGTGTATTTTGAGGGATACATGGTAGCGATTACCAAGTTTGCTTTGTTCATTCGCATAAACCCGGCAATGCTACTGGCCAGCATCGGCGCACTGTGCGTGACCATAGCCGGGCAGCTTTCCGCAGCAGCTGTCCAGGAACTGCTGCACAAGCCCATGGCCACATACGCACTGTTCGGCGTGTACACCGTACTCATCTCACTGTCATCGTGGGTGAGCGTTCCCTACACTGACACCTACCTGACCGTGTTTGTAGCCGCCGCGGTACTGTGTTACATCAAATCCATACACGCTTCCCGACCGGTTGTCTCAGCGCTGTATTTTGCAGGTGCCGCACTCGCCATAGCATTGGGCAGCATGTGCAAGCCAACCATTTGGGTGTTCGCCGTTGCTTTGGTGCTATCTGAATTGCTGCGTATACTGCTGCGACTTCGGACAGCCAAGCGGGTACTTGCCAATCTCGGTATACTGGTCGTCCTCAGTGCGTTATGGGTTGGAGCCGCCATGCCAGCGCTCCAGCGAGCCATCGATATTCCTGTCGACAAGCAGGATTCCTTCAGCTATACGCACTATTTGATGATGGGCATCAACCCTCAGCAATATGGGGTGTTCAACACCCATGACGTTGACTTTTCCGCCAGCCACGGCACCGTAAAGGCGCGTGAGCAGGCTGATCTGCAGTTGGCACGCCAGCGATTCGACAACATGTCGCCTCGTGAACTCGTGAGTTTCTATGTCAAGAAGCTTTCCATGACGTTCTCGGACGGCACCTTCGGCACCGGACGCGAGGCCGGCGGAGAGTTTCCCGTGCCTGAGCAGTACCGGTACCCCAACCCGCTGGGCAGCGTCTCAGAAACGTTACGCAACGTGTTCTATTTTGGCCCGCATCGGCATTCCATGCTGCGCCTGGCTGAACAATGCGTCTGGTTTACCGTGCTTATCGGTTTGCTCTTCGCCGCGCTCAAACCGCATTGGTACAAGTCAGAGCGGGACAGGAACAACCAGACAGCAATACTTACCTTCCTGCGGCTATGCATGCTTGGGGTCACGCTGTTCCTCATGCTTTTCGAGACCCGCTCACGGTATCTGTACTCATTCTCACCCATCATCTTGGACTTAGCTGTATACGGCCTGTACCAGTTCTGCTCTCGCTGCGCACAGCTGTCCAAACGGTGGAAGGAGCGACGCTCAGAGCACCAGCAGAGCCGCGAATCGGTTCCTCATCCAGCCAACGCACGCTAACTTCAGAGCCGCTATCTCGTCAGTTGGTGATTTATCGCCGTACCATAGAAGGTAAGCTGCATATACGCATTACAAGGAGAAAGACATCGTGGGCACCAGTAAAGGCCGTATCGCTGGATTGGATCTGGCCAAAACCATCGCAATATTCTTGGTCATCCTCATCCACTACTCGTTCTATTCGGGGTTCATGCATAACACCACATTGAGCAATGCGGCTACAACGTTCACTACGGTCGGGGTGCCGCTCTTCTTCATGGTCAACGGTTATCTGCTCATGAACGGGCGCTTCTCCATGCCCAAGCACGTGCACAAAATCGGCCGCATGGTGGCGGTACTGCTTATCTGGAAGCTCATCACGCTACCGATTATGAGCGTGCTGAACCATGCCGCCATCAGTTGGAAGGATGTGCCGGCATATCTGCTCGGCGGCTCCTACGAGGCTGCACCGCTGGGATATTTCTGGTTCATCAATGCTCTGCTTTCCATCTATATCATCTTCCCGCTCATCAAAATTGCCTACGACCATGAACAAGGCCGACGCTATCTCGCAGGCATCACTGCTATACTCGCAGCACTCATCTTCGGTGTCACCCTCGGCAACAATCTCTGCGATATCATTTCCACATCTTCTGGCCACCATCTTGGTGACATCTTCTCCTCATTGAACGGTTACAATCTACTGGGCAGTTACGGCTACGCCTTCGTCTACTTCGTGATCGGAGGGTACTCCAATCACATCGCCTGTACACTGCGCCGCTGGTGCAACGAACGCACCGCACTGATGAATACCGCGCTCATCGTCGGAGGGGTATTGGACTTCGCCTTGCTCTTTGGACTGCAGCGCTACCAAGCACGCACCAAAAACGTTGCCTTCTATGTGGAGAACGGCTACCAAAGCACAACGGTGCTTATCCTCACCGTCGTGCTTTTCCAATTGTTCCTGCAGGTGCGGCACCTTCCCGTGTGGCTTGACACCATCATCAGCACCACTGGAGCCAATACGCTTGGTGTGTATTATCTGCACCTCATGCTCATCTACACGCTCAGCAATGCCGCTAAGCGCTTTGCACTGTTCAGCAGTGTCTCGCTGCCTGCCAACCTAGGTCTGGTACTGCTAATTTTCGCGGTTGGCACGGTAATCAGTCTCATCGGCAAACGCATCCCGGCAGTCAAATTCCTGTTTTAAGCGTGAGCCGTGCGCGCAATATAATACAGCACGCACGCGCGGCTCAGACTCACACTTGGTCCGCCCAGCCCCAACCGTTGACACTCTGACAGATCCGACTAGTAGAGCGCCAGGTAGGCATCGTGCCCTGAGAAGACGAGTTGTTCGTCCAAGTCGATGCCATTCCAGTTTTTACCTTCGAAATGAGCTTCATACACAGAAGCCGGCATGTCGATTTTCGTCAGGTTCATGCCACCCAGATAGTTAAGCATTTCGAAGTTGGAATATTGTGTGTTCATGATGCGCCGGTTCAGCTCATGGTTCTGGTAGCGCACACTGCCATATTTCACGTTCACATTGGTATCAGGTGTAATGGCGATGGAAGTCACTTCCTGGTGGGATTCACGCTCGTATTCATGAATGCGGTCAATGACTTGTGCAGCGTAGTCACGATCCTGCACATTGCTGATGAACGTGTCATATGCCATATCGGAAAGCGACAAGCAGCTGCCGATTACCGCCAGCAGAGCCACCACCGTCACACTCATGGTCGCGATCTTTCCTGTCCTGCTATTGGCCTGCCGCGCACGCACAACCTCGCCGTCAGCACCACCAGCGCCGTCAGCAGGCTGATGGCCCGCAGTATCGACCGCAAGTTCGCCTTCGGTACCGTCCGGGTAGCGACGGAACACCGAGACCACCAGCACAGCTGCCGTGGCGCCGAAGACAGCCCATACCGCCATATTGCTGCGCGGAGTGAGCAGCACATTCTGCTCAATATAGTGCGGCGCAAAAGCAGCGATATACGAGACCACCACAGCGCAAACCAGCTGCAGATAAGGCAAGTTCTTCCATTTCATCGCCGAAACCACAGCCAACGCCACAAGCCCGACCACAAGCAGAGTGACGCTGAACTTTGGCAACAAACCGTCAGCATTGTTGAGCATGGACGGCTGGTAAGCAATGACCGTAGCAATATTGCCAAGCATCGTGCGAATATTCAGCTTGGCACCGCGCCCAGGGTCGACGATGTATCCGATGCGAATCAGGAATTTCACGATTACGACGTTGAACAACGAACCGAACGCCGCAATCGCCAACGCGAGCGCCCACCGTGCCACCGTACGCATACGAGCCTTTGCTGCTACACCGCGGTTTCGATCGAGGCACCACCCAATCAGCACAAACGCCAAATAGTAACCTACCAGGCTCTGATAGCAGCCTAACGCCACCAGCAAACTCATCACGCTCCCCAGCACTGACCACACCGTGGGCTTGCGCAGTGTCAAGACAGCGGCCAGAGTGACAAACAAGGAGCCGAACGCTGCAGAAACAGCGCTCTCGGGGAACAGGATAAACTCCATGACGAACACGTTGATCCACACCAGAGAAAGCACCAAAACTAAGCTGCAGCGGCGTTTGAAACCTTCAATGCCGCTGAGCCGCGAGAACGTCATGGTGAGCATGGCAACAGATGCGGAGAATGCCAGCACTGCCAGCACCATAAAAATACGTTGGTTGAGCACCAGGTTCAAGCCGAGTTTATCGGTGAGCATGGTTATCAGCCACCAGGTATACCTACCATTTTGTAGGTACCAGAACGCATTCTGGTTGGCGATGAGATGGTATGAGTCCACCGAGAAATGCATCCTGCTCAGCATGGGCATGAACGCTACGACGTTGAGCACCAACGCCAAGAGCGTGATGACGACTTCTTGTTTATGCGAAATTGCGGAGCTCGACCGCTGTTCCGGCTTATGTGCCATAGGTATGTACCCTCTGTTTGAGTCAGTAAATATTAAATCAGATACGCTTTTCAACAATATAGCGCGGTCTCTGCTTAACTTCCATGTAAATGCGCCCCACATACTCGCCTACCACACCAATGCCGGAAAGGATCAAACCGCCCAAAATCCACATTGAGCACATGAGCGATCCCCAGCCTGCCACGGCATGCCCAGTACATAGTGAAATCAGCACGTAAATAAGCATAACAAGACCAATTGCTACGGAGATGACACCAGTGGTGGTGATCATGCGTAGAGGTTTCACCGAGAAGGATGTCACTCCTTCCAACGCGAACGAAACCATTTTGGTCAACGGATATTTAGACTCTCCTGCAGCACGCTCCCCGCGCTTGTAGAACACTTTGGAGGTGGGGAAGCCAAGAGACGGCACAATGCCACGCAAGAACAGATTGACCTCGGTGTACTGAGACAGCGCTTCCAACGCTTCCCGGCTCATCAACCGGTAGTCGGCATGGTTTGAAACGGTTTCGGTACCGAGCCAAGCCATAGTGGCATAGAACATTCCAGCAGTGTTGCGCTTAAACCATGAGTCCGTGTCGCGGTTGTCACGCACACCGTACACGATGTCAGACCCTCTGCAGTAATCCTGAACCATTTCGTCGACGGCATTCGGGTCATCCTGCAAATCGGCGTCCATGGAAACAGCGGCGTCGCACCCCAAACGCAACGCCTCCATCAGCCCCGCATACAAGGCATTCTGGTGCCCGCGATTGTGCGAGAACTTGACGCCATGGATAGCGCTTTCTTCCTCGTGCAAAGCTTCGATCAAGTGCCATGTGGCATCTTTGGAACCGTCGTCCACCAGTACCACAAAACTATCTGCCGTTATGGCTCCCTGAGCCTTAAGCGAGGCAAGCTTGGCACGCAGGATGGGTGCCGTGATTGGGAGTACGTCCTCTTCGTTGTAGCAGGGGAGCACAAATGCCAAGCGTGGCGCAGCATGACCTGTCGTTACCGGTTTGCTGCGCTTCGCTTCATCATTCATCTGCTCGTTGCCACTCATGTTTTCCAGTCTAGACCATGGGTGCCATCAGTTCATGAGAGCACCGGTCACCTCATTGAAATGACGCATACGGCCGTCGATTTTGCGCCAGCCTTTTGTCATCCACCCCATCACCGGATCATAGTACACGGTCTTGCCGCCGTTCGACGGCAGTTTCATCCATCCGTACACCGTAGCACCGGTGTAGGTGTTGAAGTAGTACCAGTTGTTGTCTATGTATTGCTCGCCAGTCACCATCTTGCCGTTGGCGGTGCTGTAATACACCCACTTGCCCCCGTTTGAAGTGAGATGTTCCCAACCGTGGGACATGGCACCGGTTGACTTGTTGAAGTAATACCACCCGCCGAACCGGTAGTCCTCACCGTATACCATTTTGCCGTTCTTGTCGTAACGCACCCATTTGCCACCGTTCGACCAGACGTGCACGTCCTTATTGACCGCCATATTGCCGTCGTTGCCGAAGTACCGCCACGCGCCATCAACTCGCTGTTCGCCATGCAGCATGTGTCCGCTCTTGTCGTAGTACACGCGCCGACCATCGGGAAGCGTCTGCCAACCCTTTACGAAGTTGCCGTTCGCGTCGAACCAGTACCAGCTCTTGCTGGATGGGTCATACACTTCCTTGGAGCGTGCGCGCACACCGTTGTCGAACCAGGCCTTCACACCGTTCACCGTCGCCCAACCGTTCTTACCGGGCTGATAGTCGCCGACTGGTACCAACCTGAACTGCTGATTGGCCTGCCCGTTCGCGGCCCACAGCTCAAGCTTGGTGCCTCGAGCGCTGTTGGCACCAGTGATGTCCCACACGCGGTTCTTGTTACCGGCGTACACCGATGCTATGTAACTGATACCGCTGTTGTTACGGTATATGGTCCATTTCTGATTGGACTGCCCGTTGGAGGGGAACTGCACTATCGCAGTACCGTTGCGCAGGGAAGGCCCTGACGCATCAGCCACCTTGCCGCTGTGCACGGCTTGGATGCTATACTGCCCGTTGCCAAGCCCTTTGAGGGCAAATTGCTGGTTGGGTTGACCGTTGTAGGTCCACGTGTCGAGCTGCACGCCGTTGTTGTGACTGCCTCCGGTCACGTCTGCTACCAGATATTTATTCTTGCTGCTGTATGCCGTAAGAATGTAGTAATTCCCGTTTTTCAGGTTGGTTACTTTGTTGCCCAAACTGTTCAGATTGACACCTGCCGGGTCGTAATCCACCCATTGCGCGTTGCCGAACGCATTGAGATCTACATTCCCGCTAATACCGGCTACGCCACCTTCGTTGGTGTACTGCCAACCGCGGTCATTTGAGGAATAACCAAACCCGGTACGTGCACCGTAGCTCGCCACCCATCGGGTCTTGGAACGGATATTATTCGAGTTCAACTCGTTGTTCAGGTACGAAGTGTAGGAATACACCGAAAGATTGTTGTACCCTGCGGCTTGCAAGCGGCTCCACCACGAATTGACAATGCCGTTATACACTCCCGGTGTGGTTGGATGTGTATGGCCTCGCCAAGTCCAGTTTTCCAAATCATAAAATACCGGATAACTTAAATCCGATGGCTTCACACCGGCCTGCCGCAGCAACGAGACTACGTTGTTGCCTTCTGCCGTAGCCGAGTTGTTGTCGTACGAATACGAGTAGAGGTAAATGCCGAAAGGAATCCCCAAACGCTTACATTCACTGATATTCCGTTGGGCTCTTTCATCGAAACCATTACCCCAACCGTAGCCGATGCGAATAATCGCGCCTTCCACACCGGAGTTCTTGACCGCATTCCAGTTAATTTCACCTTGATGCTCAGAGACGTCAATAACCCCCTTGGCTTGCTGCGCAAAGAGGTTACCACTTCGTTCAAAGAACGCCGGGGTGCCCTTGTATGACCCCCAATAGGCACCATACTGGTTGTTCTGCAATGCCGCATGCTCTACTTTTGGTTGTGCGGTGCTCGTGTTCAAGATTTGCGCAGGAAGCCGAGAAGATGCAACGTATGCGCTAGACGTTACAGCACCTTGTGCGCTGGTACCGGTACCAGCATGCACGTCTGCATTACCCTCCGCAGCATCAGTCTTGCCCACCTGCACCAATGAATCTTTTACCTTCTCAACAGCAACAGGAATGAAAGACTCACCATCAGTCTTCTGCAACGGATCAGGCTGTTGCTCCGGGGTGCCAACCAACGCCGGATCAGTAACTGTCTGGCCGGTCTCGATGTTCTTCAGCTCGCCATTCGGAGTCTGCACCAAATCCTTTGCAACCGCCACAGAATCGTCTGGAACGTTCTTGGCCACGTTGTCCGGAAGCGGTTGTGAAGGGTTGTCAGGCATCGAATCCGCAGTCGCCGTGGCCTGGTCGCCGATAGTAGAGACACCACCTTGCACACCGGACTGCATTTCACTGCTCTGCACTACAGTATCGCGCCCAGTTCCCTCAGCGGTTACACTCGCGGGCAGCGTGAACCCTGCGGTAACAAAAAGCGCCAAACATGAAACACTGCTTATCAACGACCGCACCAAAAATCCCATCATCGCACCCGCCTCTAACGTATTACATATGATTCCAAATCACAATCAACAACAAACAGGATTCATAATTTGGATATATTCTTTTCCCTATACCAAAAGTGTAAACTAAGCCCTCTAATTCCTCACGCTTGCAAAACCTTAATATTCAGCAATATTCAATTACTTTAAAAATAACGACATATTCGCACTATGCACACGTAAGCAAGCAGGAATCTAGCGAACGTTTTGAGTACTATTGACCGTGACGTAAGTCACGAATAACGTAAGGAGCAAAAGTGCACATACCAGTATTTTTCAAACGAGGCACAGCCCTCGCTGCAGCTCTGGCATTGACATGCGGAGCAGCATTTGTCGGCACGCAATCAGCCCAAGCAGCCACCGTTAATGAGACCACGACCAACCTGACCTACTTGCAGCAGCTGAACACTCTGCGTGGCAAATCACGCACACCGCTTACACAGGCACAGGTCGTCGCCGCCCAGAAAGCCGACAACAACTCGGTGATGAAGGAAAGCCAAGTTCCTCTCGAAGGTACAGATGGCAAACCACAGCCGGAACTCAAAGTCAATTCCGATCTCATGAAATGGGCTGAGACCCGTGCCACCGAGCTCGCCAACGCTGGCGGCAACCTGAGCCACGACAACATGTACAACGGAGCACCGGATTGGGCACAAGAAAAGGCATACAATCTTTTCCAGTCACCCAAGTACGAGAAAGGCGACGCTGCGTTCGGCCCTGAGGCGCTGGCGTTCAGCAGCGCAGGCTCCAGCCCGATTGATTTGTGGGCCAGCGAACTCAACGCCCAGCCGGGCAGCAAGCGACAGGGCTACGGCCACTACCTTACCGAGGTGAGTCCTCTCGCCAATATTGCAGGCCTAAGCTGCAAGACGGTTGAAAAGGGATCATTGACTGGCGGCACCGTCTGCGCGTTGGAAATCGGTTACGATGTCGGCAAGGGCACCACACAAACGGTGAGCGAAGCGGCCGCAGCCAACAAGCCTGACCCCAACAGGCCATCGTTGACCCGCCTGTCCGGAACACTTCGCTACGACACTGCTGGCATGGTTGCGAATGAAGCCTTCCCGAAGACAGCTTCAACGGTGGTGCTCGCCAGCGGCGGCAACTACCCTGACGCGTTGGCCGCCTCCGGTCTGGCTGGTGCGCTAGATGCCCCGGTCATGCTCACTGACGCCAATACGCTCTCCAATCAGGCCAAGGAACAGATTACCCGTTTGAAGCCGTCTCGTGTCATTATCGTCGGTGGTACTGCTGCAGTATCCACGAACGTGGAACAGGCTGTAAATAAGCTGGTTTCGGCGCAGAACGTGACCCGCATCGCCGGCAGTACCCGCTACAACACCGCCGCCAAAATCTACGAGCAGGCCGGACATTTGGGTGCAGAATGGTCTGATACGGCCATCGTGACCACCGGTGGCGGTTTCGCTGATGCGCTTTCCGTGTCCCCGTACGCCTATGCCAAGCACGCTCCCATTTTCTTGTCCGATAGCGCGACCGGCCTGGACGACCAGACTGTCGCGGATATCGCAGCATACAAGTTCAAGAAGGTAATTGTGGTCGGCGGCACTACCGCTGTCCCGGCTACCGTTGAGTCTCAGGTGAAGAACAACGGTGTGAAGAGCATCGACCGCGTGCAGGGCTGGAGTCGCTACGCCACCAGCGAGGCCATCGCCAAGTATGCCGTCAACGACGGTACTCTTGGAGTCTCCAACCCGGTGTTTGCCACCGGTGCCAACTTCCCTGACGCGCTTGCCGGCAGCAGTCTTGCTGGTTCCAAGAAGAGCGTGCTGGTACTCACCAACCCAGCTGATACCAACGATGCTGACGTGACGGCCACCCTGAACTGGATGAGCCAGAGCAAGGGCAGCATCAAGCATGGCTACGTCCTCGGCGGCGAGAACGCAGTAAGCTCAACTGTTGCTTCCACCATTGCTGACAAGCTCGCTCTCAACCTGCAGTAATTGCAAATAACTGCATAGCCAAACACCGGCTTTACTGGCCGGTACGGTCAACAGTAGGGGGTGTGCGCTATTACGCGCACACCCCTTTTACATACCTACAGCGGCATGGTGCTGTGCCTGCGAATACCAGAGTTATTGAGCATTCTTGAACCCTCGCAGGCAACAGCTGTTGAGCCGTACCAGCTTCTACTCGTAATACAGGTTTAAGGTAGCTGAGATATTCTGCGACGTCGACTTGCTCACTGCATTCTCACCGCCCAAGATATAGGCCTGCTTAATACTGGCCTTACTTTGCCCCAGCCAAGATAACGTAGCTGACACATCTTTATCGTTGGCGTCAGCCGGGTTGGTGAGTACCAGCACGCTCTTCTTGGAACCAGCAAGACTACCGCCTGCCAGAGCGTCAGGGAAGTTGGCGCCGGTGGCAAACACCGGGTTGGAAACCCCAAGCGTCCCATCCTTCACGGCATACTTAGCAATCGCCTCGCTGGTCGCGTAACGACTCCAACCCTGCACACGGTCTACAGTCTTCACTCCAGCAGACTTCATCTGTGTTTCTACCTTACTCGGCACAACCGTAGTGCCGCCAACAATGATGACCTTCTTAAAACCGTAAGACTTCAGATCAGACACCGTCTTGGAGTCCAATCCGTCCTGACTGTCAGCCAGGAAAATCGGAGCCTTCTTGGCGTAGGCGTACGGAGACACGGAAAGCGCGTCAGCGAAGCCGCCACCGGTACTCACAATGGCAGTATCGGACCACTTGGCACCAAGTACAGACTTACCTTGGCTCATAATCTGCGCTGCAGTGTCATAGCGCGTGCTCCCAGCAATACGCGTCACACCCTTCGGCACAAGCTTAACCACAGCCTGTTCCACGCTCTTCGATACCGCGCTAGTGCCACCAACAATAACCACGCGAGAAGGATTCAACCTAGTAATCTGGTCTTTAGCCTGGCTAGACAGAGTATTCTCATCAGTGAGCATGACAGGAGCATTCAACGAGCCAGCCAAACCAGACGCAGCCAAAGCATCAGGATAATTACCACCACTCGCAAGAACCACGGTTGAAGCTGTCTGTAGGAACGCCTCCGACACCACTTTACCCGCAGTATCATAACGAAGCTGACCGGAAAGACGCTTCAACGGACGATCCGTCACTACCTGACCGAACTTACCTTGGCAATCCTTACCTTGAATCGGAGAAAAATCAGTAATATAGTTATTACTCAAATCAAGCGTTGAATACTCATCTTGAGTGGGTTGCATCGCCTCAAGCAGCGCTCTCAACGGAGACACATCACGAATCTGATTGTGATCGAGCAACACATAGCTCAGGTTTGTCATTTTCGCCATCGCAGACAGATCCCGAATCTGATTACCGTTGAGTTCCAACTGCGTCAGCTTCGTTAAGCCAGCCAACGGCGAGATGTTCTGAATCTGGTTGTTGGACAAGGTGAACATTGACAGATTTGTCAGGCGCCGCAACGCAGACGTGTCAGTAATCTTATTATTTTGCAAGCCCAACAGTGTCAGCTTTGTCAACCCAGCCAACGGTGAGAGATCGACAATACTATTACCGGAAAAATCCAAGGACTCCAAGTTGGTGAATACTTGCATGCCCTGCAAACTTGCAATTTTGCTGTCACGCGCACCAAACGCAGTCGTATTGGCCACCTGGGCGCTGGTCAGCTTCGATGACACGGAAACATTGAACCGCGCGGCTACCGCACTCGCCAAATTCTTATCGGGGAAGCATTGACTGATAGTACTCACGCCCACGGTACAGGTAGAAGCAGCACGAACAATATCATCCGAATCACTACCTCGAGGACGCAGCGTCTCAACATGAGCAGCAGCCTGACCGCTCACCTCATCAGCAGACGCGGGCACAACACCCGCCAAACAACCAGCCAGCGCCACACTAGCTACAACACCAGCCACCAGTCTCTTGAATAATCCCCTATACCAACCTGCCATACCAGTCCCCCTCGCATACGAGAAACTATCCTGCCAACTCAACAGAACACGAGCAACACCTGTCACTCACACGCCATCTTACGCAGCTCTCATAGCAGCACGCCGACATCCACAACACCCACACACTCATACAACAGTTGAGGGCTAGCCATAACGTATACGCAGGCCAACCCTCAACCAAATAACTCAGCGTGAACTACTCAGCCTTCAACCCCAGCGACTTGGAAATCGTTTGAGACATTGACTTACTCACCGCACTCGTACCACCCAAAATGTAGGCCTGCTTAATCGAGGACTTACTCTGACCAATCCAAGACAACGTAGCCGTCACATCCTTATCCTTGGTATCCGCAGGATTAGTCAACACCAGTACACTCTTCCTGGAACCAGCCAAACTACCACCAGCCAAAGCATCAGGGAAATTAGCACCAGTAGCAAACACCGGATTAGAAACACCAAGCGTCCCATCCTTGACGGCATACTTGGCAATAGCCTCACTGGTCGCATACCTGCTCCAACCCTGCACACGATCCACGGTCTTCACACCACCGCTCTTCACCTGAGACTCAACCTTAGACGGCACAGCCTTGGCACCACCAACAATAATGACCTTCCTGAACCCACGAGCCTTCACATCGGACACCGTCTTAGCAGTCAAACCAGTCTTGCTATCAGCCAGGAAAATAGGAGCCTTCCTCACATACGAGTAGGGAGACACTGAGAGCGCGTCAGCAAACCCACCACCAGTACTCACAATGGCGGTGTCAGACCACTTCGCACCAAGCTTGACACCCTGCTCATAAATCATTGCAGCCGTATCATACCTGGTAGAACCAGCAACACGAGACACACCCTTAGCAGACACCAACTTAGACACTGCTTGTTCCACGTTTTTAGACATAGCACTAGTACCACCCACAATAACCACACGAGACGGCTTCAACCTAGTAATCTGATCTTTAGCCTGACTAGACAACGCAGTGGCATCAGTCAACATGACAGGCGCATTAAGAGCACCAGCCAAACCAGACGCCGCAAGAGCATCAGGATAATTACCACCACTCGCCAAAACAACCGTAGAAGCCCTACCCGGGAACGCCTCACTCACAACCTTACCCGCAGTATCATAACGCAAAGCACCAGCAAGACGGCATAGACCAGGCTGAGCAGCAGGCACAGCAGGAGTAGACGGCTGCGGCTTACCAACACTGGGCTGAGAAGACGAAGGCTTGCTAGGAGCCGGTTTGGAAGGCTGAGGCTTCGACGGAGCTGGTTGAGACGGAGTCGGCTTACTCGGCTGAGGCTTAGCAGGCTCGGTTACTGGCTTGCTTGGCTTGGCAGCCTGCACATACACCGCGGCTTGGGCCTTGTACTGGGAGACCCCAGCCGCCTTACCACCCACGTTGACCTTGCCGACCTTTTGCTTCGACCAGTTGACGCTGTCCCATGTCACGTTCTTCTGAGCAGAAGAACCGTCACTATATCGCACCGTCACCTGAGCAGGAAGCTTGGGCGTTTGGCCCTGGTCCACGGTCAGCTCGATGGGGTCAACCGAAACCGGCACAGCCACCACCGTCACCAATGCGTGCGCCTTCAGGGAAGCTGGCACACCGGCAACAGTACCGGACACATCAACCGCAGCAACGCTCTGGTGCGCCCAATCCACGTTCGACCACGTCACCGCCTTCATCGCAGTAGTACCATCGCTATAGGTCACCTTCACCTGAGACGGCAACGTGGGCGCCTTGCCCTGATCCACCGTCGCAGTCACCGATTCCACAGCAACCGGAATAGCATTCACCTTCACTTTGGCGAGCGCCTTCAGAGAAGCAGGAATGCCAGAGACCGTACCGGAAACGTTAACCGTACCAGGCTTCTGATTCGTCCAATCCTTAACCTCCCACGTCACGTTCTTTTTGACCGTGGAACCGTCACTATAGCGAACCGTGACCTGCGCGGGTAGGGAAGGAGCCTTGCCCTGGTCAACCGTTGCGCTAACCGGATCAACGCTCTGGGGGACAGCATTCACCTTCACCGAAGCAACCGCCTTCAGGGAGGCAGGAACACCAGCAACCGTACCAGGAACATCAACCATACCAACGTTTTGATGCGCCCAGTCCACAGTCTTATCCCACGTCACTGCCTTCATCGCCGTGGTACCATCGCTGTACGTCACCTTTACCTGGGCCGGCAACGTGGGCGCCTTGCCCTGGTCCACCGTCGCAGTCACGCGCTCTACTGACACCGGAACAGCCTTCACCGTTACCTTGGCGAGCGCCTTGAGCGACGTAGGAACGCCGACAACCACACCAGACACGTTGACCGTACCAACCTGCTGATGCGCCCAGTCCACAGTCTTATCCCACGTCACTGCCTTCATCGCCGTGGTGCCGTCGCTGTACGTCACCTTCACCTGAGACGGCAGGGGAGGAGCCTGGCCTTGGTCCACCGTCGCAGTCACCGATTCAACAGACACCGGGATGGCGACCACAGTCACCTTAGCGTGAGCCTTCAGCGATGCTGGAATGTCGGCAACCGTGCCAGGCACGTCAACCGTTCCAGGCTGCTGAGCCGCCCAATTCACTTCGTTCCAAGTCACGTTCTTTTGGACTGTGGTTTTATCGCTGTACGTCACCTTCACCTGAGCGGGCAGCTGGGGCGCTTGCCCTTGGTCCACGCGAGCTGTCACCGATTCTACGGAAACCGGCACAGCTTTCACTGTTACGTATGCGTGTGCCACGAGTGAGGGAATCCCCTCGATCGTGCCGGTCACATCCACCGTACCGGGTTGCTGATTCGCCCAGTCTACGGACTTCCAAGTCACGGTCTTCACCTTGGTGGAGCCGTCACTATAGGCGACTTGCACCGTTGAGGGAAGGTCTGGTCTTTGCCCCTGATTGGTGGTCGCCTGCACGCAGGTAGCCTCGATCGCAATCGCGTTAACGGTAACGATGGCGTGCACCTTCAGCGACCCAATGCCGGCGATGGTACCGGTAACAGTCACCTTACCGGGCTGCTGAGCTGTCCAATCCTTCACTTCCCAAGTCACGTTCTTGAGGACTACAGAACCGTCGCTGTACCGCACCTTGACCTGGGCGGGGAGCGCCGGTTTTTGCCCCTGATCAATGGCTACCACCACATCGCCAACGGCAGTCGGCACCGCTACCACAGTGACTGTGGCATGCGCCTTCAGCGCGCTGATGCCGTCGACCGTACCGTATACATCTGCAGTACCTGCCGACTGGTGCGCCCAATCTTTGCTCTGCCACTGGACCGGTTTCGAAGCCTGCGAACCATCACTATAGTGCACCGTAACGGTGGTGGGCAGCGACGGTGACTTGCCCTGATCGACTCGTGCCGTGACCTCATCGATTCGAGTGGGTACCACGACCACCTTCACCGTGGCTCGGGCCGTCAGCGACGGCTCACCAGCAACCGTACCGGTCACAGTGACAGTTCCGGCAGCCTGATGCGCCCAATCCAGCGCAGCCCAGGTCACATTCTTCATCTGTGCAGAGCCGTCACCGTAGTGCACCTTGACTTGGGCGGGAAGCGTCGGGCTCTTGCCTTGATCCGTGGTGGCACTCACCTCATCGGCCGACACGGCCACCGGCTTATATGTCACCTGCACATCAGGCGGGTTAGTGAGGCCGAAATTCTCCACTGGCCAATTCCTACCGCCAAACACCACCCAGGCTCGGTAACTAGCATCCACCCATACCGGCCTTAACTTCGCTTCAGAGGGAGAGTACGCAGGAATCGTCGCGCTGTCTGACCACGTGTTCCCGCCGTCTATCGACACCTTATACCCCGCCAGCTTGGGTACGGCAACGGCAGGCATTGGCCCGGTTGGGTTCCACGCGTCGCACAGACCGGTTATCGAGCCTGTACCCATCACGGCCGTAGCGGATCGTGTGCTGGCACCTGTTGAAGGACATGTGCTTCCGGAATATTGACGGTATGAACCGTAATAGCCAACTCGTTGCATCTGGGAGGCGAGAGGGGCCGGTTTGGCAGTGGCGACACCATTGGTATCAGTGACATTGACCTTGATGTTACGCTGCAGTACCGCCGACTTCTGGTGCTCGTTACTGAGAATGTAGTTCTTGCCGGCGGTAATAAGGTCTTTGATCATACGGTATTCCACCGATGTCTCCAAGCTGCTGTCGAGCATAGAATCGAAATTATCACGCTGATACTGCATCATCAACGGCCCATAGATGTTGACCATTCCAGTATTGTTTTCGTTGGGGTTATAGGTATCCTTCTGGCCATTGGCAGGGTGATTCAACCCCAAGAGGTGTCCCATTTCATGTTCAAGCGTGTTGGCCCAACTGCGCACCTGGTAATCAGCCCAGTTTTTCCGTGCACCTTCCTTCGTTGAGGAAGTGATGCATTCAGTAACGTAGCCACCGCATGAATAACCCCATGTCACTCCTACTCCGCGGTTTTTTGGGTCGGTATCGCTCTTCCTAGAGAATATGGAACCCACAATGATTCCCGTACTGGTCATTTCCTCGTCAAAATAAGCCATATCGTCGTCATATTGTTTTAGATTCAGATTAATGACGTACTGATTGGCGGAACCCGCATAAACATCGCTGCTAAGCTCGGCGAGCTGTATATACTGCAAGTAATCGCGCGTTGCATCGGCGGAAAACTTACCTGCCTCGCCACCGGAAACGAACGTGATCCGCGACTTCACGAGGAAGAAATCCTTGCCCAGCAACTTATTCCAACTATCCATCGCCAGTTGCAACGCACCGGTGTTCAAGAACGTACTCATCTTGGCGGTTACCGCTTCATCATCGAAAATGACGTGCGGCTTCCCGTCAATAATGGAAAGATGATCACCTGTGGCAGCATGCCACGCGGTTTGATTGTAAAGATCTGTGTTTCGGTAGCACAGGTGCAGCGACTTGCCTCCATCGTTGGAAGCGTTACACCAGAATGGTATCGCAGCCGTATAGTTCTGGCGCACGCCATCGATAGCCACATTGGCATCGCCAAAGGTATCGAAGTCTACAGCCATCGCGTCACCATCATATGAGGGAGACTGCTGCGGCACTTCCTGTTCTGCCGTATCAAGGAACGTGATACCCCGTGCTGCTGCGATTGGCGCTTCGCTACGTGCGCCGGCTGGCACATTCTCTGATGTACCTCCGCGCGGTTCAGCATCCGATTGCGCTTCCGGCCCGTCGACATGCCGCACACTCGGACCAGTACCGAGTACGTCGTCAATCTTATCGGTGATCAGATCATTGGGCGCGGCCTTCGTTCCCGTACTTTCCGCGCGGGACTCGCTAACGTCCGTAATCTTGGCTCCGCTCTCAAGCTCATCGGCCTGTGCCGGCAGAGGAACCGCCATCATCCCCACCGCCAGAAGTCCTGCGCAGAGCGCACCCCACCGTTGTTGCAGACTCTTCTTCTCTCGCATACAAAACTCTCCCTGAACCATAAATCAGACGAGCGTTCCCCGCACACACAACACCACTGCAGCAACCGGTAACAACAGCACTCAGCCTCAAACGAAGCTCACCGGCGATCTGCAGCTCGCAGCAGAATACCCAAAATGTGTTCTATGTCATACTATCAGGTCACATTCCGAATCTGCGGGACCATCGCCGGAACCAATTTCCCCTGCGGCCGATTGGCTGGAACCATAAGTACACTGAGAGACCATGAACATTACAGTTGTAGGCACCGGGTACGTAGGCCTTTCACTGGCCTGCCTGCTCGCACAGAACAATGCCGTTCGCGCACTCGACATCATCCCCGAAAAAGTCAACGACATCAACGCCGGCATCTCGCCGATTCGCGATGCCACCATCACCGAGTTCCTGCAATCAGGCAATCTTGACCTGGCAGCTTCCACCGATGCCGACTGGGCCTACGAACAGCCTGACTTCATCGTCATCGCCACGCCCACCAACTACGACGAGATCAAGAATTACTTCGATACGTCCTCCATCGAGCATGAGTTGAGCCGGTTGAGCGACCAGAGCTGCACGGCCAACATCGTCATCAAATCAACCGTGCCCGTGGGCTATACCGAAAAAATCTCGCAACAGTACCCGAACCTCAGCATCATATTCTCCCCGGAATTCCTGCGCGAGGGCCACGCGCTCGACGACAACCTGCACCCTTCCCGCATCGTGGTGGGGCTACCGCAGCGACGCGAGGAATCCTTGCACGAAGCCGGCGAGCAGTTCGTCGCCCTCCTCAAAGAGGGCGCCGCAGACCAGAACATTCCCAGTCTGGTTCTGCACTCCACCGAGGCGGAAGCCATCAAACTGTTCTCCAACACCTACCTGGCCGTCCGTGTCTCCTATTTCAACGAGCTGGACACGTACGCCGCCTCCCGCGGGCTGGATGCCGCACAAATCATCAAGGGCGTGGGGCTTGACCCGCGCATCGGCAGCCACTACAACAACCCATCCTTCGGCTACGGCGGGTACTGCCTGCCCAAGGATTCCAAGCAGCTGCTGGCCAACTACCAAGACGTGCCGCAAACGCTGATCAAAGCCGTGGTGGATTCCAACGAGACACGCAAAACGTTCATCGCCGACCAGATTGCCGAGCTCAAGCCGAAGAAGCTGGGCATCTACCGGCTGGTCATGAAGAAGGATTCCGACAACTTCCGCGCTAGTTCCATCCAAGACATCATGGCCAAGCTCGAAGCCAAAGGCATTGACTTTGTGATCTACGAGCCGCTGGCAGGCAGCGAATTCAATGGACACACTGTGGTGCGCGATTTGCAGGAGTTCAAACGCGACTGCGACCTCATCGTCTCCAACCGCATGACCGACGAGCTGCAAGACGTGGCCGGCAAGGTGTACACGCGAGACCTGTGGCACAGCGAAGAGTAACCGCAGCCTTCCCACAGTTTGGTGTATCGCATCAGCCGTGCACCAAACCTGCCGCGCGTACTGCAGCACTTAGGCACACGAGCCAACACACAGTAGGAGAGACATGCCCAACAACGACCGGCTTCACACGTGGCGCAACAAAGCACGCCGCTTAGGAACCCGAGCCGGCCGTATGCTGCGGCCGCGCCACCCGAAAATCATTGTGTCCATGACCTCGTACCCGGGGCGCATCGGCACCGTGCACACCGCCATTCAGTCGCTGTTTGCTCAGCGCACATTGCCGGACACGGTGGTGCTGTGGCTGTGCGAATCTCAGTTCCCCGGCCGCGAACGTGACCTGCCCGAGAGCTTGCGCGCGATGCTAGGGTTCGATGTGCAGGTGCGCTGGGTAGATGAAGATCTTAAGCCGCACAAAAAGTATTTTTGGGCCATGCAAGAGTTTGCCGACGACATCATCATTACCGTCGACGACGATCTGATTTATCCCAACACCATGATCAGCGAGCTCATGGCCTCATATGAGCGCTTCCCGAACGCCATCTCTGCCAGCCGCACGCATCTCATTACCTTCAACGCGGACGGCTCGCGTAAGCAGTACAGCGATTGGATCTATGAGGCTCCGCATTTCCACCCGGCCCTAGTAGGCCATCCTTCGCTGCGTTTCCTGGCCACCAGCGGCGCAGGTACGCTGTTCCCGCCGCACATTATGCCTGCGCAAACTTTTGACCCGAAGCGCATTATGGCACTGTGCCCCACCACGGACGACATCTGGCTCAAAATGATGCAACTGCAGGCGCCAGAGCCCATTCCCGTGGTGCCAGCCACCACCAACCAGCTCCTCACCTACGTGGAAGGCACGCAAGAAGAGGCCCTGTGCCACGAAAACACCGAGAATGGCGGCAACGACGCCGTGCTCGAGCGCATCATCACCGATTTCAACCAGCGCGGCGAGCAGTTCGACTTTGACCGCCTGACCCAAGACCCCAGCCTGGATGAGCTGTTATAGGGGTTGTGTGCTGGTGTGCGCACAACCCCTACAGCTCAGCAACAAATTACTCTTCGCGACACAGGTTCAAAGCATCCGAAATGGTGGCAGACATCCCCAAATTCACCGCGGTAGTACCACCTAGAATGTAAGCCTGTTTAACACTGCTCTTGCTCTGACCAATCCAGCTCAACGTAGCAGACACATCCTTATCCTTAATATCAGACGGATTCGTAAGCACCAGTACGCTCTTCTTAGAACCAGCAAGACTACTACCAGCCAACGCGTCAGGGAAATTAGCACCAGTAGCAAACACCGGATTAGAAACACCAAGCGTCCCATCCTTGACGGCATACTTAGCAATAGCCTCACTCGTCGCATACCGACTCCAGCCTTGCACACGATCCACAGTTTTCACACCGGCAGACTTTACCTGCGTTTCCACCTTGCTTGGTACTGCAGTGGTGCCACCGACAATGATCACCTTCTTGAAACCACGCGACTTCACAGCAGACACTGTCTTCGCAGTCAGACCGGTCTTACTATCAGCTAGGAAGATAGGAGCCTTCTTCGCATATGAGTAAGGAGATACTGAGAGCGCGTCAGCAAACCCACCACCGGTCGACACGATGGCAGTATCAGACCACTTCGCGCCAAGCTTCGACGAACCTACGCTCATGATCTGAGAAGCCGTATCATACCTAGTCAAACCCGCGATACGCGTCACACCCTTAGCAGGCACCAGCTTAGATACAGACTGTTCCACACTCTTAGACACAGCAGCAGTACCACCAACAATAATCACACGAGACGGCTTCAACCTAGTAATCTGATCTTTAGCCTGACTAGACAACGCAGTTGCATCAGTCAACATGACCGGAGCGTTCAACGCACCAGCCAAACCAGAAGCAGCAAGAGCATCAGGATAATTACCGCCACTCGCCAAAACAACCGTAGACGAAGACTTCGGGAACGCCTCACTCACAACCTTACCCGCAGTATCATAACGCAAGTTACCCGCAAGACGCTTCGGAGCCAGACCCGCATTCTGATGATCCGTCCATACTGCCCGGAACTTACCTTGGCAGCCCGCACCCTGAATCGGAGAAAAATCAGTAATATAGTTATAGCTCAAATCCAACCAAGAGCCGCTATTTGGTTTCATTGCCTCAAGGAGAGTCTTCAACGGAGACACATCACGAATCTGATTGTGAGCAAGCTGCAAGTTCGTTAGCTTCGTCAAACCCTTCAACGGAGACACATCACGAATCTGATTAGAAGAAAGACTCAAGTTTTCCATCAGATTCGTCAAACCAGCCAACGGCGACACATCACTAACCTGATTGTTAGAAAGATCCAACCACGTTAGCCTAGTCAAACCGCGCAACGAAGACACATCACGAATTTGATTGTTAGAAAGATACAAGGTTGTTAGCTTCGTCAAACCAGCCAACGGCGACACATCACTAACCTGATTGTTAGAAAGATCCAACCACGTCAGATTCGTCAAACCACGTAGCGAAGACACATCCTGAATCCGACTCTGGGCAAGAGCCAAAGAGGTTAGATTCTTCAAACCATACAGTGGCTTGAAATCAGTAAGATGCTCAGACCCTTCAAGATATACCTTTTTAAGCTTCGCTAAACCAGACAGCGGCGATATGTCAGTCCCAGCAAACTGTCCAGTTAATCCAAACTCAGTCATATTGGTGAATACTTGCACGCCTTCAATACTCTTAATAGGCTTAAGTCCATCAAGCAGACTCATGTCCCCGCCGCCAACACCATTTGTGGCAAACCACGTCACACTGTTAATCATCTTGCGAGTAAGTACAGAATCTAACTGCCCACCCGTCCTCCACGCTACCCGCTTGGCAAAATTGATATCCGGGAAGCACTGACGAATCGTAGACTTATCCGGCACACACGACGACCGAGGCGCTACGCTATCAGACTCAGACGAACCCGCACCCATCGAGCTATCCGCATCAGGCGTCACTGCCTTACTGCCAATGCTGTCTTCAGGCGCAACAGCAGCACCATCGCTGGACCCCTCGCTCGCAGCTCCAGTAGCTGCACCACCATCAGACTGGGGATTAGCAGACTGCTGACCATCAACATAAGGCGCCGTCACCCCAGACACAGCAGCACTATCCTGACCACTCACCTCATCAGCAGAGGCAGGAACAACACCCCCCAAACAAACAACCAACGCAGCACCAGCAGCAACACCAGCCACCAAACCCTTAGACACATTTCGATACCAAGACACCACAAACACTCCCTAACAAATAAAAGGAAAGTCTCTCCCACCAACCACACAGTCAGCAGAACATGAACAGCAACACACACCATCCACGTGACCCAGCTTACACACCCCACCCAGCCAACACACAAACAACCAACAACCAAACCACCGCTAACAATCAAAATCAACAACGCCCACACATGCACGCGCGTGCAGAATCGTCACACCAGTGTGCCGATTCACTATCTCCGCAAGACCAACCGTATTATTTGCCGGAATCTATTCCTGACCATAAACAGTTGAGGGCTGGCCGTGCGCTGCGCACGGACCAACCCTCAACTAGTTAACTGCTATTGCCGCAATAGCTACGGCAGTTGCAGATTACCGCTCTTCAGTGGCGTAGAGGAAGGACGAGATATCAGACGATATGCTCTTGCTTACTGCACTAGTGCCACCCAAAATGTAGGATTCCTTAATGCCGGTTCTGTTCTCGCTCATCCAGTCGTACGCATTGTACACATCAGAATCCCAACGGTTACTTGAGTTCACCAGTATGAGCATGGATTTCTTGGAGCCAGCCAAACTGCTGCCCGCAAGCGCATCAGGGAAATTACCACCCGTGGCAAACACCGGAGAAGAGAACCCAAGCGTCTTATCAGCCACACCATACTTAGCAGCAGCAAGACTGGTCGCATACCGAGTCTTACCCTGCACACGATCCACACTCTTCACGCCAGCAGACTTCAACTGAGACTCCACCTTCGCAGGCACAGCAGCAGTACCACCAACAACCACAACCTTGGTAAACTTACCGCTCTTCACCGTATTGATCACGCTCTGGCTCAACCCGGTCTTACTATCAGCCAGCAGCACCGGAGCATGCTTCGCATACGCATACGGAGACATCGAGAGTGCGTCAGCGAAGCCGCCACCAGTGGTCACCACAGCGGTGGAAGCCCACTTGGCACCAAGAGACGACTTACCTTTGCTCATAATCTGAGCAGAAGTATCATAACGAGTAGAACCCGCAATACGAGACACACCCTTAGCCGGCACCAACTTAGACACCGCCTGCTCCACACCCTTAGACACAGCACTCGTACCACCAACAATAATGACACGAGACGGCTTCAGACGAGTAATCTGAGACTTAGCCTGAGCAGACAGTGAGCTTGCATCAGTAAGCATCACCGGAGCATTCAACGCACCAGCCAAACCAGACGCCGCAAGAGCATCAGGATAATTACCACCACTCGCCAAAACAACCGTAGAAGCCTTACCCGGGAACGCCTCACCAACAACCTGACCCGCAGTATCATAACGAAGGTTACCAGAAAGACGCTTCAGCAGAGGGCGCTGCCCATCAGTATAGACCTTGGCAAACTTGCCTTGGCAAGCCTTGCCCTGGATGGTTTCGATATTAGTAATATGGTTGTAGCTGACATCAAGCGAAGAATACTTGTCAGTATAAGGCTTCATGGCAGTAAGCATCGTCTTTAGCGGCGAAATATCCTTGATCTCGTTAGAGCTTACAAACAAAGTAGTGAAGTGTGTGAGACCGGAGAGCGGCGAGACATCAACAATCTTGTTGGAGCTTACGTACAGCGTCTGCAGTTTGGTGAGACCACGAAGAGGTGAAATATCAACAATTTTATTGTCCATCACGCTCAAATAAGTTACATTGGTCAGGCCACGAAGCGCAGAGATGTTCGCAATCTTATTGCTGCCTGCCTGCAACTCGGTTAAGTTAGTGAGACCAGAAATCGGCGATAAATCACTGACTGTATTACCAATGATGCTCAATTGCGTCAAATTGGAGAGCTTACGCAGAGGAGACAGATTGCTCACTTTATTGTAGTTCAGATACAACTCGGTCAACTTGGTCAGACCGCTCAAAGGAGACAGATCGCTGATTGAGTTGCTGCTAGCGTACAACCGGGTCAGGTTAGTCAACACCTGAATGCCCTGCAGGCTGGTAACCTTCGCTTGGATGATAGATACGGAGCGCACCTTCGCAGCTTGCGCGCTCGTCAGCTTCGACGACACCGCGACATTCAACTCTGCAGCCACAGCACTCGCCAAATTCTTGTCGGGGAAGCACTGACTAATGGTGCTGGTACCGGGCTTGCACGTGGATGCAGCCCTGGTGAGGTCACTATCGGCTTCCGGCTCTTCGGCCTGAGCTGCCGGGGCTGCGGGAGCCTGAGGCTGCGCATCCTGGGCCTGAGGAGCAGCAGGCTGCTGACCATCAGCCGGTGCCTCGGCCTCGGGAGCTTGCGGTTCCACAGGCTCGACACCAGGTGTATTCACATCGGCCTGACCCGCCTGAGACGAGTCAACATCGCCCGGTGCGATAGTGTTCAGGTCAGCGGAAGAGTTACCCGCCTCTCCTTGCTGAACTTCAACCTGCGGTGCGTCAGCCTCATCAGCCTGAGCCGAAGACACTCCCACACCCAGTCCGCCTAGTAACGTTGCGGCAGCAACAAGAGCAGCCGTCCATTGTTTTGATCTACGCATATGCCACTGCGGCATGTGTGCTCCTTCATCTCAGATATTTCTCTGGTACCGGCACAACCCGCCTCCGGTGCATGGGCAACAGCACCCACACTGTGACCCATTTTACACCGAGCTCTGAAATACATCACACTTTCGGGTGCCCATAGACAGCAGAGAGGTTGTGCGTTAGTACGCACACCCCCCCATGCTCAGCCAGGCGAACAGCCTTAGTTACTCGGCTTTTAATCCCAGCGACTTGGAAATCGTCTGAGACATTGACTTACTCACCGCACTCGTACCACCCAAAATGTAAGCCTGCTTCACACTCGCCTTACTCTGACCAAGCCAGCTCAACGTAGCCGACACATCCTTATCCTTCGTATCCGCAGGATTAGTCAACACCAACACGCTCTTCTTAGAACCAGCAAGACTGCCACCAGCCAACGCGTCAGGGAAATTAGATCCAGTAGCAAACACCGGGTTGGAGACTCCAAGAGTCCCATCCTTCACCGCATACTGAGCAATAGCCTCACTGGTCGCATACCGACTCCAACCCTGCACACGATCCACACTCTTCACACCCGCAGACTTCACCTGAGCCTCCACCTTGCTAGGTACAGCAGTGGTACCACCAACGATAATGACCTTCTTAAACCCACGAGCCTTCACATCAGCAACAGTCTTCGCAGTCAAACCAGACTTGCTGTCGGACAGGAAGATAGGAGCCTTCCTCGCATACGAATACGGAGACACCGACAGCGCGTCAGCAAACCCACCACCAGTGGATACGATAGCCGTATCAGACCACTGGGCACCAAGCTTGACACCCTGCTCATAAATCATTGCAGCAGTATCATACCGAGTGTTACCCGCAATACGCGTCACATTCTTCGCAGAAACAAGCTTAGACACAGCCCGCTCCACATCCTTAGAAACAGCGCTCGTACCACCAACAATAATCACACGAGACGGCTTCAACCTGCTAATCTGATCCCTAGCCTGAGAAGACAAACTCTGCGCATCAGTCAACATGACAGGCGCATTAAGAGCACCAGCCAAACCAGAAGCCGCAAGAGCATCAGGATAATTACCACCACTCGCAAGAACCACCGTAGCAGCCTTACCAGGGAACGCCTCACTCACAACCTTACCCGCAGTATCATAACGCAAAGCACCAGCAAGACGCCTCACCGAACCCTGACCCGCAGACGGCTGAGACGGAGACGGCTTCGACGGCTGAGGCTTACTTGGCTCAGGCTTGGAAGGACTCGGCTGACTGGGTTGAGGCTTAGAAGGCGTAGGCTTCGATGGAGCCGGTTGAGACGGAGTCGGTTTACTCGGTTCCGGCTTCGCCGGAGCAGGATTACTTGGCTGAGGCTTGCTGGGAGTAGGTGCAGTTGCTGCCTTGCCCGCGGTGAACGTAACGCTCTGATGCACATCGTCATCAGCATGCGAATCGTTGTTACGCCCGTAAGCATCTACCTTCACTGTCACCTTTTGCGCAGTTTTCAAGCCAGAATAGTCCACTGCCACTTGCGGTGCCACAGAACCAGAGAGCGCGCCCGAAGCAGTCTTGGTTACCGCGGTATACCCTGGCACAGTAAGCGTGGCCTTGGTGACCGGACCAGTCACCGTGGCCCTCACCAGTGCCTTACCTGTCACAGTCGCTCCCTGCAATGCAGTCCAGCTAACACCATTATTGGTGGAGACTTGCAAGGAAACCTTGGGCTGAGGCTGATTTTCTGTCACAGCCGCATACGCGTTCACCAAGCCAGCACCGCGGTATTCCGCGCCGTCGGTGGGAGCCTTCAGCTTGGAGTACGTCTCGTGAGCCTGCTGCTTGAGCAGCTTCACTGTCTGGTCTGGCGTGAAGTCAGGATGAATCGACTTAATCAGAGCAGCCACACCAGCCGCATGCGGTGATGCCATCGAGGTGCCGCTCATAGATGCATAATCAAAGCTATATCCGCTGCTGATACTGGATACATATGCCGACACAATGTCACTGCCAGGGGCAGCAACATCAATGGTCTTGGTGCCGTAATTTGAGCACCACCCATTCTGCTGACAGTCCAAACCTCCGTGCAATTGCTTTGAACGAGACATAGTCCCCACCACAAGCGAAGACTCTTTTTGCACTGCAGAGACCGTGACAACACCATCCAGCATGGCCGGGGTAATCCATCCTTTACCAGCGCTACCGGCACGATTCTCCATGCTGCCTTCGGATTTGCCCATGACCTTGCTCAGGGTCGTAGGTACCTCAGACTCATCTGGTTTCACACCGCGGTCACGCGGAGTAAGCAGAGATCGTGTGTTGGGTTTGATATTGTCAAGATCATATCCGCTATTGCCCGCAGATACGACATTCACCACACCCTGATTTTTTGCAAAATCAACAGCACGTTGTTCTGCAATGACTTCGCTATACGCGTCTATCTCAGTATCCGGATACATGGGAGACGTGCTGCCAAGACTCGCATTCGTCACATCAACATGCGCCTGACCAGCCCACATATACCCGCACACTTCCGTGATGAGCGTACCGCGATTCTTATAGAGCACCTTGATGGCAGCCAGCCGCGAGTCCGGCGAAACACCGTCTACACCAGACCCATTATGCGCGCCTGCAATGGTACCGGCGACATGAGTGCCATGAGAACCATTACCGTCTCCTAATTCCTCATTCCGCGGCTCCCACACGTAATGTCCGTCAGATGCCTTGCCTTGCGTAGGTACGCCGTTGGCCACGCACGAAACAGACAGGGAGGGATCAACCTTGCCTTTCAAGTCCGGGTGGTCGGCAGCGATTCCGCTGTCAATCACACCCACCATAGTGGGCCGCTGCGGCACCTGCACACCTTGCGCTTGCCCAGCACCAATGGCATCAATGCCCCAAGCATTGTCTACATTCGTATTGACGTCGACATTTTCCTTAGCTGGGGCAAAGTCCGCACCAGACTGCTGCCACAGCTGCTGAACCGTAGCAGTCTCGGACGGCTGCACATCAGTGTGGCGCAACTCATCGTCACGCAACGAACTAGAGGAAGGCGCCACAGAATTCACCGTCACACCATTCGCGGCAGCCCAACGAGCAAAGTCAGCGCCGAAAGTACCGGTCTGCGCTTGGACGAAGAACACGTTGATCTGCGGGTACTGCATCAAAATGAACGCGCGCTGAGCGCGAGCGCCGGTCACTGCTCTGTCAAACACGTCCTTGCTGCTCGAGGCGTCGAGGTTCACTACATAGTTCTCCGGCGCCTTGTTATCATCTTGCACCTTGGTAGTGGCGGCTACCGTAGGCTTACTAACGCCGATGTAGACCGGGAACCATGCCGTTTTGGAAGTATCTGATTTGAGGGTAACAGTCACCTTCTGCGTGCCTGTTTTGGCAGTGTTGACAGCTGAGAGCGAGTAGCTGGAAGCGGGCAAGGCCTTGACCGCAGCACCCTTGGTGATACCAACGACTTTCAGCCCTTCGGCTTTGAACGCCTGACCAGTGGTGTATTGCTGCTTTGTGGGCGGCGTCTGCACCGCAAGTGACGTGATGTCGGAAACAGCGTACTGCGCGTACAACGTAACCGGTGCGCTCGTGCTCAGCTTGCTGACGTATTGCATGTCGGTATAGCTGGCACCAGTACCGTTTGCCTTGGTGTTCCAGCCAGCAAAATACTTGCCCTGCGGCGCAGCGAACGTGTTAGCTTGCAACGCAGTTCGCTTGTCGTAGGCTATTTGCTGAGACGGCATAGTGCCAGTACCGCCATTGGCATTAAATTGCACCTGATAGCTGTCTGGAACCCACTGAGCATACAGGGATTGATATGCGTAATCTTTGAAACCAGCAGTTGCATAGCCATTGATGACTTGCCCAGGGGAGTAGCTCGTGCCAGTACCATCAGCTTTCGTGTTCCATGAAGCAAAGTGATACCCAGGATTCGTGTACAAATTGGCCTTGACTACAATGCTGTCCCATTTTACCTGTGCATTATTCATTGAGTTTTCAATGGTAGAGTCATTCACATTCCGGTAGTAGGACATCGTACCAGTGACCCACTGTGCATACAGCGTGGTATCCACTGAGAAACTGGTACCGTAAAGAGAATACGAAGTTCCAGAACCATCAGGCTTGGTGTTCCAACTCTCCATGCCCCACACCGGTTTGCGTGTAAACCGTGAAGACCGAAGCCTCTGCCAGCTGTCCTTGGCGAAGTTTTGGTCAGACATAGTGCCCGTACCGCCATTGGCATCGAAATGCACAGTAACTAGTGGCTGATTCGTTACCGTAATAGTGCGCGAAGCCTGCGCTTTGGTACCTCGAGAAGTGGCGACAGTATAAGTTACATAGGTGGAACCAACTTGACTGGTATCCACCTGCTTGTCTGCCTTGATAGACTTAGAAATATCACCGTATACGCCGTCTGTGGCAGTGATGCCTTCGAGCACATTGAACTTGCTGCCAACACTCACTGTGACATCATCCATGCCTGAGAATACAGGCATCGTCCGGTCAATAACGGTAGCAACAAGCTTTGCGCGCAGCAGAGGCGTGGCAGCTACAACGCCAGTAATGCTGACCTTCTCACCATCTTTGAGTCTGTCTGAGCTTTCGTTGTATAACGGCGCGCTAGCCCAAGACACCCTACTTTGCAGTGCGTGACCGTCACTGTAACGAACAGTAACCCGTTCAGGAAGAGGACAATAAAGATAACCATAATCGTTATGGCAATCCAGCGTCACAGTATCGATACTCGAGGGAACGCCAGTGGTCCATTGTGCATACAACGTAACTGAATCAGCGGTATAGGTAAGATCGCCCATCGGCGAGTTAGCTTCTACCGCAGTTCCAGTGCCATCAGCTTTGGTATTCCAGGCTAAGAAGTTCTTGCCTACGCTCGTGAATGCACTCGGACGAGCGTACGTACGGTCGCCAACGCGGTTCTTCTGCGGCAGCATGAACCCAGCACCGCCGTTGGCTTGATAGTTCACAGTGTACGGATGGCCTTCCCATACAGCAGACAAGCTGAGATATCGATTAGTCACCGGCTTGCTAAAGTCGTAATACACAACGGGGCTGCTCCACGGACTTTCGCTCCACCCTTTGAACGTGTATCCTTTGCGAGTCGGGTTGGCTGGCTTGGCGACTGGCTTGCCGATTTCTACATTCACGCATGTGGTATTACCCGAACTTCCATCGTTGGGATAAAAACAGACAGAAGCTGTGTCAGCCTTCGTTGCTGGACCCGCAGGCTTAGCACCATTCTCATCAGACTGACTTTGCTGCTGCTCCTGGAGTGCGGAATCTTGGTTTTCAGTACCTAGCTTCTCGTCATCCTTACCAGTAGGCTGCTGTTCACCCTTCTTGTCTGATTTCTCCTGCGCCGCTTCAGGACTGGCGTCGTTACGCTTATCTGATTCGTCCGCTTCCAGCGGCTCACGCCCAGCCTTCGCATCGCTGACACTCTGCGTCTTGCCTTGGCCCACATCGAAACCAACCTCGAGCACGCAGACAGACTCTCCCGCGCGCGGCCCTTGTGCTATAACCTCGCAAGCCATGCCAGCAACGTCGGCATAACGATTCACCATCGTCAAATACTGGTCGTAGCCCTGCCGCTGCGCACCCTGCGCCGCAGTCAGCTCACGCTCCCATGCGGCAACTGGGCCTTCCTGCGCCGTCACTTCATCAGTACCATCTTGTGCGGCAGAACCATTCTGAGTGGAACCGGCCTGAGCATCATTATTCCCCAGCTCGCCCACATACAGTGCTTCGGGCCCAAACATGTGATTCTTGGTGTAGTCAGGCGACTGCTGCAGGTTCCGCGCGGACTCTTCGGCCCACTGCGGTGCGTCCCGATACATGTCATCGTGGCTGGGGAACTCCTCAGAACCAGTGTTTGAGCTGTTAGCCAATGCGTGCGCCCTCGCCTGCGCCCAGCGCATAAGGTCACTGTTTACTCTCAATTCAACCGCCGGTTTGCCGGAGACATCAGCCTCAGCCACACCTTCTTGGCTCAAGTCAGCGCCAAGATCCTCCTGCTGAGCGCCCACTACCAACTGCGGTGTTAACGTGTCACGCTGCTTTTGGCGCACCTCATTAATCTGCTGTACATACTCGTACGCCGTCTGCTTGTCGGATTGCTCGTCAGGCCGATCTTCCGCAGCTGCAGCAGTCGTACCCACCCCTAGGCACAATGCTGATGCCAGCACCACGCCGAATGCCCCAGTAGAAAATCGCTTCATTGTAGATACAAAATTGCTCATGTCGTTCCCTCTGTCTCTCCACACAGCAGTATTCTGCTGAAGGCATAAGTACAATAATGAGCCTATCGTCACACTCTGACCGCATGACTTGCCATGCACTTAGAATGAATGCGACTACAGTAAGCGGAACGTAGAAATTCAGACTTGTGGGGAGTAAAAGTATGAAGGACAAAGGAACTGTGACGGAAACTAAACAGCCGAGCACCCAAGAGCCGCCAGTTGTACTCTCCGTCGACCACGTCGCCAAATCCTTCAAGCTGCCCACAGAGCAGGCCACCGGCCTCAAGCAGGCGTTCCTCAACTGGACCAAAGGCATCAAGGGATATAAAGAGCAGCAGGTGCTCAAAGACGTCAGCTTTGATGTGCATCAAGGTGATTTCTTCGGCATCGTAGGCCGCAATGGCTCCGGTAAGTCGACGCTGCTGAAAATCATCTCCGGCATCTACGTACCAGAGCAAGGTAACGTCAACGTCGTCGGCAAACTCGTCCCCTTCATCGAGCTGGGCGTCGGCTTCAACCCCGAACTTACCGGGCGCGAGAATGTGTTCCTCAATGGCGCACTGCTGGGCTTCACTCACGAAGAAGTAGAAGCCATGTACGACGACATCGTCGAGTTCGCCGAACTTGAAGAATTCATGGATCAGAAACTGAAGAACTACTCCAGCGGTATGCAGGTTCGCCTCGCCTTCTCCGTAGCCATCAAGGCCCAAGGCGACATTCTTGTGCTCGACGAGGTTCTTGCGGTGGGTGACGAAGCGTTCCAGCGCAAGTGCGACGATTTCTTCACTGAGATTAAAAAGGATTCCACCAAAACGGTCATCCTTGTTACGCACAGCATGGACTCAGTGAAGCGCTACTGCAACAAGGCTATTCTTATCAAAGATGGCGAAATCGAAGTTAACGGCGACACCAACGACGTGGCAAGCCAGTACACTTTGGAAAACCTTAAGGCAGAAGAACCCGACGACGCTGCCGAAGAACAGCAAGATGTGGAGAAGATTTCCGGCCTCAGTGCAGAAGTCCCGATTTTCCGCATTCTTCCCGTCTCGTCGCAGCTACGCACATGCGAAGATAACTTCGAATTTGATGTGGAATACGACTACAGGGGTACACAAAACTTCTGCATACCGATGTCTGTGCTAGACACCAAACGCGGCGGTGTGCCATACGACTGTGGCGTTGCATTCAAATTCAACAAACCGGGGCATCACAAGGTCCACTTCAGCATGCCGCTGAACCTATTCAACGACGGTGACTTCAAAATCATCGCTACAATGCGCATAGTCCCCGACGACAAGGACTTGTCCACATTTACTCAGCTTGCATTTACCAACGACGCGAATTCTTGCAACTTCGTGGTACGAAACAAAGCGACCACCAATTTCGCCGGTCTGCTGAACGATAAGAGCATGAGCATCAATCAAATCGGTTTTGATGACACCACCAGTGCGGCATAGCCTTAATGCCCCTGCCGCCTGTACAGCCGCTCGGTTGGCGCCTTGTCGGCATTCCACCAGCTTTGCTGCTCTGCGTACCATTCTATGGTTTTCTCTAGACCTGCCATGAAGTCCATATACTGCGGCCGCCAGCCAAGCTCTTCCTTGATTTTACGCGCGTCAATCGCATACCGGCGGTCGGCTCCCGGGCGGTCTCGCACATGGTCGAACTCATCCGCGCCGCGGCTCATGCAGCGCAGAATCATAGCCAGTACTTCGCGGTTGCTCAGCTCGCAGTCAGCACCAATCAGATAGGTCTCACCAGCCCGTCCGCGCGTGAGCACGGCCCAGAGCGCCGAACAGTGGTCTTCCACATGAATCCAGTCGCGCACCGCTTCGCCAGTGCCATACAGCTTGGCGCGAGCGCCGGCGAGCAGGTTGGTGACTTGGCGTGGTATGAACTTTTCGACGTGCTGGTAGGGCCCGTAATTGTTGGAACAGTTGGAGATGGTGGCGTTGAGGCCGTAGGTGCGGTACCATGCGCGCACCAGGTGGTCGCTGGCGGCCTTGGAAGCGGAGTACGGGCTGGATGGGCGGTACGGGCTGGTTTCGGTGAATTTTTCTGTGCTGCCTAGGGGAGTGTCACCGTAGACTTCGTCGGTACTCACGTGGTGGAAGCGCAGACCGTACCTGCGCGCAGCTTCAAGCAGCACGTAGGTACCTTGGATGTTGGTGTCCAGGAAGGGCTGGGCGTTGAGGATCGAGTTGTCGTTGTGGGATTCGGCGGCAAAGTTGATGATGGCATCGATGGGGGTGCGGCTTGTGCGGGCGCACAATCGGTCCACTAGCGCTGCGTCGGCGATGCTGCCGTGCACAAAGGTGAGAAAACTGGAAGGTAGGCCGTTCAGGCTTTCGCGCTTGCCTGCGTAGGTCAGGGCATCAAGCACGGTGACGTGCGTTTCGGGGTGGTGGGCGAACACCCAGCGCACAAAGTTCGCTCCAATGAACCCAGCTCCTCCGGTCACCAAGATATGGCGCGGGGCAACGTCCGTTCGGACACCTGTACCTTGCACTGGTTTTGCAACTTCAGCCATGCCTATATCATACGCAGCCTGCCAAAGGAGCCGGCAGCGCTAGTTTTCTGCCTCTATCCAAGCCTGCCTCTCAGCCCAGCCCGCCTTCAGCTGTCTGAACCGCTCAACTCGGCATTAAGCGCCACGCTTGCACATGTCCCGATTTGCTTTTTTAAGCGTCACCTATTTGCTTTTTTAAACGTCACCCATTTGCTTTTTTAAACATCATGCGTTTGCTTTTTTAAACATCGTCATCTATAATCGGCATAATAACGCCATTCCATTTACACTACCAGTTGCCGTAAGGAGTATGTATGTCAGCGCCATCGCAAACGTATCGTTACCGCATTATCGACGACCAACTTACAGAATATCTACAAACGTTCGGCGCAGTGTCCGTAGAAGGACCAAAATGGTGCGGCAAAACAACAACATGTCTCCAACAAGCCAATACCACTGTCGAAGTCACCGACCCTGCCGGCAATTACGCCGTTCGCACACTGGCACGCATCGATCCCAACCAACTGTTTGCAGGAACACCACCCATTCTGCTCGACGAGTGGCAAGCAGCTCCCGGCATCTGGGATGCGGTACGCCATAACGTAGATAGAAACCATGCCCGTGGCAAATTTTTACTCTGCGGCTCAGCTGTCCCCACTCACGGAACAACACACAGTGGTACAGGTAGAATTGCTCGTCTGCGCATGCACACTATGACGCTGTTTGAGTCAGGACTCTCATCCGGTTCGGTCTCATTACAACAGCTCATGAACGGCGCCCCAGCTGTCGGCATGACTCAAGGCGTCCATACACTCGACGATGTCATCGAGGCGATTTGCCGAGGCGGATGGCCTGAAACCATCAACGATCCCCTCAAACGCGCCATGCTCGTACCACGCCAATACGTCGAGTCCGTCTGCAATCGCCCCGCAGATACAACGAATATAGACCTTACTGGCAATGAGAACAACAACTTCGCGACGGAAGCCCACCAAGCAAGCGACAGCCCAACAGAAATCGACGAGAGCAATGTTGACCCCGACCGCATGCGCGCACTGTTTCGGGCGGTGGCACGCAGCACGGCCTCACCAGTCAAGAAAAACACACTGCTCCAGGATACAGACGACAACTATCGTCCCGCCAATAAACGCAATGTGGCAACTTCATACCAAACATTGAACCGTTATTATCAAATCCTGCGCCAGCTCTACCTTATTGACGAACAACCAGCTTGGGCTCCTGCGCTGCGTTCTCCTGTACGCCTGCGTGCAAAACCAAAACTGCATCTGACAGACCCGTCACTGGCAGTGGCATCACTTGGTGCCACACCGCAAACACTGAAGGGCGATTTCAAAACCTTGGGATTGCTCTTCGAATCCATGGTGTACCGCGACCTAAATGTCTACGCATCAAGCTTCGACGCCCGCGTGTACCACTATCTCGACAACTCAGACCTTGAAGCCGATGCCATAGTCGAGCTCGACAACGGAGCCTGGGGAGCCTTCGAAGTCAAACTCAGCCCGGATAAAATCGACACTGCCGCTGAATCACTCAACCGCTTGGAAGCCAAGATGATTGCCAGCGGACAGGAAGGTCCACGGTGCAAATGCGTGATCGTAGGCACTTTCAACACAGCGTATACAAGGCCAGATGGCGTGCGCGTAGTACCAGTAGGCGCACTCCGGCCTTAACTACCGCACCAAGAGCAGAGAAGACAATACTAGCGTCCCACACCTTGCACCAATCCAGCGTTTTCTGCCGTACCAATAACCACACACGCTTTTCGCCGCGCAGGCCTAGACTGAATATCAACGTTTATATACAGGGGATGCCGCGTCAGAGCTGCGTCATCTTGGGACAAGGGGCAACGAGATGAGTTATATCGAAGTGATTGGCGAATCGAAGCGATATAAGACCGGAGACACTGTCATCGCTGCCAACAACGACGTCAATTTTTCGGTGGAGCAGGGCGCACTCGCCATCATTCTGGGTGCTTCTGGTGCCGGCAAGTCCACCATCCTCAACATTTTGGGCGGCATGGACACCTGCGATGAGGGTCAGGTGATCATTGACGGGCACGACATCGCCTCCTACAATGCCAAAGAACTCACCTCGTACCGCCGCACCGACGTGGGGTTCGTCTTCCAGTTCTACAATCTGGTGCCTTCGCTCACCGCGCGCGAGAATGTGGAGCTGGCATCTCAAATCGTGCAGGGTGCGGCAGACCCGGGACAAACGCTGGAAAGCGTGGGGCTGGGTGAACGTATGAACAACTTCCCAGCGCAGCTCTCCGGCGGAGAACAGCAGCGCGTGGCCATTGCCCGTGCCGTGGCTAAACGCCCCAAGATTTTGCTGTGTGACGAGCCTACTGGTGCGCTTGACTATGAGACCGGCAAGCAAGTGCTGCATATTTTACAGGATATGTCGCGTAAGTACGGTGCCACGGTGGTGATCGTGACGCACAATGCCGCCATTGCACCCATCGCGGACCGCGTGATCCACATGCGTGATGCCCGCGTGCAGCGCATCGAAGACAATCCAACCCCCACCGACATCGACGAAATCGAGTGGTGACATGGCCGGAAAGCACACCAAAAAGAGCGTCAACAAACTGCTGCGCACCCAAGCCCAGCAGAACGCCGACAACAACACCGGCAGCAGAGCGAAAACCAACGCAAGCGCCGCTACAACCGCTACAGCCACAGCAGCGGCAGCCGCAACCGCAGCAACCGCAGCAAAAGCCCAGCACCTTTCCAAAGCAATGCTATGGAAGGACATCCGCAAGTCATTCAGCAATTCAAAAGGCCGTTTCATCGCCATTGTCTGCCTGGTGGCACTCGGTTCATTCGCGCTGGTAGGCCTCACCGTTACCGGGCCCGATATGCGCTCTGCCGGCAACGATTACTTCAACGAACATCATCTGGCCGACCTCTCCGTCATCAGCGATTACGGGCTCGACCAGGCCGACCGCAACGCCATCGGTACCACAAAAAGCACCAGTCATGTTGAATACGGCTATCTGAAAGACGTGGTGACCAGCAGCGCCGGCAAGCCCACCGACGAGAGCCTGCGCATCTATTCCACGCCTCAGCAGGTTTCGACCTACGAACTCACACAGGGGCGTATGCCGCACGGGGACAGCGAAATCGCAGTGGACGGCGGCTTGGCAAAGCAGCATCCGGTCGGATCAAACCTGAGTGTGAGCGAACAGGCTGATCAGCTGGGGCGCACCGTGCTGCGCCAGCACACTTTCCGTGTGGTAGGTGTGGTGCAATCGCCAGAAATCATCAGCCGAGTCAACTTGGGTAACTCCACCTCCGGGTCCGGATCGCTCGACTCATTTGGCATCGTCGACCCCAAAGCCTTCAATTCCGACGAATACATGATTGCCAGACTCACCTTCAGCGACCTGGACGCGATGGGTGACCACTATTCCAACGCATACACCAAAGCCTTGCAGCAGCATAAAACCGACTTGAACCGTGCGTTGGCCTCTCGCCCCGATCAGCGGCTGGCCGAGATTCGCGCCAACAAGCAACCCAGCATCGACCAGGCACAGCGGCAGATCGACGACAGTAAAGCCAAGCTCAACGATACGCAAAACCAACTCACCAGCGCCAAACAGCAGCTTGACGATGCGCAGACGAAAATCAACGCCGCACAGGTCCAAATCGACCAGAAGCAGGCGCAGATCGACCAAACCAAAAACACCCCCGTCGCCGCACCCGATCCCAACGCCTCACCGGAAGCCCGAGCCCAACTCGCACAAGCCCAGGCACAAGCACAGGAACAGCTCACCCAAGCACAGACCCAACTGGATCAGGCGAAAACACAGCAGAACCAAGCACGAACCGATCTGCAGAACAAAACCAACGAATACAACACCAACCTCGCGCAATTTAACCAGAGCAAACCGGAAGCCGAGCAAAAAATCAGCGAAGCAGAGGCCAAACTCAGCGAAGCCAAAGCCACCCTAAACGACATGGCCAAGCCCACATATTCGGTCAATTCGCGGCGTGAGGCCCCTGGCGCCGACGGTTACACGGTGTATCACTCGGTCTCGGTAATCGTGGATTCACTGGCGCGCATCTTCCCCTACTTCCTCTACCTCGTGGCAGCTCTGGTCACCTTCTCCACCATGACCCGGTTTGTGGAAGAGGAGCGCATCAACTCCGGCACGCTCAAGGCACTCGGCTATTCCAACCGCGATGTGATGAAGAAATTCGTGGTATACGGCACTGCAGCCTCAGCACTCGGCGCACTCATCGGCATTGCGGCAGGGCATACGCTCATGCCGGCCATCGTGTATGCCGCCTACGGCCACGCGTTCGACATGCCGTTCATCGCCATGAACTTCAACTGGCAGGTCACGCTACTGGCCGTGGTGCTGGCCGCTGTGAGCGCCGTGGTGCCAGCCGCATTGAGCGCACACAACGAATTGCGCGAGCGCCCGGCAAGCCTGTTGCTGCCCAAAGCTCCCTCCAACGGCTCGAAAATCATGCTGGAGCATATTCCGTTCGTCTGGAATCGCCTCAGTTTCACGCACAAAGTCACCGCTCGCAACATCTTCCGATACAAGCAGCGCATGTTTATGACCATCTTTGGCGTGGCTGGCTCGGTGGCGTTGCTTATGGCCGGGTTTGCGGTGCAAGGCTCCATTTCAGGCATCAACGCACACCAGTTCGGGCCGGTGCTCGACTACAGCCTCATTGCCGCACACAACGACCATATCTCGCAGAAACAGCATGATGCCATAGCCAAGCGGCTCAAGCAACACGATGTGGAACGTGCCACCAGCGTGCGCTACGAGAACCTCACCAAAGTGGCCGGCAGCAACGACGACAAGCAAGACATCACGCTGATTGTGCCGGAGCACGCCTCACAATTGGGCGACTATGTAACGCTGCGCACCCGGGACGGCCACAAACCGCTTTCGCTCGGCGGGAGCAACGGGAGCAACGCGACCGGCAACACGGACTCCGCCAGCTCAAGCAACGCAAACGACACCGCCAGCTCGAGCTCAGGCGGCGCTCAAAATTCCGCTGCCAACACCAACGGCGGCGCCATTGTCTCCGAACGATTCGCCAATTTGGTGCACGCCAAAGTCGGCAGTACCATCGACGTGCAGGATGCCGGCGGGCACAGCCACAAAGTGCGTATTTCTGGCATTTGCGAGATGTATATGGGTCACTTCATGTTCATGAGCCCAGAGACCTACGCTTCCGTGTTCGGTACCACGTTTACCTCGAACGCAGACCTGGTCACCCTTCGCGACGGCAGCACCGCCAACGTGAAACACCAGTCCGCCTCGTTCATGCGGCTGGACGGCATCAAGGGCGTGCAGCAGAACACGGCGCTTATGACGCAGATTGACACCGTGGTCTCGTCGCTCAACATCATCATGTGGGTGCTTATCATCGTGGCTACGCTGCTTGGTGTGGTCATTCTCTACAATCTCACCAACCTCAACGTCACCGAACGCATCCGCGAGCTGAGCACCATCAAAGTGCTCGGTTTCTACAATCGCGAGGTGACGATGTACATTTACCGCGAGACCATCCTGCTCTCCGGCATAGGCGTGCTGGCCGGATACCTCTTTGGCGCTTGGCTGCACCGCTACATCATCACCTCGGTACCGCCGGACAACGTCATGTTCGATCCGTCCATCAGTTGGACCGGCTTTGTGGTGCCGCTGGTGCTGGTGGTGGTCATCACCGCTGTGCTGGGCTGGCACGTAAACCGCAAGCTCGCACACATCGACATGCTCGACGCATTGAAGTCCGTGGACTGATCGCAGGTGGTGCTGACGAGAAACCGCCAGCACCACCTCATCTGTAACGCAGCTCAGCTCCGGTGCGTCTGTAAGGCAACAGAAGCAAACAGACTGAGATGCGCCTTAAGTTGGTATGCAAACATCAAATACAGGTAATCGACGCCACCACTAGTCACCTAAACCAGCCAAAAGTTCTACCGATTTAAATAAACTTTTGGCGGAATTTCAACGATTATCGCACCTTCGTCCAGTCATCCGGTCTGGCAATTTAAATAAACGCGGCAGTCATATGTCTCATAACGACACGCCCGAAATGTGGATAACTCCGAGCATTCGACCACATACGCTAACAATCATCTCCCTGCACCATCAAATCCAATACGCTTATCTGCATATATCATAATTGCTTATTTATCCGGAATGGAGGACACATGGAAGATACTTACCCCACACTGGTACAGCTACTTGATTTAGCATCGGAAATCGCTTCCATCGCAGGCGTTATCGGTATTATCGTCGCAGTATTCACCTACCGCAAGGCCGTGCGCGACACTGATAAGGCCGAGCAGATTCAGCTGATGCATAACTCTATAGAAGTCATCAATATCTTCACCGATTCATTTGCTCCGCAAATTCCCAGCTACAGGCAACGCATGAAAATCGAATACACAAAGAAGCGATTACAAATCATCACTACTAACAAGCGAGAGAATCCTTCTTTCACCGTCTCTTCTATTTCTCATACCGTCGATAGAACCCTCAAACAGCAAGCTCAACTGAAGGCAAACGTCGGCAATCTATTCAACAAGCTTGAGCAGATTTGCACATACATCAGGAGTGACCTCATTCTTGACGATATTGTGTACCCTGTTCTGCACTATGAATTCCTTGAATTCATCAATAGCAACGAAGAATCGTTGACACACCTGACCACGCCGTCCAAACCCTATACGGGAATACACTTCACCATAAGCAAGTGGCAAGCTCAGACAAAACACGATACTATGAAACAATACATGTGAATGCGTTTACACAAGATCTATCCGCCCGTGACAATAACACTGCACACGAAGGACCGATGAGATGACTGAACAGAAGCAATACAAATCAATCGAACAAATCAACGCTGAACTGCTAGTGCAGTGTAAAGCAGAACTCGAGGAAATTACCATTGAAGCCGAAAAGCGGGCGCGTAACGCCAACATTTTCTCTGACTACTACAAGGTGACCCATGGGCTACCCACAGATTGGTGACTAGCCCTGACGCAGCCAAAAGTTCTACCAAATTAAATAAACTTTTGGCGGAATTGCAACGGTTATCGCACCTTCGTCCAGTCAACTGGTCTATCGATTTAAATAAACCCGCTGGCCTGAGCAATAACGTTTACTCGCAGGCGATGCCGTCGTGGTCACGGTCGAGGGCGGAGCGGTAGCCGGGCTGTCCGGCGTACAGCGGAGCTTTGCCGGCAGCACGTACAGCCGTGCAGTTTTGGTAGTACACATTGGTGTCCGGTGCAGGCTGGGGTGCCGGGGCAGGAGCAGGAGCGGGCGCTTGCGGCGCGGGAGCCTGTGGCACTGGTGCGGGAGCCGGCTGCGGGGCAGGAGCCGGAGATGATGGGCGCGTATGTTGCGGCGCTTCACCGGCGTTGCTGGGTTCTGTGTTCACATTCGGTTCGACGGGAGCGCCGCCAGCCGAGTTCGCATCGTTGTTCTGCCCAGCAGACGCTGCATCGGAGTCAATCTTGCCGGCTCCATCGCCCTCGGCAAAGGGCCCATTATCCTGTGCCACTTTATGGGCGGGGCAGGCCTTGAGGGTCTTGTTCATCGCTTTTTTCTCAGCAGCGGTGACCCAAAGACCATACTTGTGCTTCACGCCGATCTGCCGCGATACATAATCGCAACGATACTTCTTGTTTTTGGGAAGCCAAGTGGCTGCGTCCCCATCCTTTTTCTTCTGGTTCGACGGGCCGTCAACAGCCAGGAGATTGTACGGATCGTTGGCCAGCTGCTGACGTTGCTCGGCGGAAAGTGCCTGTGCGCCGGTCTGCCATGCATTGGAAAGCGCCACCACATGGTCAATCTGCACTTTGCTGGACGTCTTCTTGCCTTGCTTGAAGTGAATCTTCTTGCCGGTGTACGGATCGGCGAGGTTGCCTGACATCACCTTGCAGTCGTTGGTGCCGGCTTTGAACTTCTTCTTCGTCAAGTCGCGCTTTAACACGTCGTTGCGGGTGTCGCAACCGTTCTTGTCCACATCCGCCCAAGCCTTGCCGAATTCGGAGCGGGAATACCCGGTTTTGGGTGCGCGCCCTTTGACCGGCAGCGTGTTCAGCACGCTTTTCGCACTCTGCGGCTCATCGGCCTGCGCCTGCTCGGGTGCAATGACCACAGCCGCCGGCAACAGCACCGCCACCGCCAGCAACGCCACAAACGCGCGTTTCATGGCATGCATGCCGGAAACTTTGCCGGCCCCCTCAATGTTGTGTTCATGGTTACTTCTACGCCAAAAACCGTTCACCGACTCACACTCTCTCTCGACAGCCGTTGAAAACCCAGCAATATTATAGCGGTTATGGCGTTACCGCACACCGGCAACACGTTCACATTCCACAAAGTTGGCCGAAGTCTGAACATCTCTATACGGGGATACCTCCACGAAAGCCGCTCTACTCGTCACCGTTACCGCTCACATCGGCACCGTCGTCCTCCAACAATTTGAGCGCGCGGCGCAAAGACGAAACAGAACCGAACCCGCACAGCGCACTCACCTCGTTAAGTGTGAGCCCTGGTTGCCGAGCCTCCAGCTTTTGAGCAGCGTGTGCACGAACATTGCGCACCAACGTGGTGAAATTCGTATGATGTTCCTGCAGTTCAAGCTGCAATGTACGAGTGGAAACGCCTTCATACTCCGCCACATCGGACACGCTCAGTTCCGGGTCGGAGAAGTGGGTGGCCACGTATTCCCTGACACGCAGAATCAGCGGTATACGGCTCGTATCCTGCTCAAAGCACAGGACCAGCAACGCTCGCGCCGCCTCATCCACCACATCAGCCAGCACTTCGGCAGTCTCACCGTTCGGCTCATGCAAGTTGCACATAGTTATCACGAACGAGAGCAGCGGGCGCAGTGCCGCTGTGTCAATCTTGTTGTACCGCTGGTCAGCGTTCGGTGCAAGCTGCTCCATCGACACCGCCGACGAAAAAAGACGTTGCGACATGCTCACGCCAACAAGTTCGTTGACTGTACCGGAAGTTCGGTAGGTGACCACACCCTCACCAGGCGGCAGCAAGTACACCCCGGGCTCCCGCGTCACCACGATACCTTCGGATGATTCCACGTGCAGCGAACCTTGCAGCAAAAAGGTGAGTGTGGCCATGCCAGCGGTGGAACGTTCTCGTTTCCAGCACATCGCGGTAGGGCCGAGGGTCATGTGCGAAAGGGTAACCTCGGGAAACACCGCCGCTTTGGATGCCAGCACACCGTTTTTGTGCACCGTGCCGGGGCTGGTGTTGCCGATTGCCACTGGTACATCGTTGCGATCGAACATGACTCGCCTCTTTCCCCTTCAGTGCGCCCTTACGGACGCGTCCCCTCTCGCGCGCCGCCACCGGGGCCTTGGTAGGCACCTGAAGACGCAGCGAAACGCATACCTGACTCATCACGTGCGCCAACCGCACGGTCAGCTTTACTAACATCATCGTCTGTCTTGCCGTTGAGCGCCCGCAGCTCACCGGAGATTCCCTGCAACAGCTCAATCATCTCCGCGTTGGCTTCAGACTGCTTCTTCTCCTCAGCTTCTTCGTCCTCACTGGCGATACCCATTTTTTCGGCCAGCGCCTTAGACATATCGCGAACTTTGTTGATGGGTACGACGATGACGAAGTACACTGCAGCAGCGATGAGTAAGAAGTTGAGCAGAGCGCTGAGAATCCCGCCGAACGAGATGGTGGCATTGTTGAAGGTGAAGTTGAGCAGGTTGTCCATGTTCGGCTTGCCGAAAATCATGGCAATCAGCGGGTTGATCAGGTCTTTGACGATGGCGTTGACCACAGCGGTGACCGCGGAGCCCATGACCACACCAACTGCCATGTCAATCATGTTCCCGCGTGAGATAAACTCCCTGAATCCCTTCAGCATGCCCCCTCCTTGGCCGCTCAGCTTGCTCTTCCCTCCATTCTACCTGAGCAATCTACCAATTCTTGCATAACGAGAACATATACAATTAAATATTGAATATATTGTATTGCCGTTCATGCCGGTGCAACTGCTGCCCGCTGGAGCAACTACACACGCCCACAACACCATCCTGCCTTACGCAGTACGACCGGTCTTCCTTCCGGCCCCAAGCAGGGCACCGCCACCCCTAACCAACTGTTCACATGCCCTCTTCCAAAGCCCCGTCCTTCAGCAGCAGACGCTCAATCTGCCCAGCGGCAAGCGCGGAAAACTCGTTTACCACGTTCCCTTGTTTCATCAACAGAATGCGGTCAGCTGTAGCGGCGACCTGCGGGTCATGAGTCACCAGAAGGCACGTCTTCAAACCACCTTGCATGGCGTTGGCAAGTGCGGCGAGGATATCTTCTCGAGCCTGGGGATCAAGATTGCCGGTCGGTTCATCGGCGAACAGCACATCAGCTCTCATCATGAGCGCGCGAGCGATGGCCACGCGCTGCTGCTGACCTCCAGAAAGCTCTGTGACCGACGCACCGGCAAGGTCTGGGCTGAGGTTGACGGAGGCGAGCGCACGGCGTACTTCAGCATCACGATATTGCTGTTTCGCCAGCCTGAGCGGAAGCGCGACATTTTCGGCAACGCTCAGACTGTCGATGAGCATGTAGTCTTGAAAAATGAATGCAAATTCCGACCGCCGTAGAGCGGCAAGTTGCGTCTCCCGAAGCTTGTCGAGATGCTTGCCGCGGTAAGAGACATGCCCGTTACTGGGTTTTAAAATTCCTGCCAGCAGGCGCAGTGTAGTGGATTTTCCACACCCAGAGGGGCCAATCAGCGCAGTCGTTTCTCCCTCGCGCAGTGTGATGTTCAGCGGTCCTATTTGGTTGATACCGGAGCCGTTGGCTTGCTTGGATCGGTAGGAGAATTCGAGATCTGAGGCAGACAGCACTGGTTCACACTGACGCTTGGTTTCACCGTCGTCAGCGCAGCGATTGCGGGTATTGAGCGTGGCGTGTGCCGTTGTTTGGGGAAGCATGTTCAAACCTTTCGTAGTATTGCAGATTGCGTTTGGGGACGGGGATACTTAAGCGTTCGGCAGACTCTTGCGGTAAGACAAGCCATGCACCACCAGCGCGAGCAGGCCTACGGCGCAGACCATGAGCAGCAAACCGATGATTTGCGGGGTGGGAACGAAGCTTGAGATGCCACCATAGAACACCTGCGATTCGGAACGTAGGCATAGGTTCATGACGAGTACCGATCCGCACGTTCCCAGCAGGGATGCCGAAAGCATGTGCACCAAAACGTACAGAGCACCCGCTGCGGCGTACCGCCATGCACCAAAGACGATGAGCCGTGCCGCTAATGCTTCTTTTTTGCGTTCGGCTATCAGGTCGAACACCACCGATACCGCGCCAATCAAGCAGATAGCCAACACTGGGTACACGATGGGTGCAGCCTCACTCAACCCGTTGCCCCCGTTCACCGACGCAGCCTTCCCGGGAGCCAGATGACGGATCCATTCGGAAGCGGACTCAACGTTAAAATCGGCTGCAGGGAGGGCACGAGCCGACTTGTTGGAAATCAACGCGAGCGCGTTGGAATTCGGTGATGCCACCGCTGCCCGGTCGAGCACGAAATACTCCCCAAGAGCAGCCGGCAGTTTCGCGATGGCAACAACTGGCAGCTCGCGAGTGCCGTCACCGACAGCCACACATATCATGTCGCCGAGCGCGATGGCATCACCGTCATCGTTGACATCTTGCGCAAGCGCCACCACTCCGCCGGTCGCTTCCAGGGAGCCTTGCACAACGGTATCACGCGGAATGAGCGTGGAGATATGACCGCTGGACACGGTGCGAGCATTGTTGGCAACTCCATACTGCTGTATTTGCTGCGCACAACCGGTCTGTGCTGCCCACTTGGAAACGGCGGTGGTTTCGGACAGTATCAGCGCGTTAGAGTCGCTGCGCTGTACCGCTTGCGTAAAGTCGGCACCGCGCAACGTAGCGCCACTGACTACAGATGTGTCACTGCCCATCACCGTGGAGAGCGAAGCTCGGGCATCTGCGTCGGTATACCCGTACACGCTGTACACCGTGCCGAGCAGCACAGAGGCTATGGCTGCCAAGGTGAATAGAGCCGTAGATGTGGCTGTTTCGAGATTGCGGAAGGCCAGGAGCAGCACATTGTTGTTGGTCAATGAGGCCACTCGCGCCGAAGCCTGTTTCAGCACGAATCCAGCACCGCGCACCAGCAACCATCCCCACACAAAGCACAGCAGAAAACCTAACGCTATATTCGAGGAACTGTAGTCGCTTACTGCCGCAAAGCCAGTGCCCACCACCAAAGCAACGGCCAACAGCCCGGTGAACCATGGGCGACGATGCCGTACAGCGGTCACTTTCCCTACTGTCAGGTCGGGTACAGCGCTGACGATGCGCCATGACGACAGGGCAGCGCCCACACTTGTACAGAACGCGGATGCCAGCACAGTGATGCCTGCGGCAGGCAACGCAACACTCAAGCGGAACGCAGGAATATGCATATCTATACCGCGATATATCAGATTGATCGGGGAGACGAGCAGTACACCGCACACGCTGCCAACCACCGCGGAATACACGGAAAGCTTGAGCTGCACCGCAACGACACCGACCATGAGCTTGAGAGGCGAGGCGCCAGTCAAACGCAAACGCATCAGCGGCTTCCACTGTGCGGTAAAAGTGTGGTCAGCAACGATTTTGGTAACTGCCATCGCGCACACCAGGCAGATGATCATGATCCCTGCCGGACTGGAGGAATCACCCTCGGCACTCTGCGCCAGCATCACCTCAGCGATGGTGAACACCAAGACCATCGCCACCGCATTGGCCATAACATTGACGGCTTGGAGCGCACGTTTGTCACGCCATAGCGAATTGACCAAACTAACATATTGCATAAGCCCACCAATCGTGCGTGGGCATCACGCCCAGTACCAGCGTTCGCAAGGCCATTACTCAGCAACGTTCGAACGTCACCCGGTGTAATCGCCTTACACTGCGAGCCTACAAAGTATGGAACGGGAGCGCAGCAGGCAAATGTCACTGCCGGCAGACGATTGTCACTCACTCAGCGCACTCAGTAAAGTCCTCGTCATGTTCGATGGGGTAGATGATGTCGACTTGGGCACCACTAAGGCTGCCATGTGGCGCAATATGCATGCTGCCACCTATTGCGGTGATACGCGAGCGCAGAGAACTCAGGCCGAACCCGGTATGGTTTGCCGGCATGCCGCTTCCATCATCGCTCACGCGCAACGACACGGTGTAGGCATTCACTCGAATCTCAACGACCGCTCGAGTTGCTTTGGCGTGGCGCACCACATTGGTCAGCAACTCTTGCAGCGAGCGGTACAGCACCGTTTTCTCTACTCCCGGCAGCTGAGCCACGTCACCAACCACTACCGCTTGTACGTCAAGTTCTGTGGAATGAAATGAGTCCGCTAGCGCTTGGATTGACCCGTTGGTCAGCTCTTCTCCGAACGCCGCAGGGTTGAGCGCGCGGGCCTGCTGCCGCACTTGTGTGAGTCCGTCGTGGGAAATCTGGAGGATACTGTCAATGGACACACGCAGCGCCTCGTCCTCGGCTGGCACACGGCGTTGCACAGCCTCCGCTTGCAAGTGAACGGCAGAAAATGACTGCCCTATGGAATCGTGCATCTCACTGGCCATCCGGGCGCGTTCGCGGGCTAACGCCAAACTTTCGATCACAACGGTTTGCCGTTCCAAACGCGCATTTTGGCGCAGCAGCTGCCGAATCGAATGCGAATACAGCAGCAGCAACGCGGCCACTAAAGCCGGAATCAGCAGAGTATACAGCGCAGCTCCATAATCGAGCCGCGGGTACGACAGTAATCGGAATGCGGCAAACCCTACGAGTTCACAGCCGACAACCGCTAGCTCGCACTTCTCGGAGCTGGCAAACAGCACGTCAACGCTGACCACAAGCAGCGTGTATATCTGTCCGTCTCGGTTAAAGACAATTTGTGCCGCAGCAACAATGATGAGCACTATGCCAAACAGCAGGCCTGCACGGCGGTCGGGCACCAGCCGGTACAAGCCCCACAACAGCAGAGTTACAAACAACCACCCGAACATGAGTACGGGGGATCCATACGCCGACATGAGCACGGTGATGCCCAGCGCAATGACAAACATGGCGGCTGAGTAGGGGAGGAATGTGCGTGAAGCCCGCATTGCTTGTCTGTCACCCATGGAGCAGCACCGCTAATTCCGTGCGATTACGCACACCAACTTTGGCAAAGACGGCACTCAAATGGTTGCGTACCGTGCCGACCGACATGAACAGTCGCTGCGCTATCTCACGATTGGTGACCCCCTGCGCCGCCATGTCGGCAATGCGCCGATCCTCTTCGCTGAGCTGTGCGAGCACACGCTGCCGCTCACTGCGGGATGGCGCCGCTGTTCTTTCTGCCGACTCTGCGGCCTCTATTGCGGCAGGATGCACTGCTGCAATTTGAGTTTCCGCGGGTTCCCCGTGAGAGGAGTTCAGTACGCCCGACTGCTCACGCCGCTGCCTCTGTGCCAGCAAGCCGGCCATGCGCTCCATCTCGCTGGCGCCGAACGCCATGCCACCGCCAGCCACGGTGCGAATAGCCGCAACGATGTCGTCGCCAGACGCGTCCTTGAGCAGATGCCCGCGCCCACCGGCCTGAATACAGTCAAGCAGGCTGGCGTCCTCGTCGAACGCCGTGAGCATGATGCAACTGATATCCGGATGCGTCTGCGCAAGCCGTGCGATAAATTCAGCGCCACTCATCTCGGGCATGCGCGCATCAACCAGTGCCACGTCAACGTCGTCAAGTCTGTCGTCCTGCAGGGCATCGTTAGGATGAGCCGAGCTGATGACCACACTGCAATCGTCTTCAGCCGCCACGATGGCAGACAACCCCAACCGCACCAACTCTTGATCGTCCACCAAAGCCAGACCAATCGCCCCGTTGTCCGCCATCGCTGCCGCCTTACGCTTCCATTCTTACCGCTAAACCCTCTCCCTCAATTCCAACCGAAGGGCACGACTCCACGATACACACGATCATTATGAGAGTCATAACTGCGGTATGACTCTCACAGCTTTGAAGGAAGCCAAGCGCGACACGGTTATCCACATTCTGACAATAACGGCAAGCATTCGTCCACAATGATCGATTCTGTTTTCCCACCTCACAAATCCATGTCATAGTAGGCCGTACACAACCCACTACAACACAACAAAGAAACAAGGAAGTAGAGACGACACGCCGAGCATGATACAATTTCTCGTACATACAACCAAGGAGATCATCATGCCTATGACTGTTTCGTATAGCAACTTCAGGAAGGATTTGAAATCCTATATGCGCAAAGTTAACGACGAATGCGACACACTGCTCGTCACCAATAAAGACCCGAACGACAACGTCATTGTGATGAGCACCGACGAGTACGACTCCATTATGGAAACCATTTATGTTATGCAGAACCCCAAGCTCTACAACAAAGTCCTTAACGGACTACAAGATGCTCGCGACGGCAAAGTTTATCAGCACGCCCTCATCGACCCAGAGGAGGACTCGTGATTCTATCTTGGACAGAACGAGCTTGGGAAGACTATCAGTACTGGCAGCAGCATGATAGCAAAGTCCTCAAGAGGCTCAATACCATCATCCGTGATACCTTGAGACATCCCTACAGCGGTATCGCCAAACCGGAATCCCTGAAGTGGGAGTTGGAAGGGGCTTGGTCGCGACGCATTGACGTACGGAACCGGCTGATTTACCTCGTTGTGGACGATGAATTAAGAATCATTCAAGCACACGACCACTATTAACGCGTACTGCCCATCACTCGCTGATTTTGGCCTGCTTGGTGGGGTCGGCAAAAGCAATGGACTGGCCTTCGCGCTGGGCACCGTCTGCGGCGGAACCGGTGAATGCGGGGCGACCGCCAGCAGCCTCGTAGGCAGCACGAGCTTCCTCGTCATTCCACTGTTCTCCAACCAAAACGCCATGATTGAGCATGATCTCACGTTGGGCGCAAGAGGCCACCAGCGCATCGTGCGTGACCACGATGATGGTGGTGCCTTGAGCATGCAGCTCCCGGAACAGATCAAGCACAATGTTCTCGTTCTTCTCATCCAAGTTGCCGGTGGGCTCGTCGGCCAGCACCAGCTTTGGATGGTTGATCAGCGCGCGGGCAATGCACACTCTCTGCTGCTCGCCGCCGGAAAGCTCGCTCGGCAAATGCTTGGCACGGTCCTTAAGCCCCACATGGTCAAGCGCTTCCAACGCCTCAGCCTCATCCACCACCGAATGGTAGTACTGCGAAACCATCACGTTCTCCACTGCCGTCAGGTGCGGCACCAAATAGAACTTCTGGAACACCAGGCCGATTACATTCTTACGCACTCCGGCCAGCTGCCGGGCGTTCAGGTCCTCAAGCCGTCGCCCTTCAAGCTCCACAGATCCCTTGGACGGTGTATCCATGCAGCCGATGATGTTCATCAACGTGGTCTTGCCCGAGCCGGACGACCCCACTATGGAGAGCCACTGACCTTGCGGCACAGTGAGACTCAAGTCGTCCACAGCGTGCAGGTCGCCGTATATCTTCGAAATATGGTCCAGTTCCAGCAGCATGAGTTACTCCTTGGCATCGCAGGATAGAAGGGACAAATACGATAGTTGGGACGAATTAAATCGTTGGAACGATTGACCCGACGGCAATCGTGATGTTGAGACAAACGCGGCACATACCGCAGGCATGGTCCTCATGATCATTCCTCCCTGAGCACGACGGCCGGGTCGATGGTTGTAGCTCGACGCACGGGCGGAATCGATGCCAACACGGCCACCACCATGGTGAACACTACCGAACCGACGCCCAACACCCAGCTGAACGCGAGCGCATAATTAAAGATGGAAACGCTGAGCACCCGGGCGAACACATATCCCACAGCGGTACCGATCGCACCGCCGAACAAGCCGTAGAGCGCCGATTCGGCGTAGAATTCAGCACCGATGCCCAACGTTGAGGCACCAAGCGCTTTGCGCAGGCCGATTTCGTTGCGTCGTTGGGAGACGATGGAGGAGATGGTGGTGCCCACTCCCACGAGCGTGAGCACCAATACCACCAGCGAGACAATCCAGAACAGGGTGCGCAGCATGGTGACGATGCGTGCGTTTGACGAGGTGATTTTGGTGGTCTGCTTGGCTTGGGCGCCCAATGAGGAGTCTTTGTTGAGCGACGTGACCAGGCTGGCCAGCTGCGCATCCGAGGCGCTCGACGAGTACTCGACGACGTCTGCACCGCGTGCTGTGCCGGTAAGCTTCGCCACGTCAGCCGCCACTGCGTAGACAATGTCATCCTCGTTGCCGCCGGTGCTTACGATGCCGCCGACGCGGAACTCGATTTTGTTCTCCTGCGGTTTGCTCCATGTGCCGGCACCGGTTTTCGGCGCTTCTCCGGTTTTGAACGTCATGGTGACGAACGATCCGACTTGCAGGCCGAGAGTCGATGCCAGATCTTGCCCTACCATGACGCTGCCGGCGGAGGGCCAATGCCCTTCAACATCCCAGTGGTGATTGAGTGTGCGCACAGCAGCCGGGTCGATGCCGGCGATGGTGTATGGCGTTGAGTTGATGCGCATGGTTTCGTAGCGGTATGCGGCGTGCGGAGCTGGAGCCACCGCGGTGATGCGCTTGGTAAGCGCTGTAATCTGCGTATCGCTCAGGCCTGGCGATTGCTGAGATTGCTGGGGCTCGCTGCTGCCACCTTTGGCCGTACCAGAAGCACCCACATCGCCCGCAGCCGTACTTGACGATGGTGTGACGATGAGGTTGGCTCCGTACGCGCGCATTTCTTCGGTCATGCGCTGCGGCACCACCAAGCACACTGCCGTTAGGCAGAACAACGTGGCTGCACCGATGGCCGCAGCAATCACGGCCATAACGGCGCGCGAGCGCCGGCGAAACACCGCACCAAAAAGCATGGTGGCAAACATACGCCGATTAGAGGTGCCGTAAGGGCGAGATGCCGCGTTTGCATCCCCAGAACCTGCAGGTTCGCGGTGTGTGCGTGTCAGTTTCGGATCAGCGGCCATGAAGCACCTCCGCGGGGCGTACGTGCAGAATCGAGCGAATTGCCGAGAATGAGGCAATCAGTATGGTGACGGCCAGCAACACAAACACCAGCACGAACACCATAGGCCGCATCGTGATGCCTGAGCCAAAGACCACGTGCCCCACCACTTGTGCCAGTGCGGAGCCAAGACCTGCGCCCACAATGGCTCCGGCGAGCGCGATCACCGCCGTTTCGGTGAGCATGAGTCTGGAAACCGCGCCGTCGGTGGCGCCCACGGCTTTCAGCAGGGCCAGCTCGGCGCTACGTTCGTTGATGGAAGAGGCCATAAGGTTCGCCACGGCCACGGCGGCCGCGAACAGGCTCAACACGGTCATCAGTATCATCACGGCTTGGGTTTTGCGCAGCACGTCGCTTTGCAGCGCCGCTACTTGGCGTACTTGCTTGGCTACCACACCGGGGATGGCTTCTTCGATCTGGTAGGCGATGGAGGAGGGGTAGGCGGTGCAATACCAGGTTTCCCACTCTTCCGGAGTCAGACCGGCTGGATTCTTTGCAGCTTTGCGCGCCAAATCGTTCTCGGGGGTGGTGAGCGCTTTTACTTCGATTTTATCGGCTGCATCAGGCAGGTCGGCCAGGCGTTGCACCAGATTTGAGGGTAGGTAGAGGCTGCCGTCGTCGCTGTCTCCCGAGTCATAAATGCCGGTGATGGTCACGTTCTGGCTGGTGTGTTTGCCACTGGCCGTGGTCTTGGTCAGCGTCACCGTACTGCCCACATTCAGGTGATGTTCCTTGGCGAGCGTTTTTCCTGCCATGGCCTGCGCTTTGCCGTCCTTGGCCCATTCGCCGTCTATCTTCCACCATGAGCGCATGCTTTGCACCCCTGCCGTGGTGGATTCGCCGCTAGGTAGGTGGAGTTTTTTGTTGAACCATGTACCTACCAACGGCACGCTGGAACCGGACTGACCCAACTCATCGGCGTTACCGCCCGTACTGTCGCTCAGTGACGCATGCACGTTGAGCTGCGGGGCAAAACCAGTGATGTTGAATGCCCAGAATGTCGTTTTGATTTTCGGAACATCGGATTCCTTAAGGAATGACGTGGGATCGCTCTGCGAGGTGTCATTGCCTCCTGAAGAGCCACCGTCACCATCTTGCCCTCCGTACAAGTCGGAGACCACAGCGGCATCCTTGGGCTGCACCACGATATTCGACCCGTAGGTGGAAAGTTCGGCGTTCACTTTGTCGCCCACATCAAACACGATGCCCAGCATGGAGACCGCCACCGTCGCAGACAGGCATACGGTCACCGCGATCAGCAGCCGTCGTTTGAACTGGCGGCTGAATGATCGGAAAATCATGCGCAGCATGAACATAATGACCGTTCCTTTCTGTTACTTATCTACCGTGTACCCGTCACGCAGGCTTGTCAATGTTGGAAATGCGACGAGAGCGCGTCCAAGTCCCCGGTGTGGATGGTGATGGAACCATGACCGGCGGTGTAGGGGAACGGAATGGGGTTGCACCCGCCCTTGAAACCGATGGTGGCCACATTCATGGTCACGTCGCATCGTTTGCAGATAATCCTGCCGTTCTTCTCGTAATATCCAGCGTCACCGCACGTCTCGCAGGCATCGAGTCCCACACCGTACGCACCGCCATTTTTCTTGATGATAATGAACCGCATCTTGGTGCCGTCTTTGGCAGTGTAGGCAAAGCGGTGAAGGTGCCCGTCTTCCACATGCGAGAACGGTATAGTGGCCACGTCACCCTGCAGCGAGTATGGCTCCGGAGGGGAGAGCGTAGGCTCTTTGTGTACTTGGGCCACTCCTACCGTAAGCGCTACGCTCACACCGATGATGGCAGCCAAACTCCAAGCTCCAGCAGCCAACGCCCGGCGTTTGAAGGCGATATGCTCGCGTCGCACAGCGGGGTTTGGCCCTTCAGGCTTCTGCCGGAACCCGGCCACCAGTGAGGCGAGCGCAGGGATGATAAACACCGCACACTGTGCGATGACCATAATCATATCGTTGTTTGCAGCCACGATAAGTAACCGGAAAGCCGTACCGTGCAGCATGAAAATCATCATCGACATGAGCAACGAGAACAGCTGGGTGAGATGGCGCACCAACAGTATCAGCAGTAACGCCACACAGGCGACCATGAAAGAGCCTTGCACCGCCGTGGTACGCATGGTTCTGAAGATGGCAGCGGCCACCACAGCCACGCCGATACCCAGCACAAAGCCCAGTACGCGCAGCAACATGTCGGATGTAAAGGGGGATTTGCCTTCCTCCACGAAACTGGTGAGCTGCATGATCACGTCCTGCAGCGCAAAGAACGTGGTGAACGCGATGCCGACAGCCGAAACGGCATTGGCAATATGGAGCCGAACCGGGTGTTCATGCCATTGATCGGTGATGCTGCGCGCGCGCAGAGCAATGACGACCATCAGCACGTCAGTAACCACGCATACCACCAATACCGGCAGGTTGACACCAGAACGGCGGGTGACGATGACCAACGTACGCAGCACGGTGAACACGATGGCGCTGCCAAGTCCCATCATCAGGCCAGCAAGTCGCCAATGCCTGCTCATAGGCCTATCACGCCCCTCGCCTACGGTGAGCAGCACACTCATGGTCATTACCAGTAGCGCCGGCGCAAGCATGCCCGGCAGAGCCTGCACAAATTGACCCAGCATCAACCCTCCCGTCATAGTTCATCGTCCAAGCAGCCCGTACGGCTGCAGCACCCCTATATTACGACTTTGGCTTTTGCTGTTGTTTCACGTGAAACAACAGCAAAAGCCTCATCTCCAGCAACCAAACGATATGCAATCTACATACGTTCCGGTCACCGTTCAGCGCAGTCAGCGGCAAGACCGTCAGCAACGCCGTGCAGCATATCGGACATTCCCGCAGAACGGAGAGAACATCCAACACCCGCTGGTGCGCGGCCCCAAAGACCGCACACCTCAATCATTTACCACTGATGCATTTACCACTGGTGAACAGTGTAGTCCCAATCGAAGTTCGCCTCGATGGGCTCCGTCCAGAAGCGGCCCTTCACACCAGTGTCGGGATCCACGTGCAGCGTCCAACCGTTGGTCTGCGGGCTGAGAATAGTGAAGGTGAGCTTGTACTGGCCGGCCTTGTCGAGCTTGATGTTCGCGCCGTAGTGCGGGCCGTCGTCCGCGTTCATTTCCATGAACGTGCCCTCTTGCACGTTGCTCGCGTCGTTCTTGTCCTGAATCTTGTACTTCACCGTGAGCTTGGGAATGAACTCGCCCGCACCGTAGCCCAGCTTGTTGTCCTTGAGCGCATGGATGTCGGCCTCGAGGTGGAGGTTCGACTCGGCTGCGGAAAGACCCATGCCTTCGGGGTACATATCAACCGGCTGGAAATAAACGGCTCCGATGTTGAGCGGGAAGATTTCCTGATCGTCACCGATCGGAATCTCCTCGAACTTGGCACCGCCATCATCCTTCTTCTTATCGTCCTTCTTGCCGTCATCTTTTTTGTCGGCCTGGGACTGCGAGGAGGCTGCCTTGTCTTCACTCTTGCTGTCGGTTCCACCGCAAGCCGAGAGGGACAGTGCGAGCAGGCCCGTCGTCAGCGCGGCAAGCGCGCCGGTGAGTTTGCTGTTGGTCATGATGTGTATTGCTCCTTTACCGATGTGGTTGGGGGGTTTGTTTTCCGGAAATCTTATGGGCGCGATGCTCCTTGATACCGAACACCACGTAGAGCGCCACGACGACCACCAACGCCACGCCTTGAGCCACAAGGGTTTCGGCGTAGGGGTAGAAGCCGAGCCAATCGCTGGTGGGCACACCGTCAAGATACGTGCCGGCGATGAGGTTGCCTTCGATGAGCGCATGCACACCGCCACCGGCGAATACCACCACCAGCAGCGCCATAAGCACTGACGTGATGATGAAGAAGGGACGGATGGGGATGCGCACGGAAGTGAGTCGGAAGATGACAAAGACGATGACAAGTACCACGGCCGCAGCTATGCCACCAATCCACATGCCCTGGGAATCCTGAGTCATAGAGTAGATGCTCTCATAGAACATCACCGTTTCGGCACCCTCACGGAACACCGCCAGGAAGCTGAGCATGGCCAAGGAGAACATACCGCCTGCAGTCAGCTTCTCGGAAGCGTTGACGCTGCGCACCGTACGCTCGGTTTTGGTCTTGATATAAGCGTTCCACTTATCGACACTCGATTTGGAGAGCATCCAATTGCTGGTGTAGAGCAGCATCACCATGGCGATGAGCGCCACCACGCCTTCCATGATCTCCTGCTGGGGCCCGTTGCCTCTGAACAGCACGCCGAACAGCGCCGCCATGATGCCCGAACCGGCCAAACCAGCCACTACGCCAACATAAATCCACCTGACCAACTGCTTATTGCCAGACTTGACCAAATAAGCCACAATCGCGGCCACCACGAGTAGCGCTTCCAAGCCCTCACGTATGAGGATAATGAACGCTTGACCCACCGAACTGGTGATGAACTTGGTGAAACCGTTCACTTGGTCTTCGGCACCGCCGTCAAGCTTCTGAGCGTCTTCGACCAGCATGGACTTCAAACCGTTCACCTCTTTGGTGACGCTCTGTATGCTGTCTCCGCCGACCATGGCCTTGCGGCATTCCTTGAATCGGCTTTCCACCAAGGAAACGCGGCTGCCGCTGATGGCATTCATGACGTTCTTTTCAAAGCCCAGCTTTTCGTAATACTGGTAGTAAGCCTCGTTTACCTTGTCGGAACCGGCGCGACCGTCACCGTTCTTGGTGGCTTTCACTGCGTCGTCGAGGATGCCGCCCATCTCTTCGGCCACCTGCGACCAGGTCCGCTCGCCTTTGCCGGTGAACTTGGTTTTCTTCTCGCTTTGCAAACGCTTACGCTCGGTTGTGGTCTGCTTCTTGCGTGCTTTGGCATACTCGCGCGGGCTCCCTATGGCAGCGTTACCATCCAGAGTCTGAGCGGCAGCGTTGAGGTCTTGCTCGAGCGCGCTCACCTGCGTTTGCAGGTCATTCTCGTGCCCGGAAGAGTACGTGAGCTGCTGGATGGATTGGAATGCCGCAGATTGTTGCTGCTGGCGGTCGGCTCCGAGCTCCGAGCTGACCCCGGAAATCATGTTGCTGGAGATATAGGCCACGTTGAAGGCGGAACTCACCGCCGAGCTGGCAGAACTCATGTCTCCGGACTGATAGGAAGTCACGGCCTGATTCAGCTGTTGTGCGACCGCTGACGAAACAGCCTCCCACGAGTCGTAATCAGTGGGGAAGGATTGATTCGCAGACTTGGAGCCGGTGGAAGGAGAGGAACTATCGGCTTGGATAGCCGCAGAAGCGGCGGACACTGCAAGGGGCTGCGCAGAAGCGGGGGCAGCAATGGCACCGGCCGGGGCAACAATCGCACCAGCGGCAAGAGAACCCGCCACCACCAGCAGCGAGCACAGCAGCACTGCAACACGGGACCACACGTGAGCCGTGCAATCTCGTCCATTACCCTTCCGCCCTAGCATATGTCTCCCTCACCTCTCTCATCGTGAGCTCCGCCATCACTGGCCATGCGAAGCGAGCTCACCATATACTCAGACAGCGTAAAGGAGAAAGTAATCAAAAGATAGACTTGACTTTCTTTCACAGATGAGGTAACCGCTAGGAAAACCGCGGTATTCAGCCATTCCTCAACCACAACTTTTCACACCACTGTCTCAGTATATGAGATTTGCTTCTTCATGCTGCAGATGTCGGTTCGCAGACACACCGCATCCCAGTCACGATAAATCAGCATCCTCCCAGTGCGCGGCACTCGGTATCTGGCGAATCGAAGGTGCCGCAAGAATCAAAACCGCACCCAGGAAGAACGCTGCGGAAAATGTCGTCATGGTTCCGCGGAAGCCAACGACAGGAAGCAAGGTTCCCGCTATGGCACTGCAAAACGCCGACAATATCTGCGACGGGGCACTAAGCGCGACGGTGACCCTTCCTTGCATACGTTTCGGAGCTTTGGCAAAAATGAAGCCCAGCAGCAGCGAATTGATAATGGGAACCGGAACGCCGATAAGCGCATTGCAGACAATGAGAATCGTGCGATTATCTGACATAATCATTGGAATCAGCACAAGGCAGATGAACACAAACGAAAGGCAAACAGCATGCCCGACATGCGCATTGCCACTGATTCTGTTCGCAATCAGCGAGCCTACAAACATCCCAATCGAAATCCCTGCATTAACCATCCCGATATACGTGGAATTTACCTTCATTCCTGTGAGATTGAGCTGTATAGCATATTGAATACCGTTAATACCGAAATTGGACAGACTAGCAGCACCAACAGATAGGAGCACTGTTTTGCGGTGCGCAAACCATTTCCACCCGTCCCAGAAGTCACTCATGAAGGATTTCCCGATCGCCGCTCCTTCCTCACCTCCCCTTGCCTGACTCAGCGGATGCAATTTCGCCGCAGCAACACCGGAAACCGCGTACATCAGCGAGGACATAAGGAAGGGGAGCAGTGGAAGCAGCGCATAGAAAAACCCACTGAGCGGACCGCTTACCATGTTGATAGTTGAGTCCCTTCCCTCGTTCACGCTTCTAGCTTTCGGGTAATCCCGAATGTTGATGATAGAACGGAGCATGGCGTCGGTGGCGCTTCCCAGGAAGCCGTTGATCGCGGATGCGACCACCGATATGACAACCAGGGTAATGAAGGAAAGCCGACCTAAGAAACTCAACAATGCGACCGCTCCCCACAACATGAAACCCACTGTCGCATTGATGATGATCAGATTTTTCTTGCTGTGACGATCTACGTATGTTCCGCCAAATATATTCATGCCTTGCTGGGCAATAAGCGAAAGCGTGCCCAGCCATCCGGCCGCTGTCAGCGACCCGGATACCGCATAACCAAGCAACGATAGGGCCAAGGTCTTCATTGCCGCCCCAACGGCAGAGGCAGTGTCGGCAGTGAACCAGGACGCATATTCCCGATTCCGCCAAAGCGACTCGTCTCTCGCACTAGATTCAGTCTGCAGGCCAGACTCAGCCTGCGTACGCTTTGTGTTGTGACTTACCATCAGCTCATTCTTTCAGCAAATAACGAAAACATGGCTTCTCTTACCCTCGCATCATTGCAGTGCCGTTCAAAATAGTTCCAGTCACCATCGAGGTTTATTTCGAGAAAGGTATAAGAATCACCATTTTTGAGTAAATCTATGGCACCATAGTCAAATTTCATAATTCGCTGCAGTTGTTTAATCTTCTCGATGATATCCTTAGGAAGTGAGCAAGGCTGAATCTTTACACTACTAGGCTTTTCCCAAATTTGCGCAGCTGAATCTTTCCCACGTACACTATAGGAAATAATCTTACGCTCAACCACATAAACACGTATTTCACTGTCATGCGGGACAAATTTTTGAAACATTGTGGGCACTTCTTCAATCTGTGCGCGTTTCAACGAATCAGCATCCAATACTCTCGGAAAATCGCCAATAAAACTGTCTGATGATTCTCTAACCCAATGCAACCCCAAAGCTTTTACAACAACTTTCTCCGTCCCATCTCCAAACATTGAAAGAGCCCGTCTTGGATTATTAGTGATAATAGTATCAGGAATATCAAAACCAGATCTTCTGGCACTTGTCAATTGCATAGGTAGACTTTCTACAGTAAGTTTGCCATTTAATAAATACTCACTTGTCTCACTGAGAATAGTTTTCAATGACTCCATCTGTGCAGAGCAGTATTCCATTAATACTTGGTTTTCTAGCGACGTAGCTTTTTTAATAAAAGAGTGTCTATCCCAAAAAACTCTGGGTCTTAAAATCTCATGCCCTTTAATAATTCGTCCTTGCTCATCTATGCCGTCAATACCCATCTTTTCAGGGAAGTCAGAGTCAATGCGAACAAGTCTCAAACCTGCTTTAGCCATATCAAAGGAAAGCTTGGAAATTTCAATGTCTCCAGAATAGGTAAATACCACAGCACAGTTCGAATAAACATCAGTCATTGGACGAGCAAGACCGTTATCATACATATTCGACTGAAAATCTTCATTCCTATGAACGAAAACTTGCCGATAAGCATCATCGATAAGTAAAGCCATCCTATCCCTCCACATCTAATGCATGTGCTGCCAATTCATAACATAGAATCGGCAGCACATAAACAGACTCACAGAAAATCAAACGATTTTGAAGTCACCATCAGGTTCCGAGCCAGTAATGACAGACTTCTCATCAATATCGTTTGCAAACTTCTTCATTTCGTTTTCCATTGTGTCCTTCTTTCGTTGTAACAATAAGCCCTTTCTTTTGTGGGCTAAGTAGAGCGTATCACGAAAAAATATTTTGCGCAAATTTATTTCACAAATTTATTTCACAAAATTTGTTGTACTATTACACTTTGAAAGGAACTACACCATGCCCACAGAACCATCCACGACACAGAGCGTTGAAATTCAGCGAATTTCAAACGGCCAGACCCTTAAAGTCATGGCCAATCCACTGAGAATGCGGATTCTCGGAGTGCTGCGCATCAACGGCGCACAAACCGTCGGCACCATCAGCGACTACCTTGGCGAGGCACCTGGTGCAATCAGCTATCATCTTGCCCAGCTTGCCCAGGTTGGTCTCGTCGAAAAAATGCGCGACCCCAACAACGACAAGAGGAAAAGCTGGTGGAAAGCAAGCCAGCCAGCGGTACTTGTGGAGTCAGCGAGCGACGACAATGCGAACGACGAAGCGACGGACCTCTTTAGACGTTCGGCGGCACTATCATACGAGCAAACCTACGAACGCTATCTGGACGCATTGCCGCAACTGCCGCAGGAGTGGGTGGATGCGGGCGCCAGCAACGATTTCATCTTGCAGTTGACCGCAGAAGAGCTATCTCAAATGCTGTCCGAACTTACCGGAGTGGTGAAGAAATGGACTATGCAACACTCCGTGCCCTCACCGCAAGCCGAACAGGTTGCCCTCATCATGCAAGGATTCCGCTGGATACCGTAATCCAATACCGCAAACAAGCGAGCCTGCCGCCGATATCAGCCGACGCATCACTGGCTTGAACAGCATCTCACGTTCATATCAAGTCGTAGGGCATGCGGCGCGCTACCACGTAGAACACGGCCAGCACAATCGCCACAAGCAGCCCGAATTTGTTCCAGCCGGTGGGGTAGAGCTGGGTCGCCAAGAACAGCAGCACAGTACGTGCCAGATAGAATGCAGCCCTTCGGCCACTGCTGCGCGGCACCGTCTCAACGGTCATGTGCGTGAACATGCCGCCGAGCGTCTGCCCATGCTTCGCCGCCGGCACGCATAGTTCGAACACCGCAAACGCAATCACCGAAGTCATTCTCGCCGCTACCTCGGAAACATTCGACCCCAGATTGAAGCCCAGGAACAGAAACTCCCCGTTCGGAAGCGGTGTAGCGGTTTTCTGGAATACGAAAATGAACCCCAACGCGAGCGCCACGTTGAACACCCACACAAATACCAAATCGATGACGAGAGTGACGCAGCGGTGCAGCAGCGCAGGATTGGTGTTGATTTCGTCTGGATTGTCAAGGGTTTTCACCGGATCCAGCAAGCCGTACATCCATGCAATGAAGCAGCCCAAGGCCGCACCAATCGTATTGGTAAGCAGATCGTCCACATCGAACTGGCGGTAGGCGCACGGGTAGATACCCCACACCCCGGTAAGCTGCGATGTCTCGATCAGTGCGGACACTGCAAGACCGACGGGAACCACCAGCACCGCACGCCACCTGGCCCACCGTTTGAGCGCAAAGCCAAGGGGCACGAACAACGCCACGTTGAACACAAGTTGCAGCATGGCACTGGTGCCGCCGAAACGCAGGTCGTCTGCGAACTGCATAACGTTGAGCTGTGGGCTGTGCGAGTGTGTCTGGCAGTATTGCGCAGGGTTGTCGGGCATGGGGTAGAGCGTGAACGTGACCAGCCCGAGCGCGTACAGCACGCACACATAGGCAGTAATAACCGATGCGGCCCGCAACCGGTGGTAGCGGTTGTACATCACAGCCAGAATCGGCAGCGTGAGTAAGGCCGACAGCAGCGGCCAAATAGCCACCGCGAGCGTGAAAGAAGAACTGAATGCGCCCAGATATGCGAACATAACGGGTTACGCTACCGTCTGCGGCAACTCAGTCGTCGCCCAGCGTGACGTGCATGCCGCCCACCAGCTGAGAAACCACGTTGTACAGCGCAGCGATGATTACTGCCAGCAACGTAGCCAAAATAACCTCAACGATGGAAAGTATAGTGACCGTGCTCAGCACCGTACCCAGAGAGAAGATGCTGCTCAGATTGAACCCGCCGGCATCCAGACCTGCGGAAGAGACCAGCTGTGTGACCTGGTCAAACACACCCACCACGTTCAACAGCGCCCAGATCAGGCCGACCGCGACGATTTGGATGATGCCGGCTGCCACAGAAAGCAGGAATGCCACCTTGGCCACCGACCACGGGTCGACGTGCGTCAACGAAAGACTCATACGGCGGGCACGGGGAACACGACGCTTGGCCTTCGCTGTGCCGCCGAAGCCCTGCCGCTCGCCATGACCACCCGCCTGATTAGACATATTGGAAGCCGTACGCGGCGCACGAGGAGAAGATCCCGCATTCCCCTGTGCGTTCGCAGGGAAGGACTCTTGCTCGCCATTGGACGAATCAAACAGTTCAGGCACGGAAAGTTCAGGCTCTCCACCTCGCTGCGATTTCGTCTTTACCGACGGCTGTTCAGAAGACTTCACGGCGGCGCGAGGCGTTGTCGCGCTGGAAGCTTGCGGACTCTTCGAGTCCTTCGCGTCCTGCTTCGACTTGCTTTCGCTACGCTTAATGCTCATTGTCGCTCCTTGAACGCCCACAGTTCGCCGTGAGTCCTACCAATATCTAAGCCCCAAGGGTACCAGTCTTTCGAGACGATACCCTTGGGGCCATAAGCGGTGCGGGAGCAGGTCATAAACCTCACTCACGCACCGTTCCAGACGATGACAATCGCCGGCTTAACAGCTACCGGCGAGTCGTCACTCTACTCGTTTCCACCCTTGCTGGCATTACCAGCGGCTTCCTGAGCATTGCTCGCGCCATCGCCTGCATCAGTGCCGGCCTTCTGCTCAGCGGTACCCGAGGTCTGGGATTCTCCCTCCGCCTGCGCGGACTCTTCCTCATCCTCGGATTCGGCGTTGCGGGCAATGGAGAGAATCTCATCGTTCTTGTCGGGCTTCGCCAGCGTCACCCCCTGCGTATTGCGGCCGGTGAGCTTGACTTCTGCCACATTGGAACGAATCACCTTGCCGGACTTCATGATGGCCATCACCTGATCGGTGTCCGTCACCATGAGCGCGCCCACCAGGGAGCCACGGCCCTCGGCAAGCTGCAACGCCTTGATACCGAAGCCGTTGCGCCCCTGCAAACGGTACTCGCTGATGCGCGTGCGCTTGGCATAGCCCTCGTTGGTCACCACCAGCAGGTCGAGTTCCTCTTCCATGTCGGTACGAACCACGTCCATGGCCAGCAGTTCGTCGCCTTCACGGAACTTCATGCCCTGCACGCCGGCGGTCTGACGGCCCATCGGTCGCAGCTGCTCGTCGTTGGCTTGGAACTTCAAGCTCATGCCGTTGCGGGAAACGAGAATGATGTCATCCTCGGCGTTGCACAGCTGCGCGCCCACCAGCTCATCGGCCGGCTCACCCGTTTCCGGATCTTCCATCAGTCGCACGGCGATAAGGCCACCCTGACGTGAGGAATCATACTGTTCGAGCGGAGTCTTCTTGACCTTGCCGGACTTGGTGGCCAGCACCAAATACTTGGCCACCTCGTAGTTCGGAATGGTCAGCACGGTCTGAATCGCCTCGTCGGGTGCCAGCTGCAGCAGGTTCGCCACATGCTGCCCCTTGGAATCGCGCGAGCCTTCCGGCAACTCGTAGGCCTTGAGCCGGAACACGCGGCCGCGGTTGGTAAAGAAGAGAATCCAGTTATGCGTAGACGTGGAAAAGAAGTGATCCACCACATCGTCCTCGCGCAGCTTGGCGCCCTTGATGCCTTTGCCACCGCGATGCTGGGCGCGGTACTCGTCGGCCTTGGTGCGCTTGGCAAAGCCGGAGTGTGTCACTGTGACCACCACATTCTCGTCAGCAATCAGGTCCTCATCGCTCATCTCGCCGGAGAACGGCAGGATGCGCGTGCGGCGTTCGTCACCATACTTGGAGACAATTTCGTCGAGCTCGCTGCCCACAATCTGGCGTTCGCGCTCCGGGCTGCCGAGGATGTCGTTGTAATCGGCAATCTTGCACATCAGCTCGTCGTGCTCGTCCACAATCTTCTGACGTTCCAGAGCGGCCAGACGACGCAGCTGCATGGCCAGAATGGCGTCGGCCTGCACATCGTCAACGTCCAGCAAATCCTTCAGGCCGGTACGTGCCGTTTCCACGTCCTTGGAAGAACGAATCAGGGCGATGACCTCGTCGATCATGTCCAACGCCTTCAGGTAACCCTGCAGGATGTGGTCGCGCTCTTCCGCTTCTCGCTTCAGGTAGCGGGTGCGCCGGTCGACGACCTCGAGCTGATGATCAACCCAGTGGCTGACGAACGCGTCCAGAGACAGCGTGCGCGGCACATTGTCGACCAACGCGAGCATGTTGGCGCCGAAGGTCTGCTGCAGCTGCGTGTGCTTGTACAGGTTGTTGAGCACGACCTTGGGCACGGCGTCGCGCTTGAGAACAAGCACAAGACGCTGACCGGTACGGCCGGAGGTTTCGTCGCGCATGTCGGCGATGCCTTGGATCTTGCCGTCGCGCACCGACTCGCGGATAGATGCGGCGAGGCGGTCGGGGTTGACCTGGTACGGCAGCTCGGTGACCACCAGGCACATGCGGCCCTTGATCTCCTCGGTGTTGACCACGGCGCGCATGGTGATCAGGCCGCGACCGGTGCGGTAAGCCTGCTCGATGCCCTTATGGCCGAGAATCGTGGCGCCAGTGGGGAAGTCCGGCCCCTTGATGCGCTCGATCAGCGCCTCCAGCAGCTCTTCTTTGGTTGCTTCGGGGTGGTCCAGCGCCCAGTGAACGCCGTCGGACACCTCGCGCATGTTGTGCGGGGGAATGTTCGTGGCCATACCAACGGCGATGCCGGAGGAACCGTTGACCAGCAGGTTCGGGAAGCGGGCAGGGAGCACGGTGGGCTCCTGCGTCTTGCCATCGTAGTTCGGCACGAAATCGACGGTATCCTTGTCGATGTCTCGCACCATCTCCATGGCCAGCGGATCCATACGGCACTCGGTGTAACGCATGGCCGCAGCCGGGTCATCGCCGGGGGAGCCGAAGTTACCTTGGCCGTCCACCAGCAGGTAACGCATCGACCACGACTGGGCCATACGCACCAGCGTGTCATAAATGGCGGAGTCGCCGTGCGGGTGGTACTTACCCATCACGTCGCCCACCACGCGCGAGCACTTGTTGTAGCCGCGGTCGGGGCGATATCCACCGTCGTACATCGCGTAGATCACGCGGCGGTGCACCGGCTTCATGCCGTCGCGCACGTCCGGCAGGGCGCGTTCCACGATGACGGAGAGCGAGTAGGCCAGGTAGGAGTCTTTCATCTCCTGTCCCAGTTCCACCGGCTGGATGCGTTCACCGGTCATCAGGCCGTAATCGGTATTGTCGGCCTCCTGCGGGCTCAACGGTTCCAGCGAACCGTCCGGAGTGAACTGTTCGTCGAAACCGTCGCCGGCTGTGCCGTTTGTTGTTGTGTTGTCGTCTGCCACTATCTGTCCTTAAACCTTAAAACCCTTACATTCCGCTTGCCGGTCATGTAGTGCGCCAACTGTTGCGCCTTACCCGCATGACCAGCATCGGTGTATGTTCCGTTCATCTCTTATGCGTCGATGAACCTGGCATCGTGTGCGTTGCGCTGAATGAAGAGGCGTCGTGGTTCTACTTCGTCACCCATGAGCATGGAGAACGTTTCATCGGCGCGGGCTGCGTCCTCAATCTGCACCTGCTTCAAAATGCGGTGGTCAGGGTCCATGGTGGTGCCCCACAGCTCCTGGTAGCTCATCTCACCCAAGCCCTTGTAACGCTGGATGCCTTCACCCTTGGGCAGCTGGCGGCCAGAGTCCTTGCCTTCTTTGAGCACGCGGTCGCGCTCGGCGTCGGTGTAGACGAAGCTGTGATTGCCCTTGGTCCACTTGATGCGGTAGAGCGGTGGCATGGCCACGTAGACGTAGCCGGCGTAGATCATCGGACGCATGTAACGGAAGAAGAGCGTCAGATTCAGCGTGGCGATGTGAGCACCGTCCACATCAGCGTCGGCCATGATGATGACTTTGTGGTAACGCACCTTGTTCAGGTCGAAATCCTCGCCGTAGCCGCCGCCGACCGCAGTGATGAGCGATTCGATGGTGTCGGACTTCATGATGCGATCGATCGAGGCGCGCTCGGTGTTGAGGATCTTGCCTCTCAGCGGCAAAATGGCCTGCGTGATCGGGTTGCGCCCCTGAATGGCGGAGCCACCTGCGGAATCACCCTCCACGATGAACAGTTCGCACTCTTCAGGATTGTTGGACTGGCAATCCTTGAGCTTGTCCGGCATGCCGGCCGTCTCGAAGACAGACTTGCGGCGAGTGTTCTCACGCGCCTTCTTCGCGGCGATGCGCGCACGGGAGGCCTCGATGCCCTTCTGGATGATGTTCTTGGCCTCGCTGGGGTGAGAGTCGAACCAGTCACCGAGTTTATCGGTCATCACTCGCTGCACGAAGGTCTTGGCCTCGGAATTACCCAGCTTGGTCTTAGTCTGGCCTTCGAACTGCGGGTTGGTGAGCTTGACGGAGATGACTGCCGTCAGACCTTCGCGCACATCGTCGCCGGAAAGGTTGTCGTCCTTCTCCTTGAGCAGGTTCTTATCTCGCGCATAGCGGTTGATGAGAGTGGTGAGCGCCGCGCGGAAGCCTTCCTCGTGGGTGCCGCCCTCAGTGGTGGAGATGGTGTTGGCGAAGGTGTGCACGGCCTCGGAGTAGGCGGCCGTCCACTGCATCGCAATCTCGGCGGAGATGCCGATGGAAAGATCCTCGGCTTCGAGATCGATCACCTCTTCCTCGATAGGCGAGGATTTGCGCGTCTTGACCATGTAGTCAACATAGTCCTTGATGCCGTTGGCGTACATGTACGTCACGGTCTGCTCGCCGCTTTTTTCCTCGTCGGAATCATCTTTACCGGCTACTTCGTCGCCGGCCAGATCAGGCTGACGTTGATCGGTCAGGCTGATACGCAGACCCTTGTTGAGGAAGGCCATCTGCTGGAAGCGCGAGCGCAGGGTCTCGAAATCGTAGACGGTGGTTTCGAAGATTTCCGGATCGGCCCAGAAAGTCACCGAGGTTCCGGTGCTCTCACCCTCGGCGAGCGGTTCGCCCTGCTTGAGGGGAGCCACGGACTTCTGGTCCACGAAGTTCTGCGTCCAGTGGTAGCCCTGACGGCGCACTTCAACGTTGATGCGGGTGGAGAGCGCGTTTACCACGGAGATGCCCACACCGTGCAGACCACCGGAGACGGCATAGCCACCGCCACCGAACTTGCCGCCGGCGTGCAGCTTGGTCATCACGGTTTCCACACCGGAGACACCTTCACCGGGAACCTCGTCCACCGGGATACCACGGCCGTCGTCAACCACGCGGATGCCGTTGTCGGGCAGAATGGTGACTTCGATGTGCGAAGCGTAGCCTGCGAGCGCCTCATCCACGGAATTGTCGACAATCTCGTACACCAGGTGGTGCAGACCGCGAGGACCCGTTGAACCGATGTACATGCCAGGCCGGATGCGCACTGCTTCAAGGCCTTCGAGCACCCTCAAATCGCTCGCGTCGTAGTGTTCCGGGGACAGTGCATCGTCAAGCTGCTCGGCGTTCAGCTCATCGTTCACCGTGTGCTCCACTGCAGCGGCACTGCTCTGTGCAGCGTCATCCTGAACCGTCTTATCTACTGAATCTGATTCGTGGTCTGCCACAAAGATTCCTTCCTGATTGCCCGCACGAAAGGTTACCCAAACGGGCGACACGCTCTAGAAAGCATGTAATGGGGCCTTCTAGCCGTTTTCTATTCTACCGGCAGTCTACTAGCAAATAGGGACGTTGGGCGTATATCGAGCGTATGGGCATGACGCTTGGCATTTACTGCCATCTGACGCATTTACCGGCATCCGGTAACGTCCGCCGCAGGCAAATGCCGCTGTCAACTGTTACCTAACAGACGATTACGATTGTCGATCTGCCTGCGCCGCCGCTCTCAGTGGTTATATCCACGATGGCGATACCGCTTGGCAAAATTGGCCATTTGCGGCCCCGTTACCCGCACTTCGCGCACATCAAGTCCGTCAAGCCGTTCGCGAATGGTCGAGGTCAATTCCGGAATCATATAAGTCAGCTGCGTGGCCCAAGCGCCGGATTCGGTATGGATGGTGAGAACACCATCGCGAAACTCATCCACTTGCGAGTGTGCGGCAATGCTGGCACCCACCACTTGGTCCCAATGATTGCGCAACTGCGCCACTTTGAGGTGAGGCACCCAACGCCCCCTGCTGGCGATGACGTCCAATGTTCCACCCAACAGTCCCGGGTCTCGCCCAGGTTTGCCAAAGTTCTCCCAGGCTGCCTCTTGACGCAGCGCCCGGTTCTTTTTCGCGCCCGAGCGTGCAGCAATCCTGGTGAACACCTGCTCGGGCAGTTTGCGAGGGTCGAGGTGCAGCTGTTGGTCAACCGGTGGCGTCATAGCTGCTCACCGGGGCCATCAGCCGGTCGCATATCATCTTCCGCTGCATCAAGCGACGACAGGTCAGACCGCTTCCCCCGACCGGCCTCGCCGACCAATGCTGCCACCAGAGCCTCATTGCCGTCCTCTTGCCCGTCTTTGAGCAATGCCACGTCAATCATGGTGCAGTCTTCGCGGTTCAGCGCCGCCTGCGGGATATCGCTCATGGCCGCCACCGTCACGATCACTTGGTCTTGCCGGACTGCAAAGTCAAGGATTTGGGCGCGCCTGGTCTCGTCAAGTTGGGCGAACACATCGTCGAGGATGACAATGGGTTTAACGCCCTGATCTTCTGCAATCGCACCAAATAACGCCATTTTCAAGGCCAATGCCATCGTCCAGGTTTCACCGTTGGAAGCGAATTCACGGGCGGGGGCCCCCTCCAGAGTCAACTCCAGATCGTCTCGATGAGGACCGATGAGATTGCGCCCGCGCGCCACTTCCCCCGGATAGAGACGTTGAAAATGCTTGGATATCTCTGCTCCCGGCACGTCGTAGTACAGCACTTCGTCAAACGACGGCTGGTAGGAGAGTCCCGCGTGTGCACTGGTACCGGCCAGCTCATCGTAAATACGCGAGAACGGACCTGCAAGACGATCCACAAGTTGTTGCCGCAGCTTGGTGAGAGCCATGCCCTCCTCAATGAACTGTCCGGTCCAAACCTCCAGCCCGCTCAGCGCAGCTTGCTGCGCATCGGCAGCCTCAACCCCGTCATGCGTACCCAACTGCTTTAACAAGGCCACTCGCTGTTTGGCGATTTTCGCGACGCGCTGCGCACGCACCGCATATTCCGTAGAGAACATGGCTCCGGCCTGGTCAAGGAACGAGCGCCTGGAGGCGGGATCCCCTAAGACCAATCGCTGGTCGTCAGGGGTGAACGAGATGCTAGGCACCTGTCCCACAATGTCGCGCATGTATAGTGAACTACCGCCGTTGATGCGGCCTCGATTGGCGCCTCTGGTCGACACCGTCACCTCGTAGGTGGTAGTGGTCGCCCCATCATCGCGATCCACATTGGCTCGAACGGTGGCTTTGGTTGCTCCGCGTTCCACCAACGGCAGAGAGCTGGAGACACGGTGACTTGAGCCTGTAGAAAGCACCTCGATGGCTTCAACCAAGTTGGTCTTACCCATGCCGTTGGCGCCTTGCACAATGTTGACGCCCGGCTTGAGGTCTACAACGCAGTGACGCCATGACCGAAAATGGTCAAGTGCCAAGCGCGAAATAGTCGTCGTTCCCGTGAGCGTTATACCTTTCTATGCACTTGTATATTCTGCATATTTGCAGGATAAATATCTTACAGTGTTCAACGTTTTAGGTGGGGATTAATCGCTTATCGCTAATCTTCCCCACCCGATGCCGGTAACCGTTATTTCCGTCTATTTTGCGTCAGGTCACCGCTTGCATATCAGTTATTGAAACGCATTGGCACCAGCAAATATCGGTAATCCATCGACTCGTCACCATCGGACTCTTGTTGACCGTTGAATTCCACTGGCTTAACGGCAGTGTTCATCTTCATGCGCACGAACGGTTCGGTGATGGCGCTCAGCCCTTCGATGAGGTACGAGGGGTTAAATGCCACGGTGATATCGTCGCCATCCATGTCGATATCGAGTGTTTCTTTGGCTTGAGATTCGTCGGCGGCACCGGCTGAAAGGGTCAAGGACTGCCCTTCGAACACCATACGCACTGGAGCGTTTCGCTCAGCAACCAGACTCACGCGCTTAATCGCGCTGAGTAACAGTTGACGGTCGATGACCGCGTGAATCGGGTATTCATCAGCAAACAGACGGTCAACCGCAGGGAATTCTCCATCAATCAGCTGCGACGTGGAAACGCGTCCCGCATTTTCAAACCCGAGCAAAGACGGGTTTTCGGTGTCCAGAGACAGCACCACATGCTGGTGTTCGTCGGTGGAACGAGCCACATCGCGAAGCAACGAGCCGCGTACCAAGGCTTGTGTTTCCACAGTTTCTTCTTGCGGAGACCACGAGAAGGTGGAACGTGCCAAGCGGAAGCGATCGGTAGAAGTCATGACCACTTTGGTGCCTTCAAACTGAACGCGCACACCAGTGAGCACCGGGCGGTTTTCTTCTCGCGATACTGCCACGCATGCCTGGTTGACGGCCTGTACAAACGTGGGCGCATCAACCTGGCCAAGCACAGAGGGAACTTCGGGCAAATCCGGGTATTCGCCTTCAGGCATGAGCTGCATCGTGAAGGTCGATTTGCCTGAAGTGATGGTGAGAGTGGTGTCTGACGACGAAAGATAGGCGTTTTCTGCAGGGAGGGCTTTGGAGATGTCGGCAAGCAGTTTGCCTTGAACCAGAACGTTTCCGGGTTCATCTACACCTGCCTCGATGTGGTGGCGAGCGGAAATCTCGTAATTAAACGCAGAAAGTTGAAGTGTGCCGTCAATGGCTTGGAGGCGGACACCTGCCAGTATGGGGTTTGCCGGACGAGCATCAATGACGCGAGTGGTCCAAGCCACAGCGTCGGCAAGTGCAGCTGCATTAATTTCGACTTTCATAGTTCCTCCACGGTGTTCGACGACTGGTTCAAGTCTAAAACAGAATCGGTACGGTAAAAATGTAGCGCGCAACATTTCTTATGGTGACGATGACCTTTTCTAATTTCAGAAAGTAATCTTCTTAATAAGTACGGTGGATAAGTGGACGAACCGCGTTGTGCATTACTGGCAATTGAAGAATCCACAACCGGAGAGTGTGGATAACCTTCGAACAGCGTGTGCACAAGTGGGCGACTTATCCACAGATCGAGGGGGCTTGAAAAGTTGTCCACATCGAGGTAAGACTTCTCCACACTGTGGGTGCCAGTTTTCCCGAGGGTATCCACCGAAAAGGATACGAGATGTGCACAGTCTGTGTACAAAGTTGTGGATAACTTATTTGCGAAATATCCACCTCTCGGAGTGTCGTTTGCTGTTCCTCCCACTAAAGAGGAGCTTATTTTCTCCGTCTGTACCCCGTATAGCAGAGTTTTGAAGAGGCTATGATGCTGCATGCAAGTCGCGCGAACTGAAACATACGTCACTGTATGGCTGTTCCTGATGGACAAGACTTACTCGCTTGGCTGTTGCTTGAGGCGTACGGTAAGTTCCATGACGTAGTTGTAAATCTCCTGCTTTTCCTGCATTTCACCGGAAATACGCGTATACGCATGCATAACAGTAGTGTGATCACGTCCGCCGAAGACCTCACCAATGTCAACCAAACTCATACTGGTCATCTCGCGGGTCAGGTACATGGCTATTTGTCGTGCTAAAGCAACGTTTTTGGTACGTCCGCGGCCCACCAGATCGTCAAAAGTAAGATGGAAGTATTTCGCCACTTGTCCAATGATGTCGGTCGGCTTAATCTCCACATCAGACGTGTACAAATCGTGCAATGCCCTCTCTGCAAGAGCAGTGCTCACTGGCTGATTGCTCAGCGATGCCACGGCAGTTACACGAGTCAGAGCACCTTCAAGCTCGCGGATGCTTTCGGTAAATCTCTCGGCAATAAGGTCGAGTACGTCGTTGGGAACGCTGGCATGATTGTTGGCCGCCATCATACGCAAAATAGCGGTTCGCGTCTCCAAATCCGGTGGTTTAATATCCACGGTGAGTCCCGATTCGAAGCGGGAGATGAGCCTGGCTTGGAAGCCTTTCAAGTTTTTGGGTGCCACATCGGAGGCGATGACGATACGCTTATTGGCTTGGTATAGCGAATTAAACGTATGGAAGAACTGCTCCATAGTCGAGTTCTTACCGGCCAAGAACTGAATATCGTCAATCAGCAGTACATCCACTTCGCGATAGCGGCGATTGAATGCAGCAATCTGGCCTTCGCTCTGGTTTGGATTTTGCAGAGCCTCAATGAACTCGTTCGTGAACTCCTCGCTGGTCACATATCGTACTTTGAGTGAGCTGTCCTTGACCAGAGCATAGTTGCCGATGGCGTTGAGCAAGTGGGTTTTGCCCAGCCCTGGTCCGCCATAGATACATAACGGGTTAAAATCCTTGCCGCTGCCCTCTGCCACAGCCAGCGCCACGGTTCGCGCAAATCTGTTGGAGTCCCCTGGAACGAAGGTATCGAACGTTGAATTCTTGTTCAGATGTGTTTGCGGGTCTCGTGCTATTTTCTGCTGGTCATACTGCTGCGTCGGCTGCGCCGCTGGTGCCGGCATGGTTTGCTGGTTCTGCTGCGGCTGTTGGATAGGTTGCATCGGTGCAGGCACAAAAGATGGCGCCTGCTGCTGCATTCCTATCGGTGCTGTTGCTGGAGCGCCGGAATCGGGATGAATTGTAGCAAACTGACCGGTGAGCGCATTGCTGTAGGACTCGTGATCAATTCGTGTGGCATCAAATTGGTTGGTGTCAAACGGTGGCTGAGATGCGGACTGCCCTGGCGCTGCTTGCTGACGGGTGTTACCGGATCCCGAAGTGGGGGAGAGTCGTTGCGCAGATGAAAAATCATCGGCGGAGTAGGGCTGGTACGCGTTATCGCCTGCATTAGCGAGCTGCTCAGCCGCCATTGGCTGGCCTGCGGTTGTGCGCTGGGTTGCGTCGGAGAGAGGCAGTGAGGGCTGCGCCAATGCAGATTGCGCTAGTGAAGACTGCGTTGCAGTATCGGGCGTTGAATGCTGATGAATTGGCGCAGATTCTTGCAGTTGCGATGTTTCAGGTCTCACCGCTGAAGTTTGATCGGTGATTGAAGATTGTTGCGGCACGATTTTGAACGCGGGGAACATATCTTGCCCTGTGCTCAATTTGAGCGCATGCATCAGTTGCTCGTTCATCTCGCCCTGCAGCGCCTGCTGTGCTGCCGAACTGGACACACACAACACAATTGTGGTGCCGAATACGGCCTCGGGCGTTACTCCTTCGAGCCAGCCCCAGTTGCGAGCGGTAATGGATGTGTCTTGCTTGAGAATGGAAAGTACGTTCGCCCAAGTTTGCGCAGCTTGTACAGTGGGGTCACTCGACTCGTCTACCATGAAACGACCCTTTCCGACTCCCTACGTATTCCTAACCGGCTGCATCGTACGGCGGCACATATATTTATGCGCATCATTGACCGGTGGCAATGCAACATCATCATGTTTACTCCATGCCAGCGAAGTTATCCACAGTCTCGCGTGTTGGAAATACTGAAATGTGAATAACAAGTGTGTAATTTGTGGATAAGATGAAATGCCGGTTTTCCTTGGAAAATCAGCGTTCTGAAAGATTTTCGCATGCGGAAAATATGTGCTGGTAACGGGATTGGCTGTGAGCAAAGCGGGGAATCTGATTTGCTCGCTCGGCATGTTGTTCGAATGATGCACGGCGCATCTATGGGCAGACAAGTTGGCGAATTTCGCTCAAATTTGACTTGAGACTAGGGGTAAGAGTACGTTGGTAGAGCTTGACTCATGAGGAGCCGTGCTGTTGCGCGGCTAAAAAACAGGAGCATATTATGAAGAGAACATACCAGCCGAACAACCGCCGCCGTCACATGAAGCACGGTTTCCGCGCCCGCATGCGCACCCGCGCAGGTCGTGCAGTGCTGAATCGTCGTCGCAGCAAGGGCCGCAACGCACTCGCTGTCTGATCGCGTATAGCGTTAAGCGAGGCACATAGGCTTGGAGCGGCTGAGAAATCATCGTGATTTTGTAAGCGTACTGAAACGCCGCAAGAAAACGGCAAGTAAGGACATCGTCGTGCATTATGCGTGCGGCGATGTTTGTCATGCTGCTAAAAGCGGTGTTGATAGTGGTGCTGTGCCGAATTTCAGAAGCGGCAACGTTGCGTTAATCGAGAAGCAGCCATCTGTCTCTAGTGCTGCCAGCACTGAATCAGATGCGCTGGATACGGTCGAGATGGATTATGCCGTGGTGGCCAGTGCTGACGTTGTTGATTCTAATAGCGGCGGAAGTGCTGATGTTCAGATGTCTCGCCGACGATTGGGGCTCGCTGTTTCGAAGGCCGTAGGCAATGCCGTTGTGCGCAATAGCGTTAAACGGCGTTTTCGCGTACTTGCAAGAGAGTATGAGTCGCTGCTGCCACCGTCCTGTGATGTGGTGATGCGTGCCAAGCCGAGTGCCGCTCAAGCGTCGTTTAGTTCGTTGCGGGAACAGGTCGAGAAGCTTTTTGCCAATGTTTCACGTGAAACAAGTGGTGAATCACGATGAGTGTCGCCATGTGTAGCAAGGCAGTTTCGTCCGATGACGGCGTGACAGGCACTGATACACGCGTAGGTAACAAGCGACGTGGCCAAGCTGCCGGTGAGCGGTGGCAGGGTCGAGGCACTGATACATGCGTACGCAGCAACCGACAAGCAGAGGGTTCGCTGGCTGCACGGGGTATGATGCGTGCCATTCGTTGGTATCAGCGCAACATTTCCGCTTACAATCCGCCAAGTTGCAAGTATTATCCTTCATGCTCGCATTATGCGCACCAGGCTATTGCCCAATACGGAGCTTTCCGTGGGGGAATTCTTACAGTGCTGCGTTTATTGCGTTGCCGACCTTGGAGCCGCGGTGGCATCGATGATGTGCCGCAGCGTTTTTCTATTTTTTATCGTTGCACATGGTCGCGGGCTCATGAAGAGCCACGTTTGACTCCGCTTTCGACGTTACCGTCTTCATCTGAGGAGGAGACAGCCTGATGACACCGGATTATAACAATTTCTTGCTTGACAGCGGCTTCTTTGGGTGGATTTACAAGATCCTTACCCCAATCGAGTGGATTATGACCCAGGTTATGGTACTGTTCCACAAGTTCCTTACCTTCTTGGGCATGGCGCCTGTTGGACTGTCTTGGGTATTTTCCATTATCTTCCTCGTGCTGGTGGTGCATGCGCTGATTCTGCCGATTTACATTAAGCAGATGCGCTCCATGTCTAAAATGCAGGCGCTGCAGCCCAAAATGCAGCATATCCAGAATAAGTACAAGGGTAAGAATGATCCGGCCAGCCGCGAGGCGATGAGCCGCGAAACCATGAAACTGTACGAGGACAACAAGGTGAACCCTGCAGGCTCGTGCTTGCCTATGGTCATTCAGGGCCCGGTGTTTATGTGCATGTTCTACATGCTTTCGGCAATCCCGTACATTGCTCATGGTTCACGTGGCCCGCTGGGTGCGTTCGACAAAGCAACCGCCAAGCAGTTTGCGCAGACCGAAGTATTTGGCGTGAATGTGACCAACACGTTTACTACGGCTGACGCCGTAGGCAAGGTAACTATCGCCATCTTCACCGTGCTGATGTGCGCGGCCATGTGGTACATGCAGTTCAATAACATGCGCAAGAATCTTCCCGCAGCCGCTATGGAAGGTCCTTCCTACAAGACTCAGCAGATGATGACTTGGATTTATCCCATCATGTACATCTTCTCTGCTGTCAGCATGCCGTTCGCTGTGCTGGTCTACTGGCTGACCAACAACATCTGCAACATGCTTCGCTCTCTTTGGCAGGTTTATGCATTCCCGACCGCAGGCTCCCCTGCGGATGAGGCAAAGAAAGTGCGTGACCACGACAAAGAGAATAACCGTCGTGCTCGTGCTGGTGAGGTTTCTTTGGAAGAGGAACAGCTACAACGTGCTGAGGAAGATGCCAAGCGCCGTGAGAATGAGGGCTATCAGCGCAAGCAGCCCAAGCGTAACCAGCCTCGTAGTCAGCGCAAGAAGAATCGTCAGTAATGAGCCACAACAGTGGTCAGTGTGGGATAGACTTAAGGATGAGTCTGACCTTGATTTGAAAAGGAGCAGTTATGGCGAATGATGTGGAGCAGACAGTCGATCAGCTCAATGAAGAGGCTGATATCGCTGCCGATTACCTTGAGGGCCTGCTTGACATCGCCGATTATGACGGTGATATTGAGATGGGTGTGCGCAATCATCGTGCCAATGTGCAGATTGTTGCTGACGATGATGTTGACATCAGCAATCTGGTAGGGGAGAACGGTGAAGTCGTTGAGGCCTTGCAGTTGTTGACGAGATTGGCTGTACAACAGAAGACAGGCGACCGGTCACGGCTGATCCTTGATGTGGATGGATTCCTGAAGAAGCGCAGGAAGAGGCTGCGGGAGATTGCCCTCGATGCCATTGATGAGGCGCAGGAGACTGGTGAGCCGGTTGATCTTGACCCGATGAATTCGTTTGAGCGCAAGGTCATTCATGATTTGGTGCGCGAGGAAGGAATGAAATCTCGCTCGCATGGTGAGGATCCAAACCGTCACATCACGATTTACGCGCGTCCGGTAAAGAGTGTAGAGAGTGATAGCGGAGATATCAATGATGCAGAAGATTCTGGTGAGGATTTTCCCCTCGAACAAGAATTGACTGGCCGCGATACTGCGCCGCGGTCTCGTCGATATGAGGACGAGGCATTCGTCGAAGATGAGTTTGTCAGTGCTGCTGCCGACGATATTGATGCTGTTGCGAATGATGATTCAGCTGATATTGACTAGGTGAGTGGCGTTGACAATGTTGCGTTGACAAAGGTGTACTGACAATGAGACCTTGACACAGGGATCTTGACAAACGGACATTGGCAACGTGGCGTTGACAGTGGGATGTTGACAGTATGACGTTGGCAATGACGCCGATTTCATCAAACGGACAGACACTGACCGTTAATTGCTGAAGTGCAGACGTTGCTCTGAGCGATGGTCGTGCTTTGAATGACGGCAATGATTCTGACAATAGTGGCGATAAGACTGTCTGAGTGAGACTACATTTCAATCCCGTCTGTATTGTAGGGTGCGTTCAGGCGCATATCCGATAACGCATCCGTCGCACGTGTGGAGGGTAATGTGTTCAAAGCTCTCAGATGGGTAAAAGTACTGATATTGTGCGATGTGTGCTAGTGACATGTTTATGTCGTTTGCTAGGTGTGGGCACTATGACGTGCTTCTTGTATGCTTGGTTATTGTCTGGTTAAGGTGCATGCGCGAGGAATATGGTGTGCACTAAGTCTAAATACGCAAATTATGAATTAAAGCATTTGTGATTTGCTATTGTTTCACGTGAAACAATAGCAAAAATGTTATCGAAGCAAGCTGTGATGGGCAGTAGTGGTGTAATAAAAGTAGGCCAGTAAACTCGAAATATAACTTGCGATAAGAGAAGTCTTACGTTGATGAAGCCGATAGGAACTTGGTAAGCTTTGCTCTCTGACAGTTCTCTCTGCAAGCACTTTTCTTGATGTACAAGATTATTTGTGTGCCATACAGATAAGTGCAGATAGGCAAAATGTCAGGTCTGTGTTCTTGTATATGGTGTGGCTTGGATGTGTTGGATATGTTTGGTTCCGTTCGCTTGTTTTCTGGTGGCTGTGAGAAGGAATTCCAGCGCATAAGGTGAAAGGAATCAATCTTATGTTTTAATCAGTAAGTTGTAGCAGGAATGATTACTGCTGTAAATAAAAGATTACTACTATAAAATATGAACTTCCCTATAAACGTGAACTCCATTTGGATTAGTAATAGGGAAATATACTTAGACCGCAGGGATGGCTGACGTATACCGCGATATCTGCTGCTCTAACATATTAAGGTTCAACTTGTAAAACAAGATTTCTATATATCGTTTCACGCTTTGGAGAGTTCTTATTTTGGAGAGTTCACAGTTAAAGAGCTCTTGTTGTGGCATCCTGTATTGGTGTATTGGTGTATTGGTGTATTGGTGTATTGGTGTATTGGTGTATTGGTGTATTGCCCGGTTTTACTTGTTAAAGTAAGTTGATCTTGTGAATAATAGTGTCGGTCATCGTGATCTCTACCGTGCTATACCTGACGATAGTTCTCGGTTCTCATGCTGATTTCTCTTTGTGTGGCACTGCGTCATACCCGATGGCGACTCCTGATGTTTTGTGGAATACGCGTAGACTGAGCGTAGTGTTGCCATTGTTTCACGTGAAACAATGGCAAAGTTTGATGTTGGCATACCTTGACTGGTTGGTTGTCTGGCTGACTACCTACCTGACTTTCTGAAATCGCAGCTATCTAGATTGTCGGCAGACGGAATGGTTGACTGGTTGATTCATAAGAGAGTTGTTGAGCAGCTGGCGGGTCGTCTGGCTGATTGGCCAGGTTGGCTGACCAGTTGACTGAACTAACTAACTAACTAACTAACTAACTAACTAACTAACTAACTAACTAACTAACTAACTAACTAACTAACTAACTAACTAACTAACTAACTAACTAACTAACTAACTAACTAACTAACTAACTAACTAACTAACTAACTAACTAACTAACTAACTAACTAACTAACTAACTAACTAACTAACTAACTAACTAACTAACTAACTAACTAACTAACTAACTAACTAACTAACTAACTAACTAACTAACTAACTAACTAACCTTCTATGGTCTTCCTTCTTTGTTTGTGTAAAACTTCCCGTCGATGCTTGCCGATTTAGTGAATCCGTTCTCAAGGTGTAGAAGTTTCTGTTCGAAGATCTTCGCTGTTGTCGTGCACCTTTGGCAAACAGTGAGCGAAAGTAAAATCTCGTATGGGCGTGAGAGTTAATTATGGATGTGCGCCCACTAAGCATGTAGCCGTTCGCGAGATAGGCAGATATGCTTTTATAGAATAATCCGGCACAAGCGTATTCAAAGGGTTGTTTTCAGATTTGCCAGGTATAAAAGTGCGAATGTTTCACGTGAAACAATGACAATCTGACTAAGAGAATCTGTGATGGAAACCGTTCGCTATCATTCGATGATAGGTTAATCATCGGTGCGGAAGTCAATACTCGTGAGGGAAGTTTCTTCTTGTCTACTTGCATTGAAGATTCTGCTGCCTGGGACGACTTCGGGATTCGTTCCTTCATGTGGATGTGCAATCTAGATGAATGCCGAATACCACATGTTTCACGTGAAACATGTGCAAAATGATGATTGCAGGGCAGTCATGATGATTGCTGTAAACTGCATTCATTGATTCAAGCGCCGCTGGATGAGTGAATATGCTGGCTCTATGTCTAATGACATTGAGATAGCATGTTTGGGAAAGCCAACCTGAGGAACTGTGTTTGCTGCGCGGTGTATTGAATAGTTCGCAACATCCAGACCGCATGCTCATGCTACGGCACTATGTTTGCCGTTCGGTGTATTGAATAGGTGGTCTTGCAATAACGCGTTACAAAGCTCGGTGAACCCATAAAGAGTAAATGTGTAATGCCGCACGACTTTGGCTATCAGCTCTGTTGGTTTCAGCTGTCGTATAAACTAGAAACGATTGATACAGTGCGGATAAGAATTGGTGAAGCATGAACGAACATACTGACAGCGAACTTGAAGATTCGCCATTGCTGCAGCACGCCTTTGGTGAGGCTCTTCCTAAAATGCGAATGTTTCACGTGAAACTTTCTGAAGAAGGGGAAAAGCGAGGTCTTATTGGACCGAGAGATGTAGATATATTGTGGGAACGGCACCTCCTTAATTCGGCAGCAGTGGTGCCTTATATTGCTGAGGCAGTGAAATCGAGCTCAGAGAAAACAGTTGCTGATTTAGGCAGTGGTGGAGGATTTCCTGGGATTGTTGCTGCAGCATGTTTGCCTGAATGCAGCTTTGCTCTCATTGAGCCAATGGAACGCAGAGTGGCGTGGCTTGAGGAGTGTGTAGAAGAATTGGATTTGCAGAATGTGGAAGTGGTACGTGCCCGTGCTGAGGAAGTAATAGAGGGTGGTAGGCGAAACAATGCGAGGCAAGGTTTTGATGTAGTGACGTGCCGTGCAGTTGCACCTATGACCAAGCTTGCTGGCTGGACATTGCCATTGGTGAAAAAGGGCGGTCAGTTGATTGCACTTAAAGGGCGTTCGGCACCGCAGGAAATTGAGAAGGCATCTCGTATCATCAAAAAGTTCGGTGGGGTGAAGCCTCGTGTTGTGGAGGCTCAAGTTGGTGAAGGATTGGAACCAACTCACCTTGTTGTTGTGCAGAAAAAATGAACGTGTGTACAAGGGTAGTGCCTTGATTAGGCGTCGACTTATCCACAAAATAAGATGCAGTGAAAAGTTATCCACATTTTTCCGGTTGTCTCATTTTAGGAACGTGAAGCTTGATATACTGCCAATATAGAAATCGGTAAAGAAAAGTCGTAAACATCTTGCCCACAGGTTGTGCACACTTGTGCACAGTAGATGTGGATAACTTGGTGGAGAGCGATTACTGTCCATGCACATGGCGAAACTTGATGTAGTGAGAAAATTTTGCTGTGTGCAATGACGTAACAACAAGCGGCCTGGCCGCGGGAGGAGTCGGCGTTGTATGGAGTCTGCCTCGGAAACCATTAAACGAATCTTCGGCGAAAGTAATCGAACTCTTGGAAACGAGATTGCGGAGACTTCTGCACGGTATGAAGCGATAAGCGATGTAGAATTCCCGCACCCAAGTCAGACGCGCTTCATGGCCGTTGCGAATCAAAAAGGTGGCGTTGGAAAAACGACCACAACAGTGAACATTGCTTCGGCGCTGGCTCTTGGGGGAGCGAAGGTCCTTGTCATTGATTTGGATCCGCAAGGGAATGCATCTACAGCTCTTGGTGTGAACCATGACATGGGTATGCCATCCACATACGATGTCATTGAAGGTCGTATGACTATTGATGAGGTCAAGCAGCCGTGTGAGGATTGCCCTGGTCTGGATGTGGTTCCTGCGTCCATGGATTTAAGTGGTGCTGAGCTTGAAGTTGCGGATATGGAAAATCGTAACAACTTGCTGAGTAAAGCAGTCGACCAGTTCGTGGAAAATTCTGAAACACATTATGACTATGTGATTATTGATTGCCCGCCGAGCTTGGGGCTGTTGGTCATTAATGCTATGTGCGCAGTGACTGAAGTACTTATCCCCATTCAGGCTGAGTATTATGCCTTGGAAGGGTTGGGGCAGCTGCTCCATACGATTGAGCTTGTGCAGGAGCATTACAATCCGGTACTTACGGTTTCTACTATGTTGGTGACTATGTTCGACAAGCGCACACTGCTGAGTCGAGAAGTGTTTGCTGAGATCAAGGAACATTATCCGAATATTGTGCTCACGACTACCATTCCACGATCAGTCAAAATTTCAGAAGCTCCAAGTTTCGGGAAAACGGCAGTGGTGTATGATCCTCGTGGTCTCGGTGCGGTTTCATATCGAGAGGCTGCTTTGGAGATAGCGAGTAGATCGAAACAAGTGTTGGCGGCAATTGCAGTGAAGAAGCAGGAGAGGAACTGAGATGGCATCTAAGTCGCGTTTAGGAAAAGGTCTTGGAGCACTGTTCCCTGCATTGCCTGGCGAAAATAGTGAAGTCGCAAAAGACGATAAGCCGAAAAGTGATAGTGACAGCAATAAATCGGTAAAAGCCCCTGCTAAAAAAGCGGCTGGAACTACCGGTGCCAAGACGCGTAGTGCTGCAGGTAAGAAGAGCAATGCAGCGGTTTCTCAAAAATCTGCATCCAAGAGCGTGGAAGGTGTTGAAGAAAATGTCATTGTTTCACGTGAAACAATGACAAAATCTGAAGCGAAGACACCTGCAGCAGAGAAGAATTCGGTTCCTGACAAGGTGGGTAAAATCGTACCTGATGATGCTGGCAACAGTGTATCTGCTAATGAGACGGAAGCTCGTGTATCTGCACCATCCGTTATACCGGCGTCATCCACAGGTATCTCGAATGCGAATGTTTCACGTGAAACAGACCGAACAGATAAGAGCGAGGCTGCTACGCCAGAAAAGGAAAGCGGTGCTTCTGCTCCTGTTATCGGCAGCGTAAAGCAGGTTACTGGTGATTCCAGTAAGGCAGAGTCCGAAAAGACCGTGTCGTCCACGACCTCTTCAACAAGCAAGTCACTGAAGAATAAAAATGTAGGAACTTTATCTACGACAAGTGCGAATGTTTCACGTGAAACATCGGCAAATTCTCGTCGCAAGAGAATGTCGATTCCTGCAATGGATGGACTAGGTCATCCTAGCGATCTGTTCTTTGGTGGGGATGTGGCCGGTAATGTTCCTTCGTCTTCGCGAGGGGCTGGTATTGGTGAGCAATCATCGCAAAATGGTGCTTCCGCAGGTAAGGGTGTATCTGCAACAAGCAGTACTGCTGATGAAGTAAATGTCAATACAACTGATGGGGCAGTAGCTGATTTGGCCACGGGGCTTAAGCCTGTGCAAGGTGGGTATCTCGTTGAGTTGGAGCTTGACCAGATTGGGCCCAACGCCAACCAGCCGCGAACCATTTTTGACGAGGATGAACTACAAGAGCTTGCTTCGTCACTGCGAGAAGTAGGTGTGCTGCAGCCAGTAGTGGTACGTAAGCGTCCAGAGGATCAGCGAAAAGCAGCCGCAGAGGACGCAAAACATGCTGATAGTAGTGCTCAGCATGAAGAAAAGCAAAACTCTCTTGGCGCATCTTCCAATACTTCCGTATTCAACATGATGCGGAAGCCTGCTCTCAGCGATCCTGGCATGAGCAGTGAATATGAGCTCATTATGGGCGAACGGCGTTGGAGAGCGGCGCATTTGGCTGGGCTGAAGACAATTCCTGCCATTGTGAAGACGACAACTGATAATCATATGCTTCGCGATGCATTGCTGGAGAACTTGCATCGAGTAGCTTTGAATCCGCTCGAAGAAGCAGCCGCCTATCAGCAAATGATGAGTGACTTTGGGCTGACACAGGAACAGTTGTCGAAGTCAGTATCTCGTTCGCGTCCACAGATTGCGAATACCTTACGCTTGCTGAACCTGCCTTTGTCGGTACAAAAGAAGGTTGGCTCTGGGGTACTTTCAGCGGGTCATGCACGTGCGCTGCTGGGTTTGCAGACAGAGGAGGAGATGAGCAAGCTTGCCAATCGTGTGCTTGCTGAGGGACTTTCTGTGCGTAGTACTGAGGAGATTGTGGCTCTGCAATCAGCCAATGCTGAACCTGTGAAGAAAGAGCCTCCAAAGCGGAAGAATCCATGGAGTGAATCTCCTATTCAGCACAATCTCGAGAACCGCTTTGATACGAAGGTTTCCATTAAGGGCAGTAAGAAGCGTGGGCGTATTGAGATTGTGTTTTCATCGCCAGAAGATATGGATAGAATCCTGAACATTCTTATGCCTGATGATAAGTCTGGTTCTTCATCGTGGGTCTGATGGGTTGAACAAGTAGTAGCAATTCGACCAAAAATGTCATTGTTTCACGTGAAACAATGACATTTTTGTATTATCGGGTCATGCTGGAAAGGCAAGGTGCTATAGGGATATAGGCAGAACGACAATCCAGAACGACAATCCAGAACGACAATCCAGAACGACAATCCAGAACGACAATCCAGAACGACAATCCAGAACGACAATCCAGAACGACAATCCAGAACGACAATCCAGAACGACAATCCAGAACGACAATCCAGAACGACAATCCAGAACGACAATCCAGAACGACAATCCAGAACGACAATCCAGAACGACAATCCAGAACGACAATCCAGAACGACAGACCAGAACGACAATTAGTTCTTTTACTCCTGCAGGCGGCTGAGATATTTGCTCCAGTTTGAGCAGCAAAAGCATCTCTGCATTGACAATGCGCACGTCATGAGCAGGAGGCAACACAACTTAATAGCTTAAGCCATATTATTGATGCCTCATAAAAGAAGCCCTCGTCGGGCAGGTGACAGGCGAGGGCTTGAAAAATGGTGTAGCTGGGTTAAAACCAGCTGCTGGACTAATCACTAATTATTGATTACTGATTACTGATCACTAACTACTAATTACTGATCGATGTTGTTGAGGTATTCCTGCGCATCAAGTGCTGCGCGGCACCCCATGCCAGCGGCAGATATTGCCTGCCGGTAGACGCTGTCAACTACATCTCCTGCAGCGAAGACTCCGGGGATTGACGTGCGAGTAGAAGCGCCATCAACAGTAATATATCCGGAGTCGTCAAGCTGCAGCGATCCTCCTAAGAACTTGGTGGTGGGGGTGTGTCCGATGGCCACAAAGACGCCGTTGGCAGGTACCTCAGAAGTCTCGCCAGTCTGCACATTCTTCACGATAACCGACTTGGCACTACCGTCTTCACCTTTCACTTCTTCTACTACAGAGTCAAGCATGAAGGAGAGTTTATCGTTTGCCTTGGCTCGATCTACCATGATTTTTGTAGCGCGGAACTCGCTACGACGATGAATGAGTGTAACCGATGAACCGAATCGTGTCAGGAAATCGGCGTCTGTAAATGCGCTGTCACCACCGCCAATTACAACGATAGGTTGGTCTTTAAAGAAGAAACCGTCGCACGTGGCACAATAGGAGACACCGTGCCCTGAATATTCTTTCTCTCCGGGCACACCAAGTTTGCGTACTTCAGAACCGGTGGTAACAACTACGGCACGTGCCTTATATACATCGCCCTGATCGCACGTAATGGTCTTGATGCCATCAGAAGCTGAAAAATCTACTGAGACTACATCGTCCCACACAATCTCGGCACCAAACTTTTCAGCTTGCTGTTGCATGCTGTCCATGAGATCGGGGCCCATCACTCCATCGGGAAAACCTGGATAGTTCTCCACTTCAGTGGTGTTGACGAGTTGTCCGCCAGGGGTAAGTGCGCCAGCGATGACGATAGGCTTGTATCCTGCGCGACCCAAATAGATGGCTGCGGTGTAACCTGCCGGTCCTGAGCCAATAATGACGGCATCGTGGATGCTTTCTTGGTTGGTGTCGCTCGTGGTGGTCGCGCTGTCAGCTGAGCTGTTAGTGCTGAGCATATTAGTAGAGCTGGTTAGGTCAATCATAAGGCCACCTTAACATTGTCGATAATGGGTTCTGCAAAGCTCAAGCTTTAGGCACAATCACACAGCATTTGTCAATGTTTCACGTGAAACAATGGCAAAAGAGATTACTCTGCTGTGTGCGGCCGCCGGCCGTCTGCTACTTTCGGCCGCCCGTCCATCCGTCAGAGGCGACTCGCTGCTGGCAGCCGTGCCTGCGCATGCTCTGCTTATCTTAGCGTTATGGCAAGTCGGCGCGGGATGCATCTTTTAGTGAGTCCGTCAAAGGGCATCTTGCGAAAGACAATCCTGCGAAAAGACAATCGGACAAAAAGACAATACCTCTAAAACAGAATCTCGCAAAACTGAATCCAGAAAGAGGCAGTCCTACGCAACACAGTCCAGCAAGAGGCAGTCAAGAAAGAAGCAGTCAAGCAAAACACAGTCCAGCGAAACCAAATCTAGCTAAAAAGCGACGTTGGTCATCTGTTCCAGCAGCGGCAATGTCTCGGCAGCCCATGGGAACACCCACTCAAACAGCGCTGCTCCGCCCGCGACCATGAGAATCAGTACAAGCAGTACTCGGATGAGGGTTGGCCCTGGTTGTAGCCGTGAGAGACCGCCGTAGATACTAATATCAGGCTTGCGTACAAGATGCTGCCGTATCTCACGCCTTCTCGGCCAGCGCCACACCACAGCGGCCGCCAGATAAATAACGGCATACACAGTGAGGCATGAGGTTATGAACGGTACGAGTGAATCGACAGGAAGCTTGGTTTCCATCCGTTTGCTATTGTTGTAGAACTCAATTTCACCGTTCTGATTGGTGCGAGCGAGCTCTTCTGGTATGCCGTCTGCGACTTTAGCCCAGTAGGTGAGCTTGCCGAACGCAACCCAGCGGTGGGTGGGTTTAGAGTATTTCGGTTCGCATGTGGTGAGCGTTATCATTCTCTGCGTGGGCGCCAGCATAGGGCTCCTCGGATTCGGAGCCACTACACCCACCTGATCGGGTGTTACCACGGTATGGTCGGTGTACTCGTACACATACCAGTAGTCTTTGGTGCGAATCACGATGGGGTCGCCTTCTTTGAGTTTATCAATGTCGCCCAGCGGTTGCCCGTAGCCGTTGCGATGACCGGCAGCTGCGAAATTGCCGATTTGCCCAGGCATTTGTGTCTGCGGGTAGTGTCCGATGCCGTGCTCGTTGAGTTGTGGCTTGTCGGTTCCTTCCACCACGGTTCGCATCCACTGATTGCCGAACCGTGGAATGTACACAGCGCCAATCAAATCGCCAACCTTCGGGTTGATGGGCTGCACAGGTGGCTCCCCGTCCTGCTTGCTGGCTAAGCGTTTGTTTTTGCCCTTGCTTGGGTCGCTCCATGCGGCGGATTGCATCTGCTCATCTTGCTTGTGCTGTGCTACCACACCGGTCCAGCCCATAAGCCAGACAATGTAGAGCACACATACCAGCGCCATGGTGAACAGCGTTTCGGCCACTATGCCCATAATCTGCCAGGCAGGGCCGGTTGCACGCTTGGACAGGTCGGGCCTGCGCTCCACGTACACATATTTGACTTGCTCTTGGAACGGAACTGGGTTGCCGTCCGCGTCATACAGTGGAACGGGTGCGGTCTTGGTGTCGCTGTCGTTGTTGGCCGAAGAGGCGACCTTTGAAGCAACGCTGCCTGAAGCGGCGCTATCTGCTGAGTTACCATTTACCGAGGTGCCGTTTACAGTAGCACTGCCTGATGCCGTTGAGGGAGTGGATGGATCATTCACTGGCTGTGTCGAAGACTGCTGGGGGTCCACTGATAATTGCGGTTCTACTGGCAACTGTGATTCTGCTGGATCTGTGGATGACATCGTGTCTGCCTCCCGCGGTCGCTGTTCGCTTGTGGTCTGTTTGTTCCGGTCTCCCGGTGTGCTGTGTATCGAGGCTGTGCTCTGCGCTTGGTTAACGATCGGTAAGTTGCGCTGCCTTGTGCTTGCTTCAGATGACGCAGGTTCTGTTGTTGCGCCAGAATTGCTCTCTGCTGCACTGAGAGGGGGAACGTATAAAGAACTACTTGAACTAGCGTTTTGCGCGTTCTCGGGGCTTACAGGCGTGTTTTCGGCGCTATCTGTGGCGCTATCTGCGGACTTGTCTGCTGAGGTCTGCTTGTTATTGGCATTACGTCGGAACAATGACATGTGGCGCTCGCCTGAAGTGCGCACTGACTTGCCGTGTGACGCGGCCTTATGCTTCCCGGATGCCATATGTTCGCCCCTACCTAACTTCCTCCCGTGCGTCAGGGGGAACCGATACTTGCAAGCGTATGTTAGTTGGATGTTGCATGCAGCAGCGCCTGTATGCAGCCACAAGAAATCCGGCTTCCCCTATGTCTCTACGCCCAGCCTAGCCCAAACGCACTGACATATTTCGGGTGTGTCACATTCTCTGTGCTGTAGAAGAGGTGTTGCGCACCTCTCGAGTGCGTGCTATGGCTTGTGATTTGTGCTGTAAGAGGCACACTGGCCCGAGGTAGCACGTGCTATCGCGCAGATGGTGGCGCAGTCTTGTGCCATGCGCTCGGCCGCGGCTTATCCAATGCCTGCATAAATTCCGCCGGCGTGCATCATCTGTGTTGAGACTGGTTATATTGACTCGTTCGGAAGCGTTCGAGTGCACCTACTATTATGTGTACTAGCCTATTGAATGGAGACTTAAGCTTATGGCTGACGAAGAGTTGCATGAGGACACCTCGACCTCCGCTGATGCCGTTAATTCCAACGCGGCTGAGGCCGAGAGTGCAAAGAAGAGCGCAGGCGAGGCTGTGAAGGCCAGCGAAGATCAGGCCGATGGTGCCGCGGATCAGGCGGCTGGTAAAGCGCAAGCTGATACCAAGCACGATGACGACCAACTGCGCGACAACGCCGAGTCTTCCACGGATTCTGCACAATCCGCAGCGGATGAAGGCGACGAGGTCAGCCAAGGCAAGACCGACGAGTCGGGTAAGGCTAACGCTCCGGTTGGTGATGCTAAGAAGGCTTCCAAGAAGCGCAAGTCTTCAAAGTCCGGTGACGATGACGACGATGCCGATGCCGATGACATCACGGATGAGGATCTTGACCTGCCTATGGACGAGATTGAAGCGCTGTTGAATGCCGATAGCGCCGACCGCAAGGGCATGAGCGCCCAGATGCGCCGTGTGGCTCAGCGTCAGGCTGAAAGCAGCCGCCGGGTAGAAGAGACCATCAAGAACACAAAGGCCAACCCTCGCTGGTTTGTGCCGCTGTTTGTTACGCTGCTTGTTGTTGGCCTGCTGTGGGCAGTGGTCTATTACATGACTAACAAGTACCCGATTCCTGGCCTTGGGCAGTGGAATTTGGCGGTTGCGTTTGCCATCATGATGGTCGGTTTCATCATGACGGTGGCTTGGCATTGATTTCAGTGCAGGCTGCGCGGCCATAAACGCCGCTGTGTGCTGGTGTTGACCGAATGGCACGCTGCGGCGAATGGCTGTTTCAATTGCGCCTCTCGTGGTTTTAGCTGTGAGAGGCGCAACTGTATGCTCTAGAAGTAGGCGCGTGGCATGGTCGTTAGATGCCGGTCACTGGATTTTGTGCGTTACCAGCAGTACACGCTCGCCGTCAGCTGTGGTGGTGCCGAAGATATAGATATCTCCGCCATCGCGCAGCCCTAGCTTACGCCGCAACTCAGCGGTGCTGAGCGGGAAGTTACGTACTGCAATATTGGCGTGAGTTGCGCCATTGAGAGCAGGCTTAAGCACGGTGCGTAATTCGCGCTTGCCGAGACCGCTCACGGCATCAACGGCGAAGATACGGCCAGGGAAATCCATGATGGGGCCGCTGCAGGTGGTAATGGTGCTGCTGGTAACGGCGCTGTCGTCATGAACGCTCCGGGTGGCGCGGGAGCTGGTGTTGTGTGCGGGCTGAGAATCGGTGAAGTTATTGGAGTCGTCGTAACTATCTGAATCAGCACAACTGTCTGAATCGGCAAACCCGACGAACAGGTGGCTGTTGTGGCTGATCTCCTCTATGCCATATTGCTGCGCGAGTAGGTCGAAGCAACCGGCCTTCATGATGGAAGCATTGGGTTCGTACAGGTACTGAGGTGTTGCAGTGCTGATTGAATCAGCGGTATTGGTATGAAATGGTACAGAACGCAGCGGTTCCAGCGGTTCCAGCGGTTCGCGTTGAACTGTGAACGCGAAACGCTGAGCATCATTCACGCAGCATACGCGCACAGTCTGTGCGGTCTCACGCTGACCCTCGGCAGGTGCTGTTCCAGCCGCGTCTTCTGCTTGCCTCACACGTTCATCGCGCCCGAGCACGATGAGTAATTCCTTGCACTCGTTGCCGGTGGAGACGATATGCACCTCCCGCACAGCCGTACCAAAATCGGCGACGGCTTTATGCCAGTCAAGCATGGGGGAGAGTTTGACCATCACATGCGCGGATCGCTTGAGCAACAGCGGCGCCAAAGCCACGGCGTTTGGCGTGCAGTCGGCAATGGCATAGGTGCGCGCTCCGTGGTTGTCTCTGCGGGCAGGGTCAATGAAAATAAGATCGACCGGTGCGGCCGTGCTGTCTAAATATGCCTCGGCTGAGGTATTGATTACCGTGACAGTGCCCGTAGCCGAGGCGTTGGCTTGACTTTCGGCGCGTTGCGTCTTGCCTCTTGTGCCGCCTGTAATGCTCGCATCTGCGGCCGATTGGTTTGCGGCAACATTGAGGCCGAGAGCGGCAAAATTATGTTCTGCGATTCGGCACAGCTCGGCCTGTTGCTCTACGTAAGTGGCGTTTGCAAAGCCGCGTGCCATATAGGAGAAGTCAACTCCGAATCCTCCGGTCAAATCCACCATGCGACTCTCATGGCGCTGCGGGTGTGCGCTCGCTGCCAGTCGCTGCGCCAATGCTGCTTTGTATTGGGCGGTGAATTGTGATGAGCATTGTTCCATGGCGAGATGAGGCGGGTACACGATGTCCTCGCACACGGCCCATTCGGGGAGTTTTCGCTGTGCCCGCTGCCAGCCTTCGATTTGGTTGAGTGCGAACGGCAGGTCGAGGGTTGCATCGGCGCTGGTGTCGGCATTGGAACTGGCATGGGCATGGGCGCGGGTGCGGGCATGCAAGGCTACGTCGTTCACGGGTTCGTTGCGGTGGTCATGGACGAACTGCCAGGTCGTTTCGCTGATGTGCATAGGTTTATTGTACGAGTGTTGGCGATGTCTGCTTACTGTTTATGCTGCTGTTGCAGTGTGAGTGTGAGTGTGAGTGTGAGTGTGAGTGTGAGTGTGAGTGTGTAGTTTGGGTTTGGGGCGCGCATGTAGTTTTGGGGTCGGATTTGGTTCGGGATCGCGATTGGATTCGAGCATAAGCATGAGTGTGTGGCTTGGGCATATAGTTTGGTGATGTGTGGCTGTGGCGGTAATTGGGAGGAAGTTTGGGGACTGAAAAGTGAGTTATCCACAACGAGGATGGTGGATATTGTGGATTGTGGATAAACTCTCGTCCACATTATCCACCGCCTGTAACCCCTGCAAAATGTGGACTTGTGAATAACTTTGTGGATAAGTTAGAGAGTTTTCCTCAACTTATCCCCGGGTTACACCCAACTTGTCCACAACGTTGTCCACAGATGTGGAGAACTACATGTGTGTAGTTTTGCTTGCTGGTTGTTGTGTGGGGTTGAGGAGGACTGGTAGGGAAGAGTAAGGGGTGAGCTTGCGCTGGTGGTGTGTGGGTTCGTTCTCTTGTGGTTATTGGTTGGTGTGCCGGGTTTGGGGAAGGCCCGCACTGTTGTAGTGTGGGCCTTCTGGTTATGGTTGCCGGCTGGGTTGCCGGTTGTTTAGTGGTTATTTGTTGGTTCGTTTGTTGCGTAGGTGGGTGAGCATGGCTGCTATGGCTAGGAGTGCCAGGGCGATGAGGGTGCCGAGCAATACTCCGGTGCCGCCGGTGAAGGGCATGCGGGCGATGGTCTTGTTGTAGACCACGGTCACGGTCAGGGTGCGGTCGGAAGTGTCCGGGTTGGCCGGGTCGGTTGGGGTGAAGGTGGTGGATGGGTTGTCGGTGGTGCCGTTGTGTTGGATGCCGGTGATCTCGCCCACGACCGGTGTTTTGGCGGTATACCCGTTGATAACTGGGCTGTTGACTTTGGGCATGCTGGTGGCCGGGGTGTTGCCGCTGTTGGCCTGCCATACGTATTTGCTCCAGTTGGCGGTACCGTCGATCGAGTCGTAGGCGGTGTTGTGGATTTGGTGTTGTGTCCAGGTGATGGTCTGGGTCACGTCGGCTGGTGGGGTGTCTATGGTGTTGTGGTTGAGTTTGTAGTGGATGGTGCGTGTGGTGGTTTTGGTGATGTCTTTCTCGGGGTTGGCTTGGATGTACACGTACTCGTCTTGGTCAAGGTTGTTGTCCATGTCGTAGGTGGTGTTCAATTTGAAGCTGATGGTGCGTTTGGTGCCGGCGGTGCTTGGTGCCAGTTGGGTGATGCCGTCGCTCATGCTGACAGGGTGGTTGTTGCCGCCGAGTTGCACGCTGTATTTGGTGAGCGTGTCGGTGGCGGCGCTGCCGGACAGTCCGGTGAACGTTTCGCTCAGACTGGTGACCTCGTTGCCGTCGGATGGCTGCCAGCTGGTGCCGTTGGCGGGTTGCGCGTCGCAGTCCTTGCCGCTGTCGGTGTCGGCACTGTTGACATAGCAGGGCACGGCGATGGCGTGTACGTTGAGTGTTTGTGTGGCGAGGGTGTAGAAGTAGTAGACGTCGGTGGTGCCCCAGCCGGTGCTGCTGCCTGCGGTTCCGGCTGTGACGATGTCACCGTTAACGTTGTAGGTTTTGCCGGTTTCTCCTGGGTAGGGGACGGTGAGGTTGTTGGTGGCCCATATGGTTTTGCCGGTGGTTTTGTTGGCCAGGGCGGTCAGTCCGGTCACGCTGGAGTCCGTGGTGCCCAAAGTTGTGGCTATGGTCTGCCGTTGTGCTGCGGTCAGCGTGCTGAGATCGGCGACGGTCAACGGCCGGTAGCCGGCCACATCAGCGGGCGTGGCAGGAGCGGAAGCAGTACCCTTGGTACCACTGACTGAGTTGGCTTTACCGGTCGGGTATCCGGCTTGCGCTGTAGTAGGTGAGAGTGAGCGACCGTCCGATGACAGGTAGTGAGATTTCACCACTGTTTGGCCGGAGCTTCCTGCTTGGACTGGCAAACTGGTTTCAGACCCGGCTTTACCGCTCATCGAGGTGTCGTCGAGTGCATCGATGGTGGAAGTGGTGGCCTTGTATTGGTCCGGTGTGTCGAAGCGGTACTGGATGTAGAAGTAGCTGGCGCGACGTCCGAGAACGGAATTGTAGTAGTTGACTGTGGCGTTGAGGTCGGCAGTCGGGTTTGCGCTGGAGGCAAGGGCCATATTGTCTTTGGCGTTGGCTTGCAGTTCGTCGTTGGTGAGGACAGTGTCGGCGGCCTTAATGTTCACCGCTACGAAATAGCTGTATTTGCCGTTGGCTTGATTTTGCCGAGAATAATAGGTCACGGTGGTTGGTGAGTTGGCTGCGGTCGATTTTAGAGTAGTCCAAGGTACGTTGTCGCCAGCGTCCTTCATGGGCACGAGGGACGTGCAATGGGTGGGGTCAGGCCATTCAGCAAGAGTGCCTGAGCGCCGCGATGAGGTTTGGATTTTGTTTGTAGCTGCGGAAACGAAGTAGCTTCCCTTAAAGAGCATCAAGCTGTTAGGTGTGAGGTCTTGGGTGGAGGTGAACTTATAGGCGCGGACAATGTCGGTTTTGGCGCTGACAGAGCCGGAAGTTCCAGCACTGTTTTGCAGCTGGTTGAAAACGGTGTTGTTGGGGATGCTGGTATCGAAAAGCATTGGCCTGCCTAGGAAGTAGTTTGCTGATGCTTCTTCGTAGATGTAGTTGGCCTGTTGGGTAGTGGCATCACTTGTGGCTGGAAGTTTATTGAAATGGAAGGGGTAATCGCGTCGGGTGCCGAGTGTCCCGTTGATACCGGTTTCCGGGTCATAGACGCCAATCTGAATGGTGTTATCGAAGGGCATTTTTGCTCGGATCGTATTGTCGGTCCAATTATTGAAAGTCATGCGGCTAGGGATGGAGAAGCTGAAGGTTTGCACGCCGATTGCATTTGAGGTTTTGGTTACGGAAAGAGTCAGCGAGTGCCCCCAAGTTGCATGTGATTCGTTGAACTTGATGACACCGATGGCATCTCCGTTTGCATCATTCAGTGAAGGATTTCCACCGATTTGGGTTAATTGGACTTTTGCGTCGGCTGAGCCGGAGGTTGCGATGGAAAACGGTGTGATGAGGATTTCGTTGCCAGCGACCAAATTGCTGGCGTTGACTGAAAAGGTCCCAGCGACACCGAAGTTAACGTTCTGGCTTCCGCTGAGCGTTTGCTGGGTATTGACAGGATAATCAGTGGAAGTGTTGTGTTGAAGCAGCCGAACGTTGGGGCTGGTGGCGGTGATGAGCGCACCGCGTGTGGAGATTGAGGCTGCTGGTTCAGTTCCTAACGTGCCAGGTTTGCTGGGGGGGGGGTAATCTCATTGCTATTTTGAGCTGCTGCAGCTGGAGCTTGGGATTGTGCTGAAACCTCGGTGCTGTTGCCGGCGAATGCGGCAGTGCCCGCACCGAAGGCTGCGAACAGAGTGGCCGCAGCGGCGATGCTGGCCACGAGGCGGGTGCGTGCGGACTTGGTTGTGCCGCTGGTTGCGCCTTGTCGGCGACCTGCTGTGTGAAGCATGTTCATGGGTGCGTGTCCTTCGTTCCGGTGTCGGTCCGTCCGCTGCGTGTGCCGGCATCATGCACAGTGCCATGCGCGGAAATCGTATTCGGTTATGCTGCGGTATCCGCGTAAATCACACCGCGGACACGTTCTGTAAGCAAGACTACTTGGGAATATTGACAATCTATGCATAATTACCGCATAGCTAGGTGAATGCCGCGACCACAGACTGGGCGCTGCGGCCGACGGACGGCCATAACCGGTAGGATGGAACCAGCAGACAGTTCAGCAGCAGAGCGGAGGCGGCAGTGGAACACGCACGGATTTTGGCGGTCGACAATTACGACTCATTTGTCTACACCATTGTGGGATATCTGCACACTTTGGGCGCTGAAGTGACGGTGGTTCGCAACGATGTGGACGCTGCGCAAGTGAGTCCCGAGGCGCTCGCCGACTATGATGGCGTGCTTATCTCCCCAGGTCCGGGCACTCCAGCAGAGTCGGGCGTGAGCAAAGACGCCATTCGTTCATGCGCGCAAACCGGTACTCCCATGCTCGGGGTGTGCCTGGGGTTGCAGGCGCTCGCAGAAGTGTATGGTGCCAACGTGAGCCACGCGCCCACCATTATGCATGGCAAAACGAGTGTGATTGAGCATGAGGACGGCGGCCTATTCGATGGCGTGCCGAACCCGGTCAACGAGACTCGATACCACTCCTTGGCCATTGAGCCTGAATCGCTGCCTGCTCAGTTATGTGTCACCGCGCGTGCGACGGATGATGGGACTGTGCAGGCGGTGCAGCATGAGTCGCTGCCGCTCTATGCGGTGCAATTCCACCCCGAGTCGGTGCTCAGCGAGTCAGGCTACCGCATCCTCGCGAACTGGCTGGCGATCTGTGGGCAGGAGTCCGCGGTTGATCGCTCGGCAGGTCTCGCACCGAAAGTGTTGCAGCAGTAAGATTAGTGGTGGATTGCGGTGTGCTGGGTTTGAGAAGGCCCGCACTTTTACAGTGTGGGCCTTCTGGTTATTGGTTGCCGGCTGGGTTGCCGGTTGTTTAGTGGTTATTTGTTGGCGCGTTTGTTGCGTAGGTGGGTGAGTATGGCCGCCATGGCGAGGAGTGCCAGGGCGATGAGGGTGCCGAGTAATACCCCAGAACCTCCGGTGAAGGGCATGCGTTGGACGGTCTTGTTGTAGACCACGGTTACGGTCAGAGAGCGGTCGCTGGTGTCCGGGTTAGCCGGGTCCGTTGGAGCGAACGTGGTGGATGAGTTGTCGGTGGCGCCGTTGTGTTGGATGCCGGTGATTTCACTGACGACTGGGGTTTTGGCGATATAGCCGTTGATAACTGGGCTGTTGATCTTCGGCATGGTAGTAGCCGGAGTGTTGCTGCTGCTGGCCTGCCACACGTATTTGCTCCAGTTGGCAGTACCATCGATCGAGTCATACGCAGTGTTATGGATCTGATGCTGTGTCCAGGTGATGGTCTGCACGTTGTCCGCTGGCGGAGTGTCTACGGTGTTGTGGTTGAGTTTGTAGTGGATGGTTCTGGTGGTGGTTTTAGTAATGTCTTTTTCGGGGTTGGCTTGCACATACACGTACTCGTCTTGGTCGGTGTTGTTGTCCATGTCGTAGGTGGTGTTCAGCTGGAAGTTGATGGTGCGTTTGCTGTCGGTGCCGGGGGCAAGCTGTTGCAGGCCTGCGCTGAGGCTGGCGGGGTGGTCTTTGCCACCGAGCTGCACCGTGTATTTCGCGAGAGTACTAGTGGCAGGGGTGCCGGAGAGTCCGGTGAACGTTTCTCCTAGACCAGTGTTTTCGGTGCCGTCGGACGGTTGCCAGGAGCTTCCGTTGCCGGGGGTGGCGTCGCAGTCTTTACCGCTGGTGGCGTCTGCAGAATTGGCGTAGCAGGGTACTTGCACGACGTGTACGTTGAGTTTCTGGGTGGCGAGGGTGTAGAAGTAGTAGACGTCGGTGGTGCCCCAGCCGGTGTTGCTGCCGGCTGTTCCGGCTGCGACGATGTCACCGTTAACGTTGTAGGTTTTGCCGGTTTCTCCGGGGTAGGGGACGGTCACATTGCCTGTGGCCCATACGGTTTTACCATTGTTCTTGTTGGCCAGAGCGGTGAGTCCTGCAACACTGGAGTCTGTGGTCCCGAGGGTAGAAGCGATGGTTTGCCGTTGCGCCGCGGTCAGCGAACCCAAATCAGCAACGGTCAACGGTCGGTAGCCAGCCACATTGGCAGGTGTGGCAGGAGCGGAAGCAGTACCCTTCTCCCCGGTAACCGAATTCGCCTTACCAGTAGGATTCCCGGCAGTCGCGGTGACTTGGCTCATCGACTGTCCGTTGATGTCGAGGTAGTGGGATTTCACCATGGTTTGACCGGACGAAGCGATGCTGGTCTGTGCTGTTGAGTCGGTGGTTGATTGCAACACGGTTCCGCTGTTGTTGTCGAGCAGCTGGGTGGTGGCGTGGGCTACTTTGTATGGGTCGGTCACCGAGAAGTTCGCATACGGGTAGACGTGGGTGGCGCTGTTGTGGAGCACACCGTGGTAGTAGTCGAGCGTGGCTTGCACATCGGCGTCAATGTTCACGCTGTTGGCTGCGACGTTTGCGTACAGTGTGCTGCGGGTGCTGTCTTCTATTTGCGCGTCGGTGAGGATTGTTTCGGTGTATTTGACGTATGTGACGACGAGATAGCTGCCGTCGGCTTGCGTTGAGAAGGATACGTTGCTGGTGTTCTGCGCCTGCGCCGACTGCTGGGTTTGTGCCAGCGTCAGGTTGTTTCCGGCATTGTTTATTGGTATAGAGACGGCGTTGACTTCAGGTGCGGCTGCATACAGTGAGTTCGGGTAGGATTGCACCTTGTGGGTTGCCGCGGAAACGTAGAAGGTTCCTAGGTGCATCCATGCTCTGTCTGGCATGAGGGGCTGGTCGGCAGTCAGATGGTACGACCTGATGAAATCGCTGCCTTGATCGGGCACGCCTGCTGCGCCGTTGGTGTTCTGCAATGTCAGGAACTGGGTGTCGTCGGCGATGCGGGTATGCCGCAGCTGTTCGGAGGGCCGGATGCCTTCTGCGGTGTAGTCGAACAGATAATCACCGCCCAGCATGGTTGCGTCATAGGTTGGAGCGGGGGCGTTGAAATGGATGGTGTAGGCATGTTGCACCGCGCCGGCTTGGTTTTTACCGGTGGTGAAGGTGGCATCGAACGGCATGTTGTGCATCACCGAAGCCGAGGTGGCATAGTTAAGCAGGAAGAGCAGGTTCGCTTCAAATTGGAAGGTGATGGTGCCGACACCGCCCAGGGTGTTGGTTACGTCGAGCACAATAGCTGGTCCCCAAGCGGCGGTATCTGCAAAATGTAGGTTGCCGACGGTGGTGCCGCTGCCGGTGTTGAGCGGCATGTAGCTGCCGTGCTGGAAGAAGGTGACTTTGTTGCCGGCTGGATCGGTGGTGTCTTGCGCGATGGTTGAGATGAGAATGGTGTTGCCTGTTACCAGGTCGCTGTCGTTGACGGTGAAGGTGCCTTTGGCGCCGCCACGTTGGACGGTATCTGCCTCGAAAGTTTGGTAGGTGGGCAGCGGAGTGCCTTCGGTGTTGCAGAGACGCCCGTCTGACGTGGAATGGCACAGCAATGTGACATCGGCACTGATGGCAGACCGGTCTGTGGCGCTGCGGGAGAGTACGGGTTCGGTGGAATCAGTGGTCAGCGTTCCTAGTTTGCTGGGGGGGGGGTAATTCCGTTGCTATTTTGAGCCGAGCTAGCTGTGGTTTGAGTTTGCGAGGTGGTGTTGCCGGCGAATGCGGCTGATCCCGCTGCGAACGTGGCGAGCAGGGTGGCCGCCGCGGCGATGCCGGCCACCAGGCGGGTGCGTGCGGACTTTGCGCCAGTGTGTGCGGCGCGGTTCGCCGGGGTGGGGGACATGCTCATGGTTGCGTCCTTTGCTGCGATGCTGATGGTTATTCGTTTATGCGTCTTCGTTTATGTGCTTGTGGCATCTGCAGCATAACTTCCGACCGCAAATCCCGTGCTACATCTCACAATATCCTTTAATATTGACAATTAATGCATATACTGCGAATAGAATAAGATGCTTGGCTCATACGCAACCTGCCGGCAACCAAATTCCCGTTGGTATTCCAATGTTTCTCCGTCTGCAAGCCCTAAATTGTTCGTTACTGGCGCCAATTTATCAAGCCCAATTTGGTATGTATCGCATTGATTTTGAAGCCGCGTCTTTTTCGAATGGACGGATTAAGTTCGCTCTTACGCAATCTTTGATGAGACGTGAAATTTGTGAACTACTACTTGTATCTAGTCCAAATCTAGTGCGTAAGGAAGCATTGGTGAGCTGTTTGCCGTCTACGTACCTTAAGCAGGCATGCCAGTAGCAAGCTGCCCGTTTTTCTTGGACGCTGAGATTTTTGAAAGGCATATATGTACGTATTTGCACTTCGATTGATGGGGATCCATCTGTAATCTCTCGTATCTGTGGCGATGGGAGTTGTGAGAGTTCACATGCCGTAATAATCTTGTCCCAGCCGGTGCCGGCTTCTTCGCAAAGTCCCAGTCTACGTGATAAGTGTGCAAGTTCGGGGTTTCGTGATTTTGAGGGGTCATTGACTAATCCGGAGACGGGTATTAAAGATGTGCCGGGATTGGTCATGACTATGCGGTTAGGGAAAATTTCAAGCATTGGTCCGGTGCCTTTGATTGAAAAGTCTTGATGAATTAGCATATTGGCAATTAACTCGCGTAGTGCGAGAACTGGATACCCTTGCACGGTTGTACGCAGTGCTTTATTGATGGTTTCTCGATCAGGAAGCAATGCTATGACGTAATCGACCATGGCGTCAAAGTCGGCATATCCTTTATCGAAGGTTAGCAGCCTAGCTTCGCTGGCTTTGCTGTCTTCTTCATATTTAACAATTCGAAGAGCTTTAGTGCGTAGGTCGTTAAAATCCGAAAGACGATTTGCGAAAAGAAGTGCACCAAGATTGGTGATGGAATATTGTCCACTATCTTCATGGATGATTATTCCAGCTTTTCCGAGCCCTGCGGCAGTGAGTGGGTAGAGCTACCATTCCGGATGTATGCGTGCCCGTTAAAGGAAACTGGGTATCTACTAGCAGGCATGACACGTAAGAGGTAAACACTGGTGCCTTCTAGATTGACTTTATAGAACCTGAAATCGGCATTTTTTGAGAGCGTCTGTTCGAGCCAGAGTAGAAGTTCCTGCTTGCTTTGCCCCTTTTTGCCTTGTCCCTTGGCGGTGTACGGGTTGAAGTTTGTTCCTATGATGTTGTGGGTGGTATCGTCGATACCCCACACCATGTATCCGCATTGTTCGTTGTGCAGCGCTGCTGAATTTGCCAAGGCTGATATATCGCGGCCGATCATCTCCGGCTCGTTGTAAGAGTCTTTGAACTCGACTGTTTCTGTTTCGCTGGGTAATTGGCTTAAATTCCGTATCAGCGCGCTTAAGTCTTCAGGCATGACTTCAGTATACAGTATGCAAACTACTGTCAAAGAAATTTTTGTTGGAATTTCAACGTTTTCCTGTTCTGAATCCATAAGTTGTGCATTACTGAGCAAACAAATTTGGTCTCCACTTCCGTTTAGAGCCTGTAAGAGCGCTATCTGTAAGGGTTGCATATGATGCATTAGTCAAGTTGACGTAAATGGATTTACAGTGTATTATAAAACTTGCGTTCGCTGTTTTAATACGCATAGTAAGAAGCTGTATCCAACTACCACTGGGGAAACCATGGCAGAAATATCCAATAAAACAGTACAACTCTTCTGTTGAGTGAGTGGCATTTATGGCAGAAACAGAAGAAGAACTCAGGGATTTGGCCTATCGGAAAGCGCGAAAACAGAAAATTGTACGCAGGGTAGTGCTTATTGGTGGAGGCGTTCTGGTGTTCATCATTGGTAACTGGTCTTTGCTTATGAATTTTCTGTGAGTGGCAGACTACTGGAATGCCTGCATCCGATGTCCAAATCCGGTGTGAGCGAGACGAGTCTGTCATGTATCAGTACCTGTTTGTTCCGGGAACATCTGTGGTCAGCAATCAGAGAACACACACCATCGAAAGGCCACTATCGTGACTGATTTCGCCATCAGTGCTGAGCATGTAACCGTAAAGTACGGTGATTTCGCGGCGCTCAATGACTTATCATTTGCCGCTGAACCCGGACAGATTATCGGGCTGCTTGGGCCTAACGGAGCTGGCAAATCTACATTTGTAGATGCGCTCATTGGCGCTAGGAAAGTTGCCGGCGGCCAGATTCGCACCCTCGGTCTTGATCCTATAACCCAAGCCAAAGAGTTGCGCCCCCAAATCGGCGTCGTTCTGCAAAGTGCGGGATTTCCTACTGGAATGAAGGTCAAGGATATCCTGTTCAGTTGGAAACGCTATATTCCTGCCATGTCTAAGGATGACGTGCTAGACATTGCCAAGAGGGTCAATTTGGTCTACTTGATGGACCGTCCGCTCAGTTCTTTGTCGGGCGGCGAAAGTCGTAGAGTCGACATTGCAATGGCGCTGTACGGCAATCCGCGGCTGATTGTTCTCGATGAGCCCACCACTGGTTTGGACCCCATCTCTAGGGAGAATGTCTGGGACATCATCCGTCAACAGCGCGATCAGGGTTCTACCATATTGCTCACAACGCATTATCTAGATGAGGTCGAAGCACTATCCGATTCCATTAGAGTGATCAATCACGGCCATATTACGGCTACGGGTACTGCTGAGGAACTGGCCGTGTCTGTTCCTGCTCCAAGGTTGAGCGCTGTGTCGGCGGCGCCTGAAGTACTGCAGGGTATCGAGCGGATATTGCCAGCTGACAGTGATGTGACCTATCGCCAGCACCGCTTGGAATGGCAGGCGCAAGACCCGGCCCGCGATCTGGCAGCCATATACAGTGCCAGTTTTGAGCAGCAGTGGGTCATCAACGACGTTCGTGTAGAGCCGCCGTCACTGAAGATGGCTTACGCATCATTGGTCGAAGTGGCGGACGGTGTGACCGAATCTGACCAAGTAGCAGGCAACCATGCAGTTTCAGGTGCAAAGGACAATCTTCAATGAACACCACCGTATTACCTCAATTTCATTTGCAGACTCTAAGTTTTCTGCGCAATTCCAAGTCTGTTTTCTTCACTTTGGCTTTCCCTGTGGTGCTGGCGCTCCTCTTTGGAATGGCATACAAGGACGAAAAGCTGCCGCTCGCTGGCGGTGCTCAAGTCCCGTTTCGGGATTGGATGATTGTGGGATTGACAGCTTACGTTGTCCTCATGGGAGGGTTTATCAAGGTAGCTGGCGACATCACCTCGCAGCGGGACTCTGGCTTGCTGAAGCGCATCAGGCTGAGGGGACAATCTGACAGTGCGGTGCTGCTGGGGTATGCGCTCTCGGGTTTGGTGGTGGCGTTGGTGTGCGAGGCCATCTTGCTGCTGGCAGCTATGCTTTTCCTTGGCCTTAAAGCACCAGCGAATCTTCCGGGCGCCGTATTGGTGGGGGTCGCCGGTGCGCTGCTATGCGTCGTTATTGGCGTAGCTTACTCGTCCTTCATTCCATCCGCAGATTCCTCGCAGATGATGCTGCTGGTGCCTGCCCTCATCCTCATGTTCCTCTCAGGTGTGTTTACGCCGTCTTGGCTTATCCCCTCATCGTTGCGTACGATTAGCCAGTTGTTCCCAGTCGGGTATCTAGCTGATGCCATGCGCTCCGTGTGGCTTGGTGAGGATTTTGTTCATGCCACAATGCAAGCCGATGGTATGGCGCCGGGCACGAATCAGGGACTGAACGTGCTGGTTGCCCCGGGGTTGGGTGTTTGCGCCGTCTGGTTGGCTGCCTCAATATTTGTAGCATTCAAAATGTTCCGCTGGGACGTACGAGAAGGACGCTGATACGCGAGATAATCGGGCGCGCGTTACCTGTCCGGCCCCTCCCGGGCACGGCCACACGCTAGACTGAAATCATGCAGATTCCGCTGATTGACGACGACGGCAACGCCTACGTGCAGGCCATGCGCTCGCAGGTGCTCCCTGCCTTGGAACAGTGCGGCATCGAGGGGTGGATGGAACCTGCTGCGGCTGCAGGATTGGCTCAGCCGCCCACGTCGGGGCGGTTGCACTATATGGTCTACGACGCGCAACGGTTCAACGAGCTCAACGTCCCCGGCGCTTCGGCACAATTCCGTGGGGCGGTGGTGATTGCCCACGGGTTCACTGAGTTTGCTGAGAAATATAGCGAAATGATCTGGTATTTCTTGCTCGCAGGTTTCTCTGTTTGCGTTATGGAACATCGTGGGCATGGGTATTCGCCGCGCGACGTGAGCAATCCGTCCTTGGTGTGGATCGATGACTGGCATCGGTATGTGGCCGATTTTGCGCAGTTCGCGCGCACGGTCGGCAGCGAGGCCGCGCAGGGCAGCCCCCTCTACTTGTACGCTCATTCGCTGGGTGGTGCCATCGGTACCGCGGTGATGGAACAGCATCCCGACCTGTTCGACAAGGCTGTGTTGAGTGCGCCGAGCATGTCCCCGAACTGTGGCTTGCCTAATTGGCTTGCATTCCCGTTCACCGGCGCAGCCACCAAGCTGGGGTTGGGCAAGCGGCATGCGCCCGGGCAGCACGACTACTCACCGAGCGCACCGGACAAGGGGCATGACGCTTCGGCTCCGGCTCGCGCTCGCTGGTACATGGGTTTGCGGCGCAACAACGAGCATTACCAAACCAAAGCTGCTAGCCTGGGCTACACGTTTGAGCTGCTGAAGATAGGGCGTGCGGTGCAGCGTGAGGAGGACTGTGCGAACATCGAGGCGCCGATTCTGCTGTGCCAAGCCGGCCGTGATGCGTGGGTGCACGAGGATGGGCAGTTCCGCTTCGTAGAGCGTGTGCAGGGTGGTGGTGGCCAGATTGATCTGGTGCGTTTCGACACGGCCGAGCACGAGATTTACAGCATGCCCAACGAGGTGCTGCGCGAGTATATCGACAATATTATGGACTTTCTCATCCCCGATATTGACTGATATGGTGGGCTGGTGGGCCTGCGTTGTGCTTGTCTGTTTGGCTTCTGCGTGCCCGCACCGTTCCCGCCAACTTGCTGTGGGACGCCCCAAAAAATTCGCATTGAGATATGTGAGCTGGGCTGAGCTGTGCCAGCGTTTCTCTGATAGGATAAACGCAACCAGCACCGATAACAAGGCGACGATAAGGCGGCGAACATGAGCAATTCCAACGGTTCCACAGGCACAACAGCAGGTTCCACAAGCCAGACAACATACGATTTCACCACCGTGGTGGACCGTCGAGGCAAAGATGCCGTCGCTTATGACGGGCTGGGCAACGAGCCAGGTTTCGCCCCGGAAGCTCCGCAAGAGGGCTTCGATATTATCCCTATGTGGGTGGCGGACATGAACTTCGCCACCGTGCCTACTATCCCCGAGGCCATTATCGAGCGTGCCAAGCACCCGTTCTACGGTTATTTCCGCCCCACAAGCGAATATTTCAATGCCATCATCGACTGGCAGCGCGACCGCAATGGCGTGGAAGGTCTTACTCCCGAGGCTATTGGCTATGAGAATGGTGTGATCGGTGGCCTGGTGTCTGCGCTTACTGCGTTTGCTGCTCCCGGTGATTCGGTTTTGGTGCACAGTCCTACGTATATCGGCTTCACACGTTCCATTGAAGGCAACGGTTATCACATCGTCCACTCGCCGCTCAAGCGTGATAGTGAAGGCGTGTGGCGCATGGACTTTGAGGACATGGACCGTGCGATCAAGGAGAACAACATTCATGTGGCTGTGTTCTGCAGTCCGCACAACCCTTGCGGGCGCGTGTGGGAACGTTGGGAGATTGAGCAGGCCATGGAGGTGTACCGTAAGAACGATTGCATGGTCATCTCCGACGAGATTTGGTCCGACATCATTCTTGCCGGGCATCAGCACATTCCCACTCAATCGGTGAACGATGACGCACGCAACCGTACTGTTGCGCTCTACGCACCGAGCAAGACCTTCAATTTGGCTGGATTGGTCGGTTCGTACCACATTATTTACAATTCTTATCTGCGTGACCGGGTCACCTCCAAGAGCGAGAAGGCGTTCTATAACGAGATGAATGTGCTCTCCATGCATGCGCTCATCGGTGCCTACACGCCCGAGGGCCGCCAGTGGACGGACGAATTGCGCAGCGTGCTCACCGGTAATGTTGACTATGCCACGTCTTATATCGCTGAGCATTTTGACGGCGTGGACTTCGCCAAACCGCAAGGTACCTACATTCTGCTGCTCGACTGTGAGCGTTGGTGTGCCGAGCATAGTGTGAGCATTGACGAGGTGCTGCGCCGCGCTTGGGCTGTGGGTGTTGCGGTGCAGGACGGCCGCCAGTTCAAGGTGCCGCACGGTGTGCGCATGAACTTGGCGTTACCGCTCTCTCGTGTACAGGAGGCTATGAGCCGCTTGAGCAAATATGTGTTCATTGACAAGTGAGGCAAAACGCACACCGTTCGTAGTATAAAGAGATGTAGACCACATAAGAAGGGACTGGTATGCGAGTTACGGTGTATTGCGGTGCGGCGAGTGGCAAGGATGGCAAGTATCAGGAGGCCATAGAGCGGCTGGGCGAGCAGATTGCTCAGGCCGGCGATGAACTTGTGTATGGCGGTGGCGGAGTAGGGCTGATGGGTGCTGTAGCGCGAGCGGTATATAGCCGTGGCGCTCGCGTGCATGGCATCATCCCTGAGGTGCTGCTGGATCGTGATGGCGTTGACGAAAAAACCATCACTGAGCTGGAAATCGTGCCCGATATGGATGTTCGCAAGCGCCGCCTGATGGAGGCCAGCGATGTTCTTATTGCGTTTCCTGGCGGTGCTGGAACGCTTGAGGAGATTGCGCAAGCCTTCTCATGGGCACGTATCGGACTGAACGACAGGCCCTGCGTGTTCTATGACCTTGATGGGTTCTGGCAGCCGCTGCGCCAAATGCTGCAGGACATGGTGTCGAACGGCTTCGTTTCAGATGTGGACTTTCATAAGATGCTTTTCACCACGTCGTACGACGAGATTCGAGAGTTTGCAGCCTCGTATGAGCCACCCATTCCACGCACTTACCCGAAGGCTGATTCTCAGCAATAACAGGGTGGGAGTAGCGTAAGCGGTTGTGTACGGTTGACGTGCGCAGCCCCGGCGTTTGTTGGTGACGGTGAGCTGCGCTGCAGCACGGCTGCTTGCGCCGGTGCGGACGTGTCGAGACACTGCATGATACAAGAGAACTGCGAGGGAATGCGGGGTATTGACATGCCCTATTATTTATGTAAACACGAAGTACTATGTATGATGCCAATCGCGTATCAGAACAATCAAAGTGCGAGTAGAGGGAGTTGAACCCTCACGAGCATTCGCTCACTGCCACCTGAAGACAGCGCGTCTACCATTCCGCCATACTCGCAGACAAAGAACAATTATATCGTAAATGAGGACAAGGTGCAAGGCCTGCAAGCAGCGCCGCGTGTTGCATCGTGCAATGGCGCAATCCAACCACGCGTACATGAAGGCGTCGCTTCACAACTGTATCAACGTACATGAAGCACACACATCAATGCCGTGCTTCATGGGAAGCGCACGCAAACTGCTGCGCATTCCCTAAAGTATCTACGGATGAAGCAGCTTATCTTTGTAATAGTTGAAGAACGTTTTCTGCCCGGTAACGATGACCGTAGCACCCTCAAACCCATAGCGAATACGGTCATTTTGTTCGTCGCTGGTGTTGGCGCGAGCGTGTATCTCATAGTAGTTACCCTGCTCGGTGCGCGTGGGCGAGGCAGCAATAGTGGTGATAGCACCGTCGATGATCAGTGGTTTGGCGCTGTTCTGATAGCTGGACAGGCGCACCGTCTGCCCGTTGCGGATGCTGTCAATATGCTCGACGGGCAAGTGCAGCACGATATCTAACTTAGTGGCCTTGTTAAGCGTGGGGTAGATTTGCGCCACAACGGTTCCGACCGGAATGGAATCCATCCCTTTGACTTCCGCATTGATGTGCAGCACGCCGGTACTGTTGGCTTTGACCGTGGACTTGGCATCTTGCGATTGTGTCAGCGCAATCTTGGTTTCGGTCTCAAGGCGCGTGGATGAGATGGATGACAGATCCTTGTTGACGTTGAGCAGATACTGAGCATTGAGTTCATCGATTTTGCTGCCAGCACTGGTCGCCTGCGCGGTTATGCTCGTAGATGTCTCCTGCGTTTTCAGTGTCTTGTTGGCTTGGTTCAGTTCTTGTACAGAGTTGTCGATTTCGCTGCGCAGCTGACCGGTGACCGCGCTGCGCTGCGCTGAGTCGGAGGCATTGAGCTGAGCCTGATACAGCTGGTATGTAGCGGTGAACACGTTGTCGCCTGGCAGGTTTCCGCCGTCGATGGCCTGCGCCAGCTCGTGGTAGTCATCGATCCTGGCCTGATTTTGGGCGATCTGCTGCGCGATGGCATCCCGAGTAGACCTGACGGCTTGGTTTTGGTTGGCGGTAGTCGCGTTGTCGCGGCTGTCGTCCTTGTTGATGACGGCGACTTGCGCATTGTAATTGTTGAACATATCCCAATACCCGAACTCATCGGGCGTGCTGAACGTGTTGGTTCGCTTGGTAAGACTGGATTTGAGCTGTTCTGCCGCTGCCTGTTGGCGTTTGATAGTGTCAAGCTGCTGCCGGAGCGCATTGAGCTGTACCGAGTTCTCACCATTGTCATAGGCGAGCAGGGTGTCACCTTTGTGAACGGTTTTATTCTCTTTGAGATTGTTGGTGATGATGCGCTCGCCGCTGGTCGACTGCACTTGCCCGATGGCATCAGCGGGCTCAATCTCTCCGACGGTCTTGACGGTCACCTCGGTCTTGCCGAAGAGTGAAAACACCAGAAGGCCAACGGCAAGTAAGGAGATGGGAATAATGATGAGCGTGGAGAAATTATCGTACCGACGGCGATAAAATTCTGAACTTTCAAAGATATCGGGGTTCATGCTTGGGGTCCTTCCGTTCACGATGTGAAGAGGTCGTAATATTCGCCCTTGCGATTCATCAGTTCGTCGTGAGAGCCGTGCTCGATGATGTGACCGTTGCCCAGCATCAGGACGTTCTGGCAGCGGCTGGCCACAGTCAAGCGATGGGCGATGAACACGATGGTTTTGTCGGTGAGCGCGAGCAGATTGTCGATGACTTTCTTCTCGGTGGCTACGTCTAGGTTGCTGGTGGCCTCGTCGAGAACGAGCACCGGAGTGTCGGCTAGGATAGCGCGTGCCAGCGCGATGCGTTGTTTTTGGCCGCCAGAGACGATGGTGGCGTCGCTGGTGAGCTGCGTCTGGTAGTTCATCGGCATGTGGTAGATGTCGTCCGATATTTCAGCGATCATTGCGGCCCGCTCAACGTCGTTCATCGTGGTTCCCGGCTTGGCGCCGAGCATAAGGTTGTCCAGAATGGATCCCGAGAAGATGTATGGGTCTTGCGGCAGGTAGTTGATGGTATGGCGCAGTGCCGCGCGGTCCACATTGCGCACGTCCGTACCGCCTATGGTGACGGTGCCCACGCTCGCGTCGTAGAAGTTCACCAGCAGTTTGGCGAGTGTGGTTTTCCCCGATCCACTCATGCCGACGATCGCCAGCTTCTCTCCGGGTTCAATGGTGAGGTTGATGCCGTGCAAGGTGTCTTTGCCGTATCCGAACTTGTACGAGAGATTTTCGACCACGACAGGGCCGTTGAGCGCTTCCGGGTCGTCGACGGTCTGCCGGTCGTTGGTTTCCGGCTCGACCAGGAACACCTCGTTGAGCCTGTTGTTGGCTACTTTGGCTTGCTGCAGCTTGGTTTGCAGGTTGATGATGTTGAGCAGGGGCGTGGTGAAGTAGCTCAGCAGTGTGTTGAAGGTGACGAGTTGCCCGACGCTGATTTCTCCCGCCATGACGAGCTGCGCACCGAACCAGAGCACGGCCACGTTGAGCAGCAGCTGTGCGCCGGCTTTCAGCACACTTTGCAGAGTGCTGGTTTTGGCGTAGGTGAAGGACTTGTCGAGGTAATCCACGAATTCATGATCGATTTTCTTGTAGCGGTTTTCCTCGCTTGCCAAGGATTTGACGGTTTCGATGCCGTTGATGTCTTCGATGATCGAGGAGCTGACGATGGAGTTGGCTTGCATGGTGGCGTTGTTCATCTTCTCGAAAGGCTTGACAAACGCGAAGATGATGACAGCGTAGACGGGCAGCGCCACGAGCGCCAGGAGCAGAAGTTTCTGGTTTTGGAAGCCGAGCATGGCTCCTACCACCACGACTGTGCCGGCGTCGAGGAACACCGAAATGATGGTGCTGCCCAAAGCGTCGATGATGGAATTTGCATCGGTGAACCGGGATATGATTTCACCGGTGCGGCGAGTAGAGAAGAAACTCATCGGCAGTTTGAACACGTGGCGGATGTAGGAGAGCAGCACGTCTATGGTGAGGCGCTGGCCAAGCACGGTGAGCAGATATTGCTGCGCGAAGGAGAGGACTTGCTGGATGATGTAGGCGACGACCAAGCCGATGGAGATGATGCCGAGCGTTGAGCGCAGTCGGTCGGGGATGTACGTGTCAATCAGCCCTTGCAGGTAGTAAGAGCTGACCACGTTGATGATGGTGACCAGCAGGGCCGCCAGGGTGATGTTGAGTATCAGCTTCTTGTTTTTGAAGAGCAGCGGGACGAAGCTCCACAGGCTGTTGCTCTTATCTTTGTGCGGCTTGTAGTCGGCGGCCGGTGCCATGAAGAGCGCTACGCCGGTCCACTCTTGCTCGAACTTGGCTTTCGGTTCCTCGTGGACGCCGTCGTGCGGGTCCGGATCCGCCACAATGATGCTGTCTTCCGTGGCGCCGTACACCACAACGTAGTGCATCAGTTTGCCGTCTTTGATGATGTGTGCGATGAACGGGTAGGGGACGTGGTCGTCGAAGATTTCCATGTCTACCTTGAGCGGGGTGACCTCAAAGTTGATTTTCTTCGCGGCTTCTACGATGCCCAGTGCGGTGGTGCCTTCCATATCCGTTTTCGCCAAGGTTCTGAGGTAGGCGAGCGAATAGGTGGAGCCGTAGTGCTTGGCGAGGGTGGCCAGTGCGGCCACCCCGCAGTCGCGGGAGTCTACCTGCGGCACATAGGCGTAGTGATGATCGAGCATGGTGGTCCTTTTGTTAAGACTGGTGAGATGGGATAGTCAGTATGTCAGGTAGAAGGTGTGTTTCAGATATTGAACCTGCTGAGCATGGTGAGCACGCAGTACACCAGAGTGACGATGAACAGTGGTGAGCGCCACGAGCGCCAGATGTGTTCCGGCGGTCGATGGCTTTTAATAGTTGCCTTGATGATTGAGCGTTTGACGATCATAAGAATGAGCAGCACTACTGTGGCTACTGCAGAGAGGATGTTGAGACAATCAGAAAAGGAATGGCTGGGAATTAGTGTCACCATGGAACTTAGCGTGTTGTTGAAGATGTGCAGCGCGATGGACCATGTCAGTGAATAGCAGTAGGCAATATAGCCGAACAGGAATGAGGAAGTGATGATAGCGAAAATCGGGCCGTACTGGCGCAGATTTTCCATGATAACTCCGCGGAACAGCACTTCTTCGCAGATTGGTCCTACGATGCATATGGCCAGTATGCCAGGTATGGAATATGTGATGGAATCAAGCTGGGACAGTGAGGTGGTGGGTTTCCAATGCATGGCATCGGCAATTGCTTGCACCATGGCGTCAACGACGCTGCTGAATCCACCGATGGCGAAGATAACCAAGACAAACACCGTCAGCGCCGAGGCGGTCATATTGGTGCGTGAGTGCCAGTGCAGGTGCAGTGCGGTGCCTTCTGGGGTAACGGTATTGTCGTCAACGCGCAAAGACATCGCCACGGTAAAGATGATGGCTACAGGAAGCGGGTCGGTAAGGAGCTGTACCCACGCCATCACATCTGTGCCGTCATCATTTCCGCTGAATGCAAGGACGCCAAGTATGAGGATGGCGCTGACGATGGTAGTGCCAATCAGGAAAGCGAGGGTAAAGCCTGCCTGTCTGCCGACAAGCCTGCGCGGTGTGGGAGGTCTGTGGTTGTTTGCGCTGCTGGTGGCTGAGGTTCCTGTGTTGGATTCCACGCTGAGACTCATGGCATCGGTGGCCTCAGATACCCCAGATGGAGGTTCGTTGATGCTGAGATACTTGCTCGCAGTCATGGTCATCGCTCCTTATACCACGTTTCGGTTTTGGATTACTACAGACCATAAGACCATAATCGTGCGCTGCTGGAGCGAAGGTTGACGGACTGTGTAGCCATATGTGTACAACGCCGGTATTGGTGGAAAACGATGAGGCAGTAGGGCGGAAGTGCAACTTCAGAAAATTGATTAGACATCCGTTGACGTAGTTGTGGCTGACGGCTTCAGGACCTCGTTTTTGTGATTTTCTTATGGTAAATCCGAACTACCTCGGATTCGGCAACACGAGCAGGTTCAGGAAGTTCATTATGCAAAAGTCAATGAGACGGGCCGTGAACCAGAGTGCGTTCATTGTTCTGGCATTCTCTATCATCTTCGATTTTGCGACGATTATTGGGTCGCAGTTTGCGGGGATATTGCCCAACGGCGACAGTGCAGTACTTGTGGGATGGGTAAGCATACTTGCAGATGTTGTAGCGTTGTGTTGCATCCTTGTCGTCGTCAACAATGTTGGGGCGCGCCATACTTTGCATGATGGTTATATGCTCAACGTTCGTGTTTGTTCTCGTCAAAAGATGACATTTTGGGGTTTATTTTTAGTGTGCTGATGGTGATTGCGTTTGCGGGTGTCGGTGGGCTACTCGGAAGCGGGATTGAACAAGTTTTCCGTATGTTGGGAATCGCTGCTCCGACCAGCAATGACATCCTCACGCAAAGAGGCTTAGCATCCAACGTAGCTCTTTTTGGCTCAATATCTGTTGCTCCGGTTGTGGAGGAGCTGGTATTCAGAGGTGTTGTGCTTTCCCGCCTAGAGCGGTTCGGCGGGCTTTTTGCCATAGTCACGACTTCAGCGTTATTCGGCTTGCTGCATCAGGATTTCTCGCAAGGCATGGCTGCTTTCTTTATGGGACTTGCATTTGGATGGGTGGCGAATCGCTACTCGGTTGTGTGGTCGATGGTGATGCACGCTTTTAATAACGTCGTTCTTGCCTATGGTGGCGAATGGTTGGATATGCAGATCGGTGAAAGAAACTGTACTATCGTTCAGCTGGTTTGCATGGTTGCAGCTATTGCAATTGTATGCACTGTTTTACTATGCAATCGTAAGAGTGTGAAAGCGTACCTTACTAGCAGTAAGAGTGTTGAGGTGCACCCCTATCGCTCGTGGATTGCCCCGGTATTTCTCATCTTTGCTCTGCTATCTTTGGTGACTGCTGTTATCAAGCTGTTCGTGCTGTAGGCGCGGCCTAGATTCCAGTATGTCGTTTTATGTTGTCAACAGTTGTCCACGGTTTGCGAATATTGACGGTGAGAGTGTCGTGATATCTGCTTATGTGGAATGTGCGCAACCCAATTCAAGTTTGTGGCAAAGGGATGGCGCAGATTCGACTCAAGGCGGGAGATGGTATGGAATACCGGGATACGGCGGCTGTGGTCATAGCTTATGTCATGAAATTTATGGAGCTGATCAACTTCGCAGGGGCGCTTATTACTATGGCGGTGTATCTTGCTGCGGGAGTCTTCTCGTACGAGCCGCTCATCAATAAATACTCAAAAGAGACCATACCTGCGCTGTATGGGTTTTCCATGGATCTTCCGTTTGGTGAACTTGTGCATCACGAAACACTCTTTGCCGTGGCCTCTGTGAGCGTGATTGCCATCTTTGTGGTTATGACTTGGGCTTTTCACCTGCTGTACAGAGCGTTGATGACGCTTGGAAAAGTCCGGGGCGATACCGATCAGAGAGGTGCCGTGAGCGTTACCAAGGATTTGCGATATGCGGCAAACCTCATGTTGGCGCTGTTTGTTGCCAATATCGTAATGACGGACGTGATATTGGTGTTGCAAGACCAGCATCTCGTCCCTGCTTTTTCTATTACACAGGTAAGTTACGGATGGTTGATGCTGTCTCTCGTGGTGTATGGCTTATCCAAGCATATTGGGGATACGCCGCATACTGGTGCTGACCGCGCTGATAGTCCTGACCGTGAGATTTCAGAATCGATTTATGGTGAATAGGGGTATATTGGTGCCATGAGCGAGAACACGACAGTTCCTAAGCAGGAGAGGCCCGAAGCGGCGCCACTCCAGCCGCTCCGACTTGCGATCGTAGACAACGACGGGTTCACCTTGGCCGCGTTGACCAGTTTTGTGCCCAAGGCCGTGCCGGCAAGTGTGATTCACTGGAAGACGAGCTCGCCAATTGAGGCGATGGAGAAAGCGATTGACCCGGTTACCATGCCGGACATGCCGCAGATTGCGCTCGGTGTGAGCCGGTTGAGGTGCGGCAAAACGTTTTCACCACTGGAAGAGGTCCACTTTGACAGCGCTGGAGTTGCGTATGAACGCATAACGCATGAACCTAAAACACGGCCGCGCAAGCCGATGCTGAGCGTTCACGAGTCGCGCATCATGGAGCTGCTGTCGCAAGGTTTCAAATACTCGCAAATCGCTGCTGAATTAGGCAACAGCGAATCATCCGTGCGGACCGAAGCTCGTCGCGCCGTCAAAAAGCTTGGGGCTGCTACTTTGAGTCAGGCCGTGGTGATCTGGGTGTTGGGGCAGCGGACATGACATTGCGTGCGCGGGGAGCAAGGTTGTGGGGGTTGGCCCAAGGTGCGGGATACTGGTTGCGGACCCACGCCGTCAAGGACAAGCTTGTCATTGTTGTTGCTTTAGTTGGCGCAGTTGGTGCGGTTTTGTTGAGTTTTTTCGACACTGAAACCACCACTTCTCCTTTGCGGATTGTTATCGCCATTATTTGTGCGGTATTTTTGTTGTTGTCGTTGTTTTTCCCCGTGGCTGGTGCGTCTATAGCGTTCATTCTTGCATTAATTTTCAGTGGAACGAATTATGCCTCTTCCTCATCATGGTTGGCTATTGATGTAACAAGTATGTTTATCGTCGGACTTGTCAATGAACGTCCCACAATCAAGGTTCTACCATTTTTTGCAGTTATTTTTTTCTGCACGATCGATATCATTTTTGATAAACCCAGCATAGTGGGATTAGCCCTATATGCTTTTATGTTTCTTGGGCCGTGGGCTGCTGGTGTACTGATAAGACAACAACGTGAACTTCATAGCAAGCTGCAGGTTGCGCATCAGCTTGAGATGGAAAATGCACTCTTAAAACAGCAGCAGAGAGATATCCGGCTTGCTCGCGATATCCATGATTCAGTGACCAACGAGCTGTCCTATATTATCCTGTTAAGTTCTGGTAATAACAGCAATAATGGCGAAGCATCTTTGACTGCCAGTCAGCAGCAGTTTATTAGTGATAAGGCCAAAGCAGCGCTTAACAGAGTGCATCTCATCATCTCGCTGCTTGACGGGAAAACCTCTGCACAGCAAGTGCAGTCAGCTGAGGCACCTTCTTCTTTTATGGAAGTCGTACGTGCTCTCTGCCAAAAGCAAGATGAAGCTTTGCTGCAAGCTGGGTATCAAGGCGCTTCTCGGGTCTCAGGAGATGGCAAAGAACCTCCTGAGCTGGTAGTGTCAGCAATCAGGCATGTACTGGTTGAAATCTACGTAAACATTGCGCGCCATTGCGAGCCTGATGTTGATCAATATACAGTTGTTGTCGCGTGCACAGAAGAAGCAGTGACTGTCTTCCAAACCAATACCTGCCTACATGGGGTGCACCAGGTTGCGGATGTAAGTCATGGTAAAGGACTCGCGTTGCAGCAGCAAACTGTGGAAGGGCTGGGCGGCAGTCTCAATACATCATTTGAAGACGGCACATGGATTTTGAACTGCGCTATTCCATTACCATAGACGGGCAAATCTATGTAGCCATCTGTGTACAGAATCGCAATGTTTTATTATGTGCAGTGCTGTTACGGCCTAACTTTATATAGAAGTTAAACTTCCATTTAACTTCTTGAGCGATAGCAATGATGTCATCAATGAGGAGGTTCGCACAATGCAACAGAACGATACGCGCCCACAAATGAGCAGTGAGCAGTTAGCGCAAACTGTGGGAGGTTTCTCATATTGGCCATGTTTTGAGTCCATTAAAAATCATTTTCTCTCTCTCGGATGGTGATGTCAGCAGCTTAATCATTTTCATCATAAGGGAGTAACCATGAACCAACATACCGCTATGACCGATGAAGCGCTCGCATCCTGCACAGGTGGGGTAAGAACATGTCTGCCGGTGCACGTCAACCGTCTGCGACCGCCCCATTACACAACGCTGCCGGTTAGGCCAATCCTGCTGTAGTCTAGGCGCATCCCAGGCGGCGCTCGCAGCGCAGCATCACTTATCCGGGTCGAAATATCTCCCAGTATTCCGACCCGGATTTTTCGCAAATTTATTCCGTGAGTACTTTTACTGCGTTCATCGCAAATTCCAATTTCAAAAACGTTGGAATTTAGCCGTTCTTGTTTTAGAGCTCGCGCTGAACGAGCGTAAAAGTACTCACGGAACGTTCAGCGAGGCGGGGAGTATGTATCAGCGTAAGAGCTCAGATTTTTCACAAGAAATCATTCAGTAGGGATGATTTTGGGTGTTGTTGCCGATGCCTAATATCAAGAGTGGCTATATTCCGCCATTCTCGTGTTGCGGCGCATGAGCGATTCAGGCTAAACATCCCTACTGAACAACAATGAGGTGGTGGGAAGCAGTTTGCTGACGTTGCGGTGCATGTCTGTCTGACTGCTGCCATTGTTGACGTGCATTCACTCCATGGTGCTACCGGTGCTGGCTGATTGCGCACTCGCGCAATCGCCATATAGTCACCTGACAGTCATGACTGTGAGCGTGCCTGTCAGGTGACTGTGCGATTGATTGTGTGGTCACTGTGTAACTCCACTCACCCCCTGGATCCGTTCTCGTAGTAGCGTGTCAAGGTTTCGTCGCGGAAGGCGTCGAAATACCCGCCGTCGATGGAAGCGCGGATATCATCGAGCAGTTTGATGAAGAAGTGCTCGTTGTGGATGGTGGCCAGTGTCGCCCCGTTCATCTCGCCGGCGCGCAGCAGGTGGTCCACATAGGCACGCGTGTAGTGCATGCACGTGTAGCAGGTGCAGCCCTCTTCCAGCGGTCCGAAGTCATGCTTGTGAGCGGCGCGCTTGATGTTGTAGCGACCACGCCTGGTGAAAATGGCGCCGTTGCGCCCGCAGCGGGCGGGGGAGACGCAGTCGAAGGTGTCGCCGCCGTTCTCTACGCACGCGAAAATGTCATCCACCGCAGCGATTCCTAATACGTGCCGCGGCCTGCTCTGTGGCATTTCATCGCAGATCCATGCGCAAGTGTCGCCGATGAGACGCTTCTCGATGGCACCGCCAATGCCCACACCGTCAAAGTCAAGCGAAGCAATCTCGCTTGCCGCTCGGCGTCGCAAATCCTCGTAGTTCGCGCCTTGCACCACGCCGTAGAGCGCCTGGTAAGGCTTGCCTACGCGCTCGGCAGTCAGCCGCTGATGCTCCTCAACGCACCGTCGTGCCCAGCGGAACGTGCGCTCCACCGATCGCTCCTGGTAGCCGCGCGTGTTCATGAGTGTGGTCAGCTCGTCGAAGGCAAACATGATGTCGGCACCGAGCTTGTGCTGAATGCCCATGGAAATTTCCGCGCTGAAGCGGTGTTTGTCACCGTTGAGCGGGGATTTGAACGTCACGCCGTCCTCATCCACGAACGCCAAACGTTCTTTGCCTTCGGCGATCACGTCATCGTTTTTCATGCCAGTCACGTCCATGGCCAGCGTCTTCTTGAACCCGGCACCCAGCGAGAGCACTTGGAATCCGCCGGAGTCGGTAAAGGTCGGGCCGTCCCAGTTTTCGAATCGGGCCAAGCCGCCGGCCTCGTCGAGCACGTCGGGCCCGGGGCGCTCAAAGAGATGGAAAGCGTTGGAAAGTAGCGCTTGCGCGCCCAGATCCTTCATGGTTTCAGGCAGCACACCTTTCATGGCGGCTTGCGTGGAGACCGGTATGAACGCGGGGGTGTTAATGTCGCCGTGCGGGGTGTGGATGGTGCCGGTGCGGCCATAGCGCGCCCCGCCGCGGCCCTTGCCGGAAGCGGCGTCGTCAAGCCGTGTGTGCTGCTCGAACCGGAATTCTGATCGATCTCCCGGCTGCCCGGGCTCGGCCCCGCGCGGATGCTCCAGCAGCCCGGAGGCACTGCGGCTCAAGTGAGTGGCTCTGTTGCTACGGGCTGAGGCTGTGCTATCGGTGTCATTGCTGTGCGTGGTTCTCGTCGTGCTGTTTTGCGCGCCGTCTGGTCGGGCTGATTGATGTTCGGTTGCTCTCGTCATGCCCCCACTTTAGGTGAAGCCCTGCATTGGCAGTGCACCTCAAACTACGATACTGGAGCGTGACCCACCTTGCGCCTAGTTAGAGCGTAATTCCTCCGCCTCCCGCGAACAGTGGCGTTTATGCTGCTTATTAGACTGTCAATGTAATTATGCACTGGTAAAAGCTAGGGATACGGGGGATTGCAATGAAAGGTAAATTGTTCTTTCAATGAACATTCAGGAAACCTCCAGTCTGACTATCTTTACTCGTACAGTAGAAGTGGTTATCAACGGCGCGGCTTACCGGCCGACGGCGTGCTAAACGTAAAAGGAGCAGTCATGGCTGAAGATGACAACAAGGAGAGGTTCGACGCACAGTCCGCGGCGCCCGAGCAGAATGATGCCGGCGGCAGTGACAGCGCTTCGCACAGCGGCGCGGAGAGCAGCCCGTTCTCCGGGCTGTACGGCAGTCAGTCCGATTCGAAGGACTCTGCTGGCGGCGTGCAGGCACACGATGCGCAGTCGGCTGCGAGCGAGAGCACGACTGATGCGGATGCGGCAGCGCAGGGCGTGTCCCAGAGCGGGGCGGAACAGTCCACTGAACGTATTGCTCAGCCGGCCTCGTACACCGATAATCCTTATGAGACCAACGATTTTCTAACCACGCGCGTGGATGCTTCCCCAGCTCCTCAGTATGGTGCTCAGTACAACGCTCCGTACGGTCAGCAGACGGCCCAGCCGACCACTCAGCAGTACAGCCAGCCGGAGTACGGCCAGTACGCTTACAGCCAGAACATGCCGGAGTATGGCCAGTACAGCACGGCTTATACACAGCCTGACCAGACTGCGGGCGCTGGCGGGCAGTATGGCGCTCAGTCTCAGCAAGCTCCCACAGACGGCGCAAACTTCGGTGGCGCTGCAGGGCCCGCAGGCCCGGTGGATCCGAACAATCCCAATGGTCAGCAGTTCGCTCCCGGCAATGGCGGCAACGGCTCCACGGCAACGCGGCGCAAGCTCAGCAGCAACACGGTCACGGCCATCGTCTCGGCTGTGATTACGGCGGTGCTGTGCCTTGGCATCGGTTATACGGCGCTGGTCAACGGCTGGGTGCCGATTCACAGCTCCAGCTCCATGACCGGTATCAGTTCGAACACGTCCGGTGAGGGTACGGCCACACCCAAGGGCGGCGCCGCTCCGGATTGGGTTGCCGTCTCCAAGCAGGTTTCCAACTCGGTGGTTTCCATCCAGACCCAGGTACAGGGCGGTGAGGCCAAGGGTTCCGGTGCTGTTCTGGACACTGAAGGCCACATCGTCACCAACAACCACGTCATCTCCGGCGGCCAGGACATCCAGGTCACGCTCGCCAACGGTCAGATGTACAAGGCGAAGGTGACGGGCACCGACCCCACCACCGATTTGGCGGTCATTCAGCTCGAGAACGCGCCCAAGGATCTTACTCCGGCCAAGTTCGCGAACTCCGACAAGCTTGCCGTGGGCGAGAACATCATGGCCGTGGGCAACCCGCTTGGCTATGACGACACCGCCACCACCGGCATCGTTTCGGCACTCAACCGCCCGGTGAGCGTGATGGACGACAACCAGTCGCAGGTGGTCACCAACGCTGTGCAGATCGACGCGGCCATCAACCCCGGCAACTCCGGCGGTCCTACGTTCAACGTGGCCGGTGAGGTCATCGGCATCAACTCCTCCATTGCCACGGCTTCCTCGTCGTCGCAGGGCCAGTCAGGTTCGATTGGCATCGGCTTTGCCATCCCTTCGAATCTGGTCAAGCGTATCGCTGACGAGATCGTTTCCGACGGTTCGGCCAAGCACGTCATGCTTGGTGTCACCATCAAGGACGCCACAGTCGAAGCTGACGGCATCAACCGCAGCGGTGCTCAGATCACCAAGGGTCAGAGCGGACAGGCCGTCACGCCCGGCAGCCCGGCCGCCAAGGCAGGCCTGAAGGAGGGCGATACGGTCGTGGCCTTCAACGGCAACGCTGTGGGCAGCAACTCTTCGTTGCTCGGCTTCGTGCGCGCTGCAGGGCTGAACGATAAGGTCAAGCTCACTGTGGTGCGTAGCGGCAAGACCATGGACGTAGACGTCACGCTTGACAAGGAAGAAAGCCAGGTTTCCGGCTCCAACAAGCAGGAGAACGGTCAAAACGGACAGGGCGGTCAAGGTCAAGGTCAGCAAGGTCAGGGCCAAGGCGGCAACGGTTTGGGTGGTGGCCAGGGCCAAGGCCAGGACGGCAATGGCGGTGGTCTTTTCGATCCGTTCGGCCTGTGGTAAACCAAGGTAACAGTAAGCGTAGATAGATTCGAAAACGGTAGTTGCCGCCAGACGGCACACGGTTATCTGATAGGCCCCGAGGTGATTTTGCCCGGGGCCTGCTTACATCTTGGGGGCAAGTGCGATATGGTAGAGGCATATTGTGCGCGATGAGCATCGCGTGTACGAGTATGACGTATTGATTAAGGGAGAAAGCAGTGAGTGAGGCAAGTAGCGTAGCGAATGCGAGCGGAGAAGCGGCGACGGGGCAGGCTGGCGCTGCAGCGGCTGAGGCTGAGGCGGGAGCGCAGGCTTCGACGGCGGATACTGGAGAACTGCGCATCGCTGTGGTAGGCGCTGGCCCTGCAGGAGTCTATTCTTCTGATATTTTCCTGCGTGAACTCGCCAAGCGTGGCGAAGAGCTCGGCCTGCCCACATCGGCTCGCATCGACCTGTTCGAGAAGCTGCCGGTGCCGTTTGGTTTGGTGCGCTATGGTGTGGCACCCGATCACCCGGCTATCAAGTTCATCACCGGCGCGTTGGAGAAGACGCTTGACAACCCGCGTATCCACTTGTATTGCGATGTGACGTTCGGCAAGGATCTGACGCTGGACGATGTGCTGCAGCGTTACGATGCCGTGCTGTTCGCCACGGGCGCGGTGGCCGATAAGCCGCTGTGTCTGTCGGGGGCGAACCTTGAAGGCGTGTTTGGTGCGGCACGGTTTGTGGAATGGTACGACGGCTATCCGACCGGTGCCAAGCAGTGGCCGTTGGAGGCTGAGCAGGTTGCCGTGATTGGCGGCGGCAATGTGGGTATGGATGTGGCACGTGAACTGATGCGCCGTGCCGACGATCTTAGGGAAACCACGGATATTCCTGACAACGTGTATGAGGGCATCGCGGGCAACCGGGCCAAGGAATTGCACATGTTCATTCGCCGCGGTGTGGCGCAGGCCAAGTTCTCGGTGCAGGAGCTGCGCGAGCTTGAGCAGCTGCCCGGTGTGCAGCTCATTGTGGACGACGCTGATTTCGAATTGGATGATGACACGATTGCCGAGGCGGGCACCGATAAGCTCACCCGTCAGATGGTGGAGGAGCTGTTCGCAGTGCGTGACATGGCTGAGGATATGTCCGATGGCACTGATTTCGAAGGCAATCCTGCTGACCGTAAGTACTACCTGCATTTCAACGCCGACCCTGTGGAAATTCTGGGACAGGACGGCAAAGTCTCTGCGTTGCGCGTGGAACGTACATGCACCAGCGCCGACGGTGTCATGAAACGTACGGGTGAATTCACGCAATACCCGGTGCAGTCGGTGTATCATGCCATCGGTTACCAGCCGGCGAGCGTGGACGGTGTGCCCTACGACGATCGCCGTGGTGTGTTGGCCAACCAGGACGGTCGCATCGTCACCGAAACCGGCGTGGAGACAGGTTCTGCCGCTGAGATATGCCCAAGGCTGTATGCCACCGGTTGGGCCAAGCGCGGACCGGTCGGCCTCATTGGCTCCACCAAGTCTGACGCGCTCGCCATCGTGGGCAACATGCTTGATGATTTCGCCGCTGCAGGTCATGCTGGCCAGGTGGCGCCTGACCGTGATCCGGAGTCCATCGACCGTCTTTTGGCTGAGCGTGGCATTCGACCCATTGACTTCGCTGGATGGAAGCGCGTGGATGCGTTTGAGCGTGAACAGGGTGCCCAAGAGGGGCGCGAGCACAAGAAGGTAACTGATCCTGACCAGATGCGTTCGCTGGCACACGGAGAGTGAAACAATGGTGATGCGGCCACGGGTGAGCTGAATAGCTTCCCTGCGGCCGCCGCGCAGGAGGGTACTGACATGAGCGGTTTGGACGAGGAACCAGAGGGCTTGGTGGGGCGCGAGTCGTCGGCTCTGCCGGGAAGATTCGGCGAGCCGCTGGAAGTCACACATGTGTTGACATCGCGAGGTGGTGGCAATGCGGTGCCGTCGCGTCCATTGTTCCTGTGCTTGCATGGCTGGGGCTCGAATGAGCAGGATTTGGCCGGTATCATGCGCTATGTCGCGCCCGATAACGATTTTGTCTCCTTGCGGGCACCCTTAGTGCTGCAAGCTGAGGGGGCGGGGGAGTTTGGCATGGGTTCCGGCGCGTTCAGCTGGTTCCATGACTCAGTCCCGGTGGGTGAGGATTTGGACCGCGATGCCTATGCGGCGAGCCAAGCCATTGACCGCTGGGTGGCTGAACATGTTGATCAGGGTCGCCCGGTCGTGCCTATCGGTTTTTCGCAGGGCGGTCTGCTGGCCGTGCATTTGCTGCGCATACATCCCGAACGTTACCGTGCCGCTATCTCGCTATCTGGTTTTTTGGCTCCTGGCGGTGTGCCCGGCACCGCTCCTGCGGACGACCGTTTGGCAGGGTTGAACATTCCGGTGTTCTACGGTTATGGGCAGCAGGATGCCGTGCTGCCCAAGTATGAGATGTCGGCGATGGCCGCTTGGCTTGGGGAGCACTCGTGGCCGACGGTCAAAGCATATCGTTCGCTTGACCATGCGGTGAGTCTTGAAGAGTTCTCCGACATTCGCCAGTGGCTCATTCTGCACAATCTGTCATCAGGCGTAATCTGAAACTACGGCTATGCTGCCTGCGTCGCGTCGCGTCGCGTCGCGTCGCGCCGGCATGGCACATGGCACCACAGCAGCGTAGCCGCAGATTCGTCAAGCGGATGAGGTGCCGATGGTGATGCTGCGTTTATAGCTCGGAATCTGCATCCACCTGCATCACATACACATTGCGCCGTAGCTGTTTGGCTTGAGCGCGTGTGATCTCCTCGTTTTCCAGCATGTCTTGAATGATGCCCAACTCAATGGTGTAGCTCTCGTGCCGCGCCTCCTGTACTTTGGCGGAAGCAGTGGCATTGGCCTCCAGTGTGGGGCGACTGCGTAGCGACGATTCCGTGCTGCGATAGTCCAGCAGCAAGGCCGAATAGTATGCGGTCAGCGCTGTGCTACCGCCCATGGCTTCTGAGATACGGTTGATGACGTACTCCACGGCCTCAATCTGGATGTCGTGGACATACTTATAGATTTCATCTTCCGTCAGCATTGGGGCCGTGCGTCGTATCTTGCTGTTGAGCCTGTGCATAACGAGCTTGAACCTGTGCCAGTTGGCACGTATACGTCCGAGTATCTTAGCTACCAGGCGGCTGCCGGTCTTTTTGGCCTTCCGATTTTCGGTGTGGCGCAGCGAGTTCATGATCTGATCCATCATGCGCTCACATGCCTCGATCTGCAGGTTGCGCACATGCTCGCTGAGCGAGGTGTCGGCTTTGACTTGTGCAAGGCGGTTTTTAATGTAGTCTTTCTCCCAACGCAATGCTTCGATCTGCAGGTCTTGGAATTTCTCAGCGTCAATGGTGCCAGTGCGCTGTTTCAACCTAGTGATGCGCTTGTTGTAGGAGTCGATAACGGGCAGCACGATGCGCCGGTTTTCCGACGTTACACCGCTGGACAGCTCCTCCACGGTGCGCTTGAGCACGGTGATGGTGACGTTGGCCAGTTTGGCCGCACCGTCGTCAGAGCTTTTGTTAGGCGCCAGCAGGGGGAGGAGGAAGTTCGCCAGCAGCAGCGTGACGATGATGACGCCCGAGGCGATGAAGATGAGTTCCGAGCGTAGGGGGAACAGCTCACCGGTGTCAATGACGAACGGGATGGTGAACATCAGCGAGAGCGTGATGGTGCCTTTGGCTCCGCCGAAGGTCATGATGGCGGCGCTACGCCAACGGTGGCCGTCCATCTTCTTGCGCTTGCCGGTGGCTGGGTCCTTCGAAGTGCCCACCATCACCGCCACCCACAGGAAGCGCAGTGCGAGCACGACTGCCGAGACAAGCAGAATCAGTTCCAGCAGTGTGCCGTTTGATACCGCTTGGTCTTCCCAACTGGCACGGATGGTATCGGGCAGTTGCATGCCGAGCAGAATGAACACGGTGCCGTTCAGGCTGAATGAGACCACGGACCATACGCTGTTGGAGACGATGTTGGTACGTGCCGTGTTCGGGCTGATGCCGGTACGGTCAAAGTGCACAAAGAGGCCGAATGCCACTACGGCAAGTATGCCGGACACGTGCGCGACTTCATCGGCTACCGAGTAGACGAGGAAGGGGAGGAACAGTTCCATGAGAATGCGGCTGGTGGTGGTTTCCCACCCGGCTGCACGTACCGCTTCAAAGAGTTTGTTCGTCAGGAATGCGGCTACGACTCCTATGATGGCTCCGCCGACGAAGGAGACCACGAAATTTCCTGCTGCATCGGCAAAGGAGAATGAGCCGGTCACAGCGGCCAAAATCGAGAACTGGAAGCCCACTACGCCCGAGGCATCGTTGAACAGGGATTCTCCGGAAAGGATGCCTTTTTGCCGTTCGGTCAGTGATGCTTCATGGCTCAATGACGAGACTGCCACTGCGTCTGTGGGCCCAAGTGCCGCTCCCAAGGCGAATGCTGCGGCCAAAGGGATGCCCGGCCATGCCCAGTGCAGTACGAATCCAATGACTGCCATGGTTATCAGTGCCAGTCCGATCGCGAGTTCCAGCGACGGCTTCAGTGTTTTAATCAACGTCTGCTTGTTGATCTGGTGCGCTTCCAGGTACAGCAGAGGCGCGATGAACAACACCATGAATAGAGATGGGTTGAGTTTCACCACGGGGAACGAGGGCAGGAACGTAAGTGCAACGCCGAGTGCTATTTGTACCAACGGCGTTGAGATACGGGGAATGAAGCGGCTCACGAAAGACGAGAGCACCACCGCCCCCAAGATGGACAGGATCAGTTCGAGTATTTCCATATATTGCTCCCCGTTGACTGTATTCGTGATGTTGTGCTGACAGCATATTGGCACGCTTCGCCACGGTACGTGCGTAGGCGCACCGTACACTGGTGTGTCCGCGTTTTATACTGGCTTTTCATAGGTCTCCTCCCATTATAAAGGATTGTTCTTTCCGTCTTATGTCTATTATTTGCCCTTCTACATTTTCTTTGGGCGGACATGCGTATTTTCTTGGGAGACGATCGCGTTAATGTTCGCCGAACCCTGTCGTTACCGCTAGACTACCCGTATGAGCGATTCTCTTCAGCCTGCTGCGATTTCCACGACCGCAAAGACCACTAAGCCTGTCCGAGGTACAAGCGGTTTCACATCGGCTATGCATCGGGCTCTGAGTTTGGCTGAAGACGCACAAGCCGCCGGCGAAGTGCCTGTGGGAGCGGTGGTGTTAGATGCCGCAGGCGAGATTATCGGTGAGGGGCGGAACCGTCGTGAGACCAGCGGCGACCCTCTGTCTCATGCTGAGGTAGAAGCGTTGCGTCAAGCAGCTGTATCTCGTTGTGCAGCGTCCGCCGATACCTGCGGCACAGGCACCACTGCTTCGTGGAACTTGTCGGATTGCACGTTGGTAGTCACTCTTGAGCCGTGTCCCATGTGTGCAGGTGCTGCACTTCAAGCGCACATCGGCCGCATTGTGTTTGGCGCTTGGGACGAGAAACTGGGGGCCTGCGGGTCAGTATGGGACATTCCGCGTGACCCGCACATCGGCTCACGACCTCAGGTGTTTGGAGGGGTATGCGAGTCCGAGTGTGCTGCAGCATTGCAGGACTTCTTCTCGGCTCGCCGTCGTGTTACTTCCTAGGCAGCTTCGGGCCAATGCCCGGCGTAATTTTCAGCGCGGTCCACACACATCTCAGCAGTATTATGCACAGGTAGGCCGCCAGCAAGTAAGATCCTGTGCGAGCTGACACCATTGTGGCAAGATGAGTGCCGATTGGTGCTGCTATGGCTGCCACAATTCCAATGAACAGTCCTTTTCTTACGTCAACCAAATGCCGCTTCCAATTGGAGAGGGTGCCGGTGATGGAACTGGGGAACATGGCCAGCAATGACGTGCCTCGAGCCACTAGGTCTGAAGCACCGAACAGCAGTGAGAGGGCAGGCACTGCAACAGCGCCTCCACCTACTCCCAGCAGAGCTGACAGCATACCGATGATTACGCCGAGCACTATGAGACTGACTGCCGTGCCTGTGCTCATGGTGATGCTCGAGTCGCGAGAAGGCGTATACACGAGTTGCGAAATCACCACGAAGAACAGGAATGCCACGTATACCCAGCGCAGCAACAGTTCTGATAGACGCGAGAGCAGCCAACTGCCGATGAGTGATCCGATTACCGTGCCGCACACCATGAGCAGCGCTGCCAACCAGTCCACATGCCCGTCTGCAGCGTACGAGATCACGCCGGATATGGACATCGGAATGATGGAAGCAAGCGATGTAGCCGCCGCGTGCCGCTGCGTCATGCCGATCCACACCATCGCCGGCACAACAATTGATCCACCGCCAATACCGAACAGGCCTGAGAGTACGCCTGCCAGAAGGCCCACCGCCACCATCACAATGGTGCGCTTCACTGTGGCAATTGGCATACGGCTCATATCAGCGTTCCGTTTTCCGTAAAGCGTTGCACATCCGGCTGCAAGCGTTCGTACTTGCGTCGGGTTTGTGCAAAATCAACGAAGAAAAGCTTGTACCAGGTCAGGAAGGTAAAGATATTCCATATCTGACGTCTGGCATCCCTCACGCCGTCAAAGTTTTCCTGCAGCAGTTTTAGGATTGCCTGCTGATCGAAGAACTGAGCGACCCAATCCTCGTTGAACAGTGCACGAATCTGACTGCAGTACTTCTCTTGTCTCAGCCAAGATTTGATGGGCACCGGGAAGCCGAGCTTGCGTCGGTTGGCACACTCATCGGGCAGGCGCCGGTTGGCAGCCCTGCGGAAGATGTCTTTCGAGTCATGATTGTTGATGAGTTTGCTTGAGGGGATGCCGTTCGCCAGTTCCGCCACTTCGCGGTCGAGGTATGGCACACGCAATTCGAGCGAATGCGCCATGGAAATCTTGTCGGCCTTCTGCAGGATGTCGCTGAGCATGAAGTGGTGCAGGTCGATGTACTGCATCTGTTTCACATCTTCGGCACCAGCGACCTTGTCGAAGTCGCGTTGGTATAGGTCTTGTGCGGTTGGACCGTTGCGATAGGCCGGCTTCAGCACTGCATCAGCCTGCTCGCCGGTAAAGATGGTGGGCTGGTCCAGATCATAGATGTATGACTGACCGGCATAGTATTCCCGCGGTTCGGCGGTCTGCGTGTACATTTGCGTGCGCCCCGGGAAGTTCGGCATCTTTTTGAGCGCGCTGGCCACGGCCTTGCGTGCTGGGGCGGGCAGTTTGTGCATGGCGCTCGCCGCGCTTCGCAGTGTTTTGTTGTTGGTATGAATGCCGTAGTTGACGTACCCGGCAAACAGCTCGTCCGCACCTTCTCCGGAGAGCACTACGGTTACCTTCTTGCGCGCCAGCCGGCATAGGTACCACAGCGGTACCACCGAGGGGTTGGCATCAGGCTCGTCGAGGTGGTATTGCATCTCGGCGAAATCTCGGAACGCTTCGTCTCCGTCAACGCTGCCTTGGTTGAAATTCAGCCCTTCGCTCTCGGCCAGCAGCTTGGCGTTGCTGGCTTCGTCGTAGGGGCCTTCGTCGAAGTTGATGGTGAAGACTTCCTCCGGTTTGAGCACGGTGGTGATGTAGCTTGAATCCACACCTTCTGAGAGGAAACTGCCCACGGGTACGTCGGCTACGCGGTGCGCTTCCACGGACTCGGTGATGGTGTCATCGATTTCGGCGATGATTTCTTCGTCGCTGCGGCTGTAGTCGATGGCATAGGTGGCATCCCAGAATTCATGCGTGTGCATGGTGCCGTCGTGGTATTCGAACCAGTGCCCGGCGGGGAAGCGGTATACACCCTTGAAGAATGTCTCCTCGAGATCGTTGTACTGGTTCATCAGGAACGGTTTGACGGCCGTCTGGTTGAGTTCCTTCTTGAAATGCGGGTGTACCAGGAACGATTTGATTTCCGATCCTGCGATGAAGGTGCCGTCTTGGTTGTAGTAGTACAGGGGTTTGATGCCGAAGTGGTCGCGTGCTCCGAACATGCTTTTCTTGTTGTCATCCCAAATCAGGAAGGCGAACATGCCGCGCACCCTGCTCAGCAGCTGATCCATGCCCCATTCCTCATACCCGTGCAGCAGCACTTCGGTATCGGCTTTGGTGCGGAAGGTGTGCCCTGCGGCAATGAGTTCTTTGCGTAGTGTTTGGTAGTTGTATATCTCGCCGTTGAAGGTGATGAGTATGGATTCGTCTTCGTTGAAGATTGGTTGTTTGCCGCCTGCGAGGTCGATGACGCTCAGACGTCGGAATCCCATGGCGGTGGTGTCGTTGGTGTAGAAGCCGCTGCCTGACTCGTTGGGTCCGCGGTGCGCGATCATACGCATCATGGATTGAATCGTTACGTCTTTATCTACAATCGTTGGGTCACAAAACGCCACAATACCGCACATGCGCTCCTCCAGTCTGACAGCCCTTGTCTGTCGTTCAGCCCCAATGGCCCCTGGGCAGTTTCGTTGATGCTGTGAACGGTCGGGCTAATTGCCGCCGTAGATTTCCAAGAATAGCTACAACCGTGGGCTAATGGTGCAGCGATTTCGTGCTATGGAATACCGTATCTTGCTATACTATTTCATCTTTACAACGCGCTTGATGAGGGCACTGTTTCTTGAATTCATAAAGATTCTGGGTGATTCTCCAATATGTTCGCATGGTACATATCCTGATTTTCACTCAGAGGATTCCTGAATCGTTCGTTCAACCAATTCCGGCAGCGCTTGTGCGATGTCGTCGTGTATCAATGAGGTGGCGATTCGGTCATACTGGGTGCGCCCCATGTTCATGATGGTCACTGGAACTCCGGCCTGCGCAGCGATTGGTGCCAGGCTTGCAGCGGGGAACACTTCTAAAGTCGAACCGATTACCCAGAATTCGTCCGCTTTCGCTACAGCTGCACTGGCGTGTTCCATCGCCCCTTCGGGCAGCATTTCCCCGAAATACACCACGTCGGTTTTGATGATTCCGTTGCAGGGCATGTTGCCGCTATAGGGAAGTCTGCGGTGGCAGTGCGGGTCTGGTTCCTCGTCCAGCATTGCCATGATGTCTGCTGTCCGGTATTGTGCGTGGCACTTCATGCAGTGCGAGGTTCCGATGCTGCCGTGCAGATTGACGATGATGTCGCTTGAGTTGCCTGCTTTCTCGTGCAACGCATCGAAATTCTGCGTGGCCAGCAGGGTCAGCATGCCTGCCTCCTCCAGCTTCACTAGGGAGCGGTGTGCTGCCCCGGGTTCTGCATTCCACACTGGCGAGGCTTTCTGCCAGGCCCAAGAGTATTGGCGCTGCTTGGTGTCACTGAGGAATGTGTCGATGTCGTATACGCTCATCTGTTCGGGGTGCTTGGTCCATACCCCCTCCGGTCCGCGAAAGTCCGGTATGCCTGCAGAGGTCGATATCCCTGCGCCTGTCAATACGGCAATGTGTTTGCTCATATCTTCAAGTTTATAGCAGGTTCGTCGCAGACAGGTGAGCGGTAAGTATTGGCGTAAGTCAGCGGCTTGAATGTTTGAGGACGTAGAGAGACATATATAGGGAGAAGACATAGGTGCATGGGTGTGCTGTGCCTAAAAGGTTGATGGTGTGAAGCAGAAAGAGGACATATTAGGTACATGGTGTGCTGGGCTTTCGGGGCGAAGATGGGGGAGTGGCTATACAACACGCCGATGAACGCCTAATTTTCGAGCTTGATTCGGGAAATATTGCGGCTAAACTAGGTCATGGAAGGCATAAAAGCCGGTTTTCGACACGCCGAGAGAACCCCTGAATTTCAAGGGTCTCGCGGCATTCTTGCGTACCCGACTTGCGCAAAGTCAAGAACTCGCGTATATTTATCTCTTGCTGCTCATCACAACAGCTTCTCTCCAAGAGATGATGTTGAGTTGGTGTGGTGGTGGTTTGAGAACTCAAGAGTGTGTCTGTACTACTTTATTTTTTGTTTTGATTGCCAGTCCGATGTCTGCCTTGCTGTTGTGGTGGGGTCACCGAGGGGTGTTAATTGATGTCGGGGTTTTTTGGTGAGGGACGTTTCCTTCCTTAAGGAAACGGACTGTCAATTTATTATTTGGAGAGCTTGTAAAAGGCTTTTTCACGAATTTTTTTGTGGAGGGTTCGATTCTGGCTCAGGATGAACGCTGGCGGCGTGCTTAACACATGCAAGTCGAACGGGATCCATGGTGCTTGCACTATGGTGAGAGTGGCGAACGGGAGAGTAATGCGTGACCAACCTGCCCTGTACTTTGGAATAGCTTCTGGAAACGGGTGGTAATGCCGAATGTTCCACATGATCGCATGTGATTGTGGGAAAGGGTTTACCGGTATGGGATGGGGTCGCGTCCTATCAGCTTGTTGGCGGGGTAATGGCCCACCAAGGCTTTGACGGGTAGCCGGCCTGAGAGGGTGACCGGCCTCATTGGGACTGAGATACGGCCCAGACTCCTACGGGAGGCAGCAGTGGGGAATATTGCACAATGGGCGAAAGCCTGATGCAGCGACGCCGCGTGCGGGATGAAGGCCTTCGGGTTGTAAACCGCTTTTGTTAGGGAGCAAGCGAGAGTGAGTGTACCTTTCGAATAAGCACCGGCTAACTACGTGCCAGCAGCCGCGGTAATACGTAGGGTGCAAGCGTTATCCGGATTTATTGGGCGTAAAGAGCTCGTAGGCGGTTTGTCGCGTCTGGTGTGAAAGTCCATCGCTTAACGGTGGATCTGCGCCGGGTACGGGCAGGCTAGAGTGCAGTAGGGGAGACTGGAATTCCCGGTGTAACGGTGGAATGTGTAGATATCGGGAAGAACACCAATGGCGAAGGCAGGTCTCTGGGCTGTTACTGACGCTGAGGAGCGAAAGCGTGGGGAGCGAACAGGATTAGATACCCTGGTAGTCCACGCCGTAAACGGTGGATGCTGGATGTGGGGCCCATTCCACGGGTTCCGTGTCGGAGCTAACGCGTTAAGCATCCCGCCTGGGGAGTACGGCCGCAAGGCTAAAACTCAAAGAAATTGACGGGGGCCCGCACAAGCGGCGGAGCATGCGGATTAATTCGATGCAACGCGAAGAACCTTACCTGGGCTTGACATGTTCCTGACCGCCTCAGAGATGGGGTTTCCCTTCGGGGCAGGTTCACAGGTGGTGCATGGTCGTCGTCAGCTCGTGTCGTGAGATGTTGGGTTAAGTCCCGCAACGAGCGCAACCCTCGCCTTGTGTTGCCAGCACGTTATGGTGGGAACTCGCAAGGGACCGCCGGGGTTAACTCGGAGGAAGGTGGGGATGACGTCAGATCATCATGCCCCTTACGTCCAGGGCTTCACGCATGCTACAATGGCCGGTACAACGGGATGCGACATGGTGACATGAAGCGGATCCCTTAAAACCGGTCTCAGTTCGGATTGGAGTCTGCAACTCGACTCCATGAAGGCGGAGTCGCTAGTAATCGCAGATCAGCAACGCTGCGGTGAATGCGTTCCCGGGCCTTGTACACACCGCCCGTCAAGTCATGAAAGTGGGCAGCACCCGAAGCCGGTGTCCTAACCCTTGTGGAAGGAGCCGTCTAAGGTGAGGCTCGTGATTGGGACTAAGTCGTAACAAGGTAGCCGTACCGGAAGGTGCGGCTGGATCACCTCCTTTCTACGGAGAATTCAGGTCACTGTTTGGTGGCCGGTGTCGGCCTGCCGGTGGATAGTCCGCTGGTTGGGTCTTGCTGGTGTGGAAAAGATCAGAGCGTTTATAGAGATATTGTGGTTGGGCATGCTTTTGGGTTCCCGGACTGTCACCCCAGATTTGTTTCTGGTGCGGTTCGTGCCTTCTGGCTGGGTGATCATGGTTTGTGGTTGTCTGGTTGGTTGTGTGTGGTGGTTTGAGAACTGGATAGTGGACGCGAGCAAGCAAGATGTTTCTTGTTTGTTTTGTTAGATGCAATTTTTGATTGAACTCTTATTTGAGTTCGGTCGATCGTTTTGTGATCATTATGTGACGATGTGTTGTCTAGGTGTTACATGGCAGGTGCGCGTGGCTGGGTTTTATGCCTGGTGAGTGTGTTGCTTGTTATGGCGTATGGTGGATGCCTTGGCAGACAGTACCGATGAAGGACGTTGTAGGCTGCGATAAGCCTCGGGGAGCCGCCAAACGGGCTTTGATCCGAGGATTTCCGAATGGGGAAACCCACCGGCCGTTATGGGTCGGTACCTGCCGGTTTTGCCGGTGTGGAGGGGACGCAGGGAAGTGAAACATCTCAGTACCTGTAGGAAAAGATATTCCGTGAGTAGTGGCGAGCGAAAGCGGAGGAGACCAAACCTTGTATGTGTGATAGCCGTCAGGTGTTGCGTATGAGGGGTTGTGGGAGCATGTGTCCAAGTGCTGACGAGCTTGGCGGGTGAATGTGAACGTGGTAGGTGAACAGGATTGAATTCCTGGCCGTAGAGGGTGATGGCCCCGTAGCCGAAGGCGCGTTCCTGCTTGATTGTGTTTCCCAAGTAGCACGGTCCACGAGGAATTCCGTGTGAATCTGCCCAGACCGTTGGGTGAGTCTAAATATATCTGTCTGACCGATAGTGAACGAGTACCGTGAGGGAAAGGTGAAAAGTACCCCGGGAGGGGAGTGAAATAGTTTCTGAAACCGTGCGCTTACAAACCGTCGGAGCCTTCTTTGTGGGGTGACGGCGTGCCTATCGAAAAATGAGTCTACGAGTCAGTGGCATGTGGCGAGGCTAACCCGTGTGGGGAAGCCGTAGCGAAAGCGAGTGTGAATAGCGCGTTGAGTCGCGTGTCCTGGACCCGAAGCGGGATGATCTAGCCCTGAGCAGGTTGAAGCACGGGTAAGACCGTGTGGAGGACCGCACCCACCTAGGTTGAAAACTGGGGGGATGACTTGGGGTTAGGGGTGAAAGGCCAATCAAATTCCGTGATAGCTGGTTCTCTCCGAAATGCATTTAGGTGCAGCGTCGTGTTAATTGCCTCCAGGGGGTAGAGCTACTGGATGCTTGCGGGCCCGTATTGGGTACCAATAGCAACCAAACTCCGAATACCTGTGAGGTGTATCGCGGCAGTGAGTCGGCGGGGGATAAGCTCCGTCGTCGAAAGGGAAACAGCCCAGATCGTCGTCTAAGGTCCCTAAGCGTGTGCTAAGTGGGAAAGGATGTGGAGTCGCATCGACAGCCAGGAGGTTGGCTCAGAAGCAGCCATCCTTGAAAGAGTGCGTAACAGCTCACTGGTCTAGTGGTTCCGCGCCGACAATGTAGCGGGGCTTAAGCACACCACCGAAGACGCGGCAGTATTTTTGTACTGGGTAGGAGAGCGTTCCGTTCTGGGGTGAAGCGGCGGTGTAAACCTGTCGTGGACTGGGCGGAAGTGAGAATGTAGACATGAGTAGCGAGAGACGGGTGAGGATCCCGTCCGCTGGATGACCAAGGGTTCCGGGGCCACGTTCATCGTCCCCGGGTGAGTCGGGTCCTAAGGCGAGGCCGACAGGCGTAGTCGAATGGATGAACGGGTTGATATTCCCGTACCGGTGCACAACCGACAGATCCGAAAGTTAGATGCTAACCTCCATGTGTGTGGATCTTGCCCTTCGGGGTTGGTGAAGCGTGTGTGTTGGGACCCTCTTTCCGGTAGGGTAGCACAGGAGTGACGTGATGGGTAAGCCGGCTGCGGAGGTGGTTTTCCGTGGTTAAGCGTGTGGCCTGTCCCCTAGGCAAATCCGGGGGGCGTGAAGGGTGAGGCGTGATGATGGGTCCCGTTGGGGACGAATCCGGTGGTTCCTGTTGCCAAGAAAAGCTTCGGTGTGAGGGTGTGTTCCGCCCGTACCGTAAACCGACACAGGTGGTCAGGTAGAGTATACCAAAGCGATCGAGCGAATCCTGGTCAAGGAACTCGGCAAATTACTCCCGTGCCTTCGGTATAAGGGAGACCCCTTCGTGTGAAGCCATTTACTGGTAGAGCGTTGGGGGGTGGCACAGACCAGGGGGTAGCGACTGTTTACCAAAAACACAGGTGCATGCGAAGACGTAAGTCGCTGTATATGCACTGACGCCTGCCCGGTGCCGGAAGGTTAAGAGGATCCGTCATCCCTCTTCGGAGGGGGCAGCGGTGAATTTAAGCCCCGGTAAACGGCGGTGGTAACTATAACCATCCTAAGGTAGCGAAATTCCTTGTCGGGTAAGTTCCGACCTGCACGAATGGCGTAACGACTTCCCCACTGTCTCGACCAGGAGCTCGGCGAAATTGCAGTACGAGTAAAGATGCTCGTTAAGCGCAGAAGGACGAAAAGACCCCGGGACCTTTACTATACCTTGGTATTGGCATTAGGTGAGGACTGTGTAGCATAGGCGGGAGACGTTGAAGCTGTGGCGCTAGTCATGGTGGAGTCGCAAGGTGAAATACCGCTCTGTTTTTATTTGATGTCTAACCTCGACGCGTTATCCGTGTCAGGGACAGTGCCTGGCGGGTAGTTTAACTGGGGCGGTTGCCTCCTAAAGAGTAACGGAGGCGCCCAAAGGTTCCCTCAGCCCGGTTGGCAATCGGGTGTTGAGTGTAATCGCACAAGGGAGCTTGACTGCGAGACCGACGGGTCGAGCAGGGACGAAAGTCGGGGATAGTGATCCGGTGCCGGCGTACGGACGCGGCATCGCTCAACGGATAAAAGGTACCCCGGGGATAACAGGCTGATCATTCCCAAGAGTCCATATCGACGGGATGGTTTGGCACCTCGATGTCGGCTCGTCGCATCCTGGGGCTGTAGCAGGTCCCAAGGGTTCGGCCGTTCGCCGATTAAAGCGGCACGCGAGCTGGGTTCAGAACGTCGTGAGACAGTTTGGTCTCTATCCTCTGCGCTCGTTGGAATCTTGAGGAGACCTGCCCATAGTACGAGAGGACCTGGGTGGACAAACCTCTGGTATGCCGGTTGTCACGCCAGTGGCATGGCCGGTTAGCTACGTTTGGAAGGGATAACCGCTGAAAGCATCTAAGCGGGAAGCCTGCTCCAAGATTAGGATTCCGTGCGCCCTTTGAGGCGTTGGAGACCCCATGCTAGATGACATGGTTGATAGGCCGGACGTGGAAGCCCTGTGAGGGGTGGAGCTGACCGGTACTAATGGTCGAATGGTAATACACTTTTCTCTTCTCTTTGGAGAGGGGTTGGCGTGTGTTCTGCGTGTATTGTTGATGGCATCACGGAGTGTGGTGGTCATGAAACGTGTGGTTGTGTCTGATTCGCGTCTGCTTTCCGGTTCCCAAACCGTCACGGTTGCCCCATGCTTTCGGGTGTGGTGATAGTTGAAGATTTGTGGTGGTCATAGCCCAGGGGAAACGCCCGGTCCCATTTCGAACCCGGTAGCTAAGGCCTGGCACGGCGATGGTACTGCACTCGGGAGGGTGTGGGAGAGTAGCGCACCGCCACATTACTTTTCTGTGAGGGGTAGGGACTTCGGTTTCCTGCCCCTTTCGTTTTTGTGTTCCGCAGCGCACGGGTGGTAGAAAATCTGCAGCAAACCCAAAAGGTAAATCTGACATAACAAACCTTATCGGTATGGAAGCATGTTCGCGTAGACAGAAGCTCAAGCCTCTTCATCGTAAGGGTGTTGCTTCAATACGAATGGTTATGTGCGAAAGGCTTGCTAAGTTCGTGAGCATGTACATACGTTGAGAACACTGCGTAGCTCTGCTCTTTCACCTGCTGACATGCGGTTTGACCACTTTGTGATGAAACCGTTCTCATACAAACCTTGCGCAGCCCGCATGGTCTGGCGTGAACTCATGGAAAGACGGTTGCCGGCAGCCTGCTGCATGGTGGAAGTAGTAAACGACGGCACCGGACGACGACGATACGGCTTCGACTCCATCAGAATATGGCGGTCTGGGTCTGTACCAGTGCTTACGACGCATTTGCTCCAGTCTGCGAGCACGTCCGTTCATGTCCCTGCTCGATTCTTGACAATAGACGCACTCATCTCGGCATGTGTAAGAACTACTACAACGCATCTGCAGCGCATCAATGATGCATCGTCTTTCTCGACATACTGTTTCCTGGCACACTGACGCGTCAGAAACCATCGAACACTATGATCTGTCCAATATGTGACAGCGATTGCACATTTGCCCTGTGCTGTGTGGATAATAACAGCATGGATACTCATGAACTTCAGCAGTATGTCAACGCAGATCACGCAGCAGATCTCGAGGCGGCCGAACAACGTCTGAGTGGTACAGTGCGGCATACGCCCACCATGCACTCCGACGCTTTGAGCAGCCGCAATGGGTTTGAAGTAGCGATGAAGCTCGAAAACCTTCAAGAGACCGGATCGTTCAAGATTCGCGGAGCATATAACAAGATTGCCGCTTTGGCTGATTCTGAACTAGAAAAGGGATTGGTAACTGCTTCTGCAGGCAATCATGCGCAAGGAGTCGCTTTCGCCGCCAAAGAGCGTGGCGCACAAGCTACCATCGTCATGCCTCGAGCAACTCCACCCCTCAAGGTAGATGCCACTAAAGCCTACGGCGCACACGTAGTGTTGCACGGTGAAAACTTTGATGAAAGCTCGGCGTACGCTCAGCAGCTTTCAACGGATAAGAAGATGACATTCGTACATCCGTTCGACGACTATGAAGTGCTGACCGGCCAGGGAACCATCGCTTTGGAAATTCTCCATGACAAGCCAGAAGTGACCGATATTGTAGTTCCGCTCGGCGGCGGAGGTTTAGGCTCCGGTATAGCCATGGCTGTGAAGACCTTCCGCCCAGATGTGCGCGTGATAGGTGCGATACCTGAACAGTCACCTGCCTGGAGACTGTCGCTCGATGCGGGAAGCGTGGTTCCTGCAGCTTCGGTGAACACTGCTGCCGAAGGTGTGGCTGTGAAACGTCCCGGAGATTTGACCTTTGCGCTGTTGTCGCGATATATCGATGACTTGGTTACTGTCAGTGAGGCTGAAATTTCGCAGATGATTCTGCTGATGTTGGAAAAACACAAGTTGGTGGTCGAGGCTGCAGGAGCAGTATCTCTGGCGGCGCTTGAACATCTGCAGGATGAATCCGAGGCCTTCAGGTCTGCTCAAGGAGAACATGTGGTGGTTCCGATCGTCTCGGGAGGCAACATCGATACCGTCACCATTGGCGCTGTAATTCAGCGGGGCATGATTTCGCGCGGTCGCATCATGCAGTTTGCGGTGGATTTGCCGGATGTGCCAGGGCAACTGGTCAAGGTAGCTTCCATACTCGCCGAACAGCGTGCCAACGTTATCGAGCTCAACCACGACCAGTTCAAGGCTTCTGGGCACTATCGCAATGGTGTGCTTCTTGAAGTGACCGTGGAAACGAACGGACCTGAGCATATTGAACGTATCTTGGCTGCCTTGCGTGGGCAGGGATTGCAGGTTCAGCAGACGTACTAAACCTCAAGGGGGTACGAGTGGCGGGCGCGCGGTTATCCGATGCGCCCGCTTTTGCGTATTGTGCGATGTGATGAGTGCTGGCAAGTATGGGAATGCACGGGATAACGAGCCCGAGTGTAAAGGGAGACGAGTGCACGATGTGCAGGTCGACAAAGCTATGAACGGGAATACGCACACGGTTGTGCGTGGGAGGTAGAGGGAGATAAGACCAACGGTGCAGGAAGGCTCACTCGTATAGGACGGGTGGTTTCTGAACGCCGATTGGCAGAAGAAACAGATAAACGGCGCTCGCGTGCTGGGTATTGGTCTGCTATGAGAAGGTAGATGCCTCGCGACACGCCGAAGGACGAGAATTCTGAAGGTATTTTGGCTAATTTTTTGAAGTAATTAGGCAGCAGTACTGTGCAGAAAGGGGTAGAAAACGCAGTTTTCGACACGCCGAGAGAATGGCGGAATTCCAACGAATAAAGGCATACTTTTCATGCGCAACTTGCAAAAGTAGCCAACCCCGTGTAAGTTACTTACTTGCTGCCCGACAGCGACAACAAATCTTCGAGATTGCTTGAAGTTGTTGGTGTGGTGGTGGTTTGAGAACTCAAGAGTGTGTCTGTACTACTTTATTTTTTGTTTTGATTGCCAGTCCGATGTCTGCCTTGCTGTTGTGGTGGGGTCACCGAGGGGTGTTAATTGATGTCGGGGTTTTTTGGTGAGGGACGTTTCCTTCCTTAAGGAAACGGACTGTCAATTTATTATTTGGAGAGCTTGTAAAAGGCTTTTTCACGAATTTTTTTGTGGAGGGTTCGATTCTGGCTCAGGATGAACGCTGGCGGCGTGCTTAACACATGCAAGTCGAACGGGATCCATGGTGCTTGCACTATGGTGAGAGTGGCGAACGGGAGAGTAATGCGTGACCAACCTGCCCTGTACTTTGGAATAGCTTCTGGAAACGGGTGGTAATGCCGAATGTTCCACATGATCGCATGTGATTGTGGGAAAGGGTTTACCGGTATGGGATGGGGTCGCGTCCTATCAGCTTGTTGGCGGGGTAATGGCCCACCAAGGCTTTGACGGGTAGCCGGCCTGAGAGGGTGACCGGCCTCATTGGGACTGAGATACGGCCCAGACTCCTACGGGAGGCAGCAGTGGGGAATATTGCACAATGGGCGAAAGCCTGATGCAGCGACGCCGCGTGCGGGATGAAGGCCTTCGGGTTGTAAACCGCTTTTGTTAGGGAGCAAGCGAGAGTGAGTGTACCTTTCGAATAAGCACCGGCTAACTACGTGCCAGCAGCCGCGGTAATACGTAGGGTGCAAGCGTTATCCGGATTTATTGGGCGTAAAGAGCTCGTAGGCGGTTTGTCGCGTCTGGTGTGAAAGTCCATCGCTTAACGGTGGATTTGCGCCGGGTACGGGCAGGCTAGAGTGCAGTAGGGGAGACTGGAATTCCCGGTGTAACGGTGGAATGTGTAGATATCGGGAAGAACACCAATGGCGAAGGCAGGTCTCTGGGCTGTTACTGACGCTGAGGAGCGAAAGCGTGGGGAGCGAACAGGATTAGATACCCTGGTAGTCCACGCCGTAAACGGTGGATGCTGGATGTGGGGCCCATTCCACGGGTTCCGTGTCGGAGCTAACGCGTTAAGCATCCCGCCTGGGGAGTACGGCCGCAAGGCTAAAACTCAAAGAAATTGACGGGGGCCCGCACAAGCGGCGGAGCATGCGGATTAATTCGATGCAACGCGAAGAACCTTACCTGGGCTTGACATGTTCCTGACCGCCTCAGAGATGGGGTTTCCCTTCGGGGCAGGTTCACAGGTGGTGCATGGTCGTCGTCAGCTCGTGTCGTGAGATGTTGGGTTAAGTCCCGCAACGAGCGCAACCCTCGCCTTGTGTTGCCAGCACGTTATGGTGGGAACTCGCAAGGGACCGCCGGGGTTAACTCGGAGGAAGGTGGGGATGACGTCAGATCATCATGCCCCTTACGTCCAGGGCTTCACGCATGCTACAATGGCCGGTACAACGGGATGCGACATGGTGACATGAAGCGGATCCTTAAAACCGGTCTCAGTTCGGATTGGAGTCTGCAACTCGACTCCATGAAGGCGGAGTCGCTAGTAATCGCAGATCAGCAACGCTGCGGTGAATGCGTTCCCGGGCCTTGTACACACCGCCCGTCAAGTCATGAAAGTGGGCAGCACCCGAAGCCGGTGTCCTAACCCTTGTGGAAGGAGCCGTCTAAGGTGAGGCTCGTGATTGGGACTAAGTCGTAACAAGGTAGCCGTACCGGAAGGTGCGGCTGGATCACCTCCTTTCTACGGAGAATTCAGGTCACTGTTTGGTGGCCGGTGTCGGCCTGCCGGTGGATAGTCCGCTGGTTGGGTCTTGCTGGTGTGGAAAAGATCAGAGCGTTTATAGAGATATTGTGGTTGGGCATGCTTTTGGGTTCCCGGACTGTCACCCCAGATTTGTTTCTGGTGCGGTTCGTGCCTTCTGGCTGGGTGATCATGGTTTGTGGTTGTCTGGTTGGTTGTGTGTGGTGGTTTGAGAACTGGATAGTGGACGCGAGCAAGCAAGATGTTTCTTGTTTGTTTTGTTAGATGCAATTTTTGATTGAACTCTTATTTGAGTTCGGTCGATCGTTTTGTGATCATTATGTGACGATGTGTTGTCTAGGTGTTACATGGCAGGTGCGCGTGGCTGGGTTTTATGCCTGGTGAGTGTGTTGCTTGTTATGGCGTATGGTGGATGCCTTGGCAGACAGTACCGATGAAGGACGTTGTAGGCTGCGATAAGCCTCGGGGAGCCGCCAAACGGGCTTTGATCCGAGGATTTCCGAATGGGGAAACCCACCGGCCGTTATGGGTCGGTACCTGCCGGTTTTGCCGGTGTGGAGGGGACGCAGGGAAGTGAAACATCTCAGTACCTGTAGGAAAAGATATTCCGTGAGTAGTGGCGAGCGAAAGCGGAGGAGACCAAACCTTGTATGTGTGATAGCCGTCAGGTGTTGCGTATGAGGGGTTGTGGGAGCATGTGTCCAAGTGCTGACGAGCTTGGCGGGTGAATGTGAACGTGGTAGGTGAACAGGATTGAATTCCTGGCCGTAGAGGGTGATGGCCCCGTAGCCGAAGGCGCGTTCCTGCTTGATTGTGTTTCCCAAGTAGCACGGTCCACGAGGAATTCCGTGTGAATCTGCCCAGACCGTTGGGTGAGTCTAAATATATCTGTCTGACCGATAGTGAACGAGTACCGTGAGGGAAAGGTGAAAAGTACCCCGGGAGGGGAGTGAAATAGTTTCTGAAACCGTGCGCTTACAAACCGTCGGAGCCTTCTTTGTGGGGTGACGGCGTGCCTATCGAAAAATGAGTCTACGAGTCAGTGGCATGTGGCGAGGCTAACCCGTGTGGGGAAGCCGTAGCGAAAGCGAGTGTGAATAGCGCGTTGAGTCGCGTGTCCTGGACCCGAAGCGGGATGATCTAGCCCTGAGCAGGTTGAAGCACGGGTAAGACCGTGTGGAGGACCGCACCCACCTAGGTTGAAAACTGGGGGGATGACTTGGGGTTAGGGGTGAAAGGCCAATCAAATTCCGTGATAGCTGGTTCTCTCCGAAATGCATTTAGGTGCAGCGTCGTGTTAATTGCCTCCAGGGGGTAGAGCTACTGGATGCTTGCGGGCCCGTATTGGGTACCAATAGCAACCAAACTCCGAATACCTGTGAGGTGTATCGCGGCAGTGAGTCGGCGGGGGATAAGCTCCGTCGTCGAAAGGGAAACAGCCCAGATCGTCGTCTAAGGTCCCTAAGCGTGTGCTAAGTGGGAAAGGATGTGGAGTCGCATCGACAGCCAGGAGGTTGGCTCAGAAGCAGCCATCCTTGAAAGAGTGCGTAACAGCTCACTGGTCTAGTGGTTCCGCGCCGACAATGTAGCGGGGCTTAAGCACACCACCGAAGACGCGGCAGTATTTTTGTACTGGGTAGGAGAGCGTTCCGTTCTGGGGTGAAGCGGCGGTGTAAACCTGTCGTGGACTGGGCGGAAGTGAGAATGTAGACATGAGTAGCGAGAGACGGGTGAGGATCCCGTCCGCTGGATGACCAAGGGTTCCGGGGCCACGTTCATCGTCCCCGGGTGAGTCGGGTCCTAAGGCGAGGCCGACAGGCGTAGTCGAATGGATGAACGGGTTGATATTCCCGTACCGGTGCACAACCGACAGATCCGAAAGTTAGATGCTAACCTCCATGTGTGTGGATCTTGCCCTTCGGGGTTGGTGAAGCGTGTGTGTTGGGACCCTCTTTCCGGTAGGGTAGCACAGGAGTGACGTGATGGGTAAGCCGGCTGCGGAGGTGGTTTTCCGTGGTTAAGCGTGTGGCCTGTCCCCTAGGCAAATCCGGGGGGCGTGAAGGGTGAGGCGTGATGATGGGTCCCGTTGGGGACGAATCCGGTGGTTCCTGTTGCCAAGAAAAGCTTCGGTGTGAGGGTGTGTTCCGCCCGTACCGTAAACCGACACAGGTGGTCAGGTAGAGTATACCAAAGCGATCGAGCGAATCCTGGTCAAGGAACTCGGCAAATTACTCCCGTGCCTTCGGTATAAGGGAGACCCCTTCGTGTGAAGCCATTTACTGGTAGAGCGTTGGGGGGTGGCACAGACCAGGGGGTAGCGACTGTTTACCAAAAACACAGGTGCATGCGAAGACGTAAGTCGCTGTATATGCACTGACGCCTGCCCGGTGCCGGAAGGTTAAGAGGATCCGTCATCCCTCTTCGGAGGGGGCAGCGGTGAATTTAAGCCCCGGTAAACGGCGGTGGTAACTATAACCATCCTAAGGTAGCGAAATTCCTTGTCGGGTAAGTTCCGACCTGCACGAATGGCGTAACGACTTCCCCACTGTCTCGACCAGGAGCTCGGCGAAATTGCAGTACGAGTAAAGATGCTCGTTAAGCGCAGAAGGACGAAAAGACCCCGGGACCTTTACTATACCTTGGTATTGGCATTAGGTGAGGACTGTGTAGCATAGGCGGGAGACGTTGAAGCTGTGGCGCTAGTCATGGTGGAGTCGCAAGGTGAAATACCGCTCTGTTTTTATTTGATGTCTAACCTCGACGCGTTATCCGTGTCAGGGACAGTGCCTGGCGGGTAGTTTAACTGGGGCGGTTGCCTCCTAAAGAGTAACGGAGGCGCCCAAAGGTTCCCTCAGCCCGGTTGGCAATCGGGTGTTGAGTGTAATCGCACAAGGGAGCTTGACTGCGAGACCGACGGGTCGAGCAGGGACGAAAGTCGGGGATAGTGATCCGGTGCCGGCGTACGGACGCGGCATCGCTCAACGGATAAAAGGTACCCCGGGGATAACAGGCTGATCATTCCCAAGAGTCCATATCGACGGGATGGTTTGGCACCTCGATGTCGGCTCGTCGCATCCTGGGGCTGTAGCAGGTCCCAAGGGTTCGGCCGTTCGCCGATTAAAGCGGCACGCGAGCTGGGTTCAGAACGTCGTGAGACAGTTTGGTCTCTATCCTCTGCGCTCGTTGGAATCTTGAGGAGACCTGCCCATAGTACGAGAGGACCTGGGTGGACAAACCTCTGGTATGCCGGTTGTCACGCCAGTGGCATGGCCGGTTAGCTACGTTTGGAAGGGATAACCGCTGAAAGCATCTAAGCGGGAAGCCTGCTCCAAGATTAGGATTCCGTGCGCCCTTTGAGGCGTTGGAGACCCCATGCTAGATGACATGGTTGATAGGCCGGACGTGGAAGCCCTGTGAGGGGTGGAGCTGACCGGTACTAATGGTCGAATGGTAATACACTTTTCTCTTCTCTTTGGAGAGGGGTTGGCGTGTGTTCTGCGTGTATTGTTGATGGCATCACGGAGTGTGGTGGTCATGAAACGTGTGGTTGTGTCTGATTCGCGTCTGCTTTCCGGTTCCCAAACCGTCACGGTTGCCCCATGCTTTCGGGTGTGGTGATAGTTGAAGATTTGTGGTGGTCATAGCCCAGGGGAAACGCCCGGTCCCATTTCGAACCCGGTAGCTAAGGCCTGGCACGGCGATGGTACTGCACTCGGGAGGGTGTGGGAGAGTAGCGCACCGCCACATTACTTTTCTGTGAGGGGTAGGGACTTCGGTTTC